>NZ_CP048409.1:1310000-2510000 GCF_010448835.1 Draconibacterium halophilum
TTTAGTTTTGTGCTAAAATTTTCTGTATGCTAAAGGCACGGTGTTTTTTATTCACGGTTCTCATTTTTATGGTGCTGCCAATATTTGTTATGGCACAACCACGTGGTATCGACATGGAGGGGGAGAATGAAGAACAGACAGCTGTTAAAGAGGTCGATTCAAAAGTAAAGCTGTGGTCTCTGACAGGCAATGGAGCCTTTAAAGATTCTACGGTATTAGATACTTTACACGATTACAATCATATTTATCATCCCGTTTTTAAAAATACCATATCAGCAACTTATACCGGTAACTACGGTAATCCCGGAATGACCAACAATTTTTTCCAGCGTGGCAATCAAACCAATTACTTTTTCCTTCAATCGAGACAGGATTATCTGCTCACACCTGGGAAAATAAAATACATAAACACAACTACTCCTTACACACGTTTTGATTATAGCCAAAGTGAAAATAAATCGAGGAATAACGAGACGCGTTTTAATGTCGTTCACTCACAAAATGTAACACCTTTTTGGAATTGGACATTTCGAACCAATCAGGAAAAATCGGATGGCCAATACACTGCACAGGATGCAAAAAATAACTTTGTGGCACTAAATACCAGTTATAATCGCGACCTGTGGAATATTTACGGAGGTTTCATCTCCAATTCTGTTAAGAACAGTGAGAATGGCGGATTAACCAGCGATACAGTACTTTTTTCGGGACTAAAAGCAGAATACTGGCCAGTACACTTGAGCGAAACAAGGAGTAAGTTTAACAGTATTAATTATTATACCACGGCCGAATATCGGATTGGAACATACGATTTTGACCCCGTGGACAGTGTCGACGTTTTCAGGCCAATACTGGGTATTATTTACAGTTTCGAGCACGATAGGTACATGCAACAATTTAGGGATGAAGAAGACTCTACAAACACTTTTTTTGAGAACACATATTACGGAGATGATTACACTACCGACGAAATTAAGTACCGTCGGATAAGTAATGTATTCCAATTAAAGCAATATGAAAATCCAACGCGAAAATACACTTTTGGCAAAAGAGCTTATCTTGGTTACGATCTTTACCGCGGTTCAACACCGGGAGTACAGGTAGATTCAGTTCACCGACGTTTTGATATTAAATACTCAAACCTGTATGTAGGCGGTGGAATATTTCGGGAACAAGGACGTTTTTGGCTGTGGAATTTCGATGGGAAAGTAAACCTTGCCGGACGAAATGCCGGAGAAATAGTGTTAAATGGAATGATAGCTAAACCGTTTAAATTTTGGGGTGATTCAACGGCGTCGATGACGTTTACCGGATCATTCGAAAACCGCGTGCCTGATTATTTTCAAGAGACATTCCGATCGAATCATTTTCAATGGGACAATAATTTTGATGCAGAACAACGCATAACACTCGGAGCAAAATTCAGGGTGCCGCAACGCAAGCTCGAGCTGGCCGCCAATTATGCGGCAATTAATAATTTCCTTTATACTAATACCGAGGCTATACCCGATCAAACATCCAATGAAATGCTGGTAATGTCGGTGTATGCCGATAAGGATTTTAACTACCGCCGCTTTCATTTCCGTACGCGAATTCTATGGCAAAAAGCTTCGGAAGAACGTTACCTGCATTTGCCCGAATGGTCGGCCTTTGTAAATACCTTCTATCAGTTCACAATTTCGAAAGTATTGTTTACGCAAATTGGCGCCGATGTGCGCTACAACACCAAATACTACGCCGATGCCTATTCTCCATCAACAGGATTATTCTATTTGCAAAACGAAGAGAAATATGGCGATTATCCATACATCGATATTTATGCGAATTTGCGCCTTAAACGAACGCGTGTTTTCTTTAAATGGATGAATATTGGAACGAATTTCCTCAATGGTACCTACATGACGACTCACAATTACCCGATGCCGCAGGCTACTTTCCGGTTAGGGGTTTCGTGGGCCTGGTATGATTAAACAGTTTTCTGAATGCTATTCTCTCATGTGCCTCATGGAATTAGTTCCAATGGTTCGTCGGGATGGGACACTGAACACTTTCAGCTCGTTTCACTGCTGAGAACTGAATTTTACTGAACCGATAGCTCCACTAATACCAGGTAGAGAATAAGGTCTAAGAATTTAATGCTTTCAATTTTTATGAATTAAGTCGTAAAACTCCGAAAGAATCATAGCTGTAGCACCCCAAATTATTTCGCCATCGAATTTTATGCAGGGCACTTCCAGTATTCCGGTTAAGGTTTTAAGCCGGGTTGTGGAGTAAGGAGGTTTAAATGCTTCAATGGGGAAAAGAATAGCTTTCTCAACTTCTGCAGCACAAAGTGTAAACTCAGGTTCTTGATCCATCCATCCCACAAATGGTGTGATCTGAAAACGACTCACCTCCACATAAAACGACGAAAGCGTTCCAAGCATCCTAATCTTATCTTGCGTAATCCCAATTTCTTCGTGCGTTTCGCGCAGGGCTGTTTCTTGTGCACTTTCGTTGGGTTCTATCCGTCCGCCCGGCAATGCAATCTGGCCGGCGTGGTGTTTCATATAGGTCGGGCGTTTTATCAGACAAACCTTTATTCCATCGACATCGGGGAAAAGCAACACCAGCACGCTACTTAATTTTACCCTGCTTTTATCTTCTGGCGCCGGTTTTAATACACGCCCGGGGGGCAGCATCTTGTAATGCGACTGCGAACCGGGAAGTTCCCCTTTTAATGCGGCGGCTATTTTATCAGGATGGGAAATCATGGCATAAAAATAAAAAATACATCTTGAATTGAACAAGCAAAACGCAGAAACAATCATCCTTTATGTTCACAACTTTACCGGACAATATTGATTTTTTTAGTAGCTTCAGCCATCAATACTTAAACCAATAACTAAATGGAAAGAAGAAAATTTATTAAACAAAGTGCTGCCAGTGCTGCAGCTTTTACAATTATTCCCGGCGCAGTTTTAGGCAGAAATAGTGCTACACCGGCTAACAGTAAAATAAATGTGGCTTTTATTGGCACCGGAAAACAAGGGTGCATCCTTCAAAACTTTTTCAAAACCCGAACCAGCGAAACGATAACGGTAGCGGCTTGCGATGTTGATTCGCAAAAGCTGAATAAGTTTATTGGAATTGCCAACGAAGCCAATAAGGAACATGGCAATAGTGTTAAAATTTTCGCTACAAAACATTACCGCGAAATTTTAGAACGCAGCGACGTAGATGCCGTTGTAATTGCCACACCCGACCACTGGCATGCACAAGTAGCCATTGATGCCTGCAAGGCCGGAAAAGATGTGTACTGCGAAAAACCAATGGCTTCTACCGTTGCCGAAGGACGTGCCATGGTAAATGCCACGCGCAAATACGACCGTGTATTCCAAACCGGAAACATGCAACGTTCAAGTTTTAATTTCCGCCAGGCCTGCGAGTTGGTTGCCGGTGGTTACATTGGCGAAATAAAAGAGGTAAATGCCGGATTGGGAGGACCTGTTGTGGCCTGCGACCTACCATCGATGGAAGCTCCGGCAAATCTCGACTGGAACCTTTGGGTAGGACCATCGCCCTATCGTGCTTTCCATCCCGAGCTTTCGCCTCCGGTTGAAAGAGACATTTACCCCAACTGGAGAAATTACAGGAATTTCGGAGGTGGCATGATTACCGACTGGGGAGCACACATGTTCGACATTGGCCAATGGGGTCTGCAAATGGACAACAGTGGACCAAGCGTTTACATTCCGCCTAAAGACCGGGCAACACACGGTTTAAAAATGATTTACGAAAATGGCGTGGTATTGAACCATGTGAAGTTGCCCTTTGGTAACGGGGTGGAGTTTATTGGCACCGAAGGAAAAATTGAAGTTAGCCGGGGACACTTAAAAACCATGCCCAACGAAAAGTTAGCAAAAATGGAAATTAAGCCCGAAGACCGTAAACTTTATTTTTGCGAAAACCATTACCAAAACTGGTTAGATGCCATTAAAGACCGCAGCAAGCCCATTTCGGATGTTGAGGTTGGCCACCGCACAAGTTCGTTATGTAATTTGGCCAATATTGCTTACGAGTTGGAACGATCGTTACAATGGGACCCCGAAAAAGAGGAGTTTATTGGCGACGCTTCGGCTAGCATGATGCTTTCGCGCCCCTACCGTGGCGAGTGGGATTTTATGGACTACTAGAAATTGACATTTGTGGCATAATAGAATGTTAGTTGCATTGTTATTAACATATACGTTAGGGCAAAATGCTGAAAACCAAAATTCTTTGGACATTTTAAATACAAATACCAGATGAAACAAACCAAATATATCCTTTTTGCAGTTTTATGTACTCTGATTTTTACATCGGAACTATTTTCTCAAACTAATGAAGAGCAAATATCAGCGATTAGAAATGCGTCAAATTCAGCGCTAAAATCTTACGACACCCAAGAAGTTCTTTCATATCTGACAGATGATGTATTAACTACTACAGGAAATGGAACTTTATTATGTGGAAAAGATGAATTGCAAAAATACATTATAGATGGCGGAAAAAGCAGGATGTATTGGATACGAGATACAAAGGAAATTATAGTTAATATTGAAAGAGGTTTGGCTTGGGAAAGTGGAGTATGGAATGGGTATGACCCAGAAAAAAGCAACAATTCTATAATCAACGGCAATTATTCAGCAATGTGGACCAAAGAGTCCGGAATATGGAAAATAAAATCACAACTTTTTGTAACGATAAATGAGAAATAAAGCATTGCCCTAACAATGTATAAGCGGCATTAAAACGACCGCTTATACTAACCGTTAATCAAACCGAATCACCTTATCGGGCGAAATTTTCGAAATAAAATAGCTTGGAATTATTAGTATCAGCGAGGTAATTACAATCGTTCCGAGGTTAAGCAGCAGCAGGTGGCTAAGCGAAAAGTTCATCGGCACATAATCAACGTAATACGATTCGGGATTTAGTTGAATGATGTGAAAAAACTTTTGCAGCAAAACAATAGCCACACCAATTACATTTCCCCATAACAGGCCGCGCCCGGTTAAAAACACCGAGAGGTACACAAAAACTTTGCGGATGCTCCAGTTGGGGCTTCCCATGGCTTTTAGTACGCCAATCATGGTGGCGCGTTCGAGTATCAGCACCAACAACCCCGAAACCATGTTAAAGGCCGCCACAATAACCATCAGCGCCAGAATAATCCACACGTTCATATCGAGAATCGACAACCAGTCGAAAATTTGCGGGTAAACGCGCGTTATACTTTGTGTGCGCAGTATTTCCGCATTCTCGTCGCGGTAACTGACAATAAGGTTGCGTATGTTTTGCTCAATGTTGTCGATATCGAAAAAGTCGGTAACAATTACCTCGAAACCGGTAATTTGGTCGGGGCGCCAGTCGTTAAGTCGCTGAATTTGTTTCAGATCGCCCACAATAAACAGCTGGTCGAACTCTTCGAAACCGGTGCGATAAATTCCGCTAATCTGCATTTGGAGCATACGTGGAATAATTTCATCGCCGGTAATAAAATAGAGAACTATGCGGTCGTTTAGTTTCAGGCGCAACAGTTTAGCCACCTGCGCCGATAGTAAAACCTGGTTTACGCGAGCCGTATCGTTAACCGCCGGCAATTCGCCCTCAACAAGGTGTTTATTGAAAAACTGCCAGTTGTACGCATCATCTACCCCTTTAAATACAATTCCCTGAATGTATTCGTCGGTTTTTATCATGCCCGGTTTGGTGGCATAAGGCTGCAAACGTTTTACGCCGGGAAGGGCTTTTACATCGGGCAGAAAAGGCTGATCGGCTGAAATAGGACTGGTTTCGTAGGAGCTGTTCGAGTCGTAATTTATAATCTGAATGTGCGAGCCAAAGCCGATTACTTTGTTGCGAATCTCTTTTTTAAATCCGGTAACCACTGCCATGGCAATAATCATTACCGTTAATCCCAGCGCAATGCCCGCCAATGCAATACGTATAATACGTTGCGACAATAGCTTTTTGTTTGCCTTATCGAAAAAAAGCCTGCGCGATATAAAGAGTTCGGTATTCAAATTTTCAAACAGTTTTATAAATCATTTCCTGGCATCCAAATGTACAAATTTCCCTGGCAAAGGATTGGTACAATTTATTTTGCTGTTTCTATTTGTAGTTCTGTCTCGGTAACATCTTTCCGGCGATTAATAAACGGAAGAACAAGTATAGATATTATGCCGATTATGATAATCATTCCGGTCATTGACGAATGGGCTACAAAAGCGAAGATAATTCCGTTTTCGTTGGCCACGCCATACAACGACAGGGCTTCTTTTGCCATAAAGTGCCAAGCCCCTATTCCGCCCTGCACCGGCGCCACCATACCAAAACTAGCCAAAACAAAAGTGGTCAATCCGGCAATAGGATTCAGGTCGCTGGTAAATTCAAAAGCAAAGAACACCGCATAAAGCATTACGTAATACATTCCCCAGATAAAAGCCGAATGGAAAAAGAACCAGCCTTTTTTCTTGATGTTGCGAATGGAAATAAATCCCTCTTTAAAATTGTAGATTACTTCCAGTATTTTTTTGAAAAAAGCGGTATGCTTAAAGGCGTTTCTAAATACGAATATCAAAATAGCCAATATTGCAATGCCCACTAATAGATAAGGAGATGTAGCGGCAGCATACAGTTTTGCCGAAATCTCCGGATTTTCTTTCATAAAATGAATCATCTCGCCGAACTGCGAGAATATAACGATAACCAACAGAATAAGCAACGATATGAGGTCGATCAGTCGCTCGGCAACAACGGTGCCCACCAGCTTGGTGAACGATATTTTTTCGTAACGTGCCAATACACCACATCGCGACACTTCGCCCATTCGCGGAAAAGCCATGTTCATCAAGTAGCCCACCATTACGGCTAAAAAGGTGTTAATAAAGCGTGGTTTGTGCCCAATTGGTTCAATCATTAACCCCCAGCGTAGCGTGCGGCTTACATGGCTCAGCAAGCCCATAAACAGCGATAGCCCTACCCACCAGTAGTTCACGTCGTTTTTAAGAACGGTTTTTATTCGTTCAATATCCTGATCTTTATAAATAAGCCAAAAAATAAAGATGCCAAGGGCAAAGAAACCAAGAAACTGTAAGATCTTAACGATTGTTTTTTTCAAAATCAAGGTTTTTTTAAAGCTTTCTTTTTCGCGGCGGACGTTATTTCCCTTAAATTTTACTACTTTCACGACACGAAAAATACCGTCAGGTATCGAGCAATTCTTTAATGGCAAAAATATAAATTTGTTTTGTTAATCGAACGAAAAAGAGAATTAAGTAAAATTGACAATGGACGAGGTTGAGTGTAATGAGCTATGTACGACCCAAAAAAAATCTTGGTCAGCATTTTTTAACCGATCAAAATATTGCGCGGAAAATTGTTGACAACCTGGGTGCCGATGTACCGGATGTACTGGAAATCGGCCCTGGAATGGGAGTACTTACTCAATACCTTTTGCAACGCCCCGAACTGAATGTCCATGTGGTTGAAATCGATACCGAATCAGTAGAATACCTCAGGCAAAATTTTCCAGCATTAAAACATATTTGGGGAGAAGATTTTCTGAAAGCAGATATACCTGCACGTTTTTCCGGCAATTTTAGTCTTATCGGTAATTTTCCATACAATATTTCATCGCAGATATTTTTTCGCGTGTTGCAATACCGTAACCGCATTCCTGAAACGGTTGGAATGATACAAAAAGAGGTTGCCGAACGTATAGCTGCACCGCACGGATCGAAAACCTATGGAATCCTTAGCGTTTTACTGCAGGCCTTTTTTGATATTGAATACCTGTTTACCGTGTCGGAAGGGGTGTTTAATCCACCGCCAAAAGTAAAATCGGCAGTGGTGCGGCTAAAACGAAACCAGCTAAAAGAACTTCCATGCAGCGAAGAGCTGTTTGTAAAAGTGGTGAAGGCAGCTTTTAACCTTCGTCGGAAAATGCTACGTAACTCATTAAAAGACATTTGTACAACTTTGCCCGAAGAGTATGCTATGAAACGTCCGGAACAAATCTCGGTGGATGCGTTTATTGATCTAACTTGTAAAATCGAAGAAATCGAAAAACAGTAAATCATGAGTTTTGAATTAACCAGAGAATATATAGAGCAGTTAAGAGAACTGATTGAGGAGGAGAGAAAAAAGGAAGTTACTGCTTTAGTGACGGATCTTCACCCGGCTGATATTGCCGAGATTATGGATGATTTGAATCTGGAGGAAGCAAAGTTTATTTATTTATTGCTGGATGGCGAAAAAGCGTCAGATGTTTTAATTGAAATTGATGAAGACGACCGCCGCCGGTTTCTGAAAATACTGCCACCCGAAATGATTGCCACCCGATTCATCGAATACATGGATTCGGATGATGCTGCCGACGTGGTTGCCAACCTGGATGAAGATGTTCAGAAAGAAGTGCTGAACGAGATTGAAGATCTTGAACAGGCCGGAGATATTATCGATTTGCTGGATTATGAAGAAGATTCGGCCGGTGGTATTATGGCAAAAGAGCTGGTCTCAGTAAACGAAAACTGGAATGTAGCAACCTGTTTGAAAGAAATAAGCCGCCAGGCAGAAGAGGTTGACGAGATATTCTATATTTATGTTACCGACAACAACGACAAACTAAAGGGAGTGCTATCGTTAAAAAAGCTGATTCTAAACCATACAAACACTAAAGTATCGAAAATTTACGACCCGGAAATACAAAAAGTTTATACCAATACCCGACAAGAAGAGGTGGCCGAACTGATGGATAAATACGACCTTGTAGCCATGCCTGTGGTTGATGAAATTGGTCGTTTGCAAGGGAGGATCACCTTTGATGATGTAATTGATTTTGTTCGTGATGAAGCTGAAAAAGACTACCAAATGGTTTCGGGTATTGCAGGCGATGTGGAGCCAGGCGATAACGTTTGGGAAGTTATGCGCGCCCGTTTCCCGTGGTTGCTTATTGGTTTGCTGGGAGGTATTCTTGGTGCTGTAGTTTTAGGTACCCACGAAGAGTCCTTGCAGAAAGTAACGGAGCTGGCATTTTTTATTCCGCTAATTGCGGCGATGGCCGGGAACGTTGGCGTACAATCGTCGTCAATTGTTGTACAAAGCATTGCCAGTGGTGTAAAAGATATTGAAACGCCGGCCCGAAAAATTATAAAAGAAATATCGATAGCGGTGTTAACGGCAAGTATTTTTGCCGTGCTTATATTTTGCTACAATTACTTTGTGTCGGGTAATATGAACCTAACCTACTCGGTGTCCATTTCGTTGTTTATTGTAATTCTTTTTGCTTCGTTATTTGGCACGGTAATTCCATTAATTCTTAACCGTTTTAAAATTGACCCTGCTTTGGCAACGGGGCCGTTCATTACTACTACAAACGATGTTTTGGGTATGATGATTTACCTGACAATCTCAGGGATGTTTTTTAACCTGGTTTAAACCGAATTTATAGCAATCACCGGATCGAGTTTTGCTGCTGCACGGGCAGGCATGAAACCGGCCATAAATCCGATAATTGAAGAAATCATCAGACCATTAATGATATTGCCGGAAGTAAGTACAATGGTAAAGTCGGTAGATTGATTAACTACTATTGTTCCTATGTAGATTAATATTAACCCAATCACACCACCAATTACCGAAAGTACAATCGACTCGAAAATAAACTGCAACAGGATGAAATAACGTTTTGCTCCAAGCGATTTCTGGACACCAATAATTTTAGTCCGTTCTTTCACCGAAACAAACATGATATTGGCAATTCCAAAGCCACCCACCAAAATAGAAAATCCACCAATAATGGCTCCGGCCAAATTAAAAACGGCAAAAAACTGATCGAATTGATTAGCAACAATGCTTACTTCGTTAAGGGCAAAGTCGTTTTCTTCCATTGGTTTTAGCTGGCGAATAGTACGCATTATTCCTTCCAGTTCGGCCATAAATTTTTCGCTGTCGATATTTTCTTTTGCTTTTATACAAATGGTTTGCCCACGGTCGCGGTTGCGCACATCAATCATGTAATAGGATTTGATTACGCTGACATGAATGTAGCGATCCATGCTATTTCCTCCAATAACATTCTGCCCCATTTTTGTATAAACGCCAATAATATTGAATTTCTGCCCTTGAATTTTTATGGTGCGGCCAACGGGGTCTAGTCCGTCGAATAGCTGGTTGGCAATTTCGTGCCCGATAACTGCAGCCGGCGTTCCACGGCGCATTTCCGATTGAGTAAAATAACGGCCTTTTGCAATTTCCAGGTTCCACACATCCAATAGTCCTTCAGAGCTTGCCATTATTATTGCATTGTCGAGCGAGGTGCTGCCGTACTGAACTTTGCGGCCAAAACCGTATAAAAAAGCAGCGTTGTCAACGGTTTGTGCACGCCTAACAATCTCTTCTGTTTCTTCAAGAGTTGGTACAGGACGACTCTGATACTTCCAAAACGGATATTCGGTTTCGCCTTCGGGAGGAGTCCATGGCATCTTTTGTACGTAAACCATGTTGTTGCCCATCGAGTTCAGGCTGTCGCGGATATAGCCTTCCAAAGAATCGATAACCGTAAAAACCGAAATTATAGCAAAAATACCAATTGTGATGCCCAGCAACGAGAGAATGGTACGTAGCTTATTAGCCGCAAGCGAAGTTGCAGCAAACGAAAAAGACTCGTATATCAATCGAAGCAGTAACATTTTATAGTTTTTAATTTAAAGTAAAAGTAGTACTTGTTTTCTATTTCGCTTATTGATTGGGCGCCTATTTCTTGAAAAAGGTTCATTCAATCATTCCTTAGTTTCTCGAAAAGTGGGCGTTCGTTTTCTGCAAAACCAATCTGTTGTATTAGTGCTCAATTGTGGAAAATATTACAATGAATTCATAAATAGTTTAGTATGCAAATAATATTTTAATTAGCGCTTGGTTTATAATATTAAATTATCTGTTTTTTTTATCTTTGCATTCGAATTTGAAAAATCCAATAAATGGCTGATAATAAAAAAATTAAGACTGCCTTGGTTTCGGTCTTTCACAAAGAAAACTTAGATAAGATTGTTGCGAAACTAAACGACTTGGGTGTTACTATTTTAAGTACAGGTGGTACAAAAAGTTTTATCGAGTCGTTGGGCGTTGAAGTTACCGCTGTTGAAAGTTTAACCGGATACCCATCAATTTTGGGTGGGCGTGTAAAAACTTTACATCCAAAAGTGTTTGGCGGAATTTTATCTCGCCGCGACAATCAAGGTGATGTGAGCCAGTTAACCGAATACGAAATCCCGGAAATTGACCTTGTTATTGTTGATTTGTATCCGTTTGAAGATACCGTGGCTTCGGGAGCCGATGAACAAGATATTATTGAAAAAATTGATATAGGTGGAATTTCACTAATTCGTGCCGCAGCCAAGAACTTTAAGGATGTTGTGATCGTTCCTTCGCAAAACGAATATCAACCACTTTTGGAAAAGCTGGAAGAAAACGATGGCGAATTTAGTTTGGAAGATCGTAAATGGTTTGCCGGAAAAGCATTTGGCGTTTCGTCGCATTACGATGCCGCAATATTTAGCTATTTCAACGAAGGTGGCGATGCCGGAACACAACGTATTAGCCTAAACGAAGGCGACGTTTTACGTTACGGCGAGAATCCACACCAGGCAGCAACATTCTTTAAATTCGATAACGTTGCTGAAGGTGCTGGTCTAGCCAATGCTCAGGTGCTTCAGGGCAAAGCCTTGTCATACAACAATATGTTGGATGCCGATGCGGCCTGGAAATCAGCCAGCGATGCATATCATTCGGTAACTCACATCGAAAACAAAGTTGCTGTTTCGGTTATTAAACACTTAAACCCATGTGGGTTGGCGGTAACCGATAACATCATGGAATCGTTGGAACTGGCTTGGGCCGGTGACCCGATCAGTGCATTTGGAGGCATTATTTGCTTTACTGAAACGGTTACCAAAGAAGCTGCTGAGTGGTTCAGTAAAAAATTCATTGAGATTATTATTGCACCGGAATTTACCGCTGAAGCACTTGAAGTACTCGCTAAAAAGAAAAACCTTCGAGTGCTGGTAACACCGGTTCGCCCAATGGTGGCAAAAGAAAAGTTATACCGTTCGATAAGTGGTGGAATGTTGGTGCAGGATGAAGATGAAGGTTTGGATACTGAATTAAAAACAGTTACCAAAAAAGAATTTGAGGCTTCAAAAATGAATCTTGCCAAATTCGGATCAATCGCTTGTAAACATTTGAAAAGTAATGCCATTGCCGTTGTAACCGAAACTGAAAAAGGAGCATTCTGGTTAACAGGAGCAGGAATGGGACAGCCAAACCGTTTGGATAGTTTACGTTACCTTACAATGCCGCGTTTCGAACTGAAAGGTGGTTTGGATATTGAAAATTCGGTATTGATTTCCGACGCTTTCTTCCCGTTCCGCGACAGTATTGAGGCAGCCAACGAATACGGGGTAAAATACATTATCGAGCCGGGTGGTAGTATTCGCGACGAGGAAGTGATTGACGCTTGTAACGAATTTGGCATTGCCATGGCATTTACCGGCCGCAGACATTTCAGACATTAAGAAATAAAATTATCTTTATAGCACTAGATACATAGCAAATTAATTTATGGGTTTATTTTCATTTTTAACGCAGGAGATAGCAATTGACCTTGGAACGGCCAATACCATTATCATCCACAATGATAAAATTGTAGTGGACGAGCCTTCGATAGTCGCCATTGATATGAAAACAGAAAAGATGGTTGCCATTGGAGAAAAAGCGAGGCAAATGCAAGGGAAGACGCACGCAAACTTAAAGACGATCAGGCCATTGAGAGATGGTGTAATTGCCGACTTTAATGCCGCGGAGCAAATGATTAGAGGGATGATTAAAATGATTAACCCGAAGTCGAGGATGTTTTCTCCGGCTTTAAAAATGGTAATTTGTATCCCCTCAGGAAGTACCGAAGTTGAAATTCGAGCGGTTCGCGACTCGTCGGAACATGCAGGTGGACGTGAGGTTTACATGGTTTACGAACCACTGGCCGCTGCAATTGGTATCGGTTTGGATGTAGAAGCTCCTGAAGGAAACATGGTTGTAGATATAGGTGGTGGTACTACCGAGATTGCTGTAATCTCTTTGGGTGGTATTGTTACCAACAAATCAATCCGTATTGCCGGCGACGATCTTACTGCCGACATTATGGAATATATGCGTCATCAGCACAATATTAAAATTGGTGAGCGTACTGCTGAGGAAATAAAAATTCATGTAGGTTCGGCCCTGTCGCAATTAAAAGAACCACCACCAGATTATGTGGTGCAGGGGCCAAACCAAATGACAGCACTGCCAATTGAGGTGCCGGTTTCGTATCAGGAAATTGCACATTGCCTGGAGAAATCGATCTCGAAAATTGAAACGGCAGTATTGAGTGCGCTGGAGCAGACTCCTCCCGAGTTGTATGCTGATATTGTAGTGAAAGGAATATGGCTGGCAGGTGGTGGAGCCTTGTTAAAAGGTTTGGACAAACGATTGACCGACAAAATTGGTATTCCGTTTCATATTGCAGAAGATCCGTTACGCGCGGTTGTAAGAGGTACGGGAATTGCCCTGAAAAATGTAGAAGGCTTCTCATTCCTTATCCGATAATAGAAAGTTAAAAACATAAATGCGCAGTCTCCTTCGATTCCTTGTAAGAAATTATGCGTTTCTACTGTTTCTTTTATTAGAAGCGGTTTCGTTGGTGATGGTATTTAACTACAATAGTTTTCAGCGGTCGCGTTTTCTGAATTCAGCAAATTTAATTTCGGCTGGTTTGTACAACACCACAAGTTCGGTGTTACAATACTTCGAACTGGCAAGGGTTAATGAGGAGTTGGCAAAGGAGAATGCCAATCTCCGATCGATACTTGACGGAGGAACTTTGAACGATATAACAATTTCTGATTCCACATACCTGGCATACGAAATGCCTGATACAAACTTTGTTTTCAGGGCTGCACGTATTATTAACAATTCGGCTAATAAACAACAGAATTATATTACCCTCGACAAGGGGATTGAAGACGGAATAAAAGCTGATCAGGGAATTCTGGCTCCCGAAGGAGTGGTTGGTGTAGTTACAAGTGTTTCCGATTCGTATGCTTCCGGTTTGTCGTTGCTTAATCCGCGATGGAGCATTTCTGCCAAATTAAAGAAATCGGGATACTATGGTTCGTTGCGCTGGAATGGTAAAAACTACCGTCAGGCCGATTTGCTTGAAATACCAATTCATGTAAATCTGGCAACAGGAGATACGGTGGTTACAAGTGGTTATTCATCAATTTTCCCTGAAGGATTGCTGATTGGTACCATTTTGACGTTTGATCGTCCGCAGGGCGAAAACTACTACAATATTAAGGTACAGCTGGCTGTCGATTTTAAATCGATCCGTTATGTGCACGTCATCGAGAATGTAAAAAAAGAGGAGTTAACAGATTTGGAGAATAAAGTAATAAATGGCGCGGGAACTAATTAAATATGCAATAATGTTTATTGTGCTTGTGCTTACACAAGTGCTGTTTTTAAACCAGGTGCAGATGAGCGGATTTGTTAATCCATACATTTACATTTTGTTTATTATGCTGCTTCCCGTAAATGCACCGCGATATGTACTTCTTTTGGGTGGATTTTTTATTGGTTTGAGTATCGATATTTTTTCCAACACTTTGGGCGTTCATGCATTTGCGTCGGTTTTTATTGCTTTTCTACGTCCACTCATAATCCGGGCTATCACTAACAGAGAAGAAGATATGGAATACTACCCCGGATTAGTACAAAACGGTATGGGCTGGTTTCTTTATTACACGGCAATAATGGTGTTCCTGCATCATTCGGTACTTTTCTTTATTGAGGTGTTTACTTTTACAGATATTTTGGGAACTTTATATCGTATAGTTTTAAGTTCGTTGTTTTCTATTTTTGTTATAGTTTTAAGCCAGTTTATTGTATTTCGCGATTAACAGAAGTTAAAAAAAGGGAACTTAAGCTTGAGTATTAGAAACGAAATGCAGCTTTTAGTTGTTGGTAATCAGAACAAATAAGAAGCAAGGTATTACATGAACAATTTGTCGAAACGAAGTTATATTGTTGCAGCTGTTTTTGCTGTGGTAGGATTGATTTATTCGGTCGATCTGTTTCAGCTTCAAGTGCTTGATTCAGACTACAAACAGTATGCTACCAATAACGTTTTGCGTGAAGTTGTGCAGTACCCGGCCCGCGGGCTGATTTACGACCGGAACGGGGAGTTGCTGGTCTACAACAGAACGGCCTATGATCTGATGATCACACCACGCGAAGTGGAAGCGTTTGATACACTATTGCTTTGTAACCTTTTAAATATAAGCCGCACTGATGTGGATGAAGGAATTGCCAAAGCAAAAAAATATTCGAGGTATAAACCTTCTGTCCTGGTCAAACAGATATCACCTGAAAATTTTGCTTTATTACAGGAGCAGTTGTACAAATTCAAAGGATTCCATTCGCAAACCAGAACTTTACGCGAATATACACATCCGGTTGCAGCCCATGTTTTAGGATATGTTGGCGAGGTTTCGGCAAACGATATCAAACGCGACGAATATTACAAATCGGGTGACTACATTGGGCAAAGTGGGATAGAAAGAACTTACGAAAAGCAGCTTCGAGGCGTTAAAGGTGTAAAAAAATATATGGTTGATGTACATAACCGTATTCAGGGGGTGTACCTGGGCGGCGCAGAAAACAAGCCCGCCGAAATCGGAAAAAACCTGATGTCGACACTCGATATCGACTTGCAACTTTACGCCGAAAAACTTTTTCAGAATAAAAAAGGAGCTGTAGTTGCTATTGAACCAAAAACAGGCGAAATCCTTGCTATGCTTAGTGCTCCAACTTACGACCCCGGATTGCTGGTGGGAAGAGTTCGTGGCAAGAATTTTAATCATTTGCAAAACGATTCGTTAATGCCACTGTTTAATCGATCGTTACAGGCGCGTTATCCACCGGGTTCAACATTTAAACCATTTAATATTTTAATTGGCTTGCAGGAAGGAGCTATTACTACCTCAACACGCATTGTTTGTAACGGCAGGTCATCCAGGCCTATCAGATGTACACACAACCACATATCGCCGGCCGGTGTTATCGATGCTGTGCGGGAGTCGTGTAATCCCTTTCTGTGGAATACCTTCCGAAATACGATTAATAAATATCCCACTACTGCTGAAGGGTTTCATGTGTGGAGTGAGTATGTAAAACGCTTCGGACTTGGACATAAAGTAAGTACCGAATTTTACAATGAAAATCCAGGATTACGGCCAACAGTAGAATATTACAACAGAGTGCACAATGGTGATTGGTGGCGTGCATTAACTGTGCGTTCGTTGGCAATTGGCCAGGGAGAGTTGGGAACAACACCCTTGCAGATGGCTAATTCTGTAGCTATTCTGGCCAATAAAGGGTATTATTATCAACCGCATACTATTAAAAAAGTTGAGAATGATACAATACGTGGCAATATAAATATTAAACACGAAACAGGAATTGATGAAAGACATTTTGAACCTGTTTTTGAAGGAATGCGACAAGTTACCATTGGACGTTTAAATCGTTTTGTTCCCGGAATAAGTTACTGTGGAAAAACCGGAACTATTGAAAATAACCAGGGAATTGATCATGGAGCGTATATGGCTTTTGCACCCCTGGAAGACCCAAAGATTGCGATTTGTGTTTATGTGGAGCACAGTAAATGGGGGGCAAGTTATGCAGCACCAATTGCAAGTTTGCTGATTGAAAAATACCTGAATGATACCATTGCTGATAACAGAATTAGATATGAAAAACAAATGATGGAGGCTGTTTTAACAGATCCGCACAATCCGGAATTAGCAAATTAATGCCAAGAAGAAATAACATATTAGCAAACATTGATTGGTTAACCGTTGGCCTGTATGCCTTAATGTTGTTTTTGGGCTGGTTTAATATTTATGCCGCCTTATACAGCGACGAGCACCAAAGTATTTTCGATATCTCGCAACAATACGGCAAACAGCTGATGTGGATCGGTGCGGCAGCGGTTATTGCATTGGTTATCATGTTGCTGGAGGTTAATTTCTATGTTTTCTTCTCCTATATTATTTATGGTGTATTAATCTTTTTGCTTATGCTGGTGCCAATTATCGGGAAGGAAATAAATGGTGCCCGATCATGGTTCGAAATTGGACCGATATTGTTTCAACCTGCAGAATTTACAAAGTCGGCAACCGCTTTGGCTCTGGCACGTTATATGAGTACGCATGGGTTTAAACTTCAGAATACAAGGTCTTTACTAACCATTGCAGCAATAATTTTGGGGCCGGTTGTTCTTATTCTCTTGCAAAATGATACCGGTTCAGCATTGGTTTACTTTTCATTTGTTTTGGTTTTGTATCGCGAAGGATTATCAGGAGTAGTCCTTTTCTTCGGAACGCTGGTTGCTATTCTTTTTATTTTGGCATTGGTACTAGCCAATTTCACTTTGGCATTAATACTGGTTGGAGCAGCGTTATTAATGTTTCTGGTTTTTAATCCAAAGCTTAAGCAGTTTTTTAATGTTACAATTATTTATGCATTGTCGATAGGCTTTTTTATTCTTTTAAGCTATGTGATCAGTACAAAATTCGAGTTGGCACATTTTATTCTTGCCGGAGCAGTGGCAGGCTCATTCGTTGTATTGTATAACAGCATTAGAAATAAGATACCGAATTATACAAAAATTGCAATCGTATTCATCGGCTCAATATTATTTACTATTTCGGTTGATTATGGTTTTGAGAACTTTCTGGAGCCTCACCACCAAGTGCGAATAAACGAATTACTTGGTATCGAATCGAATCCGCACGGAGCTGGTTACCACGTAAATCAAAGCAAAATTGCCATTGGTTCGGGTGGTTTCTGGGGTAAAGGATATCTTGAAGGTACACAAACTAAATTTGACTTTGTACCTGAACAAAGTACCGATTTTATATTCTGTACCGTTGGCGAAGAGTGGGGATTTGTAGGAACACTGACCATAATTCTACTGTTTATGTTTTTGTTTATGCGCCTCATTTGGCTTGCCGAACGACAACGATCTACTTTTTCGCGAATTTATGGTTATTCGGTAGCGGTCATCCTCTTTTTTCACTTCATGGTAAACATTGGAATGACCATTGGCATGATGCCGGTAATTGGAATACCACTTCCGTTTTTTAGTTACGGGGGTCATCCTTGTGGTCGTTTACGATATTGTTGTTTATATTTATTCGTCTCGATGCCAGTCGTTTAGAGAAACTTTCGGGTTGATTTCAGCCAAGCTTCCTAAGGTTTTTTAAAACATTTTTTTACTATCCCCATTTTTATACCTTTGTGGGGCTTTAAAAAATCGGAGGAATTCTTGATTGGAATTCATCAGATAAGGGAAAAACAGATAAAAAATATACATAGTTCTTTAATATCCTATGGGAGGAAGAACCACTGATTTATTCGAGTAGCGAATACTTAGGATTGAGCCTTCAATTTCGTAGATTGATTTGCATACGATCCCATTAAAAATTTTAATGAGATGAATTATAAACCTTATTCTCTTCATAACTTTAGGCAGATTCCGCAGATGGAGTTTCTTTCGGAAGAACAGAAACTGGAAATTGAGGTGGTTGGAACGATTTTGCCATTTAAAACTGATAATTATGTAGTTGATGAGTTGATCGACTGGAATAATTTTGAACGCGATCCATTTTTTATTCTCAATTTTCCACAACGAGAAATGATTGACAAAGCCAGTTTTAACAAAATGGCTTCGTTAATTACAAGCAATGCTCCTCGAAAAATCATTCAGGGGGAAGTTAATAAAATCAGGTTAAAGCTTAATCCGAATCCTGCCGGACAGGAAAGTAATGTGCCGGTATTCAACGGAAAAAAGCTAAGCGGTATTCAGCACAAATACCGCGAAACCATGTTGTTTTTCCCTACCCAGGGACAAACCTGCCATGCTTATTGTACATTTTGTTTTCGTTGGTCGCAGTTTGCGCTAAACGATTTTAAATTTGCTATGAAAGAGGCAGATACATTGGTGGAATACCTTAAAGCCAACCCGCACGTAAGCGATGTATTGTTTACCGGAGGAGATCCGGCAGTGATGAAAACAAAGTTCTTCGAGACGTATTTTAACGCTCTGCTAGAAGCCGATATTCCAAACCTGCGAAACATTCGTATCGGAACAAAATCGTTGGCTTACTGGCCATACCGTTTTACTACCGACGACGATGCAGATGATTTGATGCGTTTATTTGAGAAAGTAAAAAAGAGCGGAATCAATATTGCACTGATGGCGCACTTTAACCATCCCGGAGAATTAAAAACAAAGGCTGTACAAAAAGCCGTACAGAGATTGATTAGTGCCGGTGTGCAGATTCGTTCGCAATCGCCATTGTTACATCATATTAACGACCATAGCGACATTTGGGCAGAAAACTGGAGAGAGCAAGTAAAACTTGGAATTATTCCATATTACATGTTTATTGCCCGCGATACGGGTGCACAGGATTATTTTGCCGTAACACTTGACAGGGCGTGGAAAATTTTCCGAAATGCCTATAGCCAGGTTAGCGGCGTATGTCGCACTGTAAAAGGGCCAAGTATGTCGTGTAACCCAGGGAAAGTACAAATTGTTGGCGTGAGCGAAATAGCGGGCGAAAAAGTGTTCGTCTTGAACTTTTTGCAAGGTCGCGATCCGAATTGGGTTGGTCGGCCATTTTTTGCAAAATTCGATCCTAATGCGATTTGGCTCGACGATCTGAAACCTGCTCTCGGCGAATCGAATTTCTTTTACGAACAGGCATTTCTTGAAATGCTTGCATAAAAAAATAGATCAATATTCAGAGCCCGGTCACTAGTAACTGTTAGCAATTTGTTTTTTAGAATTATTATGAAGTAATTTTTACTTAGACAAGGTAGAATTGACGCGAATAGCCAACGCTATTTAAGGAAATTTTACAGCAGAATAAGTAAAAAAGACGAGTAATAAAATGAAAGGATAAATTGCTAACAGTTACTTAGATCGGGCTTTTTTATTTCTACCCCTTGCTTACCTGATATAAAATCAATAAGCTCGGTAAAAAATGCAGCAAAATTTGTTTCCAATTCGGTGTAATTCTCCAGAAGGATCGTTTCAACTTCTTCCGATTTTGATGGAAGACTGGAATGCTTTCCCATTATTTTTAACGACTGAATAATACCATCAACTGAAGCATAAGAAAGCAAGCGTTTATGCTGAATAAGAAACGGCAAGAATCCCTGAACTCTTAAAGGCAAGGTATTAAAGTGGCTGAGCAAAATAGCATGAACACGTTTAGCAAATACTGGTAAGCGAATGGTGGAATATTGGTCCCAGTTTTTCGCCAAAAAATGATCGTAAATAAAATCAACCACAATACCCGAATAAAGGCCAAATTCGTGTCGGAACATTAGTCTGGCCTCCCTTTGCAGCGGGTGAAAATCGGTAAACGAATCAATCTGCCGATGAAGCAAAATGCCCTTGGCAATTTCCTCGTCGTACTGCAGGTATTTATTGCCTTTTATGTAATCGCCAATAAAATTACCAACCAGCATTTTTTCCGATTCACCCGAAAGATGGAGATGTGCTAAATAGTTCATAGTAATAAAACAAACGCCTTAAGGCAAAATTTGTTTCTTCGACTTATTTTTTTTGCAATAAAAATTCACTAATAATCAGGTTGTTACTTGATAATCCTTTTTTTATTATGAAACAGATGCTTATGGTCTATTGTTAGCTTTTTATTAATTTTTACATTTGCATGCGAAAGTAAAATTATGGCTAAAAAAATAGTTGCATTTGGCGAGGTTGTTTGGGATATTTTACCAACAGGTAAAGTATTGGGAGGAACTCCTTCTAATTTCGTTTTTCGGTGTAATTCACTGGGCGAAAAAGGCCATTTACTTTCGCGCGTTGGCGATGATGAATTAGGGGCAGAAGCAATTGAAACACTTATAGAACTTGGAATTTCTGATAAAAATGTTCAGCTTGATCCGGTATTTAAAACCGGAACGGTTGAAGTAAGTTTTGACGAAAACGAAGAGGCTGTTTACAAAGTGGCACACGATGTTGCTTTCGATCATATTGAATTTTCGGCAGAAGCATTAAAACTGGTTCGTAAAGCCGATTGTTTGGTATTTGGATTATTGCCGCAACGTTTTGGACTCTCGAAAAATACATTACGTGAGTTGATTAAAGAATCGCCCGACTCGCTTCACTTTTTCGATCTTAAATTATTCGAACACTTTTTCAGCAAAAAGGTAGTAAAACGTTTATTGAAAGCTGCCAATGTTGTTCGCATTAAAGAGAAAGAGATTGAATTTCTGGCCGAAAAACTGGAGATTGAATACACTAAAATTGAAGATTTTGCGCAGACCCTATCCGAAAAGTATAAAATTGATATTGTAATTATTACACGCGGAAGCATCGGTGTTCTGGCACTTCATGCCACCGAAGGTTTGTTTTTTGAACCGGGTTACGACTTGAAGCCGGTTGATAATGTAGGATCGGGAATGGCATTTGCTGCCGGGTTTTTACATTATTATTTGAATGGGAAACCGGTTGATGAATCCCTGAAATTCGGCAATGCTGTAGGTGCATTAAATACCACAAAAATGGGTGCCACCAGTTCCTTTACCAAAGACGACGTGCTGGTATTCATGCAAAATAACAAACAGTACAAGCCTGTGTTATAGTTTTTTATTCAATTATCCTATATTCTTAAACATCTGTTTTTTAGTAACCAAAGCCCTGCTTTTTATGTTTAAAAGAGAAAAGCTACAGGATGAAAGTTACAGCAAAAGAAATTACCAAAGCGTTGCTCGCTCAACTTTGGGCAATGTATCTTGAGCGGGTTTTATATGCTCGGGAATACCAGCGATTGGTTATCAGCAAGGGAGGTAGCGTAGTAAATGATCACATTGCCTTCCGAACATTTAACACACACACCGGAGAACAACCAGAGGGAATAAGGGCACTGAGGCATATTATTTCCTGTTTAGACTATTTTCCGGTAGAAAAATATGATTTTAAGAAGAAAAAGCTGAAAGCTGTTCATTTTGAACATCCCGACCCCATGTTGCCTAAAATATTTGTTAGTCAGTTAGAGGTCGATCAATTGCCTGACTGGGCGCAGCAAGTGATAAAAAATGCAGTAAAAGATACGCCTTACTTACTCTCGGATGGGAGTATTGAACTATTGGCCACCTTAAAAGAAAAGGGGAGTTGCCTCGTGTTGCAGGCGAAGCTCTTGTAAAAGATCTGGCACAATATTTCAGAAGACCATGGAGTATTCCGCAAAAAAGCGATGTGTTGAAAATAAACGATATCTCGCAATATGCAGCATGGGTGCTTTTGCATGGCAACGCGGTAAATCACTTTACAGCATTTGTTAATTATCAGAATGTAAGTGAGTGGCCCGACCTGGCTTCTACCTGTCAGGGAATGGCCGATGCAGGGATACCAATGAAAGAAAATCTTGAAGGAGAAAAAGGAAGTAAATTACGGCAATCGGCAACCTTGGCGGTAAAAGAAGAATTAGAGGTAAAGGGTGATGATGGAATAGAAAAAATGCCCTGGACCTACGCATATTACGAATTGGCAGAAAGAGGATTAGTGATTGAAAATGGAGAGGAGAAGTTATTCTCGGGATTCCTTGGAGAGCAGGCAAGGCACCTGTTTGATATGACCACGACAAGGGAAAACTAAAATGATGGAAGAGAAAATGGAACGGGAAGCGAGTAGCTTCCCGTTTTTATTTTACGCTGAGAAAAGTATTTTAATAAACTTCCGGAACATATGTCATTTCATCGAGTGGCGGGCGTATATATCCTTTTCGTTCCTGTCGATCAGGAAGCACAATTTCTTTTTGTTCCAGTTCCTGGTAGGGGATTGATGATAATAAGTGATGGATGCAATTTAATCGTGCGCGTTTTTTGTCATCGGCATCAACCATTAACCAGGGGCTTATTTTTGTGTCGGTGTAAGCAAACATTTCATCTTTGGCTTTTGAATAATCCTCAAATTTTTCCATTGATTTGATATCCATTGGGCTCAGTTTCCAGCGTTTTGTAGGTTCATTTAATCGAGCTCTGAAACGTTTTTCCTGCTCATCCTGACTCACCGAAAACCAATACTTTATTAGAATAATGCCAGAGCGGATTAACATGCGCTCAAAGTTCGGACAAGCACGTAGGAACTCCCAATATTCTTCGTTGGTGCAAAAGCCCATAACTTTTTCAACACCAGCTCTGTTGTACCAACTGCGGTCGAATAATACCATCTCGCCGGCAGCCGGAAGATGTGGAGCGTAACGTTGAAAATACCATTGTGTTTTTTCGCGTTCGGTGGGAGTACCCAGAGCAACAACCTTACAAATTCGCGGATTTAGTGTTTGTATTATGCGTTTTATTGTACCTCCCTTTCCTGCAGCATCGCGCCCTTCAAAGATCACAACAACTTTTAATCCTTTAAATTTTATCCATTCCTGCAGGCGAACCAGTTCAACCTGAAGCCTGTTAAGCTCATTTTCGTAAAATTTCTTCGAGAGCTTTCCTTTTTTGTTATATTTTTTTTCTTGATTTTCCATATCCTTACAGATGATTAGTTCATTTAAAGGTAAAAAAAATGAGACTAAAATCAAGGCGGTTCAATTAAACCAGAAGATAGGCGCCAAACTCAGTGTTGGCGGAATAAGCTGTTAACGGGAAAAATCCGGAAACAATTTTTTGGTTTTCTAAAACAAGAGGGTAGTCGTGGCTCATTTGTCGACAGAAATCTGCAAAACATGTTTTGGGATTGTAAAACATACGGAAACGGCCTTTTTTTGTTGGCAAAACAAATTTTTCGAGATAGAGCGAAAGCAACCCCATATTGTGACGAACGTTTATTTCGAGACAAGGATTTATCTTAAGTGCCCCGGTTTTGTCTTTGAAAATTAGTGTATCGACACCAAAATAGCCTTCGTAATTTTTTGCTAGTTCGCTTTTGCCAATTTCTTCTTTCAGTGCGGGAATTACTAGTTCCGACATTTCCTTTGCAAAGTCTTTAACATCCTCGTCCAATTCATCGGGTAATCCGTTGAGGCTGTTTCCCAGGTACTGACCCTTTTTGTCGGCTGAAAAATTACTGGTGCCCCGAAAGTGAATTTCACCAGCCTTCAATTCAAACTGAAAAGCCAAATCAAGCTCTTTGTTCTGAAAAGCTTCTACTATGGCGTATCCCTGATCTTTTACAATCCCGAGTAATTTCTCCCAAACTTTATCGTGGACAGGCTGTTTGGTGATTGGCTGCAATCCTCGTCCTGAGCTGCTCCACGGGGCTTTAACCATAAGTTTCTCCCATTTTGAAAGAAGTATTTCAATTTGATCCCGGGTCTCACAAACTTCGGTAATTTCGTTTCTGTCAATAAAATGAGCCGACGGATGTTTGTCAATTAATTGATTTAAAATCTGCAGGGCAAATTTCTTTGAATACAACTCCCTGTATTGGGACTTCCAAATAAATACAGGCGCCATTTTAAATTCGGGTGAGCAGTGCGGTTTAACGTTCTCCAGTCGTTTATGTATCGCCGGGCTCCATCCCCAGGGGTGTAGTTTGCCAATCTGTTCCGGCGGATTTTTTTGCAGCTCTTTTTCGGTGACAAAATGAGGAGGGGTAATTCCGATGCTTTTCAGATGGTCGTAAAATGTAGATTTGGGAAGTTTGGGAACGATTATTATATCGTCTTTTGCTGCAAAATAGAGCGGGAGTGTGGCCAGATCGGCTTCCATTTTTTGTAAAATCTTATTCGGGTGCCACGAAGCATTGCCATTAGCCACTGCATATTCGCAGGTGGGATTAAACAGGAAAATAGAAGGATTTGCAGATTTATGCATGGCGCGAATTTAAATAAAAACGGACTGATTTTTCAGTCCGTTTTTATAATTTAATATGTTGGGTTATTCTAATTTTCTTCCAGTAAAGGATTTAAAATTACTTTATCACCTTCCTGAAGTCCGCTTTTTATAAGCACAAATGCTTCATTCTCAACACCGGTAGTTACAGGCGTTTTTTGTTTGTTGCTATGGTTGGAAAGGTAAACAAAATCTTCGCCATTTTCGCTTACCACAGCATTTATGGGAACAAACAAAGCTTGCTCTTCGCTGGCTAAAATTATGTCATTGTTGCTCGACATTGCCGGCTTTAGTCCATCGTTCGACTCATCAAGATGAATGATAACTTTAAACACTTTCATATCAAAATCTTTATGGTCTTCACCAACCCGGGCAATCGACTTTATGTCGCCGTTAATCACAACACCTTCCAGTGCATCAAACGAAACATTAACTTTATCTCCCACATTTATCTTCGAAATATCAATTTCTTTAACATAGGTTTCCGAAAGCACTTCCGACATATCGGGTAAAGTGGCAATTGGAGGTCCGTTCGACCAGGTTGAAATGTTGCCATCTTTACTGTATTTGGTACCATCCCAGCTTTCCCCAAAAATTACAATTCCATCTTCAGGAGCTGTTATGCGCGCCGCTTGCATGGCCTGTTGAAATTTGTCAATCTTTTCTTTGCTTCGCTTAACGCGCTCTTCCGATCGGCCAACACGCATTTTAAGTTTGTTTTGCTCAAGCTGGTAGTCGCGCTGCTTTTTCGCAATTAAATTTTCTGCTTTTTGGTATGTCATCTGAGCTTTGCGCTGATAGGCTGCCGATTCGTAAACAGACTGTTCTAAATCGATTTTATTGTATTCCAGATCAAGTTTGGCATTTTTTATATCTTCCCGAAGTTCGGTTAGCCTCACTGTACTGTCGATCTTTGCGTTCTTCAAGTCTGCTTCTTCCGTTTCCAGTTTTTGCCGTTCTTCGCGCATACCTGAAATAATCTGGCTGGCATCGAGCTGAATTATAAAATCACCTTTTTTAACGTATTTTCCATCCTGAGTAAGGTCGAGTATTTTTAGTTGCCAAATCCTCAATTCTCTGTCGCCAAGTATTTTTGGCATTGGAATGGGCGTGGCCACCAAACCGTTAATTTCTCCTTTGCAGTTTAACGAAGCCTCAAAAGGACCTTTTTCAACTACAAAAAATTTCTCCGACTTTTTTGTCGAAAAAGAACCGGCAAAAGCTGCAATGGCAATAATGCAAAGTACAACTGCGGTTATTATTATATATTTTCTTTTTATGGCCATAAACTAGTTTCCTAAAAGTTTGTCGTAATCAGCTTTAAGCGGTTGCTTTTTCTCAAAATCAAAAAGCGTTAAACTACGTAGCCTGTAATAAGCTGACCAATAATCACGTAGTCGCGAAAGGTAAGACATACGTGCTGTTTCCTGGTCGTTACTGGCAATGTTAAGGCGTGTTACATCAATCTTGCCGATGAGGAAGCGCTGAAATGTAACCTTGTATCCCATTTGAGCAACAGTATCGGCCTTGGCAGCGGTATTAACCTGCCCGGCCTGAAGATTGAACTCGAGTACACTTTGGTAAATATCCTGTTCAAAATCAATGCGCTCCTGTCTGATTGTTGCCAGGGCAACTTCCCGGTTCGATTGGGCCATTGAGTAGCGGCCTTTTCCACGTCCCCAATCAATAATGGGAATGTTTAAGCCCAAACTAAAAACCTGGCTTTTGTCGGGTTCGGAATAAACGTCATCAAAATTCTCGGCACTTTTGTTTAAACCATACATGGCATAAAGTGTGGTGTTTAGCCCTCGTTCCGATTTGGCGATCGCTACATTTTCGTCTTGCTGCAGTCGTTGTTGTTGATGACCAATGATTTCCGGATTGTTTTCGATTGCCTCGTTTATGGCTTTATCCGGATCAATTTGTAATTCTGGTATATCGCTGGGAACAATACATTTAATAATTGTTTCTTTCGGAAGACCCAGGAATGAGTTAAGCATCGCCTGAGCTCTTTTTTCACCAAGCTGGGCAATGTTCAAAGCTTGTTCGCTGTTCAATAGCCTGAGTTCCAGCTCCAATAATTCATCCTGTGTAACTGTTCCCACCTGAAAACGTCCTTTCCCGATTTTATAAAGGGTATCGGCGTTGGCGTAATTCATTTCAGCAATGTTTTTCTGAATCTGGGCATTAATTAACCCAAAAAAGCGTGAAGTGGATCTTACACGCAAATCTTCCATATCTTGAATAAATTCTTTTTTTGCTTTTTCGAATTTTAAAGGTTCGATTTTTGATTGCCATTTTAGACGATTGTAGCCGTTCAATTCCTGCGAAAAACCAATACTAATAGGCGTGGCATTGAACGATGTGTTTTTGTCGCCACCAAGGTTTTTAATCATGCCCAATTCCGAGCGTAAAAATACTTGGCCGCCAGTTAACGAAACATTTTGAACCGCCGAAACCGTAACCTCAGAGTTAAAATATTCGCGCAGGCGAAATTCATCTTCATTGGTTTCAAAGTTGTACTCTTTGTTATTGAAGCGGTTAAAATCCGCGGGGTTGGCACTTAACGAAATACTTGGCAAACGCTCGGCTTTATAAAAGCGGTGTTCCCAGTAACTTGCCAAATACATGTTTTTGTTTCGGAAAGCATCGATTGATTGTTCAGAAGCGATGTCGATCACTTCGGGCAATGTTAATACCAGTTCTTCCTGGGCAAAGGCAAATCCATTAAGGCCCAGAATTAAAATAAATGACAGAACTATTTTTTTCATTTTTGTTTGTTTTCAGGTTAATTTTTATGAACGAAGACTTACTACCGGATCGTTGGAAGCTGCACGTTTGGCGGGCAGATAACCAAAAATAATTCCTACACCAACCGATACGCCAAAAGCAATAACAATGCTAAAGGCGGAAACAATAGTTTTAATATCGAACACGGCTGTAATTATTTTCGAGAGCACAACCCCCAGAATAATTCCAATAATTCCTCCTGTTAAACTGATTAATGTAGACTCGGAAAGAAACTGTGCGATAATGTCTTTTTGTTTGGCTCCAAGAGCCTGGCGAACACCAATTTCGCGAATACGTTCCAATACCGATGCCAGCATGATGTTCATAATACCTATACCTCCAACTACAAGCGAAATACCTGCAATTACACCTAAAACGATGTTGAATATTTTCTTTGTTTTTTGCTGCTGTTTGAGCAGAAGTTCGGGGATGGTAACTTCAAAATCATAAAGTTCAGAATGTCTGCGCAGCATCATGCGTTTTATTAATGTTGCCGAGTTGTTCAGCTGTTCCGTTTCTTTTATCTGAACAATGATTTTATCGAGTTGATTCAGATTGTTGTCGGTATCAACCGGTTCTTCTGTTTGTTCCTGTCCGCCGTAAATAACAACCATTCCGTCGCCGCCACCACCTTTATTGGCACTTAAAACTTCGTCGGCCCGAATTAGCGAACGGTTTTTAAACCGAAGCAACATGGTTTGTACGGGTATAAAAATTTTATTGTCGGAGCTGCTAATTCCCAGTTCGTCGGATGCCGAGGCCGTATAATCGCGTCGTTCTACAACACCAATAATTTTCAGCCAGATTTGTCCGCATTTAATGTATTTCCCAATGGGATCTTGCTGGCGAAAAAACTGTTCTTTAATATTATTGCCAACAACACAAACGGGTAATCCTTTTTCAATCTGTGCAGAATTAAAACGCTTTCCTTCGGCCAGTTGCATATTAAACAGATCGAAGTAGTGATTTTCAATCCCTTCGAGCACAACCGGTTTGCTGATGCCATTCAAAAGCGCCGAGTAGTTAAACGAAATAACAGGCGTGATTCTCTCAACAGTAGGGACAATCTTTTTAATTGCCTCTACATCTAAAAGCGTAAGTCCTTTTGAAAAATTTTTGGCTGTGGGCTGACCACTGCCATTGCTTTCTCCGCCGTTTCCATCTGATAACGAATAACTGCTTGGTGTTATAACAATATTGTTTACTCCAACAAGTTTAATCTGTTCCAGAATTTCCTGTTCGGCACCATTCCCAATGGCCATCATACTTATTACTGCAGCAACACCAAAGATGATACCGAGTGCAGTAAGAATCGATTTCAAGCGGTTGGCAATAATGGCTTCAACCGCTATCAGAATATCGTGTAAATATCTTTTAATAAACATTTTGTTTGCTTTGAGTGGTTAACTGGCTGACGTAATTGTAACGCCCGGAGGCAATGTCATTCCCTCTGGAAGTTCAGGTGCTTTTTCCTGTTGCTTTTCTTTCTTTTTCGCTGCTTCTTCAGCCTTTTTTTCTGCGGCTTTACGTTTCATATCCGCATAAATTTCAAAACCCGAAAGTTTATATTCGGCTGCATCCTCAGGTTTCATCAACTGTACTTCTTGCCCTTCTTCAAGGCCTTGGTTAACAACCACATAGTTTTCGTTTGCTTCTCCGGGTTCAATAATTTGCCTGGTTTCCGAATCGCTGAGGTAAACAAACGACAAGCTATCGTTTGCAAACACTGCCTCAATGGGAATATAGGTAGCATCTTCAATATAACTGGCCTGGATGGTGTTACTGGTGGTCATTGCCGGCTTCAGATCGGGATCGGAGCCGTCGACCTTAATTTTTACCTCAAAAACCTTTGCATCACTTTTAGGCATTAGCTGGCCCATGTTGGCTACAGTGGCCACTTCGCCGGTTAAAGTTTTGTCGGGAAAAGCATCTATTCCAATCCTTACTTTCTGCCCGGGTTTTATAAGAGCAATGTCAATTTCGTTAATAAATGTTTTGGTAACCAGGTTATTCATATTCGGGAAAGTAGCGATTATGGGGCTCCACTGCGAAACGCGCGAACCTGTTTCAACTGTGCCTCCCCATTCGTACTGATGGTAGGAAATCATACCCGCTTTTGGCGAATAAATAATCAGCTGATCCATTAATTCTTCCAGCGCATCAACACGCTCTTTTACTTGTTTGTAGGTGATGAATTTACGGTTAACCTTATTGATTTCCTGTTGCGTTTTTAAGGTATAAGCTTGTTTCGATTGCTCCAGTTTCCGTAAAGCTTTGTCGTAATCCATTCTTACCTTTTTTTGTTCCGACGGCGATTCATAAATCGATTCGTCAACCGCTATTTTTCGCTCTTCCACATCCAGTCTCGCATTAATAATCTGATCGCGTTCGTTGCTGAGGGTAAGGTTCGAATCGATCTTACTGTCGTTGTATTCCGACAAGGTTTTTTCCAGTTCGTCCTGAGCATCTTTTAACTGTTCCTGAACGGCCTGATGGTCGAGTGTGGCGACGTAATCTCCCGAATCGACATAAGTTCCTTCCTCTACAATATCCGTAATGGTAAGGTTAGAAATGCGGGTTTGGCGATCCTTCATTTTTTCCGGAATATAAACATGATCCGAATTTTCTGATTCAAGCTGCCCGCTGGAATAAACCAGCACTTCAAAAGGGCCTTTCATAACTTTGGTGGTAATTTGTGTGGTTTCGCTTTTCGAACCTGAAATAATAATGATGACCACGAACAGTACAATTACTGCCATGGCGGCAAACAGCCAGTTTTTTTTCTTCATTTTGGTATGCTTTAAGTTTTCAATTGTAACAGGTTTATTGGGCATGAGGGCATGCTGTTTCTAAGTAGAATTTTGAGGACTTTGTTTCATAATTTTAGCTTTCGTTTCTAATTGAATAATTGTTTTTTCTGTTTAACAAAAATTGTGCCTTGGCTAAATTTTAGCGAAAGAAACAAAAAATAAGTATGAAATTTTGTTAAATAAACCTCAAATAAACTAAAAAGCTAGTTTTTTAACTGAAAATTCAGTTTGGAAGTTTGGGGCGTGATTTAAAAATACCAGCTTGTGCCAGCGTCATTATCAGAACACCGATTACTGTCACCATTCCTCCCATAAACTGATGCAACAACGGGAAGGTCTGAAAAACGAGGTAGGCACCGATTAACACAAAAATCCCTTTCAGTGTTTGCACCACTGCCGACCGCGAAGCATCAATAAATTGATAGGAGTAATAAACCGTTAAAATGGCAATGAATTCGAGGAAAACCCCAATTGAAATATTGGCAAAAGCTTTAGTTGGGATAGTTGCTGGCGGACTGTAAATATAAAAAGCAATGACTGAAAAGGTTAACAGCCAGGTGTAGCGGTTCAGGTTAAACAGCTCGGGGCTGATGTTTTTTACATGCACTTTTACAATAAGTGTTGCCGTGGTGGCAAAAAGAGCGTTAATAACAACAACTCCTGTTCCGGCAATAAACAGCGTTTTTAAACTTGTTCCGCCGGTATAACTAATAATAAAAGTACCGATTAGCGCCAGTGCGGCACCAACGATTTCAATCCATCCAAACTTTTCTTTCAACAAAACAATACCACCTAAAGTAACCATTACCGGAAAAAGGTTGCCGATAAACGATGTGATGGAAGGATCGGGAATAATATTTACGGAAATAAAAAAGTACTGGTAGTCAGGATTTCAAGAACACCAAGTAGCAGGAGAATGCGACGTTGTTTTCTATCCAGAATTTTTAGCTGACCCAATTTTTTGTTTTTCAGGGCGAAAAGAAAACTAAACAACACCCCAAAACCACACCAGTAAATACCAAATTGTGTTAAATGAATTTCATTTAACGCCGCCTTACTAAATATGTATACGTTTGAGAAAGCAATTGTGGCAACCAGTGCCAGCAGGTATCCCTTAAATGTGGCTGTTTTCATTCACTATTATTCAATTATTCTTCGGTCTCAGCATTTCAAAACTCAGCGTCTCCGGAAATTGCGGTAAAGATAGAAAATCAATGCAAAGAGTAAACTGATATTTTTTGACTGAAAATTCTGATTTATAAGCATTTTAATATAAAGGAAACATTTGGTTTTCATTTTCTTAAAATTGAAATTTTAGGAAAAGTAGTTAATGATGCTAGTTTTGTAGCACATAATGTTAGAAACCGGCACTATGACAAAGACCAGAAAAACATTGTTGATAGCATTTTTAGCACTTTCATTTATTTTAGTAGGCATTGGTTCGTATGCAAAACTGGAGCATTGGGGAAACATGGTGTGCTGTGGTTTTGTATTCAGCGGATTAATTTTTGCTACTGCAGCTCTGGTTATTGCTATGTGGCGACCTAAAGTGAAATAAAATGGAAATCACAAAAACCGGGAAGATTCTCTTTATCACTGCGATAATACTTGCCTGTACACTCGTAATTTTTGGAAGCCTCATTGATATTGAAAAAATGTCGGATCAAACTGCCAAAATATTGTCTTCAGCTGGTTACGGTATCATTGTTCTGGTTTTGGTTTGGGCATCTTTCAAAACCAGTAAGCAGAAATAACCTCCGAGAGCTAACTATTTTATTAACCCAACATTAACCTTCCTAAAACTTTCCGCTGCAATCTTCAGAATCGATTATCTTTGTGTAATTATTCATTGATTATTAACTATCGGACGACTGCAGCATTTCCATTTAGAAAGCTTTTGGCTTCGGTCTTCCTGCTTAAAACAAAAATATGTTACCTAAAATCAATCCTATTGAAACTAAAGCCTGGCAAAAACTTGAAGAGATGTATTTTGAGTTTGAAGGCACGCATATGAAAGATCTTTTTGCAGCCGATGCAGATCGGTTTGAAAAGTACTCCCTGAAATTTGAAGATATCCTGCTCGATTTTTCAAAAAACATTGTAAGCGATGAGGTTAAAACAACCTTGTTTGAATTGGCTGAAGAGTGTGGTTTAAAAGATGCCATTTCGGCTATGTTCTCGGGCAAGAAAATTAATGCTACCGAAGATCGCGCGGTGCTTCATGTGGCTTTGCGTAACCGCAGCAATACTCCAATTATAGTTGACGGCGAAGATGTAATGCCTGAAGTAAATGCGGTACTTGAACAGATGAAAGGTTTTACAGGGAAAGTGATTTCGGGCGAGTGGAAAGGATACTCTGGAAAAGCAATTACCGACGTGGTAAACATTGGAATTGGAGGATCGGATTTAGGGCCGCTAATGGTTACCGAGGCTTTAAAACCTTATAAAAACCATTTGAAACTGCATTTTGTTTCGAACGTTGACGGAACGCACATTGCCGAAACACTAAAAGAAGTTGATCCGGAAACAACCATGTTTATCGTAGCTTCTAAAACGTTTACTACGCAGGAAACCATGACCAACGCCAACACGGCTAAAGACTGGTTTTTGGAGTCGGCAAAAGATTTGGAGAACGTTGCCAAACACTTTGTTGCCGTTTCTACCAACGCTGAAGCTGTCTCTGCTTTTGGTATCGATACCGATAACATGTTCCGTTTCTGGAACTGGGTGGGTGGTCGTTATTCGTTGTGGTCGGCCATTGGTTTAAGCATTATGCTGGGCATTGGTTACGACAATTACATTGATTTGCTTGATGGTGCTCACACCATGGACAAGCATTTCAGCGAAACCGATTTTGATAAAAATATCCCGGTAATTCTGGCTTTGATTGGCCTTTGGTACAATAATTTCTACGGAGCCGAGAGTGAAGCCATTCTTCCATACGACCAGTACATGCACCGTTTTGCAGCTTATTTCCAGCAAGGAAATATGGAAAGTAACGGTAAATATGTTGACCGTAACGGTGAACAAGTAGATTACCAAACCGGCCCGATAATTTGGGGAGAGCCCGGAACAAATGGGCAACACGCTTTTTATCAGCTGATTCACCAGGGTACAAAACTTATTCCTTGCGACTTTATCGCCTCGGCAATTAACCACAATAAAGTTGGCGACCATCATCCGAAATTACTGGCTAACTTTTTTGCCCAAACCGAAGCCATGATGGTGGGTAAAACCGAAGAGCAGGTTGTTGCCGAGTTAAAAGCTGCAAGTAAATCAGAAACGGAGATTAAAGAATTGACACCGTTTAAAATATTTATGGGTAACATTCCAACCAACTCCATTTTGGTAAAACAATTAACACCTCGTGTTTTGGGATCGTTGATAGCCATGTACGAACACAAAATTTTTGTACAGGGAATTATCTGGAACATTTACAGTTTCGATCAGTGGGGAGTTGAGCTGGGTAAACAACTGGCCAATGCTATTCTGCCGGAATTGAATAATGACAAAAAAGTAACAGGTCACGATGCATCAACCAATGGTTTGATTAATGCCTGGAAAGAAATGAGATAAGAAGATACTCTTCATAATTTTCTAAATGCCATTCGTTTTACGGATGGCATTTTTTTGGATTTTGTTTATTCTTCGAAGTTGAATCGACCTGAATATCGTGAATTGGTAGACGGTTAAAACAGATTTCTCACTGTGTTCGAAATGACAGAAAAATGGAATGAATTTTAACAGAGTTTTTTAGTCAACTCTGCAAACACTTTATGAGGAGGAACTTTATTGTAAAGAATATTGTAAACCGCTTCGCAAATGGGCATGTCAACCTTGTAATGCTGGTTAATTTCGTGAATCGATTTTGTGGCATAATAACCCTCTGCAACCATATTCAATTCAAGTTGAGCTGTTTTTACCGAATAGCCTTTTCCTATCATTGAGCCAAAAGTACGGTTCCGGCTAAATTGCGAGTAGGCTGTTACCATAAGGTCGCCCAGGTAGGCGGGAGCTTTAATGTCACGGTCAATCGGATGAACCTGGTCGACAAAACGTTTTATCTCCTGAATGGCCCGCGAGATGAGTACTGCATGGAAGTTGTCGCCAAAACGCTGGCCGTGAGCAATACCGGCCGCAACAGCTACAACATTTTTTAGTACCGCAGCATATTCGGTCCCCCAAATATCATCCGATGGCGTGGTGTAAATATAATCGCATTCAAGAAGTTGTGTAAATGTAATCGCCTTTTCTTCGGTGGTGCAAGCTACGGTAAGGTACGACAGCTTTTCGCGGGCAACTTCTTCAGCATGGCACGGACCCGCCAAAACACCAATCCTGCCATGATCAACATTAAAATACTTTTGCAAATATTCGGCCACCAAAAGGTTTTCTTCGGTAACAATTCCCTTAACACCTGATAAAATATATTTACCTGAAAGATCTGTTACATCAGCCAGAACAGATGGGAGAAATGCCGAAGGAACGGCTATAATTAGAATATCGGAATTGGAAACAATGCAGTTTATATCTTCACAAAAATTAATTTTAGAAGTATCAAACTCCACCTCGTGCAAATAACGTGGATTGTGCTTATTCTGTTTAAAAGTTTCAATAGTGGCCTTTTTTCTAAAAAACCAGTTTATCTCGTTTACATTTTCAAGAAGAATTTTTGCCAGAGCCGTTGCCCAGCTGCCACTTCCGATAATGCCAACTTTATTTGTTTTTATATTCATTTACGTATTTAATAACGCGCAAAGGTACAATTTGTAAGAGCTTATTGAAGAAAAAAGTAAGAATTTAATGGTTTCGAAGAATTCAATTCTTGACCGAAAAATGTTTTATCGTCTTGTGAATGAGAGCAATAAGAGTTGTGTGTCTGATGTTTGTAGATCATAAGATGAATGTCTACATTTAGAAAATAGGTTCAACAAGAATAGAATTGGTAAATAATTGTACAAAATAACACTCTGATGAAAGAAGAAGTAAGTGAAAGTTCGATCCGCTTAAAGGCAATGATTGAAAAAGCGATTGCAGATCATACGATTACACACGATGATTACGACAAGATTATACATATTGCAACAGAAGATGGCCACATTGATAAGCACGAAAAGGCTTTGCTCGGCCAGTTGCAGCAAATGATTGAAGATAGGTTGGTGAAGTTTGTTAGCTAAATTTGTTTCCATGAAAAAGTTTCTCAAGTACACCGGATTGGTGTTGGCAATAGTAATTATTACTTTATTGGGCTATACTTACTCCAGTTTAAATTATTATTCACCCGAAGATCCGGAAGTTGAAACCGACAAGACAAAGCTGGCATATTTCCAGGACACATGGGAGGAATGTCGCGATGCGTTCAGGGCACAGGCCCGCTCGATGGAAATGCGTTTTGACAGTGTGGTTATCTTTTCACGGTTGGTGGAAAGTAAAACAGATACAGACCTGACGATCGATTTCTGCTACATTCCGGCAAGCGATACAACGGAAAAACTAGTGATGATATGCTCGGGCACACATGGCATTGAAGGCTATGTTGGCAGTGCCGTTCAGCAACAACTAATGGACGAATTTTTTCAGCCTGAAATGGTTAAGAATACCGGTGTGTTGCTGGTACACGGACTAAACGCATGGGGTTTTAAGAACCAGCGCCGTTTTACTGAGAATAACGTTGATTTAAACCGGAATTACAGTACTGATATATCGCTTTTTGAAACTAAAAATGATGGTTTTGTTGCACTTTACGATATGCTAACACCTGCCGGAGAGTTGAATGTGAACAGCATTGGCAACAAGTTTTTTATGGTAACGGCCATCAATCAAATTGCCCGAAAGGGCATGCCGGCGTTATTACAGGCATTTGCACAGGGGCAGTACGAATTTCAGGAGGGGATTTATTTTGGCGGATACGATTTTGAACAGCAGGTGGCAATAATGTCGGAGGTTCTGACAGACATTGCAGCGCCGTATTCTACTTTATTAAACCTTGATTTACATACCGGATTCGGGGAAAGGGGAAAACTACATCTGTTTCCGAATCCTATTGATGATGAAGAATTAAAAGCCAAGACAGAAACCGTTTTTGATGGCTACCAAATTGATTGGGGCGACTCGGATAATTTTTATACCGTGCATGGTCAGTTTGTGGAGTTTATAGGTGAATTATTTCCCGATAAAACATCAATTCCGATGGTGTTGGAGTTTGGTACTTTAAATACCGGCACTACGGTTGGTGCAGTAAAATCGGCACATATTTCAATTGTCGAAAATCAGGGATTTCATTATGGTTATAAATCAGAAAAGGACAGTTTGAACGCTTTAGCCGGTTATTACGAAATGTTTTATCCACCATCGGAAAAATGGCGTAGCAATGCGCTTACTGTTTCGCAGGAAATGATGGGGAATATTTGGGAGAATTTTCAAAAGTTAGAGTAGAAACGATATCCTATTTAAGCAAATAAGCAACAATTACCCCCAAATAATTTCCAACGGCATAACCGGCAATTCCCACAACCAAACCGGTTAAAATAACCTGGCGGTTTTTTAATGCGCCTGCAACCACCGGAACAAAAGGTGGCGAGCAAATTAGCGCACTGGTTGAAATAATTACCGTATCGGCATCAATTTTAAAAATGCGGGCCAGTGCGATATGGATAATGTGCGAGCCGTAAACCGCCAAAGCTACATAATAGAATAACGAAAACGAGATGTTTGATAATTTGCTGATGTCGGCCATGGAGGCAACCGTTAAACAAAAAATGAGAATGAGGTACATGCCCAGTTGAAAGGTCTTTTTTATGGCTTTTATTTTTGGCACAAACGAAAACGCAATGCCGAAAGAAGTAATTAACAGAATAACTACTGCCGTTTGGTAGTACTTAGGTAAAAGCAGACTGATGCCGTAACTCACACCAAGAATAGCCACTGAAATTCCAAACGCACCGATTAATGGGAAAAAGGTTTTTTTCTTCAACATCCCGTCGTACGACTCGAATTCTTCTTCAGTATTCATTTCTGCAACGGCAGTGTCTTCTGTTTTAACCGGTTTAAAAGGCGGTAAAAACCAAAGAAATACTTTCTGCCCGATGGAAAGAATAAAAACCAGGTAAATGGCACCCAGTGTCAGGTCGTAAGTATGGGTCATAATATACAACTCCTGCGACACATTTAGGGCAGTTTTCATGGCGGCCATGTTCGGTGTGCCTCCGGTGTAAACACCAACCAGCATACCGGCCACCTGCCAGATATTTTCAATGTCGTTGCGGAAAATAAAAAAGCCGATGATAACAATTATCAAAACCGAAATTAATCCGGTTGCCAGCGCCAGAAATGCCGAACGCGCCATTTTAAACCACGATCGCACATCAACCGAAAAAAGAATCAATGGTAACGACAAAGGAATGGTAATCTCGGTGAGCATGTTTTGGTATTTTCCGGCACCATCGGGTAATACGCCCATGTTGCCAATAATTAAACCAACACCATAACAAATAAGTACAGCGCCAATTTTCTTTAAAATCGAAAATTTACCTTCAAGATAAATAACCAAAACAGGAGTGATAACAAAAAGAATAATCAACGCCAGAAACGGTGTATCCATATTTTAATAATTCCCTTATCGGGCGGTAAAGATATCAGAATGAGGAGAAACTGCAAACTGGTAATTATTCGGTGCTAATGTTTCCTGATTTATTACCTAGTCCTATGCTCACAGAAATTTGTAACATACTTTTCTTTTCCTCAGCATTTAAATAATACGAGTTGATGGTGGCAAACGAAGGATAAAATGCCAATTCTATATTAGGCTGAATAAAACTTTTTGTATCTCCCAATGGACGAATCCCTGCTAATATCCCAAGGTAGTTTGAATGAAAAAAGTCTTCACCACTTTCGTCAATTTCTTTATGATTTGAGTAATGTCCGTGATCAGAATCATAATCAACCTGCCACCATGATTTTGATCCTGTAGTTTTTGAATTGATATAATAACCTACCTGAATGCCAAAATAATAATCGCTTACCACGTGCGGCTCTCTGTTAATTTCGTAAATAAATTTTAAATAGGTACTCATCGCCCTGTGTTTATAATTTCCTTTTCCGCCACCTCCTAAACCTTCACTTTTAAATGTTTCTTTAATTACTGAAGAAGATAATCCGGGGGTCAAACGCAGCTGAGGAATTTTTTTTAGCAGTTTTATTTCTTTTTCTACAAACAGGATGCTATTGCCTTTATTAATGCTGTAGTCGTAGTCAATATTATTTGTTCCAATAATTATGGGGTATCCAATACCAATGTTTAAGAAAGAATTTTCCTGTGCGTTTAAGCCAAAAGTTACAAGGCAAAGCAGAAATGATAACAGAAAGCGTGTCATAGCAAAGGTTGATTTTTGTGTTCTAACGGCACTAATTTATGAAAATTGATCAAAAGAAGAGAAACCTAAGACTTTTATATTGAGTGTTCCCTTTCTATCGTTCAGATGTGTTTACTGTTCAAAACAGGATAGGGAGATTTATTTAAAGTTTATAGTTAGTTTTAAGGAAAATTATTGGCGTATCAGGTTATGCTTTTTTAGCATAATGGTGGTGTAGGAAGGCAATTAATACAGTAACAATACTTTAAACAACGCAGAATCATGAAAATCAACTTTTTTCTGTCATATCTTTTATTTCTAATCGTTTTTGGAATTATCACAAGTTGTACAAAAACATCAGAAATTGCTCCAAATCCAAATCTCGAATACAAAAACTACACTCCCAAAAGCACTGATAAAACAATAAACAGGAACGACTATTATAAAAAGCTTCAGGGGTTTTGGCTGGGCACCTGCATTGCCAACTGGACGGGTTTAGTTACCGAAATGGACAAAATCGGGAATATTGGCGAAATAAAAACCGGAGATTTCTATACCCGAAACGACTGGGGAAAACCAGATCAGCCAAGTATTTGGGGAGAAGGTATTCCGAGTGATCTTTCACAAAACATAGATTTTGTATTTGCCGATGTTGACAGCATTTGGGGAGCTGACGATGATACGGATATCGAGTACATTTACCAGGAACTTTTATTAAAATATAAAACTTCATTTTTAACGGGCGCACAAATTCGCGAAGGCTGGCTGGAACATATCAGGCACGAAGAAGAAAACTATTTGTGGGTATCGAACCAAATGGCTTTCGATTTAATGAAAGAAGGATTGATGCCGCCTGCAACCGGCGATCCGGAAAATAATCCCGAATTTGAAATGATTGATGCGCAGCTAACCACCGAAATTTTTGGTTTGTTTGCTCCGGCTCAGCCTGATATGGCAATAAGATTGGCTAAATTGCCTATTCAGAATACGGCACGCGAAAACAGTCAATGGATTTCGGAATTTTACGTGACAATGTTTTCACTGGCATCGGCAGTTGACGAATCCTTGCCTCTTAAAGAGCAACTGTTTTGGATGGCCGAACAGGCTAAAGATCGACTTCCTGAAACTTCATACTCACGAAAAATGTATGAGTATGTAAAATCAAAATACAATGAAGATATTTCGTGGGAGCAGGCAAGGGATTCGGTTTATTCACGTTACCAGGTAAACGAGGCCGACGGTTACGATATGACATCGCGGAATTTGTATTGTAATGCCTGTTTTGCTGCCGGAATTAATTTTGCCGCAAGTCTGGTTAGTTTGTTTTATGGTGAGGGGGATATCGTTGAGACAATTAAAATAGGAACACTCTGTGGTTGGGATTCGGACAATCCAACAGCAACATGGGGCGGTTTAATCGGTTTTATGATTGGCAAAGAAGGCATTGAAAAGGCTTTTGGCAGAAAATTCTCCAACCGTTTTAACATTCAGCGAACAAGGGTGGGTTTTGAAAATAATGGAGTGGATACAGTTGAAAATATGGCACTAAAAGGAATTTGGATCATCGATAGAGTGGTTCAGGAAGAAATGAATGGTGGAGTGGATTTAAAAAACAATAGGTGGTATGTGCCTGAATTCTAAAATGGAGTGTAACCGAGAAATTCAGTCTATTGGTTTCCACTCCCGCGCCAGCAGCGCATAAATCACATCATCAACCCATTGGCCATTTATCAAAAGGCTTTCTTTGAAATGTGCTTCTTTTCCAAAAACCTAGTTTTTCAAGTACCGCAAAGGATGCGATATTCCGCGGATCAACCGAGGCTGTAATCCTGTGTTTTTTGATATAGCGAAAGAGATAGTCGATTACCGCTTTTACTGCTTCGGTAGCCATCCCCAGGCCCTGCCAATCTTTTGAAATCGTGTAACCCAATTCTACCTGGTGTTCATCGATAAAATGGATGCCAATGTCGCCAATTATCTGCATGTTGGTTTTCTCAACCACAGCCAATTGAAACCAGGTGTCGGGCACATTTAATTTGGCTGAAAGTTTACGAATGAATACTTCAATATCTTCAAGCGATTGCGGAATCCATCCCTGGTATTTGTTTGCTTCGGCATCGGAGCGATAGGCTAAAATGGCGTGTTTATCGTTTATTGTTATTGGATTAAGTATCAGGCGTTTTGTGTTTAGCTGCATTTTATTTGGCTGAAGTTTGTTCCAGAATCCAGTCTTTTATAACCGTTAAAACTTCCGGATCGATGGTTTCTTCAATTTGGGCATATTCGGCAACGGCACCCGTTTCGCAGTTTTGGAAAAGGTGATTGTGATTGGCAAAACGAACCGTATCAACATTCATATTGTTTCCTGAATTTACTGCTTTTATTATCGCTTCGAGGTTCGATACCTGAACCTGCAAGTCCTTTGATCCATTAAGTGCCAGTACCGGACATTTTACTTTTGCCAATGTTGGTTTCGGGTCGTAAGTGAGGAAATAGCGAAACCAATTAGAATTTACACTTGATATTTGGGCATCAATGGCTTTTTTCATATCCTCATTCATCCCGGTATACATCCCTTGCGTGATTGCCTCGCGCAGTTTCTCCCTTGCTTTTGCTGTGTCGGGTTCGCTTTTTACGACCTCAAATATTCTCTGCTGTGACCGTTTATTTTGTTCAACGGAATAGTCGGGCAAACCCGCAGCTTTTGCTATTAAAGCCGCCTGCTCGTAAAGAATTTGCTCGCCAGCTGTTCCCGGGCCGGCCAGCATTACAATAAAAGCAATGTTGTGCGATTTGGTCGCTACCAGTGGTGCGATCAATCCTCCTTCGCTATGTCCGATCAATCCAATTTTTCTTGGATCAATTTCTTTTCGCTTTTTCAGAAAGTTAACTCCAGCCAGTACATCGTCAGCAAAATCAAGGCTTGTTGATGTGGAAACATTTCCTTCCGAGTCCCCCACGCCACGATCATCAACGCGTAAAACAGTAATTCCGTTTTGGGTCAGGAAATCAGCAATTACTGCAAAAGGTTTGTGCCCGAATATATTTTCATCACGGTTCTGTGCTCCCGAACCGGTAATCATAACTACTGCCGGACATGCATCCACATCCTTGGGAATAGTAATTGTTCCGGCCAGTTTTAATCCCGATTCCGGATTGATGTATTCCACTTCCTCAGAAAGATAGGGGAACGGTGGCTCCGGCGTTTGCGGACGCAGCAATGGAGCTACTTCGTCAATTCGTACAAGATTTACATCGAACGTCATTCCGCTTTGTTTCCATTTTCCGGAAACAGAGTCGGGCGATGAGAAATGCCCCGAATAATTTCCGAGAATAACGGGCACTGCAATTGATACACTATCGTCAATCACCAACACATCGCCAACAGGTAGGTCGCTGGCACCTTGTTTAGGTACATCCATTTTTGCCTCGTATTTTCCATCGTTTTGGGTGATCTTAAAGATGATCTCCAGCTCGCCGGTGGGGAGTTTAATTTTTCCCGACCAGTTGCCTGCTAAGTCAGGTTTCTGAGCAATTGCTGTTTCAACAATTAGAAAACTAAGGAGAAGGGTGGTGAAAAGGCCAATTGTGTATCGTTTCATGGCTTTCTTTTTATTTATCAAGTACGCTGATTTCCTTAAGCAGCACCTCCAATGCCGGCGAGGCCATTTCGCCGTGGTTAAATCCGTCGAGTTCCATTATTCGGGTGTTTGTGTGACCGGCAACTTTCATCATACGGTACATATAGGCATTTTCTTCGTAACGGCCCAGCATTTCCAGTTCGCGGTCGCCGGTAATTAATAATAGCGGAGGAGCATCGGGGCGTACAAAATACAACGGCGCATATTCGTCGATAATGGCTTGAGTGCCCGGAATACCACGTTCTTTGCGAACCGTAAAATGTGTTATGGTATGTCCGCTAAACGGAATAAGCATGGCAATGTTGTTGGCATCAATAGCGTATTTCGCCAGGTAATGTTTGTCCAGTCCAAGCATGCTGGTAAGGTAACCACCGGCCGAATGTCCGCTAACAACTATTTTTTCTTTGCTGCCACCGTATTTTTCAATGTTGTTAAAGGTCCAGGCCACGGCTGCCGCTGCATCTTCAATATAAACCGGGCATTTTACTTTTGGCGATAAGCGGTAATTCACCGTTACCACTGCAATTCCCTGTTCCTTTAGTTTCTCAGGAATAAATTTGTTTCCGCCTGTAATTCCGCCCCGTGAAACCAGACCACAGTGGTAAAATCAGTCTTATTTTCCGGGTAATAAATATCGAGTTTACAACGCTCCTGCGCATATTCCGAAGCATCGGTGCTATACGAAATGTTGTCTTCTGAAGCATAGCTGGTTTCTTGAGCAACAGCAGTTTGTGTGCCAATTAAAAACAGTAAGATGGAAAGAAAAATAGTGTTCTTCATGATTAAGGTTTTGAGCTTGGGCTAAAGTACGAAAGAATTTCATAATAGCAGTACGGATGGTTGAATGCACACGAGGGAAAAACGCTGTTTTATGTGTCATAAAATTGAATGGAATTGATTTCTACTGCTTTTAAATCCCAATTTATATTGTATTTTAGATGTTATATACAGAAAAAATACCAGGATGAATAAAAATCTACTAATCTACGTTGTTGAGGATAACAAATTATACCACAAATTGGTGGTTGATTTTCTTCAGAGACAAGGAATGAAAAACGTGAAATCTTTTTACAACGGAAAGGATTGTTTGGATGCGATTAAACAAGGAGAACGTCCTGACATTGTAGTGCAGGATTATCATTTGGAAGACTCAACCGGAATTGCTGTTTTACAAGCCGTTAAAAAGCGAAGTAAAAGTTCGGAATTTATTTTCTTAACCGCCCACGAAGATATGGAAGTGGCTGTAAATTCGATAAAATACGGTGCCTACGACTACATAATCAAAAACAACGATATTGCGTTGAAAAAGGTTTATAGCAAGATTGGTAAGATAGATAAGATGTTGGAGTTGGAGAAACGAAACCGATTTATAAGAAATGCCATGATAGTAACCTTTATTGTTCTGGTGGCTATTGTAACTTTTGTGGCCCTTCACGAGTTTTTCGATTTGTTCGGCTTGCAACGATAGAATTACAGCAGCCGAAATTTGTATCCCACAGATCCGGTTTTATCGAACAGCCTCAAATTCTTACTCTACATCAGGCAGTAGTTTTATGGGATCACATAGAATTACCACTGGATATAATTTTTGTACAGCCCTATAATTCATGATATACGCCTTACCCCTCGCCCTGCCGGGAGCTCCCCTCGCGAGGGGAGCAGGTTGCTTGCGACTATAGCAGCTCGAATCAAATCTTCTTCCAAACTTACTAAAAAAGCTGTTTTCCCTTCGTAAGGGAAAATGTCGATAGACAAAAGGGTCGGGAGAGTTAAGAATTTCTATGAATGCTTTATATTAACCTTGTGGCGAGTTTATTTTTCGAAAAAAATATAAAGCCAAGCTGAGATTTTTACTCCAACGGAAATTTTAACTGATCTGTTTTATGCTATGAATGAGCTGCTACCTGCATTAACAATCCGCACATCCACGCTCCGTAAGTTCCAAGAGCATAACCTAAAACGGCCAGTAAAACGCCAACGGGCGCCAACGACGGGTGAAATGCTGCCGCCACAACCGGTGCGCTTGCCGCACCTCCAATGTTCGCCTTACTACCTACTGCAAGAAAGAAATAGGGGGCTCTGATCAGTTTTCCAACAATCAGTAGCAGAACAACGTGAATAGCCATCCAGATGCCACCAACCAAAAACAGTCCCAGGTTATCGAAGATCTTGCCAACATCCATTTTCATACCAATGGTTGCCACCAAAATGTAAATAAAAATAGTACCGATTTTTGATGCGCCGGCTCCTTCGTAATTTCTGAGTTTTGTAAATGATAATGCAATACCAATGGAGGTAGACAAGATAATTAACCAGAAGAATTTAGACGTTAAGCTGAACTTGTTTAATGCCGGTGCATGAACCTCAATGTATGGAGCAATCCAATCGGAAACCAAATGTGCAAAACCGGTAACACCAAGTCCGATAGCTGCAATAACCATAATGTCGGTAGTACTTGGTATCCGTGCTATTTTCTGGCTAAATTCGTGCATGTGATCTTTAAGTTGGGTAACACTGCTGGCATCGGCTTTAAAATATTTGTCGATTTGTTTCGACTTGCCAACACCAATTAACAGCGCGGCCATCCAAACTTCAGCAACCAACACGTCAACAGTAATCATTATCGAGTATAAATGATCCGACGGTTTAAAAATTTCGTACATAGCGGCCTGGTTGGCACCTCCACCAATCCAACTACCTGCAATGGTTGTCATTCCGCGCCAAACAGCATCGGGGCCTGCACCTCCAACAAGATCAGGGTTAATACTTGATGCAAGCAGAATGGCGATGGGGCCTCCAATAATAACACCCACCGTACCGGTAATAAACATGATTAGCGCCTTACTTCCCAACTTAAAAACTTCCTTAAGGTTAATACTTAGTGTTAGCAACACCAAACTTGCCGGTAGCAAGTAGCGCGATGCCATATAATACAGCTGCGAATGTTCTCCATCAACAATATTAAAAGTGGTTAACAAGCTGGGTAAAAAATAACAAAGCAACAGCATGGGAATAACACTGTAGAATTTCTTAAAAACCGGTTTCGACGAATTGCTGGTATAGAAAATAGCCGCCAGTAAAGCCAGTAAAATTCCTAAAACTACCGCATCGTTTTTAATAAGTGCTTCTACTTGTTCTGTTTCCTGCATACCAATCTTTTTTTACCTCAAAATTATATGAAGGGGCAAATATAAAAATCTTTTCAGGTTAAACAACTTGATATTGGTCAGGTTCAATGCTTTATAATTTATAAGCGGTATCTGTTGCTATATATTGAAGAACTGGTCTTTTTAAGCAATAAACAGGCTGCAGGATGACCAGTTTGCAATAATGGCCCAATTCCCGGGGAAGAATTCTACCTACAATTCTTAAAATCATTCATGTTTTTATAATTTCGGGAAAACAATGTTTCCGGAATGAAAAAGAGGATTGCTATTACCTTTAGGTTCTGTAATTTTTAAATTGTCTTTTTATTAGCGTTTATGAAAATATTTACCACAAAACAAATAGCAGCTATCGATAAGTACACCATCGAAAACGAACCCATTGCCGATATTGATTTAATGGAACGTGCCTCGCTGCAAATAACCAACTGGATTGTACAACAGTTTACTACCGAAGAACGGCTATTGTTTTTTGCCGGCCCCGGAAATAATGGCGGCGATGCTTTGGCAATTGCCCGCCAGCTGGCAGAGCTCAGTTACCAGTGCGAAGTTTACCTCCTGGATTTTGGAAAAGCATTAAAAGGATCGCCGGAGATCAACTTCAACAGGTTAGAGGAACAAGGAAAAGTAAAGCTGGTTAAACTACGTTCTGAAGCTGATTTTCCGCATGTTGATGATACGGATGTACTTATCGACGGGCTTTTTGGCTCCGGCTTGTCGCGCCCCTTGGAAGGATTGCCGGCACAGTTGGTGCAAAAAATCAACCAACTGCTGAATGTGGTAGTAGCGGTTGATATTCCCAGTGGACTGATGGGGGAGGATAATTCCAAAAACAACCTGGAGAATATTATCCGGGCAGATTATACGCTGACACTGCAATTTCCAAAAATAAGTTTCCTGTTCCCCGAGAACGAACAGTTTGTAGGGCAGTGGGAAGTGTTATCCATAGGTTTGCATCCCGATGGTATTTGGGAAACACCATCGCCGTATGCTTTGGCCGATGCTGAAGAAATTACAACGCGGTTGCCTGTACGCTCTAAGTTCGATCATAAAGGAACCTTCGGCCATGCGCTGCTTATTGCCGGGAGTTACGGAAAAATGGGAGCGGCAGTGCTCGCATCAAAAGCCTGTATGCGTGCCGGAGCAGGTTTGTTAACTACTCATGTTCCGCACATGGGATTCCCCATCATTCAAACGGCAGTGCCCGAAGCAATGGCCAGCATCGATCAGCACGATTCAATGTTTACCACATTACCCGATTTAGTGCCTTATGCGGCCATTGGTATTGGCCCGGGTATGGGTAAAAAACATAATTCGTGCCGTGCCTTATGCAACTTGTTAGAACAAGCAAAAGTGCCGCTTGTTATCGATGCCGATGCCTTGAATATTTTGGCTGAAAATAAAGCATGGCTGGAGAAATTACCCGAAGGTTCGGTGCTGACACCCCATCCGGGCGAGTTCAGCCGTTTGGTGGGCGAAACCACCGATTCGTACGATGCTGTTCAGAAACAAATGGCTTTCGCCCAAAAATACAATTGTGTGGTGGTGCTAAAAGGCGCACACACTTCAGTTGCAGCACCCAACGGAAGGCTCAGTTGGAATTCAACCGGTAACTCAGGAATGGGAACCGCCGGAAGTGGCGATGTGCTTACCGGGATTATCCTGGGTTTGCTGGTACAAGGTATGGCACCGGTTGATGCGGCGCTGGCGGGCGTGTACCTGCATGGTCTGGCCGGAGATATAGCTGCAAAAAAACGATCGGAGTTTTCGTTAATGGCCGGCGATATTATCGATTACCTGGGAAAAGCATTTCTTGAAATGCAGAAAAGGGATTAACACCTTTTAGAATATAAAATTTTTCATATTTGAAGAATTAGGCATCATGGTTTCTGTAATTTAGACGTTTTGGCGAACTTGTTTCTTTTTAGCCTCCTTTTCTACGTAAGCCCCGGGGCAAGTTTCAGAAACCTAAAATAATGCTACATTTAATGGACGAAAATGAAATCTCAGAATCTGTTAAATGACTAGATAGATAAACTATCGTTCCAATAGTCCCGTCCACTTCCCCTGCAAAGTATCTCCCTGCAACGCTTTTTCCAGCATTTCCAAAAAGTCTTTTCGCGGAATAGGTTTGGCACCCAAACTGGCCAGGTGGTCGGTAGGTTGCTGGGCATCGATAAAAGCGAAGTTGTTTTTTAGTGCAAACTGCACCAGGTGGTAAAAGGCAAATTTGCTGGCATCGGATTTCGTAAAAAACATCGACTCACCAAAAAAACAATTCCCCAGCGAAAGGCCGTACAGTCCGCCAACCAACTCGCCTTCAAAATACGTTTCGAAGGAGTGGGCGTAACCCAGTTTGTGCAGTTGTACGTAACCATCGATAATGTCGTTGGTAATCCACGTTTCATCTTCACGACTTCGTTTAACCTTGCTGCAATGGTTTATTACTTTGCGGAATGCCGTGTCGATACGCAATTCAAAAATCCCTTTGTTGAGCACCTGCCGCAGGCTTTTCTTTAGTTTAAAGTCTTCAGGCAGCAACACCATCCGGGGGTTCGGCGACCACCACAAAATGGGTTCACCTTCGCAAAACCACGGGAATACGCCCTGGCAATATGCCGACAGTAAAAACTCGGGCGTAAGCTCGCCACCCTGGGCAAGCAACCCTTCATCGTCGGCCTGGTTCGGATCGGGAAATTGTATCATGAATGCAAAGATAAGAAGTCGCGGATTCCTTAAAAATCAAAACACGAAGACTCGAAGCTACAAAGAAGAGAGAAAAGAAGTGAAATGCTTAAATGAACAAAAAGCTTGGTGTTGAATAAAGGAAAAACCCGGCACCTCAGCAGTAAAAAAAACTTCGTGTCTTAGCGTCTTCGTGTTAAAAAATTATACCACAGAGAGGAAGGTAGTAGAATGCTTTAATGCGTGAATGCTAAAATGCTTTAAAGAATAGGCACTTTGAGTCTTGGTGTCTTTGTGTTCAAAACACTTTTGTCTTCGTGTTTTATTAAATATCATTCAAAATAATTTTAATACTTTTGGGTTTTACAAAGAAACAATTTGAAACAATGAGGTATTTAGTTTTGATAATTGCTGTATTATTGGTGATTCCAACCTTTGGACAGCGCAAGAAAAGAGACGATGATGAAGTGATTCCGGCCTATGTGGAGGGTATTGCATACGCTTTGCCGCGCACCGGAATAAAAGTCCACGTTGAAGCCATCCGTGAGAAATTTGAACCGGGACCATATGCTGCTTATGCCGAACAGCTACTGGGGATAAAAGATGCACGTACCGGTGCTTCGGTAAAGTGGTCGGTTTCTGCCGTTAGTATCGAAACTTTCTCGGAGCCCGATCCGCAGCAGGTATACAAAGCAATGGGCGGTGTTGCGGCAACAATCAGTTTGGCACCCAATGGTTGTCTGGCAGGAATAAATACAGCAGTTGCAACAACGCTGCCGCTGCAAGTTCAATCGAATAAAACATTTCAGCAACCGGATATTGACGATGGTTTTTCCTTCGATTATTTCTCGGATACACCGTTTGTTATTGCCGGAGACTCGAGCAATAATTTCAGGCCTACAAAGGTAAGTGTGGAGCAAAAAGCTGCAGAAGCGGCTCAGCGTGTACTTGATTGCCGAATGAACCAGTACGATTTGGCAGCTCTCCGTATCGATGGCGAGTACCCCGACGGGAAAGCGTATGAGGTAAGCCTGGAAGAATTAAAGCGCACCGAGCAGAATTACATCAAGCTATTTGTTGGCAGAACGACTTATAAAACCGAACGATACAGTTTTGATTATGTTCCGGCAGCTAACGAAAAGAATGCAGTCATCTTCCGTATTTCTGATGCCAACGGTATTGTTCCCGCCAGCGATCTTTCAGGGAAACCGGTTATGGCGGAGTTTGAGCAGGTTGCCGGGTTGTTGGCTAAATTCGATGCCGAAGCAGTATCAGATAATCCGAACGCTGGTTATGATGGTGTTTATTACCGAATGCCGGGAGTTGCCAATATTAAAATTATATACGAGCTAAATAGTCTGGCTTCGGCGCGAGCAACTATTGCACAGTTTGGAAAAGTTGCTCCGGTACCGGAGGAATTGCTGGGTGGCGATTATTCCATCGAATTTCATCCGCAAACAGGAGCCATTAAATCCGTTCAAATGAAATAATATTCTAAAAATTATACCCTTGAGAAGCCCGGTTGTTTAGCCGGGCTTTTTTATTGATCTTTTGGGGCATATTTCACTTGTATGTATTGTCTGTTTCTTGTTAGAGACCAACTGTGTTTGATTTATAAATACCTTTTAGCCTGCATCTTTGGCAAAAAAATACCCGACCTTTAAAAAGCCGGGTACTTTTTTATATTTCTATAATGAGTTATTTTATTTGATTCCGTGCATCATCTTTTTCAGCCATGGCGAAAGAGCAATTGCAACAAGGGCAATAATTGCCGTCTGAATGGCGATTAACCAGAATACCTGAATTTCAGTTCCAAGTACTTTTTCCAGTTGTATTGATATGGCTTTCATTTGCGAGGCCACAAAGTTTCCGGCAGCAATAGAACCAAACCATACCCCCATCATTGTTGAAACAAGTTTTGGTGGCGATAATTTAGTTACCATTGATAGTCCGATTGGCGACAGGCAAAGTTCTCCAAACGTATGAAACAGATAAACCACAATTAACCACAAGGGGCTAACTAAATGAACTGAGTCGCCTCCGGTAGATCTGCTAAAAGCAATGGCCATAATCACAAAACCAAGAGAAAGCATAATTAAACCCCATGCAAATTTCATTGGTGTATTGGGATTCAAATTTATTTTATCCAGCTTTAACCACAGTACACTGAATAATGGCGCACAAGCTACAATCCAAATAGCGTTTATACTTTGAAACCAGGTAGCCGGAATCTCCCAGTTACCGATCATTCGTTGTGTATTGTCGCGGGCAAAAATATTAAAGGTTGTTCCTGCTTGCTCAAAACCACTCCAGAATAAGATGTTGAAGACGGCCAAAACAAGTATTACTCCAACACGCGACCATTCGGCTTTACCGTTGGTTCCCTTAAATATTGTCGTAGTAAGTATAATTACTCCACCAACACCAAGTATCCAAATAAGTGCTGTACTTACTGCTGATGGTATAGCTCCCCATCCTATAATTATTCCAAAAATTAGTCCAACAATGCCAATAACATATAGTAAGATGCTAAACCAGTCTTTAAGAATTAGGCGTACTCTTTCTGTTTTTACTTTCGGTGGCATTCCTATATGCCCAAGAGTATGGCTGCGTAGAAAAAACCATAATGTACCTAATAACATTCCCACACCGGCTGCCAGGAATCCATATTGCCAGGCAACTTGTTCGCCTAATTTCCCGGCTACCAAAGGAGAAAAGAAAGCTCCGATATTGATACCCATATAGAAGATGGTAAAACCACCATCTTTTCGTGGGTCGTTGTTATCGTACAATTCGCCCACCATGGTTGAAATATTGGGTTTAAAGAAACCATTACCCAATATCAATATACCTAAACCGGCATAAAAAATGGTTTGACGGAATTCCATACTTGCATCGGTACCGTATAACCATGCACTACCGGCTAGCAGAAATTGCCCAATGGCCATGGTTAAACCACCAATGTAGATCGTTTTTCGCTGTCCCAGTACTTTATCGGCCAGCATACCGCCAAGAATCGGGGTTACATACACTAACCCGGTGAAAATACCATAAATGGTAAAGGCATCGAGTTCTGCCATTTCAAATCCGCCTGAAGCAAAAGTTGCTGTAAGGAAAAGAACCAGCAAGGCTCGCATTCCATAGTAACTAAAGCGCTCCCACATTTCACTGGCAAACAGTGTTGAAAGCCCGATTGGGTGACCAAAGAAGGCTCTACTTGCATCTCTACTCATAATATCTTTATCTTTTATTTTCTAAAGCTCGCTAAAATATCAATTATCTGGAAAGAATTCCGTGAAACATATCAGCTTTTCCATTCTTCGGCCTAATTTTATCGACTTTTAAAAACTTTTAAGCCAAAATTGCACAAAATGGTTTTTCATTTGTTGCTTAATTTGTTCGTTTAAAAAAATAAAGGGTAATTTATCTGAAGAATAAAAAGTATGATATTATGAGTGAAGAAATAAAGAATCTCGAGCCACAAAACGTGTGGGAGATATTTTCTGAAATGACACAAATTCCACGTCCTTCAAACCACGAAGAGCAAATTCAGAACTGGGCTGTAAATTTTGGTAAGAAACTGGGATTGGAAACCATTAAAGACGAAGCCGGGAATGTGATTATAAAAAAGCCGGCAACACCCGGTATGGAAAACCGTAAAACGGTTGTTCTGCAAGGCCATCTCGATATGGTTCCGCAAAAGAACAGCAATAAAGTTCACGATTTTCAAAAAGATCCGATCGAAACATTTGTAGATGGCGATTGGGTAACTGCCAACGGCACAACACTTGGTGCTGATAATGGTATTGGGTCGTCGGCGGCAATGGCGGTTTTGGCTTCAAAAACCTTAAAACACGGGCCGGTTGAAGTGCTGCTCACTGCCACCGAAGAAACCGGAATGGATGGAGCCAACGGTTTAAAAGCCGGATTGCTTGATGCTGAAATCCTGATTAATACCGACTCGGAAGATGAAGGCGAGTTGTATGTTGGTTGTGCCGGTGGAGAAGATGCAAACATTACTTTTAATTACACAGGGGAAGAAGTTCCGCTCGGTTTTGTGGCCTTGCAATTAAGCGTTACCGGAATGAAAGGTGGTCACTCGGGAATGGATATTATTCTGGGACGCGGAAATTCCATAAAAACGTTTTTCCGAATTCTTAATGCAGCCGAAGAACTTGGCGTTCGCCTGGCGAGTATTGATGGAGGTAGTTTAAGAAATGCCATTCCGCGCGAAGCGTTTGGTGTGGTTGTGGTTGAAGAGGCAAAAGTGGCGGATTTTATCGCTTTGGTTGATGAAATCTCTGATGCCGTAAAAGCCGAACTTTCGGTTACTGAACCCGATATGGATATTGCCGTTGAGCAAACAGAATTACCAACGACTTTAATTGATGCGACTACGCAGAAAAACGTAACAAAAGCTGTAGTTGCGTGCCCCAACGGTGTTATCCGAATGAGCGACAGCATGAAAGGTTTGGTTGAAACTTCTACTAACCTGGCTATTCTGAAGTCGGATGCAGCAAGCAAAACAATTAATGGCGGCTGTTTGATGCGCAGCTCTGTAGACACGGCAAAAACAGAATTGGCATCGCGATTAAAAGCTGTTTTTGAACTGGCAGGCGCCGAGGTAATTTTCTCAGGTGCTTATCCGGGGTGGAAGCCAAATATGAAATCGCCCATTTTGAAAACCATGCAAAACGTGTACAACGACAAATGGGGGAAAGTGCCAAAGATTATGGGTATTCATGCCGGTTTGGAGTGTGGTATTCTGGCGCAAAACTATCCGCACTGGGATATGATTTCGTTTGGACCGACCATTCGTTTTCCGCATTCGCCGGATGAAAAGGTGAATATTGAAACCGTTAAAAAGTTCTGGGAATTTTTGGTGGCCACACTGGAAGTAATTCCTGAAAAATAGAATGAAATAGAAACGATATAAAAAGGATGTCATCACAATTTGTGGTGACATTTTTTATTCCATAATGAGGCTGTCCTGATCGTCACACCTCTCCAATTCAGTTCTTCTTAATAACAGTGGGAATCGGCAAAATATGTGTTATCAGTGTTGCAATGTTTCCCGCTTAATATTTAGGCATCATTTCAATAAACTCACCCTCGGTAGTTATCATGTGCCCCATCATATTCGCTGTAAGGCACGAATGTACGGGAATTACTTCCACCAGGTCGCCAACTTTTATTTGTTTAAAATTGGCAGGTGTAACTTTTATTATTCCATGTTCCTGCGAAAGTCTCGACAGGTAATTTTTGGTGTCGAGTAAAACCTTTTCGTTTCCTTTTTTTATAATAACACGGCCGTATAACTCTTTTCCATCAGTATTTTGTACGGTTTCTTTGGAGAAATGAATGGCTCCTCCGTAAATCACTATTTCATTTCTTGAAACATGCTTTGCTATCACAGGGCACACAACTTTTACGGCAATATCTGCTATGTCGCAAACGCCAAGATTGTGTTGCATCAGGTCGTAAAAAACAAAATTCCCCGGACGAATTTCATCAATCCCGTCAAAATTGCCGCAAATAGTTGCAGATGGCGTATCCCCCATGCTCAATTCCATTCCGGGATAGTTTTTCTTATAGTTGTTTTTAAGTTTTTTCAGCTTTAGCAATGCATCAAAATGGCTGCTAAATATTTCGTTTGTCGACAGCGCATTATAAGTATGACCGGTGTGTGTCAGAAAACCTTTAAAAGTAAGTTTGCTGTTTTTACTCAAAACATCGAGAATTGAATCTATGCGGCCAGTTCGTCCGGCAGGTATTCCAGTTCGGTTGTAGCCGGTGTCAATTTTTAAATACACACCAACTTTATTGGTAGCCTGAAGGGCAAGAACTTCTGCTGCCTCTTTGTTCTCCACCAGTACATTCAGTTTTATTGAATCTGCCAATCGGTTTATTCGGTTTATCTCCAGAATATTCAACGAAAAAGCGAGCGTGATATCGTTCCATCCGTTCGATGCAAAATATTCGGCCATCAGAACTGACGAAACGGTAATCTGGCTGATCCCAAAAAGTTTAAACCACTCACCAATCTTTGCAGCCTGGTGTGTTTTGAAATGGGGCCTCAGCCGAAGTTGATACTTCTCTGCTTTTTTAGCCATCCGTTCAATGTTTTGCAGGCAAACTGCTTTGTCAATAATAAGTGTAGGTCGTGTAATTTCTGTCATAAAAAAAAATTAATGTAACGTTCTTAACTTCTGAGTTAGAGCATTGCGGGAGGCCATTAATTTGTTTGAAATGCCAACTTTATACAAGTGTGGACTGATAAAACGTTTATGTTCGTCGGGTAATAAAGCTGCACGGCTTTTAAGGTATTCGTGTATATCTACCGGATTTTTATGTTGAAGTAAAATGTTTCCCTGTTCAACTACTTTTTCGCGAATCAGTTCGAATTTTAATTTTGAGACCCTGGTATTTTTTTCCGGGTAAATTCGGTCATTAATTGTATCAACTTCTTCGGGTTGTTCCTGTTGAAGTAAAATTCCATCGCGGTAAAAATTACCTTCTTCATCAAAATACCTTAGCAGTTGTTTTTTTCCGGGTAAGGTAATTTTTTCGATATTTTCAGAAAATTTCATTTTTGCTTTCCCGTCAATTTCGCATAGTTTATAAACCCCATCCAGGGCAGCATCGCTTTTTCCGGTTATCATTTCGGTGCCAATTCCAAAACCGTCAATAGCCGCATTTTGGTCCAGCAGCAGGGTTTTTATAACGTACTCGTTCAACTGGTTCGACGCAAGTATCTGAATATCTTTTAATCCGGCCTCATCCAACATCTTTCGGGCTTTTTTGCTTAAGTAAGCCAGGTCGCCACTATCTAATCGGATTGCCTTTAGTTTTTGCCCTTTAGCAGCCATTTCATGACCCATGGTAATGGCATTCGGCACGCCCGATTTTAAGGTGTTGTAGGTGTCGACCAGCAAAATGGTATTATTGGGATTCGTTTCTGCAAAGGCTCTGAAAGCTTCCAGCTCTGAATCGAAACTTTGCACCCAGCTGTGTGCCATGGTGCCACTAACGGGAATATTATAAATTTTCCCGGCAAGCGTGTTTGATGTAGATGAAGCGCCACCGATACAGGCTGCCCGGCTGGCATGAATGGCACTGAACCCCTGAGCGCGGCGGAGACCAAAATCGGCAAATAACTTTTGCCCCGAAATATGTTTGATGCGGAACGCCTTTGTGGCAATCAGCGATTGGAAGTTGAGTATATTAAGCAGAATACTTTCCAGCAGTTGACATTCAATTATATTGCCTTCAACCGATAAGATGGGCTCGTTCGGGAAAACAATCTCGCCTTCTTTTACGCTGTAAATATTTCCTGAGAATTTAAAGTCGCGTAGGTAGTCCAGAAACTCATCTTTAAACCCGTTTGCTTTTAGAAATTCCAGATCCGAGTTGGAATAAGTGAAATTTTGCAGGGCATCAATAAAATCCTGCAAGCCAGCAAAAACGGTATAACCACCTTTGTACGGATTGGTTCTGAAATAGTAATCGAAAGAAGTTTGCTGGTCTTTTTTATGGCAAAAAAAGTAACCCTGAGCCATTGTTAACTCATAAAAATCGGTATATAATCCTAATGTTTCCTTTACTATTGATGCCATTTTGCCCCTGCTGTGAAGCTTAAAGATAATTAAGAATTAGAACTATTTATAGGATCATTGGAATATTTAACTGAACCTTTATGTTTAGAAGGGGGATTCGGATTGTAAATCAGCCTGATTGCGATAGTTGTGTATCTGCAAATGGCTGTTAAAGTATTGTGGGAAAAGCCTGAGTTCCTCATGGGAAATCACCTAAAACAAAAAAAACGCTGCTCATACCTAATGAACAGCGTTTGCTATATATAATATGTTTGTTTACTCTTTGTTGAGCAAAATTGTTTGCTCCCTGTTTGGCCCAACAGAAGCAACTGTAATAGGTATACCCATTTCGTCCTCAATAAAGTTGATGTAGTTGTTCAGTTCTTCCGGAAACTCATTCTGATTTTTAATTTTCGTAAGATCGGTTTTCCATCCCGGCAGTTCAACATAAACCGGTTTAACATGGTCGTCCAATTCAAAAGGGAAGTGCTCAACCACTTCGCCATCTATTTCATAGCCTACACAAACTTTTATGGTGTCAAAATCGTCCAGCACATCGGCTTTCATCATAATTAGTTCTGATGCACCATTTAACATGCAAGTGTATTTTAGTGCTACTAAATCGAGCCATCCGCAACGTCTCGGACGACCTGTTGTTGATCCGAATTCATTACCAGCTGAACGCAGTTTTTCTCCTGTTTCATCAAAAAGCTCGGTAGGGAATGGACCCATTCCCACGCGGGTGCAGTATGCTTTAAAAATTCCGAAAACTTTGCCAATGGCATTTGGCGCAAGTCCCAAGCCGGTACAAGCACCGGCACAAATTGTATTCGAGCTGGTTACAAAAGGATACGAACCAAAATCGACATCGAGCAAAGTTCCCTGGGCTCCTTCAGCAAGTACTGATTTGCCCTCTTTTAATGCATCGTTGATCAGGTGCTCACTATCTACAAATTGGAAAGATTTTAGCACTTCAACACCTTCGAACCACTCTTTTTCACATTCGTTCAGCAAAGCTTCGTAGTCGTACTTGAAGAACTCGCTTAACATTACTTTGTGGTTGTTAATTCGTGTGGTGTATTTATCCTCAAAACCGTGAATCAGATCGCCAACACGAAGACCATCGCGGCCGATTTTATCTTTATAAGTAGGACCGATTCCTTTTAAGGTTGAACCAATTTTTGTATCGCCTTTTCTCTGTTCCGAAGCGGCATCCAGAATTTTGTGCGTGGGCAAAATCATGTGTGCTTTTTTCGAGATGAAAAGGTTTTTCGAAATATCGACACCAATTTTACTTAAGGATTCAATTTCTTTTTTGAAAACCATTGGATCGATAACAACACCATTTCCAATTACGTTAATCTTATTTTCGCGGAAAATACCTGAAGGGATAGTATGTAAAACGTGTTTTATATTGTTGAACTCAAGGGTGTGGCCGGCATTTGGCCCTCCCTGAAAACGAGCTATTACATCATATTCCGGAGTAAATACGTCAACAATTTTTCCTTTTCCCTCGTCGCCCCATTGCAGGCCCAACAATACATCTACCTTCATTTTGAGTTTTGATTTTTATTTTACATACAAAACCGCGAAAACTTAATCGTTCAAGATTAACCTTTCACGGCCTTCAAATTAAGCAGTTAAAAGTACTAAATATTTTATGCAGAACAATAAAAATACCAGCACTCCGCATTTATTTTATAATCTATTAAGAATTAGCAACTCTATTCTTTTTTTGTGCTTTCCCCGTAGATGTAAAGCGTGTGGTGTGATAGTTTAAAATCGTTTTTGATACAGGCATCTTCAATTATTTCGCGGATTCGCGGATCATAAAATTCTACAACCGTTCCGTTGCTTGTGTCGATCAGGTGATCGTGCTGAAGTGTTGCAAATGCCTTTTCAAACTGTGCTATGTTTTTACCAAACTGATGTTTAACCACCAGCTTGCAATCAAGCAACAGATCGATAGTGTTATAGAGTGTTGCACGACTTACCCGGTAATTATTATTCTTCATTGAGATGTATAACGACTCAATATCAAAATGCCCCTCGCGACAATAAATCTCGTCAAGAATAGCAAACCTTTCGGGTGTTTTCCGATGTCCGTTCTTTTCAAGATACTCCGTAAACATGTTGCGCACCGTTTCTCTGGTCTTCTGGTTATTCATAATTAAACCAATTTTAAATAGGCCAAAAATAGAAATTTTTTTTATTCTTTTAGAATGAATATAAATTAATCCTCGAGGTTTTCTACACGATTTACGCTATCGATCCCTTTAATCGTTTTTAGTTTGTTGATTAAGTTGTTTAAATCGTTGGTGTTGTGGATGTATAAGAAGAGATCGCCCGTGAATATTCCATCGTGTGTTTCAAATTTTACTGAGCGCATGTTGATGTTATGCCCTTTTGAAATGAGCGTTGTTACTTCGTTTACAATTCCCATGCGATCGAATCCCTGCAAATTTAAGCGGGTAAGGTACGATTGGCGTTTGAATTTTGTCCACTCGGCCTGAATGATTTTTTCGCCCTGGTTGGCAATAAATTTCTCCAGCTCGCGGCATTTTACTTTATGAATAATGACATGGTCATCACTGGTAAGATAACCAACAACGGGTTCTCCCGGAATAGGATTGCAGCATTTGGCGAGCGAAAATTTGATGTTGTCTTGGTTTTCTTTTAAAAGAAATGGCTTTTTCTTATCGATCTTTTGGTTGGCAGGAGTTTCTTCATCTTTGTTTTTGTTGCCCGATCTAAAAGTAATATTCCAGTATTTTACCAGCTTGCTTTCCGATTTTTTCCCGATAATATCTTTTACCTCATTCAATTCCAAAAATCCCATACCTATTTCGGAATACAACTGTTCTTTGTTGTTTAGGTTAAAGTGAGCCGTTAATTTTTTCAGGTTGTTCGATGTTAGTGGTGCATTTATTTCCTTAAAAAGCGTTTCAATAATTTCTTTGCCTTTGTCGGTATGTTTGCTTTTCTCCAGCCTGAAAACATTTTTAATTTTTCCTCTTGCTTTTGGCGATGCTGAGAATTTCAGCCACTCCAGTTTCGGTGTTTGGTTTTCTGAAGTCAGGATCTCTATTTGATCACCATTTTCAAGTATGTGACTGATGGGGACGAGCTTGGTGTTGATTTTTGCACCGATGCATTTATTGCCTAACTCGGTGTGAATTTCGTAGGCAAAATCGACTACCGTTGAACCCAACGGCAACGAGAACATATCTCCTTTTGGCGTAAATACATTTATTTCCGAAGAAAACAGGTTGAGCTTAAAATCGTCGAGAAATTCAAAAGCATCAGAATCGGGACTTTGCAACAACTCGCGTATTCGTTCAATCCACGGATCCAGTTCATTTTCATAGTTCCGAATATCTTTGTAACGATAGTGAGCAGCAAAACCGTGTTCGGCAACATCATCCATTCTGTCTGTTCGGATTTGAATTTCTACCCAATTTCCCTGAGGTCCCATTACGGTAACATGTAACGATTCGTAACCATTCGCTTTAGGCATAGTAATCCAGTCGCGAATCCGGTCGGGTTTGGGTTTATAAATGTCGGTAACTATCGAAAGCACATCAAAACATTGTCGTTTTTCAGATATTCCTTTTTTCGAGTTAACAATTATCCGAATGGCCAAAATATCGTAAACCTCGTTAAAAGCCACCGCCTTTTTTTGCATCTTTTGCCAAATGGAATAGCTGGTTTTCAATCGGTGCGTTACCTTACAATCAATCCCTTCTTCCTTTAGTTGATCGATTATGGGCTTGGTGAATTCATTTATCAGGTAGTTTCGTTTTTCTTCCTGATTGTGCAACAGGTATTGAATTTGCTCGTACTCTTCGGGGTGTTTGTGCTTAAAACTCAGGTCTTCCAGATCGCTTTTTATGGCATGTAAACCCAGCCGGTGGGCCAGTGGGACATAAAGGAAAAGTGTTTCGCCTGCAATTTTAATTTTTTTGTGCGCCGGCATCGAATCCAGTGTTCGCATGTTGTGCAAACGATCGGCTATTTTTATCAGAATAACCCTAACATCGTCTGAAAGGGTCATCAACATTTTCTTTAGCGTCAGTGCATGTTTGGTATCAAAGTCGCCTGAAAGTTTTGTGAGCCCGTCAACGATTCTGGCAGCCCGTATTCCAAACATGTTTTCAATGTCCGATAAGCGATAGTCGGTATCTTCAACAACATCGTGTAACAAGGCAGCAACAATTGATGTGGCTCCAAGGCCCAAATCTACTGCAACAATACGCGCAACAGCAATTGGGTGAATAATAAAAGGTTCGCCCGATTTGCGTTTTATGCCATGGTGCGCTGCATTCGAGAATCGAAATGCTTTCTCGATACGTGCCAGCCGCCCTTCATCAAACTTATCTTTAATGACCTTTAGAAAATCCTGGTAGCGGTCTTCAATATGCCTTATTTCTGCTTTTGTAAAATGTTGCACTTTGCCTTTGTCTGATCTTTAATCTAAACCTGTCTGTAATAAGTTTTGAATATATAAATTCTTTCCTATCCCTGCTTTCTCTCCAGCTAAAATATCTCTTTTTTTGTCTCCTATCAACACTGAGTTAACAGGATCGATATTAAATTCACGAATGGCCTGTAAAATCATTCCCGGTTCAGGTTTTCTACAATTGCAGTTTCCTGTAATTTCAGGATGATGAGGACAGTGATAAACTTTTGTAATTTCTATTCCCTGATACTTAAATTGCTGTACCATCCAATTGTTTAAACGAATGAAATCCTCTCCGGTATAATATTTTCGTGCAATTCCACTCTGATTGGTAACTATGAATAGCATAAAACCCTTGTCGTAATACTTTTTCAGAAGTTCGAAAATGCCCGGAATAAATTCAAAATCTTCAATCCTGAACACATAGTTCTTTTCTACATTAATGGTGCCATCGCGGTCAAGAAAAAGGGCTTTATTTTTTCTGCGACTAGTCATTTTCGAACAACGATTGCTCAACTTTTTCGCAGATGATATGGCCAATTAGCAGATGCATTTCCTGAATTCGAGGTACATTTTCTGATGGTACTTTAAAAATCAGGTCGCTCAAATCGTTTAAATCGCCACCATTTTCTCCGGTTAAAGCAACGGTTGTTAGTCCTTTTCTCCGAGCTGCATGAAAAGCGTTTACAATATTTTTGGAAGTTCCTGAAGTTGATAAACCAATCAGAATATCGCCTTGCTGCCCAAAGCCTTCGATATAGCGACTGTAAACTTTTGTAAAGTCGTAATCGTTTGAAACCGCTGTAACAAATGAAGAGTTAACGTGGCATGCTTCAGCAGGAATAGCTTTGCGCTCCAGCTTAAACCGGCCAGACAATTCGGCTGCCAGGTGTTGTGCTTCTGCCGAGCTCCCTCCGTTGCCGCAAAAAAATGTTTTGTTCCCGTTTATATAAGCTTTTATAATCGTGTTGGCTATGTTGTCGATAACCTGAATAAGTTGTGCGTTTTGCTCAACCTGATTGCAAATTGCCGAAAGTTCTTTAATTTGCTGTAGCGTGTTACTCATTAAAAATTGCTTTTAATTTATTCAGAACAAATTTATCAATTGGGAAAGTAATATCGTCTACTTTTAGGTCTTTTATTTTTGCCCAACGAAAGCTTTGTGTTTGGCCGGCGTCAATTTTAAAGTCAAATGCATACTCCGAGATTATAAATTTTAACGGCGGTTTCAGGTCTGCCAAATAGTAAATGCTTATCAATTGGGCATCATCGTAAAACAGTGCTTTTTGGTAAAAGTCGGTGGTGTAAAAATGTTTTACGTTTTCAATTTGTTGCCCATTACATTCTTCTTCAAACTCTCGTTTTAACCCATTAATCAAGCCTTCTCCAAACTCCAGACCACCGCCCGGGAACTTTGTCATTTTTGTATTCAATTCAAATTCATCAGAAATCAGTAACTCATTCTTTTTGTTGATAACCAACCCGTAAACGCGAATAATAAACTGTCCCATTTCAATTGATTTGTGATTCAAGCCAGGCAATAATTTGTTCCGTTTCGCTAGGTTTAAACCACTTCACTGTTTCATCGCGACGAAACCATGTAATTTGCTTGCGCGCATAACGCCGCGAGTTACGTTTTATGAGCTCAACGGCTTTTTCGCGCGAAATCTCACCATCAAAAAAAGCGAATAGTTCCCGGTAACCAACGGTATTTAAAGAGTTTAAATGTTTTTTGTGATATACACTTTGAGCTTCTGCTTCCAGTCCGGCCTCCATCATTTTATCTACTCTTAAATTTATTCGCTTGTGAAGTATTTCACGATCGCAGTTTAAAGCAATTTTTATAATGTTAAAAGGTCGTTCTTTTGGTGTGTCGGATCGAAACGAAGAATAAGGTTTGCCGGTTTGGATGCTAATTTCCAGGGCGTGAATTATTCGGTTGGGATTTTTCAGATCTACTTTTTTATAGTATTCCGGGTCGAGCGTTTTTAGCTGCAGGCGCAGACTTTCTAATCCTTCTTTTTCCAGTTGTTTTTTTAGCGACGCACGAATTTCCGGATCGGCATCGGGCATAATGTCTATTCCTTTACAAATGGCATCTATATACAACATTGATCCGCCCACCATCAAAAGAACATCATTTTGTTGAAAAAGCTCGCTGATTAGTTTTAGCGCTTCCGTTTCATATCGGCTGGCATTGTAGTTTTCTTCAACCGAGTGGCTTTGTATAAAATGATGCGGAACGGCAGCTAGTTCTTCATTCGAAGGAACGGCGGTTCCGATACACAATTCTTTAAAAATCTGTCGGGAGTCGGCCGATACTATTTCGGAATTAAATTGCTGGGCAACTTTAATGCTCACTTCCGTTTTTCCAATTCCGGTAGGGCCGGTAATTACAACAAGCGTTTTTGGCATGAATGCATGATTTTTGGCAAATTAATGACAAAAAAAAGACTGTTCAAAATAATGAACAGTCTTGGAATTTTTTTAAACATGGATTAAACAGTCGTCTTTCGTGATCAGAAATCGTCCATTTCGCCAAAGATTTCAGTGTAATCTTCGAGTTCTCCAAAATCCATATAAACTTCTTCTTCCTGGATTGACCCAGTTTCAAGTTCAAATTTTTCTTCTCCTAAAACCTGAACGGGGGAATCGCCTTGTTTTAAAGCGACTAATGGCTCATTAAGATTTTTTTCCATAATTATTCCACTTAGTTCTATAAAAAAAGACCTGTCGTTCAAAAAATCGAATGTATAAATGAGATTTTGTCCCTTATTTTGCAGCAAGTCGCTTAACTTTGTTTTTTGCATAATGTAAAATGCTGCTCCATTTATACCTAAGTCTAACATCGAAATCTCAACCAGCTTTCTCCAGCGCTTATTCGACAAGAAGAATGATGCCAGTTGGTGTGACTCAAAACCAACACTTTTCTGTATAATACTATGAAAATCGAAAAATGAATGTTTTTCATCCAGAGCAACTTCCAAACGGAAGTTTTGGGCCTCTTGTGAAACGATTTGAAACTGATATATCATAAATTTCACCTTGAATGAAGTTCAAATTTTACAGGAATTTTTACAAAATCCAAAGTTTTGGAATCAGAATAAATTGAAATTATCTATGAAAAAGGTCTTATTCTGACATTTGGATATTTCTTAACAAAATGTCAAAAGGTTGATATTTAACCTTTTTAGAGGTGTTTTCCGACAAAAAATTGACAATTATGCGAAAGTGAATATCGTGAAATTAAAAAATGTTAAAAAATATTAAGTTAGGAAAAATCGAACATTCGTGTTTGTTGTTCGTCTTATCAAATAAATAGGAATAATGTTGTTTAATGGGCAGTAGTTCAGTTATTTGCAGATGTGAAGCTGACTGAAAGTTTAATATTTTTTCATTATGGCCGTGTTGCCCGAAGCATGTGTCTTTTTCCCGGAGGACCAGGAAGTCGTTCGGAAATATAGCCCGATCGTTGCATTCTTCGACGAATCTCGCCTTTGGAGGTATAAGTAATAAGGTTTGCCTTAGAGTTGCTTATTTCAAAAATTTTCCTGAAAATTTCTTCGTTCCACATCTCTGGTTGTTTGTCAGGTCCAAATGCATCAAAATAGATTACATCAAGCGGTGGAATTTTTTCAAAAGAAAATTGGGTGAGGTCGGTTTTTAGTTTTAGTAAATCGAAATACGGCGAAATGTTTATTTTACGGTTCCACTCACATTGGTGTAAAGCTGAAAAAAGTTCCTCTGCTCGCTCCGAAATCATATTTCCATAGTTCAGTTGTTGTATTTCTGCTGATTCCAGCGGATATTTTTCCAACGAAATAAAAGTAGTTTTCCGCTTTTTGTTTTCTGCTTCAATAGCTGTTAGCAGTGCATTTAACCCTGTTCCAAAACCAATTTCCAGAATTACCGGCTCGGGTGCTTTATTGTGCCGGTATCCTTTTTCAAGGTAAACGTATTCCGATTCGGTAATAGCACCATTAACCGAGTGGTATTGTTCATCCATTTGGGGAATAAACAGGGTTTTTGATCCATCACCGGTGTTTATAATCTTTCTTTCCATGACTTGTAGCTGCCCTAAATTATTATGCTGTAATTGAGTATTAAGCTAAAAAGCAACAGAAATGCAGCTTATATAACTTAAAAAACTAATTTTATCGACCAAAAATAGGAAAAACTATGTTGTTGCGCTTATACAATGAAAATCCAAATCCCCGCGATGTTCGAAAAGTTGTAGATGTTTTACGTGGTGGCGGAGTTATTGTGTACCCAACCGATACGGTTTATGGTATTGGCTGCGACATTACCAACCAAAAGGCGGTTGAAAAGGTGGCTCGTTTTAAAGGAATTCAGGTGGAGAAAAACAATTTCTCGTTTATTTGTAGCGATTTTAGCCATTTGTCGGACTACACCAAACCAATACCCAGCCACATTTTTAAACTTATTCGCAAAAATCTGCCCGGTCCGTTTACCTTTATCCTGAATGCTAATAATAAAGTACCCCGGTATTTTAAAGGGAAAAAAAAGACCGTGGGAATCCGTATTCCTGATAATAATATCATTCGCGAAATCGTTCGCGAGTTGGGAAACCCAATTCTTTCATCGTCGGTACACGATGATGATGAGATTCGTGAATATACAACTGATCCGGAATTGATACATGAAAAATTTGCGGAACTGGCTGAAATTGTTGTTGATGGTGGTTTTGGAGAGTTAATTCCTTCAACAATTGTTGATTGCACATCAGACGAACCAACTTTGGTACGGCAGGGTAAAGGTGAATTGGAATTTTAAATTCTTTTATTCTTTCCAGAATGATGGCGAGAAAAGTACCAAAACAGTAAACAGCTCCAGGCGGCCAAGCAGCATCAGAAATGATAAAAACCATTTCCCGATTGGTTTGATGTGGTAGAAATTTTCTGCTGGTCCAACTGTTCCTAGGCCAGGTCCGATATTTCCTAAGCAGGTAGCAACGGCACCCATCGACGATTCCATATCGGGTTCAATTAATGTGAAAACAACCGTGCTGATTGCAAATATTACAAAGTAGATCATAAAGAATGCCAGCACGTTAGTTACGATTTTCGGGTCGACAGAATGTTTGTTAAACCGAACGGGAATAATGGCATTGGGGTGAACCAAACGTTTTAGTTCGTAGTAGCCGTTTTTCAGCAAAACAACAATTCGCATAATCTTTATTCCTCCACCGGTTGATCCTGCAGAACCTCCAAAAAAGAAGAGTACAAAGATGAGCATGGTTAAAACCGGAGGCCATGTAAGATAATCAGCCGTGGCGTATCCGGTAGTTGTTATTATTGTGAGTACCTGGAATAATGAATCGCGAAATGCTTTTTCAACGCCAAATTCAGTAGAAATTAATAAGCCAATAAAAATAAGGGCTGTAAATCCAAGTGTGAAAAAGCTGTAATATTTAAACTCTTCATCCTTAAAAGCCACCGAAAATTTGCCTTTTATAGCAAAATAAGAGAGGGTGAAGTTGGTTCCGGCAAGGAACATAAAAAGAATAATTACATACTGAATAAATGGTGATGGCCAGTGAGCAATACTTGCCTGTTTTGTTGAGAATCCTCCGGTAGCCATGGTGGTAAACGAATGACAAATGGAGTCGAAAAATGTCATTCCTCCGACCCATAATAACAGCGTTTCGGCCACCGTAAATGCCAGATAAATTACCCAAAGTGTTTTTGCCGTTTGTTTAATTCTGGGGCTGATTTTGTCGGGTGTTGGCCCCGGAACTTCAGCCATAAATAACTGCATGCCACCGATTCCAAATACCGGCAAAATAGCCAGCGATAAAACAATAATTCCCATGCCTCCCAGCCATTGGGTGATACTTCTCCAGAACAATATGCCATGGGGAAGCGCCTCAATATCGTTTAAAATGGATGAGCCTGTTGTTGTAAAACCGGAAATGGTTTCGAAAAATGCATCGGTAAAATTGGGAATGGAACCACTTATTAAATAAGGTAAGCTTCCAAAAAATGAAAACACAATCCAAACCATTGATACGATTATAAATCCTTCGCGTTTGCCAATGTCTTTTTTGGCTTTTGAGGTACCGGCAACAATTAGTCCTCCAATTGCCAGGCTTATTCCGGCAGAAATTAAGAATGCTGTGACATCGGGCTCACCATAAATCAGAGCAACCAGAAGAGCAATGCCCATGGCAATCCCCTCAACAAATAATAAAAACCCAAGTACTCTGAATATGATTTTAAGATTCATTCTCTGGTAGTTTGTCCTTATTTAAAGAATTTCTCCAGCTTTTTTATGCCTGAAGGCAGGGTGAATACAACGACTTTATCGCCTTCCTGAATTTGAGTATAGCCGTGTGCGATGTAGCCCATGTTTCCACGAATCACTCCTCCAATTTTTGCTTCCTCCGGGAAGTCAAGATCTTTTATGGATTTTTGTGTGATTTTAGCACCCGGTTTAGCAATGAACTCAAAAACTTCGGCATCGGAAGCCGTTAAGCATTTTACTTTCGAGATCTCGGCATTAAGTGTAAAACGGTAGATATAACCGGCAGCAATAAGTTTTTTATTAAAAATACTACCAATATCCATATTGTCGGCAAGGTTCATATAGGCTAAGTTTTCAACCTCGGCAACAGTTCTGCGAACACCGTATGTTTTTGCCAGGTGACAGCCTAGAATATTGGTTTCTGAATTTCCGGTGGTTGCCACAAAAGCATCCATTTTTTCAATTCCTTCTTCCCGCAACAAATTCAGGTTTCGGCCATCGCCATTAATTACCAGCACGTTTTCATATTTGTCAGCAATTTTTTCACATTTTTTACGGTCGCCTTCAATAATTTTTATCCGGTAGTTTTCTCCCAGTTTTTCAATTGCTTTTTGGGCAATTCGGCTACCTCCTAAAAACATAATGTTTTTAACCTCAAAAAGTTTTTTGCCGGTTAATTCGTAAACATTGTTTTGCTCGGCCGGAGTGGTAACAAAAAATACAATGTCACCATTTTTTACAAAATCAGTACCATTTGGGATGATGGTTTCGTTGTCGCGGTTAATTGCCACCACTAATAAATGCTGGTTTTCTTGCGATAACTCTTCAAAAGTTTTATTGAGAATGGGTGCATTTTCGCGCACTTTAATTCCCATCATGATGAGTTTTCCGTTTGAAAACTCGATTAACTGACGAGTAGCTGTTTGTTTTACCGATGCAACAATTTCTTTTGCTGCCAGACTTTCAGGGTAAATCAGTTCGTTAATTCCCAGGTTGCTAAGCTTTGCCCTATATCTTTCCTGAAGGTATTCCGAGTTGTTTATTCGTGCAATTGTACGGTTTACGCCCAGGTACGATGCCATTGAACAGGCAAGAACGTTCCGCTCCTCAAATGGGGTAACTGCTATAAATAAATCGGATTTTGCCAGGTCTGTACTTTTTAAATCCTGAAAGGAATGAGCCGATCCCGGAATTGTCATCAGGTCTACCTCACCACTTATCTTCGCTAGTTTCTCAGGAGAATCATCCAGTAAGGTGATGTCATGGTTTTCATTGGTTAACATTCTCGCCAAATGTGTTCCTACTTCACCTGCACCTGCTATAACAACTTTCATCTGATTATAATTGTTAATTATCAAAAGTATTCGATGGAACTCGCTTCTAAATGTCTATTCTCTATGCAAAAAAAATGCATGCGCGTTTCACCTGTCTGTATTATTTAATGAAGCAAAATAATGCATTCTGTTCTTAAACTCCACGGAAAACTCTTTATTATTTCTCGCTTCCACCATTAAATTAACATTCTAAATTACAAAATGCGTACAGTAAATTGTAAGAATTATCCAAATTCTTTTTCAACTCAAATACAGCGAAAGAAAGGCTGTTTTGATCTGGATTGTACGTCTACCAAGCGGTAGTAAATGCTCCTTGAACTGAAAGAATGTGTTGGTTTTTATTGAGAGAAGACATATCCCGGTCGGGATAGTATTTTATATAGCAGCAATCTTCAGGAACTAATTCTTTGCCAATATTTGTTCGACTACTAACGATTATGTCTGGCACTATCTTGTTTGTAGCTGGAATATTATGGGGTTTTAATAAAATATTTTTCCCTTCAAATATAGCTAGTCCTTTGTCGATCAAAAGAAAATCATCGCGGTATGTGGCTCCAGCGGTTAAATAAATGGCGTCTGCTAAACGTTTCTGACGTTTTATGTCTTGCACTGAGCTAAAGTTGTAATCATCAACCGAAAGAGTGTCTTCTGAAATTACATACATTTTGTTTGCTGCAATAAAACAAGCCACTGGTTCTTTTGAGTTTAGCACAATTATTTCGTGCTGATTTATTTGTTTATACCCTGAAAACAGAATTAACGAAGCCAGTAGCACTCCAAACGAAATGGCTGACTTTAGAAACAAGGCTCGCCGAGAATTCAGAAATAAGAAGATGGAAAACAGAATGGCGGATACAAGAAGCAGCTCAGGCATATGCAGCACAACGTCGGGTGTTGATATTGGAAATGATTCGATAGACGATAGCACAAAGTATACTCCTTTTATAATCCATTTTACTGCGGCTGAAATAAGATTAGCCAATAGAGGTATTTGTGAAAAGGCCAACAAACCCAGCCCAAGAGGGATGAGTAGCATGGCTGCCGGAATAACAACAATATTGCTTAATAAAAAGTAGGTTGGAAATTGGTTAAAATAATAGGCAGATAGCGGAAATGTGGCTATTTGGGCCGCAATTGAAACGGTAATCAAATTCCAGAAAAATAAACCAACTTTATTTTTTATGTGCCATAGTCCGGCAATTCGTGGTTGCAGAAAAACAATACCAAAAACGGCCGTGTAAGAAAGTTGAAAGCCTACCTCGAAAAGATTATTCGGATTTACCAATAAAAGTAAACATGCTGAAGCAGCAAGCGTGTTGTAGATGTTGGCTCTTCGGTTAATATTGCCGGCAATAATTATCAGGCTGAACATGGTGCATGCCCGCAAAACGGAAGGTGACAAGCCGGTTATAAAAGCGTAGCACCACAAAAAACCAATGGAAAGTAATACGTAAATAAACCGGCCAGTTCTGTGTTTTTGCAGGAACCCAAAGCAGAATGAAAAAGTAAAGAAAAGTATACCGACATGCAATCCTGAAACGGCCAGTACATGCATGGCTCCAGCTGAAGAGAATACACGTTTTGTCTCCCGGTCAAGCTGGCGTTTGTAGCCAAGTGTAAGCGCCGAAAGAATCTCAGTTTCCTGCGTTCCGATTTCCTGATCGCGGTATATTTTTAGTAGTTTGTTACGAATTGTTTCGGCCCATATAAGAGGAGCGTTGTTTATGTACCCGGTTAAATTCCAGTTTTCAGTTTTTAAATAAACCTGTCGGAAAATGTGTTTCTTCTCCAGGTATTTTTTGTAATCAAATTCGTGGGGATTTCCCCGGTTTTCAATCAGCTCGGGCGATTGCTCAAAAATAATCTGGCTACCCGGTTTCAATTGTTTAATGTTTTCAGCTTTTTCAAAATAAACCAGTATCTTTTCTCGTGTGCCAATCAGTGTATCTTCTGTTTTTATTGAATGTAAAAGGAGTAGGCTTTTGTAAGAGTTGGTTTTTTCCTGAGGTGTTTCCAGTACAGTAGCAGCCATCAACCCGTTTGTTTGCGGAGTAGAAACGTTGTTGTATTGTTCGTAAGTGATGGCTCCTGATAACGCGATCAGCATAAAGGCTATTATCCCAAAAAGCGGAGAAAGATAATAGTTATAGTATTTGTGAATCAGAACCAAACATCCGGTTATACCAAACGCTAAATAAATTAGAACGGTAGCATTTAAGGCTAATACGGAAGCAAGATAAATGCCTGTGGCAAAAGCGACTGTAATTCGTAAGAAGGGTATGTTTTTAAATGTATTTTCCAAAACCTATGCTTGAAGAATTAGCCTTTAAACGAAGGTTTTTTTGAAAAGGTTACATTTATTTTGGAACTTTTATCCGGTAATGTGGCCGAACTTTTCCTTTTGAAATGGCAATTAGCCTGCTTTTTAATAAGCGTTTGCGTAAAGGCGACAAATAATCGACGAACAGAATTCCCTCCAAATGATCGTACTCATGCTGGATTACACGCCCGGCAAATCCTTTGTGCGTTTCAATGTGTTCAACAAAATTTTCGTCCTGGTATTTAATTGTCACCTCATCGGGACGTTCAACATCTTCTCTGATTTCAGGCAAGCTCAAACATCCTTCGTTCATTGTCCATTCTTCGCCTTTGGTTTCAATAATCTCCGGATTGATAAAAACTTTTTTAAAACCCTCCAGTTCCGGTTCTTCGTCGGCACCCGATGATGCATCGATTACAAACATACGAATCGACATTCCAACCTGAGGAGCTGCCAGGCCAACACCATCAGAGAAGTACATGGTTTCCCACATATTCTCAATTATTTCATCAAGTTTGGGATGATCCTTTTTAATTGTTTTGGCCTTCTTTCTCAATAAAGGGTCGCCATATACTGTTACCGGGTATTTCATCTTATTATAATTGTTTATCCATTAAGGTATAAGAAGGAATTCCCACGATATGAATTGTGTGCGTATGTGGCAAAACTCTTGTCGTGGTAGTTTCATTCGTTATTCTTTTATCTTCAATTGCAACTCGCCTCACTGCGTAACAATCTTCTCATTCTTTGAGCATAGATTAAACAGGCTCGTTTCATAATCTAGAGTTGCGTTTTTGTTCTAAATAATTCTGTAAAATAATGGTTGCGCTTATCGCATCAACCAACGCTTTGTCTTGCCGTTTTTGTTTTTTTAGTCCGCCATCAATCATTGTCTGAAAAGCAATTTTCGATGTAAAACGTTCGTCGTAAATCTCCAGCTTCATATCAGGATATATTTGCTGAAACTTTTTTAAAAACGGATTGATAAATCTAACAGACTCAGACGCCTGGTTGTTCATTTGTTTGGGATATCCCACAACCACCGACTCCACCTCTTCCGTTTCGAAATAATCTTTCAGAAAATCCCAAATGGTGTGTGTTGGAATTGTGGTTAAACGACTGGCAATAATCTGCCCCGGATCGGTAACTGCCAATCCTATTCGTTTTTTTCCGTAATCTATTGATAATATGCGCGGCATAGTTTAAATAAAAATCGCGGCAAAAGTAGAGAGAATTGCTTAGAAAAAAAAGTGCTTAAAAGCCTGTCGTTTAGGTGTTGTAACTTTTGTTCTTTCTGCATGCTGCTTTTTTGGCACAGGCTTTGCAATTACAAAGGCAGATATCGATTTTTATTTTGGCGCCAACAGAGCATCGCAAACAAATTGTTGAATTTTAAAATTTATTGTCATGAAAACAACGACATTCAGATTGTTTGCCACGATTATTACTCTGGCGGCAATTACACTAATTACAATAGTTCCGGCCCAGGCTCAGCGCAGGGGAACACAACGAGGAACAGAAAAAAGGGAAGCTCCGAGAAGGAACAGCAGGACAGAGGTGAAAACAAAAAGTGCCTCTAAAACTTATCGGCAGTCAACACCAAAAAGCTCTGATAGAGCTGTACGATCAACGCCTAAAACAACTACGCGCCGTAACAGTGCCAATGTTCGTTCAGGCAACAGGAAATTTAACGATTCAAGATCGGTAAATCGCGATGTTCAGCGTAAACGTAGTTCGAATAGCAATTATAAATCGCAACAAAAATCGTCCAGGTCTTCAAGTAACGTTTACAGAAAAAGCCAACCCCAAAGGGCAAACAAAACCAGAAATGGAAATGTAAACAGACAATCATCGAGAGCGAAGATAAATACAAATAAATCGGGGCCGGCGGTTTCATCCGGAAGACGAACTTCGGGAAACAGGGTTGAAAAAGCTCGCCGTTATTACAATGTAGATACAAAAGACAAACGGTATAGACCGAATAATAGTTATCGGGGGAAAAACCAGAAGTGGAGTAGTCGAAACCGCTCAAAAGCAATGAACTACAACCACCGCGACCGGAAGTATTATTCAAATTACAACTACCGTAATAAAAACCATTGGGATCGTAGTTGGGAGCACTATCGTTGGAACCACAACAGCTGGAGCGATTATTACGGAGGATACCACCCGTACTCATATCGCTATCACAAGCATTATTATTACAATAACCATTACGGTCATGTAATTCGTAAGTTTGTTTATCGTCCCACAGTGTTTATGCACAACCATAATCGGTACTATTGCTACGATGGTCACTTTTTCCGTCACCAAAGAGGAATAGGTTATGTGTTGGTTAATCTGCCATTTGGGTTCACATTTGAACGATTGCCATATGGTTACGAGCAAGTTCATATAAATGGTTACTTATATTTCAGAGTTGGAAACTTGTTCTTTGAATCTTCGGCATATGGTTTTAACCTGGTGCATTACCCCGACCGGTATTACGCATACGACGACAATTATTACAATCAGGGCTACGATAACGATTATTATTATGAGCCTTACTAAGGAGACTAGACCTTGATTTAATACTGTTTTTACAGCACTGCCCGCCATCTATTATTTGGCGGGCAGTTTTTTTGTTGCCAGGCAAAGAAGGTTTTTGACATTTCTATTTTGAGAATATGTTATTGAATCTGTTTTTTTGTCAAACATTTTGTCTATTTTTAATCATCCAAATACAATGGTTATGGCTATTAAATTAAAACGAGATCAACTCCCGGCTAAAAAAGCAGAAAACTGGAAAAATAATTTTAAAGAAGAGTCAGAAAAAACCTTTAACTTGAAGCTGTCTCCAATCATCCTGCAAAAAGAAACCTATAAATCATTGATAGGAGATAATGAAAACCGCCTGCGGGTTTACCTGGGGCTGGAAACTGATAAGGATGGTGATAGATATGTACTTTGTGCTTTTGCTGTTTCTGCATTTCTTCTTGGTAGTGGAGATGTTTATGCCGATTACGAAACCCCTGTTTTTAAACTCAATAAAGTAAACGAGGACTTCACAAATAATACAGATGCTGTTATAAAAAGCGTTCGATTATATCGTCAATGGCGAGCCGGAGAATTAGATGAAACGCATGAAGGAGCAGCTTTTCGGCAATACATTTATCCAAAGGCTTACTTGCTTACCAAATTCGAACTGCACGAACTTTTTAATACGCAAAACCGAGATAAGGTGAAAATTGAATTGGGCATTAAAAAGACCATGGATGTGATGGTAAGTGCGGATTCTAATCAGATGCCAAAATCGGTGGAAGATGGTGGTGGAGACGATGATATTGAAGAGTATAATAGTTCAGGTATTTGTCCTCCATTTTGCGACGAGCGAAGTATTTATAATTCATAACAGTGAAGTTTTGAAATACATAATGATTAATTGGGTATCTATTTTGATACCTTTTTTTATTGGCATTTATCGCTTTAGTCATTTCAACAAGGCTTTACGGTTGGTTTTCTATTTTGTAGTATTTGGTACAATTACAGAAATTGTTACTCGTATATTCATTTATTTGGGAGTTACCAACACAATGCCTGTAATACTCTTGTATTTAATGGTTGTGTTTTTTATACTTGGGCTTTTCTATTCGCTCATATTAGAAGATATTCTTCGTAAACGCTTGGTGATTATTTTGATTATTCTTTTCGAACTTTATTGCTTGGTCAATACCATATTCTTACAATCAATTTATGAGTATCCTGCATTGCCACAGTCCATTAGTAAAATTATTCTTGTTGGCTTTTCTATTTTGTTTTTTTATAAGGTGATGACCGAAGCCCGTATCCCAAATTTATGGAAAGAACCATTGATTTATATAAATCTTGCTATTTTAATTTATTATGCAGGCAACCTGTTTTACTCTTTGCTGTTCAACTTAATTCTTGATTATTCAAGGGAATTTTCAAAGATAACGGTGTACTATTCTGATTTGCTGATGACATTGTTTTATGTTTTAATTGCCATTGGTTTTTGGAAAGCCGATCGCAAGCTGGATCCTATTTAATGGAGAGTATATGTTGTTGCCATAACCGCAAGTCCGAATATTGACTAAATTTTACAGAAAGTTCAATTTTGTTAACTAATTTAGCATTTGTTAAAATATGAATCGTGGAAGGAACCGGGAATTCAGAGTTATTATTCGTGTACTTAATTGGTACAATTGGAATGCTTTTATTAGCAGGCGGTATCTTTTTCTTTTTTATTGCATACCAGAAGCGCTTGCTAAATAAACAGCTCGAGTTAAATCGGGTAGTTCGCAATCAGCAAGAAGAAATTATTAAAAATACCATTCAGGCTCAGGAAAATGAGCGTAAACGTATTGCCCGCGATTTGCACGATGAGGTTGGGGCCATGCTTTCGGTGGTAAAATTAACTGTGGGAAGAATTGAAAAAAAAGCAGAAGCAGAGAGGACAAAAGAATTGGCGAACGAAACCAAAGCCTACCTCGACGATGTAATACTTCAGGTACGTCGCATTTCTCGTTCATTATTACCTCCTTCACTTGAAAAACTGGGATTGTACTTTGCATTAGAAGAGTTGGCAAACTGGGTAAATAAATCAGACCAATTAGTTATTGAATGCTGGAAAAGCGGAGAGCAATTTCGTTTTGAAAGTAAGCAGGAATTGGCTGTTTTTCGTATTGTTCAGGAATTGGTTAATAATGCCATTAAACACGCAGAAGCAGGTCGAATTGCAATTAATATTCGTTTTTCACAACAAAATGTAGCTCTTGTAGTTGAAGATGATGGTAAAGGGTTTTTTATGGAAGAGAAAATGCAAACGGGATTAGGATTAAGAAATCTGGAAAGTCGCTCTGAAATGGCACACGCAAAATTTAAAATGAAATCATTTCCGGGAAAAGGAACCCGGGCAATTATAGCTCTGCAAGTTGATGAATGATACAAAAGTTGATATCGTAGTTACGGATGACCATAAGCTTTTCAGAAAAGGTATGGTCGCCTTGTTAGACGATTTTGAAATTGTCGGGAATATCTATGAGGCCGGAAACGGAAACGAGTTGTTGGAGTTGCTTGAGAAACTGGAAAAAGAACCCGAGTTGGTACTACTCGATATTAATATGCCCGAAATGGATGGTGTTGAAGTAACCGGACATTTGCGGAAAAATTATCCTGATATACGAATTTTAATACTCAGTATGGAGGACACCCCACAACTGGTTGCTCATCTTGTTGGCGAAGGAGTAAATGGTTATTTATTAAAAAATGCAGAGCCCGATGAGTTAGAACTGGCGATAAAAAAAGTAATGAAAAACGATTTCTTCTTTTCGGGCAGTCTGTCGGGAGCCGTTTTGCAGGGATTTAAAAAAGATGTACCAACAGATTCCGGGTTAAAACTAAAACTCACAAAAAGAGAAAATCAGGTTTTAAAGTTGATTTGTGAAGAGTTAACGGCTACGGAGATTGGTGAAAACCTTAGTCTTAGTGCACGCACTATTGAAGGCCATAAATATAATCTACTTGAAAAAACCAATACCAAAAATATTGCAGGACTAGTCATCTTTGCCATAAAAAACAATCTTTATAAAATATAACAAGGAGCACAATTTGTGCTCCTTGTTGGATCCCATCTTCTTACTTTTTATCACCGTGACTCAGGGAAAAGAGACAGTGTTTATTGTAGAACTGTGTTGAAAGTTAGAGGATAAAAAATAATAGAAAAGAAAAGAGAAAACGGATAAAAGCGTTAGGAATGTGAATGTGTCTAACGAATGTGAATTTATTTTACGCTTTATTTCCATTGATGGTATCCTTTAGTTGTTATGACAAAGTTCGGAAAGAAAAATCAAAAAAAATAGCGTAGAATTACTCGATTTTAACCAGGTAATTCTACTTGGTTTTTCTTTTAGATCAAAAAAAAGAGCCACTCCGAAGAGCAGCTCTTTATAATCTTATCAATAATTTTTATTTCAAGTTAGCCTGAGCAGCAGCTACACGTGCAATCGGTACACGATATGGAGAACAACTTACGTAGTCCATTCCAACGCTGTCGCAGAACATTACTGATGAAGGTTCGCCACCATGCTCACCACAAATACCAACTTTAAGATCTGGTTTTGTGCTTCGGCCTTTCTCAACACCAATTTTAACCACTTGTCCAACACCTTCCTGGTCGAGTACCTGGAAAGGATCGTTTTTCAAAATGCCTTTTTCGATGTAGATTGGTAAGAATTTACCGGCATCGTCGCGCGAATAACCAAAAGTCATTTGCGTAAGGTCGTTTGTTCCGAATGAGAAGAATTCAGCATGTTCGGCAACCAAATCAGCGGTCATTGCAGCACGAGGAATTTCAATCATCGTTCCCACCATATAATCGCATTTAGCACCTTTTTCTTCGAATACCTTCTTAGCAGTAGCATGTATAATGTCAGCCTGTAGTTTAAATTCTTTAACAGTACCAATTAGCGGAACCATAATCTCAGGGCGGGCATCAACACCTTTTTGCGTCAGATTAACAGCAGCTTCAATAATGGCGCGTGCCTGCATCTCTGTAATCTCAGGATAAGTATTTCCCAAACGACATCCACGGTGACCTAGCATTGGATTGAATTCGTGAAGATCATCAACAAGTGCTTTTACATCTTCAACGCTAATGCCCATTTCTTTGGCCATATCTTTTTGGTTGGCTTCTTCATGAGGAACAAACTCGTGTAATGGTGGATCAAGTAAACGAATAGTTACTCCGTATCCGGCCATTGCTTCCAAAATCCCTTCAAAATCTTCACGTTGGTAAGGCAATAGTTTATCCAAAGCTTTACGACGATCAACTTCTGTTTTTGCCAATATCATTTCGCGCATTGCCTTAATTCTTTCTCCTTCAAAGAACATGTGTTCTGTCCGGCAAAGACCAATTCCTTGTGCACCAAAGTCGCGGGCAACTTGTGCATCGGCAGGAGAGTCTGCATTGGTGCGAACGGACATGCGTGTAAATTTTTGAGCAAGATCCATTATTTTTGCAAAGTTTCCGCTCATTTCAGGATCCATAGTTGAAACTTTTCCTTCATAAACTTCACCGGTACTTCCGTTTAACGAAATCCAATCACCTTCGTGGTATTCTTTTCCATCAATGGTCATTACACGGGTTTTGTAGTTTATTTTTACAGCTCCTGCACCCGATACACAGCATTTACCCATTCCGCGGGCAACAACAGCTGCATGAGAGGTCATTCCTCCACGAGCCGTTAATATCCCTTTGGCAATGTTCATTCCTTCCAAATCTTCAGGCGAAGTCTCGGTACGAACTAATACCGATTCCGGATAACTTGCAGCTTCGTCGGCGAAGAATACAATCTGTCCTGTTGCCGCACCCGGAGATGCTGGTAATCCTTTTGCCAAAACAGTTGCCGATTTCATGGCAGCAGTATCAAATACCGGGTGAAGCAATTCATCCAGTTTAGCCGCTTCAATTCTTTTTAAAGCCGTTTTTTCGTCAATACGGCCTTCTTCCAACATGTCAACAGCCATTTTTACCATTGCCGCCCCGGTACGTTTGCCGTTACGGGTTTGTAACAACCACAATTTCCCTTCCTGAATAGTAAATTCAAGATCTTGCATATCACTGTAGTGGTCTTCCAGCTTTTGCTGTGTATCATTTAGTTGACGGTACATTTCGGGCATTGCTTCTTCCAGTGACGGATATTTTGAAGCTCTTTCTTCTTCGCTAATGCCTTGAAGTTTTGCCCATCTTTTAGAGCCTTCAAGTGTAATTTCCTGTGGAGTACGAATTCCGGCAACAACATCTTCGCCCTGTGCATCAATTAAATATTCACCGTTAAAAATGTCTTCACCTGTTCCGGCGTCGCGTGTAAATGCAACTCCAGTACCTGAGTTGGATCCCATGTTTCCGAAGACCATTGCCTGACAGTTCACCGCGGTTCCCCATTCGTCAGGAATTTGTTCCATTCTGCGGTAATAAATTGCACGGTCGTTATTCCAGCTTCCAAAAACTGCAGCAACTGCACCCCAAAGCTGCTCCCACGGATCAGTTGGGAAATCTTTTCCAGTAACTTTTTTAACTGCTGCTTTAAAACGTGCAACCAATTCTTTTAAATCGTCAGTCGAGAATTCAGTATCCAACTGAATGCCTTTTTCCTCTTTTAGTTCTTCAATAATTTCTTCAAAAGGATCGATTTCTTCTTTGCTGGCTGGCTTCATGTCCATAACAACATCGCCATACATTTGTACAAATCTACGGTATGAATCCCAGGCAAAACGAGAGTTGCCTGATTTTTTAGTGATACCCTCAACGGCATCATCATTCATTCCCAAATTTAAAACGGTATCCATCATTCCCGGCATAGAAGCCCTGGCACCTGAGCGTACCGACATTAAACATGGATTTTCTTTGCTTCCAAATTCTGTTTCGGTAAGTTGCTCAACCAACGCAACTGCCGCTTCAACTTCTGGCTTTATGAGGTCGAATGTAGCTTGCTGACCTTGTTCGTTGTACATGGTACAAACTTCTGTTGTAATCGTAAATCCGGGAGGTACAGGAACACCAATAAGGTTCATTTCTGCAAGGTTTGCACCTTTTCCTCCAAGAAGGTTTTTCATGTTTGCTTTACCTTCAGCCTGTCCGGCTCCGAAAGTATATACATGTTTTGTCATAAAATTGTAATTTTAGTTATAATATTAGAATTAAAATCATTATTGAAATGGATCGCTAAAGTAACGTTATTTTTCCAATTTAGAAAGTTTTTAAACTGCTTTAAAGCCTGTTTTTGAGGCATGTATCATAATGTATTTAGGTAGAGACCTATTTGTATATGTCTCTTGTGCTTTAGTAGCATTTTGTTTAAATAGGGTCTGTTTCTATTGCTAATGTTTATTTGGTTTGTTATCACCTTCGTTCTTCCGAATTTATAAAAATGCTGGCTTGAAACATAACAAGCAGCAGGTTTAGTTCCTGAGCAACAACTGTTAACATTCTTTAACTTCCGTTGATACGAGTTAACTAAAATCTGCCTTATTTTTGTAATATAGAATTTGAATAGTTTAAGTGTTTTTTCATAGAGAATAGATTTGGTTAGGTTAGGAAACAGAGATGATATTAAACATCTCTGTTTTTTTATGTCCTGTTTTATCAGGATCATACATTCGTCTTTCCTGTAATGATAATGCTGATAAATACACCATCCGGAAGTTATAACATTCTTTAACTTCCGTTGATACGCATTAACAAAAATCTGCCGTATTTTTGTAGCATAGAATTTGAATAGTTTAAGTGTTTTTTCATAGAAATAGATTTGGTTAGGTTAGAAAACAGAGGTGGTGGTTCATCTCTGTTTTTTTATGTCTGCAACTGCCATTTTTTCATACAAAATTCTACTTTCCTGAAATTGTTTCTATATTTTTCTGAGTTGTCGTGACATTCTGTCTGTCAAAGGGTTGTGGTCTGCAAGTTGGTGTAGCCGAGATGCATTTAAAAACATAAAGCCATGAACTTTAATAATTTTACTATAAAATCGCAGGAAGCTATTCAACAAGCTTTTCAAATTGCACAGGGAAACAACCAGCAAGCAATTGAAACCGGGCATCTTCTTCGGGGATTACTTCATTCTGCCGAGAACGTTACCGAGTTTTTACTTAAAAAACTAGATGTAAACGCCACCATTTTTAAACAGGCTCTCGATCAGATAATTCAATCCTATCCAAAAGTTTCCGGTGGAGAACAATATCTTTCTTCTGGTGCGAATCAGGCTTTGCAAAAAGCACTCGCATTGGCACAGGAAATGGGCGACCAATATGTTTCGGTGGAGCACATTTTAATGGCTTTGCTCGATGTAAAAGACAATACCAGCCGTTTAATGAAAGACAATGGTATTTCAAAGAAAGAATTGAAACTGGCCATTGAAGAATTACGAAAAGGATCGAAAGTTGACAGCCAAACAGCAGAAGACAAGTTTAACTCGTTAAATCGTTTTGCCGTAAACCTTAACGAGCGTGCCCGATCTGGGAAACTGGATCCTGTAATTGGTCGCGATGATGAGATCCGGCGGATTTTACAGATACTTTCGCGCCGCACAAAAAACAACCCTATTTTACTTGGTGAGCCGGGTACCGGAAAAACGGCAATTGCCGAAGGATTGGCGCACCGTATTGTGCGTGGCGACGTACCTGAAAATCTGAAATCAAAACAGGTATTTTCGCTTGATATGGGAGCTTTGGTTGCCGGGGCAAAATACAAAGGCGAATTTGAAGAACGTTTGAAAGCTGTTGTAAACGAGGTTATACAGTCTAATAATGAGGTGATTTTGTTTATTGATGAGATACATACCCTGGTGGGAGCCGGGAAAAGTGAAGGAGCAATGGACGCGGCCAACATTTTAAAACCGGCACTTGCCCGGGGCGAACTGCGTGCCGTTGGTGCAACCACCTTGGCCGAGTACCAGAAATATTTTGAGAAAGATAAAGCGCTTGAACGTCGTTTTCAGATTGTCCATGTAAATGAACCGGATACCTTGAATGCCATTTCTATTTTGCGTGGTATTAAAGAAAAGTATGAGAGTCACCATAAAGTGCAAATAAAAGACGATGCAATTATTGCGTCGGTTGAATTATCCCAACGTTATATATCTGATCGTTTTTTGCCCGATAAAGCTATTGACTTAATGGATGAAGCCGCGGCGAAACTACGTTTGGAAATTGATTCTGTTCCGGAAGAACTGGATGAAATTCAACGACGGGTAAAACAGCTGGAGATTGAACGCGAGGCGATTAAACGCGAAAATGATACAAAAAAGCTGAATTCATTAAATGAGGAGATTTCAAATTTAAAAGAAGACCAATCGCGCTTACGAGCTAAATGGCAATCGGAGAAATCGGTGATCGAAAAGATTCAGAAAAACAAAGAAGAAATTGAAACCTACAAGTTTGAAGCGGAGCAAGCCGAGCGACAAGGTGATTATGGCCGTGTTGCAGAATTGCGCTACGGGAAAGTAAAAGAAGTAGAAGCTGAGATTGAAAAGTATCAGGCTGAATTGGAGGAAATGAAAAAAGGAGAAACTCTGATTAAAGAAGAAGTTGATACAGAGGATATTGCTGAGGTTGTGGCTCGCTGGACTGGTATTCCGGTTTCGAAAATGTTACAAAGTGAACGCGAAAAGTTACTTCACATGGAAGACGAATTGCACAATCGGGTAATTGGTCAGGATGAGGCGATAGTTGCCATTTCGGATGCAGTGCGCCGTAGCCGTGCAGGTTTACAAGACGAAAAAAGGCCAATCGGGTCGTTCATTTTTTTGGGAACAACCGGAGTTGGAAAAACTGAGCTGGCAAAAGCTTTGGCTGAATACTTGTTTAACGACGAAAATATGATAACACGGATCGACATGTCGGAGTACCAGGAGAAGTTCTCGGTAACCCGTTTAATCGGTTCGCCTCCGGGATATGTTGGTTACGATGAAGGAGGCCAGTTGACAGAAGCTGTGCGCCACAAACCTTATTCTGTAGTCCTTTTCGACGAAATTGAAAAAGCACACCCCGATGTTTATAATGTATTGCTGCAGGTACTGGACGATGGCCGTTTAACCGATAACAAAGGTCGTACAGTAAACTTCAAGAATACAATTATTATAATGACTTCGAACCTGGGATCGCACATCATTCAGGAGAATTACGAAACGATGAATGACTCCAATGAATTTCAGGTGTTGGAGAAAACGCGGAGCCAGTTATTGGAAATGTTACGGAAAACAATACGACCTGAGTTCCTGAACCGTATTGATGAAACTATCGTATTCACTCCGCTATCGAAAGCAGCCATTAAGGAAATAGTTCGCGTACAGTTTGAGCAAATCGTAAAACGTTTATCGGCAAGCGATCTGAAAATTGAGTTAAGCGAAAAAGCAAACGATTGGTTATCGGGTATTGGATACGATCCGCATTTTGGTGCACGACCGGTAAAACGTGTGCTCCAAAAGTTTGTATTGAATGAATTGTCGAAACGGATACTTTCCGGCAATGTTGATAAGACAAAGCCGATTGTAATCGATTTTGAAAATGAATCCTTGGTTTTTAGAAATTAAGCTGTATTAAAAGAATTCTGCAGGACGGCTCTCGTAAGGGAGTCGTTTTCTTTTTAAAGTAATTCCTTCAACTCGGGAATTGCAGCCTGTAATTGATTAATGGCATCTTCAACCATTTTCGGAACATCGTTCAGATTATTGGCTTCGCACTCCAATTGAATGTTCTTCAGTAAGGTTCCGGTGTTGTCCATTCCAAATGTCATTGCCGACGATTTTGCGGTATGTGCTTCGCGTGCCAGCTTTTCCCAGTCCTCTGCTTTAAGGAATGAACTCATGTTCGTCACAAATTCATCAATCTGTTCCAGAAAAATTTCTGCCATATCCTTTATAAACTCGTTGTCGCCACCTGCAAGTGTTTCAAGCTGAGACGTATTGATGTGTTGAAAAGTATTGCTCATTTTTTGTTTTTGATTGTGGTCAGCAATTTAGCAAAATAATTCAGAAAGCTTTTTGTGCTGTTGCTGATAAAATTCATATTTGTGCTGTTTTTGAATACATAGATTTGCTCAACATTATCTTATAATGGCAGACGGTTTATGAACTATATCCGTTAACAATTGAAAAATAAATATGAAAACAACTGCATTTAATTCGATACACAAAAAAAAGGGCGGCAAATTGGTTGAGTTTGCCGGATACGAAATGCCTATTGAGTACAGTGGCATTAGAGATGAACACATGACAGTGCGCGAGGGCGTAGGCGTTTTTGATGTATCGCACATGGGCGAATTCTGGGTGAAAGGACCGAAAGCTTTGGATTTGGTAGCCAAAATTACATCAAACGATCCGCGAATTCTTACACAAGGGCAGGCCCAGTATAGTTGTTTGCCAAACGGAAAAGGAGGTATTGTTGACGACCTCTTGGTTTATTATTACGAACCTGAAAAATATATGTTGGTAGTTAATGCCGCCAACATTGAAAAAGACTGGAACTGGATTGTTCTTCAAAATGAAGAAGTTGGAGCAGAGCTGGAAAATGCTTCCGACCATATTAGCCAGTTGGCCATTCAGGGGCCTAAAGCAACTGAGGTGCTTCAAAAATTAACCGATGTAAATCTTTCAGAAATAAAATTTTACACCTTCGTAACCGATAAATTTGCCGGTGTTGATGATGTGATTATTTCAGCAACAGGATACACCGGAGCAGGTGGTTTCGAGTTGTATTTCAGAAATGATGTAGCAGAAACGATCTGGAATGCCATTTTTGAGGCCGGTGCAGAAGCAGGCATCAAACCAATTGGTTTGGCAGCCCGCGATACACTGCGTTTAGAAATGGGTTATTGCCTTTACGGAAACGATATTGACGATACAACATCGCCATTGGAAGCCGGTTTGGGATGGATTACAAAATTCAATAACGGGCGTAAATTTATCGATCGCGAATTTTTAACCATGCAAAAAACCGAAGGAATATCACGCAGGTTGCGCGGTTTTGAACTTACTGGAAGAGGAATTCCGCGTAAAGGTTACGAATTGGTAAACTCAGTAGGTGAAACAATTGGTAGCGTAACATCAGGAACCATGTCTCCGGTTTTAAATAAAGGAATTGGAATGGGATACGTTGCCAAAGAATACTCCGCTTTTGGAACCGAAATTTTTGTGAAGATCCGAAATAAAGTAATTCCTGCAGAAATAGTTAAAATGCCTTTTATCTAACCAATAAAACATATTAAAACTAAACTTCGCCGTCTGTTTATTACAGGCGGCTTTTTTTATCCCTCAAGTTTTGGCCGGTTCTATTTAAATTCTTTTTAAATATTACGCCGAAAAAATCATTTATTCTGTAAAACATGGTATTGTTGCTCGGAATAAGATATTTTTGTATGAAACGAGCATGTATAGTCTTTACACACAGGGAAATGATTAATGTACGAGTTGCATACGATGCAATATTAATTAACTATTTTAATCGTATGAAATAACAGATTGATACCGACAATGTTAACAACAAAGAGAGAGGGGAAATGATATCTGTCACCTGTTTTTGTGTTGTTAATCAATGTTTTAAAACTCATAAAAATAAAAATAAACTTGATTTTTCTCATCGGATAAACAATCACTATTTAAGAACTTTATGGTGGTGTTTAAAAGATTAAAAATTTAATTACTCACCTTAATTGTTGTATTATATGAAGAAGCACAATTTTTACGCAGGACCTTCAATTCTGCCCGAATTTACAAAGGAAAAAACTGCTGAGGCCGCTATGAACTTTGCCGGAACCGGACTTTCTGTAATGGAAGTTTCGCACCGTAGCAAAGAATTTGTTGCTGTTATGGATGAGGCAGTTGCTTTGGTAAAAAAATTACTAAAAGTACCGGAGGGTTATTCGGTTCTTTTCTTGCAAGGTGGTGCCAGCACTCAGTTTTTAATGGCTCCATACAACTTAATGGATAAAAAGTCAGCATATTTAAATACAGGTGCATGGTCGAAAAAGGCCATAAAAGAAGCTAAATTTTTTGGCGAAATTGTAGAAGTAGCATCATCGGCTGACACTATTTATAATTATATCCCAAAAGGATACGAAGTGCCATCCGATGCAAGTTATTTCCATTATACATCAAATAATACTATTTACGGCACACAAATTCCAACACCGGATGTTGATGTGCCATTAGTTGCAGATATGTCATCCGATATTTTCAGCCGCCCGATAGATGTATCAAAATATGATTTGATTTATGCTGGTGCACAGAAAAACCTTGGACCATCAGGTGCTACACTGGTAATTGTAAAAGATGATGCGTTAGGTAAGGTTGATCGTCCAATTCCAACGATGTTGGATTATTCTACACATATTAAAGCGGGCTCAATGTTCAATACGCCTTCAACACTTCCGGTATTTGCCTGTTTGCAAACCTTAATTTGGTTGAAAGAAAACGGTGGAGTAGAAGCCATGGAACAAACGAACATTGAAAAAGCGAAAGTTCTTTATGATGAAATCGATCGCAATAAATTGTTCCAGTGCACGGTGCTGGCCGAAGAAGATCGCTCATTAATGAATGTTACTTTTGTAATGACGCCGGAGTTCGCTGAATTTGAGAAGGAGTTTTTGGAATTTGCAACAGCGAAAGGAATGTTGGGAATAAAAGGACACCGCTCAGTTGGCGGATTCAGGGCTTCAATTTACAATGCAATGCCTGTTGAAAGTATTCAGGCTTTGGTAGATGCCATGCAGGAGTTTGAAAAAATGAAGTAAACAAACAATAAACAGATGAAATGCAGGGCAAACGTCCTGCATTTTTTTCACCTACGGTTTTCAAGTTCCGGAGGTGAACCTAAATTTTATGAGTAATGAGAAAAATCTTAATAGCCACAGTTAAACCGTTTGCCCCGGTTGCTGTAAAAAAAATCAGAAAAATTTTTGAGAAAGCAGGTTACGAGCTTCAATTGCTTGAAAAGTACAATGACAAACAAGAACTTCTTCAAGCCATTGCCAATGTTGATGCAGCAATTATCCGTAGCGATAAGTTTGATGAGGAAGTGCTTAAAGCAGGTAAGAAATTGAAGATTGTTGTGCGCGCAGGTGCCGGTTACGACAATGTTGATATTGAAACCGCATCAGCCAGTAACATTGTTGTAATGAATACGCCCGGGCAAAATTCAAATGCAGTAGCCGAATTAGCCATTGGCTTGGCAATAATGGGATTGCGCGAGCAATTTTCAGGTAAGCCCGGTGGCGAAATGCGTGGACGTACTCTCGGACTTCATGGTTTTGGGTACGTTGCCCGAAACGTTTTTCGCATTGCACGGGCCATGGGAATGAATGTAATTGTATACACCCGTTACAGTAAAGGTGATGCCGCTGCAATAGGATTGAAGGTTACAAAATCACTGGAAGATCTTTACGAAAAAAGCGATATCGTTTCTATTCATGTTCCGGCACGTGGCGAGCACATAAAATCGGTAAGCGCCGAAGTGCTTTCGCATTTACAAGATGGCAGTATTTTAGTGAACACTGGCAGAAAAGAAGTCATTAACGAGCCCGACCTGGTAAAATGTATGGAAGAAAAACCGGGCATAAAATACATGTCGGACCTTACGCCGGATTGTGAAGCTGAATTTGAAGAAAAATTCCCCGGAAGATTTTTCTTCACACCTAAAAAAGCCGGAGCACAAACGGCTGAGGCCAATTTAAATGCAGGCTTGGCAGCTGCCCGGCAAATCGTCGATTTTTTTGAGAATGACGACACTACACATCAGGTGAATAAATAGCTTGTTTTGTGGCACTTCCAGAATCTTAGTGCATTCTTTGTGCAACTTAGTGGTTAAAACTTATTGAGCAGAACGCTACGTTAACTCAAAGTTGCACAAAGAATTATTTCTTAAAATAATGTATTAAATAGAGACCGGATTTATATTTTTGGCAATCTAAAATCTGGTTGTCTATAAATTTAAAATCAAAATAATGGCAATTATAAAACCATTCAAAGGACTTCGTCCGCAAAAAGAAATTGTTGAAGAACTGGCATGTCTTCCATACGACGTTATGAATTCGGAAGAAGCCGCTGCAATGGCAGAAGGAAAAGAGAAATCCTTGCTTCGTATCACAAAAGCCGAAATTGAATGCCCGGAAGTGGATGATATTCACTCTGAAACGGTTTACAACAAAGCAGTTGAGAATTTTAAAGCATTCCAGGAAAAAGGCTGGCTGAAAGATGACGCGGATGCCAAATATTATATATATGCACAAACCATGAATGGTGTTACCCAATATGGAATTGTTGGAGCAGCTGCCTGTGCCGATTATGAAAATGGCATTATTAAAAAGCACGAACTTACCCGCCCGGAGAAAGAAGAAGACCGCATGGTTTTAACGCGTTATTTGAACGCCAATATCGAGCCGGTATTTTTTGCATACAAAGCTGTGGCCGAGATCGATATGATAGTGGAGAACATTGTAAAAAGCAAAGCTGCCGATTACGATTTTACTGCTGAAGACGGATTTGGGCACCATTTCTGGGCCATCGACGATGCTGCCACCAACACTAAACTGGAACAACTTTTCGAAGAAAAAGTGCCGTTTACCTATGTGGCCGATGGTCATCATCGAACTGCTGCAGCTGCACGCATTGGTGCTGAAAAAACTTCTCAGAATTCGAATCATACCGGGAATGAGGAGTACAATTACTTTATGGCGGTTCATTTTCCCGATAACCAATTGCAGATTATTGATTACAACCGCGTAGTAAAAGATTTGAATGGCTTATCGGAAATTGATTTTCTTGCTGAACTTTCCAACGGTTTTGATGTGGAAAATATGGGAGCCGATATTTTTAAACCAGCGGCATTGCACGAATTTGGTTTGTATATGGCCGGAAGCTGGTATAAATTAACTGCCAAAGAGGGAACCTACGATGACAACGACCCGATTGGAATTTTGGATGTAACGATTCTTTCTAACCAGGTGCTCGATCCAATTTTGGATATTAAAGATTTACGTACTTCAAAACGTATCGATTTTATAGGCGGTATCCGAGGTCTGGAAGAACTAAAGCGCCGTGTTGATTCGGGCGAAATGAAAGCCGCTTTTGCGCTGTATCCTGTTTCTATGCAACAATTGATAAACATTGCCGACAGCGGAAATATTATGCCACCCAAAACCACTTGGTTCGAACCAAAATTGCGTTCGGGGTTGGTAATTCATAAATTAGATTAAACTTTTTAGGTCATCTGCTCACTATGTGTTGCATTAAACAGTGAGCTGATTACGATATACGCATAAAGTAGTCGTCACCCCGCTAAAATATTTTTGAGATAGCGTGGTGACGACTTTTCATAAAATCCCGATCCGTCATCTGATAGATCGGGATTTTTTATGTCCTTAATTCTTCAAAATCCAAAAAATACCTAACTTCAAAAGCTAAACAAGATCAGCAATGGACATCGACAACATATCTCTATCTACCATTTACAAAAAGCGGAAAAACGACCGCGATATTTTCCAGGAATTAATGCCTACCAAAGTAAAAGAAGTGCTGCTGGTGGCTACGCTTTACGATTCCTATTCCATCGTTCGCGAAGGACAGTTTAGCGACAAGATTTTTGGAGAATACCTTCAACTAAACCTATATGCAGCACCACGTTTTACCAGTGTGCATAATAAGGAAGAGGCAGAGCTGATCCTGAAACATCGCGATTTCGATCTGATTATTGTGATGGCAGGAATGGACAAACATACACCGGTAGAAACAGCACGAGCTATTCGTAATCAACGTCCGAGTATTTCAATGTTGTTGTTGGTAAATAATAATGCCGATTTGCGTTTCTTCCAAAACGAGCGTCGGAAACTTGATTTTATTGATCGCATTTTTGTTTGGAACGGAAACTCAAACGTTTTCATGGCTATGATAAAGTATATCGAGGATAAAAGCAATGTGGCCCGCGATACACAGAATGGTAGCGTGCGGGTTATTTTGCTTGTTGAAGACAGCATTCAATATTATTCGCGGTATTTACCAATGCTTTATACAACGGTAATGACCCAAACACAGGTTTTGGTAGAAGAAGACGCGATAGATGAACTGCATAAAATCTTACGAATGCGAGCCCGGCCAAAAGTAATTTTGGTGGATAATTACGAGGAGGCAGTAAAATTTATAAACAGTTATCGCCGCTACATGCTTTGTGTTATTTCTGATGTGAAATTTGAAAAAAACGGAGTAGAGGATGAAGATGCAGGAATTGAGTTGCTTCAGTTTACAAAGAATACGCGCAAATTTCCGATTCCTTTGTTGTTGCAATCGCACGACATTTCAAACGCTAAACGAGCCAAAAGTGTTGGTGCCGATTTTATCAATAAAAACTCCGAAAGCCTCTCGATGGACATTTTTAATTTCCTGTATCGACGGCTGGGATTTGGCGATTTCATTTTTAAAGGTCTCGATGGACTGCCTATAGCCGAGGCTAAAAATATGGAGGATTTTCAGGAAAAGTTTCGTGAAATCCCCGAAGAGTCGCTGCAGTATCACGGTAGTCGTAACTCCTTTTCAACCTGGTTAATGGCACGTGGCGAAATAAATCTTGCTGAGCTTTTGATGCCTATACAGCTTTCCGATTTTAATTCGCCCGAAGAACTGCGGAAGTTTTGTCTCGATAGTTTCAAAAAAGTACGCTTTGAGCGTTTGCGTGGAACCATCGTTAATTTCGATTCCGAGTTTGTTTCGTCCAGCCGTTTTATTGTGCGCATGGCAAAAGGCTCACTTGGAGGGAAGGGAAGAGGAATTGCATTTATCTGCAATTTTATTGAGAACATCGACCTCGCAAAATTTATCACAGAAATGAATATTCGGATTCCGTCAACATCGGTTATTGGCGCACTGGAGTTTGATAAGTTTATCGAGACCAATAACCTTTACGATGATATTTACTCGTTTAACGATTATAGCGCCATTCGAAAACATTTCCTTGAATCGGAGTTTGATGATAAGATTAGGAAAAGGCTGATGGAGTACCTAAAAAAGATAAAAAGACCTTTGGCGGTGCGCTCGTCGGGTTTGTTTGAAGACTCGTTGCTGCAACCCTTCTCGGGTGTTTATGCAACCTATCTCATTCCTAATAATCATACCGATTTGAAGGTGCGATATCAACAGTTAGAAACAGCCATCAAGTTGGTTTACTCCAGTATTTTTACCGAGTCGGCACAGGCATACTTCGATGCTGTAAATTATAAAATTGAAGAGGAAAAAATGGCGGTGGTCATTCAGGAAGTAATTGGACACGAGTACAACGATAAATATTATCCAACACTTTCGGGAGTAGCGCAATCCTACAATTATTATCCAATTGCCTACATGGAGCCCGAAGATGGTTTTTCAGTAGCCGCCGTGGGGCTTGGAATGTACGTAGTTGGAGGAGAGAATTCATTCCGCTTCTGTCCGAAATATCCAAACCTTAATGCTTCTTCGTTAAAAGATCAGTTGCGCGATACGCAGAAACAGTTTTATGCCATCGATCTTTCAAATCCTGATTTTGATTTAGTGAAAGACGGCGAAGATGCAGCAATTAAAAAATACCGGATAAAAGAAGCCGAAAAAGATGGAACGCTTGAGCATTCGGCATCCACATACATTATTGAAAATGACGATTTGATACCGGGAATTCAAGGACCGGGGCCAAAGGTTGTGGATTTTGCCAATATCTTAAAATACAGTCACTTGCCACTGGCCGACGTGTTGCAGTTGTTGCTGAAACTGTTTAAAGAAGCCATGGGATCGCCGGTTGAAATTGAATATGCCATCGACCTTGAACCAGCCGAAAACGGCAAGCCTACGCTTTATTTGTTGCAGATAAAACCATTGATTCGCACGGAAGAGCAGGTGGAAGTTGATATTGAAATGGTGGAAGACGATAAAGTTTTTATGTATGCCGAGCAGGGAATGGGCAATGGCAAAATTGAAGAAATTCGCGATGTGGTTTATGTCGATCCTGATAAATTTGATAAGATGAAAACCAAACAAATGGCACAAGAGATCAGCAAACTGAATGAGTGGTTCGAAAAACAAGATCGCCCATATATTCTCATTGGCCCGGGGCGCTGGGGGTCACGCGATCCGTATACCGGTATTCCGGTGCTTTGGGCACATATTTCAAAAGCCAGGATAATTGTTGAAATGGGCTTGCCCGATTTTCCTCTCGATGCTTCACTGGGATCACATTTTTTCCACAACGTAACATCAATGAATGTAGGCTATTTTTCGGTGCCACACCATTCGCGAAAAACCAAGCTAAGAATGGATGCTTTGAAAAACCAACAGGTACTTCGCGAAACCGAATTTATAAAACATGTGAAGTTTGATAAACCACTTACTATTTTAATGAATGGGCGAGACAGGCGAGCTTTAATACATTGTTGATGTCGGAGAGTACACAAAAATCACAAGGTTAGTTTGTATTAATATATAAGAGGTTGCAAGTCAGTTAACATTATTTTAACCCCAATTAATAGATCTAATATTTTTATTCAATAAGAATAAGTGGATTAATTGCTTGATATAGTGACCTGTATGGATTTGTTTTTGTGTTTTTTACATGAAATCGAGCTAAAAGAATCATCCCCGTTAACGTTAACGGAAAATATTTAAAACTTATATTTGCCCCCTCAATAGAAAAAATCAAGTACTAATTATACCTGAAAAAATAGGTCATAGATTTTAATAGGATGAAGAAATTAAATCGTACGAATGCAACTGAAACCAGCAGTTATCCAACACGCATACTTCAGTTTGGAGAAGGAAATTTTTTACGTGCTTTTACCGACTGGATCGTTGATAAAATGAACAAAGAGATCGGTTTTAACGCCGGTGTTGATGTGGTTCAGCCACTGCCAAACGGTATGGTTGACATGCTGAACGATCAGGACGGGCTTTTCCACGTTTACCTGAAGGGGATTAAAAACGGGACGCCGGTAACCGAATTTTCGCTGATCGACTGTATCAATAAAGGCATTAATCCATACACCGAGTTCGAATCGTACAAAGAAAGTATACTGAATCCCGATCTTCGTTTTGTGTTTTCGAATACTACCGAAGCCGGTATTAGCTGGGAAGAAAACGACACGCTGGATATGACTCCTCAAACGTCGTTTCCGGCAAAAGTGGCCGCATTGTTATACATGCGCTACAAAGAATTTGGTGGCGACAAATCAAAAGGTTTGATCTTTTTCGCCTGCGAGCTGATCGACAGAAACGGAGATATCCTTAAGAAATTCGTATTGCAACATGCCGAAAAATGGAACCTTGGCAACGATTTTATCAGCTGGGTGAACGAGGCCTGTTGTTTCTGCAGCACGCTGGTTGACCGTATAGTTCCGGGATTCCCAAAGGATGAGATCAAAGAAATTCAGGAGGAACTGGGTTACGAAGATAACCTGGTTGTGGTTGGCGAATATTTCCACCTGTGGGTGATTGAAGCGCCGGAGTGGGTGCAGGATGAGTTTCCTGCTGAAAAAGCCGGTTTGGAAGTGAAGTTTGTAAAAGACATGAAACGTTTCCGCGAGCAAAAAGTACAGGTGCTGAATGGTTGCCACACCGGAAGTTACGCCGTGTCGTACCTGAGCGGAATTGAAACCGTTCGCGATGCCTACGAAAACCTCGAGGTGGGTAGTTTTATGAAAGAACTGGTTTACGATGAGGTATTAACGGTTCTGGATGGAACAGAAAAGGAACTGAAGAAATTTGCCAACAAAATTCTGGAGCGTTTTGCCAATCCTTTTATTCGTCACCAATGGCAAAGTATTGCCTTAAACGCCATGTCGAAATGGGAAACACGTAACCTGCCATCGCTGATCAACTTCGAACAAAAACACGGCATGTTGCCACAAAAGCTGGTGTTCTCGCTGGCGGCAATGATCGCGTATTTTAAAGGCGAGGCCAATGGCGAAGCCTACAACGTTCAGGACGATGAGTGGATCGTTGATTTCTACAAAGAAGCCTGGGCAGAATGCGATGGCCGACCAATTTCGATTTACAATTTGTGCGAAAAAGTATTGAGCCTTGATAAAGTTTGGAAACAAAACCTGAATGATATTCCAAACCTGACGATTACCGTTAGTCACTACCTGTTCCTGATTACGCAGGTGGGTATGAAAAAAGCGGTGAAAGCGGTACTAAGCGAAGACAATCCGCTGATGCAGATTACCATCGATAAAATGAGCAATTAGACAATGTTTTTTTCGCAGATAGCGTTTACGTTAAACAATTGTTTCAGCGAAATCCGCGTCATCTGCGAGAAACTTTTAAGAAAACAGAAATGGCAGACTTTATAAAAATAAATCCAACCGACAATGTGATCATCGCCTTAAAAGATTTTACGGCCGGTGAATCGATTGTCGTTGATGAGCAGGAGCTGGCAATTAAAAATGATGTTCCGAAAGGGCACAAAATTGCACTTACTGCTATTGCCGAAAACGAGGATATTATTAAATATGGTGCGCCGATTGGTCATGCTACACAAGCCATCGAAACCGGAGAACACATACATGTTCAGAATCTGAAAACAAATCTTTCGGGCACCATCAATTATTCGTTCGATCAGAAATTAAACGAAATGGCCGTTGCTGAACGAGAGCTTACTTTTCAGGGTTACAAGCGTAGCAATGGCAAGGTTGGAATCCGTAACGAGCTGTGGATTGTGCCAACAGTTGGTTGTGTGAACGGACAGGCGCAGCAGATCATCGATCTGTTTAAGCAGGAAGTAAATCCTACCGATATTGATGCGGTAGAAGTATTTAAACACAGCTATGGTTGCTCGCAGTTGGGCGACGACCATGTAAATACCCAAAAAGCATTGGCTGATGTGATCAATCACCCGAATGCCGGTGGTGTTTTTGTGTTGGGGCTGGGTTGCGAAAATAACCAGATCGACCACCTGAAAAAGTTCATTGGCGATTTTGATGAAAGCCGTGTGCGCTTTTTAGCGTCGCAGGATGTGGAAGATGAGGTGGAAACCGGACTGGAGATTTTGAAGGAGATCTACGAAGTGATGCACACCGATAAACGTGAGGCTGTTCCAGTGTCGGAACTGAATATCGGTTTAAAATGTGGTGGCTCGGATGGTTTTTCAGGAATTACTGCCAATCCACTGGTAGGTGCTTTCTCCGATTTTCTTGTGGCGCAGGGCGGAACAACCATTCTTACCGAAGTACCTGAAATGTTTGGTGCCGAAACTTTGCTGATGGAGCGTGCTCAAAACAAAGAAGTTTTTGATAAAACGGTGAGTCTGATCAATGATTTTAAGGATTATTACCTGCAACATAATTTGCCGGTTTACGAAAATCCGTCGCCGGGAAATAAAAAGGGTGGTATTTCAACCCTCGAAGATAAATCGCTGGGATGTACCCAAAAAGGTGGTACTGCAACGGTGGTCGACGTGTTAAAATATGCCGAGCCGCTGAAAACAAAAGGCCTGAATTTATTGTCGGCACCCGGAAACGATTTGGTGGCTGCATCGGCACTCGGATTTAGCGGTTGCCAGATGGTACTGTTTACCACAGGTCGCGGAACACCGTTTGGCAGTTTTGTGCCTACCATGAAAATCTCTACCAATTCTGATTTATTCAACAAAAAGAAAAACTGGATAGATTTTAACGCCGGCACTTTGCTCGAAGGCAAAACCATGGACGAGCTTTTGGAAGACTTTGTACAGTATATAATTGAAGTAGCCAGCGGCAAACAATTAAACCACGAAAAAACCGGGTTTAAAGAAATTGCCATTTTTAAAACAGGCGTAACGCTTTAGCAACCATAATTGAGAAGTATTATTTTAAGTCCCTGCAGCCGTTGGTTGCGGGGATTTTTTATTCAGTGAAACCCAAATTACAGGAGAGAAACGAACTGTAATTTGATGGTTGAACTAATCCCGATAGCGGAGCGTATCGGGAATACTGAATTATACTTCGACGCTTGATATTAAACTAAATTACTATTGATACCTCGTTCGCTTGCTAAGAGGTAGTTCATTCTGCCTCCTCAAGTTCCAGCACCTGTCCCGCAGCTTCCAGTTTTGTTTTTATTTCCGCATACTGAAGTTTGTGAATAGGAGTTTCTTCCTCCAGGGCCATTGCAGCAATCAGCGCAGCACTTTGCCCAAGTATCATAAAAACGGGTTCCATTCGAATGGAGCCAAATGCAATGTGCGAACTTGAAACAGCAACCGGAACCAGTAAATTTTCGCATTCATTTTGTTTCGGAAGAATCGATCCTAATGCAATTTGATAAGGCTGATGCGGGTGAACACCAATGTCGCCTTCGTTTTGCACAAAGCCTTCGGGTGTAATGTATCGTTGTGTGTTGTGTGAGTCCATCGTGTACGAGCCCATCCCAATAGAGTGGGGAATCGGTGATTTTCCCAGCACTTCATTCTCTGTCATTACAAATTCGCCAATCATTCGCCGGGCCTCGCGTACATAAATCTGGTGGGGCCAGTTTCCGTTATCGATGGATTCATCTTTAGCCAAACCCCATTGTTTCATTTCATTTTGTATTTCATCAGGTATTCGTGGATCGGTGGCATAAAAATAAAGCAGCCCTTTCTGGTAGTTTTCGTGTTCGCGAATAATCTCTGCCCGCCGCTCGTAACTGGCCTCGGGTAGTCGTAGTTCATGCCAATATTATCGAAACTAAATGGCCCGTGATTGTTTACATCAGTCTTGTGGTTCGGAATCGGATCGAATTTATTAAATGTCTCGCGCCAGCCGTGGTTTAACACCCTAACCAGCAGTTCGTATTGTGCGGGATCGTAATTCTCCGGCTGCTCAAAAGGAACACTGTTGTCGGACACTTTTGTCAGGCACATCCTGAAACAATAGGCCTGGATACGTTTGTCGCCATCGCCTTTTTTACCCGGATCGTCGCTTGAAATATGGGGCAAAACACCACTTGCCGGATCACCGGGTACAACATAAGGACTAATATTCATGTTGCCAAAGTGGTGTCCGTGATGAAGTACCCCCGTTTGTATTCCGTTCCATTGCTCGTTGTACACATCGTTTGCTTCGCGTCCAAGGTGGTAATTCACGCCGGCAGCCGCCATTAAATCACCCTCGTAGGTGGCATCAATAAAAATTTTTGCTTTGTATTTTTCGTCGTTCAGCATGGTTATTGAAACAATACGACCATTTTGTTTTTCCACTCCATTTTCACGGTCGAGCCAACGATCCCGAAAAACACTGATGTTGTTCCCGCTGATAAAATCCTCAAAAACCTGCTCGGCCACATGAGGTTCAAAAATCCACATGGTGCGTTTGTCGCCGTCAATTGCCGGTGTGCCTTGTCCGGTGTTGCCATATTCTTCGCGCTTTTCCCACTGCCAGGCTTCATCGGTTTGGTAATGCGAATACACACGCTGGTAAAATTCTCTGGCAAGTCCGCCAATCACAACTTTATTTCCGGTGTCGGTAAATCCAAGTCCGCTTGATGTTAGTCCGCCCAAATGTTTATCAGGGCAAACAATTACAACCGATTTATTCATTTTTGTAAGTTGAACAGCAGCTGTAACTGCCGCCGAAGTTCCACCATATATTACTACATCGGTAGTTGTCAGCTTTGCATTCTGTTTAGGATTACAAGCGAAAAACAAAAAAATTATGCTAAAGACGAAGGGATGAGCTGTTTAGTTTTCATTGATATTTAGGTTTAGTTAAAAGTAAACGGATGTATCTCGTTAATCTTTGGTAAAGCAATCCGTTCACAGGTTGAATTTAAGTTTTGATTTTGAGGGAACAAAATGTTTACAATAAAATATGAAATAGTCTGAAAATCCTGATGTTAAAAAATTTTCAACCTGTTGTCAAATACATAAGCTAAAATTCCTCATCTCGTTTAGAAATTTATCTTTGTCTATTGCAAAAACTTTTTTTTGTAAAACCGGACTAGAAACCAGAAGAAGAACAAATTTCAATTTAATACTAAACCGTAGCCAAAAGCTACACTAAAATTTATCAATTTATGAGCAGTATATTTTTGATAGTGCCAATTGCCTCGATATTGGCATTGGTATTTGCCTGGATATTCTTCAAATCGATGATGAAGAATTCAGAAGGTACTGACAGGATGAAAGAAATTGCACAATACGTTCGTGAAGGTGCAATGGCTTATCTGAAAAGACAGTATAAAGTGGTAGGAATTGTTTTTGTAATACTCTTTATCCTACTAACAATTATGGCATATTTTGGCGTTCAAAATCCATTTGTGCCCATCGCATTTTTAACTGGTGGTTTTTTCTCAGGCCTTTGTGGATTTTTGGGAATGAAAACTGCAACATTTGCTTCAGCGCGTACAGCACACGGAGCATCTAAATCGTTGAACAAAGGTTTACAGGTGGCTTTCCGTAGTGGTGCTGTAATGGGCTTAATCGTTGTAGGATTTGCCTTATTAGATATTGCAGCCTGGTATTGGTTTTTAAGCGAAGTGGTATTTACACCCGAGCACATGGCGAATGGTGCTAAATTCTTAGGGCTTCATTTTGTTCACGGAAGTGCAGATTATGTAACTAATGGTGTAATCAACGATGCAGGCCAACGAGTAAAATTAATTGAGATAACAGTTACCATGTTAACCTTTGGTATGGGTGCTTCTACACAAGCATTATTTGCTCGTGTTGGAGGAGGTATTTATACAAAAGCTGCTGATGTAGGTGCTGACCTTGTAGGTAAAGTAGAAGCAGGTATTCCTGAAGACGATCCGCGTAACCCTGCAACTATTGCCGATAACGTTGGTGATAATGTTGGTGATGTTGCCGGTATGGGAGCCGACCTTTACGAATCGTATGCAGGCTCTATTCTGGCAACCGCTGCTCTTGGTGCCGCTCTTCCTGTAATAGTTCTTTCTGATACTGGTATCGATCCTATTAAAGCTGTTACAGCTCCTATGATTGTTGCTGCTATTGGAATTATTCTTTCCATCGTGGGAATCTTCATGGTTCGCACCAAAGAATCTGCTACACAGAAAAATTTATTAAATGCGCTATTGATTGGTACCGGAGGAAGTTCATTTCTGATTCTTCTTGCAATGGCCGGAATGGCTTACCTTGGTTGGGTAACCTGGGGAGTTTTCTTTGCTGTTATTATTGGATTGGCTGCCGGTGTTATTATCGGGCAGGCTACTGAATATTATACTTCTGATGAATATAAACCAACAAAAGGAATTGCTGAACAGGCGCAACAAGGACCTGCAACTACTATTATTGACGGTTTAGCTGTTGGTATGTACTCAACCTGGATTCCGGTTGTAACCATCGTTCTTGGAATTATGGGATCTTTCTGGGCTGCAGGTGGTGCAGAACATTTTGCAATGGGTGTTTACGGAATTGGTTTTGCTGCAGTAGGTATGTTATCTACACTGGGTATTACATTGGCTACCGATGCATTCGGACCTATTGCTGATAATGCCGGTGGTAACGCTGAAATGGCTGAACTTCCGCCAGAAGTACGTGAAAGAACAGATGCTTTAGATATGCTGGGAAATACAACTGCTGCAACCGGTAAAGGATTTGCAATTGGTTCGGCCGCATTAACTGCAATGGCGCTAATTTCTGCTTATATGGAAGAAATTAGATTGTGGTTTGGAAAAATAGCAAAAGCCGGCGAAGGATTTGTTACCAAAGGATCATATATATTCTACGAGGATGTCGCTCCGGCTGTGCAGGACGGAATGCAGGCTGTTAAGATTTCCACTGCTTCGGTAAAAGATTTTACAGCTGCTTACGATGTTACGCTTTTTAATCCATTGTTTTTAGGGGGCTTTTCTTAGGTTCAATGATGGCATTTTTGTTTAGTGCGATGACCATGAAAGCTGTAGGTCGTGCAGCAGGTGCAATGGTTGACGAAGTTCGCCGCCAGTTTCGCGACATTCCTGGTATTTTGGAAGGTAAAGCTACACCTGAATATGCAAAATGTGTTGAAATTTCAACCAAAGGAGCACAGAAAGAAATGTTGGTACCTTCATTAGTAGCCATAATTGTTCCGGTTATTGTTGGAGCTACAATGGGTGTTGCTGGTGTTATTGGTCTTTTAGCTGGTGGTTTAACTGCCGGTTTTACGTTAGCCGTGTTTATGAACAATGCAGGTGGTGCGTGGGATAACGCTAAAAAATACATCGAAAAAGGAAACTACGGTGGAAAAGGTAGCGAAGCACATCACGCAGGTGTTGTTGGCGATACCGTTGGTGATCCTTTTAAAGATACTTCAGGACCTTCACTGAACATCTTGATTAAACTGATGACTATGGTTTCGGTTGTAATGGCCGGTTTAACTGTAACATTAAGTTTGCTGTAAGAAACAAGTGAATATAAAATACAAAACCATCTGTTGAAAGGCAGGTGGTTTTTTTATGGGCTTAAGTCAGATCAATTCAGTCGTCGTTCGTATTTTTTTGTAATAACCTCCGTTCAAAACAGAAAACTGTTATTTCGAAAGAGAGCAACGACTGAGAGAGCTTTCTCGAAATGTTTCATTGTGAGTTTGTTGTGGCAAAGAGTTAGTGTGTTACAGAAAAAAAGAAGCAACTGTTTTCTGAATACGGCTAATTTCTTTCGACGGTGACTGCAGCTAAAAACTTTCTTTTGCTTCCTTACGATTTCGCACTTTCTCTATCGCCCATCAAAAAAAATATTTTCATTCTTGAACAAAATATTTCTATATTTAGTTACACTTAAAAAACAAATAGTAAAATCACTAAAAAAACTATAATTATGGCAGATTTATCAACAACCTACATGGGTATCAAATTAAAAAACCCGTTAATTCTTGGAGCAAGCAATTTGGTATCGAAACCCGATGTTATAAAGCAAATTGAAGAAGCAGGAATTGGTGCAATTGTTTACCGCTCGTTATTTGAAGAGCAAGTTCAGCTAGAAAGTCTCCAGCTGGATGAAGAGTTGAGCGAATATGAAGAGCGTAATGCTGAAATGACTGATATTTTTCCGGGATTGAAACATGCCGGACCAAAAGAGCATTTATATAATCTGGAAAAGCTGGTGAAAAATGTTGATGTGCCTGTTTTTGCAAGTCTGAATGCCATTTACGAGCCTACCTGGGTTGAATATGCGAAGGAGTTGGAAAAAACAGGCGTAGCAGGTTTGGAAATTAATCTTTACGCGGTACCCGGATATTTTGAGGTAACCGGCGAATCGATTGAGGAAAAACAGGTGCAAATTGTTAAAGCCGTAAAAAAAGCAGTTAAAATTCCGGTAAGTGTAAAAATGAGTTTGTTTTACACCAATCCCTTGAATTTTATTAAGAAGGTGGACGAAGCTGGTGCTGATGGTTATGTGCTTTTTAATCGCTTTTTTCAACCTGAAATTGATATTGAGAAAGAAGAATATTTCTACCCCTGGGAGTTAAGTAACCCGAAAGATCATATGGTAGGTTTGCGTTATGCAGGCTTGTTGCACGGTAATGTTGAGGGAAGTGTGTGTATTAGTCGTGGTATTTACGATGCCAACGATGTAATAAAAATGCTGCTTGCCGGTGCCGATGTGATACAGATGGTAAGTGCTATTTACCGTAACTCGCCAACAGTAGTTTCAGATATTTTAATGGATATTAATAAGTGGATGGACGATAAAGGATACAAAACGCTTGATGATTTCCGTGGAAAACTTTCGCGTAAAAACATGAAAGATCCATTTGCTTATCAGCGTGCACAATATGTTGATATACTAACAAAATCGGAAGAGATTTTTAAAAAATATCCGATGGTGTAATAATACATTTTTCGTAGCATAAAAAACAGGAGCCCAATGGTTCCTGTTTTTTTGTGCCAGTACCAGGTGTCGTCAATGCGGAATGACAGGTTCTGAGAATTATCAACCGGCTATGGATAGATATTGAAGAATTTGATGTAAGTCTGGATTAGGGACAGTGTAAAAAAACGCTATTTATTATCTGGAGTTATTTAACTAATTCGTAAATAAGTTAAATAGATACTAATGCGTTTAATTCCTATAAATCTTATTCATCAAGTATTTTGCTTTAGGATTTAAGGGTATGATATTTAATATATTGCTGCCCTGTAATTTCCCTTCGGTATTGTACATAAAAGTTGCGATGCTGCTCCTTAAATTGATCAACGATTGGATTTTTATTGCACCATATGAGGATGATTGTAATAAAAATTATCTTAAAAGCAATTCTTTTGTTGAGATTTATTAGCATTAATGATGTTGGTATTTGTAATGTGTGTAGTATGAGCTATATATACATTTTTTGAGACATATATTAGGTAAAATGCTGAGTGAACAATCAGCAATCTTGTAGGTGAAATCAGTAAATATTTTGATTAATAGCTTTAGTTTTTTTGTAAGATTTATGCTATCGGGACGTAGATGATTTTTTCAGTAGAAATGAATTAGTTCAATCTGCCGAAAAGTAAAAAAGCAAACCACAAAAAGTCAATTATGAAGAATGTTTACAAAGTTATTTCAAAACCACATTGTGTCAGGTATTTGAAGTTGTTTCACCAGTATTTATGATACCCTCAATTAAAAATCTGTTTTTTAGATTTTTATGACGAATATTTCTACCAGACTTGCAGTAATTTACAAGGTTTAGGTGTAATAACGACCTATTCCAAAAAGCTATTTAAAGCCAGTATAAGTTGCTGTTAATTAGATCAAAATATTCGACAAGTATTTTTTCTGCAATAAATGAAGTTTAACCTAACTAAAGAATACATACGATGCTTTATGCTGACACAAAAGTTAAGAAACTAAAGAAACAAGTAGTATTGGCAGTTCTTGCCATTGCAGTTGTTTTATTTTCATCAAATGGCACAAAAGCCCAGTCTTTAACAACGAATCCTTCTGGAAATTATGAAGCAGCGTCGAGTAGCGCTGCAGTTAATATAGGTGCAACGGTAACGGTTGGTACCGGATCAGCTCAGTTAAATGCTGCCACTGTAGCTATTTCTGCTAATTATAGTAGTAGCATCCTTTTAAAAATTAATAGCTCAACAAGTAGCCCCTATTTTGATCTTTACAATAAAGCTCAACAGCGAAACTTTCGGTGGGGCTAAATTAATTATGGATGAAAACCAGAGGGGAAGAATTAAAATTGAATAAAACATAATGAAAAAAAATCTACTTCTATTTTGCATTATCAGTTTAAGCCTGTCGTTGCAGGCACAAACGCTAACCATCTCATTGGGTGGGCAAACAGGTACTTCAGGTACAAACTGGACCTCAAGTGGAAGTGATCCTGTAACGATTGAAACAACTTCTGGAGATGCAGTAATTTCTCCTTCTGTAATTGAAAATTTATTAAATGCTGGAAGTAGTGTTGTCGTGCTTTCTTCGCTGGATATCAGGCTATCTGACGCGATAACTAAAACAGGGGGAGGAGCAGCTCTCCTTGAATTTAGAGCAGGGCGAGATCTGTTTATTCAGGCTGATATTACAAGCAGTAATAGTGCATTGAACCTGAAGTTGGATTCGGATAACGACGGAGATAATATTGGGGCAATAACCAACTCTTCAAGTCTGACCACAAACAGTGGATTTATAAACTTTCTTGATGATGTAAGTTTTAATGGAACAAGTGCACAAACCATAAATTCAGGAGCACAATACATAATTTGTGGAGGGGAGGTTATGCTAAGCAATAATAATGGTGTGACGTTTCAAACAGCAGACAATAATGTAACATTTTCGGGAGCTGTCAATTCGGGCAACAGTTATTCGCTTGATGCGACCAGTAGAACCTGGAATGCGGCTCATTCGTTATATAATTCTGATTCGGATTATTTGGCAACCATCACATCTAAAATGGAATTAACCGCTGCAATGGCAGTTGTTCCCTCTGGAGGTGCATGGTTGGGTGGATCGGATAAGGATACAGAAGGGACTTGGAAGTGGGTAACCGGTCCTGAAGCTGGAACAGTATTTTGGACTACCGCACTATCACAAGGAATTAAAGGATATGTTGGAACTAATGGGCATTATGTAAATTGGAATACTGGTGAGCCAAATGATTCGGGCGGAGATGAGGATGCTTTGCAAATACGTAATAACACAGATGGATATTGGAATGATTTACCTACTACTGTGAATGATTTAGCATCTGTTGTTGAGCACGAATTATCGCCTTCTCCGCTTATCGTTGATGCTGGTGACGGTAATGTTATATTTCAAAATTCGGTTGGTGCCGGGAAAGTATTGAAAAGCGTTGATATTACAGCAGCCAACACTATTATTAATGGCGGAGGAATTACCACTGAAAGTGAATCGTCTGAAGGACAACTTTTTTCAGGAAACCTAATTATCGGAGGTGCTGAGGTTGTGCTCGAAATGCTAAATACTTCGTCCTCATTTATTTTGAATTCTGGAAAAACAATTACCAACTCAAACACTGGAGAATCTACTCTGACGATTAAAAATCCCAATAATATCCAGTTTATTTCTTCTAATTCAGTTTCTTCTGCAGACTATCCTTTTAATCTTGTTCTTTGGGCTGATACTGATGGAGACGGAGCCGGTAACATTTCTATAGGAACAAATGGAAGTATATCCACTAACGAAGGCCATCTATGGATGGGCGGCGGTTCTGGTTCTACTACGTGGAATAACCTTACTGTTGGCGATGGTTATGCCACAGGAATTACAGGAACAGGCATTTTGCTGGATGATGTTACTATTAACGCAGATGCAGGAGATATTTCTATTTCTGGTAAAAGTACATCGACGAACGCTGCTTCTCACGGTATTCATTTAAAATATACTGGTTCGTCAACTTTAACTACCAATAGTGGTACAATTACATTACAGGGCGTTGGTGGGCAAAGCACGGCAGCCGAGGCTGCAAATTGTGATGGAATACGCATTGAAGGTACCTTGCAAACAACAAGCGGAACTATTGACTTAACTGGGCTATCAACCGCAGAAGATCAGTCGGAAGGTATTGCTATTGAGTCAACAGGTAGTTTGGCCAGCACAAGTGGCAATATTTTGTTACAAGCCGACAATATTTATTTTTCCGGTGATGCGCGAGCTGCCAGTGCAGGAGAGTTGGCACTTTCGCCGGTAACATCAACGGCAACAATAGGTATTGCCGGTGCGACCGGAACCTTGTCATTACCATCTTCTCGTTTTACTTCAAATTTTACCGATGGCTTTAGCCTGATAACAATAGGTAATGGAGCTCAAAGCGGAAATATCAATCTTAATACGGTGAGTTTTCGCGATAATATGCGTTTGCAAACCTCAGGAACGGTAATCATAGATGCTGCACAAACAGTGACGACTGAAAATATAAAACTACAAATAGATAATAATTTGGATATGGGGACTGGTTCAAAAATAATCAGGTAATCCTTATACAAAACAATATAGTTTGAATATGAAAAAATTGACCACCATTCTTTTGGTTTTATTTAAATGCACAAATCCAACGATATGAAAAAATATTTACTTTTAATTCTTTTCACTTGCTTCTTCGCCTTTGCGCAGGCTCAACCATTTGGTTCATCAGCCTTGTGGTTTGACGACCTTAACGATTACGTTTCTGCAAATTCAGTAAGTGCAGCAATGTCGTCGCAAGGGGCTATGACTCTTGAAGCCTGGATTTATCCTGAAAGTTTTGAGACCCAGGATTTTGTTCTTACGTTCCATGCCGCCGCCCCAGACTATGACAATAGAATATTGTTAGGATTAAAAAGCGGAGTGCTAGTTGCCGGATATAAAACCCCGTCATCATTAGATATAAGTAGTTACGGGACTAATACTTTACCATTAAATCAATGGTCGCATATTGCATGGACCATTGCCGCTAATGGTTCATCTGTAGTATATCTAAATGGTGTAATCGAAATTGATACGTTTACTGTTGATGTTGGAGCCTGGCCTGAATCAGAGGGTACTTTTTCTATTGGACAGGATTATGACGGAGAAAATACTACCGACCATTTCCATGGTCTAATTGATGAGGTTCGCGTTTGGAATGTAGTACGCACACAAACCGAAATACAAAATAACAGGAGTGATGTTCTGTCAAATCCAACTGGTGAAACGAATCTTGTTGCTTATTTTACTTTCGATGATACCAGCAGCGGAACATTAACTGATGAATCAGTAAATAGTAACACCGGGACCTTGCATTTTTACGATGGTGGAGATGGTACTCCCGAAAACGCATACCAAATTGCTTCGGTTACCGACCTTGTTTATTTATCGCAACACACTGGCGACTGGAACAAAAACTTTTTGCAAACCGCCAATATTGATTTTGGAAGCGATGAAACTGTTGTGGACTGGAATGGTGATGGCATCGTTGGTGATGCTGCTGATGCAAATGGTTTTTTCCCCTTAGGTAGTAGCTATCCATCAACCTCAAAATTTACAGGCAATTATGATGGACAAGAATATTCCATTTCAAATTTATATGTCAATAGGACCGGGAGTTACAATGGGTTGTTCGGCTATAATGATGGAGCAACTCTAAAAAGGATTATACTTCTTAATGCACTTGTGAATGGAGGAGATTATACAGCTCTTCTTGTGGGGAACGATATCAATGGAATAATTGAATCATGTTTGGTTTCAGGTACCATAAACGGGAGCAATTATATAGGAGGTCTCGTTGGACAGGCAAATAATGTTTCCTACAATCGATGTGCTGCTAATAACATAACAATTAACGCTGTTAGTTATATTGGAGGGCTAATTGGGAATGTTAATAATACTGCTTCTAATATAACGAATTCCTATGCAACAGGTATTATTAATTCTGGAGTCAGTTATGTCGGAGGACTAATTGGAAACTTTTGGAGTCCATCTGCAGTTACAGTTAATAAATGTTATGCAAGTGTTTCATCTGGTAATAAGGGATTCATAGGTTTTGCCTCAGATTATAATAATGTCTCAAATAGTTATTGGGATGTTGAAGTCGATGGTATTAATGGAAATTCTTCAGGTGATACTAACTATGGAGCAATAGGCAAAAATACAGCCGAAATGAAAAATGCTTCAACCTTTACTAGCTGGGATTTTACAGAAGAAACAGGTGATTGGCAAATCGAAAACGATTACTACATCTCCTATCCTTATTTACAGGCTTTTACTTATGATGCACCGGGGGCGAGTCCGGAAATAAATCCAATACCGGGCTTAGCAACAACACCGGTAACCTGGACCGGAGCAACAGATTCGGACTGGAACACCGCTTCTAACTGGAATCCTGCAGTTGTACCAACAGCAAATGTTGATGCAACAATTCCGGCAAGCGGAGTTACAAATTTCCCGGTGGTGAATTCTGCAACTACTGCAGCCGTTAAAAATCTTACGAATAACTCAACAACAAATAATGCTATAACCGTTCAGGCAGGCGGAAAGCTAACCGTTAATGGGGTATACACTGCTGTTAATGGTGCCAAAATTAAGGTTACAGGAGCACAATAAGTTACTTATCCATTATGACAAACAATAAACATAAAATAAACACTCTATGAAAAAGATTTACAAACTACAACTTCTGAAAAAAGCGTTGCTTCAGGCAGCCTTGTTTTTAGGAGTATTGCTATGTGGGGGAATATCCTCATTCGCACAAACGTACGACCTCCCAATTCAGGGTGGCGACGCTGTTAGGTGTGGAGCTGGCGAATTAACACTGGAGGTTGATTGGTCGGGAGAAACACTGAATCCTGATAATGTAAAATGGTACACCGTACCGTTTTACGGAACGCCTGTTACAACTGGTTTAAGTTATAGTACCGGTTACATTGAGTTTACAAAAACTTATTATGTTGATTATGTTGGTGATGATGGCTGCAGCCAATGCGACCGTTTAATGATTCGGGCAGTAATTAACGATCAGTCCATCGACCCGCAGATTTCGTATAGTAATCTGGTAGTCTGCAATAATCTGGATAAAAATTTTCTTCCTACTATTGTTGGAGCCAGTAATGGTACTTTTACTGTTGATCCATCAACAGGACTTTCAGTTAATGGTACAACCGGAGTATTTAATCCCAATGGTGCAACAGCAGGAAGTTATACCATTACCTTCGATCCGGTAGATGTAATAGGATGCAACACAGCAGCTGTAAGTACCATTGTAACCATTACCGAGGCGTTGGAAGTTCCGGTTATCAGTTATGGTGAATCCGCTGTTTTTTGTTCAACAGAAGAGCCGGTTAGCGTAACTAAAACAGCCGGTGCCGATGGTGGAACATATTCTGCTTATCCCTCAGGCTTAACGATAGATCCTTCAACCGGAACCATTACACCAGAGACCAGTGCTACCGGTAATTATACCGTTTCGTATACTGTTGCCGGTAACGGAGGCTGTTCTCCTGTTGCAGGAATTGCTTCAGTCAGCATCATGCAATTACCGGTGATTACCGCCTTTTCGTATAATACTCCATTTTGTGGATCAACTACAGTTTCCGAAACACCAACTTTAACTATAGAAAATGATTATACTCCGGGTGCGAATCCTTTCAGTTATACTCCGGCAACAGAAGGTGCAACACTTGCCCTGAACACTTCATCGGGAGCAATTGATCCATCAAATAGTGATGCCGGAACCTATACAATTACTTATACTATTCCGGCAGCTACACCTTGTGGCGAAGTTACGGAAACAACAAATGTTGAAGTTTATCCTGTGTCAGCAGCTACAATTTCAACCGATAAAACAACTGAGTTTGTTGGAGAAGCTGCACCGGTAGTAACCATTACCGGTAGTGTTGGGCCAGCTCCATATACATTTACCGGAAGATTAGACATTGGAAGTGGCGAGGATATTATTACAGGAACCGAATTTGAAATGACAACAGCTGATGCCGAAACAGTTTCGGTCGATATTACGCAATCAACTGAAGTGGCTCAGGTTTATACCTATCACTTACTTACTGTAACCGATGCCAATGGCTGTACAGTTGATATTTCAAACGAAACAGTTGTTGTCACAATCAACGATATCCCAAATGTTGATTTTGCTTATGAAGGTTCGCCTTATTGCACCGATGGAGGTATCGCGACACCATCAGGAAGTACCTCAGGTACTTTTAGTTGTACAGATAATAATCTTACTCTGGATACAGAAACAGGGGTAATAACATTGGCAAGCAGTACTGCAGGAACTTATACAGTAACACAAACTTTAAATGGCTATTCTTCTGCAGCCGAAGTAGTTATTACACGTTTGCCGAATGCAAGTTTTGCATATAGTGCAAGCGAGTATTGCCCCACTGCCGGAGAAGTTGCTCCAAGCACAACCAACGATATTGGAATATTTACGGCCAGTGATGCTGTGGTTGTATTTGCCGAAGGAGATGGAGTTGCTCCTGGAACGGTAAACACTCTGTTTACCCCAGCCGGAACTTACGAAATATACAATACCATTCAGGCAGGTAATGGCTGCGATGAGGTAGCAGATACTACAGAAATTACCATAAACGCTTCTCCTAATTATACTGGAAACCGTGCCTATTTTATTTGCAGTGGAGAAACAACATCGATTACGCATGATGCAGATATTGAAGGAGCCTCTTTCTCATGGACCGTTGGAACAATAACTGGTAGCATTACCGGAGCTTCTGATGGTTCTGGTTCATCTATTGAACAGACTTTATTAAATCCATCAAATACAGCTGCCGGAACTGTTGAATACATTGTCACACCATCGGATGCAAGTGGGTGTGGAGATGGCGTACCAACAACAATTGTTGTTACTGTAAATCCGTTACCAGCAACACCAACGGCGGTTGATAATACGGTGACTTACGATGGTATGGAAAAAGTTGCAGGTGCTTCATCTACCGTTTTTGTAGGTGCCGAAAGCGAAGCCGCTGTGATTAACTGGTTTACTTCAGAAACCGGAACAACAACTACTACCTCACCAACCGGAACAGATGCAGGTACCTATACTGCCTGGGCTGAAGCAGAGTTCGAATCTACCGGCTGTATTAGCGCAGGAAGAACATTGGTTACATTAGAAATTACTCCAAGGCCATTAACAGCATCAAGCACAATTGGTGATAAAATTTATAATGGTTCTTCGGTTACCGGAACAGTTAACCTTGGATCTGTTAGTAACCTGGTTTTAGGAGAAGATTTGAACATTATAGCCAGTGCTACAGATTATGCCAATGCGAATGTAGAAAACGGTAAAAGTACAACAATATCCTACTCACTATCAAATGGCACAACGGGCGATGCTTCAAATTACAGTATGGTCGATTTGGCATCAACAGGTAATATTCTTAAGAAAGAATTAACTGTAACGGCAGATGCAAAAACTAAGGTTTACGGAGAGTCGAATCCAGCTTTAACATACCAATATTCAGGTTTTGTTAACAGCGAGACTTCAGTTGTACTGGCTACTAACCCAACAGCAACAACTACAGTTGATGCTACCACTGATGTAGGTACCCAAACCGATGTAATTACTATAAGTGGTGGGGTAGATGATAACTACAGTTTTACTTATGTGGCCAACGACTTCACAGTTACTAAAGCTGAACTAACAGTTACCGCAAATAATATTATTCGTGGGGTTGGAGAAACAACTCCGGCTTATAGTTATACCATGACTGGTTTTAAAAACGCCGAAACTGAAGCAGGTTTGCGATCAGCAACCAACCTTTCGGGAGCGGTTACCTTTACTGATAATACCAGTGGCTCAACAGCAGCAGGAAGCTATACGGTTACTCCTGTCGTTTCAGCCTTATCAGCAACGAATTACACGTTTGCTGCTGCCAACGGAACTTTAACAATATCGAATGTTGTTGTTGAAGCAACCGGTGGTACATCACGCGCTGGGTATGCCTCACTGGATGCAGCTTATAATGCCATTAATGCTGGTACGCATACCGACGTTATTGTTATTCATGTATATACTGATATTTCCGAAGCTACAACTGTTACGCTAAATTCCAGCGGAACAGGGCGGCTAGTTACACTTCGGTAACAATAGTTGCCGAAAACGACGTAACAATTTCCAGTACTTCAAGCCCATTAATGATTTTGGGGAATTAATTGAAAATGTATAACAGCAAAAAATAAATATCATGTATAAAAATATTATCAAAATAACTTTTATTAGCTTCTTGTTGATTTTTATGTTTTCAATAAAGGGCTATTCACAGGCAACAACAGATTTTGTGTTTGTAGAATCGACTGTTGAAGATATTCAGACTTTACAACAGCAGTTTGCCAATAATTCGCAGGTTTATTTTAACTCCAATCCAAAACCTGCTTTGTATGTGTGCGGTCAGATGACAGACGGCCAAACAGTAAATCACTTATTTATCTATGTGCCCACAGAGCCGGGTGTTTTAAAGTTCGGCTCAGGAGATGTCACTTCATCAAACCTTAATGAGCATGCCAACGATCTTGCCTTTTTGGCTGAACATGTTAATGGAAGCATCATTATTCGTAGCGGAGATGTTTTTAGCGGTTCGGCAGGTGAATCATTTAAAGGAAAGCTGGAGGCACTAACCGGGCTTTCAATTTTTATGGAAGAAAATCCGCAACCATTCAGCAAATAATTAGTGATCGTTAAAAATGAATATTATGAAAAGATTATACAAAATGCGTCACTTTTTAAAAGACGAAGTTAGCTTTAAAAGACTTATGCTGCTACTCCTTTTCAGCATAGGAACTTTGAGTAGCGTATTGGCCGGAACAATAAATTTCTCGGCTACATTATCATCAAATCAGCTTTTCTACAGGCCACGGCCCGGATCATCGGTTTGTGGTGGCTATTATGGTACTTTTACCAGTATTAGTGCCAATAGCACCACGCAATATGCTTATGCTACTCAGTCGTTTACAGTTAGTACTGCAGGAAACTATTCAATTACTGTAACAAGTACTACTGCAAGCGACCCCATGTTGTTAATATACAACAGTTTTAGTCCTTCCTCTCCAAATTCTGATTTTAAAGTTGGTGATGATGACAGCGGAAGTGGTTTAAACTCAAGCATTAGTGGATGTAATAATTATTTTGCTGCCGGTACTTATACAATTGTAGTAACCAGTTACAGTTCCTATACACGATCAGGAACGGTTTATTTCAGTATTTCGGGAGATGGAGTTAGTGCCGCATCTGTTAAGCTATTGCCAACAGTAAGTACTAATTCTGCTTCATCAATTTCTTCAACGGGAGCTACTCTGGGAGGTAATGTAACGAATGATGGTGGTGCTACTGTAGCAGCAAGAGGTGTTGCTTATGGAACATCTTCGAATCCAACTACTGGAGCTGGGGTTACTGGTACAACGGGTTCTTTTAGTACAAGTGTTACAGGCCTTACTCCAGGAACAACCTATTATGCCCGCGCATACGCAACCAACAGCGTTGGTACAGCTTATGGTCCGCAAATTTCGTTTACTACACAGAGTTATACTCCACCAAGTGTTACAACTAATACTACAACAAGTATTGGTGAAACTACGGCATCCTTTAATGGTAATGTAACCAATACGGGCGGGCAAAATGTTACCCGGGGCTTTCAATATAGCACCAGTTCATCGTTTAGTGGAGCAACAACCAGAACACTATCCGGAACTCAAGGAACTGGTTCTTTTTTGTATAGCCAAACGGGGCTTGCAGGTTCAACTCGTTACTATGTAAGGGCGTGGGCTAGCAACGATGGCGGAACGACATATGGAAGCTCAACAAGTTTTTATACCGATCATACTGTAACTTATACTGCCGGAAGTAATGGTAGTTTAAGTGGTACAACTACGCAGATTGTAGATCATGGAGGAACAACAAGTTCAGTATCGGCTATTCCTGATGCCGGGTATCATTTTGTTCAATGGAGTGATTACAGCACGAGTAATCCGCGAAGCGATGCAAACGTAACATCAAGTTTTACCCGAACAGCTTCGTTTGCTGTAAACAGTTTTAGGTTTGCGGTGCAACCGACGAACCGTGTAGCTGGAGTTGGCAATACTTTTACAGTTGAAGCCATCGATAATTTGGGTAACCGGGTAATTAATTCCGACCGTGCCATATCTGTGGCAGTTAAGAAGGCCGATGGAACAACCGTTCAAACTTTATCGGGAACTTTATCAAGTGGTGTGGTTACCATCGCCGAACCTACAATTACTTTGACAGGAAATTATTATTTAACTGTAAGTGATGCTGGTGGCGGTACTAACGGAACTTTTAGTGCCCTTAATTCTGCAACATTTACCATTACACCAGCAGCAATTAATTATTTCACTGTTGCAGGAATCACCGATCCGCATGAAGCCGGAGAAACCACAAGTCCTACTGTTACGGCTTACGATGAGTATGATAACGTGAAGTATGATTATACTGGTACAATTACGTTTAGTTCTGATAATGTTAGCCCAAATGTGAATAAACCAACTGTTTTACCTTCTGATTATACTTTTACTTCAATTGATGGAGGTATTCATACATTTACAAATGGCGTTAGTCTTAAAGAATATGGCAGCACTTACTATGTGAAAGTAAATGATATTACCACTACTACGGCTGAAGGCCAACAGGATGATATCTCTGTATACACTGCTGAATTAAATTATTATCAGCTAAAAGCGCTTTCAAACACGGCTACATATCCATCGGATAATAATGTGATTGTGGGAAGCGACTTTTCGGTATTGGCGGAATTATATGATGAATTTGGCAACAAAAAGGTAGACTTTACAGGAGACCTGGATGTTACTTTTTCTACCAATGCTTCGCCATCGCCACTGGGTAATACCATTGTAAAACCTGCAACCGGGGCTAAGACCTTTACTGCAGGTGAAGCAATCATTTCGGGTTTTACATTGTACAATGCTCAGGAAACACCAACCATTACTATTAATGAAACTTTAACGGGGAGTGAAGGATCGACTTCTGTTATTACTGTATGGCCTGAGGAGCTGGATAATTTCCTCATACAGGAATCTCCTACCCAAAATAACGATATTGGCGGTGTTCGACAAACGGCAACCCTACCTTTTAGTGTTACTGTTACTGCACGCGACCAGTACAATAATATTAAGCGTGATTACGAGGGATCTATCAAGTTTAAAGCATCTAATGATTTTATTGTTGATTATCCTACTGGCTTACAGGAATATGATGTAACTGATGGTGGTATTGTAACCTATACTAATTCCATTACTATCCCAACTATCGGTGCCTATTGGTTACGCGTAGGTGATTCATCTGACCCAACAAAAACAGGAGAACTACAAAACATTATTGTTGGGCCATATACGCAAGATGCCAGTTCTTCTGAATTGATATTTGCTAACTATCCTACAGTAACTACTTATCCGTCAACACCAGTAGTAGTAGCCGGAGATTATATTCCGGTAACTATTACTCCGCGCGATGCAGGAAATAACCTTCTATGCGATTGCCAAAACGTTAGCATATTGCTGAACGGAGTGGATGAACATCACGACGGAACAGTAGAAAATGGTGTTCCTGCATTAGTAACTATTCCGGTTGTTGATAATCACGATGGTACCTACAGTGCTTCTGTACGTGTAACCGATATGTCGCAAACCAATGAGATTACTGCTATTGTAAACGGAACCACTTTGTCGACAACGCTAAGTGTTGAAGTTGCAGAACCGGATGTTCCTTCATTGGAAGTGTCAACAATAACACCTGCTGTAAACAGTATTACTACCGATGAAAATACTGTGGTTACTTTGCAGCTGAAAGACCAGTTTGGCAACAACCGAACTACCAATGATGGTAACATAACTTTTAGCACAACTGAAGGTGGTTTTGAAACCAATAATGGCGATGCTACTGACTATGAAGCTACTTATGCCGTCAACGGTGCTTATACTGCTACATTGTATGCCAGTTATGATGCAACAACGCATGGTGTTGGTACTGCAACAATTTCGGCTGAAGCTGACTTTACAGATGATGTAAATCATACAGATGGTGATTTTACGGCGCAACCAACTGTAGATATAACTGAAGGGTTACCCGATTTAACTACAAGTACCATATTAGCCAGTGATGATCAGATTTCTACCGATGAAACTTCTGATATCACAGTTCAGTTAGAAGATCATTTAGGAAACTTAATACAAAACGACCGGGGTACAGTTATTTTGTATACTACACTGGGAACACTGGGAAGTAGTTCCGGAAGTCAAAGTCTGGAAACAACTTATACCAGTGGCGGTGCTTATACTGCAACATTATATGGAACCCAGAATTTACCCGTAAATGGTGTAGGAACAGCCGACTTAACAGCTGAGTTTACAGGCGATGCTTCTGCTCTCTCTGTTTCAGGCACTCTGAATGATGGTGCTTCAACACCATCCAATACAATAGAGCAGGTAGTAATATTTGAAGGTTTGCCAGATGTGACTACTATCGACATCAGCGTGGCTGATGCCGAAATTACTGCCGACGATTCTACAACGGTTACCGTTCAGTTGAAAGACCAGTTTGGGAATTTAATTGTAAACGACCGGGGAACGGTTACTTTATCAACCAGCCTAATTGGTGTAATTGATAATGGAACTTCACAAGGAGCAACAACTATTGAAGCAACATACGATGCGGTTGGCGACAGCGGAACGTACATTGCCACCTTTAAATTGGCTGATGCCGGAACAGGATTAGCGACAATTACAGGAGCAATAACATATAATAATGGAGCAGGCGATGTTACCGAAAATATCGATGATAATGCAACCGTTAATGTTTTGCCAGGTTTGGCTACTCAACTGGCCATTGAAACACAACCGGCACATTCAACTACTGAGGCTATTGCCGGAGTGGCATTTAGTACACAACCTCAGGTAAGTGTGCAAGACCAGTGGGGAAATATTGTTGTTGCCGACGATACAACAACTATTCATGCAGCAACTGGCTCAACCGGCTCTGATGAATTGTTCGGTACTTTATCGGCTACCGTAGTTGATGGTATTGCAACCTTTAGCGGTTTAAATTATGAGGTTGACGAAGACATGAACATCGAATTTACTTCGGGTTCATTAACAGCTGTTACATCAAATACCTTAACCGTAGTTCATAATGTGCCGGACTATATGGTAATAACCGGAACCGGATCGCAAATTGCAGGTACTTCACAGGAAATTACAATTACGGTTTATGACGAATACGACAACGTTGCAACCCGTTTTGATGGAGCAAAATCATTGACATTTAGCGGAGCTACTGGTTCGCCATCTCCTGAATATGTTCCAACTGCTGAAGGAACCGAGTTTGGTTCTGCTACAAGTTTAACATTTGCCGACGGTGTAGCAACTACAGCGATGGTGTTGTATAAAGAAGAAGAGGCTTATATTCAGGCAAACCACTCAGCTGATTTCGTGGATGGTTCTTATACCGGAACTAATTCAATAAGCATTGATGCTACCAATGGAGAAGGATTTGACGATGGGCTTGATGTAAACGTTTCGCAAGCAGGTGCTGCTTATTTGGCGGTAACCGGTAGTGCTACACAAACAGCCGGTGTTGCTCAGGATATTACTATCACCGCCTACGATGCATTTAATAATGTTGCTACTAACTATACTGGAGAAAAGAGCTTAACCTTTAGCGGTGCAGCTTCTTCTGATGGAACACCTTCAGTGAATCCAACAGTTGCCGCAACCGATTTTGGAACTGCAACCAGTGCTACTTTTACTGATGGTACAGTTACGCTGTCAATGATACTTTATAAGGACGAAGCGATTAATGTAGATGTTAATGACGGAAGCATTGATTCGGAGTTTACACACAATTCAACAGGATACGACTACGGATTGGATGTAGATGTAGACAATGCAACTGCTGCATATCTTGCATTAGACAATGGCGACGGAACAGGTTGGACTGAAGGCGCAATTACTGCCGGAGCGGATGTTTCAGTAGGCATTACTGCTTATGACCAATACAATAACGTTGCATTAGATTATGATGGTACTAAATCATTAACATTTGCCGATTCGGGTGACCCAATTAGTCAGCCGTTCTACTTTGTTACTCCAGAAATGGATAACACACAATTTGGAACAGCTACCGATATAACCTTCAGCAATGGAGAGGCAACAGCAACGCTGAACTTATTTACAGTTCGTAATGATAATATTACAGTAAGCGATGGAACAATTAATAGTGAAATTACTATTGTTGAAACGGACTATGATTACTCTTTGGATGCAACAGTAAATCATGCTGCTGAAGACCGACTTTCAGTTCGTTTGGAAACAGCTTCGTCGCCGCTTACAGCAGGCGATGCGAATACTATTGTTGTTACTGCTTACGATGCTTATAACAACATTGCAACCGGATATACCGGAACAACTATTCGCTTTAGCGGAGCATTAAATTCTGTAGATTCCGATGTCCCTGAAGTTGATGCTGTTGATTTTGGCTCGGATACACCACTTGACTTTACTAATGGTATTGCTACAGCAAGCATGACACTTTACGCCGCCGAAGCAGGTATTACAATTGCTGCTGCAGACTGGACCAGTGGTTCGGAGGGAATAAAATCAGAATCTCTTGTTTTTGATAGTAATACTTATGAATATTGTTTGGCTTTAGATGTTGACCACAATAATGCTACTCAATTAAGAATTGATACAGAGCCATCGACTTATGTTCGTGCCGGAGATGCTTTAGCAACACAACCGGTTATCAGTATTCGCGATGCGTATGGTAATATTACCACTGCCGACGATACAACTATAGTTGTGGCAACTATTAATACCGGAACAAGCGAATTGGTAGGTACGGATACAATTACTGCATCGAATGGTACGGTTACGTATACCAACCTGAGTTATGAGGTAATGGAAACAATTTCCATCGACTTTGATGCAAATCCGGAATTAACTACGGTTAATTCGAATAATATTACAGTTGATCACAACGCGACTGATTATTACGTTTACACTTCTACACCTAATTATATTTATGCGGGAGGACAACGCGGTGCTTTTACCGTGAAACGTTTTGATGCATTCGATAATGAGGTGAATAATCTGGTTCTAAGCAACGGCGATGATAGTTCAGATCCTGAAATCGTATATTTATATTCAAGTAGTAGCGATGCCAGCTCTACATTCTTTAATGTAGAAACTGGTGATTCTGCTCTCGATACAATTCGATTTACTGATGGCAGTATTTCTAAAAACTTCTGGTATTTCTCTCAGGATGAGGGAGTACACACAATTTCGGCTTCTGATAATACAACAATTGCTGATGGCGACACAGGAATAGATGATGCCGTATATAACCTGGAGGTGAAGCCAGCTGCTTTGAAAGAATTTATTGTTACCGGGGTAGGAACAGAGGTAGGTGAAGGTTGGACTGAACATTACTATGGAGATCGACAATCTGTTACCGTTGAAGCAATTGATTTTTATGGAAACCGTAAAATTAATTATACAGGTACAATCACCTTTAGTTTAACCGATGCAGAAGCAAGTGAGTATGAAGATGCAGGTTACAACTATCCACACGATTATACATTTACTGCTGCCGATAGCGGAATTCATACTTTCACGGATGCAATTCTTTTTGAACGCCCAACTTTCGAACATCCTCAATATCCTGAAATTGAAGAATGGTGGGTTACTGTGATTGATCAGGATCAACCTACCAAGAATGGTTCTCAGCATAAGATAAAGGTTTTGGCAAGGCCAATTATTATTACAGCTCACAACCAAACCAAACAATATTATGGCGATTTCTATGACTTAGGTAATACCGAGTTTACGGTAACGAGTGGAATAACCAGCTACGTTGATCCAAATATTTATGCTGGAGATGAACAAATCACAAGTGTTACACTAACAAGTTCCGGAACCGCAGAGACTGCAGTTGTTGACGATTATGATATCGTTCCGGACGATGCAACTGGAATAAACGGAATCGATACCAGTTATTATGACATTACCTATGTAAATGGTACACTTACTGTTGAACCACGACCAATTACCATAACAGTTGATGCCGGACAAAATAAAGTGTATAGCAATGATAGTAATACTGACCCAACGTTTACATTCAGTACAGTTTACACCGGCGATGCTTCTAAAGATTCGTTAGTAAACGGCGATGAATTTACAGGAGTACTTACCCGTGAATCTGGCGAAGATGTTGGTTTCTATGATATCTTACAATCCGGACTTGTAATAAGCGATGGTACAGATAAAACTGCCAACTACGCTATTACTTATGAGAAGGATAGTTTGGAAATTACAAGATATCCGTTAACACTTAGCAATTTTGTTGTTGATAATAAAGTTTACGATGCAACTGATACAGCTTATATCAGTTCGTTTGAAACTGACTTAATAAGTGGTGATGAGCTAACTTTTGATACAACAGCTAATTTTGTTAGTCGCCATGTAAACTGGGATGGAAATAGTGGAGTTGATACAACAGTAATCTACGAAGTCACAATTTCGGGAGGTGCCGACGCCGGCAACTATCTATTTGCTACTGATGGCGAAAACGATGGAAGTGCCACAATCTGGATGGACTCTACTATGGCTACCATAAGTCAATATCCGATAAATGTGACTGCTGTTACCGATACGAAAACTTATGATGGAACTAATTCGTCAGACGAAACACCTGTGGTGGACGCCCTCTTGGGCGACGATCTTGTAACAAGTGAAGGATCGCAGGTATACGACAATGAGAACGTGGGCACAGGTAAAACACTTTCTGCTTCAGGTGCTGTAATTAATGACGGAAACAGTGGCGACAACTATGCTATTAGCTATGTTGATGATAATACAGGAGAGATTTCGAAACGTGCGTTGACGGTTTCAGTAGATACCGATCAGAGTAAAACTTACGGTGATATTGATCCTGGTTCATATACTTATTCTATAGCATCAGGTAGCTTGGCAAGCGGTGATTCCTTTACAGGAGAACTTTCCCGCGATGCCGGTGAAACTGTAGCTAGCTATACGGTTAATAAGAATACATTAACGATTGTTAATGGAAGTAGCGTAAACACCGAGTCGAACTACGAGGTAACTTTTGATAATGCCAATACTTTCGATATTGAACAATTAACCGTAACCGTTACAGCTACTGCTAAGTCAAAAGTTTACGGCGAAACAGATCCTGTTTTAACATTTACTTCAACTCCGGCAGTTAACTATGTGTTGGCTAATGACTCAATAGTTGAGTTTACCGGGGCACTCGCTCGTGTATCCGGCGAAGATGTTGGTTTTTATCATATAAATCAGGGAAGTCTGGATAATTCAAACTACAATATTACTTATGAGTTAGACAGTTTGGAAATTCAGCAACTTGATGTAACGGTAACAGCCAATGCCAATCAAGTGAAAACTTATGGAGATCTTGATCCGGCATTAACATACACTTCGAGTCCTGAGGTAGAAACAACACTTGCAAATAGTGAGAGCATTGTTTTCTCCGGAACACTCGACCGTGTTGCTGGTGAAAATGTTGGTTTCTATCACATCGGGCAGGGAAGTCTCGACAACTCGAACTACAACATCACTTATGAATTGGATAGTTTGGAGATCACTCAACTGGATGTAACGGTAACAGCCGATGCAGACCAAAGCAAAATCTACGGTGAAGTGGACCCTGAATTTACATTCGTTTCAAGTCCTGCTGTAGGAGCACAACTTGCCAACGCTGAAGTAATTGGTTTCAGTGGATCACTGGACCGTGCAGCTGGCGAAGATGTAGGTTTCTACCACATCGGACAGGGAAGTTTGGACAACTCGAACTACAACATCACCTACGAATTGGATAGTTTGGAAATCACTCAGTTGGATGTAACGATAACTGCCGATGCAGACCAAAGCAAAACCTACGGGGAAGATGATCCTGAATATACATGGACTTCATATCCGGAAGTTGATTCCGTACTGGCCAATAATTCTGTAATTGGATTTACAGGAGACTTGGATCGTGTGGTAGGTGAAGATGTTGGAGGTTACGCCTATACTTTAGGAACTTTATCAAATACAAACTATAATATTACTTTAACTAGTGCAGAGTTTGAAATTACAGAACGTGCCATTACTCTTGTAGCCAACAACCAGACCAAGACCTATGGAAATGGTCCGGACGCAGGTGCTGGACATACTGATTACTGGACGCTAGGTACTATTGAGTTTACAGTTAGCACAACCGAAGGTGACGGAATGGCCATTGGTGAAACTATTGATGGCGTTACATTTACAAGTGCCGGTGAGGCTCGTTTAGCTGATATTGGAACTTACACCATCTCGATTGATGCAGATAGTGAAAGTGGAAGTGGAGGATTTAAACTTTCAAACTATGATGTAGGCTATGATGATGCTACTCTTACTGTAGAAAAACGGATTCTTCACCTTAGCAACTTTGCAGCTGATAACAAGTTGTATGACGGAACTACCGTTGCAACAGGATTAGGGTTTGATGATGACCGTGTGCCGGGAGATAACCTGTCATTCCAGCGCGATGCTGATTTTGAAGATGCATCAGTAGGTACAGAAAAAGTGGTTATTTACAATAGCGTAAATATTACAGGTGGAGCAGATATGAATAACTATGTACTTGAGGCTAGTAGAGACCACTGGAAAACCGGACCAAACCGTGTTATTTCTGCGGCACCAATAACTGTAACCATTGTAGCTGAAGATAAAGAATACGATGGAAATATAGATGCAACAGTTACTTTATCAGGGAACTTCCGTGGCGGCGACGATGTCCAGTTAACATATGTAAGTGCACTGTTTGAAGATGCTGAAATAGGTGACAATAAAAATGTAACAGTTACGGGAATTGCTCTTGCGGGCTCAGATGCCGAACAATATACATTGGTTTCAACAAGCGGCTCTGCTACAGCAAGTATCGTATCTCTGCAACGGGAGCAAAATCTTGATCTTACTGCAGGATGGAACATAATTTCGGTGGGTATCAAACCGAACGGATCAACTAAATTGATTGATGTCCTTCAGCCACTTATTGATGCAGGAACTCTTCTGAAGGTGATGGACGAGCAGGGAAGAACCATTGAAAACCTTGGTGGAGACACCTGGTTCGAAAGCATCGGTGATCTGTTGTTTACTGAAGGTTACCAACTGAAGGTAAGTGAAAATACATCACTGAATGTTCAGGGACTTCCAGTTGATTTACCAATGGACATTGAATTGGTTCAGGGGTGGAATATGGTTTCCTTCCCTTCCTTAAATGAACAGAACGCAAAAGATGTTCTTCAGGCATTGATTGACGATGGATATCTGTTGAAAGCCATGGACGAGAGAGGTAGTGCTATTGAAGAATTAGCGGGTAGCTGGTATAACTTCATTGGTAATTTTGTACCTGGAAAAGGATATAAGGTTAAGGTTTCGCAAGCTTGTACACTTACTATTAATGAGGTGGGAACAAAATCATTAACAACAGTGCCTGACCTGCTTGCTTCTACAAGCTTTAAGCCTGTATTCTCGGGTAATGGTTTCAATCATATGAATGTTGTACTGACCGAACTGTATGAGACTGGATTTAGAACTGGCGATCAGATTGGAATATTTGATGGCGACGTTTGTGTGGGAGCAGTAACACTTGATGATTACAGTTATTTGAATAACATGATTAGTATCCCGGTTTCATCAAACGATGGAATGGAGCGCGAAGCAAATGGTTTCGTTGGCGGTAATAAATATTCAGTAAGTGTACTGCGCGGTAACCAGAAGCAGGTAGTAGAATTCGACGTAATCGGTGGCCCTGAGCAGTTTGTAATAGGAGCAACATCTGTTATTGCACTGTCTGGAGAATTGGAGATTAACGAGGTGGACGAGCGGAATTCAAATGTTTACGGAGTGAAATTATATCCGAATCCGTTTACCACAATGATGGTGATTGAAGTTGTACAGCCTGAGGGTGATGATCTGGATATTGATATTTATGATATTCAGGGACGAAAAGTAAGAACGATCGATTATGGTATGTCAACCGGACATGATAAGGTTCGCTGGGATGGTAAAAATCAGACTGGAGTATCCGTTAAACCAGGCTTGTATTATATCCGTGTAAATGGAAAATACAGTGGTAATGTTTTAAAACAATAACAAGATATAAATAGTAGAAACCGAAGCAGAAACATTTACGAAGTAAGCTTCGGTTTCATCACACAAAAAAAGAAAAATGATGAAGAAGTTTTTAATAGTTACAGCACTTGTTTGGGCATGCTTACCTTTGTTTGCTCAACATTTTACAGTAGATTATACTTCTCAGCCTCAAACCTACATGAATGTTTATGTTTTTGAAGCACAAATCGGAGGAGTTGACTTGGGTAGTGGCGATGAAATTGCTGTTTTCGACGGCAATATTTGTTGCGGTGTTTTTCAGCTAAACGGAACTTTCTCGGGGCCTGAGCAAATTGCTGCTGCAAAAGCCGACGGAGCTGGCACCGGGTATACCGTAGGGCACGATATCGGTATAAAAATTTGGGATTCCAGCACAGGAACGGAGTACAATGCTACAATTGAATTTACAAGTAACTCGCCTTATAATGTTTTCACCGATAACGAATCGGCATATACAAATATTAGTGTGAAGCTGCAACGTACTATTAATCTTACGGCAGAAGACAAACAATATGATGCCACTTCTGATGCCGTTGTTGGCTACACTGTTAGCGGCGGTAGCGTAGATGGAGATATTACAATTACTGCAGGCAATGGACAGTTTGCTAACAAGAATGTTGGAACCGGCAAAACAGTTACAGGAGATATTACCATCAGTGGCTCTGATGCTGGAAGCTACGAATTTACAAAGGTTGAAACAATAACAGCATCAATCAGTAAAAAGAATCTAACGGTTTCCAATGCAAGTGCATCGAATAAGGTATACGATGGAACAACAAGTGCTTCTATAACAGGTGCAAGTCTTGTTGGTGCCATAAGTGGCGACAATGTTTCAATTGGAAATGCAGTTGGTAATTTTAGCCAGAAAAATGTAGGTACAAACATCTCCGTTACCGCAGCAATTACTTTATCCGGAACAAGCAGAGGTAATTACAGTTTAACACAGCCAACTGGGTTAAGTGCCAATATCACCAAAAAGACCGTTACTGTTAATGCAAACGACCGCAGTAAAGATTGTAACCAAAATGATCCGTCACTTACTTACTCAGTTTCTCCCGGTTTAGTTTCAGGTGATTCTTTCTCCGGACATCTTACTCGTGAGTCTGGCGAAGATTTGGGTGAATACGATATCTTACAGGGAACACTTAGTTTAAATTCAAACTATACCTTGGTGTTTCATGGAGCAACATTTACGATTCGCGACGAGGCTCCCTATTGGACAACGAATTCTTCTGCTTTAAATCGTACAATAGCTTACAGCGATCTGGTAGCTATTGATGAAGCACAGAGTCTTGCTCCGGTTGCTGATGACAACTGTGATTCTGATGTTTCTGATATCGAAAAAACCTCAGGTGTGTTTGTTGCTGATGCCGGTTGTAGTGAGGTAGGAACTTACACAAATACGTGGATAGTAACGGACAATTCGGGAAATGTTAGCACAAAATATACACAGGTAATAACCCTGATTGATGATATTGCGCCGGTTATTCAGGCCGTAGAAGATTTTGATGTTGTAATTCCTGCGGGCAGCTGTGAAACAACAGTTAACTATCCTGAAATTTTGGTAGATGAAGCTTGTATTGCTTCACTTGAATTGTTATCAGGGCGAGGCGCGGAAGCCAGTTATGCAACAGGCGATTGGGAAGAAACATGGGTGGCAATTGATGAAGCCGGGAACTCAGATACGATGACATTCACTATATCAGTAGTATCGGAAAATGAAAACCCGGTGATTGATGCCGTGGAGAATATGCATATAACCACTACAACTCATGACGTTAATACAGTATTAACCGGAATTTATGGAAACGCATGCGCCGCAGGCGAATTATCACTTAGTGCAGTTGCAGATAATGATAATTTGGTATCGTATGTAAATGTTATTTATTGTGGAAACATTTCAAAAGCAATTCTTGAAATCGGGCTTGTAGCCGGAGTTGAAGGTTCTTCGCAAATAGCAATTGCTGTGGAAGACGATCAACAGCGCAAAACAGAAGAGACATTTACTTTATTTGTTGGTGCTACTAATAATGCGCCCTTTTTGGTAACAGGTATCGAAGATGTTGAAGTGAATGCAGATAAAACGGAAAGTATTTATTTAAGTTCAGTTCTGGGTGAGTATTTTGACGATAGCGATAGCGAAGAGTTGAGTTTTTCTGCTTATGAAGAAGGAACAGACGAGTTGCCGGTGTGGGCTGGTTTTTCAAACGATTCGCTGACATTTCAGCCAGCTATTGCTGATACTGGGTGTGTTAATATTGTTATAAAAGCAGTTGATTCGGAAGGACTTTATGCTACCGATACTATTTCTGTTTGTGTTTTAGACTATGTGTTAGGTGCAAACGAAAACGAAGAGAAATCAGCTAATATTACTATCTATCCCAATCCGGCAAACACTCAGTTAACTGTTGATTTGGGAGGTTTTAACGAGAAGTCGGATTTATTTTTATTTGATATTGGTGGAAAGATGCTCATGCAAGAAACATTTCGTTACACTGATAAAATTAAATTAGATATATCGAATTTTGAAGCTGGAATATACTTGGTTAAAACAGTGATAGATGGTGTGAGTGATACACAAAAGCTTGTTGTAAAGCAATAAGCGTATTTAGTTATTATAAAATAAAAGAGCCGTTCTGAAAATTACAGAACGGCTCTTTTTTTTATAGTGTTGCTTTTACAATCCACTAAAATCAACATCGTTGAAGAGAATCGATGGTGTGCGCCACGAAGAGTCATCCCGCACATCGTTACCAATTTCTCCAATGTTTGCCCACAAGGTTTTCATGTTTCCGGTAATGTTCATTTCGGTAACCGGTTTTACAATCTCGCCATTCTCCACTAAAAATCCTTCTATACCATACGAGAAATCACCGGTTGATCCGTTGCTGTTACCTCCGTTAAACCCTGTAACAAAAATTCCCCTTTTTACCGATGCAATTAATGCGTCAAGGTCTTTATTGCCTGTTTCAAAAACAAGGTTTGTTGTTGATCCGCTGTTGGGTTCCATTTCCAGTTTTTTGCCGTAGTAGGTGTCGATGTAATACGTTTTTAAAACCCCTTTTTCAAAAACCGTACGTTTTTTCGTGGCAATTCCTTCGCCGTCAAACAAGCGCGAACCGCGTCCTCCAATAATAAAAGGATCATCAGTTAAGGTTAATTTTTCCGAAGCTACTTTCTCTCCCAATTTATCGATAAGGAAGGAGTTTTTTTGCTGAATTGCAGAGCCGTTTAGTGCATTAATGAGCGGACTGAAAATCCTGCCAACCATACGGTTTTCAACGATCATTGGCATGGTTCCCGACTCAATTTTTTCAGCACCGATTTTATCCAATGCTCTTTTTAGTGCTGTTGTTCCGGTTCCTGTTTTGGTCAGGTCATTGTATTTTATGGCGGTTTCGCTCCAGCCAAATTCGGGACGAGCATCGCCATCGCCTTTTACCGAAACGTTAGTATGTAGGCCAAAATACGAGTTGGCTGTATCGCCCTCAAATCCGTTGCTGTTTACCATTACCCGCGAGTTTAATCCATCGTAATAACTACTGGAAACAGATATGATGCGCTCGTTACTTCCTAAAATTTCCTTCTCGGCAGCAAAGGCAAGCTGTATTTTTTCTTCCGGATCAACGTTCCCAAAATTTTTGTCTAACGAGCCCAAGTCTTGGCCGTTTCCTTTATAATAAAGTTCCGGGTCGGGAAGTGTTCTGAACTCATCTTCCGAAAGGTATTTTGTGCCTTCAATTGCTTCTTCAATAAATCGTGACAGATCTTCTTTGTTTAATCGGCTGGTTGAATGTGATGAGTATTTTTTGTCGACAAATAAACGTATGGAAAGATTGTTTTGGATAGCTTGTTCCAGTTTGTCGATCTTTTCTTCGCGTACCTCAACGCTGCTGCTTTGGCTGTTTGCTATGCTTACGCTTACTTCTTGGGCTCCATTTTCAAGTGCATGATTCATAGCCCATTTTGCCAATGTATATTTTTCTTCTTTTGTCATAATTTGAAAATTAGACGGAAGACTGAAGACAGAAGACCGAAGAATTTTTGTCTTTTTGTTGTCTTGTTGTCATCCTGTGTAAAATTTTAATTCATAATATAAAAGATCATCTTAGCTGCCAGGTTATTCTAAACTGAATACTAAGACTGTCAGCTAAGACTGAACTATGCATTTGTTCCTCCAACAGTCATTTTTTTCACTAAAACAGTTGGCAGACCAAGTGTTACTGGAACCGATTGTCCGTCTTTTCCACAGGTCCAGGTGCCACTGTCGTTTTTGTAGTCGTTGGCAGCCATCGAAATATCGGCCAAAGCCTGCGGTCCGTTACCAACAATATTAATGTCTTTAATAGGAGTGGTGAGTTTTCCGTTTTCGATAATGTAACCCGATTTCACAAAGAATGTGAAGTCGCCGGCACCGATCTTAACTTCGCCGTTGCTGAAATTATCGACATAAACACCATAGTCAACCGCTGCAAAAATTTCTTCGATGGTGTGCGGGCCGTTTTCCATGTAAGTAGAACGCATACGCGGCAGCGGCATGTGGCGGAACGATTCGCGACGACCATTACCGGTTGGTTCAACACCATAATACTTGGCACTAATACGGTCGTGCAGGTAGCTGTTCAACATCCCGTCTTTTACCAGGTAAGTTTTTTGTACGTCGTTACCTTCATCGTCAATGTTTATGGCGCCACGGTCGTTTGGCAGTGTCCCATCATCTATGATGTTTATAAAATTCTCAGCCACTTTTTTATTCAGTTTATCGCTAAAAATAGATGTGCCTTTTCGGTTAAAATCCGCTTCAAATGTATGTCCGATCGCCTCATGCAACAGAATGCCCGAACCTCCGGCACCTAAAACTACGGGCATTTCGCCTGCTTTTGGTTTTCCGGCTTTAAACAACAGGTTGGTTTTATCAACAGCTTCGTTGGCCAGCTCGTCAATCAAATCATCGGTGAGCCATTCGAAACCTTTGCGAACAGAGCGTGCAGAATAAGCATTTTCAATTTGTTCACCTTCTTGCATAACACAAACTGCATAAAAGCTGATCATCGGCCGGTAGTCGTAAGTTAAGCGTCCTTCCGAGTTATAAAACATTACGTAACTGCTTTCATCACTCATTCCGGCATTTACTTTTATAACCTTTTCATCGAGGCCAAATATTTTATCGTTTACCTTTTGTACAAAAGGCACTTTGTCTTTCACCGAAACATCTTCCCACTTTTTCGAAATTTTATAGTAGTTGGCAGGCAGTTTTTCGTTGTATTCGGCAGCAGTAAAATTGGCACTGCTGTTGGCAATATTGGCAGCCATCTTTGCCGCATTGAGCATGTCGTCAATAGCGATATTCTCTGAATAGGCAAAACCGGTTTGGTCGCCTTTTAACACACGGATACCAACTCCAAAATCAATATTGGAATACGCCCGGTTTACTTTCCCGTCTTCAAGAGCTAAGCTGTTGGTAATTTTATGCTCGAAAAACAGATCGGCATAATCGCCGCCTTTATTCATGGCCGTTGCAATAACTTTTTGCAACATCTCGGGAGTCACTTCAAAATGGTCTAAATAACTTTTCACGTCAGCTGAAATTTGTACGTTTTGGCACGATTGCACAAGCGGAGGTAAAACAATACTTCCTGCTGCAAACATACCACTTGTTTATTAAAATTACGTCTGTCAACTTTCATAGTGCATGTATTTGATTTTAATTTTTAATTGTTGTTAAGGCTATATCTCATCAATTAGTAAAAACTCTGAATAAAAAATTACAGAAAGCCCGGTTAACTTCAATTTCCATTTTCAGGATAGTGCTATTATTTTACATAGAATGGGGGGCGATGCGTTTTTTGGGGGTGTAGTATTAAAAAATACAAATAATTGAGTGGGTGTTGGTTGTTTTTAATAGCTTTTAACGTAAAATAAAGATAATATTTCGGGGGGTGTCGTTAATTTTGGGGTGTTTGACAAAAATCTATATTCAATGTAAATTTTGCATTAATTTATTACAATTTGTTAGCAAAATGGTTTTAAAAGTTTCATTTGCTCCTATTTTTGTGATCGACAGATAGAAAAAATCTACATTTAAATAAAATTTATTACATCATGAAATCAAAATTGGAATACATTTGGTTGGATGGTACTGTGCCAACTCAACAATTAAGAGCTAAAACTCGTGTAGCTGAAAACTTTAGCGGGAAATTGGAAGACTGTCCAGTATGGTCATTCGATGGATCTTCTACAAATCAAGCCGGTGGCGAAGCTTCAGACCTTCTTTTGAAACCAGTGTTTATTTGTCCTGATCCGGATCGTAAAAATGCTTACCTGGTACTAACAGAAGTGTTAAATCCTGACGGATCTGCGCACGAAACTAACGGTCGCGCACACATTGAAGAAGAAGATGAAGATTTCTGGTTCGGTTACGAGCAGGAATATTTCTTGTACGATCCGCAAACCCGTCTTCCATTAGGTTTCCCAGCAGGAGGTTTCCCTGAACCACAAGGACCTTACTATTGTGGTGTAGGTGGTTCAAAAGCTTTCGGTCGTGCAATTGTTGAAGAGCATTTCGACCTTTGTTTAGAAGCAGGTTTAAATGTTGAAGGTATTAACGCTGAGGTTGCTGCCGGACAGTGGGAATTCCAGATTTTTGCTAAAGGTGCACACGATGCCGGAGACCAAATTTGGATGGCTCGTTTCATTTTGGAGCGCACGGCTGAAAAATATGGTGTTGATGTTGAATGGCATCCAAAACCACTTGGAAAAGACCTTGACTGGAACGGTTCGGGTATGCACGCCAACTTCTCTAACGGTTTAATGAGAACTTGTGGCGACGAAAAAGTATTTACTGCAATTTGCGAAGAATTCGGTAAAAACATTAAAGAGCATATTGATGTTTACGGAGCATACAACGATCAGCGTTTGACTGGTTTGCACGAAACACAATCAATTCTTGAGTTTAGCTATGGTGTTTCGGACCGTGGTGCTTCTATTCGTATTCCTGTTGGAACTGTAGAAGATGGTTGGAAAGGTCGTTTGGAAGACCGTCGTCCTTCATCAAATGGTGATCCTTACAAAATTGGCGCAAGAATTATAAAAACTGTTCATGCTGCAAAAGTTTAAGACAAAGAAATAATTGCATAATAAAAAGAAACTGTCCTTATTGTGGGGCAGTTTTTTTTGATCAAATTTGTCGTCGCAAAAATTTTTAGCCGATGGAAAAGAAACAAATCGAAATAAAAAGTTACCTGTTTAACGAAACTTCGCACTCGCCATCGTTGATTGATATTATTGGTGAAGATCAATTAAATGATGTGGTGGATTTTTGTTTCATTGAAAATCCCTACTTCCCCGACGAGCAATTACTACGTAAACTGCAGGAGAAATTACCGGAGGTAATTAAAGCTTATCCATCGAGTAATCCGAAGCTAGCCCAACAGGATTTGGCAGCCGTTGTGCACGTAAAACCTGAATACCTTGTTTTGGGAAACGGTGCAACTGAGCTGATTACGATCATCCAAAATAATTTGGTTGAGGAAATGGGAATTCCTATTCCAACTTTTAGCGAATACATCGATAAAATTCAAAACCTTGATAAGGTGAAGCTGTTTCAGCTGCCCGCCAATAATAAATATCAGTTGGATTTGGAAGAATACGCTGATTGGTTGGTGGAAGAAAAACGGTCGTCGGCACTAATTATCAATCCGGGAAATCCTACCGGACAACTCATTTCGATTGAAAAACTTACCGACTTTTTAACCCGGATGAAACATTTAAAACTGGTGTTGCTTGATGAATCGTTTATTGATTTTGCCGACGAAGAAATTCCAAGCCTGATGTCTCAGGTTGAACAGTTTCAGAACCTGATTATCGTGCGCAGTATGAGTAAACATTGTGGTGTTCCGGGATTGCGTTTGGGGTACTGCTGCACCGCCAACGAATATTACCTGAGGCAAATTAGAAATGCTTTGCCCGTTTGGAATATAAATACGTTGGCGGAGTATTTTTTAACGCAGTTAAAAGAGACTGATGTTGAATACCACAAAGCCCGAAAGCATGTTATTACCGATGTTCGTGAATTGCATGAAGCGTTGTGTAAAATCGACGGATACGAAGTTTACCCATCGAACAGTAATTTTATTTTGCTGAAGATAAAATTTGAAATGAGTGCTTACGATTTGCAAATGAAACTACTGCAGGATTTTGGCGTTTATGTGCGCGATTGTTCTAACAAAATTGGGCTCGACGATAAACACATCCGAATTGCTTCAAAAGGCCGTGATAAAGACCAACTGCTTATTCATGCACTAACAGAGGTGGCTGCAACTGTTCAATAAACTAATTCCTGTTTTATTTTTTTACAACTGAATAACTGCCGATTCGCAAACATAAGTTGGAATAATTCCCGAACTGCTGATCTTTATTTTTGCATTGTCGGGCAGCGTATTTCCCGAAAGAACAAGTGCCGTGTCCAGTCCAAATTTATTTCCTCCAATAATATCGGTAAACAGCGTGTCGCCAACCATTAATATTTCTTTTCGTTGGATATCCGGTACATCAACCATTGCACGTTCGTATGCCAGTAGAAACATTTGGGCATCGGGTTTGCCGAAGCGGATGAATTTTTTGCCAAGAATTTGCTCCACCAGATCGGCTAATCCACCAACAGCCACCGAAATGTTGTTTTTGTTAACCGGATAATTTTTATCGGTATTGGCAACAATTACGGTCATGTTTTTATGGCGAAGCAGGTTTATGGTTTTGTCAATATCTTTGTTCCAGTCAAAACCTTCGTCGTCCAAAAAGGCAAAAGATTTAATGTGTTCAAGATCATTCAAATCTACATCGCTAATGGCAATTGTATTTTGTCCGGCTATTTCAAGGTAATGTGCTGATTTTTTTGTTCCTAAATAGGCTACCACTTTGCCGTTAGCCAATTTGGTTTTAAAAAACTCCATCGCCAACATCCCCGACGAGAGAATTTTATCTGTAGTAATATTCGGCATTCCTCTATCCTGATACCACTTTGCCAGCTCATCGGGACTTCGTGACGAGTCGTTGGTTAATACGTAATATGGAATACCTTTCTTTTCCAGGTATGTAAAGGTCTGTTCAATTCCCGGAATAAGGCCTGAATGGTTTTTTAATACACCAAAGGCATCAAAAAACACGGCCCGGTAGTTTCTAACTACACTTCTAAAACTTTTTGTTCTCATATTATTGCAGCATCAGAGTTTTAATGTTTTTAAAATTTTCTCCACCCTGTAATTGGCATCCATGGCAGGGAAGTAAGAATCGTAGGCTTCCTTAATTAGTTTTGTGGAATAATATTTCCTGAAAAAGTAAGGCCCGTCTTTAATTACATAGTTCAGAATAAAAAAGCGATAAACTTCTTTAATTAATTGCACTTCTGGTGGTGTGAGCGGGAATACTTTGTGATATTCTTTGAGAAAAAGCATAAAACGGTCTTCCATTAAGGTGTCAACCATGTAACTAAATACTGTGCGGTCGCCACCATCGGAAACTACGCGGCTGAAAAAATAAAAATCCATTACCCTCGACGACATTCTGAACCAGTCGTAATCCCAGCGCGAATAAAATTTACCGTCGCCGGTTACCGAAAAATTACCAATATTCCAGTCAACCAAAACGGGTATTGTTTCAATTTCGGTGTTGTAATTCACCCGGTCGGCATTTTCAAGAAAATGATCGGCATGACGCAAAATCAGATCCTTGTGCGACTCGTACATTTTTATTTCATCTTTATGAATGGAGCGTTTTAGCCGCTGAATATCGGTTATTACATTTTTTGAAGAGTGCGGTAATTGGTTTGAAACGTTGGTGCAGGCTTTGTGAAATAGAGCCAGCTCTCGTCCCAGTTTTTTAATGTGCTTTGTTTCCAATCTTCGTGGCAATTTATTTCGTATCTGAATGGGGTTGTAAAAAACCACCCAGGCACTGCGCTCTCGTTCGTGGTAACGATAAATAAACAGGTCATTACGTTTTACCAGCGATTGCGCCAGAAACATTTGATAAGGAAACTCGAGATTGTTAGCCAGGTTGTTAATGATGATGTGATCTTCCCGAAAGTCTTCGAAATTACCGTACTCCGAAATTTTCGCAAAAACAGGTTCTCGTTTATAAAACGATAATTTGTAAACATGATTGGTTGAAACCATGGCGCTTACATTAAAAACACCTTTTATTTCGTAGCGGTCGTTGTCAAATTCTTTCCACGCAAGTTTTATTATCTCTCCATAATCCAGTCTCTGCATCATTTCCTTCTTGTTTTTTTCAAAGTTAATCGGTTTTGCATGGCAGTGTTCTTGTTATTTTAAATTATTTCAAAATACCTTTTTAATTCCCACTGTGGATCGTTGTTATCAATCTGCTGACATTCCCATTCGCGTGTAAGGGTGAAATGTTTTACAAATGCCTGGCCAAACAATTCGTTGGCAATTTCCGAATTGGCCATAAGTTTTGTGGCTTTTTCAAGCGAATCAGGTAATACTCCATTTCTCATTTCCAAATAGCCATTTCCTTTGGTGGGAGGGTTTTTTAGCGGTAGTTTATTTTTTACTCCATAAAGTCCGGCCGCCAATGAAGCGCCAAGTGCCAGGTAGGCATTGGTGTCCGAGCCTGGAACTCGTAATTCGATGCGTGTAGATTTTTCACTTCCGGGAATGGCGCGTATCGCACAAGTACGGTTATCAATTCCCCAAGTAAGTGTACGAGGTGCCCAATCGCCGCCGCTCAGGCGTTTGTAACTGTTTGGGTTGGGCGCAAACATGGGCAGTATTTCAGGAAGACATTTTAAAAGTCCGGCAATGTAATGTTGCATGGTTGAACTCATCCCTTCTGTTGATTCTGAATCAAAAAATATATTTTTATTTTTATCTAAATCCCACAAACTTTGGTGAATATGGCCACCACAACCCGGTAGTTTTTCATTCCATTTGGCCATAAATGTGGCCACGAAATTGTGTTGATAAGCAATCTCTTTTACGGCTGATTTTAGTAGCAAGGCTTTGTCGGCAGCTGGTAAAATGTCGTCGTGAATAATAGTTGCTTCTAAAACTCCAGGCCCCGTTTCGGTGTGCAATCCTTCAATTGGTATTTCGAACTTATTTAAAAGTTCAAATAAGTCGTTAAAATAGGGCTGATGGAGAGAACTTCGCAAAATGGAATATCCAAACATCCCCGGCGAAATTGGTTTCAGTTCGGTAAAGTTTGAATCAGAGATTTCAGTTGGTGTTCCCTGAAAATTAAACCACTCAAATTCTTGCGAAAAGACAGGTTTAAAACCCATTTCTTCACTTTGGTGCGCAATGCGTTTTAATAAACTACGCGAACAGGCTGCTTCGGCATATTTCTTATCGCTACTAAAATCACCCAAAAGAAAAGGCGTATTGTTTTCCCACGGAATCTGACGATAAGTTTCAGGGGCAACGCTGGCTTTTGCATCGGGATATCCCGTGTGCCAGCCGGTAATTTTGCTGTTCTCGTAACATTTGTCGTTGCAATCCCAGCCAAATATCACATCGCAAAATCCCAGCCCGTTATCCAGTGCATTCAGAAACTTGTTTTTGTGAATGTATTTGCCACGCAAAATCCCGTCTATATCGGCTACGGCAAACTTTATTTTCGTATAATCTTTTTCCTTTATTTTGGTCAGTATTTCTTGCTTATCCATGGCGTGCATCAAATTTAATTTAACCAGTATTAATGATTAAATATGAATTAAATAAAAAAGGGGCTGACAAATAATTGTCATACAATTATTTGTCAGGGTTAACCTTGACATTGAAAATCATGAAACAAATTTAAGTAAACACGTATCAAACAGATTTTCAATCGTCAACACTTCGTGTGAAAAATTTTGTAAATTTTTCAGGTTAAAATAAACGATGTTTGAGGAAATAACAAATATTGGCATTATAACATTTTAAATTGGAGTTATATTATTTATGTGCTGTTTGGCTAAAAAAGTGAAAAAATTCCAGAATTACCCCTGTTGATTTAAGGCTGCAGTAAACATTTTCTTAAAAAACGTGTATTAAGCATGATAAATGTCAGTAGCGAGTGTGGAAAATGTTATTTTTGAGGACAGACAAAAAAACAACAGACTTAAATAAAATTAATCATGGCACAATTTAGATTTAAAGCACTTGATGAAGTGCTTAACCGTAAGCCGATAGAAATCGAACGCGAGAATAATCTGGTTTCGGATTACTATGGTATGTTGGTATTCGATCAGGCAAAAATGAAAAAATATCTGTCGCGCGAAGCCTACAAAGCGGTTACCGATGCGGTTGAACGCGGAACAATAATTGATCGAAAAATGGCCGACCAGGTGGCGCAGGGAATGAAAGCCTGGGCAATTGAAAACGGCGCCACCCACTACACGCACTGGTTTCATCCTTTAACCGATGGAACTGCCGAAAAACACGATGCATTTATTGTTCATGGTGCCGACGGAAGTGTAATTGAATCATTCTCCGGTACACTTTTAGCACAACAAGAACCGGATGCTTCGTCCTTTCCGAGTGGTGGAATCCGCCAAACTTTCGAGGCCAGAGGTTACACGGCCTGGGACCCTTCGTCTCCGGCATTTATAAGCGAAACAACACTGACAATTCCTACCATATTTATTTCCTATACCGGTGAGGCACTCGATTATAAAACCCCTTTGCTGCGTGCCTTAAATACAATTGACAAAGCTGCTACCGGAGTGTGCCAGTATTTTGATAAAAACGTGTCGCGTGTAACAGCTAACCTCGGGTGGGAGCAGGAATATTTCTTAATTGATGAGGCATTGTACATGGCTCGTCCTGACCTGATGTTAACTGGCCGGACTTTAATGGGGCATGCATCATCAAAAGATCAGCAGCTCGATGATCACTATTTTTCATCAATCCCAACGCGTGTAAATAAATTTATGCAGGATGTTGAGAATGAAGCTTACAAGCTGGGTATTCCGGTAAAAACCCGTCATAATGAGGTTGCTCCCAACCAATTTGAGTTAGCTCCGATTTACGAAGAGGCCAATCTGGCTAACGATCATAACCAGTTGTGCATGGATATTATGCAGAAAATAGCCCGTCGCCATAAATTCCGCATTCTTTTTCACGAAAAGCCTTTTGCCGGAATTAACGGATCGGGAAAACACAACAACTGGTCGTTATCGACCAATACGGGTGTGAATTTGTATTCGCCGGGGAAAAATCCAAAATCGAATCTGCAGTTCTTAACCTTTGTAATCAATACTTTAAAAGCCGTTTTTGATAATCAGGATTTGCTGCGTGCAAGTATTTTAACATCATCAAACCAACACCGTCTGGGAGCCAATGAGGCGCCTCCATCTATAATTTCAGTTTTTCTGGGAACAGAAGTTTCGGCAATGCTGGATCTGATGGAAGAAGCGGTGGTTGACCGTAAAATGACTCCGGATGAAAAAACTGCTTTAAAACTGAATATTGGTCGCATTCCTGAGATTATTCTCGACAATACCGACCGAAACCGTACATCGCCATTTGCCTTTACCGGAAACCGTTTTGAATTTCGCGCTGTGGGGTCGATGGCGAATAATGCTTCTGCTCTGATTGTGTTGAATACGGCAGTTGCCGATCAGCTTAAAAAATTCAAAGCGGAGGTTGATGCACATATCGAAAAAGGAGTGAAAAAAGATGAGGCGATTTTCCAGGTGCTGAAAACCTTGATTATTGATACAAAACCAATTCGATTTAATGGCGATGGTTACAGTGTTGACTGGGTGAAGGAGGCTGAAAAAAGAGGTTTGTCGAATATCGGGAATGTACCGGATTCGCTGGCCGCCTATCTGCGTGAGGATTACATCGATCTGTTCAAACGAAATGGTATTTTCAATAAAACCGAAATTGAAGGAAGGGTAGAGGTTGAATACGAGAAATTTATTATGAAAGTGCAGATTGAATCGCGTGTTCTTGCCGATATTGCCATTAATCATATTGTACCAACGGCAGTTGAGTATCAAACTATGTTGCTCGAAAATGTGAAAAATCTGAAAGAAGTATTTCCGGAAGAGGAGTTTCTGTCGTTGGCAGGTGGCAGGTTAGATCTGATTAGGGAAGTTGGCAGTCATATTTCAGCGATTAAAGCAAAACGTAAGGAAATGATTGCTGCCCGTTCCAAAGCAAATAAAGTGGAAGACGTGATTGATAGGTCAAAAGAATATGATAAAGAGGTGCGTCCGTTTCTGGATGATATTCGCGATCATATCGACCGACTTGAACTAATTGTTGACAATGAGAAATGGCCGTTGCCAAAGTACCGCGAGCTGCTTTTTATTCGATAAAAGAACTATACGAGGATATACAAAGGACTTTCCGTTTTTCGGGAAGTCTTTTTTTATTTCCGTATACTTAAGCAACTAATAATTCGTTAAATAAAAGACGAAATAATTTTATTGGAAATAGTCGGTAAAAAAATTTTACTTTTACTCCCCGAAATTGAATGGGTATGAAGCAGGTTAAACTAGCTGTTTTTGTTATTATAATAGTCTTTTTAAGTGGTTGTGGATCGGCCAGACACGGGCGCGATGCTTTACTTTCGCAAGATATTGGTGAATATTATAAAGCCATTGAAAAGTACCGTAAGGCCAGGAAAAAAGAAAAGAACCGGCAAAAAAGGATCGAATATGCTTATCAATTGGCAGAATGTTACCGGGCCATCGGTCGCTACGATTATGCAGCCCAAAACTACAAGTTTGCCATCCGCTTGGGATATGACGATACCGAAGCACTGTTGCATTATGCCGATATGTTGCGCATAACACAAAAATACGAAGAGGCTTACGAAACTTACCGAACCTACCTCGATTCGGTTCCGGGCGACCAGCGTGCGTTAGATGGTGTTGAGGCCATGCAAAAAACGCAGGAATGGGTAGCCAATCCAACACGTCATATTATAAACCCGATAAAAGAGATTAACTCGCGCGAAAGTGATTTTGCCCCTGTTTTTGTTGGTGGTCGCGACAACGAGATTTATTTTACTTCATCGCGACAAGCATCCACTGGTAAAAAAGAAAGCATGATAACCGGACAAAAATACACCGATATATATCGTGCTACTTTTGGTATACAACGCCAAAAATGGGAAAAGCCAAAGTTATTGGACGAGAACATGATCATTAATACCGGTGAAGAAGAAGGAGCTGTTACATTAAGCTCAACCGGTGAAGAAATGATATTTACACGATGCCGATACGATAAATCGGAACCTTTGGGTGCCGAACTGTATTCCACTTCGCAGTCGCGCGGATCGTGGTCAGGGCCAATAAGACTACAAATTGTTGGCGATAGTATTATTGCTGCACACCCTGCACTGAGTGCCGATGGAATGGAGATTTACTTTGTTTCGGATATGTTAGGAGGCCAGGGAGGAAAAGATATTTGGAAAGCAACGGTTGACGGTGGTAGTTTTGGAAAACCGGTAAATCTTGGCCCGATTATAAATACCGCCGGCGACGAAATGTTCCCTTTTGTGCGCGATAACGGAGAACTTTATTTTGCCTCGAATGGGCACATTGGGCAAGGAGGTTTTGATTTGTTTCAGGCACACCGAAACGAAGATGGAATTTGGGTGGTTGAAAATATGGGATCGCCAATGAATTCGCCCGCCGACGATTTTGGAATTGCATTTGTAACCGGCGAAAACAAAGGGATGTTTACATCAAACCGCAAAGGTTCGCGGGCGATGATATTTACTCGTTTCTTGTTCCGCCAAAAGTGTATCAGATCGAAATTGACGTTTTCAACAAGGAAACAGCGTCGCATCTTGGTGGATCAACCATGCGTATTATCGGAACTGATGGTACAAACTTAAAAGTACGCGCCCGTGGCGGCCGGTTTAAAATGAAATTGAAGCCCGAAACAGAATATGTTTTTGCAGCCTTTAAAGATGGTTTTCTGCGCGACAAAGCTGCAGTGAATACTATTGGCATGGAGGACAGCAAAGATTTTCGTTTTACAATGAATCTTACCCCAACCGATGCACCGATAAAAGTTGATAATATTAATTACGAATTTGGCAGCTGGGAATTACTCGAAAGTTCGAAAGTAGCTTTAGATACGTTGGTTGAGATATTGGTTTTTAACCCAACTATTACCATCGAGCTAATGGCACATACCGACTACGTAGGTAGCGATCAGTTTAACTTCGATCTGTCGCAAAAACGTGCACAAAGTGTAGTGGATTATCTTATTGAAAAGGGAATAAATCCTGACCGACTGGTTGCTAAGGGATATGGCGAAACCTGGCCAAAAACAGTAACCCGAAAATTGGCAAATCAGTACGACTTCTTGAAACGTGGGGATGAATTAACCGAGGAGTTTATTCTGCAATTGCCAGAGGCGCAGCGGGAAATTGCCAGTGGTATAAACCGTAGAACAGAGTTTAGAGTGCTGTCTACCGACTTTATCGAGCGATTTGATGCCGAACCGGAAGGTTAATGGCTCTTCTCGGGTTTCGTTACTGTATCGGATTCCGTTTCAAAGGGTGGTTTTTTTACTTTTCGCGTTGAATAATAATCTGTTTCGTATAGTTTACGCCTTTTTCTTTTTTGTACTGCTTTATCAATTAATTTTAGCGGAACACCTAAAATTGGTAAAAAACTTACAGAACTGGCCTTTGTTCGCATAAGCCGGTTGTGTTCGGTCATTATTGTAGTTGTAGGGTCGCTTTCCGGTTCCATTTTATTGTACTTGCGAGGTTTGTAGTCGTCTAAAAAATCTAGGTTTTTTTGGGCGCGTTTTTGATCGGTCATTTGTCCGGGACTAACCACTACCTCGGGTATTTTTACATCTTCTGACTCTAACATAACCACCGGGCTTTGCAGTAGCTTATACACCTGAATTGAAATACGAAAGTACGAGATGTGAGAAAAGATCAGCGAGTCTCCAGGACTTACAGTTAATTTGAAAATTCCATTGCCTCTCGTAATATCTTTTTCTAATGTTCGCGGATTGATTACATAAACATCGGCAATTGGTTGACCTTTAGTGTCAATTGTTTTTCCTTCGATAATAAAAGTGGAATCTTGTGCGTAGGTATTTATACAACACGTGATGGCTAACAGAATGGTTAATGTTTTCATTTTTGTTTAGTTTTCAGCGTAAAGATCGTGATTACTTGTTTTAAGGTTGCTAAAAAAAAACTAAACTATGTTAATGGGAATTATCAGAAGAAATTCAGTTTAACGAGAAGCAGGAGAATAGGGTATACGAAAATTAAATGTTGATCCTTTTCCAATTGCAGAAGAAAATCCAATGTCTCCTTTTAACAGTTTAACGTTGCCATAGCAAATAGAAAGTCCCAGACCAACACCATCATAAGTCTCTTTTTGTTCGTCATGTGCTTTCTGAAAGCGTTGAAAAATGAATGCTTTTTTATCAGGCGAAATGCCAATGCCAGAATCTTCAACCGCAAATTTTAGCATTTCATCCTCAAGTACATAGCTCAGCTTAATACTGCCTGAAGCTGTATATTTATTGGCATTACTCAGCAAATTCATAATTACCTGGCGTAGTTTGCCGGCATCAGTAATGATGTAACTTTTGTCATCACTAAGTCCTTTCTTTACCTCAAATTTTATCGATTCTTTTACCAGGGGAGAAAAGGCTGCATTAATTTCGTCAATCATAGAATTCAGCGTAAAAGAGTTATCGTACACCTTTACATTACCCGACTCGATCATTGAAATATCCAGCAGCTGGTTGACGATATAAAGCAGCTGGTTCGAACTATTTCTGATGATAGCAAGAAACTGATTTGCTTCTTTTTCGTTAAATTTTTGGGAGTTCAGAATGTCGGAAAAACCAATGATACTGTTCATTGGAGTTCTTATCTCGTGAGAAATATTTTGTAGAAACGATGTTTTTAATTCATTGCTTTTTTTTGCTTCTGATTCGGCTTTGCGTAATTTTTTAAGGTGCGATTTTAACAACAAAAACAAAAGAACTGAGGTGGTTGCCACATAAAACCAGCCTTTATAAGTTTGTAGTTCCGTTAGTAATTCCTGGTCGCTGGAAATAGTCAATAAAAACTTATCGGAGAAAATAATCCAAAGTCCTCCAATCAACAGGTAAAGCAAAGTAATACGATATTCAAATTTTATCTTTTTCATTCCTGCGCAGGTTATTGATGGATTACAGCTTGTTGGTTTATTTAGCTACTTCGCTTTCCATCACTTCTTTCAAACGTTTTATTTGGGCCGGATTTCCCAAAACAAAAAGCTGATCGTTGCGCGAAAGTATCATTTGCGGATCGGGATTAAAAACGTAACGCGCGCCACTTATTTTTATACCAATAATGTTGGCACCTGTTGTTTCGCGCACTTTTAGCTCGGCAATTGATTTGCTCACAAAACGTTGCGCGAGGTTTTTACAGGATACTTCCTCAAGGGTAACATCCTGCGATTTTTGCAGCAGTATATACTCGATAAACTCAACAACATCGGGTTGGTGCACCAGTTTTGCCATTCGCTGCCCTCCAATGCGTTCAGGCATAATTACATTGGTGGCGCCGGCTCGTTTCAATTTCATTTGGCTTTCCAATTCCGATGCGCGACTAATAACGGTTAGTCCCGGGTTCATACTACGAGCAGTCAACACCACAAAAACATTGTCGGCATCGGTTGGGGTGGTGGCAATTAAAGCCCTGGCCCTTTGAATACCGGCTTGTTCCAGCGTATCTTCGTGTGTTGCGTCGCCTTTTATGTATAATATGTTCGGATTTTGGCGTATCCTCGTAATAACGTTATCGCGTTTGTCGAGAACAACAAACTTAACATTGTTTTCTTCCAGTTCCATGGCTGCCTGTTCGCCATTTCTGCCGTAGCCCACAATAATAACGTGGTCTTTTAATTTTGCAATTTTCTTATCCACCCTGTACGTTTTTATATAGTTAGCTAACTCTCCATCGAATATAAATCGTGCCATATTTGAGCCAACATACGCCAAACTACCCAAACTAAAAATAATGAGAATAATGGTAAACAGCATTCCCGTTTCGGTTGGTTCGTGGCCAACATGCTTAAAACCAACAGTTGATATGGTAATAACTGTCATGTACAAACTTTCAAGCAAAGTAAGGTCTTCGATGTAGTAGTAACCGGCGGTCCCAAATAAAAGAATCGAGACCAGCAAGGTAATACCAGCCTTAAGCGTACGGCTCGATACGGCTTGAAATTTATTATACTGTAGATTACTTGTAGGCATGTTAGTCGTCCTGATTTTGTATTGATGAAACCAATTTCACCCCTAAATGGCAATTTAAACATTTTTTTGATTCGCAGTAATAGTTTTTTAGCTGAAGTAAAGCTTGCGAATCAAAAGCTGAACGCGCCTGAATGCCCATATCCGCCCATTTTGAAATGATAGAATTGCTTTCGGCGGGCAGATTTTCCAGAATCTCGAGCGCCCGGTTTTTTAATTCGTGTTTGTTTTGATTTTCGCCGTACACAAACAAAAAAGGAACAATTACATTGATAATCAGGATATGGGCAGCCGTATCGCCCAATTCCTTTGCTTGGGGTTTTTTCGATGTTTTGTTGAAGTTGTAATGTGTATCCCAGTATTCCGAGGCTTTTACTTTAAACAATTTTTTAAGTTCTTCCATGGATTCAATTTCCAGAATCCTGGAAAATAGTCCTTCCGAATGATAAATAAGTGCTGCCAATTGCGAGATTCGAATGGTAGGGAAGTTGGGTGGCCGTAGCCGCATAAATTTCCACAAATGTCCTTCAATTCCTTTCAGTTTGTATTTTTTGTACAAGAAAGAATACTCATCACGTAGGTGGATATAATAATCGTCGCCCAGCAATTGCTGATTCAATAATCCTGAATTTCCAAACAGCAGTGCTTCCAACTGAAAAAGGCTGTTTTTATGTTTTAACAGCGTTTGTATGGAAAGCGATTTTGCCAGCAATTCAAAAGGCACTGCATTAACTTTAAACCCAAACATCTGCGCCAGCACCTGAAAAAATGTTTCTTCCCAATTGTTGTTATTTTGCCTCAGTTGCTCAACTATTGCTTGTGTTTTTGTTTCCAGGCGTTCAATCATCAGCCGGTTAAAACCCAGTTGCAGCACTATCGGATCAACTTTATGAAACTGTTTTTCGCAGGCGATCCATGTCTGGGCATTAATCAACTTCTCGTAATTGTGTTTCAGTTGTTCGGGGTAGTTCAGAATTAGAGTTGGAATAATTTCTCCATTATTTCGGGCGATTGTTGTGTCAGCAGTTTCAACCACATGTAAAATAACATTGTCGTACGCTTTGTCGTTGGTGTGTTCGTGTTTTTGCCAGTCGGATGCTTTTTTATGGATCTCGATATTGCCGGCCCATGTCGTTTCGTTTAGTTTGATCTTTGCATTAAAGAAATCAGGACCGGAGTCGGAATTTTTTCGTCCCTGATCGATAATTTCCAGCTGGTCGCCATCAATGGTTTGTAACTGATTGGTCGTGAAAAGCCTGTTTTGCCAAATGTATTGCAGAAATTCTTCGGGCATATTTTGTGGGTCAGCCATTTGGGAATATTTTTGTTTTCCTTAAAAATAAGGAAAATGTTTGAAATATTTAAAAGTGATGGGGTTTGACTCCAAGTCAGGCTAACACTTTTATTTAATCTTCTGGAAAATATCCCACAAAACAATTCCGGCACTTACCGAAATATTAAAAGAATGTTTGGTACCGTATTGCGGTATTTCAATGCTTCCGTTGCAAAGATCTACTACACTTTGTTTTACACCTTTTACTTCGTTCCCAAAAACCAGCGCTACTTTTTCGCTTTTAGCAGGTTGGAAATCGGGCAACATAATACTGTTTTCAACTTGTTCAATGGCATAAACTTTAAATCCTTTTTGCTGTAGCCTTTTAACTACTTCTTCAGAATGTTCAAAATATTCCCAGTCAACCGATTTTTCAGCGTCAAGAGCCGTTTTTCTGATTTCGTTATTGGGAGGTGTGGCAGTAATTCCACAGAGGTAAATTGTATTAATGAGTAAAGCATCGGATGTGCGGAATACCGAGCCAATGTTGTTGCAGCTTCGGATGTTATCGAGCACCACAACAATAGGAGTTTTTGTCGATTGTTTGTATTCCTCAACGCTTAAACGGCCAAGTTCTATATTTCTGAGTTTACGCATAAATCTGTTTTTTTCAATGTCATCTCGAGGAGAAACCGCTGAAACTACCAATTCACCGGTCCTCTTCTGAAGGGTTGCGACATACACCGGGCACCACCACCACCGCGTGCTAATTCTGATCCGGCAATGGTAACTACACATTTTTTGTAATCATCCACATTTGCTTTTCCGGTTATAATATCGGTGGCAGAAACAACGTCGTAACCGTTGTTGTTCAACTCATCGATGGTGTGCACATTGCGTTGGTAACCGATTATTTTTCCCGGGGCAAAGGCCAAAAAGTTAGCGCCGCTGTGCCATTGTTCGCGTTCCTGAATCCACGGATCGCTGTTGCCGCCGCAGGAAATTGGTTTTAAATCCATGCCCAGTTTTTTCAATGCTTTCGGAAGGTTTGGCATTTCTTCAATGCGGCTTACATTGCCATTATCTATTTCAATGTGAATAGTTTTAAAACGGCTCATTCCAAAAATTACAGGTGGATAAACCATACACTCATCGGTGTTCAGAAATGTAAAAACCATGTCGAGATGAATAAACGACTCGGGCGTTTCTGGCAATTCCTGAACGATAATATGTTGTTTCCTCTTTTTCTGCTTTTTTATATTTTCGATAATGAAGTCAATCCCTTGCGTGCTTGTTCTTACTCCGGTACCGATAACAAAAATATCGTCGCGGGCAATTTGTACGTCGCCGCCTTCTACCATCGATTTTCGGTTAACCATAATTCCCGGTTCAGGATTCCCGGGGGTCAAGACCTGGCTTTTAACGGCAGGATGGTATTTGTATATGGCCTCCATTATAACCGATTCTCTTTCGCGCACGGGATTGGCCATTTTGCCAATTAGCATATTGTCGTTCATCGCCATTGCCGAATCGCGCGTGAAAAACAGGTTGTGCAAAGGGCGGAGTAAAAAGCGCTCGTTGCTCAGGTAGTTGGTGAGGTTGGTTTTCTCCAGCACCACCCCTTCAATTAACATTGCTGCCAGTTGTTTCGAATCAGTATCAAGCATTTGCTGGCACGAGTCGATGTATTCGGTCATGCAGATCTCGTTCAGCAATTCTTTTTTTACTTCGTTGATGGCCAAAATGTCGGCCAGCAGATCCTTCACCTGGTATACCTGCGATACCTTTTTTAGTACCCCTTCAAACTGGGCATATTCGGTCGAGGCTATCGATAGATTTAAAATGTCGCTGTATAAAGCACGTTCGGCATTTGCCGGTGTCATATTTTCAACTTCCGAACCCGGTGTGTGGATAATAACGCCTTCCAGTTGGCCAATTTCTGAATGAACCGATGTTTGCATAATTGCGTATAAACTTTTGTTTTCGGGCTCAAAGATATAAACTTTGCATGGTCCGTAATTGATTAACGAATATTTCATCTGTTTATAATTGTTTATTTTTATGGTAACAGACGTAGCTCGCAGTATTATAATCATGCCGTTGTGTGAAAAATTATCTCAGATTATGCGTATTCGCGCAGACTTTTTGTTATACTCGTTTCGTTCTACTTTTATGTTGTTAAAAATATTTTGGTGAAGAGGCTTTTATTTATATTGATTTTTTTGTTGGGAACCTGGCTTGCCGGAGCGCAGGAAAACGATACCTCTGATGTTTATATTGGTTATGTTGAGGATGGCGACACCATTATTTTTAAGAACATCAAAGAGATACCTGTTTTCCCTGATCGAGAGTTTAAAAACAAGCGGCAATACCGGCGCTATACCCGCTATGTGCGTAAAGTAAAAAAGGTGTATCCTCTGGCAGTGAAAGCACGTGAACTGCTAAAGAAATACGAGCCGGAATATAATGCTCTTGAAACGGGAAAGGAACGACGGAAGCTCATGAAAAAACTTGAAAAAGAATTATTGGCAGAGCACAAAGATGAGCTCAAAAGATGGTCGATTTCGGATGGTCGTATTTTGTTAAAACTGATTAACCGCGAAACGGAGCGAACACCCTACGGGCTGATAAAAGATTTCAGGGGAGGATTTAGTGCTACTTTCTGGCAGGGGATTGCTAAGCTTTTCAGAAACGACTTAAAAGCCGGGTACGATCCTGCCGAAGAAGATCAAGTGCTGGAGGAGATCGTAACTCTGATAGAATTAGGATATTATTAAAATGCGTGAACACATCAGAACTTTTATTGCCTTAAAAATAGCTCCAAATCAGAAAGTGCTGGAATTATTGCAGCATTTTAAAAACCTTTTTCCGAACGACCGGATTAAATGGGTTGACACCGATAATTTTCATCTCACCCTGCGGTTTATTGGCAATACAACACGCGAGCAACTGTATGAATTGGTTGATCGTTTGGAGCTTTTATTTTCTGATCAATCAAAATTTCAGATTACTTTAAAAGGAACCGACTATTTTAAAAGCAAAAACCATCCACGCGTTTTGTTTATAAAACTATGTGAATCGGAAGAATTATTTAAATTGGTTTCGGAGATTGAGTCACAGGTGGTTGCCAGTGGTTTTAAAGAAGAGAAAAAAACATTCACCCCGCATTTAACATTGGGGCGTATAAAATTGGTGGAAAACAGAAATCGTTTTTTTTCGCTATTAGATGAATGGCCAACAATTGAATATCAGAAAATAGAGGTTGCGGAACTAATTTTGTTTCAGAGTATATTAAAACAAACCGGCCCGGAGTACAGGCCAATAAAGACATTCCCGTTAAAATGATTGCAAATACACCAAATCCGCCTTATTATGCGGTTATTTTTACCACACTGCGCAACAACATTGATGACGGTTATGTTGAAATGGCCCGACGAATGGTGGAATTGGCCAAACAACAACCTGGTTTTTTAGGTGAAGAATCAGCTCGCGACGAATTGGGAATAACCGTTTCGTACTGGGAGAGCCTGGAAGCGATGAAAGAATGGAAGCAAAACATTGACCATTTGCAGGCTCAAAAGTTGGGAAAAGAAAAGTGGTATAAAAAATACAAATTAAGAGTTGTCCATGTGGTGCGTGATGCGGAATTTGGATTCTGATCCGGTTTATTTTCCGTTGCCTTTAACGCTAACCATAATGGTGTAAATCAGTATTTTAAAATCGATGTATAACGAAATATTCTTCAGGTACATCATGTCGTAGGTTAATCGTTCCAGCATTTCTTCAACATTCGATGCATAACCATATTTTACTTGTCCCCACGAGGTTATTCCCGGACGCAGTTTGTGCAAGTGTGTATAATGCGGTGCACGTTCAATAATTTGTTTAATGTAAAATTCCCGCTCGGGGCGCGGCCCTACCAGCGACATGGTTCCCATAATTACATTAAAAAACTGTGGAATTTCATCGAGGTGTGTTTTTCGCAAAAAACGGCCAATAGATGTAATTCGTGAATCGTTTTCCGACGATAGTGCCGGGGAGCCATTTTCGGCACCGGCTACCATACTCCGCAGTTTATATATATAGAACGGTTTTCCGTAACGTCCTATTCTTTGTTGTTTGTAAATAATTGGCCCTTTTGATGTTGTTTTTATGATAATTGCCAGCACAATAAAAACAGGGAAAAACAGAATAAGTGCGATAATGGAGAAAAGCACATCCAGCAAACGTTTCATGTTTTCCTGCCAGCCGGGCATTAATCCGTTGCTAATTTTTATTAGTGGACTCCCGAAAATGGTGTTGGTTTTTGTCATTCCGGAAAGCAAATCGTACAAATCGGGAATACCCCAAATGGTGATTTGCCTGTTTTCAATTATCGTGAGTATTTCACTTAGTTGATCGTGCTCGCGTGTTTCCAGAGCCAGAATAACTTCTTCAATATTCTCCTTGTCCAGAATGTCGATAATGTCTGTTATGTGTCCAAGCATTGGCAATTGCTCGCTTAAAACAGAATTGCTGTTCTCATCAAGTTCGATAAAACCAACAAATTTATTCCCCGCCGGCCTCACCTGGCTCGACATTTCGTTGAAAACCTTCAGCGCTTTTTCGTTACTACCGATGATGAGCGTGTTAAAACCAATCTTGCGTTTGTGTATATTGTGAATGGTTTGTGTGGTTAGTACCAGTCGAAAAATATAGGTGAGCGAGAAATGTAATCCAAACAGTGTGAAAATTAAATTGTAGTAATTCTTATACGATCCAATCCAGTCGTCTAATAAAAATGCAAAGAAAATTACAACCACACCAACTGCCGATGTGGAAAAAGTTTGCCCAAGTTCCAGCAGTCGCGACCTACGGTAAATATTGTTATAAAACCCAACAATGTAATAAAATGTAATCCAAAAAGCAGGGATGATCAGTAATCCCAAATAAAATTGCGGAGTGAGCTCAAATGGGACATCCCAGCCATTAAAGTATTGGGGTTCAATAATTTCTTTTCGATATACAAAAAAAGCAGCCCAGGCAAGTGCTGCGGCAAAAAAATCGAAAAATAAATATTTGGCTGTTTGCCACGATTTATTCATGAAAAAGCGATTAAGTCAGGTCGTTTTTGTAATCAGTGTTTAAACGCCCTGTAATGCAAAATATTGCGGCAAAAGTAGTTTTTTGCAGTTAATGAATGGAAAATTGCGAGATCTTTTTATTGATTTTTTGCGCCACGTGCATGGCAATTAAATAATCATCAAGAGTAGATGTTTTTTTGATCTTTCCTTCTATGGCTTGAATAAAAATATCCAGCTCGTCTACTACACAATCTTCATCAAACTCAATAGCTTTATTATCGGAAAGGAATTTTTCTTTGCTGAAATTAAAAGTTGCAAACTGGTTGTCGGAATAAATTCTGACCTTGAAATTCTTCAGCGATTCCAGTTTTCCAAAATTCAGGTTAACAACCGAGGCATCGCTAAACTCAAGACGTACGTTCGTAAATTTAGAGTTGTTATATCCTGGAAAAGTTACGGCGCCAATTTTTTTTGGAGAAATGCCCGTAACACCCAGAAGCATAAGTAACATGGAGTATAGCGATTTCTTTTCTGTAACATCGTTTTCAAAATTGGAATAATCGATAAATGCCGGTGTTTTGATGTTTTTGTTTACCCACTGAATGGCCGGTGAGAAAAAATAAGGATTGGTAACCTGCACTACCGAACGCGACTCATTAATCAGTTTATTCAGCTCGCTGCACTCGTCGATGGTGAGATCCGGATATTCAGCACAAAATATATGCTTTGATTTTTTTACAATATCACGCATAAAATTAAACGGCATAGGCGTTGAATTGTCCATTATAATCACATCGGCGCGTTCAATTAACTCAACCCGGTTAAATTCAGGAATGGAATAATGAAAACCGTTCATTTCTTCGCTCGATCCAACAGATGCTTTCCCAATAATATTGATTTGGGTATTTTTCTTGATTTCCATTACAAATGGTTCAAGAATTCCAGTATTTCCGATTAATCCAACATTCAGCATATTGTGCTATTTAAATGATTTCTATGCAAATATAGAATACAGCCTAACATCTTTTAAAAGTGCCGGTGTTAATTTATCAACGTTAAATGTTAATATTCATTATGTGTAGCTACTGTTGTTGGTAACTATATTCGATTAATTTTGTGATTGAAACCTGAGTTCGATTTTAAATCTTCCCTCAGTTTAAATAAATTTTTAGTAGAAATTGAGTCAGATTTTTGAAGGACTATCGGGATAATTCAAAAAAAATATGAATCGATTTATACAAAAATAAGGAAAATCCGAAGGAAAATACAGAAATGCGCAAGATTTGAACTCAAAATATCTTAAAATAGCCCGCTATTCTTGCGATATTTTCAATCCAAATCTTGCACATTTCTGTATTTCTGAGACAAATATTTAAAACCAAACTCAAGTTTATAGTAACGTAAAAAATGATAAACGAAACATCGCGACATAAAGGCTTGCGCAAGCGTTTGGTCGAAGGCTTGAAAGTAAAAGGTATTCGAAAAGCTTCTGTTTTGGAAGCTATAGGCAATGTTCCGCGCCATTTGTTTATGGATAGTAGTTTTATAAATTTTGCCTATAAAGATCAGGCATTTCCAATTGGTGCCGGTCAAACCATTTCGCAACCGTATACAGTAGGTTTTCAAACTCAGCTGCTTGATGTGCAAAAAGGCGAAAAAGTACTCGAAGTTGGAACCGGTTCTGGCTACCAGGCAGCAGTTTTAGTTGAAATGGGTGCAAAGGTTTTTACTATTGAGCGACAAAAAGAGTTGTATACAAAAACGCATCGATTTCTGCCATCCATTGGGTATAAACCGGCTTGTTTTTTTGGCGACGGCTATAAAGGCCTGCCCGATTTTGCGCCATTCGATAAGATTTTGGTTACTGCAGGAGCTCCATCGGTTCCGCCAGAATTAAAAATGCAGCTTAAAATAGGAGGTAAACTTGTGATTCCGGTGGGCAACGATAAACACCAGGATATGTGTGAGATTATTCGAACCGATGAAAATGATTTCACCATGAAAAAACATGGAGGCTTTATTTTTGTTCCTCTCTTAAAAGGAACCGTAAATTTCTGATATGATAAAAGTTGAAAAATTTGTTGTAAACCCATTGGGTGAAAATAGTTTTGTGTTGAGTGACGACACAAAGGAATGTGTAATTATAGATCCCGGGTTTTATTATGGAGAAGAGCAGGATGAATTAAAATATTACATCGAACGGAACGAGTTGAAACCGGTAAAAATAATCAATACGCATTGCCATTTTGATCATATTATGGGCGTTGATTTCATTCGTGATGAATATAAAATTCCGTTTTGTGCGCATGCCGATGATGCCTTTTGGGTTGATCGCGCTGTTGATCAGGGGAAAATGTATAATTTTGAAATGAACCCGGTAAAACCTATCGACACATTTATTGAGGAGGGGCAGACAATTGAGTTTGGTGAATCTAAATTGGAAGTTATTCATGTTCCCGGTCATGCACCCGGCCACGTTGTTTTTTACAGCAAGAATGATAAGCTTTTAATTGCCGGCGATGTATTGTTTTATGGCAGCATTGGCCGAACCGACTTGCCCGGTGGCGATTTTGATACGTTAATCAGTAACATAAAAGGGAAACTTTTTGCGCTGCCCGACGAGACAAAAGTGTATTGTGGCCACGGCCCGGAAACCACATTGGGATTTGAAAAGGGCAATAATCCGTTTTTAACCTGAATTCCGGTGAGCGCATTCCCCGATGGCTATGCCTGGGGGAAAGCGAACGAGACAATAAAAAAGTCCTTAACGGAATCGGATTCCTGGTCAGATTTGCTGCGAGGAGTTTCATTGTAAATGCGTTAAAATGGTTTAAAATCATTTTTTAAAATCCGTTCAGTTTATATACTTGCACAAAAATTCACACTAAAATAAAAATATCGAATGTCTCAGGATAGATTTGTCACCCGCCATAATGGCCCACGAGGTTTGGAAGTTTCCGAAATGCTTGAATCTGTTGGTGTTTCATCGATGGAGGAGTTGCTTGAGCAAACTGTACCAGCCAATATAAGGTTAAAGCAGCCTTTAAAAATGAATGAAGGATTGTCGGAACGGAAATACTTCCGACGGATTCTTGATCTGGCATCAAAAAATAAAGTATTCAATACGTACATCGGAATGGGGTATTACGACACGATTACTCCGGCAGTGGTTTTGCGTAATGTGCTTGAAAATCCGGTTTGGTACACTTCTTACACGCCTTATCAGGCCGAGATTTCGCAAGGTCGACTAGAGGCCTTGTTGAATTTTCAGACCATGGTTTGTGGTTTAACCGGAATGGACATTGCCAATGCATCGTTGCTCGACGAGGCTACTGCAGCTGCCGAGGCAATGGTGATGATGGCAAATCTTCGCTCGCGAAAAATGGTTAAAGCGGGTGTAACTACCATTTTGGTGGATGATAAAATGTGGCCACAAACCCACGATGTGTTAAAAACCCGTGCACTGCCTTTGGGGTTTGAATTAAAAATTCAGCCAAAAGACGAATTTGTATTCGACGAGAGTGTGTTTGGCGCAATCGTTCAATATCCAAATGCTGATGGCGAAATTCTTGATTATGCCGGGCTGGTTGAAAAAGCGCACGAAAAAGATATAAAAGTAGCTGTTGCTGCTGATTTGATGTCGCTGGCAATTCTCACTCCTCCGGGAGAGTGGGGCGCCGATATTGTTTTTGGTAACTCGCAACGATTTGGAGTTCCGATGGGATACGGCGGTCCGCATGCAGCATTCTTTGCTGCCAGTGAAGCTTTCAAGCGAAATATGCCGGGACGTATTATTGGCGTAACCAAAGATATACATGGCAACAGGGCACTTCGTATGGCGCTACAAACGCGCGAGCAGCACATTAAACGCGAAAAAGCAACCTCAAACATTTGTACGGCACAGGCGCTGTTGGCTATTATGGCCGGGTTCTTTGGTGTTTATCATGGCCCTGAAGGAGTTGTTGGCATTGCCGAGCGCATTCATAATATTGCAGGTTTCCTTGCAGCTGAAATTGAAAAACTTGGATATACTCAGATTAATAAGAATTACTTCGATACCATCCGTTTTGCACTGCCAAAACATGTAATGCGCGAAGATATTGAGTGGTTGTCGCACGAGTTGGAAATGAACTTCCGCTATTTCGAAAATGGCGATGTTGGTATTAGTATCGACGAAACAACCAACCCGCAAGATATTGGCTGGATAATTGAAGTATTCGCAAAAGCCGCCAATAAAAAATGGCAGGTTGCCGAAGAATATCCTGAAGGATTTGAAATTGATGCCGCGTTTAAAAGAACATCGGAATTTATGACCGAAGAGGTGTTTAATAAATACCGCTCGGAAACGGAGATGGTTCGTTACATTAAGCGACTGGCAAAAAAAGATATTTCGTTAACGCAATCGATGATCTCGCTGGGATCGTGCACCATGAAACTGAACGCAGCTACAGAAATGTTGCCGTTGAGCTGGATTGAGTTTAATGGTTTGCATCCGTTTGTTCCTAAAAACCAGGCACGCGGTTACCAGGAAATGATGGAAGAACTGCGGCGTGATTTAGCAGAAATTACCGGAATGGCTGATGTGAGTTTGCAGCCAAACTCAGGTGCCGCCGGCGAGTATGCCGGTTTAATGGTTATTCAGGAGTACCACAAAAGCCGTGGCGAAGGACAACGCGATGTGGTGATCATTCCTTCATCAGCACACGGAACCAACCCTGCAAGTGCGGTTATGGCCGGTACAAAAGTGGTTGTGGTAAAATGCGACGATAAAGGAAATGTTGACATGGGCGATCTGCGGGCTAAAGCTGAAGCGCACAAGGACAATCTCTCTGCGTTTATGGTAACTTATCCATCAACGCATGGTGTTTTCGAGGCGTCGATTATTGAAATGTGCGAAGTAATTCATCAAAATGGCGGCCAGGTTTATATGGACGGTGCCAACATGAATGCACAGGTTGGATTAACAAATCCGCGAATCATTGGAGCCGATGTGTGTCACCTGAACTTACATAAAACATTTGCCATTCCACACGGTGGTGGTGGCCCTGGTGTTGGCCCAATTGGTGTTGCCAGTCATTTGGTAGAATTCCTGCCATCGCACCCAATTATGAATAACGGGCACGTGGGAATAACGGCTGTTTCTGCAGCTCCATGGGGAAGCGCGTCGGTGTTGCCAATTACTTATGGTTACATAAAAATGATGGGTGCTGAAGGATTGACAGAAGCTACAAAACTCGCTATTCTGAATGCCAATTATATTGCCACAGCATTAAAAGATAATTACGGAATTTTATACACCGGCGAAAATGGGCGTGTCGCACACGAACTGATTTTGGAATGCCGCCACCTGAAAGCTTCAGCAGGTATTACTGAAGAAGATATTGCCAAGCGTTTAATGGATTATGGTTTCCACGCGCCAACGCTGTCGTTCCCTGTTCATGGAACGCTAATGATCGAACCAACCGAAAGTGAATCGAAAGATGAACTGGATCGTTTTATTAGTGCGTTAAACTCCATTTTCGAAGAAGTGAAAGAAGTAGAGAACGGTATTGCCGATAAAGCTGACAACGTGCTTAAAAATGCACCTCATACAGCTCAGAGCGTTTGTGCTGATGAATGGACACACGCGTATGGTCGCGAGAAAGCTGCTTATCCGCTCGATTGGGTGCGCGAAAACAAATATTGGGTGCCCGTTGGCCGTGTTGATAATGCCTGGGGAGATCGTAACCTGATTTGTACTTGTGGTTCGCCGGAAGAGTACGAAGCTTTTTCGGACTAAAAAAAATAATTTTATATAAATCGAGGAAGCCGTCTGAATTTTCAGGCGGCTTTTTTATTTTTGCTGTATGATCACATTTCCGAATGCTAAAATAAATATCGGGCTCAATGTTGTTGAGAAACGACCAGATGGTTACCACAACCTGGAAACCATTTTTTACCCGGTAAAATTATCGGATGCTTTGGAGGTGATCGAAGCTGAAACAACAAGCTTTTCTTCTTCCGGAATTAAAATTGATGCTGAACCGGAAAATAACCTCGTTTACAAAGCATATTCCTTGCTTACTGAGGATTTTAATATGCCGCCGATAAAAATGCATTTACACAAAGTAATTCCGTTTGGTGCGGGACTTGGAGGTGGTTCTGCTGATGCGGCTTTCGCATTAAAAATGCTGAACGATTATTTTGGGTTGAGTTTATCTATCGATCAGTTGAAACAATACGCTGCCCGAATTGGAGCCGATTGTCCGTTCTTCATTAATAACAAACCAACATTTGCCCATGGTATTGGCGATCAGTTTAAGTCGGTAAATATTGATTTGTCGAGGTATGAGATTGTAATTATAAAACCTCCGTTTTCGGTTAGTACACCACAAGCTTATAAAAATATAGTACCGGCAAAGCCTCATTTTAATCTGCTTGAAATTGCACAACTTCCGATCGAAGACTGGAAAACGGTAGTAAAAAATGACTTTGAAAAAAGTGTATTTCCGCAATTCCCCGAAGTTGAAAATCTAAAGAATAAGCTCTACGAAGCGGGCGCAGTCTACGCGTCGATGTCGGGAAGTGGCTCGGCGGTATTTGGTATATTTCGCCATTCACCGACAGATTTAGATAGTTTCATACCTGGGGGTATTTTTATTTACCGATAAGCCCGTACGTTTACCGACCCTAAGAACTCATTAACATTTTTTCTATTCTTTTTAACAAAACAAGATGTAACCTTTGTACTCATTAATAGTCATATTAATTGAAAACAAGAAAACAAAAAAGTCCTTTACGAAGGCATTTTGAAAACAAACAATTAGTGAGAAAACAACAAAAAACAGAGAACATGAAAACTAGAAATTATTTAAAAACAGTTGCACTTATAATAGCCGTAATATTTACAGTAGTAACCGCTAATGCAACAGAGAAAGTAACAAAAGCCTCAAGCCATGAGAACATTGTTGAAACATCGTTGAACATTGAAAACTGGATGACCAACGAAGCTATCTGGAATACTTCCGATGTGTGCAATTTTGTTGAAGCACAAGAAGAAACGCTTAATCTGGAAAACTGGATGACCAACAGCGATGTATGGTCTACTTCAACCGACTGGGCAGTTGAAACAACAGAAGCCAACCTTGAGTTGGAAGGCTGGATGACTAACGATTTTGACTGGAAAGTAGAGCCAACTGCAACAGTAGAAACAGAAACTGAAGGAAATTTAAGCCTTGAAGACTGGATGATTAACGAACGAGTTTGGAATATGTAATAAATAGAAAACGCGATTAGTTTTATTTGGATTTTTAAGAGTTGCCGCTTAGTTGAGGCAACTCTTTTTTGTATAAAAAAACCGCACAAATAATTGCGCGGTTTCAGTATGTCTAAACTCGTTTCGAGTTATTTAGTCGGCTTAATTTCCAACATCAGATGACGGTTAGGAATAGTCTGACCTTTTTTGATGTGGATTTTCACGATCTCTCCGTTAAAAGGCATTCTTACCTGGTTTTCCATTTTCATTGCCTCAAGCAATAAAAGTGTTTCGCCTTCTTTCACCTTTTGTTTGGGTTTTATAAAAATATCGATAATGGTTCCCGGAATGAATGAATAAATTTCATTCGGGTCGGGAGATATATAATTCAACCTATTCTCAAATTTCTTTGTATAGGTTGTTTTGTATACAGCTCCCTGAATAACAAGATTTTTAAACTCTTTTTCTTCTGCCATAATAATACAATTTTTTTAGTGGTTTAAAACGGAGGAATTCCATGTTTCTTAGCTGGCATAGAAGAACTCTTGTTTTCAGAAACCTGCAAGGCATGTAATATGCGTGAACGTGTTTCGCTAGGCTCGATTACTTCGTCGATATAGCCCTGTGCAGCAGCAACATAAGGATTGGCAAATTTTTGTTTGTACTCCAGAATTTTTTGCTGACGCATTTCTTCAGGATTCTCAGCTTCTGAAATTTCTTTACGGAATACGATGTTCGCTGCACCTTCTGGCCCCATAACTGCAATTTCGGCTGTTGGCCATGCAAATACAAAGTCGGCACGCAAGTGACGCGAGTTCATAGCAATATAACCACCACCATATGCTTTTCTTACAATTACCGTAATTTTTGGTACGGTAGCTTCACTGTACGCATAAAGAATTTTTGCTCCGTGACGAATCACACCGGCATGCTCCTGGTCAACTCCCGGCAAGTATCCCGGCAGGTCTTCCATGGTAACAATAGGAATATTAAACGAGTCGCAGTAGCGAATAAAACGACCTGCTTTATCCGAGCTGTCGCAGTCCAGTACTCCGGCAAGAACCATTGGCTGGTTGGCAACAAAACCTACTGTTTCGCCGTTCATTCTTCCGAAACCAATAATAATATTTGGCGCAAAATCTTCCATTACCTCAAGGAATTCGGATCCATCAGTGATTCTTTTGATCACCTCTCTCATATCGTAAGGAATTCTTGGATCTGAAGGAACAATGTCTTCCACCTTGGCACCTTTTAATGGCGATTTTGGTTTGTGAGCCAATGCTTTTCTTGAGTTGTTACGTGGAATATAACTGATAAGTGTTTTTATCTGCTCGAAACATTCCAACTCGGTTTGTGCATAAAAATGTGCGTTACCGGTAATTTCGGCATGAACACGGGCACCCCCCAGCTCTTCCATCGAGATCTCTTCGCCAAGTACTGATTTAATTACACTTGGCCCAGTAATAAACATTTTCGAGATGTTCTCAACCACAAATACAAAGTCGGTTAACGCCGGAGAATAAACAGCTCCACCGGCACAAGGGCCAAGTATTACCGAAATTTGTGGAATAACACCAGAAGCCAGTGTATTACGGAAGAAAATTTCTCCGTAACCGGCCAATGAGTTAACTCCTTCCTGGATACGAGCACCTCCCGAGTCGTTGATACCAATTAAAGGAACGCGCATTTTCAGTGCGTGGTCCATAATTTTTGTGATCTTGCGGGCATGCATTAATCCCAGCGAACCTCCTGCAACAGTAAAGTCCTGGGCGAAAACGCAAACCGGCTTATCGTAAATAGTACCGGTACCAATGATTACACCATCTCCGTGTAGTTTTTTGCCTTCCATGCCGAAATCTTTGGCAGCATGCTCAACAAATAAGTCGTATTCGTGAAATGAGTTTTTATCCAACAGGGCCAGGATACGTTCACGGGCTGTGAGTTTTCCCATTTTTACCTGTTTCTCAATGGCTTTATCTCCACCACCTTTTTGTACTTCTTTCTTTCTTTTACGAAGATCGAGTACGTTACTTCTTAGTGACATAAAGTATTTTTTTAGTTATAAATTACCCGGTAGTCGACCGGTGTTATTTTTATTAAGCGTGGGCAAAATTATAATTTTTTTTTATTGCCGTGGGCTTATGTATTGCAGTACTACGGAAATTAAGCAACATAGGTTCAATCACTTCGAATTATTGTATTATATGTTTGAAAAATTGCAGGAATTCAGCCCAATCAAGTATCGTTTGACATGTATAACGATATTACTGATTTTAACGGGCAGCCCAACGGTAAACAAATAATGCCAATATTGCATAGGATATATTTGGGAGCCAAATGGCCAGAATAATAGGAACTGTTCCACTAACGGCAAATACCGTTGAAATTTGCATAAATAATATGTAGGAGAAAGCCAGTAGCAATCCAAGTCCAATGTGCAATCCAAGTCCTCCTTTTACTTTTCGCGATGCAAGTGCAGCACCAATTAATGTTAGAATAAAAGCTGAAAACGGGTTCGCAATTCGTTTATGTTTTTCAATTTCCCATTCAATATAATTTACACCACGCATTTTCATCAACTTAATTTCCTTGAGCAGTGCCGGCGTAGGATAGGTTTCCATCTCATTTCTTAACTGTTGAAAATCTCCTGGTGCCATGTTTAGTGTGGTATCCATTCGGTAACCTTTCTCGAAGGTTTCGTGATCTTCAAAAATATTACGTTTCCAGTAGGAGTTAATTACCCACTTTTCTGTTTCGTCATCCCAGCGAATATTTCGTGCCGTAAGTTTCTCTTTTAATTCAGAGTCTTCAAAACGCTCTAATGTAAAACGCATTCCTACATTGTTGGCATTAAAGCTTTGCATGTAAATATAGGTGCCGGGTTCAATCTGGCGGTGTATATTCCGAGTGGTACCAATGCTGCGGTCTTTAATATACTTGTGCCTAAAATTGATCATTGTTTTATTGGCCGGCGGAATAATATAATTGCCCAGCACAAAAGAGAACAGGGCAATGATGAAAGCGGATACCAGGTAGGGACGCATTAACCGTGCATAAGAAACGCCGTTACTCAGTATGGCAATAATCTCGGTGTTATATGTCATTTTTGAGGTAAAATAAATTACCGCAATAAATGTAAACAGCGGACTGAAAAGGTTGGCAAAATAGGGGATAAAGTTCATGTAGTAGTCAAAAACAATATCCTTAAGCGGAATATCTTTTGAGAGGAATTCATCGAGGTTTTCAGAAATATCGAAAACAATGGCAATACTCAAAATCAAACCAATGGCATAAAAGAAAGTTCCTAAAAACTTTTTCGAGATGTAAAAGTCTATTGTTTTATACCACTTCATGTTTAACTACAGTCTTTCTTTCAGTTTAATAACCATTTCGTTTTTCCAGCCAACAAAATCGCCACTTTGTATTTTTTGGCGGGCTGTTTTTACCAGCCACAGGTAAAATGCCAGGTTATGCTGACTCGCAATTTGCGCGCCAAGCATTTCGTTCGAAATTATTAGGTGGCGAAGATAAGCTTTTGAATACTGGTCGACAAACGATGTTCCATTTTCATCGATGGGAGCGTGGTCGTTTGCCCATTTTTTATTGCGAATGTTTATAATGCCTTCGCTTGTAAATAACATTCCGTTGCGTCCGTTTCGGGTGGGCATTACACAATCGAACATATCAATTCCGCGATGAATACCTTCCAGGATATTTACCGGCGTTCCAACTCCCATTAGGTAGCGCGGTTTATTTTCAGGAAGATCGGCGGTGCAAACTTCCGTCATTTCATACATTTCCTGTTCTGTTTCGCCAACCGACAGCCCTCCGATTGCATAACCATCGGCATCAAAAGTTTTTACGTTGGCCACGGCAGCTTTTCGCAAATCAGTAAATGTATTTCCCTGAACAATGGGGAACAAGGTTTGCGAATAACCGTATTTCGGCTCGGTGCTGTTGAATTGTTTAAAACAGCGTTCAAGCCAACGTTGCGTCAATTCCAACGATCGTTTGGCGTACTCGTAATCAGCATCGCCCGGTGTACATTCATCAAAAGCCATTATAATATCGGCCCCGATGGTGCGCTGAATATCCATCACATTTTCAGGTGTGAATAGGTGGTAGGAGCCGTCGATATGCGATTGGAACCGTGCTCCCTCGTCACTCAATTTTCGGATATCGCCAAGCGAAAATACCTGGAAACCTCCACTGTCGGTTAAAATGGGCCGATCCCAGCGATTGAATTTGTGCAGGCCTCCTGCCTTTTCAATAATATCAATTCCAGGACGCAAATACAGATGATATGTATTCCCTAAGATTATCTGGGCATTGATGTCGTCTTTTATATCGCGGGTGTGAATCCCTTTTACCGATCCGGCTGTGCCAACCGGCATAAATATTGGCGTTTCTATCGCTCCGTGGTCGGTTGTAATTACCCCGGCCCGGGCACGCGAGTTTTCTGCTGTTTTCTGTAATTCGAATTGCATTTGTATAAAATTGCGTGGCAAATATAGCTATTTCACCCGAATTGAACTTGTTTTAAACCCGACTCAGGCTGTTAATAAAAACTAATTACTGTAAACAATTTCAAACTTCTAAAACAAAATGGTACCGGTAATTTTGCTACTATTGCTTAGTTTTTTAATACCGAATTTTCTTCTCTAAATGATTCAGATCTTGTTAGATACTTTTAACGCCTTAACTGCTACACAGTTGGTGGTGCTGATAATAGCTGCTTTATTGTGGCTGTTGCGGCTTTTGTATTTGCTTTTTTTCCCGCTACGTATGCTTGTTAAAATAAACAAAGCTTCGGTTGCAACCGGGAAAGCACCACTTTCCGTGTTGATGGTGGTACGAAACGAAGAAGAAAATTGCCGGGAAACGCTGCCTAGAATGCTGAGTTTGAAAAAAACCGATATGGAGGTAGTGGTTGTTGATGATTTTTCGCAGGATAATACCTTGTCGGTGTTGGGGGTATTAAAGCAACGCTATCAAAAATTGAAAATCTCATCGCTAAGTCAGGAAACACGACATTCCGAAAAGTTATCGCAAAATATTGCACTAAAATCGGCCGAAAAGGATTGGGTATTAGTGTATCCGGTAAGCGCACAAAGTCCCTCGCAAGACTGGCTGGACGAAATGGATAAGTTAACACCAGAACAAGTGCTTTTTAAAGTGGCTTACACAACTGTTGAAGGAAACAAAAACTGGTTCAATAAACTTTACCGGATTGAAAATTTCTTTCAGCAGGTACGAAGTGCTTCTTACTCGCTAAATGGCTTGGCGTTTATTTACAACGAGGAAAATGTGGCGTTTAAAAAAGCTGAATATTTTAAGCGAGGAGGTTATGGAGCAAAAATACAGGAGCCTTATGCCAACCTTGAACTGGTGATCAATCCTTTTATTCGGAAGAAACACGTAGAGTTCTGTTTAAAAGAAAAAAGTATTCTTCAAAAACAGGTTGCAGTTGGTCGTTTAGAGTTTAAAGATTTGGTTCGTAAAAGCATTCGTATTGAGCGTCACCTGAATAATTTAAAGCGTTTTGTATTGCTTGCGGACAGGTTGACACAAACCTTGTATCCACTATTGATTGCATTACTGTTATTAGTCGTATTTCAGCTGTGGCCCGTTGTTGTTGCATTTGTTGTCGTTCATGCACTGGTTTTTATGGTTATCATAAAAATGTTGCAGAATCGTTTGAATGAAAGCAAATTATTCATAACTTCGTTAGTGTTCAGTTTTATAATGCCTTTTTATAAACTTTTTTTCAGGTGGCATTTTAATCGGCAAAATCAAATTCATAAATGGAAAAAAAAGGTGTGATACTATCGGATAAAGCAAGGCAGGACTACGAGCTTGTTAAAGCAGCGTTGGCTGGCGACGATAAAGCTTTTGCCCGATTATTAAACCGTTACAAAGATGCCATTTATTTTATGCTGCTAAAAATGGTGAATAACCGCAGCGATGCCGAAGACCTGACATTGGAGGCATTTGGAAAGGCTTTTAAAAGCCTACATCAGTACTCGCCAACTTACGCCTTTAGCACGTGGTTATTTAAAATTGCATCGAACAATTGCATCGATTTTTTACGAAAGAAAAAAGGTGTGCATGTACCCATTGAAAACAACGGGCAGGATGATAACAGCGAAACGATAAAACTGCGTTCAAAAGAACCCGATCCCGAAGAAAAACTGATTCGTCAGCAAAAGGCCATTTTGTTGCGGCGCGTTGTACGTAAGTTAAAGCCGCGTTATCAAATTCTGGTGGAGCTGCGATATTTCAGGGAGTTTTCGTACGAAGAAATTGCAAAAGAGTTAGATTTGCCGCTCGGAACAGTAAAAGCACAGCTTTTCAGAGCTCGCGAAATGCTGTTTAAAATGATTGAAAGCACCGAGATTGGACGAAAAGATTAACTTTTGTATGGATTTAATTCTAAAGTATTTTCCCCACTTAACCGAAACCCAAATTGAACAGTTTCAACAATTGGAACCTTTGTATGCTGATTGGAATGCAAAAATAAATGTGATCTCACGAAAAGATTTCCCGGAGTTTTACGAACGTCATGTGTTGCATTCGCTGGGTATTGCCCGGTTTATTCGTTTTAACGCAAAAACAAAAATACTCGATGTTGGAACTGGCGGAGGTTTTCCCGGAATTCCACTAGCCATTCTTTTTCCCGAGGTGCAGTTTCACATGGTTGACTCGATAGGAAAGAAAATAAAAGTGGTGAATGGAGTTGCCCAATCGCTGGGATTAAAAAATGTCCGTGCCGAGCAAATTCGTGCTGAAGAGTTAAAAGAAAAGTACGATTTTGTAGTGAGCCGTGCAGTTACCCGTTTGCCCGATTTTGTAAAATGGGTCAGGAACAACATTTCCAAGAAACAACAAAATGCACTGCCAAACGGTGTAATTTATTTAAAAGGTGGTGATCTAACCGAAGAGGTAAAACCATTTGGGAAACGCATATTTTTGCAAGATCTGTCGCAATACTTTGAAGAACCTTTTTTCGAAACCAAAAAAGTCTTGCACTTACCACTATAAGAGGAAAGCCGGTTTGTTAATTCAAACCGGCTTTCTTTTTATTTTTTTAAATTTCTGAATATCGAATGATGATTAACGAATAAAGAATATCGAAGTGAATTTCATGCGATCTAAAATCTAAAATCGTTAATCGAAATTCATCATTCATTAAGTTTTCCTAAAGGTACTCATCGCCAAACGACACGCCCATTTTTCGTGCTTTTTCAATCAATCCAAAATCGGGTTCTACCAAACGTAATTTTCCACCAACTTCAGCCAGTGGCACGGTGGTGAGCTCGTTGGCTTTTACGGCTACCATAGTTCCAAAATTTTCTTCGGCGATACAACGTGCTGCAAAAGCCCCGTAGCGTGTGGCCAAAATCCGATCCATTGGTGTTGGCGAACCACCACGCTGAATGTATCCCAAAACAGTTTCGCGGGTTTCAATATCGGTGTACATTTCAATGGCTTTAGCCACGTGCGACGCTGCCGATTCTCCTTTAGGATGATCGATTCCTTCGGCAACCACAACAATGGAGTAAGGTTTTTTACTCTCGAAACGGCTTTCAATTTTCTTACAAACCGATCGGATATTATACTCCAGTTCGGGCAGCAATATAATATCGCCACCACCGGCAAGCCCCGAATATAGCGCCAGCCAACCGGCATGGTGCCCCATAATTTCGATAATCATTACCCGTTGGTGCGAATTGGCAGTAGTGTGTAAGCGGTCGATGGCATCGGTGGCAATTTGCACCGCCGAATCGAAGCCAAAAGTTACATCGGTTCCCCAAACATCGTTGTCAATGGTTTTTGGTATGCCAACTACATTCATTCCCTCTTGTGCCAGCAGGTTGGCGGTTTTCATGGTGCCGTTACCTCCTATACAAACAATAGCATCGAGGCCCAGTTTTTTGTAGTTTTCTTTTATCTTATGAGGTTTGTCATCGACATCTTTACTGTTTTTCTTGCCTTTGTAGGGTTTCTCGCGCGAGGTGCCCAGTATGGTTCCTCCAAGTGTTAGAATACCGGAGAGCGCCGATTCTTTTAGCTCAATGTAATCGCCGTTTATTAACCCCGAATAGCCGGCGTTAAAACCCAACACTTCCATTTTGTATTCAACTATTGCTGTTTTTCCCACGCCTCTGATTGCTGCATTTAGTCCGGGGCAATCGCCCCCTGCAGTCAAAATGCCAATTCTTTTTGGCTTTGTTGAAGTACTCATAGTATCTAATTTTTTGTGGAAGATGTGTAACGTTGATCTGAAAAACTGTAAGCAACACGTTAATTTCATTGACTTCTGCGAATTTTTCTTCCAAAGCTACAGCTATGCAATAAAAATGGAGCTTTGCCATTGAAAATCAATAAGTCACTCTCTGAATTTTCAGTTAATTTTAAACATCTTCATCCTGTATTTTCTAATTATCTATCGAAATTACAAAAGAACTTTTTAAAAACGGCGCTTATAGCCGGCTAAATCCCTTATTTCATGTTTTCTTTTTTTATGCGAGATAAAAAAACCGTTAACAATTTTTGTACATTCGCATGTCGTTTGAAAAAATGGCATTTTAATCTTTAACCAATTAAATGTAGTAAGAATGAAAAAGTTTTTTTCAATTTTAATGGCTACTGCCTTTGTGTTTTCAATCTCGTGTAAGAGTACAAAAACGGGTAGTTCGGCCGGTTTAAATCAATTATCAAAACAAGAAAAAGAAGAAGGTTGGGTATTGCTGTTTGATGGCAAAACCAGCGAAGGATGGAGAGGTAACAACAAAGATCATTTCCCAACAGGATGGGAAATTGTTGATGGAACGTTGCATTGTAAATCATCGGGACAAGGCGAAGCCGGAGCACGCGATGGTGGTGATATTATTACCACCAAAGAATATTCTAACTTTCACCTGAAAATTGAATGGAAAATTGCAGAGGGAGGAAACTCTGGTATTTTCTATTTAGGAAAAGAGCACGAAGGATGGCCAATTTACAAAACGGCTCCTGAATTGCAGGTGCTGGACAACGAGCGTCACCCGGATGCTTTGTTAGGAAAAGACGGTAACCGCAAAGCCGGTTCGTTATACGACCTGATTCCTGCAAAACCACAGAATGCAAATCCTGCAGGCGAATGGAATACGGTAGAAGTAATTTGCTACGATGGTACTGTAGTTCACAAGCAAAATGGCGAAACGGTTGTTGAATACCACTTGTGGACTGACGACTGGAAAGAGCTGGTAGCCGGATCGAAATTCCCGGGATTAAATCCTGACTGGGCAGATGTTGCAAAAGAAGGTGTTATTGCATTGCAAGACCATGGCGACGATGTTTGGTTCCGCAATATCAAAATTAAAGAGATGAATTATTAAGCATTGCAAAGCTTATAGTTAAAAGCCTGGTAGTTTTCTGCCGGGCTTTTTTTGTTTTTTGGAATTTCATGTTCGCAGTAAATTTCATCTCGACGAGGAAACAGGAGATATCTGTTACATCCTTCGACTTCGCTCAGGATGACTGAGAACTGCGACTGAAAACTGTCAACTGTTATTCCGGATTATACCCCGAATCATTCAATATCTGCTGAAAATCGTAATTCGCCATTAATTCCGGTAAAGTTACTTCGGGATGTTTTTTCATGTATTGCCGCACAATTTGCCAACCAATCCACACCCCGGTTCGTCCGGGCGAGTCGAGCGGAAAACCACTTGTTGATGGCGCGGGATTGATGTAACGGATAATATCCATGCGTTTGGTAGTGTAAAGCATTTCGTGCTCAATAAGGTAAGTCCACATTTGTGGTTCGTTCATTTGGCACCATTCCAGTTGCTGCGTGGTGTAGCCAATTTTCAGCGAGTCTTCCATTTCGGGTAGCATGGCATCAACCAGATACATCAGCTTCCCTTTTTCAACCATATTGCCCAGCAGGTTGGTTGCGCGCTCTTCGTGTTCAAATTCGGTAATGCCCCATGCCAGCGCCACATCCGACAGAATTTTGTCTTTGTGCATGTTTTGAATCTTGTAATGTGGTATGGTGCGTAACTGTCGGTAGTAAAGGCAGTCGCGCCCCAGGTATTTATCCAGGCTAATGCCAATACTATTTTCGGCCGTAACCACCGATTGGTTAAATCCCGAAATGTATGTGTAAATAGTAGGCAACTCTTTCTCGGGAAAATGGTAGCTGTAATATTTAAACGCTTTTGTCAACTTTTTTTCCAACTTTTTTAGGTTGGGAAACACCGAGTCGGTTTTTAGTTTCACCTCACTAATCAGGCTGTCGGTTAAAAACAGGCTCATCATATTCTTAAAATCCTCGTCGCCAATGCCGCCCACCTGAATTACGCGGTAGGTGTACAAGTTGAAAAAATCGGGGTGGGCGTTGCTCAGCTCCGTTAGTGTTTCCAGCGTATCTTTTCCCTCAAGGTTTAAAAGTTGCTCACCAAACCGAACTACTTCCACCTCTGCCTCAACATCCGAAATATTTACTTTTAATGGATTTCGTTTACATGAAAAAAAAATCAGGGCAATTGCACCCATAAAAACCACTGCTTTTGTCCACTTCATTTTACAAGAAATTTAAATCATTACTAAGCGCTATTCCTGGTGTGAACTATTACACCAAGTCTCGTTCTTTTAAGTTTTCTCTTCAAAATAAAAAGATTCACTTAGCTAGGGCTAGGCTCATTTTTTCTTTTTTCGGTAAAACGTTAAAATAACTTCAACTTTTATATCATTTCACACCAGGAATAACACTATCGAAACAATATTATTGCAAAACTGAACTAAAAATTGGAGATTTGCAATCATTACAATGAAAACAAACTTCGGTCTTCGGTCTTCCGACTTCCGTCTAATTTTGAATCATGAAAGTTGCACTGGCCCAATTAAATTATACCATCGGCGATTTTGAAGGAAATGCGTCGAAGATTATTGCCGAGATCAATCGTTTGAAACAAGCGGAAGTTGATTTGGTTGTTTTTTCCGAACTGTCGGTAACGGGTTATTACCCGCACGATTTGTTGGAGAAAAAAGAGTTTATTGCCAAAGCTGATGATGCGGTTGCCAAAATAGCAAAGCACTGCCACGGTATTGCTGCTTTGGTTGGTGCGCCGCGCATTAACCAACAGGAACGGGGTAAACAGCTATTTAACTCGGCTCTATTTCTTGCTGATGGCGAAATAAAAAGCAGCCACAACAAAACGCTGTTGCCTACTTACGATATTTTTGATGAGTACCGCCATTTCGAGCCCAACCGCGAATTTAGTCTGGTAGAATACAAAGGCGAAAAAATTGCGGTTACCATTTGCGAAGATTTATGGGACGAGCAACCAACGGCCAACGAGTTTGGAAAAGACAAGCTTTATTCTACATCGCCAATGGAGGAGTTGGCAAAACTGAAACCCGATTTTGTGGTAAACCTTTCGGCATCGCCATTTTCATACAACCAGGAAGGCTGGCGAAAGAATGTGCTCATTAGAAAAGCCAAAAATTATGGCATACCTATTTTATATTGCAACCAGGTTGGTGCACAAACCGAGTTGGTTTTTGATGGCGGATCGGTATACATCGACTCCACCGGAGAGATTGTAAAAGAGCTGAAATATTTTGAGGAGGACTCTTTGGTCCTCGATACTAAGTCGCTGGGCGAAAAAGAGCTTCAGCAAAAGGTCGACTACATAGAAAAAATACACGATGCGCTGGTGCTCGGCATTCGCGACTATTTTAAAAAGATGGGCTTCAGGCAGGCTACGCTGGGATTGTCGGGCGGAATTGATTCGGCAGTAACAGTGGTTCTTGCCGTTCGTGCTTTAGGTGCCGGGAATGTGCGCGTGCTGTTAATGCCATCAAAATATTCGTCGGACCACAGTGTAAACGATGCCCGCGAACTTGCCGAGAATTTGGGTATTCGTTACGATGTGGTGAATATTCAATCGGCAGTCGACCAGTTTGAGCATGCTCTTACCCCGCTATTCGAAGGCCGCTCGCCCGATGTTGCCGAGGAAAATATCCAGGCTCGTGCCCGTGGAATTTATATGATGGCAATTTCTAATAAGTTTGGTCACATTCTGTTAAATACCACCAATAAAAGTGAGTGCGCCGTTGGTTACGGTACTTTATATGGCGACATGAACGGCGGTATTGCTGTGCTTGGCGATGTGTATAAAATGGATGTTTTTAAACTGTCGCGGTTTATGAATAAAGACGGAGAAGTGATTCCGGAGAATACCATTGTAAAACCACCGTCGGCAGAGTTAAGACCCGATCAGAAAGATACCGATTCGTTGCCGGAGTACGAAGATTTGGATAAAATGCTTTTCAACTATATTGAACTGAATAAATCGCCAAAAGAAATAGCAGCTTTGGGCTATGATGAGGCAGTAGTGCGGAGAGTGATTAGAATGGTGAACATGAATGAGTATAAACGATTTCAGGCAGCACCTATTTTAAGAGTAAGTTCAAAAGCTTTTGGCTTCGGACGAAAAATGCCGCTCGTTGCCCGTTATTAGTTGTGTTATTTTCTTATCAACAGTTTTATAGCATTTTGTTGATGATATTATTTTAAACGGACGTAAAATAAGTGTTAAAAAAGAATCAAATTTAACAATTTTTTTAGCTTTGATGCTGTAAAACATACAGACGGGTATATGTTAAATTCAGATATTGGACTTAGGGATCTGGTTGATAATCAGAAATCAATATTTTATTTGTTGGGGCAGGAAGATAAAGACGATCTGCAACATCATATTTCTCTTTCGCAGTACAAGAAAAATGAATTTATTTACAAAGAAGGAGATAAACCCAATGGGTTTTTGGTACTGATTGATGGCAAGGTTAAGATTTTTAAAGAAGGTGTAGGAGGAAGAGAGCAGATAATTCGCATGACCAAACCTTTGGGGCTGATTGGTTATCGCGCCCTACTTGCCGACGAAACTCACAATGGTTCGGCAGTTACGCTTGAAGAATCGCTTGTTTGTACTATCGACCCTGACTTTATTTTTAATCGTGCCTTAAAAAACTCCGATTTTTCGTTCCGTATAATTAGTAAACTCTCGAAAGAACTCGGTTTCTCCAATGCCCGAACGGTTACTTTAACACAAAAGCATATTCGTGGTCGGTTGGCCGAATCGCTGATTTTACTGAAAGATAAATACGGTTTCGAAAATGATGGCACAACTTTAAAGGCATTCCTGTCGCGCGAGGATATTGCCAATTTGTCGAATATGACTACATCAAATGCCATTCGTACACTATCAACTTTTGCCAGCGAAAAAGTAATTGCTATCGATGGCAGAAAGATTCGGATTTTGGATGCCATCCGCCTGGAGCGCATCAGTAAATTAGGTTAATCGTTTCAACAAAAGTATTCGGAGATGAGGCTATTGCAATAGTCCTTGTTTCGTCATCCTGAACTTGTTTCAGGATCTTATATTGTTAGTGATCTGTTAGCAGATTCTGAAATGAATTTAGAATGACGTTCTTTTCGACTTTTTATACAACCTTACATTTATTCCTGCAAATATACACGTTTAACGCGTTGCGAAATGCCTGTTAGGATTTCATAAGGAATCGTTTCGAGTAGTTGAGCCAACTTTGAAATAGAAATATCTGGCCCAAAAATTTCAACCTTGTCTCCCGGGCTAACTTTCAGGTTGGTAACGTCGAGCATCAGCATATCCATACATATATTTCCGATCATCCTTGCTTCTTGTCCGTTCACAAAAGCACTGCCCAAGCCATTGCCTAATCTTCGGTTAATCCCGTCGGCATAACCCATTGGCACGACGGCTACCCGGCTTTGTTGCCTAGTTTTTCCTTTACGGTTGTATCCAACGGTTTCGCCTGCATTAACAGTTTTAACTTGCGAGACTGTGGTCTTCAGCGTGCTGATTTGTTGTAGCTGTAATCCGGTTTGCGAAATGCCGTAAAGTCCAATACCTAGTCGAACCATATCCATTTGATGATCGGTAAATCGTTCAATTCCTGCCGAGTTAAGAATATGCTTGTCTACTTTATAATCAAAAGCTGTCTCAATTTGTTTGGATAAATGTGCAAATCTTGTAAACTGTTCATGCGTAAAATCATCCAGCTCCGGATCGTCGCTTCCGGCGAGGTGTGAAAAAACCGACTGTATTTTTAAATGCTTGTTGCTTTTTACGAACGAGATCAACTCATCAATTTCTTTTTCCGTTTTCAGACCAAGCCGGTTCATGCCCGTATCAATTTTTACGTGAATGGGGAAGTTGCATAACCCGAACTCTGCAACAACCTTTGCAAATTGATGTAAAAGTTGTGTGCTGTAAATATTGGGTTCCAGATTAAAATCGATAATATTTTGAAAGCTATCGTGTTCAGGATTCATTACAACAATTGGAATGGTAATGCCTGCATTACGCAGCTGAACCCCTTCGTCGGCCACAGCAACTGCCAGGTAATCTACATTTTGATGTTGTAAGAGTCGTGCAATCTCAACATCGCCATTTCCATACGAAAAAGCCTTCACCATTACCATAATTTTTGTTTCCGGGCGCAGCAGTTTTCGAAAAGAATTTAGATTATGTATCAGCGCATTCAAATTAATTTCGAGTACCGTTTGATGTGCCTTTTGTTGCAATAGTGCTGATATCTGCTCAAACGCAAATTGCCGTGCTCCTTTTAACAAAATTGCTGATGATGAATAGTTGCTGCGAATAAAATGTTTTTCAAACTCGTTACGGTCTGAATAAAATTCGCTTTCCATCTGAAAAATATATTGGTGTTTGTACAGCGCTTCGCCAATTCCGGTGAGTTTGTTAATTCCCCATTCCTGCAAAAGCTGGTTTACTTTTGAATACAATTCTGCCGTTTCAATACCTGTTTGATGAATATCGGATAAGATTACATGCTTGTGCAAATGGCTTTGGGCAGCTTGTTGTTTTAGTACCGACAACGCAATGCCCAGCGAGTTCAAATCAGAATTGTAATAATCGTTAATGAGCAAACAGTTGTTAATACCCTGTTTAATTTCAAGGCGCATAGCAATTGGTTCCAGCTTGCTAAATCTTTCCAAAAACACATCCGGAATTTTCTCCAGTGCAACTATTGTAGCAAAACAATGGCAGGCATTTTCCAGTGCTGATTCGTCGGTAAATGGAATTTGAAAGGAGTAGCTTTTATTTCTGGTTTTTGCTTCAATTTTTGTATGGTTTGCCGCTGCTTTGCTTTTAAATTGAATAGTTGCCTCGTCGTTTTCAAACGACCAGTTTATTGGCTCAATATTGTTTCCCAAACAGAATTTTGCAATTGGTTTTGAATAGGGACGATCGAGGCAAAATACTAGTTTTTTTGCATCAACAAAAAGCTGAAGTTTCTCGTTTAGTTTTTCTTTCTTCGATTGGAAATTCTCCTGGTGCGCATCGCCAATGTTAGATAGAATACCAATATTGGGTTGAACAATGGGGGCAAGCTTTTGCATTTCTCCCGGCTCTGAAATTCCTGCTTCTAATAGGGCAAGTTCGTATTGTGCATCCAACAGTAATGCCGATAAAGGAACGCCTACCTGTGAGTTGTAACTCTTCGGGCTTCGTACAATTTTTAATTCAGCCGAAAGCAGATCGTACAACCATTCTTTAACAATTGTTTTTCCGTTGCTTCCGGTAATTCCAATAACGGGCTGTGAAAACTGATTTCGGTTATAAGTTGCAAGTTGCTGTAATGCCAGACCGGTGTCTTTTACTAAGATATAGTTGGCCTTATCATCAATAAAATTCTTATCGGAAATGATAAAAAGTTGCACGCCTTTTTTGCGAAGTTGTGCAATGTAGTTGTGTCCGTTAAAAACAGGGCCGGTTAAAGCAAAAAAAGCAACGTTTTGTCCGCCAAAGAAAGTCCGGCTGTCGGTAATAACTTCTGAAACAGTAAAATCCTGAAACGATGAGGAAGCGAAAAGCTCACCATTTACTACGGCACATATTTGTTTTGCCGTCAGGTTGATCATTATTCTTTATGTGCTTTGTTGTAACAGCTTCGGCAAAGTGGTTCGTAAATGTCTTTTTCGCCCAGCAGAACCACCTGTTCTTTTTCCGAGAGACGATGAGAGAATTGTGCGATACTTCCGCATCGAACACAAATAGCGTGCACTTTGGTAATGTAGTCGGCAACAGCCATTAGTCCGGGAATCGGTCCAAAAGGTGCGCCTTTAAAGTCCATGTCGAGGCCGGCAACAATAACGCGAATCCCCATGTTCGCCAACTGGGTTACCACGTTAATCAGACCTTTATCAAAAAACTGGGCTTCGTCAATTCCAATTACGTCAACTTCGCCGGCCAGCAAAAGAATATTGGCCGAGTTCTCAACCGGAGTAGAGTGGATGGCATTTTCATCGTGCGAAACCACCTCCGTTTCCGAGTAACGTATGTCAACCATCGGTTTGTAAATTTCCACCTTTTGTTTGGCAATTTTGGCACGTTTTAACCGTCTGATCAATTCTTCGGTTTTCCCTGAAAACATTGATCCGGCAACAACTTCAATGGTGCCAACTTTTTTATGGCCGTTTACATCTCTTTCAATAAACATTTATCGTTACTCTTTTTGGTAAGAAGTTTTCTTACAGGGTATTTTTATTTACTACTTTTACAAAAATAAAATTTACAGCCTTTTTTGGGCACTGTGAAGCACGATTAATTTACCAACATCGCGTTAAAAGCTTGGATGAATGGACAATAAAACCTTATTTAAATTTCTGTTTAAAGATATTTCTGAGATAGAAGAACTGTTTGCCGAAAAGGGCACCGAAGGATTTGATGAACTGGAAATGGAATTTATCCGCACTCGTTTTAGCGGGGCAAAACACATTATTCAGTTATTGAGTGAAAAAGATGGGCCTGCGAAAAGAATGGTTGTAACGGAGCCTGTTGTAACAAAAGTAGCCGAAGAACCAGTTGCCACGAAAGTGAAGGAAACCATTGAGCCACAAGCTCCACTTTCGGATAAAGAACAGGAAAGTTTAGCCGCTTTGTCGGATTTTGAAGAAAAGTTAAAACAAGAAGAAAGTAAGCCGGAACCCGTTGCCGAAAAAGAAGCACCGGTAGCGCCTCAAAAAGAAGCTGAAATTGTCGAGGATTCTTCATCGGAAAAAGAAACAGGTATCGATGAAAAAGAAGATGTGGAGCAGATAGCTGATGCGGAAGTAGAAGAACTCAAACAGGAAGAACCAGAAGTTGAAGAAGAGCCTGTTAATGAAGAAGAACCAAAAAAAGAAAGAGAATCAGAAGAAGAACCAGAATCGAGTGTGGCAAATAACCGGATTGGCGATCGTCTTATAAAAGATAAATCAGTTAACGATTTGCTTAGTGGCAACGATGATAAAAAGCTGGAATATAAAATCTCGAATAGTCCGGTAAAAAGTATTCAGGCTGCAATTGGAATAAACGACCGCTATCAATACATCCGCGAACTGTTTAACGGTAGTGCCGAATCTTTTGCAAAAACAGTTGTCGATATTGATAAACTTGACGATATACAACAGGCAGTTGCTTATTTGCAGGAAAACTTTAAATGGAAAAAGAACGAAACCAGCCTGAAATTTGTAAACCTTGTAAAACGCCGATTCCCAAATGGATAACGAAGCAAGATTAATATTGGTTCCAACACCTATTGGTAATCTGCGGGATATCACCTTGCGGGCAGTTGAGGTTTTGAAAGAGGCCGATATTATTTTGGCCGAAGATACACGGGTATCGTCAAAGCTTTTAAAGCACCTTGAAATTGAAAAGAAGCTTTTTGCGCATCACAAGTTTAACGAGCATAAAACCAGCAGTTCAATTGTTTCAAAAATAGAGCAAGGGAATACTGTGGCTTTAATTTCTGATGCTGGTACGCCGGCCATTTCCGATCCTGGGTTTTTATTGGTGAGAGCTTGTGTTGAAAAAGATATAACAGTGGAATGTTTGCCCGGGCCAACCGCGTTAATTCCGGCTTTGGCAGTGTCGGGTTTGCCTACCGAAAAGTTTGTCTTCGAAGGTTTTTTGCCGCAAAAAAAAGGCCGACAAACGCGTCTGAAAATATTAGCTGAGGAGCCTCGAACTATGGTTTTTTACGAATCGCCATACCGCTTGGTAAAAGCGTTGGGGCAATTTGCCGAATTTTTTGGCCCCGAACGAAAAGCATGTGTTTGCCGCGAGCTCAGTAAAATGTTTGAAGAAGTGAAGCGGGGAACAGTTACAGAACTTGCAGAATACTATACGGCACATCCTCCGAAAGGAGAAATTGTTATTGTGGTGGAAGGAAGAGCAAAATAAATAATGGGTGCAAACAAATTTGTGCCCCTTGTTTTTATAGGTATGAAGAAAAAATATACACACATATTTTTCGATTTAGACAATACCTTGTGGGATTTTAAAACGAACTCTAAGTTGGCGATGGAGTTAACTTTTTCTCATTTTAACCTGGAACTTAAAGGGGTGGTGTTTGAGCACTTTTTTGACGTTTACACTGAGCATAATGCTAAACTTTGGGCGGCTTATCGTATGAAGGAAATAGCGAAAAAGGATCTTACGCGACAACGATTTCTACTTACTTTAAAGGCTTTTAAGTTAAACGGTGTGGATCCGGATAAAATGAATACCTTCTACCTAAATGAAATGCCAAAACAAAAAATGTTGATGCCGGGAGCCATTGAACTGCTCGATTTTTTAAAGAAAAAAAAAGTCAAGCTGTTTATTATAACCAACGGCTTTAAAGAAGTACAACATAGAAAAATGCAGCGTTCGGGTTTAGCACCATATTTCGATAAAGTATTTATTTCGGAAGAAGTAAAATGCCCGAAGCCAGGGAAACAAATATTCGAACATGCTATAAAGTCGGCCAATGCAAAAAAAACAAACAGTTTAATGGTTGGCGACGATTGGGATAGTGATATTCGTGGCGCCCTTAACTTTGGCATCGATGCCGTCTATTATAATCCTTTAAAACAGCCGGTTGATATTATAATTGGTGGTGTTAAAATCATTAATTCATTATCGGAGTTACGTTTGGAGTGCCGATAGTCCCGGTATTTTAAAGAACTGGTCGGAATGGAGACGTTTGGATTATCCAGAATTGACACCGGTAACTGAGGCAACCGAACGATGGTCTTTTAAGCAGTTTATTAAAGAGCAGCTGATTAATATTCGTAATTGCATTTTTTTTACCTGGCATGACAAATATCATGCTTCTGGCAAAGTGATCATAGGATTAAAATGAATACTTTTAAATGCCTGATATTCATTGCGGTGTGAAAAAAGTGACTTTTGTCACATGTGTAAAACCCAAGTGGTGTGTTATCTATTTGTCAGTAATACGCAAAAAAAACTTACACTTTCTTTAAAAAATCAAAACTTCTTTTAATATTTGTAATCGTTAAAGAACATTAATACTGTTCTTTTTTAGTTATAGGGTAATGCTGAGTTAAGGGTTTGGGGGAATCCTTTCAGAAATTACAAAAATAAATGCTGTTTAATTATTACTTAAAATTGTTTCTATGAAGGGGGAAATTTTTCAAGTGAAGTTTTATCAATTATCAATTTTTCAATCAATCTGTTTAAAACGGATTGCAATCTGACTGTTATAAACAGATCTGTATCTAGATACCATTGTTATCCAAAGTAGTTTTATGTTGCCGGCTTTTAGTGCGACTATTTTGTGCTATTTTGAGTAACTGTTAAAAAAATTAACAATCAAGAGGCTATTTCAGATCTAACAGACTTTAAAAAACGACTGTAACAAAATATTATTACTGTTTTATTAAATAACTGTTTCTGTGATTGGTAGCGTAAATAATCGAATTAACTTAAGTAAACTCTTGAACAACTATTCAACGAGTTTGACAATAAGATATTGCCGGGAGGTGCTCACTCTACATTTACTCACAATTACCCTTCGTAGAAACTTAAATCCTCCCGGTTTTCTTTTAAATAAAATAAGAATGCTTAATACAATTTTTATAGCGCTTTAATTAAAAACTTAAAATTATTTCTATGAAAAAAATTGCGATTTTTTTATCGATTCTCCTTTTCATGGGTAATTTGGTTGCCTTTGCTCAAACGAAGACATTAACCGGTACGGTTACTTCGGCTGAGGATGATATGCCAATACCCGGGGTTTCGGTATCTGTGAAAGGAACTACCCTTGGTACTATTACCAACATGGATGGTGGATTCGAGTTAAAAGCACCGGATGATGCCAGTACTTTAATTTTTAGCTTCATTGGGATGCGTATACAGGAAGTTGAAATTGGTTCGCAAACCAGTTTCTCTGTAGCAATGCAATCAGATGTAATTGGTATCGACGAGGTGGTCGTAACTGCACTAGGTATTAGCCGCGAAAAGAAAACATTGCCTTATGCTGCACAGGATGTAAAAGCTGAGCAGTTAAACGTATCAGGTGATGCCAACATTAAAAATGCTATTGTTGGTAAAGTAGCCGGTGTACAAATGGTAGGTCAGGCCGGTTCAAAACTTGGACAATCAGGTAAGATTCGTATCAGGGGAGCTATTTCGTTAACTTCTGACTCTGATCCTTTATACGTTGTTGACGGTATTCCTGTTGGCGATCCAAACGTTGTTGATATGAACGACGTTGAATCAGTTAACGTACTGAAAGGGCCTAACGCGACTGCACTTTACGGTCAGCGTGCTGAATATGGTGTAATCATGATCACCACCAAAAAAGCAAAAGCCGGTGGTATTAGTGTTGAAATTAACAGCAATACTACTTTTGATAAAGTAGCTTACTTGCCGGAATACCAAAACCTTTATGGTGGTGGTTACGACGGTGCTGACGAATGGACTACATTGGACTACAATGCCGGTTTTGCAGGAAATGCTTATCCGGAAGAGTGGTCGATTTTTGATGGACGTCGTTTTATCTACAGTGGATATGCTGATGAGAGTTGGGGACCTGCATTCGATGGCGAACCTTATACTCCGTGGTATGCTATGTGGCCTGAAAGCCCATACTATGGCGAAACTACGCCTTATGTAGCACAGCCTGATAACATTAAGGATTTCTACGATACTGGTGTTACCACTAAAAACTCAATCGCAATTAGCGGAGCGGGTGATGGTTACACTGCACGTTTATCTCTAACGAACCTGGATCAGAACGGTATTATTCCGGAATCGGAGTATAAGAAAAATACCATTAGTGGGTCATTTGATTTTGATGCAACCGATAAGCTAAGTGTTGGTGCTAATTTTAACTTCTCAAAATCGTATGTTCAGGGTGATTTCGACGATGGTTATTCAAATCAGGTAACAGGTTCTTTTAACTCATGGTTTGCTCGTAACGTCGACATGGATAAAATGAGAGAGTTAAAAGATTTACAAACAACCGGAGGATACCATGCATCATGGAACTACTGGGGACCTTTCTACTCCACCTACTTTGGTACTGAAAAAGCGGCTTTTTGGTTTAACCCATACTGGTATTTGGGAGAATATCAGAATGAACGCGACAGAATTCGTTTAATTGGTGATATTCATGCAACATACAATGTGAACGAGAATTTGAATGTGAAAGTAAATGCATCTACAAACATTTACAACTACAAACAATTCTGGAAAGTTCCTTACTCGATTGAAGCTGCTGCTGATCCTGCTTTTTATAATGTTTGGAACTCAGGTTTTGGAAACACCAGACAGATGGAGATCGAGAATAACTACAATGGTATGGTAAACTATGCCAACGATTTTGGTGATTTTGATGTTGATGGTACTGCCGGTATCTCATACAGAACAAACTCATACGATCGTTTCAGAGCTAATATGCCAACTGGTAGTAAAACACAAGGTTTAGTATTACCTGATGTATACACCTACAGTAACACTAAACTTCCTGTAACTGCTCAAACTTATAAGTATGAAAAAGAAGTAATGAGTATGTACGCTCGTGTCTCACTGGGTTGGAGAGAAATGTTATATTTAGATGGATCGTATCGTCAGGACTGGAGTTCGGCACTTCCTGAAGAGAAGAACGGATATGGATATCCCTCTATCGGTTCTTCATTCATATTTACTGAACTGATTGAAGATAACTCAATTCTATCTTTCGGTAAACTGCGTGCCGGTTGGGCACAGGTGGGTACCGACCTTGCAGCAATGCGCTTGAATCAGGTTTACCCATTGTCTGGAAGTCCTTATTTGGGAAGTCCTCAGATGTATACCAACAACCAGTTGGTTGACCCGGCTATTGAGCCTGCAATAAACACTTCAATGGAATTTGGTTTCGATCTTAAATTCCTGAACAACAGAGCAGGATTAACTTTCACTTATTTCAACGAAATTCGTGAAAAAGAAATCATCCCAATTACCATGTCTCAAGCAACAGGAAAAACTTCATTCCTAACCAATGCCGGTAAATCGAAACGTGATGGTATCGAGTTGGTATTAGACGGGACACCTGTTCAAACCAATAACTTTGTATGGAATATTGGTGTAAACTTTGCAACAAGTAATCCGGTTGTTGAAGAACTTCCTGGCGACCTTCAGTCGATAAACGCTCCTGGTGGAAACGATGATTGGGGTTTTGTATATGTAGTTCATAAATTAGGTGAAGAATGGGGCCAGTTAAGAGGTCGTGCTATTCGAATTGATGAAGAAACCGGTCAGCAGGTAGTTAATGCTGCAACCGGAACCTTTGCTTATGATACCGACCAGTACCTGGGATCAGTTCTTCCCGATTTTACAGGTGGTATCTTCAACCAGTTTACTATTATGAATTTGGTTAATGTGTCTGCATCAATCGATTTCCAAAAAGGTGGTAAGTTTTTCTCACTTTCTGAAATGTGGGGACAGTACTCAGGATTGTTAGAAGAAACTGCCGGAATTAACGACCAGGGAAATAACGTACGCGATGCTATTGATGATGGTGGTGGTGTTCACGTTGTTGGTGTTGATACCGATGGAAATTCTTACGATCAATATGTAGACTCATACACTTACTTCAGCCAGTTTAACTCTAACACTATTGCATCACCATACGTACACGATGCAAGTTACATGAAACTGCGTGACGTTAGTGTTTCAGTAAACTTACCAAAAAAGTGGTTAAACAGTACTTTCCTGAAAACTGCAACTGTTGGTTTTGTAGGAAGAAACTTATGGATGATCTCTCTTGCTGAAGATAATATACACAACTGGGATCCATCAGAAATGTCGCAAACCTATGGTGAAAATGCCGGTTTACCTGGTACCAGAAGTTATGGGTTCGATGTTAAATTAACCTTTTAATAGATGATAAACATGAAAAAGATATTTATAGCATTATTAAGTATTGTATTGCTGGGTACCGGGTGTGACAACATCGACTTTGGCGATACGAACAAAAACGTGAATGGCCCGGCGGAGGTGAATACTGCTGCCATGCTATCAGGAGCAATGACCAATTTTGGTGACGACAGGGGAAGACCTTACCGTATTACCCCGGCTTTATATACCCAATACCTGGTTCAGTATGTATATAACGACGAAATGTTGTATGCCGACGGTGCAGGTTCTTGGTCGAACTACTATGTTCAGGAACTTTCAAACGTTCAGGAAGTAATCAATGTATTGTCAGATCCTGAGAGTGCGGCAAGCCCTACTGTTTTGGCAAACGGATCGATTGAAAACCAGATGGCTGTTGCCTTGATCTGGAAATCGGTTATTTTTAAACGGGTTACCGATTTATTCGGGAATGTGCCTTATTCTGAAGGATTAAACCCCGATATTCTTACTCCGGTTTACGATTCGCAGCAAGCCATTTACAACGGAATGATTGCCGATGTAAAAGCAGCTCGCGATATGATCGATGCTTCGGCAGCCGGTGCTACCGGAGATGTTATTTACGGTGGTGATATGGAAATGTGGCAGAAATTTGCCAACTCGTTCCTTGTAAACCTGGGTATGCAGTTAACAAAAGCTGACGCTTCGTTGGCACAATCTACCGTAACTGAAGCACTAAGCAGTTCGTTAGGAGTTTTGGAAAGTGCTTCGGAGGATGCATTGTATACTTACGATGTACCGAACGGATTTACCAATCCCTGGAACTGGATGCGTCCTGCCGACTACGGTGTAGCGGCTGAATTTATCAGCGCACTGAAAGGAACTGGTTTCACTTCGAATACAATGATGGACGATAGGATTGAGTATGTTACTGATAATACTTCGGTACCGGGACACGCTTACGGTTTAAGAGATTATCCGGATACTGAAAATACCGCTCCTGTTGCAACAATTGTTATCGATCCTGCAACTCAGCTGCCAATTTTAACTTCTGCTTACACCTACCTGCAGCGTGCTGAAGCTGCTGCTCGTGGCTGGACAAGCGAAGATGCTGGTGAGATGCTGAAAGCTGGTATCATGAGCTCATACGAGCGTGGTGCTGCTCTTTACGGTGTTGAAATTGGCGATGGTGCTGCTTATGCTGATGCACGTATTGCGGATATGGCTACTGCCGGTGATCTTACAGTTATTGCTGAGGAAAAATGGGTAGACCTTTTCCCTCTGGGATACGATTCATGGTCGGAATGGAGAAGAACAGGTATTCCTGCTTTTACTCCTGCTGCTGATGCAGTTAACGATGGTCAGATTCCAAGAAGATATAACTATCCTAACAACGAGCCTTCATTAAACAATGCTGGTTATAGCAGCGGTGTTAGTGCATTGTCTCCTTCTACCGATAACAATACTTCTCGTTTCTGGTGGGATCAATAATCGAAAAAAACGATTAATACGATATGGAAAGAGGTGGCCTTTGGGTCACCTCTTTTTTTGTCTTCCCATTCCAGGTGCGGTTAGAATGAGTTTTAAAGCTTAACAGGGATCACCCGCAAAATCCGGTGGATTATTTTATAGACAGCAAGAGAAGAACTGTAACTTTCTGCCTGCCGGCGGCTTTCATCTTTGCCCCCGACGAAATGTCGGGATTTCTGCTTTGCTCCAACTTGAAGCAAAGACGAAACACGAGGAAGGCATTTCCGAGCCAAGGCTGCTTCTGCTTCTTCCCTTACGTTTTCATAAAACCTAAGTTCAGACGGATGATCTCCTCGCCCACTCGGAGCTTCCCGTTCTCACTAAGGTTTCATTTATCTCATTATAATTGTTAATTTTTAAGGCATTCGATTTAACTCGCAAAATGATTGCCTTACATACAATGCAAGTTTTTGCTTTGCTCGTTTCAACTCCGGGCAACGACCAAAAGAGGCCGTTCCACTGATGCAACGTCAGCTACATCAGAGCGTGGCCTCGTCCGGTGAGCCGGAAAACAAGCGGTGTCGGCGTTCAAAAATTACTGGTGCCCGCCTGCCGGCCGGCCGGTTTGAGGAGGAACGACTGCCTGTCCCGATCGTAGCATCGGGAAGTTTCAGGAATTTTAGACGGCATCGCGTACCTGCCTGCCGGTAGGCAGGGCTTTTCCGAGTGAAGCGGGCGCAGCCTTGAGTTTTGTGTTTACTATTTGGATCAAGCCAAATAGTAAAATCCATCCGATACCTTAACAGCTTCCACACGGTGCAAAAAAACAAGCAAAAAAAGGAGACGCGCACCAGGCAACGTCCCCTCGTTCAACTGTCCCAAAATCAAACCGACCCAATCAGAATGACTCAATTATCTTGTAACCCGAAACCCTCGCAGGGGAAGTCGGTTTTATTCCTCGGCATCATCTTTATTCCAGCGTTTACGAACGGTCTCGTTGTTATCCGCAATAATTTTGGCAACGGTGGCAGCAAATGCGCCGTAGGTTTCGGCCTGGAAACGTTCGGCCGCGCGCAGAAATACGACCAGATCGTCGTTTATCAGGGCAACCACTTCTTTTTTCAGTTCGGTGGCCGTTGGCAGATTGTCTTCAGCGGCCAGTTCTTTAGCATAGCCGGTTTGTGTGTTTTCAAAATCGTCTTGAGCAGCTTGCAGGCTGGCAATGTTCTCGGCAACTCCCGGAAGCAGTGCAATGGCGGCTACCAAATCGGGGGCAGCAAAATCGCCCAGCATCGATACAATGTGCGACGATTCGGTAACATAGCTCTCTTCGGTTATCGACAAACCATATTTGTTAAATACCCTATCAACTTTCAGGGCGGCATTGCGGGTTGTTTCGTCGGGGTGATAGGTGTAGCCTTTTACCAGGTAACCCACCGCACGTGCATCATCATCGCGATTATCATCCTTGCCGGCAAGAATACTTTGTGCTTTCGATTGGTCGATGACATTGCCCAGGGTAGTGTTCCTGTCGTTAATAGCGGTAAACAGAGTATTTAGTGTGCGATCCTCGGTAAATCCCGATTGCTGGTAGGCGTTAAAAAGTAAACGTGTAGTTCCGTGAATGTCGGTTGTTCGACTTGAGGTAATAATTTTTTCAATCATAAATTGAAGGTTTTTTTATTAAACAAAAATTTTATTTGGGCTGATTGCGGAGGCAGTAATAAATGTTGATTATTTTTCGATTGCCTGGGCATTTAGCTTTAGCAATTTACGACGTGATTAACAAAAAATCAATACCCGGGCTATATGTTTTTGAACATAAGAGCTTATTTCTGTAGCCCAATAGCTGCCGGATAATGTTTTTTAGAGGCAATAATAACAAATCAAGCCAGCGAATAGGATTTTATACCAATTTAACTTTGGGATGCCGTATTGGATAGAAGATTATTTTTTGTTTATGCGAGGCGGAAAATTTTTGCATAGGCATAGCTACGGAACAATTTTTCAACGAAGCAGAAGCGAAAAAGAATCGATTTATATGCGGCATATCATGGTTAATTTGGTATTAAACAACAGGCAAATAGAAAAGCATGTACTAGCAGGCTTTGGGGCGGTGTTAAAAGTAAAAAATCACTGCTGGCGCCCTTTTGAGCAATGCTATGCTGACAAACCGAAACTAGCGGTCTTTCGGGCAACGTCATGATGACAAACCGAGACTAGCGGTCTTTTGGGCAATGTCATGATGACAAACCGAGGCAAGCAGTCTTTCGGGCAATGTCAAAACGACAAACCAAAACTAACGGTCTTTTGAGCAATGTCATGATGACAAACCGAAACTAGCGGTCTTTCGAGCAATGTAGAAACGACACGCGGCAAAAGCGTTTTTTTCGTGTAATAAGTACATTACAAAAAACTGTTTTTCCCAATGTCATAAAAAAACGCCTATATTTAATATCGAAAAAATCAAAATTGCCAAATACATTGAATTCGACTCTTGCCTGCCTACCGGTCAGGAAGACAAATACCAAACAGCAAAAGCATCAAAGTATGGCGAGCAAAATAAATTATTTTAGCCATGTACAGATTAGTGGTATATTAGAATGTAAGTTTCATAGCTGTTATAACAATTAGGATTTTAGATAGAATATATAAACCCATAATAAATCATGCCATCAGAAAAAAGACAAGAAGAAAAAACAAGGCTACATTCTCGAAACAAAAACAGGAAAAGATATGATTTAAATGCATTAATAACTTCCAATCCTGAATTAGTAAATTATGTAAGGCCTAATAAGTATGGCGATGATTCAATCGATTTTTCAAATCCTGTTGCTGTAAAAGCGCTAAACAAAGCATTGCTAAATCACTATTACGGAATTAAAAACTGGGATTTTCCTGATGAGAATTTATGTCCTCCAATTCCAGGCAGAGCAGATTACATTCACCATATTGCGGATTTATTAGCTGAAAATAATTTTGGCACAATACCAATTAGTAATAAAATTACTTGTTTTGATATTGGTGTAGGAGCTAGTTGTATTTACCCTGTAATTGGAGTTGCAGAATATAATTGGAAATTTATTGGCTCTGACATTGACCCTAAATCAATAAAATCAGCTAGTACTATTGTAAATTCTAACCCCTCGCTTAATGATAAGATTGAGTGTAGATTACAAAAAAACAGGGAAAATATTTTTACTGGAATAATAGGTAGTGAAGATAAAATCGATTGCTCTATATGTAATCCTCCTTTTCATTCTTCTTTCGAAGATGCTCAAAAAGGAACACGAAGAAAAATCAAGAACCTGTCAGGTAAAAAAGAAAAAACCCCAACACTTAATTTTGCAGGAATTAGCAATGAACTTATATGTGATGGTGGAGAATATAAGTTTATTAATAAAATGGTAATAGAAAGTAAAAAGTTCTCTGAAAACTGTTTATGGTTTTCAACTTTAGTATCTAAACAATCTAATTTAAAAGGTATTTATAAATCGTTAAAAGAAATTGAGGCTAATCAGATTAAAACGATTCCCATGGGAACCGGGAATAAATCTAGTCGGATTGTAGCATGGACATTCTTTACTACTGAAGAACGAAAAGCATGGAGAAAAACCAGATGGAAAACATTAGTTTAGAACTAATGTGAAAAAGGTAATAGCTACAGCATTGCATATCGTTTATGTCCTGTAAAAGACTAAATTCAAGGTTTACAACATCCAATGGACTACGTCTTCCGTTTCTTTTTCTTTGCTGCCGGGAACAATACATTATTTAAAATTAGCCGGTAACCCGGAGAGTTAGGGTGCAGGCTCAGGTCGGTTGGCGGATCGCCAATCAGGTGGCGGTAATCTTCGGGGTCGTGACCACCGTAGAAAGTCCAGAATCCTTTGCCTTTTTCGCCATGAATATAACGGGCTTCATTGGCTGGTTTGTTCTCGCCCAAAACCAGTACATTCGATTTTAGCACCTCTTTGCGGTATGCTGTTGTTTGCCCCATAAAACCTTTAATCAGGTTGTGGTGGTTTTGGCAAAGCATGGTAGGAATTGGGTCCCACTTGGCCGAAAAATCAAACAGCGTAAAGTAGTCGTTTTCGCGGGCTACATGCCGGTGGTCGGTAGCATCAATATTGGAGAACTCGTAAACATACGGGCTCTTTTCCAGCCTAAAATTTTCGAAAGCAAAAGTGTTATGGAAATCGAGTTTTTCATCAACGTTGGCTTCCATTGGGTCGCCATCAAACATGTTCTCGCAAATATCAACACCCACGGCTGCCAGCGAAATATCGTAAGTATCGGTGGCGGCACACATGGCAAACAGAAAACCGCCGTTTTGCACGTATTTCTGTATCTCACGTGTAACAAATGATTTCATCTCCGACACCTTCATAAAACCCAGTTTTTGTGCCAGCTGTTTGTTAATGCTCACCTCTTGCTGGTACCACGGCATGTGCTGGTACGAGCGCCAGAATTTTCCAAACTGCCCGGTAAAATCTTCGTGGTGCAGGTGCAGCCAGTCATAATCGGTCAGGTCGCCGTTTAGAATTTCCTCGTCGTAAATAATATCGTAATTAATTTCGGCGTAGGTTAAAACCATGGTTACCGCATCGTCCCACGGTTGTTTGTTGGGGGGCGAGTACACCGCAATCTTGGGGGCTTTGTTCATCGCCACGGCATCCTGGTTTACATCGGGCTGTGCAATTTCGTTTAATATTCCCGAAGCCTGTGTATCGCTTATCACTTCGAAACTAACACCACGAATCACGCACTCATTTTCAATTTCGGGGTAGTGTTGCATTAAAAAACTGCCGCCCCGGTAGTTGAGCAACCATTTCACCTCAATGTCTTCGTCTAAAACCCAATAGGCAATGCCATACGATTTTAGGTGATCTTTTTGCAACTCGTCCATGGGGATGAGCAGTGACACAGCTCCGGCTTGCATGGAAAGAAAGAGCATTACCGGCAACAGAAATATTTTTATAAGCGTGCGCATGTTGTTTTTTTATTAGTACAGCAGAACGGGTTTTTGGTTCACATTGAGATTCGAATAATGATTAACGAATATTGATTTCAGAAGAAGGCTGCAGCGAGTTTTATTGTCGATATAATTCATCAATCTAAAATCGTTAATCGTAATTCATCATTCTTAACTCCTTTAAAACGGCGCATCGCTGGTTGATGAATTCTGCTTGTCGAAGCCACTGTTTGTTGTCATTCCGGCACCAGCCTTGTCTTCATCGGCATTCATCGATGAGCCAAAAGTTTGTACATTCTGTGAGAAGTCTCCCGGATTGAACTGCGGATCGAGATCGGAGAAACGTGCCATTTCTTTCTGGAAACGCAACGGAACATCGGCAGTGGCACCGTTACGGTGTTTGGCGATGATAATTTCAGCAACACCCAGTAACGAGTTCCCCGATTCGTCTTCGGTAATACCAAAATATTCCGGACGGTGGATAAAACAAACGATATCGGCATCCTGCTCAATCGCTCCCGATTCACGAAGGTCGGATAGCTGCGGGCGTTTGCCTTCGCGCGATTCAACGGCACGGCTCAACTGCGACAGGGCAATAATTGGCACGTCCAGCTCTTTGGCAATGGCTTTTAGCGAGCGCGAGATCATACTTACTTCCTGTTCGCGGCTTCCGCGGGTATCGGTTCCGGCTGTCATCAGCTGCAGGTAATCGACAATAATAATATCTACGTCGTGCTGCATTTTCAAACGGCGGCATTTTGCCCTGAACTCAAAAATCGACAGGGCAGGAGTATCATCGATAAAAATAGGTGCTTCGTCAAGCGTTTTTATACGCTGGTTTAGCTGTGCCCATTCGTAATCTTCCAGTTTTCCGGTTTTAATTTTTTCACCACCCAATTCCGATTCTGCGGAAATTAAACGGTTAACCAGCTGTATCGACGACATCTCGAGCGAAAAAATAGCCACTCCCTTTCGGTGTTCAACAGCCATATTTCGGGCCATGGATAAAACAAATGCCGTTTTTCCCATTGCCGGACGTGCTGCCAGAATAACCAGTGCAGAACGTTCCCATCCCGAGGTAATCCGGTCTATGGCAGTAAATCCTGAGGGAACTCCACTTAAACCGTCAGGCCGGCTACGTGCTGCTTCAATTTGCAGAATGGCCTGGTTCAGCACAGGTTTAATCGGTACGGTTTCCTTTTTTATATTTCCTTCCGACACCTTGAATAATGCAGACTCTGAAAAGTCGATCAGGTCGTCAAGGTCAAGGCTGTCGTCGTATGCTTTTGTCTGTATTTCGGAAGAAACGCGGATTAACTCGCGCTGCATATATTTTTGAGCAATAATACGCGCATGAAATTCGATATGGGCAGCAGAAGCAACACGGCGGGTAAGCTGCGTGATATATCCCGGTCCGCCAACTTCGTCGAGCTGGTCGCGGTTTTTTAATTCCTGTGTTACCATCAGCAAGTCTACAGGCTTTTCCTTACCGGATAGGGTTTTTATCGCGTCAAATATTTTACGGTGCTCCTCTTTGTAAAAACTGCCGCTATCAATGGTGTCAGCAACCGTAACATACGCATCACGCTCCAGCATAAGCGCTCCAAGCACTGCTTCTTCTACATCAACTGCCTGAGGAGGTAATTGACCATATTGGGCGTTAATCTGCTCTATCGTATTTTGTTGTTGATTGGTTTTTTTTCGTTGTGCCATGTTGTTTTTGTGTGCAAATATTTTTTCTGGTCCCCTTCTGTTTAAACGGACATCAAAAATAGAAATTTACCTTGCCGGTAGCAAGCTATTGTGCGCTCTCTTATCAACCAGCGCTATTCACAATTGTTGATAGGTTACTTGCCCAGTCTTTCCTCTATTAGTTGGGTGATGATGCTTTTTAGCGTGCTTCCCATTGCCTCAATCTGCTGTGGTATAAAGCTGGTAGCAGTCATTCCGGGCGTGGTATTCACTTCCAGAAAATAGAATTCGTTGCCTTGCAAAATGAAGTCGATACGCACAATTCCCGAGCATTCGCACAGGTCGTAAATCTTTGATGTCAGTTCCTGGCACGTTTTAAATAAAGGTTCGGGTAAACGGGCAGGCGTAATTTCTTGTGTTGCACCCGGTGTGTATTTCGCTTCGAAATCGAAAAATTCGTTTTGTGGAATCACTTCGGTAACAGGAAATACCACTTTCTCGTCATTTAAACGCACGGCTCCGCAGGTGAATTCATTTCCTTCGATAAATTGCTCAACCAGTGCTTCATTACTTTCTTGCCAGGCTTTTTCAATGGCAGCTTTTACCTCGCTGGTTTCTTTTACTTTGGTAATTCCAAAACTTGAACCACCGGCATTTGGTTTTACAAAAATTGGCAACCCAAGTTCCTTAACAATAGCTTCGGCGTCAATGCTTTCTCCTTTTTTGAATTTCTGTGAACCCGCCATTTTTATGCCGTGCGAGCGCAGGTAATTGTTGCAAAACCATTTGTTAAAAGTAAGCGACGAAGAGTGAACATTGCAGGTGGAGTAAGGGATATCGAGTAGTTCGAAGTAGGCTTGTAAAATCCCGTCTTCGCCCGGTGTTCCGTGAATGGTGATGTAAGCAAAATCAAATTTGATCTTTTCGTCGTTTACGGTAAAACTAAAATCCGATTTATCAATGTCGGCAATTTTTTCTTCGTTCTGAAAAACTTCCCAGTTTTGCCCGCGCATTTGTACCAGCCAGGGAGTAAATTTTTCCGTATCGACAGCTTTTAATACGTTGGCTCCGCTTTTTACGGAAACGATAAATTCCGATGAATCGCCTCCTGCAATTACGGCTATGTTGGGTTTGTTGTTGTTACTCATTTCTGTTTGCTATATAATTTTCCCATTTATCAATTCCGGTAGCCATGTCCTCAGGCAGTTCCGAATTGAATAACATTTTTTCTCCGCTTGTTGGATGAATAAATCCTAGTGTTTTGGCGTGCAACGCCTGGCGGGGGAGTACTTTAAAACAGTTTTGTACAAACTGTCTGTATTTGCTGAAAGTGGTACCGCGTAAAATCTGGTCGCCACCATAGTTGCTGTCGTTAAAAATTGGGTGGTTTAAGTGTTTCATGTGTACCCTTATCTGGTGTGTGCGCCCCGTTTCCAGGCGGCATTCAACCAGCGAAACATAACCAATACGGCGCAATACTTTGTAATGTGTAACGGCATGTTTCCCGTAATCGTTTTCAGGGAATACGGTGAAAACCTGCCTGTTTTTCAGGCTGCGCCCAATGTTACCGGTTATTGTCCCTTCATCTTCTTTTACGCTTCCCCAAACCAGTGCATGGTAGCGGCGCTCGGTTGTTTTTTCGAAAAACTGCAACGCCAGTTTATTTTTTGCCATTTCGGTTTTGGCAACTACCAGAAGTCCCGATGTGTCTTTGTCAATTCGGTGAACAAGGCCGGGGCGTGGATCTTCGCTGTTAAACAAAGGAAGGTCTTTGAAATACCAGGCAAGTGCATTTACCAAAGTACCGGTGTAATTGCCATGTCCGGGATGTACAACAAGGCCCGGTGGTTTATTAATTACGATTAGCTGATCGTCTTCATAAACAATGTTTAACGGAATTTCTTCGGGTATGATTTTTAACTCACGCCGGGGGAAATCCATAACGATCAATATCTCTTCGTTGGGTTTTATCTTGTAATTGGGTTTTACGGGAATTCCGTTTACCCGAATGTTTCCGGCATCGGCAGCAGCCTGTATGCGGCTTCGTGAGGCATTGTCCAGCCTGTTTGAAAGAAACTTATCGATACGCAACGGAGATTGCCCCGGATCAACAGACAAACGATAATGTTCGTACATTTCGTTTTCTTCCTGCTCTTCATTTTCCTGATTGTAATCTACCATTGGTTAAAAATTTCTTTCGTAAGCCTGGTTAATAATTGTGCTGTCGGTGGTTAACCAGATATCAACCGATGAACCCAGGTTTATTTGTTTGGTAAACTGTGGATCCGGCAGTTGTTTCCATATTCTTGCACTTGCCGAGTCTTCGGCAGTTTCGGCTGTATTGTCGTAAATCGTAGCGCCCATATTCAGCATGGCATCGGTAATTGTCGATTCAGCTTCTTCCATCGTAAATCCGGTGAGGTTGGGTAAAGTTGTCTGCATATTTCCCTGGCTCCGTCCAATCTCCAGATCAACATCAGTTCCTTTAACGATTTTGTCGCCTTCATAGATCTCAACAGAACCCTGCGTGGCACTTAATACCAGGTCGTTGTATTCCGATGGTTGGTAGGAAATATTACCCACTTGCAATCCAGTACGTTCAATAAGTGCCTGTGCCTGCCGGAAAGAAATATCAGTTAATCGTGGAAGGATAACTTTTTCGGGCTCGTTAGAGTTTATGGTAAGTTGGATTACGCGGTTTTCCTTTACGTGAGAATTGGCCAACGGCAATTGATCGACCACAGTACCCGGCTCGAAATTTTTGTTGTAAACCGAATCGATTACTTCCACACGCAGCTTATTTGCGCTGGCACTGGCTGTTGCTCCTTCTATGCTGAGGCCTGTTAAAGCCGGAACCGGGTATGATACACCATGTTTAGTGTATAATTTTAAACCTTTAAAGGTTATAAAAAGAAGAAGCGCCACAAGCACAATGGCAATTAATAGGTGCTTAGCAAAAGCACGGCTGGTGATAAATTTTCCTAAACTCATTTTTTGTATGGTACTTATTTAAGAGAACAAAAATAAGCCAAAAAAAGTATGATGAAAGGATTTTGGTGATAAACAAATCTCAAAAAAAATGTTCCGGGCGATCAGTTCTTGAAGAAGGCTTTTTGCAAACATGCATAAACACGAAAAGGTAAAGAACTGAATTCTTTACCTTCCCACTAAATTTAACCAGATAAAATAAATTATCTCTTATGTCTTGGCTCGTCTGAGACGCTAAGTTTTTTTCTGCCTTTTGCTCTACGGGCTTTAATTACTTTACGACCATTTGCAGTCGACATTCTTTCTCTAAACCCGTGTTTGTTCTTTCTTTTTCTATTCGATGGTTGAAATGTACGTTTCATTTCTATAAAGTTTTACTTGTTTCTATTCAGAATTTTCGGACTGCAAAAATAGTGCTTTTTTTAGTTCTTCCAAAAACTTAAACACTTTTTTGTGTAAAAATAGGATTTGTTTCTTTATTTCTAAGAATCAATGTTTTATGCCGATGGGAAATTAAACAGTGCCTTTGGCTCTTAAATTCCCGGCTACTCATTAATTTACTATCGGTATTAACCATTAAAAATTCAATGTTTCGCTATAAGCTTACTTTGAAAAAACAATTGGTATAATGTGCACAAAGAAAAGCATTTAATCCAAAACTAAAAACATCGGTATTTTATATCTGTGCTGAAAGCTTTTGGGCATTGGTGTTGTTTGTTGTGATGCCCGGAACGATAACATCATTTCTCTTTTTTTACAGAAAAGCGAAAACCGATGCCATGCAGATTGATAATTTTTACCGCGGAATCGGCTTTAAAATATTTCCTTAAACGCGAAATAAAAACATCCAGACTGCGTCCCAGAAAATAATCGTCAGATCCCCAAACCTTCTCCAGAATTTCGTTGCGGCTAAGCACTTTGTTTGCATTTTGCGCAAAATAACGGATGAGTTCGGCTTCTTTCAGCGTGAGGTTTCGTGCTTCCCCATTTATTGTTAGCGAGAGGTCTTCGAAATGAAAATCGAATTTCCCAATTTTTAAAATGGTCGACGAATCGTTGCTTATTGGTTGCGACTGGCTTCGTTTCAAAAATATCTTGATTTTTAAAAGCAGCTCTTCCATGCTAAATGGTTTCGGAATATAATCGTCGCCACCAATGGTAAGACCCGTAATTTTATCTTCAGTCATACTTCGGGCCGTTAAGAATATAATGGGAACCTGGTCGTTGGTTCTTCGTATGGTTTCGGCTACCTGAAAGCCATCTATTTTCGGAAGCATCACGTCGAGTACGATCAGATCGAATTTGTTCTTTCCGAAAAGCTCGAGTGCAATTTCTCCATCGGCAGCTACTTCAACATCATAGCCGTGCTCCGTTAAATTGTCTTTTACAATAAAACGAAGTGCTTCGTCGTCTTCAACCAATAATATTCTGAATAAATTGCTGTTCATATTCTACTTTGGAATGGTTAAGCTAAATATACTTCCCCCTTTGGGATTGTCGTTTACTTTAATTTTCCAGTTATGTGCTTTTACAATTTTGTATACATAGTCGAGCCCAAGCCCAAACCCTTTTACGTTGTGCACATTTCCGGTAGGAACACGGTAAAACTTTTTAAAGATTCGTTTTCGGTGTTCTCGCGGAATGCCAATACCGTTATCGATAAAACTAAGTTCATAACTGTTCTGCTTTTGCAAAAGTTTAATCTTAATCCCGGGTGTTTTGTCGCAATATTTTGCAGCATTTTCAAGAATATTCGATACCAGGTTTGAAAAATGGAACCGATCTGCCTGAATCGTACATTCACTGATTTTGGTATTTATCGTGACTTTTGCGCCTTGCCCGGCTTTCGATTCCCCGAAATGATCGATTGCTTCTTCTAAGAACTTGATAAGATTTACTTCCTCCAGATTAAGCAGGATCCGGCTTTTCTCTATCGTTGCTAAGTTAAGTACTTTTTCAACATTTTTCGACAGACGTGTTGTTTGTTCCTGTATAATGTGGGTGTAGTTGAAAAGACGGGTGGGTGATTCCAGAATCTTTTCATCATTAATAACGTTTGCCGCCAGAGCGATTGAGGAGATTGGGGTTTTTAATTCGTGGGTGAGGTTGTTGATGAAGTTTTTCTGAATTTCGGACAATTGCCTTTGGCGGATAATAACCCATAAGGTATAACCAAAGAAAAAGATGACCAGCATTAACAAAGCAGATAAGAAATACCAAATTGAAAGCTGATTAAAAAAGTAAGAAGACCGGTTGGGGAAATGAATGCCAAAATAGTTGGTGTATTCTTCGTTTTGCGGAAACTCGAAGTCCGATGGTTCTTCGTTTTCGTCGATATGTACAAGTGTGGTTTCGTCCATTTGTTCCTGGGTAGGGCTGTAAATTGAAAATTCGTAATCGTAATAAATGTCGTGTCGTTTTAGCTGGGTAGTAAGGTTTTGTTTTAAGAGTTCTTTATCGATTGCTACACCAACATTTACAAGGTAGGTGTTGTTCGATATTACTTCAACCGGCGTAATACTGTCGAAAGTTTCGGTAGTTCCGGTGGCCAGCATTACCTGCCATGCCACTTCTTTTAAAGCCACACTGGCACTTTCCTGAAATTGCTTTTCCGAAAGATTATACGAACTGCGAATAAAAGCAAACTGCACCAAAAATACGCCAACTATTGATACAGTTGCCAACATTATAATGTATTTAAGTGCTTTTCCTTTCATGAGATTTTATTCAAAGCTAAGCTACATAATTTTTTATGTGCCTGCGATAGTTAACAACTCATTAACAAAATATTGAATTCAATTAACAGCAAAACTAGTCAAGCATCTATACATTTGTTTCATATAACGCTCGAAAGAACAAATTTAATTAATAAATTATGAAACGCATTTTACAACTATTAGCAGTTTTTTCACTGGTTGTTGCTTTTAATTCAGCAATGGGCCAGGGAACTCCAAAAATTGTTTTTGAAGAACAATCACACGATTTTGGTTCGTTTAAAGAATCAGACGGTGTGCAGAAAACAACATTTAATTTTACAAACAAAGGAGAAGCTCCATTAGTATTATCTAATGTTCGTGCATCTTGTGGTTGCACCACTCCAAAATGGACACGTGAACCTGTTGCCCCCGGAGAAAGCGGAAGCATCGATGTAAGTTATAATCCTAAAAACCGTCCGGGTTCATTTAATAAGTCGGTAACGGTTAGTTCGAATGCTGAAAACCGTACTGTTGTTCTACGAATTAACGGAAAAGTTGAGCCACGCGAAAAGACATTGGCTGAGAAGTATCCAAGAAAAATTGGTGATTTGAGAGTGAAATCAAACTACCTCTCATTTGCGAAAATTAAAAAGGGCGAAACCGTAACAAAAGAATTGGAATTGGTTAACGATACCGATAAACCTGTTGAAGTAGGATTTCGCACAGTACCAAAACACCTTACCGCTAAAGCTGAACCGCAAACTATTCCGGCAAAAGGCAAAGGTAAATTGGTTGTAACTTATGATTCGGATGCTGCTAATACGTTTGGCTTTGCATCACATCGTATTTACTTGTCGTTAGACGGAAGCAACAATTACAAAAATTCAGTAGGAGTAAGTGCTACCATCGAAGAAGATTTCTCGAAACTTTCACCTGAAGAATTGGCAAACGCTCCTGTCGCTAATTTCAACGAAAAATCAGTTGATTTTGGCGAAATGAATCAAGGCGATAAAAAAGAACATACTTTTACGTTGACGAATAATGGTAAAACTGATTTAATTATCAGAAGAGTTCGTTCATCTTGCGGTTGTACTGCTGTGGCTCCTTCGAAAAAGGTAATTGCAGCGGGTGAAACAGCACCGATTAAAGTTACTTTCGATTCGCGCGGAAAACGTGGTCGTCAGAGTAAATCGATCACTGTTATTACCAACGATCCAAAAACACCAACATCAACATTGCGTATTTCAAGCCAGGTTGTTGTTGCCAGTGCAGGATAAGTTTATTTAAAGTCAATATTTCAGAAGGTGTTGCAGGTGAAACTTGCAGCACCTTCTTTTTTGCTGTACTTTTAAACGATAAATTTAATACCGATGTCAGAAAACAATAAACACCATATAGAAAACGATCCGAAGTACAAAGGATTACTCGTGAATGAGGGAGTTGAAAAGCCGGAAGCGGTTAACAACGATTCGATACAGCGATTTTTGAAAAAGAAGAGAAAATTGCTGTCGGTTGATGAATATGTGAACGGGATTTTAGATGGCGATATCACACTTTTAAGTAAAGCTGTTACTTTGGTTGAGAGCTCGAAATCGGAACATCAACAAATAGCTCAGCAAGTTATACAAAAGTGTTTGCCACACAGCGGCAAATCAGTTCGTATTGGAATAACCGGTGTGCCTGGAGTTGGGAAAAGTACCTTCATTGAGGCACTTGGAAAATACCTGACGAATAAAGGAGAAAAGCTTGCCGTGTTGGCAATTGATCCGAGTAGCGAACGTACCAAAGGAAGTATTTTGGGCGATAAAACGCGAATGGAAGAATTAGCCAGCGACAGCAATGCTTACATTCGTCCCAGTCCATCGGCAGGATCGTTGGGTGGAGTTGCACGAAAAACGCGCGAAATCATTATTCTTTGCGAAGCTGCTGGTTATAATCATATTTTTATTGAAACTGTTGGGGTGGGGCAAAGCGAAACAGCAGTTCATTCCATGACCGATTTTTTCCTGTTGCTAATGTTGGCCGGGGCGGGTGACGAACTACAGGGCATAAAGCGTGGAATTATGGAAATGGCCGACCTGATTACCATAAACAAAGCCGACGGCAACAATCTTGAAAAGGCAGAAATGGCAAAAGTGCAATATAAAAACGCCATTCATCTTTTTCCTTCCAAAGATTCGGGTTGGGCAGCCAACGTGCTAACCTGTTCAGCCTATAAAAAAACCGGTATTGATGCCATTTGGGATCAAATTGAAAAATACAGGGAACAGACTATTGACAACGGGTATTTTTTCCGTAAACGAAACGAACAATCTACCTACTGGATGTATGAAACCATTGAAGAAAACCTGAAAAGAAACTTTTATGATCATCCCGAAATTAAGGAGAAATTGAAAGTGCTCGAAAACTACGTGCTCACCGATCAGATGAGTTCGTTTATTGCAGCTACCGAATTACTAAATACCTACGCAAAATTAAAATAAGCCGAGTTATTTTTTTTAAACAGATAAATAACTGTAGCAAGAAAGCAGGCAAAAAAGATAGAATTTCTCTATGTTTTTTGCCTGCTTCTTTTTAGGAAAAAATTCATACTGTTTACACTTTTAATTGCGTCTTAAAAGAAGTAGATTTGTTAGAACCTTTCTTTATGTGAGGTGTTACTTACATAAATCAAATATCAATAAATTTCAAAATACAATGAATTACGATGTAATAGTTATAGGTAGCGGACCAGGCGGATATGTAGCAGCAATTCGTGCGTCGCAGCTCGGATTAAAAGTTGCTGTTGTAGAAAAGGAAAACCTGGGTGGAATCTGTTTAAACTGGGGCTGTATTCCTACAAAGTCGTTGCTGAAAAGTGCACAGGCTTTTGAGTATGCTGTCCATGCTGCCGATTATGGTGTAGCCATTGAAGGAGAAGTGAAACCCGATTTTGGTGCCATGGTAAAAAGAAGCCGCAACGTTGCCAATGGAATGAGCAAGGGAATTCAATTCCTGTTCAAGAAAAATAAAGTTGAATCGATTTTTGGCTGGGGAAAAGTAACCGATAAAAATACGGTTGAAGTAACCGACGATGACGGCAAAAAGAATTCGTACACAGCTAAACACATTATTTTGGCAACAGGTGCACGTTCGCGCGAATTACCAAACTTGCCACAAGACGGCGAAAAAATTATTGGATACCGCAAAGCACTTACGCTTGAAAAACAGCCTGAAAGTATGGTTGTTGTAGGATCGGGTGCTATTGGCAGCGAATTTGCTTATTTCTATCATTCCATAGGAACCAAAGTTACGCTGGTTGAATTTATGCCGACACTGGTCCCTAACGAAGATGCAGAAGTAGCCAAACAACTGGAGCGCAATTTTAAAAAGTCGAAAATGAAAGTGATGACCGGCTCGTCGGTTGAAAGCGTGGATACTTCGGGCGACAAGTGCAAAGTAACCATTAAAACCAAAAAAGGCGAAGAAGTGGTTGAGGCTGACATTGTTCTTTCGGCAGTTGGAATTGCACCAAATACCGAAAATATTGGCTTGGAAGAATTAGGTGTTGAAACGGATAACGGTCGCGTTAAAGTTGATGAATATTATAAAACCAATGTAGACGGTATTTACGCCATTGGCGACATTCTTGCCGGACCGGCATTGGCACACGTAGCATCGGCAGAGGGGATTACCTGTATTGAAAAAATTGCCGGCCTGAATCCGGAACCAATAGATTACGGAAATATTCCCGGTTGTACTTATACCAGCCCTGAAGTCTCATCGGTTGGTTTAACCGAGGCAAAAGCAAAAGAAGAAGGTTACGAAATTAAAGTGGGTAAATTCCCCTATTCGGCCAGTGGAAAAGCAAGTGCAGCCGGACAAAAAGATGGTTTTGTTAAATTAATTTTCGATGCGAAGTATGGTGAGTTGCTTGGTGCACATATGATTGGAGGTAATGTTACAGAAATGATTGCCGAAATGGTTGTGGCCAAAAAACTTGAAATTACCGGACACGAGTTGATCAAAACCATTCACCCGCACCCAACAATGAGCGAAGCTATTATGGAAGCTGCCGCTGCCGCTTACGATGAGGTGATACACATTTAGATTATATAATTTTTCCAATATAAAGAGCCCGAGGTATTTAACTCGGGTTTTTTTGTACGAGCATATTCGAATAAGTGACGAAGGTGTTCGAAAAAGACATAAAAAGCTGAAAATCAATCTCGAAGTTTTTGTATTTAAGAATAAGTTTTAAATTTGCCGCTCAGGCATCAACTACAGTAACCGTATATTTCTCGGAATTACTATTGTTAAATGAAGGGAAAAAAATCTTTAATAAAAACTTGACATAAATGAAAAAATTGACATTGATTGTGGCATTTTCCATGCTACTTCAACTTGCTTTTGCAGGAGGTTTATTAACTAACTACAACCAAAGTGCACAATATATTCGTATGTTGTCGCGCAATGCAGCATTGGAAATTGATGCTGTTTTCTATAATCCGGCAGGTTTGGTAAAAATGGAAGATGGCTGGCATTTTGCTTTCTACAGCCAAACTATTTTACAAACCCGCGACATCGACACACAATTTCCTACCTTAAATTCAGGTCATTACACAGGAGAAACAACAATTCCTGTCTATCCTGATATATATGCAGTTTACAAAAAAAATAACTGGGCCTATTCAATTGGTATTGGTCCGATTGGAGGGGGAGGTACTGCCGAATTTGCGGGAGGAATCCCAACTTTGGAAATTCCTTTTTCCTTAATTCCCGGGCAATTGTCCGGATTGGGTCAAATTGATCCTGCGCTGGCAGTAACATCTTACGATTTGGATATGGCTTTGGAAGCATCTTCAACATTCTGGGGAATCCAGCTTGGAGCTTCTTATGCAGTAAACGACCAGTTTTCGTTTTATGGAGGATTGCGTTTAATGCCTTCTACAAATAAATACGACGGAGCAATTCGTAACATACAGCTAAACGGAGTTGATGCTGCAACGTGGTTAAATGGTGCATCAGGTCAGGTTAATGGATTTGCAGGACAAGCAAGTGCCGGTGCCGACCTAATGTATGGCACCGCAAGTACTATGCAACCGGTTATTGATGCAGGTTATGGAACTGCAACACTTGCCGACCTAGAGAACGGTGGCGTAATTGATGCTACTACACGTGCTCAAATAGAAGGAGGTTTGCAACTTATAGGTGTGCCGCAAGCGCAAATTAATGTCATGAATGCGCTTCAGGTACAAGGAACATATTCTGCTGCTGGAGATGAATTGACATCTACGGCGACATTACTTTCGGGAACTGCACAAACATTAGCCGGAACCGCCACCCAGGTGGGAGACAAGGAAGTTAAAACCAAACAAAAAGGAATGGGTTTTACACCGATTATTGGTTTTAATTATTCGCCCAACAACGACTGGACTTTTGCATTAAAATATGAGTTTGAAACCAAGCTTACCCTTGAAAATGAGACAGAAGTTGACGACATGGGTTTATTCCCTGACGGAGCCGAATCGTCGAATGATATTCCGGCAATTTTAACTACGGGTATTGGCTATCGCGGTCTCGATTGGTTAGAAGCGCAGCTTTCATTCAACATGTATTTCGATAAAGGTGTTGACTATGGTAACAACATTCGTTATTCAACTTTGGGCGAGCAGGTACATCGCGATATTGAAAGTAATTACACAGAGTTGGCGCTTGGTTTGCAGTTTAATGTAGCCGAAAACTTTGCTTTTAGTGTTGGGGGAATGCGCTCGAAAAATGGCGTAACACCTCAGTACCAGAGCGACTTTAGTTATAGCAACTCATCGTATACATTGGCCGGTGGAATTATGTGGAACATTACGGATAAACTGACTTTTGACGCAGGTGTTGCAAATACTATGTACGAAGATGATACGGTAACTTTTACGCATGCAGGAATTGGCAGCTACGACGAAACTTATGCAAAAACAACCATTAGTATGTCGGCAGGTATTTCATACAGCATTTTTTAAACCAATAACAATATAACGCAAAAGCGGGGTGCAATTTTTGTTCCCCGTTTTTTATTGAAATGAATTTAACCGCCGGTTTAGCTTTATTGAACAAAGACCACCAATGCCTTGTCATTTCGAGCGAAGTGAGAAATCTGTGTAATATTTACCGGACACCAATGGTTTTAAATAAAAAAATCCGATCTGTATTGTTTTTGCAATACGGATCGGATCGTTTTCGAAGCCCAAAATCCGCTAGATAGCTTCGGCTTCAATATGGCAATCAAAGTCCATGTTTACAATAAAGTTCATCGGTGCAGTATTAGTAGTGCCCGAAACTGTAAGCTCAACTTCTTTTGTTGCATTCAGAATTGTAGCAGCTTGCATGAGTACAGCATTATCAACATCCGGGTTTTGAACAGTGTTATTCGCCGAGATATTTGTTAAGGTCACTAAAGTTCCGGCACCTGTCACCGAAATATCGATGGAGTTAATCTCTTCTCCCTCCCCCAGGTTACTGAAAGCTATTTCCATACCGTTAATCTCGATCGCTTTTAACTTGTCCAAATAGTTCGAAATTTCGTCTATATCGCTAAGTCTGATGGTTTGCGATTGCGAAAAAGAAAATTCTGCTTCGGCCGATTTGGATAATTGGGCAGTAGGTTCAACAACAGTAACCGGAATAGCCACCGACAATGTGGTGTCGAACTCAATGGTTTTGATCTCGTCAACTTTGTCGCAAGAGAACAAAAGCGCCGGAATGATTAGCAATAATAAAAATGTGTTTTTCATGTGATTTGTGTTAATTTATTATTCCTGCAATATACGGTCTAATGTAATCCGTGTCAAGAAAAAATAAAGGGCTGGTTTTTCAACCAACCCTTCGGAGAACTAACTAAGCAGCAAAATTAGTGGAATACCTAATCTAGCTGAAATATTTTATTGTAAACCTCATCATCAATAAGTTTGGCGGTAAGCACAAATTCAGTTTTTCCTTCGGCTTTTAAATCCGACAGGTCGAAACGGAACTCGCGGGTAAACCACGCTTCGCACAAATCGTTGTTAGCGTTGTGTCTAATCTCAAATGTTGGAACAGTGGAGCTACTTGCCGTCCATGGATGCATGCGCGCCAAATCTATAGTGTGGTCCTGACATCCTCCGCTGTATGAGATTTTAAAATACAGGCAGTCGCCATCCATATAAGCTGCGTGTAGATGAACCGGATCGCGGGCCAGACTATCGTAATTTTCAAAATAAAGATCGACATACGGCGAGCACGACAACTCTTCGGCGTAAGTTACCTCGCAAGGTACGCCCTGATCGCAGCTTACATAAACATTGTCAAGCTCGGTGTAGGTAACCAGCACCCGCTGTCCCTGCGAAAAAGTAAAACTATCGGGATAGTACAGGGGCTGAACTTTATTGCCGTTATCGAGCTCGATGATAAAACCACAATCGCCGGCACCGGCATAATCTACAACGGTACCTTTTGCATCAAACGATATCGGATCATCGTCCTGACAACTTGTAAATACGATAAGAAATACGGATAGCATTGCGACTAATCGTTTCATGGCTTATAATTTTATGTATAACGCACATCGTTTACATTTATTTTTTACTATTCCTCACTTTGCGGATTTTTAACAGTTCCCATAAAAAGAATTGCATCAGTATCTTTCTCAGTAATGGCATATAAAAACGGGCGGTTTACATTAAACTGCATATTGTGTGGACCTACAGATGTTACAATAACTGCTACAACTGTTACCGCTGCAGCTTCGGTGCCTTTTTCATTTACTTCAATAAAGGTTTTATGTTTTACGTAATCAATTTGTAGATTGCCTCCTTTGCTAATTCCTGTAAAATCGGCACCGTTATTAAACGCAATTCCCATTCCCATATCGGTTAGCACATCGTTTAATGTTATTTCGTATTTGTATTTAAGGCGTGGCAGCTTTAGGTCGATATTGACCGTGTCGGTAAAACCTGCCATCCAGCTTTTCCAGCTGTCAAGACCTAGCTCGTCAACAATATCTTCAACTGTATTTTCTTCTTGCGGAAGAAAAACAAACATGTTATAATTGCCAGCGCCATAAGCCAATTTTACAGCTCTGAACAGATTATTCGAATAATAAGGCAACGACTCGGTCTTTTGCATTGTTGGTACTTGTATGCTTGATCCGTTTTGCAAATAAAAAGGCAAATCTTCGGTGTCGTCTTCTTCAAATTCCGATTGCCATATTCCTTTAAAATAAATGGCATTCAGTAAAAACATTACATGATCGCCGCTAATGTTTTCAAGTATCTTATCAATCTTTTCATGGGTTTTATTGGCCACCCAATCATTGATGGTATTTACTGCCTGCGGAGAGCCGAAATTAAGAGCCTCCACTTCAGCATCATAATAATTCCTGTTTATAGAAACAAAATCGTCTTCAACCGGAAATCCTTCACGATAATAAATGGCATTGGCAATTTCCAGCACAACTTTCGGGTCGAGCGATTGCAGTGCAGCCACAAGTGTTTTGTATGATTCATTTATTTCTTCGGGTGTAAGACCATAAACTTTCAGTGTTTCCTCCATGGCAGTTTTAGTTTCGCCGTTGGCGCCATTGTAGGTCATGGCCAGTGCCAGACTTACGCTTAGTGGCGATACCATAATATTATCGGACTCTACTTCTTCAGCATATATTTTCTGAAAGAGTTCAAGTCCAAATTCATTCTCGGCTTCAATCAGTTCGGCCGATTTTTCATCCAGCTCAATAGTTTTTATGGGATTCGGATCGTCGTTGGTGGTGCTACAAGAGCTTACAACGATTAGGAACAGAAGTAAAAGGAGTGATAAAGAAGATTTCATAATAAAGGTTTTTACAAATTTACAACCAATAGATGCAAATAAACAAGTTAAGGTTGCGTAACAAAGGTTAAAGAATTTCCAACCCAACGCAACCTTTTAAAACAACAGCACATCTAACCAGTGGTTTTAGCTTGAGAGAACTAACAGTTAAAGCAGATGCCAAAAAAAAGATGGAAATCAATACTTTTTTATCTGTACTTTTGGATGTTATTTGCGAAAGATTTTGGAAGACCTGAAAAAAATAATAAACGATTGTGCTTCGGGAAAAAATCGTGCACAGGAACAATTATACCAACTATTTGCACCAAAAATGTTTGGGGTTTGTTTGCGCTATGCCAAAGATAATACCGAGGCGGAAGACAACCTGCAAGATGGTTTTATAAAGGTGTTTCAGAATATTGGCCGCTTTAGGCACGAAGGTTCTTTGGAAGGGTGGATAAGGAGGATAATGGTAAATGTTTCGTTGGAAAAATTTAGGAAACAACATGTTATGCATCCGGTTGAAGATGTGAGTATTTACGAACGGCAAAATGTCTCGGATGATATTCTGGCCGGAATTTCAGCCAAGGAACTGATTGCAGTAATACAGGAACTACCACCTCGTTACCGAATGGTTTTTAACCTTTTTGTTATTGAAGGAATGAACCACAAGGAAATTAGTGAAGAGATGAAAATTACCGTAGGAACATCAAAATCGAATCTGGCACGCGCCAGAGACATTTTGAAACGCCGGGTAAAAGAACTTTATGGAGATATTAAGGAAACAAGAAATTATACAGTTGGATGAGCAAGAAACTAAATATAGACGATTCGATCAGGGAAAAGCTTGATGGCTTTTCGGTTGCACCACCGTCGCATGTTTGGGACAATATTAACACCCAATTAATCGAGCAGCGGAAAAAGCGCCGTCTGGCTTATGCGGGTTGGTTATCCGCGGCTGCAGTTGTCGTACTGGCTTTTATTGCCGGATGGTACTTCAATGACAAAACCGTTGTTGAAGAACCAGCAATGGCTCAACAACAAATTACACCCGAAAGCAATGACGAATCGGCCGTTTCGCCAAACGATAATAGCCTGGAATTAGGAGCTGACCAACTTGCGGAGGCCGAAGACGAAATTAATACTAAAACAAAATTAAACAATACAACTACAATTGCTGAAAGCAAATCGTTTGCGGAGGTGACTCTTGCTGCGGAGCAAAACTATTCTGAAACCGATCAACTTGTGGCCGAACGTGCTCAGGAAAACTACAGCTTGTTGCAACGAATAAAGGCGGAATTTACCACTAAAAACACCAATGTGACTTTAGAACACAGGAGCACTAACACTGAAATTGATAAAAGCTTTGTTGCTGATGAAATGCTGATTGCCGCCAACCTTCGTAATTTGTATGAACAAAAGGAGGAGGAACACGGCTGGATTGTTGGAGCGCATGTTTCACCCGGTTATTCTTCGCACTCGGCAAGTCACAACGATACTTACGCCCGAAATATGACCTATGACAGCGATAATGGCGGAAGCAATGTTGGTGGCGGTATTTCTGTACAATACAAAACCAGCAAGCGTTTGCGTGTTGAGAGTGGATTTTATTATGCCAAAGACGGGCAAAAAGCAAATAACTCATTTAATCTGTTTGCTTCTGATAATGATTTGGTTTATAGTGTAGCACCAGAAGTAGGACCGGGCTTTTCAAATCTAGTTCAAACCGGAAGCAGCGGAATTGCTATGAACAGTACAGCCGGTATAATTGAAATGAAAACAGCGCCACGTGGCGCCAGAATATCAGCGAATTTGGAAAACACCGCCGATGCTGCGGCAAACAGGCTATATTCTGATGGTGAGTTCTCGCAGGTATTCGAATTTGTGGAAGTGCCTTTGTATTTACGTTACAGTGTGCTCGATAAAAAAGTAGGAATTGAGCTGCTTGGGGGAATTAACGCCGGTTTTGTAATTGGTAACAATGCTTACCTTGATAATGATTATGGCGTACAAAACATTGGAAGTACGGCCGATATCTCAACGCTAAATTTCTCAGGGACAATTGGTGTAGGTGTAAACTATATGCTTGGTAAACATTTCTCGTTTGCGCTGGAGCCTCGCCTGAATTATTACCTCAACTCGATTAACTCCAACCCTGATGTTGATTATCGTCCTTACCGGATTGGTGTTTACACGGGTGTTTATTACGAGTTTTAATCTTGGTAAATTCTCAATTCTTTTTTACTGATTTACTTCTCAGTTGTTTTGTCAAACATTATTAAAATGTTGACAAAATGATGATTGTCAGGTGCTAATTTCACCAAAATGTGAAATTTTGCTCTGTTAACAGTTAATTAAGATGAATGCTGAATGACAAGAAAATTTCTTTTGTATTTTTGCCCACTATTCAACACAACCTATACGAATCATCTAATAACCCACAGGTGTTCGTTACACAAGAATAAATAAAATACGGAGTTTAAATTTTTCGAATGAAAACTGGAATCTATATTACAAATACCGAAAGTAACACAGGCAGGTCGCTTGTAACGCTGGGTGTTTTAAAAGTATTACTTTCAAAAGTAAGCAAGGTCGGTTATTTCCGCCCTATCATTAACGACACTCCTAAGGGAGTTCACGATAATCATATTGAAACCATGATATCGTATTTTAACCTCGATATGGAATATAAAGATGCTTATGGCTTTACTATGTCGCAGGTGGTTAAATACAAAAACATGGGACAGGAGGCGCGCCTTATCGATCAGATTATTGATTGTTACAAGCAGCTTAAAGAAAAATTTGATGTGGTTGTGGTAGAAGGTTCGGATTTTGACAGTAAAGGAATATCTTTTGAATTCGACCTGAATATTGAGTTTGCAAAAAACCTTTCGATACCTACAATTTTGGTTAGCTCTGCAAAAGATAAAAATATGGGCAGTGCTATTGCAAATCTCGATCTGGCCATAAAATCATTTGCTGAAAGAGATGTAGTTGTACAATCGGTTATAATGAACCGTGTTGAAGCCGGAAATTGCGATTTGATGAGGGAAGAATTGAGCAAGGTCGTTCCTGCCGAAACTTCGATAGAGATCATTCCTGAAATTAAAAAACTCGGAAGCCCTACAATTAAAGAAATAAATGAAGAGCTTGGAGGTACAGTTCTGTTTGGCGAAAACTTGTTATGTAAGCAGGCCGATCGCTACGATATTGGTGCAATGCAGTTGCGCAACTACCTCGACAGGGTAGAGGAGAACAGTCTGATCATTACTCCGGGCGACCGTTCCGATATTATATTAGCAGCACTTCAGGCCAATGCTTCGGCCAATTATCCGAGCATTGCCGGTATTGTTATAACAGGAGGAATTGCACCTGAACCTCAAATTGTACGACTAATTGAAGGGTTGCCCAATATTGTCCCCATTATTTTGGTTGACGATGTAACTTTTATTGCCGCCAAAAAGATTGCCGATGTAAAACCTAAAATGCATCCGGGAATACCACGGAAAATTGATTTAAGTATTTCGACATTTGAAAAGTATGTGGATACTGATTTCCTGATTGATAAATTCAGGAGTTTCAAAACCGATGTTGTTACGCCACATATGTTCCAGTATAACCTGGTTGCAAAAGCCAAATCGAAGAAACAACATATTGTTCTGCCCGAAGGTAACGATCCCCGTATTCTGCAAGCTGCTTCAAGTTTGGTAGATCAGGGAGTAGTTGAAATAACGCTTTTGGGTAAACGCGACGAAATAGTTACCAAAGCTGCTGAAATAGGAGTGAAAATCAATGGTAATATTAAAATCATAAATCCGGTAGAGTCGGAATACTACGAAGACTACTGGAGAACTTACCACGAACTGCGTAAACATAAAAATATTCCTGAAGATATGGCACGCGATGCTATGGCTGATGTTTCGTATTTTGGAACAATGATGGTTTACAAAGGACATGCTGATGGCATGGTTTCGGGAGCTGCACATACTACAGCACACACCATTATTCCGGCACTTCAGTTTGTAAAAACCAAACCAGGTGTTAAAACCGTTTCATCCGTTTTCTTTATGTGTCTTGATGATCATGTTTCGGTAATGGGTGACTGTGCAGTAAACGTTAGTCCAAATGCCGATCAGTTGGCTGAGATAGCTGTTACATCGGCAGATTCGGCAATCGCATTTGGAATCGATCCAAAAATTGCATTATTGTCGTATTCATCGGGTACGTCAGGCACCGGAGTTGAAGTTGATAAAGTAAGAGCTGCCACCGAGAAAGCTGTTGCTGCACGTCCCGATCTGAAAATTGAAGGACCTATACAATACGATGCGGCAGTTGATCCGACTGTTGGGAAAAGTAAAATGCCAAATTCGCAAGTGGCCGGGCAAGCCAATGTGCTGATTTTTCCGGATTTGAACACCGGTAACAATACATATAAAGCCATACAACGCGAAACCGGAGCACTGGCCATTGGCCCAATGCTACAAGGCTTAAACAAACCGGTTAATGACCTTAGCCGCGGTTGTACTATCGACGATATTTTTAATACCGTTGTTATTACAGCTATTCAGGCTCAGGAAGGGTTTTAAAACGTAAAATCATAATTTTACGATAACAGCTATAACATGTTGGTAGAAATACCAGCGGTTTGCCTGTTACCAGAACTTTAAACGATATATTTAAAAATGAATATTTTAGTAATTAATGCAGGTAGCTCGTCAATTAAGTATCAGTTAATTGACATGAAAACAGAGTTGCCTTTGTCGAGTGGTATTGTAGAACGAATTGGCCTGGAAAAGGGGCTGATCAAACACAAAACATTTATCAATGGTTCGGAAGAAAAGACTGTTGAAGAATTCCCAATCCCTGATCATGGAGTAGGATTAAAACGTGTTGCAGAGTTGTTAATGGACAAGAAGGTTGGCGTTATCAACGATCCATCTGAAATTAAAGCTGTTGGTCACCGTTTGGTGCACGGCGCCGAAACTTTTACTGAAACAGTGGAGATTACCAATGAGGTAAAAGCAAAAGTTAAAGAATTATTCCCTTTGGCACCTTTGCACAATCCGGCGAACCTGATTGGTGTTGAAGTGGCGGAGAAAGTATTTCCAAATGCGAAGCAGGTTGGCGTTTTTGATACGGCTTTTCATCAAAGTATTCCTGAAAAAGCATTCCGTTATGCTTTGCCCGAGAAATTCTATAGCGAATTGCGTATTCGTAAATATGGATTTCACGGAACTTCCCACAAATTTATTTCGGAGAAAGCGATTGAGTATTTAGGAAATCCTGATGCAAAAATTGTAACCATACACCTGGGTAACGGAGCGTCTATGGCTGCCGTAAAAGGTGGCGTATGTGTTGATACAACGATGGGAATGGGACCTTTGAGCGGATTGATTATGGGAACCCGTTCGGGAGATATCGACCCGGCAATTATTTTCTACCTGGCGCAGCAAAAGGGATATTCTGTTCAGGAGATTTCTGACCTGTTGAATAAGGAAAGCGGAATGAAAGGATTAACCGGATTAACTGATATGCGCGATGTGGAAAAACGTCAGAGCGAAGGGGACTCGGTGGCTATTCTTGCGCTGGAGATGTATGCATATCGTGTAAAACAATACATTGGTAGCTATGCCGCTGCCATGAATGGTGTAGATGCTATTGTGTTTACTGCTGGAATTGGCGAGAATGACACATCAGTACGCCAAATGGTTTGCGAAGACATGGATTATTTGGGTATTACCTGGAACGAAGAAAAAGATAAGAACCGAAAAGACGGTGTTCACGAAATAAACGTGGATGGAGCTAAGGTTAAGGTGTTGATTATTCCAACCAACGAAGAGCTGGAAATTGCAAAACAATCGTTGAGTCTGATTGAGTAATTCATACAAAGGAGATATAATAGTGAAAGGCGCATCTTTTTTAGGTGTGCCTTTCTTTTTTATGAGATGAGGCGGATTTAATCTTCTCCTTCTGGCTTAAACTGTTGTGGTTATAATACCATATAAATTTTAGTAACATCAGGATATGATTTTTTGCACATGTGCCTTTATTTACGGTTTTTTTTGGTTGTACATTTCTTGAAACATTAGCTGTACACAGTGTTGTGTAAGAGGATTTATGACAGATTAGATGTGTTTTTGTCCTCTGCCGAACTTTTTCGGCAGGGAAGCAAACGAACTTTTTCAGTTTATGGGTGATTTTAAGGCCCTGTTGAATAGTGTTACTGGCGCATACTATTCGGGTTAAAAAGCTTTTTTATGACTTCAAACAGGTGCTTCTTATTAATTGGTTTCGAAACAAAATCATTGCATCCGACACTAAGCGCTTTGTTTATATCGTCGGTTTGTGCAAATGCCGACTGTGCAATAATTGATACTGATTTGTTAAACTCCCGTATTTTTTTTGTTGCCGTGTAACCATCAATTACCGGCATCTTTATATCCATTAAAATTAGGTTGATATCAGGGGTTTGGCTTGCAATTTTAACAGCTTCTTTCCCGTTTTTAGCAACCAGTAACTCAGTAGCAATATCATTAAGCAAAAGTTTCAGGAGAGCTACTGATACTGCGTCATCTTCGGCAATTAATATTTTCAGCTTATAATTCAACAGACTCCTGTTACTATTTTCATTTTTGTTTCCGTTGGTACTTTCCGCATTTTCAGAGTGTGGAATGGGAAGCATGACAGAAAAGGTGCTACCCTCGCCAAAAGTAGATTCCATACTTATTGTACCATTTAGCATTTCGGTATACGATTTGGTAATTGTGAGGCCCAGTCCCGAGCCTTCAAACACTCTCGAGTCGGCAATATCGGCCTGTACAAATCGTTCAAAAATGGCTTTTTGACGTTCTTCAGGAATGCCAACTCCGGTGTCAGATACATAAAATTTTATTGTTCCATTATCAGCAGTGTAGCCAAATTCAATGGCTCCGGAGGCGGTAAATTTATAGGCATTTCTAATCAGGTTCGTTAAAATGGAGTGTAGCTTATCGGGGTCGGTGTGGAATAAACTAATCGGGTGCCCATTGTTTGCATTTACACTAAAATCGATATTTTTTTTGCGCATCATCGGCTGAAAAAAGTTATACAGATCGTTGATAAATGCGATAAGATTAATGTCCTGCATCCTAAGCAGTACCATTCCCGATTCAATTTTCGAAATATCGATAATATCGTTAATAGTACTAAGCATCCGCTCTCCACTGGTTTGGATGGTGTCGATAAACTCCGAGCGTTGTTTTTCCGACAAATCGGGTTCTTTAAGTAATTCTGTAAAGCCCAGAATACCATTCATTGGTGTTCTTATTTCGTGGCTCATATTTGCCAGAAACGAAGATTTTAGTTTGTCCGTTTCTTCAGCTTTTTCTTTAGCCCGAATAAGCTCGTTTTCTATTCTCTTTTGTTCGGTAATATCTCTAAACTCAACCACGCGAATTTTCTTATTGTTGTAAGGAATCATTCGCCCTGCGAGTCGCAACGGGTATTTTTCTCCATTTTTCCGAAGCCCATAAGTCTCGTAAGGTTGTTCGTATTCTCGTTTAATATTATGCAAAACCAGCTTGCGGTCTTCTTCGGCAATTAGCAGCAATCCATCCATTTCCAGTAGTTCATCGTATGCGTATCCTGTAATGTTGCTTAATCCCTGGTTACAATCTAAAATTTGTCCTTTATCGTGTATGGCAATCCCTCCGAATGAGGCATTATGCAGTGCTTTAAATCTTTTCTCGTTTTGTTCGGCTCTTTGTTTGGCCATTTTTAATGCTTTTACTGTGCGCCTTTTTTCGGTAATATCCTCTTTTACGGCAACAAATTGGGTAATCTGCCCGCTCTTGTCAAAAATTGGTGAAATGTTGGCTTGCTCCCAATAAGATTTCCCGTTTTTTTTCTTGTTTTTTAATTCTCCCTTCCAAATTTGCCCGGATTGTATAGTATCCCACAAGTTTTTATAGAAAAGATTGTCGTGCTTGCCGGAGCTAAGAATGTTTGGCGTTTTGCCAATAACTTCTTTTTTCCGATATCCTGAGTTTCTTTCAAAGTACGGATTTACATACTCAATTTTTCCATTTGCATCGGTTATTAAAATACTTGCCGAGCTTGATTCAACCGCTTTCGACAACATTTCGTTCGTTTGTTCCAGCTTTTTTCTTCGGGTGATATCACTAATAAATCCTTCCAGTAAAATTTCATCGTTGTTATAAACAGCTTTTCCGCGTTCCCAAACCCATTTAAATTCGTTTTGTTTGGTTATTATCCGGTATTCTAATTCAAAACTTCCTTTTGTGTTAATTGCTTTTTGAATCGTATTCCTGATATCATCTCTGTCATCAGGATGAATGATGTCGTCGTAATTTATTGAACCACCCGCTGTCAGTTCATTGGGATGATAACCAAAAAGCTGATAGCTTCCCTCGCTCATAAAATTCATACTCCAGGATGAATCGTTTTTACAGTTATAAGCAACTCCCGGAAGATTATCAAGTAGTCGATTTAGTTTTTCCTTATTCTTTTTTATTTCTTCCTGCAATTGAAAACGTATAGAAACATCGCGAACTGCAGCTATCCTTACTATTTTGCTCTTGTATGGAATGCTACGGGCTTCAATTTCTGCATAGCCAATGGTTCCGTCCTTTTTCTTGGCGCCAACAACAAATGGTTTAGAATTTTCGGTTTGTATGCTTGCAAGCGCTTTATGGTGGTCTTGTTCAACAATAAAACCCGATAACAGATTCTTCCCAACCAGCTCTTCTCGCGAATAACCTGTAATCTTTAGTAGTGTTTGGTTTACTTCAAGAATAGTTCCTTTATCGTGAATTATTATCCCTTCAAATGATGATTCGGAGAGAAAACGAAAATATTCTTTCTGTTCTTCCAGCTGTTTCAGTGACTTTTTTAACTCCTTGTTCTGTTTAAATTTTGATAAAGCATAGGTAATATTGTTTGACAGATCAACAAAGCCAATTTCTTCTTTAGGGTGTATGGCATCCTTGGCCGGAATGGCGGCGCATAATACACCTAATGTTTGTTTATTTTCCTTTATCGGAGCTAGAAAAGGAGTCCAGGTTTTAGTGTCGAGGTTGTTAAGGAGCTCAGCAGGTAAATTAGTAATTACGGATTCGGTTGTATCTGAAATGTCCTGCCGTAGCTTTTCTAAAAGTCCGTTTGATAGGAGCTTTGTATCAATATTGTCGATAATTGAAGCATCTCCGGAGCTGGTAAAGTATTTAATGTGCTGCTCATCATCAAAAAGAGCTATCCAGGCAAAACAATAACCACGTGTATCAACTAGTACCTTACAGGTTTTATCGAGTATGGATTCCGGTTGTTTCTCTGAAATTATTAAACGTTGAATTTTACGTGAGGTATCAATGATTTTATGGAGGTGTGCAATTTTTTGGTCAGCTCGGTTTTTCATTACTTAATTACCTTGGTTTTCTTGAAAAAGAATATGATACTTTACTCCTATCCGGGGTGTAATATAATAAAATTGAGACGTATAAATAGATCTGTGATATAAAAAAAGGTGCCTCATAAATGAAGCACCTTTTGATGTATGATTATTGTTATTCTTATGCCAATAATTCTTTTACCTGGTTGTATACGTTTTCACCGGTATAACCCAGTTTAACATCCAACACTCCGGCAGGAGCAGAAAACCCAAATGATTCAAGTCCAAATACTTTTCCGTCCATTCCTACCAAGCCTTCAAGTGTAACAGGCAATCCGGCAGTTAAGCCAAATTTAGTAATTCCTGCAGGCAGCACTTCTTTTTGGTATTCGGCACTTTGTGAACGGAACAGCCCTTCAGAAGGAACGGATACGATACGGCTTTTTACACCGTCTTTTGCCAGCAACTCGGCACCGTCAACCAATGTACTTACTTCCGATCCACTTGCCAACAGAATTACATCAGGAGTACCTTCGCAATCCTGAAGAATGTAGGCCCCTTTTGCAGCTCCCTGGGCAGTTTCGTAAGTAGTAACGTCTTTAATTCCCTGGCGCGAAAGAATAAGTGCAGTTGGAGTTTCTGTATTTTCCATAGCCATTTTCCATGCGACAGTAGTTTCGTTTCCGTCGGCCGGACGAAGTACCAACATCGAATTTTTGTGGTTGTGGTTTTGTAATTTTTCTAACAGGCGAATTTGTGCCTCCTGCTCAACCGGCTGGTGAGTAGGACCATCTTCTCCAACACGAAAAGCATCGTGTGTCCAGATATATTTTACCGGTAGCTCTTGTAATGCTGCCAAACGGGCTGCTGGTTTCTGATAATCGCTGAAAACGAAGAATGTTCCACTTGCAGCAATAACACCTCCGTGCAATGCCATACCGTTCATAATGGCGGCCATTGTTAACTCAGAAACACCTGCTTGCAGGAATTGTCCGGTAAAGTCACCTTTCTTAAATGAAGTTGTATTTTTTAGGAAACCGTCGGTTTTATCCGAGTTTGAAAGATCGGCAGATGAAACAATCATGTTTTCTACCTCGTTAGCAAATACTGAAAGAACAGCTGCAGAAGCACCACGTGTTGCAACACCTGCTTTTTGCTCAATCTTGCTGTAGTCGATTTCCGGAAGTTTGTTCGAGAAGAAAGCTTTTAGTTTTACGGCTAATTCAGGATTTGCAGCTTCCCATTTTTCTTGTTCTGCTTTTTTCGCTGCAGCTGCTTCAATCAGCTCAGCCTTACGTGCTTCGTAGTATTCTTTAACGTCGTCGAAAATAACAAATGGGTTTTCAGGATCGCCACCCAAATTTTCAATCGATTTTTCGAATGATGCTCCGGCGCCTGATAATGGCTGACCGTGAGATGAACATTGCCCTTCGAAACATTCACCAGCTTCAGTAATGGCTCCTTTACCCATTATTGTTTTACCAATTATCAGGGTTGGTTTTTCAGTTTCTGCCTGGGCATCTTTTAATGCTTTACGAATCGCATCAGCATCGTTACCAACAATTGTAACAACGTTCCAGCCCCAGGATTTATATTTCATTTCAGTGTCTTCATTCGTAACCTCGTCGGTTTCTGTCGATAACTGAATGTCGTTAGAATCGTAGAACATGATCAGGTTGCTTAATCCCAGGTGACCTGCAATTCTCCCTGCCCCCTGTGAAATTTCTTCCTGAACACCACCATCAGAGATGAATGTGTATGTTTTATGCGACATCCATTCGCCAAAACGGGCAACTAAAAAACGCTCGGTAATGGCTGCTCCAAGAGCCATAACATGCCCCTGTCCCAGAGGACCGGAAGTATTTTCGACGCCACGTTCAACGTCTACTTCAGGGTGTCCCGGAGTTACGCTTCCCCACTGACGGAAATTGGCAACATCATCCATGCTGTAAAATCCTGCCAATGATAAAATTCCGTAAAGCATTGGAGACATATGACCCGGATCGAGGAAAAAACGGTCGCGGTTTGCCCATGTCATGTCCGATGGATCGTAATTAAGGAATTCAGAATAAAGGATGTTAATAAAATCTGCTCCACCCATTGCTCCGCCAGGGTGGCCCGATTTTGCTTTTTCAACCATTGCAGCAGCCAGAATACGAACATTATCAGCTGCTCTTACTTCAATACTTTTACTCATTTTTTTCAATTTAATTTCAATTTACTGTAGGCAGGACAGGAGCGCCAAAAATAGTAAAAAACAGGGACTTGGACAGACGCATTGCCTGTTATTAATAATAATTTAGCAATCAGCGGTGTACAATTATAGACAATAAAAAAGGAGAACCAGATTTGAATCCGATTCTCCTTCTCGATATAGTATTTTCCTATGACCTTTGTTGTCTTATGCATTAATCAAACGAACCATAAAGATTCCGTCGATAGCCAACAGTTTTTCTTTTACGCTGTCATTAATTGTGTCGGCATCAACATCGATAATGTTATACGCAATATCATCGCGTTTTTTGTTCAGCATATTATCGATGTTCAATCCCTCGGCAGCCAATACAGTTGAAATCTGGCTTACCATATTCGGAATATTCCGGTTTCCGATCAGGATGCGGCTTCCACCGTTGCGCTCCAATTCTGCTGCAGGGAAATTTACCGAGTTTTTAATATTTCCGTTCTCCAGGTAGTCGCGCATTTGATCAACCGCCATAATGGCACAGTTGGTTTCCGACTCTTTTGTTGATGCTCCCAGGTGAGGAATTGAAATTACGTTATCCAGTTTTAGGCATTCTTCATCAGGGAAATCGGTAATGTATTTAGCTACTTTTCCCGATTCGATAGCAACTTTTAAATCGCTGTGGTCTACTAAACCTCCACGTGCAAAGTTCAGAATTTTAACGCCATCTTTCATCATGGCAAATTTGTCTTTGTTGATGTATCCTTTTGTGTCGGGCAACAATGGAATATTGATGGTAATAAAATCGGCTTTTTGCAACAACACCTGAATACCTTCAACTACTTCTACTTCGCGGCTAAGTTTTAGTGCGTGTTTTACCGACATGTATGGGTCGTAACCAATTACATTCATGCGGAGTGCGGTGGCTGCATTCGCTGCCAAAACACCAATGGCACCCAATCCGATTACAGCCAGCGTTTTTCCTTTTATTTCATGCCCCGCAAAGTTCTTTTTTCCTTTTTCTACTAACGAAGAAACGTTGTCGCCCTCTCCAATTAGTGTTTTTGCCCAATTTGCTGCTCCAATATAATCGCGCGACGATAATAGCATTCCGGCAATTACAGCCTCTTTTACACCATTGGCGTTGGCACCCGGTGTATTAAAAACTACGATTCCTTTCTCGGTGCATTTCTCGATTGGAATATTATTTACACCGGCTCCGGCTCTTGCAACAGCTTTTACCGACGATGGAATTTCAACATCATGCATTTTAAAACTGCGCAAAACAATAGCATCCGGATTTGGAAGTTCGCTTGCAATCTCGTAATTGTCGAGCGGGAATAATTTAAGACCATCGGGGTCAATCTTATTCAGCGTTTGAATTTTAAACATGTAGCTTGCTTTTTAATTGATTTTCTCTGTAGCTGATTAGAGTACCCAAAATCGCAAAATATTGGATAGCATCTGTTTTGGTGACAAATATCAGCATTATATCTATAAATTATAAGCGATTGAAGGGATTAGTTTTCAATATGAAATTAACATTAATGAAACGAGTACTAGAATGGAAATAATTTCAACATTTTGCTTATCGCCTTTTTTGAAAAAACCTCTACGGATATTGAAATGAAAATTTGGACTATCGAATAAAATATACTCCATAATTTACACCAGTAGAAAGAGCTGAGATAGCTTGGATAAGGGCAAAGAAAAAGCCAGACCCTACAGTCTGGCTCATCAACCTTCAACTACTAACCGATTTTATAACCCAAAAAATTATGAAACAATAGTTATGAACTATTATGTCTTTAGATTTTATATCTGCAAATAAAATAATAGAATACTAGTGAGTATGTAATGTAAGTCACAAAAGCCCGGAAAAATCAATAAAATTTCTGGAAAGTGAAACTTTACCCTTTTTTTCAAGCTTTTTTAGTAAGCGAGAGATCACTTCCCGTGATGAATTTAGTTGAAGAGCCAGATCCTGATGTGTACCGGAGAAAGTGTGCACTCCTGATTTTTTATAGCGGTCGACAAAAAACTTGATTAAACGCTCATCGAGTTTTAAAAAGGCAACAGCATCAAGCGTATTCATTAATTCGCGAAATCTGCCCTGGAAGGTCTGCATTACGTATTGTTTCCACAAAGGGTATTTGCTTGTCCAGGTATCAAGCATTTCAACCGGAATAAGCAGCACCTCTGTATCTTCTTCGGCAATGGCATTTACTTCGCTTATTTGGCGGGCCATACAGCATGTTAACGACATGGCACAAACTTCGTCGGCCTGTAGGTAATAAAGTAGTAGTTCGTTGCCGGCTTCGCTGGTGCGCGAAACCCTTATCAGACCTTTTAGCACCATTGGAAAACTGGAAATAAACTGCCCCTCTCGAATTAATGTTTCGTGTTGTGCAAACTTTTTTCTTACGGCAACTTTCAGAATTTCTTCCTGTAGTTCGGGTTCAAGAAAATTGTATCTTGTATAAAAGTCTTCCATGTTAGTAGTTCAATTTCAGCAAATTTAATGTTGTGTCTCATTTATGCAAAATAAAACGATCAAATACGGTAGATATGTAAAATTTTCTAATTGAAATGGTTAGGCATTTACATGGAATAAATTCTAAAGAGCTGTGACAGAAACAAAAAAAGATTCCAAATGAGTAAGGAATCTTTTTCTTTTTATCGTTTTCAATTTCTTTTATTCAAATATGTCTTTCATTTTTTGAAAGAATGACCTTTCCTGTGCTGACGGTCCGCCTTGAAATCCTTCAGAGTCCTGAAGTTTCTCGAGTGCCTTTTTTTCTTCAACACTCAGTTTTTTTGGTATCCAAACATGCACACGAACCAACAAGTCGCCACGGCCATACCCATTCACATCAGGAACTCCTTTTCCGCGCAAGCGAAGAATTTTTTCTGGTTGAGTGCCGGGTTCTATTTTTACTTTTACCTTGCCATCAACCGTTGGAATCTCCGAAGTTGTTCCAAGCGTAATTTCCGGGAACGATAAGAACAGGTTATAAATAAGATTATTTCCATCGCGAACTAATTCCTGATTATCATCTTCGGTAATTACCACCAGCAAGTCGCCATTAATTCCACCTCTTCGTCCGGTATTTCCTTTTCCCGAAACATTCAATTGCATTCCTTCGCCAACGCCAGCCGGAATTTTAATATTAATCACTTCTTCCTCGCGAATAACTCCTTCGCCGGCACAATGGTTACACTTGTCGGTAATCATTTTTCCCTCGCCCTGGCAAGTTGGACATGCTGATGTGGTTTGCATTTGCCCCAACAAGGTGTTCTGAACACGTGTTACCTGACCGGCACCACCGCACGTTCCGCAAGTGGAGTAAGACGATCCGTTTTTAGCTCCTGTTCCGCTACAAGGCTGGCAGGCTACATATTTTTTTACTTTTATCTTTTTCTCAACGCCGTTAACAATTTCCTGGAGGTTCAATTTTACCTTTACACGCAGATCGGAACCACGGCTAACTCTTCGACCGCCTCTGCTTCGACCGCCTCCGCCGCCACTAAATCCTCCGAATCCGCCAAAATGTCCGCCAAAAATATCGCCGAATGCCGAGAAAATATCTTCAACGTCGGAGAATCCGCCTCCGCTGAATCCGCCACCACCGGCGGCACCACCCATTCCGGCATGACCATATTGATCGTAACGTTGTTTTTTCTCCGGATTGCTCAGTACTTCGTATGCTTCGGCTGCTTCTTTAAACTTGTCTTCAGCTTCCTTGTCATCCGGGTTTTTGTCCGGATGGTATTGGATTGCCTTTTTACGGTAGGCTTTTTTTACCTCTTCAGCGGAGGCATCTTTGCTAACTCCTAATACTTTGTAATAATCTCTTTTTGCCATTATTCTTCCTCTGAATTATTATTCTCCGATTACAACTTTGGCAAACCGGATTACCTTTTCGTTTAAGCAATAACCTTTTTGAATTACATCAACTACTTTGCCTTTTAATTCTTCGCTTGGTGCAGGAATCTTTGTAATGGCTTCGTGCAAATCAACGTCAAAATCAGCGTTCTGAGCTTCAATTTCTTTTACGTTGTTTTGTTTTAGAAATTCCTGAAATTTCTTGTATATCAGTGCAGATCCATGTTTTCCTGCATCTTCATCAGCCAACTCTTTCATTGAATCCAGGGCACGCTCAAAATCATCGATAACCGGAAGTATATTTACCAGAACCGTTTCGCCACCCGATTTAATCAGATCGGCTTTTTCTTTAATCGTTCTTCTTCTGAAGTTGTCAAATTCAGCTTGCAAACGCAGGTGTTTGTCCTGAAGTTCCTGTAACTTTTCTCCAAGCTCTTCCAACTGATCTTTCTTATTATCTTTTTTCGATTTTTTCTTCTTACCTTTCTTCTCTTCCGCTTTTTCCTCCTTTTCAGCAGCACTATCTTCAACCTGAGTTGTTTTATCTTTTTCTTCTTCTGTTTCCTTGTTTACTTTTTCTTCTGCCATTTTTCCTTATTTTTCAGTTTAAATAATTAACTGCGAGCGTTTTTTATGCTACGCTGACATATCAAAAATTTTGCCATGCAAATATAAACGACAAATTGGCACTCGAAATCAGTTTCGTGTGCCAATTTGAACGATTTATTCTATTTTTAAACTAAGGCCTTACAGCTCTTCTGCAACTATTTTGTTAAGAGCAGCATCAAGTGCCGGGCCACGTAGCTTTTTAGCAATGATAACCCCATTTTTATCAATAAGGTAATTATCAGGAATACCGCGAACCTGATAGATCATACGATATTTTGAATTCCATTTTTTGAAATCGCAAATGTGATTTGGCCATTCAAGACCATCTTTTTCAATGGCTGCTTTCCATCTTTCGGCCGAGTCGTCGAGCGACACTCCAAAAACTGTAAATCCTTTGCCATTGGTAAATTTGGCATCTTTATATTTTTTATAAGTGGCTACAACATTCGGATTTTCTCGTCGGCATGGGCCACACCACGCAGCCCAAAAATCGATTAATACAACTTTGCCTTGTAAGTCTGATAATTTTATGGTTTCGCCATTCGGGCCTGTACCAATAAGTTCAGGGGCTTTGTTGCCAATATTTAAACCAAGTTCCTGGGCATTTATAAATGTGGTACCCATAAATATGATCGTCGCCAATAAAATAAGTTTTTTCATTTTTTTTCGTATTGATATTTCTAAAAAGTCAAATATAGAATTTTATCTAGTAACACAAAGTTATGATTAATGTTTTAACAAGGCATCTACATTCTTGTGATGTGAGCTCCAAGCGCATTTAAGCGGCGGTCGATGTTCTCGTAACCGCGGTCGATTTGTTCGATATTGTCGATAGTGCTGGTGCCTTTTGCCGACATAGCTGCTATAAGAAGTGCAATTCCTGCACGAATATCGGGCGATACCATTTTTGTGGCGCGTAAGATGTTTTTCCTGTCGAGGCCAATTACGGTGGCGCGGTGCGGATCGCACAGGATGATTTGTGCTCCCATATCAATCAGCTTGTCAACAAAGAATAAACGGCTTTCAAACATTTTCTGATGTATGAGCACGCTTCCTTTTGCTTGCGTGGCTACTACCAGTAAAACACTCAATAAGTCGGGTGTCAGTCCTGGCCACGGTGCATCGGAAATGGTCATTATCGATCCGTCGATATAGGCATCTATCTCATAATGTTCGGTATCTTTTACCAGCAGATCGTCGTCGAGCTGTTCCACCTTTATTCCCAGCCGACGGAATGATTCCGGGATTATTCCCAGGTGTTCAATGCCCACATTCTTAATAGTGATCTCGGAAGCTGTAAGGGCTGCCAAACCAATGAAACTGCCAACTTCAATCATGTCGGGCAGTATGCGGTGTGTGCATCCTTTTAGCGACGAAACACCTTCGATGGTAAGCAGGTTTGAACCAATTCCTTGAATTTTTGCGCCCATTGCTACCAGCATTTTGCAGAGTTGCTGCAGGTATGGTTCGCAGGCTGCATTGTAAATGGTAGTGGTTCCATTGGCCAAAACGGCTGCCATTACAATATTTGCTGTTCCGGTAACCGAAGCTTCGTCGAGCAACATATAAGCGCCGGTAAGTTTTTCGGTTGAAACGGAGTACCACATGTTTTCGCGATCGAAATCAAAGCGGGCTCCCAATTTTTGCAGACCGATAAAGTGTGTGTCAACTCTGCGACGGCCAATTTTATCACCTCCAGGTTGTGGAATAAATCCCTTTCCGAAACGGGCCAATAGCGGGCCAATAATCATTATCGAGCCACGAAGTACTGCTGCTTGTTGGGCGTATTCCGGGCTTTTTAAAAAATCGATGTCGACTTCCGAGGCGTCAAAACTATAGTTGCCTTTTGACAAGCGCTTTGACTGAACGCCCAAACCTTTCAGAATTTCTATTAATTTCAGCACATCCCGAATCTCCGGAATATTTTCGATGATTGTTTTTTCTGCTGTTAACAGGGTGGCACAAATAACCTGAAGCGCCTCGTTTTTTGCTCCTTGCGGTTCAAGGTCTCCTTTTAATTTAAAACCACCTTCAATTTTGAAAGTCGACATGGGGTGTGAGATTATAGCGTATTACCTATTTTTTCTTTTTTGATTTTTTCTTTTTTGGAGTACTAACCAGTGTTTTAACATCGGCAAGCTGAGTACCTTCCGGAACTTTTAATTTACCACCTGAAATTTCTTCCAGATCATTGAAAATCAAACGGTCCTCAACAGCATCTTTATTCCATGAGAGGTACGATTTTTTCATGTGGTTGGCCAATTGCTCAATGATGATGTCACGCTCTTCGCCTTCAAAGCTGTCGGCCTCTTTTATTAAAAGTTCCATGGTTCGCCCATAATGCTTGTACTTTATTCTGTTTTTGCTATACGGAACGGTATTGGGCAATTCTTTTAACGATTCCGGCGTTGGCGGCTCGTAAGGGAAATCAATGTCTAATTGAAAATTCGACATAATGGCCAGGTGGTCCCATAGTTTATGTCTGAATTCCTGAACATCGCGTAAATGAGGGAAAAGGTTGCCCATTACATCGATAACCGTTTGTGCCGATTTGTTACGTTTTTCGCGGTCTTCAATAGTTAACAGGTAATCAACCATGTTTTGTATATTTCTTCCATATTCAGGAAGAGCCATTTTATTTCTCTTTGTATTATAATCCATCTGTAAATGTTTAATGCTAATAATCTAATTTTCAAGTAAATTGGAATTATCTGCGAAATGATGTTACAAAACTAATCATTTCCCGATAAATCCCGAAGTATTTATTTTCATACGATTAAAATTGTTGATTTAATCCGTATTGTATGAAACCCGCACTTTAGTCATTCCTTTGGATGTAACGATTTAACATGCTGGTTTCAATCACTTATTATGTTTTTATTTTCAACTTGGCGAATTTTAGCAGTAATTGTTTTTGAGTACCGGATTTAAAGAATACGGTTGCTTTTATATTGGGTGCAACTCCTTCAATATTAATTACCTTTCCTTCTCCAAAGCGTTGGTGTTCGACAACCATTCCGGTTTGTATTTTTTCCGGTGCATCGCCCTGAAAAGTATTCTGCACTTTGTTGCTTTCTTTTAACGAAACGAGTTTCTTATTGAAAAAGTTTTGCGACTCGCGTGTTTTAAATGCGCCGGGTGCCTGGCGGCGGACAGAATTTTGATGATAACGCTCGGGTTGAATATCGTCATTGCTCTCCGCTCGGCGTGCAGGAGAGACCTGTGCCGCAACACCCGAACTATCAAGAAACTGTCCATCAATATCTTCAAGAAAACGACTTGGTGAACAAAAATCAAGATTTCCCCAGCGGTAGCGTTGGTTGGCATACGAAAACCAGGCATTCTCTTCTGCACGGGTTAGCGCCACATAAAATAGTCGGCGTTCTTCCTCAAGTGCTTCCGGTTTGTTATCGTTATTTTGATTGGATGGAAACAGATTTTCTTCCAAACCCACCACAAATACATTTTTAAATTCCAGCCCTTTTGACGAGTGCACGGTCATCAGTGTCACCTTGTTCTTGTCCTCTTCCTTCTCATTATCCTGATCGGTTAATAGCGCAACATCTTCGAGGTAATTTTCAAGTTTCTCGGGTTCGCCGGTTTCCAGGGCATTAATGCTAAATTCCTGGATACCATTTAGCAATTCCTGAATGTTTTCGTGGCGGCTCAATCCTTCGGGCGATTTGTCGGTATAAAGTTCCTTTAAAATACCGGTTTCTTCGGCAATGGTTTTTGCCGTATCAATAGCATCATTGTTTGCCGACAATTCTCTGAATTTTTCAATCAGCGCAACAAACTTCATTATTTTGCCAACGGTACCTTTATTAAAATTGGCATGATTTATTGTTGGTAAATCGGTGACAATCTTCCAAATTGATGTTTCGTTATTTACGGCTGCCGCTTCTAATTTCGAGAGGGTAGTAGCTCCAATTCCCCGCGCCGGATAATTAATAATGCGCTTTAAAGCTTCGTTATCTGCCGGGTTTATAGTCATTCTGAAATAGGAGAGCAGGTCTTTAATTTCTTTTCGTTGATAGAAACTTAAGCCCCCATAAATTTTGTACGGAATATTTCTTTTGCGCAACGATTCCTCAAAAATCCTCGATTGCATATTGGTGCGGTACAAAATGGCAAAGTCTTCGTATTTGTAATGGTCACGCAACTGCAATTGGGCAATTTCCTGAGCTACCATAAAACCTTCTTCGTTGTCGGTTAAAGCCGAAATAAGTTTTATGGGTTTACCAGTGGCGTTTTCTGAAAACACTTTTTTAGGAATTTGCCGTTTGTTTTTGGCAATTATGCTGTTGGCGGCATTAACAATGGTTTGTGTTGAGCGGTAGTTTTGCTCCAGCTTAAACACTTTATGTTCGGGGTAATCCGATTTAAAATTTAGAATATTCTCGATTCGGGCACCACGGAATGAGTAGATACTTTGTGCATCGTCGCCCACCACGCAAATATTTTTATGTGCCGCGGCCAGCTTTTTTACAATCAGGTATTGCGAGTAATTGGTATCCTGGTACTCATCAACCATTACGTAACCAAAACGTTCCTGGTATTTTTTCAGTATTTCAGGATTATCGCGAAAAAGCAGGTTTGTTTTTAACAGCAGATCATCAAAATCCATTGCGCCGGAAAGAAAACAGCGTTTGGCGTATTCTTTATAAATCTGGACAATTTGCGGCATGCGCATACTTTTGTCGGCCGTGCGGATTTCCGATGAGTTCTCATATGCACTTGGTGTAATCAGGTTATTTTTTGCCATCGAAATCCGACTGGCAACCACACCCGGTTTGTAAATCTTATCATCGAGCTGAAAACTTTTAATGATCGTTTTTATCAAACTTTTACTGTCGGCACTATCGTAAATCGTAAAGTTCGACGGGTAGCCAATGGTTTCGTGTTCAACACGCAAAATACGAGCAAAAATACTGTGAAAAGTACCCATCCAAAGGTAGCGCGCCGTGTTTTCGCCCACCACGCTGGCAATACGTTCTTTCATTTCTCGGGCTGCCTTGTTGGTAAAGGTAAGCGATAAAATACTTGACGGGCGGGCACCCTGTTTCAACAAATTAGCAATGCGGTAAGTTAAAACACGCGTTTTTCCCGATCCGGCTCCTGCAATTACCAGTGCCGGTCCTTCGGTACGAAGAACAGCCTCTCTTTGGGCTTCATTTAAATTTTGAAGATAATCGAACACTATAGATTTCTTTTTTTGCTTTGCAAATATAAAATTCTGATTGATAAAAATGTTTTGACGTCGTTATTAGAGTGGGGGAGATGTCGGTTAAACATTCGGATTTCAATCGCAGTAAAATAACAACTGGCGAACCAAGTTGTTTTGGGCAAAAATAAACGATGTTCGAAGTAAATTGGTGCGAATGCCAGGTCTTTTATTAACAATTTACTGAAGCCTTTAGTATTTAGGCTGCGGTTCACTATTTTTGTCGGTACCACCGATTGGAAATCAAAATAGGACTTTGGTTCAACTATTTCCAAACTCTCTTTGCTTAACCATCGGTATTAACCATTGTAATTTCACAGTTTCGCTTAAGGCTCACTTTGAAAAACAATTGGTTTAACACGCAATTAAATGAAATTTATACGTTAATATTGTATCTTAAAGCGCAATAATTTATGAAGCGAAGTCTTTTTATTGTAACTATTCTGGTGTTTTCTTTTTACGCTCTCCAGGCACAAATAACTTCGCCCGGAGCCGACGCCACCGATGTAACACAATACCCTGTTTTTACAGAAACCGACGATATCTTTATTTTTTGTAGTAACGACTCGTTAAACGATGTAGGAGCTTTAACAGCCAGTACCGAACTGACAGGGACAAAAACATGGTTGTGGGAAAAGTATAATGAAACTACCGGTGTATTCGAGTTAGAATTTCAGGAAAGTACGGATGCCACTTCATCGCAGATAAACGCTCTGGCCGATGGTTGTTACCGAATAACCATTACGCAGGGAGCAACTACCGAAGTAGACCGTGCGTGGGTTTTTAATAACTGGATGTACGCCGGCGGAGAGGTAACTGTATCGAATTGCGAGTATTTCAGAATAGATGGAGAGATAAATTCGGCAGTGCTCACTTATAACGATTTAAGCAGCAATGCTCCTGTTTTTGTGAATAAAGATGTGCAGGTGGAATGGCTGGAAGATGGAGACCGGATTGCATCGGTTTTAAACTTGACGGTTTATGATCCGCCAACAGAAAATACAAACTACAGTTTGCGTGTTTACGATAAATTCGATTGCGATGCACAGTCAACTGTTTTGTACGAATCGATTGTGACTAAAGCCAAATTTACTGCCGATCCGATGAGTGGAGAAGCACCGCTTGATGTTACTTTTTCGAATAATTCGGAAAACGGAACGCCCGGCTATTTTGAATGGTTTTTTTACCACGATCTGAATAAGATAAAAAGAGAATCAGAAGGAACGGAAGAGCCGGTTGACAGTATTATGCTGGTGGCTTACGATGATGCGCCTTTTTATACCTACGAAAATTCCGGAACTTACATGGTAAGGCTGGTATCAAAACATCTTTCCGATTCGCTTACTTGTGTTGACACTGTTTATTTGGAGGATTATATTGAGGTAGATACTTCGTTTATTGCTGTACCTAATGTATTTACGCCAAACGGCGATGGAACCAACGATGAGTTTGTGGTTCAGTTCTGGTCGATGCAAAGTATTGAGATTAACATTTTTAACCGCTGGGGAAAACGCGTGCATTACTGGCAAAGCGGCGATGTTCGGGGGTTTGATGATACCTTCTCCGAAACAGTGTGGGATGGCCGGATAATGGGAGGTCGTTATGCCAGTCCCGGGGTGTATTACTACGATGTTGTAGGCCGTGGACGAGATGGTGAAAAACGCAAAAAACACGGCTTTGTCCATTTGTTTCGTAACAAAGATTAATTAACGGTTTAGGTACTTAAAATTAATTTTCAATTTGCTTTTTATTCTGTAACAACCTCGTTCAAATTATCTGTATTTCGTTTTTGTACACGCATTTCTGACATTGTAAATTTTTGCACAGCAAGTACGTATTAGTTTATTTCTATTCCTTATATTTGCCCCTTCAGGCAAACCTTAATTAATTATTGTGCGTATATCAACGGATTGTATAGCATTGTAAAGCTTGCTGTTCGTTTAATTCCTTACCGAAAAAGTAACAAGTGTAAGGATTCTGCGTTACTTGAATAGTTCAAAGATTTTTATTGGAATTTATTAGAAATATTCGGCCATCGGAGAAATGACCGGCCATTAAATCGAAAATTGTTTGTTGTATGAAAAAGATATTTGCTCTAGTTGTATTGGTTCTTGTTGTTTCCGGCTCGTTTGCTCAAAAGGATATAAATGCCTGGAAACAGGAACAATCATTACCCAATCAATACGAAGTTTTTAAGAAGAACCTTAATTTTTGGAATGGATCTTACTTTTTGGAAGAAGATCAGTTAGATGATTTCTACGAGGCACTGACCGATACCATTGGTTTGTTGGAGAATAATGTGGATCAGAAAAACAGTCAGATCCGAAATTTAAACAGTGAGTTAAGCACGAGAGATGAGCAAATGAGTACCTTGCAACAACAACTTGATGAGAGTTTGAAATTGCAAAATTCAATCGTCTTTCTGGGGATGCCTATTAACAAGAATGCCTACTCGGTTACCATGTATTTGCTTATTGCCGGAGTGCTTGTTTTAGCTGGATTTGTGTTTCTTTTATATAAGCGGAGTCTTGCTGTTACACACCGCACGAAAAAGGATTATGACGAGTTAAAAGAAGAGTACGAAGTGCATAAAAAGAATGCTTTGGAACGTTACACCAAGATAAATATGGAGTTGCACCAAACGCGTTTGGAGCAGAAAAGAGGCTCAATCAAGTCTTGATTGGCAACTTTGCCTACTTTATAAAAGTTTTTTATTAATCATCCTCCCCATATATGATTTCCATGTTGGTTCTCTCAATGTTTTTAGCCTTTGGTGCTGAAGCATTGTAATAAGCAGCTTTGCAGACATTTTATGTTGCTCGGGTCTTGTAATTTGTTGGTTATAGGTTTCCTACAGCCGTGTAGTTGGCCGGAAAACTTTTTTGCCAGCTTGTTGCAGCTCTACGGCAAGCAAAAAAATCTGTTGGCTCGGCTGTTGCAAAGCTGCGGCAAGCAAAAAAACTTGTTGGCTTGCCTGTTGCACGGCTGCGGCAAGCAAAAAAATGTTATGGCTGGTCTCTCGCAGCACTGCATCAGGCAAAAAAATGTTATGGATGGTATGTCGCAAAACTGCGGCAAGTGAAAAAGTCTTGTGACGGGCATGTCGCACAGTTGCGGCAAGGAACAAAACAAAATCCCGATCCGTTAAAAACGAACCGGGATCTTCATTCGAAAATGAGAGCTATTTAATGCGCAATAACCTTTTGCGTTTTACTTATTTTGCCTGATGTAACACGGACAAGATAGTTCCCGAAGCTTTAAACAAAGTTGATTCAAATTGTATTTCGCTTTGCATGTGTACTTCTTTTTGCATAATTAATCGTCCGTTCATATCCAGGATCTGAATTTCCCAATCCTGATTGCCATTGCCAAAACTAACCGTAAAATGATCGGTAACCGGATTTGGATAAACACTGAAATTCAATACCATTCCAAAGTTTTTAACACCAACTTTTGCATCAACTACTACAACAATTGTTTCGGTTAAGGTATCTCCCTGCGATATTGCATCAAATGCAATTATTGATGTTCCAATGCTATCGGAGTTGAAATTTAGGTTCAGTATATCTCCGCTTATATCTGGCTGACTAATATTGGTATTGCCGGCTGATACCAGAGCGAAGCTAAATTCAGCATCAGCATCTTCGTCGTAGAAATAATCGCTTAAAATAAAGCTTACTGTTTCGGCACCTGCTTTGGCAAAAACCGTATCAAATTCAGCAAGGGCAACAGGTTTGTCGTTTATATTTACAACCTCGAGCCATAATGAATCGAGTATTGTAGAAGTTCCATCGCTTATTTCAATGTCGATTTCCTTAGCTCCAACATCTGCGTTCTCCGGAGTTCCGAAAAGCTCGATTGTATACTTTGAAAGTACCTGGTATGAAAGCCAGTCGGGGAGGTTGCCAAGTACGAAGTTGAGCGAGTCTCTGTCATAATCTTCGGCTTTCAAAATAAAGCTAAACAGACTGTCTTCCGTTGCCTGCACTGAGTTTTCGAAATGCGGAACGGGAGCATTGTTTGTATTGGTAACCGAAACAGCGAACAATACTTCGTCTGATAGTTGATCGGTATCAGTAACTTTTGCTTTTACAATAAAATCTCCTGAATAATTTGATGGTGGAGCTATTGTTAGCACCGGAGCACCTTCTTGTAAAGTAACTGAATAATTAGCTGCTATAGTTGGCATGGTGTTAAAAGTCCAGCTCAAATCTTCCATTTCCGTATCCATGTCAGATACATTCAAATTAAGGTTAAGAGAATCGCCTTCGTTCATCGTTTGGTTAGCAACAGACAGCAGATTGGGTGCCATTTTAACAGCGCCAACGTTTAGGTAGTATACTCCGGTAATGCTTTCGTTATTATTCGATACCTGGAATACAACCGAATCGAGCACATTGCTATTATCGGTAGCCGTATAAGAACACCTGTAAGTTGTTAAAATTGATCCGCTGTAGGCATTAAGGCTAAAATTGTTTAGTGTTCCATGTTCCGGATCTTTTAATATCGAAACCTGTACTTGCTCAAACGGATAGGTTTTGTCAATACCGATAAACTCAAGTCCAATTGTTTGTCCGTAACGAAGGTGTGCTTCGTCGTTGATGGTTAACAGCGAATTTTCTTCATTCGGAACTTGTAAGCTCTTGGCGGCACTTAAATTAGTAAGAGTTAATACTTCGGCGAAAGAAGTCAGCTCACCATCAGAAGCACGGAAAACGATATAGTCTTCATTCGTTTCAGGATTGTTAACGGTGAAGTTGTAAGACTGATTTTCAGTATGACTTACTGCGCCTCCTAAAACACTGCTGTTTTCAGGAACAAAAGTGATGTTCAGTTCGTTGTCAGCCGATTCAATATCTGAAATAAAATTGCTGAGATTAAACGAGATAGGACTGGTGTTTTGTGCATCGATTGTTGATGACAAAGCTAGTGGCCGATCGTTAACCGATTCAACCGTTAGGGTTACAGTTGCTATTTGCGAAACACTTCCTTCCAAATCGGTTACACTGAATGTTAGTTCGTCGGTGCCATTGAAATCTTCCTGCGGGCGATAGGTGATTTGGTTGCTGTCTTGCAAAAACTCCACACTGTTTAATGGCGCTGTTTCAATAGTAAAAATCAGGTCTTCAATTGCATCTTCTGCATCAAGGGCCTGCAGTTGAAAAGTGATTACAGAATCTTCGAGCAAGCTAAATTCCTGGCTGTAAGCAACAGGCGGTTCATTTGTTGTGCAGAAAACACTCTGGTTGAAACAAACTACAGGAATTACGATATTCGTACTTTCAACCGTAAGCAGTCTGTTTCCTGTCTCCTGATTGACTTGTGCACCTGTTGGCGCTTCAAAGTTATTCGGATTGCTACTTTCTCCGTTTATAAATTTGTATTCGTACGCCTTGTTTTCTTCAAGTACGATTGTTGAGGTGTAAATGAATTCACTTTCGTTGTTGAGTTGAATTGGATCTGTCCAGTTGTTCCAGCTACCAATTAAATAAACGCCGCTGTCTGACACCAGTTCGTTTTGCATGTCAACCGCAAATGTTACCGCGTAGGTCGGAATTACCACTTCGAAATTGGCGGTCAGAGTTATGTCTTCCTCTGCTGTAAAAGTGTATTCCGCATTAACGGAAACAACAGAGTCGCCGGCTGTCCAGCTCACAAAAGAATAACCATCGGCCGGAACAGCCGAGATTGGTACGCTTTCTCCGGCTTCGTACGTTCCCTCTCCGCTGGTGGTTCCCTGCTCGCTGTTGCTAATGGTTGCCACCTCGTAGAAGTTGGTGCAGGCCAAACAACTGTTAAAACAAACGGTTGCGAGTGTTGAATCCTGCAGTGGAACGGTGAGATACCTGTTGTTTGAATCTCCGGTGGTGCAGTCGGCAAAAAAGTTCTCCCAGGTACTGCCATTTATGAATTTGTACTCGTAAAGCGAGTCGCACAGCAGTTCTATTGTGGCTGAATAAACTGATCCGTTGGCCGATAATTCAGTGGGTGTTGACCAGTTATTCCAGCTTCCCATAACAAAAATACCTGCTGTTGAAATGGTGTCGTTTTTCATATCAACGCTAAAGGTAACTTCTGCCGATGGAGGCACAGGAAGGAAATTAGCAGTCAGCACTGTTTCTTTTGTTGCTGTAAATTGGTAAACCGAATCAGTTGAAGCAATTAAGTCGTTAGTTGTCCAGTTCAGGAAGTAGAAATCTGGATTGGCAATGGCTTGCACTTCAACCGTACTTCCCTCTATGTAAATCCCTGCTCCAGTTAAGGTTCCTGCGTTGTCAGGATTTACCTCGGTACTAATTTCATATTCCGGCGGACAGGCCGTGCAGCGGTTGAAGCAAACCGTTGAAAGAGAGTAGTTGGTATTAGGAGTGGTAAATTGGCGGTTGTTGTCGTTTCCAATTGTACAATCGCCGCTAAAGTTTTCATAAGTAGTGCCATTAATGAACTTATACTGGAATGTTGATCCAATTGTTAGGTCAATACTAGCTGAATACTTATTTTGTCCGGCACTAAGAGCAACTGCCTGCTGCCAGTTGTCCCAGCTACCTCTTACGAATACTCCCGATTGGGCCACTGTTTCGTGTTGCATATCCACATTAAATGTAACCTGAACTGTTGGTATTGTAAAGTTTGCCTGAAGTTGGATGTCGCTGCTAAGAATGAACTCGTAGTTTTCATTGATTGATACAACAGAACCATTAACCGTCCAGTTTGTGAAAATATATGATTCGCTTGCAGTTGCCGAAACGATAATGGTGTCTCCATCGATATATGTTCCATGGCCACTTGTTATTCCCCCTTCAGTAGGACTAACATTGGTTGATACGGTATAAATTGGCGGACAATTTTCGCACGAGTTAAAACAAACCAGGCCAAGCGTTGTGTCTTGTTCCGGAGTGGTAAAATAGCGGTTGTTATTTTGCAGATCAGTACATTCCGCGATAAAATTTTCGTAGGTTTCACCATTTACAAATTTGTATTCGATGTAACTTCCTTCTTCAATGTCTACCTGTGCCGAATAAATTGTACCGTTGCTGGTAAGTGGCACCGATTGTGACCAGTTGTCCCAGCTTCCGCGCACAAGAACCGAATCGGCTGCAGTTTCACTTTGCATATTTACTCTGAATGTAACAGTAACTTTGTTGGGGCGGCGTTGCAGGCCACCGGCTGCTCTTGGTGAAACGCGGTAGGTGTTGTAGCGGTAGGTTTCTACTCCCCAGATATCGTAGAAAGCACCTACTTCCATTGTTGGCTGATAAAGGTAATTGTCGATAATTACCGTATCGCCCGCTTCCGAAACTGTAATGTATTGGTTGAATTCATCCAGTTCAACAACTTCCATGTTCGAAAGTCCCACAAAAACAGATTCGTAATCCTCGCCAATCCACGTTGCATTGATGTACGCCGTGCCAACAACTGGCTGATCGTTACTGTAATCAACTGCCAGTACGTCTTTCAGTTCTGTTAAACCGTTGTACTCATCGGTATAAGCTGTTAACGTTATAAAGTCTCCTTGTGTATAGGTTTTAACTAAAGTTGTATCGTAGACAAATATTCCGTTACGGGCTCCTGTGTCATCCTGAATAAATGCACCGTATTGATTAGTAGCCATAATTTTACCCGTAGTTGTAACTGGTTGCCCAAGGTACGGCGAAACATCTCCGTCGCCCTGAATATCGCTAATGGCAAGGATTGGAGGTTCGGTGCATAGTGCACACTGTGCAAAACAAACCAAATCGAGGGTTGTGTCGTTTTCAGGTATCACAATCATGCGGTTGGCATCGTTTCCGTAGGCGCAGTCTTGCCCGGTAATAATTTCGTATTGTTCCCATAGGTCGGGAGCTCCGTTAATGAATTTGTATTGAATGGTATCGCCAACGGTAAGATTAAGTGTTGAGGAATATACCGTTTCGCTAGCTGCTAATTCCACGGCTTCGGCCGGATTCCAGCTACAGAACGAGCCACTGATATATACGCCATCGTCTGTTAATGGCTGGTTTTTCATATCGACTTGGAAAGTAACATTTGCAGAAGGGAGGATTTCCTGAATGCCACCGGCTGCTCTTGGGCAAACCCGGTAGGTATCGTAACGATAATTTACTATTCCAAAAATATTGTAAAGCTTACCAACTTCCATCGTTGGTTGGTACAGGTAATTGTCGATAATAACGGTATCGTTGGTTTCCGAAACAACCAGGTTTTGGTTGTATTGATCTACGCCAATGGCTTCCACATTTGAAAGCCCCACAAAAACCGACTCGAAATCTTCGCCAACTACTGACGCATCGATATTTATAGCGTATATATCGAAAGGTTCTTCACTCCAATCGGTACTCACAATGTCCTTTAACTCTGTCATTCCATTGTTTTCGGTGGCAGTTGCAAGTACTTCAATAGAGTTGCCTGTCGAATAGTAATTGATCAGGGTGGTGTCGTAAATAAATATGCCGTTTCGTACCCCGGTACTATCCTGCAAAAAGGCACCATATTCATTTATTGCCATTATTTTACCTGCTGTTTTTACCAGCTGGCCTTCGTACGGTGTAATTTCACCGTTGCCCTGTATTTCCTGAATGGCCATATAAGGGGCATTGTATTGTTCGCAACTTGCACAGTATGAAAAGCAGGTTAATGGAAGAATGGTATCATTTTCAGTAACATTAAGCAAGCGGTTTCCGCTATTGAGAACGATGCAGTTGCCAATGGGGATACTTTCCCATCCGTCGACCCCATTCGTAAATTTGTATTGATTCTCTTTTCCTTTTCGAAGTGTTACCGTTCCGGAGTAGATCGTTCCCGACTTATTTAATTGTTGCGGATTCCAATCATTCCAGCTACCACGCAAAAATACGCTGTCGTTTGAAACTGTTTCATTTTGCATATCAACGCTGAAAGTCACATCTACAGTCACTTTTTCGATGTCATTATCACTACCCGGACAAAGCCTGAAAGAATCAAAACAATAATGAACTACTCCGGCAATATTATAGTGTTGGCCAATTTCAAGTGTCGGCTCAAAAAATGAGAAGTCGATAAGTGTAGTGTCAAGGTATGGATCAACAATTATGTATTGTCCATACTGATCAATGTCGGCAACTTCAACATCGTTCAGCTGCACCAAAACACCTTCGTAATCTTCATTCATTTGCCAGGCATCAATATTTATTGGATCTACCCAGTACTGATTTTCGGCAAACTGGTGGAATTGTACCTGGTTTAAACTTGTCCTGTCGTTGTATTCTTCGGCTACTGCAATAAAATGTACTGCATTGCCTACACTGTAATGGTTAATCAAATCCGGTTCGTACACCCAAATACCACTTCTTATATCAGCGGTGTCCTGAATGTAAATACCATCCTGGCTAATAGCCGTAATAACCCCTCGGTTTTTATGTCCTGATCGAGATATGGAGTAATATCTCCTTCGCCCTGAATGGCACGAATACTTACTTGCGGAGCATACCAACTGATGCAGGTACTGCACTCTCCATAACAAACCAGCGGTAAAACGGTAGTTGAGTCGCTCACTGTAATAATGCGGTTATCGTTTCCCGGGGCAGTGCACATGGTATCGGGAATGTTTTCCCAGTTTTCAACACCGTTAAGGAATTTGTACTGGTAGGTTTCGCCAACGTGCAGCGTGATGGTTGTTTCGTAAACGGTTCCGTTTGCAGAAAGCAAAACTGGTTCCTGCCAGTCGGTCCAGTCGCCGCGGATAAACACACTGTCGTTTGAAACTGTTTCGTTTTTCATGTCAACACTGAAGGTGACATCAACAGTTGGATTGGTAAGGTTTTGCAGATCGTCGTTGTCGCGAGGAGCGAGCATAAAAGAATTAAACCTGTAATCCACCACTCCGGTAATATTGTAGAATGATCCTATTTCAAGTTCTGGGGAGAAGAAGTAGTTTGAGATTACAAGGGTATCGCCTCCTTCGTTTTGAACAATATACTCGTTGTAATTGGTGGTATTTATCACTTCCACGTTGGAGAGTTTTGCCATCACTCCCTCATAATCTTCTCCAATGTCTGAAATCTGAAGGTTTAAGGGAGTTGCGGTGTAAGCAGTTTCTGCATTTTGAGAAAACTGAACATTATCCAGCTCGGTAAGCCCGTTATGTTCGGTGGCAGTTGCAATCAAATGAATGTTCTGACCACGTGAATACTGATTGTTAAGTCCGGGACTGTACACCCACAATCCGGAGCGGATGTCGGATGTATCCTGGATGTAGGCTCCAAGCTCGTTAATAGCCGTAATAACCCCCTCGGTTTTTATGTCCTGATCGAGATATGGAGTAATATCTCCTTCGCCCTGAATGGCACGAATACTTACTTGCGGAGCATACCAACTGATGCAGGTACTGCACTCTCCATAACAAACCAGCGGTAAAACGGTAGTTGAGTCGCTCACTGTAATAATGCGGTTATCGTTTCCCGGGGCAGTGCACATGGTATCGGGAATGTTTTCCCAGTTTTCAACACCGTTAAGGAATTTGTACTGGTAGGTTTCGCCAACGTGCAGCGTGATGGTTGTTTCGTAAACGGTTCCGTTTGCAGAAAGCAAAACTGGTTCCTGCCAGTCGGTCCAGTCGCCGCGGATAAACACACTGTCGTTTGAAACTGTTTCGTTTTTCATGTCAACACTGAAGGTGACATCAACAGTTGGATTGGTAAGGTTTTGCAGATCGTCGTTGTCGCGAGGAGCGAGCATAAAAGAATTAAACCTGTAATCCACCACTCCGGTAATATTGTAGAATGATCCTATTTCAAGTTCTGGGGAGAAGAAGTAGTTTGAGATTACAAGGGTATCGCCTCCTTCGTTTTGAACAATATACTCGTTGTAATTGGTGGTATTTATCACTTCCACGTTGGAGAGTTTTGCCATCACTCCCTCATAATCTTCTCCAATGTCTGAAATCTGAAGGTTTAAGGGAGTTGCGGTGTAAGCAGTTTCTGCATTTTGAGAAAACTGAACATTATCCAGCTCGGTAAGCCCGTTATGTTCGGTGGCAGTTGCAATCAAATGAATGTTCTGACCACGTGAATACTGATTGTTAAGTCCGGGACTGTACACCCACAATCCGGAGCGGATGTCGGATGTGTCCTGAATGTAAGCTCCAAACTCGTTAATAGCCGTAATAACCCCTCGGTTTTTATGTCCTGATCGAGATATGGAGTAATATCTCCTTCGCCCTGAATGGCACGAATGCTAACTTGCGGAGCATACCAACTAATGCAAGTACTGCACTCTCCATAACAAACCAGTGGCAGCGTGGTGTCGGTTTCCGGAACAATAAGCAGCCGGTTGTCGTTACCCGGAGCTGTACACGAAGCATCAGTTACTGTTTCCCAGTCGTTTAATCCATTAATAAATTTATACTGGTGCTCGGTTCTAATTGTAAGAGTCGCAGAAATCGAAAACTCGTCCCCGTTTGCAGTCATCATCATCGGTGTCCATTCATTCCAGCTTGCAATCATCATCACGCTGTCTGCACTGAATGATTCATTTTTCATGTCAACCTGGAAGGTAACAACAGATGTTACTTTCTCAATGTCGCTATCACTACGCGGACAAAGCCTGAAAGAATCAAAACGGTAATGAACTACTCCTGCAATATTATAACGCTGACCAATTTCAAGTGTCGGCTCAAAAAACGAGAAGTCGATAAATGTTGTATCCAGGTAAGGATCAACAATAATGTATTGACCATACTGATCAATGTCAGCAACTTCAACATCGTTCAGTTGCACTAAAACACCTTCGTAATCTTCATTCATTTGCCAGGCATCAATATTTATTGGATCTACCCAATAGGGGGTTTCGGTAAACTGATGGAACTGTACCTGGTTTAAACTTGTCCTTCCGTTATATTCTTCGGCTACTGCAATAAAATGTACTGCATTGCCTACGCTGTAATGGTTAATCAAATCCGGTTCGTACACCCAAATGCCACTTCTTATATCAGTAGTGTCCTGAATGTAAACACCGTCTTGATTAATAGCCGTAATAATCCCTCGGTTTTTATGTCCTGATCGAGATATGGAGTAATATCTCCTTCGCCCTGAATGGCACGAATGCTAACTTGCGGAGCATACCAGCTGATGCAGGTGTTGCACTCGCCATAACAAACCAGTGGCAGCGTGGTGTCGGTTTCCGGAACAATAAGCAGCCGGTTGTCGTTACCCGGAGCTGTACACGAAGCATCAGTTACTGTTTCCCAGTCGTTTAATCCATTAATAAATTTATACTGGTGCTCGGTTCCAATTGTAAGAGTCGCAGAAATCGAAAACTTGTCCCCGTTTGCAGTCATCATCATCGGTGTCCATTCATTCCAGCTTGCAATCATCATCACGCTGTCTGCACTGAATGATTCATTTTTCATGTCAACCTGGAAGGTAACATTTACGGTTTGGGCATTAGTTAAGTAGCTAATAATCAGAAAGAGGAGTAAAAGTTGATTTTTCATAGCAATTATTTTGGGTTTTTTATTTCAGAAAGGTGTTTGATTAAATGGCCGAGTTTTGTTTTTTTAGGATATAATGGCAATAAAATATAAATTATGTATCTGTTTTGATAGAGTTAATTGTAATTATCCAGAGCGAAAATTTGCTCACGATTCTACCTTTTTGTTTTTATTAATCTAAAGTTATGGGGGAATGTCGGTAAAGACAAAAAAAAGATGTCTGCTTTTATAAAACAGGACATGTTTGGGAAGTTGTGAGTCGGAAGAATTCTTTATTTAGAATTTTAATACTGGAAATATATAGTGTTGGGGGTAGGCCGGTATTCCGGCCCAACCTTTATTGTTTTGCTCTCATTTCATACGAGTTTTAAACCTATATATTCTCAATGCATGGTGGTTTAGTTTAGTAAATTATAAAAAACAAAATCCCGATCCGTTAAAAACGAACCGGGATTTATTAGTTATAGTAAAATGGATTAGAAAATGGTCTATTCTTCGTCCTGCTCTTCTTCGTACGCTTTAAGCAGTTCTTCCTGTACATCAGCAGGTACTTTTTCGTATCCGTCGAAACTTATGCTGAATACACCTCTACCACCGGTAATCGAACTCAGCGACGTGGTGTATTTGTACATCTCTTTTTGTGGCACTTTGGCAGTAATCTTTTCCATGCCTTGTTCCGAGCCCATACCCATAATCATGGCACGACGTCCCTGCAGGTCACTCATTGCATCACCCATGCGATCCGATGGCACCCAAACATTAAGGTCGAGAATAGGCTCAAGAATTTTAGGCCCGGCATTTTTAAAGGCCTGGCTAAATGCATTACGTCCGGCAAGTTTAAATGAAATTTCGTTCGAGTCAACCGGGTGCATTTTCCCGTCGTAAACATAAACGATAATATCGCGGGCATACGAACCGGTAAGTGGGCCTTGTTCTATTTTTTCCATAATTCCTTTCAGAATAGCCGGTAAAAAACGTGCATCGATTGATCCACCAACAATACTGTTTACAAAAATAAGCTTGCCGCCCCATTCTAACTCGTGCTCTTCAACAGCGCGTACTGAAATTTTTTGTTCCTTATCGCCAAATTTGAACATTTTTTTAGGCTCGGCACCTTCAGTATAAGGCTCAATAATCATGTGTACTTCGCCAAACTGACCGGCACCCCCGATTGTTTTTTGTGGCGGTAATCGGCCTGAGCGGGTTTGGTAATGGTTTCGCGATATGGAATTCTGGGTCTTTGGTATTCCACATCAACTTTATGTACGTTATCGAAGTACCATTTTAATACATTGAGGTGGTATTCCCCCTGGGCATGTATCAGTTGTTGTTTTAGTTCTTTCGAGTATTCAATTACGTAGGTAGGATCTTCGTATTTAATTTTGCTTAATACTTCGCCAACCTTTTCATCGTCAGCGTCGGCAACAGCTTTTGCTGCCACAGTATGACGTGGCGTTGGAAATACAATTGGTGCAAATTCGGTTCCGAGTTCTTTTGCTGCCAATGTTTGGTTAAACCGTGTTTCTTTTAGCTTAACGGTGCAACCCAAGTCGCCGGCATGCAGTTCGTCTACTTTCTCGCGGCTTTTGCCATCGGGCACAAATACCTGCGATAAACGTTCTTTATTGCCGGTTTTCGAGTTGATGAGGTCCAGTCCTTCTTTCACAACTCCCGACATTACTTTAAAATAAGTGATCTCGCCAACGTGTGGCTCAACGGCAGTTTTAAAAACAAAAACGCTTGGTGCTTCCGAAGCATCCATTTTTACTTCTTTACCAGAAATAATTTTAGTCATTTTCTTTTCTTTTGGTGCCGGAGCAATGTTGGTAATAAACTCCATCAGGCGGCCAACACCAATACTTTTCTTCGCAGTTGTACAAAATACAGGGTATAGTGTTAAATCAAGCATGCCAAGCTTAATCCCTTTGCGCATTTCATCTTCGGTAAGTGTTCCTTTGTCGAAGTAAAGCTCCATTAAAGCTTCCTCGTTTTCTGCTGCTTTTTCAACTAATTCGTTGTGCAGTTCTTCGGCCTTTTCAAGTTCGGCTTCAGGAATATCACTGATTTCAGGTTTGCCACTTTCATCTTTGTAGGTGTACATTTTCATTTTAAGTACATCAATAATGGCCGAAAAGTTTGGACCTGCATCAACCGGGTACTGAACAATGGTTGTTTTATTACCAAAGGCAGTTTTACATTGTTCAAGTGTGCTGTCGTAATTCGAATTATCGTGATCGAGTTGATTGAAAACCACAATAAGTGGAGTATTTGCTTTTTTAGCATGGCGTGCCGCAGCTTCGGTGCCGGCCTCAATTCCGTTTGTAGCATTAACAGTAAGTACACCAAGTGCGGTAACGCTTAGCGACGAAACAACACCTCCACAAAGATCGTCCATCCCAGGGGTGTCCATTATATTTATTTTCTTCCCGTTGTATTCAGTGTGCATCAGCGTTGAAAAAACAGAATTGCCATAATCCTGCTCAATGGGGTTGTAGTCTGATACCGTATTTTTTGTACCAACATCACCCTTACGGTTAATTACTCCACCCTCGAGCAGCATAGCTTCTGCAAGGGTGGTTTTCCCACTGCCCGCATTCCCTACTAACGCAATGTTCCGAACTTCATCGGTTTTATAAACTTTCATAGTATATAAGTTTTATTGATTTATTTATACTCGTTTTCTTCATCTTTTTGAAGCGAGGTCATCAAAAATAGTAATAATTTATTAACAATCAAGAGGTAGAAATAAGCATGAAAAGATATATTATCCGACCCTTATTTTCGCCGAAAGTTAATTTGCATTCGTACAGCTTTTTAAGGCACTTTTGTTAATAATTGTTATTGTCTGAAAAGATTATAAATAAGGGGCTTCGGCAAATTATCAGAATAGCATAACGTTTATGTCAATTAAAAAACAGAAGCCCTGTTTTGGCCTGTTCAAATTCTTTCCTGTTTGTTAATTTATTTAGAACGATTAAAAAAAACCATAAAAAAGTCTTTTTAGTCTGAATATTTCATTTAGATTTGTGGTTATGTGATTAAAGTCACAAACAATAGGTTTATAGATATGACAACAGGTTTTTCTTCAATAACAATGCTTAAAATGACATGTATGATGTGTATGTGTTGCGTAGGTATTGTTATGCAGAAGAACTGACCGTGAATTGAAAATATTAACTCGATTAGAAAGGCTCTTCTGTATTTGCAGAAGGGCTTTTTTTATGAAATAACAAAAACCGATTGATGATGCAGTGCTATTAAGAGGACGAGGATTATGACAAAAAGAAGAGCAAACAGGAAAACAGGTGAAAAAAAACGCAGGAGTATTGTAAAAACGCTTTCGTGGCGAACAATTGGAACGATTGATACCATTTTAATCTCATGGATTGTAGTGGGCGATATAAATTTTGCAATTACTATTGGTGGAGTTGAGCTCTTTACGAAAATGGCCTTGTACTTTTTTCACGAGCGTGCCTGGAACAAAATCAACTTCGGACGGGTTAAAGATACACCTATTGAATACGAAATTTAATGATTATGGCAGTTAAGAATTTTTTACCGATTGCAATTGATATTGCCAACCAGAAAATACTGATCGTTGGCGGCGGACAAAGTGCTTACAGTAAACTTAAGATTTTGCAACGCCACAATGCCGAAGTTGAAATACTGGCCATTAAAGTGTGCGATGAAATAAAAAACAGCGACGTGAAATACACGGAAGCACCCTACCATAAGAAATATTTAAAAGACTATTTAATGCTTTATTCCTGTTCCAATAACGAAGAGCTCGACCGGCAAATAGAAAAAGACTGCCGCGAGGAAAAGGTATTAGTTAATATTCATGATAAACCAGATCGCTGTCAATTTGTTTCACCTGCTATCTACCGGCATGGAAATATTTCGGTGGCGGTAAGCTCCAATGGCGAGAATGTTTATGAATCGATAAGAATAAGAAATTTAATAAAAGATAAGTTGCACATTGAAGATTGATTGGGATTATTTCAATTCAGTCTCGTAATTAAAAATCAGAAATGAGTTTAAAAACAAATCCATTAAATGATGCACAGTTAAGTGCTTTAGGCCAGTTGGTTGAAGGCTTGAATAAAGAACAGACCATATGGCTGAATGGTTATTTTGAAGGGCGACTGGCAGCCCTTGGCGGTGTTAAAGTTCCGCTTGCCGAAAGTACAGCAGCTGCTGCTCCGGCACCTCAAAGTACAATTAAGCTTACCATATTGTTTGGTACCGAAACCGGACATTCACAAGGTTTGGCCGAAAAATTAGGAGAAAAGGCTTCGTTTAAAGGAATTGATGCCCAGGTTTTAAGTTTGTACGATTACAATTACAAAAAACTGCATGATGAAGAAAATGTAGCCATAATTGTCAGTACGCATGGAGAAGGAGATCCGCCGGATATGGCCGAAGATTTTTACAAATACGTAACCGGGAAACGCGCGCCACAGCTCGATGGTGTAAACTATTCGGTGTTGGCGCTGGGCGACAAAACGTACAAGCACTTTTGTAAAACAGGCGAAGAGATTGATGAGGCACTTAAGAGCCGGGGAGGTTACCGTATTACAGCAGCCGTAAAATGCGATGTGGATTACGAACAACCATCAGAAACGTGGATGAACAACTTTTTGCTGAATCTTTCACCGGCCGAAACACCGGAGCCTGTTAATGGCAATGCTCCGGCTGCAGTTTCGGAAGGAGGTTTCGGAGAGGAGTTCTCGAAATCAAATCCATACATGGCAACGGTTTTGGAAAAAGTTAGGATTACCGGAAACGATTCAGACAAGGAAGTGTACCATGTAGAACTTTCGCTGGAAGGATCGGGGCTTGAATATGAGCCGGGCGATTCGCTGGGAATTTTCACTAAAAATCCGAAGCCTTTGGTTGAGGATATTCTGGCATTCACTGGTTTTGATCCGGAACAGAAAGTTGATGTTGGTGAGGATGAAATGAGTATAAAAGAAGCTTTGTCGCATCATCTTGAAATTACAATGCTGACTTTTGATCTGCTGAATAAATACCAGGAAAAAACAGAAAATGCTGAGCTGGCAAAATTACTTGCCGACGATGCGGCGCTCGATGAATACTTGTATGGACATGATGTACTCGATCTGTTGGAAGATTACCCCTACGAATGGAACGCACATAAACTGGTTGAGGTGCTCCGCCCGATTCCGGCCCGATTGTATTCTATTTCTTCGAGTATGGAAAGTGTAGGAGAAGAGGTTCATGTAACAGTTTCTGTTGTACGTTACGAACGTAAAAACCGCAAACGAAACGGAGCATGTTCGTCGCACCTGGCCGATAGCATTGAGATTGACGGGCAGATTCCGGTTTACATCGACAAAAATCCGTCGTTTAAATTGCCGGCCAACGGATCTAAAATAATCATGGTTGGCGCCGGAACCGGCGTAGCTCCATATCGTGCATTTATGCAACATCGCGAAAGTTTGGGCATTAAAGGCGAGTCGTGGTTGTTTTTTGGCGACCGTCGTTTTAATTCCGATTTCCTTTACCAAACCGAGTGGCAAAAATTAAAGAAGAACGAAACTCTAACCAAAATAGATGTAGCTTTTAGTCGCGACCAGGAAGAAAAAGTATACGTGCAGCACAAGCTTAAAGAGCAGCAAAGGGAGGTGTTTGATTGGCTGGAGAACGGAGCTCATCTTTATCTGTGTGGCGATATGAAATACATGGCCAAAGACGTAAACAAGGCTTTACTTGATATTATTCAAACCCAGGGTGGTGTTAGTGAAAAACAAGCCGAAAAATATGTGAAAAATTTGAAGCGTGAAAAACGTTTCCAGACCGATGTTTATTAATGATACTCATCTTTTAAAAGAGAATCGCATTAAAAGTTGATAGTCGAACTTATCCCGATAACGAAGTTCATCGGGATAAATAAAATTAAGAGAACGACTGCATTTACCTTCATGTAGTCGTTCCCGAAACTATAACCCAAAAATAATGAGTGAAAATATTAACTGGCAAGAGCTTTCAGAAGTTGAAAAGCTCAAATACGAAAGTAACTTCCTACGCGGAACTTTGCCTGAGAGTCTGTCTGATCCGATTACCGGGGCAATCTCGGATGGCGATACACAAATTTCAAAATTTCATGGCATCTATCAGCAGTCGGATCGCGATATTGACAAGGAACGAAAAAGTCAGAAGCTCGAACCTGCTTATTCTTTTCTTATCCGTTTGCGTATGCCTGGTGGAAAATTTACACCGGAGCAATGGCTGAAGATGGATGAGTTATCGGAGAAATATGCCAACGGTACTTTAAAGTTGACTACACGGCAAACCTTTCAGTTGCATGGCGTTCTGAAACGGAATTTGAAAGCGACCATAAAAGGAATGAATGATAGCCTGATGGATACCATCGCGGCTTGTGGCGACGTAAACCGTAATGTGATGAGCCATGCCAACCCGGCGCAGTCGTCGTTTCATGCTGAAGTGATTGAAACGGCCAAGAAAATAAGCGAACACCTTTTGCCAAAAACCAATGCGTATCACGAAATATGGCTGGATAAAAAACTGGTGGCCGATAGTAAAGAGGAAGTGGAGCCCTTGTATGGTAATCGTTATCTGCCTCGTAAATTTAAAATTGGAATTGTAATTCCTCCGCATAACGATTGCGATGTTTTTTCGCAGGATTTGGGCTTTATTGCCATTATTGAAGACGGAAAAATTGTTGGCTATAATATTGCTGTTGGCGGTGGTTTGGGAACCACTTTTGGGAAACCCGAAACTTATCCGAGAACCGGAACTGTAATTGGTTTTTGTACACCCGATCAGATCATTGATGTAGCAGAAAAAGTAGTTGCGGTACAACGCGATAACGGTAACCGCAAAGACCGAAAACAAGCCCGTTTGAAATACACCATCGACCGAATAGGAGTGGAGGAATTTACTGCCGAGTTAACCAAATATTTAGGATCTGAACTAGAGCCCGAAAGACCGTATTCTTTAGACCGGAACGGCGATGATTTTGGCTGGATAAAAGGCAGCGACAAAAAATGGCACCTTACTTATTTTGTTGAAGGTGGCCGCGTACTCGACCGCGGTGAGTACAAATTAAAAACAGCGCTGCGTGAAATTTCACAAGTAATCGACGGCGACATTATTCTTACCGGAAATCAGAACCTGATCATCTCGGGAGTAAGTACAAAAGCGAAGAACCAGGTTGACGCTTTGCTAAATACCTATGGTGTATCTCCGGAAGATATTTCAGGTTTACGAAAAAATTCTATCGCTTGTGTGGCTTTACCAACTTGTCCGCTGGCTTTTGCTGAGGCCGAGCGTTACCTGCCCGATTTAGTATCTAAAATTGAAACTATTCTGAATGAACACGAGCTCGGCAAAGAAGAAATTGTAATTAGAATGACTGGCTGCCCAAATGGTTGCGGACGTCCGTACCTGGCCGAAATTGGCCTGATCGGGAAGTCGCCGGGCTACTACAACTTATACCTTGGTGGAAGTTTTAACGGATCGCGGTTGAACACGCTTTACAAGCAAACCATAAACGAGGAAGAGATACTGAACGAGCTGCGTCTGATAATTGCTGATTTTGCAGCAAATCGAAAGGATGGTGAGCATTTTGGCGACTTTGTCATCCGCAAAAACTATGTGGAGGAAATTAAAGAAGGCAAGGATTTTAAACACTAATTTGATTGATATTGGATCTCTGGAGCTTTTCTTTCCGTCATTCCGAATTTATTTCGGAATCTAAAAGGTGAAGATGCTGAAACAAGTTCAGCATGACGAGATATCAGAGATAGAGTGATGTTATTAGTATTCGTCCGGAAATGTCGGGCAAGGCAGAAATTAAAACTTAAAAAGCAAGAGAACATGAGAAGAACAGTATCGATATTAGGTTGCGGATGGTTAGGAACGGCATTGGGACGGTCATTTCTCCGAAAAGGTTGGAAAGTTAAAGGCTCGGTAGCTTCAACGCAAAGTTACAACCGACTTGAGGTGAGTGGAATTAGTGCATTTTATGTGAAAGCCAAACCGAAATCGCTGACCGTAGATTACAATAGTTTTTTCAATACCGATGTGCTTATTATCAGCATTCCGCCAACGCGAACCGATTGTGTGGAGGACTCATTTCCACAAAAAATTGAGCAGGTGATTACCAAAGTCGAAGAGCTGAGCATTAAAAAAGTGATTTTCATTTCTTCAACTTCAGTTTACCAGTCGAAAAATACAGAAGTGAAAGAAGGCGATGAAGGAACGCCGGAGAAAGCCAGTGGCAGGGCTTTGCTGAAAGCGGAAAAACTGCTGCTGGAAAACCCGGCATTTCAAACAACGGTAATTCGTTTTGGGGGTTTGATCGGTTACGACCGCAATCCGGCACGTTTTGTACAAGGCCGCAATAAGCCAGTTCAAGATGCTCCTGTAAATCTTATCCATCGCGACGACTGTATAAATATTGTCACTCAAATCATTGAAAAGGATATTTGGGGCGAGGTGTTTAATGCGGCAAGCCCGGAGCATCCCGGCCGAAATGAGTTTTATGCCAAAGCTGCAAAAATTAGCGAATTGCCTGTCCCGGAATTTTCAAAAGAAAAAGGAGATTATAAGGTGATTAACAGCGATAAACTCATTCATGCATTGGATTATAAGTTTGCATATCAGAGTCCAATGGACTATTTAAAAGAAGTGGAAGAGTGGACCTACAGAATTTAGGGATGGAACAGTTGGGTAAAGTATATATTGTAGGTGCAGGCCCCGGACCGGCAGATTTGCTCACCGTAAAAGCGCATAATTGTATTAAAGAGGCAGATGTGATTTTATACGATGCGTTGATTTCGCGCGATGTTCGCGCGCTTTTTCCTGAAAATGCAGAACTTATTTTTGTGGGTAAACGTGCTGGGGACGGGGTAGACGTTACGGAACGGCAAAACTCGATTCACCAAAAAATTGAAAAGTATGCCAAGCAGGGGAAAGTCGTGGTTCGTGTAAAATCGGGCGATCCGATGATCTTTAGCCGGGGAGCCGAAGAAACTTCGTTTCTGGAGGAAAAGAATATTTCTTTTGAATTGGTACCTGGGATTTCGGCGTTTAATGCAGCATCAGCCGAATTTGGTATTCCGTTAACCGACCGGCGAGGAAGCAACTCGCTGCACCTGCTTTCGGGGCGCGATGTTGCCGGAAAACTGTTGAGCGTAAAACAACTGGTAAGTATTCTTGAAAACCGCGGGACTGCCGTAATTTATATGGGAACCAAAGTGCTTGAGGAAATATATGAAGCACTGGACACGGTTCACAGGGAGTGTATTCAGGCTACGATTGTTTCGCGTTCGGGTAGATGGGATGCGCAAAAGGTTAAAGGAACATTGGAAGAAATGGTTGCTTTGAATAGTGAAACTCCGGTAAAAACTCCGGCTTTGATTTATCTGCGAATGGAATGTTGATTTAGCAATATGATTTTCCTTGCTGTATTGCAGTGCCCCCAAAAAATCATGGTAAGATTATTCTGGTTGCTTTTGTCTTCATGCCAGACGGGCAGTTCCTTTTCCGTTCGATGAAAAGGAACCAAAAATCTTGTCAAAAAGTAACCTTTGTGTTTTTTCAATGTGGCGGATTATCCCGACTGACGGATTTTTGACGAGCCCGCACCTGTTTAATACAGATGTTTCATGAGTGGAACGGCCTCTTTTGGTATTTGCCTGGAGTTGAAATAAAATCCTAGTGAGAGCGGGAAGCTCCGAGTAGGCGAGGAGATCACCCGTCCGAATTTGGGTTTTATGAAACGTAGGGTAAAGATCAAAAGCAGCCTTGATCTTTTTGCTTCGTTTTTGCATTAAGGCAAAAATGAAGGCTTCCGGCAGGAGATTTAGCATATTCTTTTGACTCTCAACGGAAAGTGTTATACTCTGTGCTTTTCAAGCTGATCCAGAATGTTATTAAGCGTAAATCGATAACAACGAAATAGCAATAAGAACAACCGCTATAGAATAATAGATAAGAACCTTCTTGAAACGACTCTGACTTTTTGCCGAAAGAAATGAAGAGATTAATCCGAGGTTGGCAATAAAAAGAGCGAACAACATTAGAACAATGTGTTCCACGGGCCACAATCTTTTTGCTACCAAATTATTGCTTTCGTCGGGAATGTACTGAAAATCGAAACCCGCCCCCAGGTTGGTAAACATGATCAGCCCCAAGATAAGTTGCAGGTACAAAGCCACAATAAAAGCAATGGCAACATACTTGTCGGTTTTGGCGTAGGGAAGGTGGTTTTTTATTCCACGAACCGAACGATAAATCAGCGTTGCCGCAAGCAGTAAAAATGATACACTTACAATATCGTGTATAATTTTTACTACGTCGGATGTGATTATAGCGTTCAGATTCGTCATTCCTTAATTTGTTGCTTGTTGTTTATCTATTCCAGTTTGCATTTTTAATCCAGTCGACAACGAATTTAGCATTTTCAACCGGAATGCCGGGAACAAATCCATGACCTACATTAAAAATCCATTTGTTATATTTGGCACCAAACTTAAGATATTCCTGCAATTTTGCTTCAATTACTTTCTGATCAGCAAACAAAATACGCGGATCAAGATTTCCCTGAACGCCCATGTTATGCGGGATCATTTCGCGTGCTTCTTTAATAGGTACTTGCCAGTCGACACTAATAAAATTGGCATCGTCGGGTTGTAACTGTTTTAATCCGGTTCCCAAACCTTTCGGTAAGAAAATGGTTGGAGTCCCAGTTTTCATCACTGCCGCTGATATTTTTCGAACAAACGGCATAATGAGTTCCATGTACAAATCAGCAGGAATAAGTCCGGCGTGTGTTTCAAAAATCTGAAAAGCTGCAACGCCATGTTTTACCTGGTTCAGCGCATACTCAATCGATAACTCGGTAATGGCACCTAACAGTTGTTTTGCCCGATTTTTGTTTTTATAAAGAAGCGAAACCGCATCGGGAAAGGTGTGGTTGGTACCTAATCCCTGAACCATGTAACAAAGTGTGGTAAACGGAGCTCCGCAGAAACCGATCAAAGGAAAATCCGCTGGTTTGGTTTCCTGAATTTTATCGATAACATCATAGATGTAACCCAATTTTGTCGCATCGGGGTTGATGAGTGTCATCGGATCATCCAGATCTTTCAGTGCCTTAGCAAATCGTGGCCCCGAATCCGTGAATGTCAGATCCATTCCCATTGCCTCGGGAATAACAAGGATGTCGGAAAAAAGAATGGCTGCATCCACGCCCAATTCGTGTACCGGAAGCAGTGTAACTTTGGCCGCCAGTTCCGGATCGCGCATCAGTTCTTTAAAACTGTACTGTTTTCGCATTTCAAGGTACGACGGCAAAACTCTTCCAGCCTGACGCATAAACCAAACCGGAGGCCTTTCCGTTTTTTGCCCTTCCAGTGTTTTTATAAAAATTCCTTTTTCCATTTTCCTGATGTTAAGCTAATCGTTTTAAAGCGTTTAAATTGGCTGCAATAATCTTATCGATGTCTTCATCTGAATGTGCATACGAAACAAACAAACACTCAAATTGCGACGGTGCAATGTAAATTCCACTTTCCAGCGAGAGTTTAAAATACTCGGCATAACGAGCAGTATCAGAACTCATCGATTCATCAAATGAGCTTACTTTTTCTTCGTCGGTGAAAAACAAGGTCATCATCGATCCCACACGATTTATAACTGCGCTAATTCTGGTTTCTTTTATATTGTTTCGAATACCTTCTTCCAGCTTTTTCGCTTTTCTTTCCAATTCCTGGTAAAAACCCGAAGTGTTCATAATCATTTTCAGCATCGTGCTTCCGGCAGCCATTGCCAATGGATTTCCCGACAGTGTTCCTGCCTGGTAAACTGGTCCTTCCGGAGCCAGCCGATCCATAATTTCTTTTTTGCCGCCATAAGCGCCAACGGGCAATCCACCACCAATAATTTTCCCCAGCGTGGTAATATCGGGCATTACATTGAAGTATTCCTGTGCACCGCCTTTTGCCAAGCGGAAGCCGGTGATTACCTCGTCAAAAATTAGCAATGCACCATTTTTAGTGGCGATTTCACGCAGGCCTTCCAAAAATCCTTTTTCAGGAAGAACAACACCCATATTTCCGGCAACCGGTTCAACAATTATTGCGGCAATATTTTCGCCATTTTCTTTAAAAAGTTTTTCTACGGAAGCCAGATCGTTATAATCTGCCAATAAAGTATCCTTTGCATTTCCTTTCGTTACGCCCGGACTGTCAGGTAATCCCAGCGTAATAGCACCCGATCCTGCTTTAATCAGAAAACTGTCGCCGTGCCCGTGGAAATTTCCTGCGAACTTTACAATTTTATCCCGACCGGTGTAGCCGCGTGCCAGTCGTGCCGCACTCATTGTTGCTTCGGTTCCGGAGTTAACCATGCGCACTTTTTCTATTGATGGCACCATTTTAACGATCAGCTCTGCCATTTCGGTTTCGTACAAAGTTGGAGCACCGTAGCTGGTTCCTTTTTGTGCGGCTTCGTTAATGGCCGACACAATTTCTGGATGCGCATGACCAAAGATTAGTGGTCCCCACGACGATACAAAATCAGTATACTGATTACCGTCGATATCGACAATTTGTGATCCTTTGGCGCTGTCGATAAAAACAGGATTTAGATTGACACTTTTAAATGCACGTACCGGAGAATTAACACCTCCCGGAATACTTAGCTGCGCTTGTTTGAATGCTTCTATACTTTTTGAAAACTGCATGTTCTATCCTTTAATTCCGTTTAAAATTTTGGCTGCATCAACAGCTGAATATGTAATAATAATATCGGCACCGGCTCTTTTTATCGAGGTGAGAATTTCCATCATTACCCGTGCGCCATCAATCCAGTCTTTCTCTGCAGCGGCTTTTAGCATCGAAAATTCGCCGCTAACATTGTAGGCTGCTGTTGGCATTTTGAATTCTGTTTTTACGCGGTATACAATATCGAGAAATGAAAGTGCCGGTTTTACCATTACAATGTCGGCACCTTCAGCAATGTCGAGTTCTACCTCACGCATGGCTTCGTCTGAATTAGCCGGGTTCATTTGGTAAGTGGCACGGTTGCCAAATTTTGGTGCACTTTCGGCAGCTTCACGGAATGGCCCGTAAAATCCTGATGCGTATTTTGCTGAATACGCCATAATCGGAATTTTCTCGAATTTATTTTCGTCCAATGCTTCACGGATTCGTCCAACACGTCCGTCCATCATATCGCTCGGAGCGATCATATCGGCACCGGCTTCTGCCAGCGAAACTGATTGTGCCGCCAGCGTTTCAAGGGTGGTGTCGTTATCCACATCGCCATCAATTATGGTTCCGCAATGTCCGTGTGTGGTATACTCGCAGTTACACACATCGGCAATAATATACAAATCGGGAAGCTCTGCTTTTATAGCACGAATGGCTTGCTGTACAATGCCATTGTGCTGACAGGCAACAGTTCCGTCTTCGTCTTTTTCGGCCGGAATCCCAAACAAAAGAACTGCCTTCACTCCTGATTCGGCTACATTCTTACACTCCATTACCAGGTTTTCCACCGACAATTGAAAGTTGCCCGGCATTGAGCTGATTGGGTTGCGAACGTTGGTTCCTGCGCAAACAAAAAGTGGCATCACCAGATCATCAACCGACAGTTTTGTTTCGGTTACCATGTCGCGTAAAACCGAATTGTATCTTAATCTTCTTAATCTTGTTTCAGGAAATAGCATAGCGTAGTTTTTATTTTGTTTGATAATAGTCGATTATTGCTTTGTAAAGTCCTTCGGCATTCGAATCTTTTGCTGTAATCAGTGGCTCGGCACCACCTTGTCGAATGGCCTCTGAAGTTGTTTCTCCAATGCTGGCCATCTTTACTTCTGAAATATTCTCGGTGCAATAAAAGTGGCAGAAATTGTTAAAAGTAGATGGGCTTGTAAATACGATTAAATCGTAATGTTCATTTGAAATTGATTTTAGTATATTAAGATCAGTACCCGGTGGTTTTACCGTTTGGTAAGTATTTATGCGTGTTACTGAATTTGCTTTCGATAATTCGGTCTCCAACTTGTCACCGGCCAAATTTCCGAGTGCCAGCAGAATATTTTGGTTTTGAAGACTGTGTTTTTCCTTCAGTTCTTTTAACAGGCCGTCGGATGTATTTTCGTTTGCAGTAAAATAAGGTGCATAACCGTAATAATCTAATTCGGCTGCAGTGTTTTTGCCAATTACGCCAATTTTTAAATCGTTGGGCAAAGTAGTGTTGCCTTTTATTTCTATCAGTTGTTTAAAGAAACTGATAACACCATTTTTACTGGTGAAAATTACCCACTGAAACTGATCGAGTTCTTGCAAACATTTCTCTTCTGCAGCCATAAGTTGCCTCTGTTCAATTTGAATCATCGGCAGCGAAACAACTGAAGCGCCGGCTTTTGTTAGTAGCTCAGGAAGATCATTGTGAATATCTGCCGGACGTGTGGAAATAATCACCTTATCTTTTAACGGAAGCTCCGTTTGAGCCGAAGGTAAATTTTCGTCTCTAATTGCATCAAGAATTTCTTTTCCGCCGGCATTGAATAATTTGTTCGCCAGTTCTTTTGAAATTTCATTGGCATTTTCAACTGGTCCGGTTGCTGTCTCTTTCAGGAATTTACTTCCGTCGATACTGGCAATAAAACCGGTTATTTTTACCTGATCGCCGTCAATTTTACAAGTACTTCCTACCGGAATCTGGCAGCCGCCTTCCAAAGTATTCAGAAACACACGTTCTGCCGAACTTGTTATCATCGTTTCCTTGTGATTGATCTGCGCGATAATAGCTTCAATCTCCAGATCGTTGTCTTTTATTTCAATGGCAATGGCACCTTGTCCACAGGCCGGTATCATGGTTTTCGGATCAAGTATTTCTGTAATCGCTTCATCCATTTCAAGGCGTTGTAATCCAGCTCCTGCCATAATCATCGCATCGCAATAACCTTCATTCATTTTACGAATGCGCGTGTTTACGTTGCCTCTAATCTCAACGATATTAAAATCGGGATTCAGTTTTAGCAATTGTGCTTTGCGTCGTAAACTTGAAGTTGCGATTGTATGCTCCGAAGTCAGTTCCGAAAGTTTTAAATGATCTTTACTTACCAATGCATCGTTAACCGTGCCTCTTTCCAGTACGGCTCCCAGTTTAGTCCCTTCAGGGAAAATTGTGGGGAGGTCTTTTAAACTATGTACTGCCATGTCAATTTCATCGTTGAACATGGCTACTTCCAGCTCTTTGGTAAACAATCCTTTGTCGCCTATTTTTGATAGCGGGACATCCAAAATTTTGTCGCCTTTAGTTTTTATAACGACAATCTCAAATTGCTTTTCAGGGAATTTCTGTACCAGTTCATCTTTTACCCTATAAGCCTGATATAAGGCCAGTTTGCTGCCTCGTGTACCAATGCGAATCGTATGTTTCATGGAGCTATTTTGAACAGGTCGTTAACGAGTTCGATGTATTCTTTTTTACGCCCGTTATCGGTAATCGATTTTACGTTTTTGATCATCAGGCGAATAAATTTGTTGGTGATATGGTCGGCGTACATCGACGCTTCTTCGGTGTTGTCTTTCGACTGTCGTTTGATAAAACCTTCGAGTTCGGCTTCATTTATTTTCCTGAAATTATCACTGATATTTTGAAAAGTCGGAGTCAGATTACGGGTGAATTGCCAATCGCTAAAATCAGTAACAAACTCTGAAATAATAGCTTCTGCTTTTTCAATTTCACCTTTACGTTTGTCAAATGTTTTATCTACAACGGCATTTAAATCGTCGATATCGTTAACAAAAACATTTTCTAATTCTGCTACATCCGGGGCAACATTGTGAGGCACTGAAAGATCAACAAAAAACATTGGTTTATTTTGTCTTTCAATCATTACCTGTTCCACCATTTCTTTTGTAATAAGTGGCTTTTTCGATGCGGTTGATGTAATTACAATATCGTTGTGAACCAATTCATTTTGCAGTTCAGATAAATCTTTTGCCGCACCTTTGTAGCGTTTTGCCAGTTCCTGCGCTTTTTCCGCTGTACGGTTAACGATGGTGAACTTGTCGCAGCCTTTTTTCAACAGGTTTTGTAAAGTTAATTCACCTGTTTGGCCGGCTCCAAGCAGCAATGTTGGATGAGAACCAAGATTATGCAGTTTTTTATTAGCCAGTTCAACGGCAGCGTAGCTAATTGAAACGGCTCCTTTTGAAAGTGCGGTTTTTGTCCGAACCTTTTTTCCTGCTTCAAAAGCTTTGTTAAACAGACGTATTAATGTAGGCGTGCTAACCTGATGTCTTTCAGCAATGGCAAAAGCTTCTTTTAGCTGACCAACAATTTGATATTCGCCCAGTGCCATTGAGTCGAGCCCTGATGCAACGCGGAATAAGTGTTCCGAAGCTTCATCCTGGAATTTGTGGTAGAAATGCGATCCCACACTTTTATCCGCTTTTCTCCATTCAAAAAGCTTTGCGGCTAATGTTGATGTACAATTAAAAATGTCTTTTTCCGAGTAGTCAAAATATATTTCGGTCCGGTTGCATGTCGAAACTACGATTGCACCGTTAATTCCTGCATCGATTAATTGCGGCACAAAACGCTTCACATCTTCTTCGCAAAAAACGAATTTTTCGCGAACTTTTATCGGAGCTGTTTTATGGTTTAATCCAAGTAATCCTATCATGAATAAATCGCTTAAGTCTTGATTTTGAAACAATACTATTAAAACAATCTGTAGGAAATCTGTAGGAAAAATCAGAATTGGCGAGGAAATGAACAAAAGATTGTTTCAGATGTGTTTAATTATTAGAAATACAGTGAGTTATGTTTTTCCTTTATTTTGAGAATCAGGCTTCAAAATTGTTTGTTTCCGGATGAAAAATAATGCTAAAATTGTGCAAGTTATTGGCATAAGAATAAAGGGCCTTAAAACCCGAAACTTCGCATATTTTCTGAACGATTGCAAGCCCCAATCCTACCGAACTGTCAGATGTTGAAGATTTGTAAAATCGTTTAAAAAGGTCGTCAGCATTGCCTTCAATTTTTTTGCCACTGTTGGCTATTGTAAGCCGTTTATCTGTTGCTTTTATTGAAATAGAACCGTTTTTGTGATTGTGACGGATCGCGTTCTTTAACAGGTTGGATATCAATATGTCGGCCAGATATGGATTCATTTCAACAAAATAAGCTTCGTTCGGACTTTCTACCGAAATCTTCTTGCTTGCGATAACGTCCTCGAGGAATGATAGTTGTGTTTCGATGATTTGTGTTAAGTCGACCTTTTTCACTTCAGGAAATTGACGGTTGCCGATTTTTGAAAGAAGCAGCAGGGTATTGGTCAGGCGCGAAAGTTTAGTGGAGGCTTCGTAAGCATCGCTGATCGTTTTAAGTTCTTTTTCATTCATGCAATCAGATTGCAAAAGCAGTTCCATTTTTGAAATAATTACGGCAATTGGTGTTTGCAGTTCGTGCGAGGCATTTTCGGTGTATTCTTTCAGGTTGTAAAAGTCGTCTTTTATCCTATCGGTCATCGCAATAAGCACCTTGTTCAAGTCGTTAAATTCTTTGATGTCGCTTTCTTTAAGCTGAAAATCTTCGTGTGTGTTCAGATCGTATTTTTTTATTTTATTGATGGTGTCGTAAAACGATTCCAACGTTTTTTGCGATATGTGCCGGTTCAGGATCAGTAGGCCTAAAATAAGGGCAACAACCAGAAGTGTCATCGATAAAATAATGCGAACCATTAGGTTGTCGGTTTCAGCGTGTGATTTAAAGATTTTTACCAGATATTTTTGCCCGTTAATCTCCGAAACAAACTGCAGTTGACGATAAGCGCTGTAAACGCCAGTTTCATTGTTCACAATAAGCGTATCGGAATAACCCTCACCCGGATTTAGGTCAGCAGGAATCGGAGTTATTTCAACTTTTTTCTCAAAATCAGTTGGTGCAGTGGTTGCAGAGTGTGCCGATTTTAACTCATTCCGGATGCTGGTTTGTCGCTTTTGTAGCTCAACATTTATGTTTTGGTTTACTTGTTGTCGGAGTAAAAAATAAAAAGCGATAAGCCCTACCAGAAAAATGAAAAGCGAAATGGAGAGGAAGTTGAGACTTATTTTGGTGAGTAGTTTCATATTATTTCCTGGCTAAGGTAAAATAACTGTTCGGAACACAAAGTCTCAAAGACACCAAGGTAAGAGAAAAAGTACAATAGTTTTTTTTGAGGTTTTGCATCATTCTGTTCAGTTTTTACGTATTGTTCGAAATCAGATTTATTCTAAAAATAGTTAAGACAGAAAAGACATTTTTACAACGCTTAATGATATCGAACTTTTATTTCTTCGTGCCTTAGCGTCTTCGTGTTACCGTTTGTTATTTTATCCCTGGTTTAAATCGAATTTATACCCAACGCCGTAAATGGTTTTAATATAATCGGTGCAACCTTTTTTTATCAGTTTTTTGCGTAGGTTTTTAATGTGCCCGTAAATAAAATCGTACGAGTCGGCAATGTCCATATAATCGCCCCAAAGGTGTTGTGCCAAACCGGTTTTGGTAATAACCTTGTTTTTGTTGGCTACAAAAAACTGGAGCAGTTCGTACTCTTTTTTGGTGAGTTGTAACTCGTTTTCGTGTACAAAAACCTGGTGCGAATCGGGCAGGATTTTTATTTCGTTTACGAGAATCTGGTTGTCGCCATCAAAATTTATCCGTCGGTTAATCGATTTCAGGTGGGCATTTAATTCGGCCAGGTGAAAAGGTTTTGTGAGGTAATTGTCGGCACCAATTTCAAGTCCTTCAATTCTGTTTTCTACCGAATCGCGCGCCGAAATAATAATGATTCCCATTTTTTTATTGTCCTTTTTTACCTGCCGGATAAGATCGAGTCCGCTGCCTCCCGGAAGGTTGATGTCCACGAGTATACAATCGTAAAAATGGATTTCAATATGTTCGGCTGCCGTATTGTAATCGTAGGCGGTTTCGCACACATAACCTTCTTCGGTCAGGTACTGAAAAATGGCGTCAGATAAAGCTATTTCGTCTTCTATAATGAGAATCTTCATGCAAACTTCTTTTCAAATTGCAATATAATAACTTTTCAAGCTTATGCTGTTATTTGTTTAAGCTGAGTTCAAATTCTGCTAAAGATGAGACGCAATGTGTACGAATCAAAAACTTTTATAATTATCTTGCGCTATGTTAAAAAATAACTTGTGTTGCCGTATTTATCCGCTTGTAATTATTCTTGTTTCAGCCCTTATTTCAGCTACCATTTTTTATTTTGATGAGGGCGCTCAGGAATTTAGTTTTCTAAGAGAAAAGGGGGCGTTTTTCGATTTCCTGGGTATTAGCCTGGCTATTGCAGTGCTACCAGTTGCATTATTCTATTATTTAAGCGAGAAGGAAAAATTTGAAAATTCAGCGAGGCCATTGTCTTTGCTGGGATTTGTTCCCGCATTAATTTATTTGGTTTTCATCATGCTGTAGTTTATAAAATGGCGCGGCAAAGCTTATGAGGACCTGATTTTTTTTCTATCTTTCCGCAACAAAAGAAAATTATGTCAAAGTTCCCGTTTTATCAACAATTTGATGCAATGGATTGCGGCCCTACCTGTTTGCGTATGGTGGCTAAATACTACGGGAAACATTTCACCACCGAGTTTCTGCGCGAGAACTCCTACATCACCCGCGAAGGTGTTTCATTATTAGGAATAAGCGATGCTGCAGAAGCGATCGGGATGCGCTCGATGGGCGTAAAAATCACCTTTCAGCAATTAAAAAGTGAAGCACCGTTGCCATGCATTGTGCATTGGGGCAGGAGCATTTTGTGGTTGTTTATAAATTTAAGAAAGGCAAAGTTTATGTTGCCGATCCCGAATTTGGACGCATTGAATACACCGAAAAAGAATTTTGCGAAAAATGGCTCTCAACGGTTTCAGGTGGAGAAGAAAAAGGAGTCTGCCTGCTTTTGCAGCCAACACCCGATTTTTACCAAAGCGAAGACGATAAAGTAAAGCGTACCGGTTTTCAGTTTGTATTTAATTACCTGAAACCATACCGAAAGCTCGTTATACAGTTAATTCTGGGTTTTCTTTTAGGAAGTTGTATTCAGTTGGTGTTGCCGTTTTTAACTCAAAGTGTTGTTGATATTGGTATAAATAACCAGGACATTGGTTTTATCTACCTGGTTCTTATAGCGCAACTTGTGTTATTTATTAGCAGGATGTCGGTTGAGTTTATTCGATCGTGGATTTTGTTGCACATCAGTACCCGTATTAATATTTCAATTATTTCTGACTTCCTGATCAAATTAATGAAGTTGCCGTTGGGCTTTTTCGACTCAAAAATGATTGGCGATATTCTACAGCGCATTGAAGACCATGACCGGATTGAGCGTTTTTTAACGGCACAGTCTATTGGAGTTTTGTTTTCTGTTTTTAGCCTGGTGGTTTTTGCTATTGTGCTGGCCATATACAGCTGGACGATATTTTTTATTTTCATTGTTGGTTCGGCACTTTATTTCGTTTGGATTTTTGTTTTTATGAAACGCCGTCGCGAGCTCGATTTTAAACGTTTTAGTAAACTTTCGGAAAATCAGAGCAAACTCATCCAGATTATTAACGGGATGCAGGAGATAAAACTGAACAACTACGAAAAACAAAAACGCTGGGAGTGGGAGCGTGTTCAGGCAGGCTTGTTCAAAGTTAGTGTTAAAAGCCTGTCGCTACAACAATATCAGGATGCCGGTTCGGTATTTATTAATGAAACAAAAAATATTCTCATTATTATCATTTCGGCAACTGCGGTTGTAAACGGCGAGTTAACACTTGGTATGATGCTGGCTATACAATATATAATAGGGCAGCTGAATACGCCGTTGCGACAGCTTATTAGCTTTATGCATACAGCACAGGATGCCAGGATTAGTTTAGAACGACTGGCTGAAATACACGAGAAAAAAGATGAGAACGAAGCCGGGAAATCATATGTAAGAAATCTGCCGGAAAATAAAGGGATATCCGTTAGCGATCTGGTTTTTCAGTATGAAGGGCCGCGTTCGCCAAAAGTTTTAAATAATATCAATCTTGAAATTCCGGAAAAGAAAACCACTGCAATTGTAGGAACCAGCGGAAGCGGTAAAACCACTCTGATAAAATTGTTGCTCGGATTCTATCCGCCGGTGGCAGGCGATATTAAAATTGGAGGGACAAGGTTGTCCAATTATTCACCTCAAATGTGGCGCGACAAGTGTGGCGTTGTGATGCAGGATGGTTTTATTTTTTCCGACAGCATTGCAAAAAATATTGTCGTAAACGACGAACTTGTTGATCAGGAGCGCTTGTTAAATGCCGTTAAAATGGCTAATATTCAAGATTATATTGAAGCGCTGCCGTTGAGTTATAATACAAAAATTGGTCAGGAAGGCGTTGGTTTAAGTCAAGGGCAGAAACAGCGGATATTGATTGCGCGCGCCATTTACAAATCGCCGGAATATTTGTTTTTCGATGAGGCAACAAATGCACTTGATGCCAACAACGAGAAAATGATTATGGAGAACATGGATAAGTTCTCGGCAGGAAAAACAGTGGTTGTGGTGGCGCACCGTTTAAGTACGGTAAAAAATGCCGATCAGATTGTGGTGCTCGATACGGGCGAAATTGTTGAACGGGGAACGCACGAAGAATTGATCGCAAAACAAGGAAAGTATTATCAGCTGGTTAAAAATCAGTTGGAATTAGGTAATTAATTACAAATGGCAGACGATCAGAATAATATAGAAATCCGATCCGGCGAAGTTCAGGAGATACTTGGGGGAGTTCCGTCGCGCGTTGTGCGATATGGAATTCTTGTGTTCGCGGCTATTTTTTCGCTGATCATTCTATTTAGTTTTATCTTTTATTATCCCGATATTTTACGTTCGAACATTGTGGTAACCACCGAAAATCCACCGGCTACATTAGTTGCGCGTGCAACCGGTAAGATAGATCAATTGTTTGTTGAAGATAAAGACCATGTTAAATCCGGCCAAACCATTGCCTTGATTGAAAATCCGGCAAATTATAATGATGTGCTTGAATTAGAGCAAATGATAAATGCCGTTCAGCCGGCTTTTGATACCCTTAATTTTACCGTTTCGGAGCGGTTTAATAAAAGTTTACAGCTTGGGGCAGTGCAAGAGTATTATTCGCAGTTTTTAACCCGTTACGAAGAGTTGAATGAATTCTATCAGCGCAACTACTATACGTTGAAAGAGGAGTCGTACAAGGAACAGTTGAAAAATGCACGGATTCTTTACGACCGGCTTTGGGAGCAAAAAGAGGCCATTAATAAGGAATACCAGATTAAGCTGCGCAATTACGAGCGGCAGAAAAAATTGCTGGCTGGTGATGTGGTGTCTTCAACAGTGCTGGAAGATGCGGAATCAGAAATGTTAAGTAAAAAATCGGAGTTAGATGGCATTCGTTCAACATTGGCCGAAAGACAAATTGGCATAAGCGAACTGGATCAAAAAATCATTGAAAACGAAAAGGAATATCACGATTTTAAAACTCAATATGAATCGGCATTAATTGAGGCCTTTAATAACCTGAAGAGCCAGGCAAGCGACTGGTTTTTAACTTATGTGTTGCGTTCGCCAATTGATGGAGTAGTTACTTTTAATAAGTTTTATGCGGAGAATCAGAATATTGCAGAAGGAGATCGTGTTTTAACCATCGTGCCAGAAGATGTGGGCGAAGTGATTGGTAAGGTAGAACTTCCTGTTCGGGGATCGGGAAAGGTAAAAGAAGGGTTGGATGTAAACGTGAAATTCGACAATTACCCTTACATGGAATACGGTTTGGTGCGCGGTAAAGTAAAAAGTGTTTCGCTGGTACCCGAAGATAGTTTTTATATGGTAGAAATCATTTTTCCTAACGGTTTGGTAACCAATTACAATAATATATTGCAAATGCAAAGTCAGTTAATGGGGCAAGCCGAAGTTATAACCGAAGATCTGCGTCTTATTCAGCGCATTTTTAACCCATTAAAATCGCTTTGGAAGGAAAGGATAAATCAGTGATCTTTGTTCCATCTCAGCTGCAATTTGCATTTAGAAATATTCACCTTATTAATTGTGGGCTGGCGATTGTAAAATTGAATATGAAAGAAATGCTAAGTCCGTTGTTCTTTTTTCCCGGAATCGTCCTTTCTTCGTCGTTCTACAAGCTTCTCTCTCTCAATCCTTTTCAATCTTAATTTTTTCAAAAAAAAGATTAAAACCTATTGTGCTTTGATTAAAATTTGTACTTTTGCGAGCCGTTTTTAGGGGGAAAGTGCGCTTTTTCGTCTCGAAACGATTGATAATTAAGGATTTTTGCATAATTTTGCAGTCCATTTTGAATAAAGATTATTAACTATATAAAAAACAGGTAGTTATGCCAACTATTCAACAGTTAGTTAGAAAAGGAAGACAAGTTAAAGTCGAGAAAAGTAAGTCTCGGGCTTTAGATTCATGCCCACAACGTCGTGGAGTATGTGTTCGTGTTTATACCACTACGCCAAAGAAACCTAACTCGGCAATGCGTAAAGTTGCAAGGGTAAGGTTAACCAATGGCAAAGAAGTGAATGCTTACATACCGGGTGAAGGCCACAATCTTCAGGAGCACTCAATTGTGCTTGTTCGTGGAGGTAGGGTGAAAGACCTTCCGGGTGTACGTTACCACTTAATTCGCGGTGCATTGGATACCGCCGGTGTTGAAGGTCGTCTTCAGCGTCGTTCGAAATATGGTGCGAAAAAACCGAAAAAATAAACAAGTAAAAAGAGTAATTAACTACGTTATTTTCAGTGGTTTGGTTGAGTAAGGAATTCTCTCGATTGTCTTCCGGAGATGAACTGAAGACCGCCTAAGGGCAGCCGATTTAGATAACACTAAAAAGTTTTAAAATGAGAAAGTCAAAACCAAAGAAGAGGATTTTGTTACCAGATCCAAAATTTAATGATGTTCTGGTAACTCGCTTTGTAAACGACCTGATGGTACATGGTAAAAAATCTACAGCTTACAGCATTTTCTACGATACTATGGATCTGATAGAAAAACGCATGAAAGATGCAGAGCAATCACCACTTGAAGTTTGGAAAAAAGCATTGGAGAACATTACTCCAAATGTAGAGGTTAAGAGTCGCCGTGTTGGTGGTGCTACATTCCAGGTTCCAATGGAAGTTCGTCAGGAAAGAAAAAATGCCATCAGCATGAAGAATATGATCATATTTGCCCGTAAACGCTCGGGAAAATCAATGGCTGATAAATTATCTGCAGAGATTATTGCTGCTTTTAATGAAGAAGGTGGAGCATTCAAGAGAAAAGAAGATACGCACAGAATGGCAGAAGCTAACCGTGCATTCGCACACTTCAGATTCTAGTTTAGAGATAGTATAATATAGTTTAGTAAAATTGGTAATAGAAAATAGGTTTAAAAAATGGCTAAACAAGATCTGAAATATACCAGAAACATTGGTATTATGGCGCATATCGACGCCGGTAAAACCACTGTAACAGAAAGAATTCTGTTTTATACGGGTTTGACTCACCGTATTGGTGAGGTGCACGATGGTGCCGCTACCATGGACTGGATGGAGCAAGAGCAGGAAAGAGGTATTACTATTACTTCTGCTGCAACTACTACTTTTTGGAAGCACAAAGAGCAGGAATACAAAGTAAATATTATAGATACACCAGGACACGTTGACTTCACTGTTGAGGTTGAGCGTTCATTGAGAATCCTGGACGGAACTGTAGCATTGTTCTGCGCCGTTGGTGGTGTAGAAGCACAGTCGGAAACAGTATGGCGTCAGGCCGAAAAATATGGTGTTCCGCGTATTGCATTTGTAAATAAAATGGACCGTCAGGGTGCTGATTTCTTTAATGTTTATAAAGAAATTAAAGAAAAATTAGGTGCTAATCCGGTACCAATGCAAATTCCTATTGGTTCTGAAGAAACTTTCGAAGGGGTAATCGACCTCGTTGAAATGAAGGCAATCCGCTGGGAAGATGACGCAACAATGGGAACCAAGTATGTGCTTGATGAGATTCCTGCTGATTTGCAAGAGCAAGCTGAAGAGTGGAAAGAAAATTTGGTTGAAGCAGTAGCTGAAGTTGATGACGAGATCTTAGAACGTTATTTCGAAGATCCAGATTCAATAACTAAAGACGAAATGTTGGCTGTAATCCGTAAAGCAACTTTGGAAGGAGTAATCATTCCAATGATGTGTGGATCAGCGTTTAAAAATAAAGGTGTTCAGCGTTTGCTGGATGCTGTATGTGAGTTCTTGCCATCACCACTTGATAAAGGTGAAATTAAAGGCAAAAACCCTGTAATTGATAAAGAAGTTACACGTAAGCCTGATGCTGATGAGCCATTGGCAGCTTTGGCATTTAAAATTGCTACCGACCCATTTGTTGGTCGTTTGGCATTTATTCGTGTATATTCTGGTAAAATCGAATCGGGTTCTACTGTTTACAACTCGCGTACAGGAAAAAAAGAGCGTATCTCGCGTTTATACCAGATGCACTCTAACAAGCAAAACCCAAAAGATGTTATCGAAGCAGGTGATATTTGTGCTGCAGTAGGTTTTAAAGATATTCGTACCGGAGATACACTGGGCGACCTTAAAAACCCAATCGAGCTGGAAAGCATGGATTTCCCGGAACCGGTAATTGGTATTGCCATTGAGCCTAAGTCGCAAAAAGATGTTGACAAATTAGGAAATGGATTGGCAAAACTGGCAGAAGAAGATCCCACATTCGTTGTTCGTACCGATGAAGATTCAGGTCAGACTGTAATTCGCGGTATGGGTGAACTTCACCTTGAAATTTTGGTTGACCGTTTACGTCGCGAATTCAAGGTAGAATGTAACCAGGGAGCGCCACAAGTTGCCTACAAAGAAGCAATTACTCAGTCGGTTGAATTGCGCGAAGTATTTAAGAAACAGACAGGTGGTCGCGGTAAATTTGCCGATATTATTGTAAAGGTAGAACCTGCTGAAGAAGGAAAAGAAGGTCTTGAATTTATCGATTCGGTAAAAGGTGGACGTATTCCTCGTGAATTTATTCCTTCTGTAGAAAAAGGTTTTAAAGATGCATTGTCAAATGGTCCGTTAGCAGGATTCCCTATCGATAGCCTGAAAGTAACTTTGATTGATGGTTCGTTCCATCCTGTAGATTCAGACCAGTTATCGTTCGAGATTTGTGCTCGCCAGGCATTTAAAAGTGCTGCATCGAAAGCAAAACCTGCACTTCTTGAGCCAATTATGAATGTTGAGGTTGTTACTCCTGAGGAGTACATGGGTGATATTATTGCCGACCTTAACCGTCGTCGTGGCGAAATTGCAAGTATGGATAGCAAAGGTAACGCGAAAGTAATCGAAGCAAAAGTTCCACTGTCAGAACAATTTGGTTATGTTACCGTATTACGTACACTTTCATCGGGTCGTGCTACTTCTTCAATGGAATTTAGCCATTATGCCGAAGTGCCACGAGGTTTGGCCGAGAAAGTGTTGACAGATGTACAAGGAAGAATTGATTTATTATAATAATTTGTAACAATTTTCTCTTATGAGTCAAAAGATCAGGATTAAGCTAAAATCGTACGATCACAACTTGGTAGACAAGTCGGCTGAGAAAATCGTTAAAACCGTAAAAACTACAGGTGCTGTAGTAAGTGGTCCTATTCCACTTCCTACTCATCGCAGAGTTTTCACCGTTTTACGTTCAACCTTCGTAAATAAAAAATCGAGGGAGCAATTTCAGTTGTCATCTTACAAACGTTTGATCGACATTTATAGCTCAACCGCTAAAACAATCGACGCATTAATGAAGCTGGAGCTTCCTAGTGGCGTTGAAGTAGAAATTAAAGTTTGATAATCTAAAGTAGTCGAAAAAAATGGCTGGTATTATTGGAAAAAAAATCGGAATGACATCCGTATTCAGTGTTGAGGGGAAAAACATCCCATGCACTGTGATTGAGGCCGGACCTTGTGTAGTTACACAAGTGAAGACGGCAGAGACCGACGGCTACGAAGCGCTTCAGTTAGCTTATGGCGAGAAAAAAGACAAGCACGCCACTAAAGCTGAAGTTGGCCACTTTAAAAAGGCTGGTGTTTCACCAAAGCGCAAAGTAGTAGAGTTTCATAACACCTATCAGGAAGAGTTTGAAATGGGACAAGAGATTGATGTTAGCATCTTCGAAGAGAAGGACTATGTTGATATCATCGGAGTTTCAAAAGGTAAAGGTTTTCAGGGTGTAGTAAAACGTCACAATTTCCGTGGTGTTAATGATGCTACACACGGTCAGCACAACAGGCTGAGAGCACCTGGTTCTATCGGTGCATCATCATGGCCTTCACGCGTATTTAAAGGTATGCGTATGGCTGGTAGAGACGGTGGTAAGACAATTACTATCGAAAACCTTGAAGTAGTAAAGATTATTCCCGAGAAGAATGTAATAGTGGTAAAAGGTTCGGTACCTGGCGCCAAAGGTTCATACTTAATTATTAGAAAACAATGGAACTAAGTGTACTGAATATAGAAGGAAAAGAAACCGGAAAGAAAGTCACTTTAAACGACCAGATTTTCGGTATTGAACCCAGCGACCACGCCATTTATTTGGATGTAAAACAATACATGGCTAACCAACGCCAGGGTACAAGTAAAACTAAAGAACGGGCTGAAATAACAGGAAGCACCAAAAAGATTAAAAGACAAAAAGGTACCGGTACGGCACGTGCAGGTAGTATCAAGTCTCCTTTATTCCGAGGTGGTGGTACTATTTTTGGTCCACGTCCGCGTAACTACGGTTTCAAGCTGAACAAAAAAGTAAAGCATTTGGCCCGTAAATCAGCTTTAACTTACAAAGCAAACGATAAGAGCATCGTTGTTATTGAAGACTTCAATTTTGAAGCTCCGAAAACAAAAGAGATGGTAGCCTTACAAAGTAATCTGCAAATAGCTGAAAAAAAGGCACTTTTCGTTTTACCAACTGAAAATAATAACATATATTTGTCGTCGCGAAATTTGCGAGACGTATCGGTTGTAACTGCTTCTGAGTTAAGTACTTATCAGATTTTGAATGCAAAAGCGATTGTGCTTTGCGAAGGATCTGTTGCGAAAATTGAAGAAGCATTTAAACTTTAACGGATAAAAAAAATGGAAATATTAGTAAAACCATTAGTTACAGAAAAAATGACCGACCAGTCGGAACGTTTTAACCGTTACGGTTTTGTGGTAGCTCGCGATGCAAGTAAACCTGAAATTAAAAAAGCGGTTGAAGATCTTTATAACGTTTCGGTTGAAAGCGTGAATACCATGGTTTATGGTGGTAAAGTAAAATCGAGATACACCAAAGGCGGTATTATTACCGGTAAAACAACAACTTACAAAAAAGCTATTGTTACTTTGGTTGATGGAGATAGTATTGACTTTTATAGTAATATATAATCGTATAATTAATTAGTATTATGGCAGTAAGAAAACTGAAACCAGTAACTCCGGGTCAGAGGCACAAAGTAATTGGTGCTTTTGATACCATTACTGCATCTACGCCTGAAAAATCATTGTTGGAGCCCATTAAAAAGTCCGGTGGTCGTAATAACCAGGGACGTATGACAATGAGGTATATAGGCGGGGACATAAACGCAAATACCGTATTATCGACTTTATGCGCGATAAAGACGGTGTTGCAGCTGTAGTCGATTCAATTCAGTACGATCCAAATCGTACTGCTCGCATCGCGCTTCTGAAATACGAAGACGGTGACAAACGTTACATGATTGCGCCTAACGGGTTGCAAGTTGGCCAAACTGTAAAGAGCGGTACTGGAATCGAACCTGAAGTTGGGAATTGTCTTCCCCTGGCTGAAATACCTCTGGGTACTTTGGTACACAACATTGAACTTCATCCCGGACAGGGTGGAGTTATGGCGCGTAGTGCAGGTGCATACGCACAATTGACCTCACGTGAAGGTAAATACGCAATTTTGAAATTGCCTTCAGGCGAATCTCGTATGGTACTTACGTCCTGCAGGGCTACAGTAGGTACGGTTGGAAATACAGAACATATCGTTGAGAAATCGGGTAAAGCCGGTCGCTCGCGTTGGTTAGGAAGAAGACCTCGTGTTCGTGGTGTAGTAATGAATCCTGTCGATCACCCAATGGGTGGTGGAGAAGGTAAAAACTCAGGAGGACACCCAAGATCACGAAATGGTATGCTTGCGAAAGGTTATAAAACCCGTTCGAAGAAAAAAGCTTCCAACAAGTATATTGTAGAACGTAGGAAAAAATAAAGAGGAATAAATTATGAGTCGTTCATTAAAAAAAGGCCCTTTTATCGATTTCAAGCTAGAACGTAAAGTTGTAGCGATGAATGAATCGAACAAAAAATCGGTTGTGAAAACCTGGGCTAGAGCATCAGTAATTTCTCCTGATTTTGTAGGACACACTATTGCAGTACATAATGGAAACAAGTTCATCCCGGTATATGTCACCGAAAATATGGTGGGACACCGTTTGGGCGAATTTGCTCCAACCCGTACATTCAGGGGCATGCTGGTAATAAGAAAAGATAGGCATTAATATTTAAAAAGTAAGTACAATGGGTGCCAGAAAAAGACTAGCAGCAGAGAAAAGAAAAGAAGAGAAAAAACAACAATATTTTGCTGTTTTAAGAAACTGCCCTACATCTCCAAGGAAAATGAGGTTAGTAGCCGATATGATCCGTGGAATGGAGGTTAATAAAGCGTTAGATGTATTGAAGTATTCTTCAAAAGAAGCATCGCGCAGGGTAGAAAAACTTCTGCTTTCGGCCATCGCCAATTGGCAGGCTAAAAACGAAGGAGTTCGTTTAGAAGAAAGTGAACTTTACGTATCACAAATCATGGTAGATTCAGGTCGTATTTTGAAACGTTTACGTCCGGCTCCCCAGGGTCGTGCACACCGTATCAGAAAACGCTCGAATCACGTGACTATTTACGTAGACAGTAAAGAAAGTGTTGTTGAAGAAAACCTTAATTAATAGTACATGGGACAAAAAGTAAATCCGATAGCAAATCGTTTGGGTTTCATCAAAGGATGGGATTCAAACTGGTTCGGTGGTGATAATTACGGCGATAAGCTGGTTGAAGACCAAAAGATCAGGAAATACCTGAACGCTCGTTTGGCCAAAGCCAGCATCTCAAGAATCGTTATAGAACGTACCTTGAAGCTGATCACCATAACCGTTCATACTTCGCGACCAGGTATTATTATTGGTAAAGGAGGTCAGGAAGTTGACAAACTGAAAGAAGAATTAAAAAACATTACCAAAAAAGAGGTTCAAATCAACATTTTCGAGATCAAACGTCCTGAACTGGACGCTAAGATCGTTGCAAATAACATCGCACGTCAGCTTGAGGGTAAGATTGCTTACCGTAGAGCTGTTAAAATGTCCATCGCTTCAACCATGAGAATGGGAGCCGAAGGAATCAAGATTTTGGTTTCGGGTAGGTTAAACGGAGCAGAAATGGCACGTGCCGAGATGTATAAAGACGGCCGTACTCCGCTACATACTTTGCGTGCAGATATTGACTACGCATTGGCAGAAGCATTAACAAAAACCGGACTTATTGGAATTAAAGTTTGGATTTGTAAGGGTATGGTATATGGAAATCGCGACCTTTCTCCTAACCTCGGACAAAAGTCCGGACGTGGTGGAAACAGAGGTGGTGGTAACCGCAACCGTCGTAGAAAATAGTGGTTTAACACTCATAATCTAAAAAAGGATGTTACAGCCAAAAAAAGTAAAATTTAGAAGAGTACAAAAGGGCCGAATGAAAGGTAACGCACAACGCGGAAACCAATTGGCATTTGGTTCATTTGGAATAAAGTCGTTGGAAGAGTCGTGGATTACCGGTAGGCAAATTGAAGCTGCCAGGGTTGCGGTAACACGTCACATGCAACGTCGTGGACAAATTTGGATCCGAATATTCCCCGATAAACCGATTACCAAAAAGCCAGCCGAAGTAAGGATGGGTAAAGGTAAAGGTGCTCCTGAAGGATTTGTTGCTCCGATAGCTCCGGGCCGTATTATTATTGAAGCTGATGGTGTTCCGTTAGGAATGGCTAAAGAAGCTTTAAGACTAGCAGCTCAGAAACTACCGGTAAAAACAAAGTTTATGGTTAGACGTGATTATGTTGAAGAATAAAATTAGGTGAATCATGAAAGTAAGTGAAATCAAAGAAATGGCGATCAACGAAATCGTTGAGCGTCTGCAGATTGAAAAAGAAAATCTTGTTCGCCTAAGAATGAATCATGCCGTATCGCCGCTTGAGAATCCTAACAAAATTAAGGAAACTAAAGCAGCCATTGCACGCTTGAATACAATTCTTCGCGAAAGAGAATTAAACGAAAATCAGAAGTAATTCAACGATGGAAAATAAAGTAAGAAATCTCAGAAAGGAGAGAGTCGGGGTCGTTGTTAGTGATAAAATGGACAAATCGATTGTGGTTGCTGAAAAACGCAAGGAAAAGCACCCGATCTATGGTAAGTTCGTTAACAAAACTACCAAGTTTCATGTCCACGATGAGAAAAATGATTGCAACATTGGCGATACAGTAAGGATTATGGAAACTCGTCCTTTAAGTAAAACCAAGTGTTGGAGAGTAGTTGAAATAATTGAAAGAGCTAAGTAATCATGGTACAACAAGAATCAAGATGTTCAGTAGCCGATAATAGTGGAGCAAAAGAAGTTTTGGTGATCCGTGTATTAGGCGGAACACGTAAACGATATGCTTCGTTAGGCGACACTGTTGTGGTTACTGTAAAAAGTGCACTTGCCGGAGGCGAGATGAAAAAAGGTACTGTATCACGCGCAATTGTTGTACGTACGAAAAAAGAAAATCGTCGTCAAGACGGTTCTTATATTCGTTTCGACGATAACGCAGTAGTACTTCTTAACAGCGCAAACGAAATGCGGGGAACTCGTATTTTCGGGCCGGTAGCACGTGAATTACGCGAGAAGAATATGAAAATTATTTCACTCGCTCCAGAAGTATTGTAATAAGAAAAAAGCTCAAAATGCAGAAAAAGTTACACATAAAAAAAGGTGACACTGTGGTTGTGATCGCTGGTAACAGTAAAGGCCAAAAAGGTCGTGTACTGGAAGTGATCCGAAAAACCGACAGAGCAATAGTTGAAGGTGTGAACATGATGAAAAAGCATACCAAACCTAACGCGGAAGCGCCACAGGGAGGTATTGTTGAACAGGAAGCACCGGTGCATATTTCCAACCTTATGTTGGTTGATCCTAAAACAGGTGAAGCCACACGTATTGCAAGGAAATTGAATGACGATGGTAAATTAGTTCGTATTTCGAAAAAATCAGGAGAGGAGATAAAGTAATGGCTTACGTACCAACTCTTAAGAAGAAATATCAGGAAGAAATTATCCCTGCCTTAAAGAAAGAGTATGATTACTCTTCTGTAATGCAGGTTCCGAAATTAGAAAAGATCATCCTTAACCAGGGTGTTGGAGCAGCAATCGCCGACAAAAAACTGATCGACGTAGCAACAACCGAAATGACAATGATAGCCGGCCAGAAAGCCGTACAAACAATGTCAAAAAAGGATATCTCTAATTTCAAATTGAGAAAGAAAATGCCAATTGGCGTGCGTGTTACATTGCGTCGCGACCAAATGTATGAATTCTTAGATCGTTTAATTGCTGTGGCACTGCCACGTATTCGCGACTTTAAAGGTATCGAAAGCAAAATGGACGGTCGTGGAAACTACACACTTGGCGTTCCGGAACAAATAATTTTCCCGGAGATCGTACTTGATAAAGTTAGTAAGATCAACGGAATGAATGTTACCTTTGTCACTTCTGCACAAACCGATGAAGAAGGTTTTGCTTTGTTGAAAGAATTAGGTCTACCATTTAAAAATGTTAAAAAGAACTAGTAATGGCTAAAGAATCAATGAAGGCACGCGAAGTGAAACGTGCAAAATTAGTTGAGAAATACGCCGAAAAACGTGCCAAGCTGAAAGCTGAAGGCGATTGGGAAGGTTTGCAAAAACTACCTAAAAATTCGTCGAGAGTACGTTTGCACAATCGTTGTAAACTAAGCGGACGTCCGAAAGGATATATGCGCCAATTCGGTATCAGCAGGATTGATTTTAGGGAAATGGCCTCAAACGGCTTAATTCCTGGAGTTAAAAAGGCAAGTTGGTAATCGTTAAAAGAAACTTGAAAAATGAGTAAAGTAACAGATCCAATAGCAGATTATCTGACAAGGGTAAGAAATGCAATTATGGCAAAAAACCGTGTAGTTGACATTCCAGCTTCAAACTTAAAAAAAGAAATAACCAAACTCTTAAAAGAGAAAGGTTACATCTTAAACTACAAATTTGAAGAAGGTGTTGGCGTTCAGGGTAATATTAAAATTGCGTTGAAATACAATACAGAAACAAAAGTATCTGCAATAAAAGCGTTAAAACGCATTAGTAAACCAGGTTTGCGTCAATACTGCGATTCCGCAAGTATTCCACGCGTACTAAATGGTTTAGGCATAGCAATAATCTCTACCTCTAAAGGTGTAATTACCGATAAAGAAGCTCGTGAGCAAAAAGTAGGTGGAGAAGTATTATGTTACGTGTATTAATAGGGAGGAACAGTCATGTCAAGAATAGGAAAATTACCCATTTCAATACCAGCAGGAGTAGAAGTAAAAGTTAACGACAATGTTGTTAGCGTAAAAGGACCTCTGGGTGAATTGACTCAGCAAGTTGATCCGTCAATCGATGTTGCAGTAGAAGATGCAACAATCGAAGTTAAAAGAAACGGCGAATCAAAACGCGAAAAGTCAATGCACGGACTGTACCGATCTTTGATCTATAACATGGTGGAAGGCGTATCGAAAGGATACGAAATAAAAATGGAATTAGTTGGTGTAGGTTATCGTGCAGAAGTATTGCCAGATAACGTGCTCGACCTTGTATTAGGTTTTGCTCACCACACTTACCTGCAACTTCCATCAGAAGTAAAAGTAGAGGCTGTATCTGATAAACGTAGTACTCCAAGTGTGACTCTAAAAAGTCACGACAAACAATTAATTGGTCAGGTGGCCGCGAAAATCAGATCATTCCGTAAACCTGAACCTTACAAAGGAAAAGGTATTAAGTTTGTTGGCGAAGAATTGAGGCGTAAAGCTGGTAAAGCCGCTGCAAAATAATTTTTTAAGATTAATTATTATGGCATTAACAAAAGTTCAAAGGCGAGCAAGAATAAAAAGTCGCGTACGCACAGTTGTTTCCGGCACAGCAGAACGTCCAAGATTAAGTGTTTACAGAAGTAACAAACAAATCTACGTTCAAGTTATCGACGATGCACAAGGAACAACTTTGTTGGCAGTTTCATCTTCAGATAAAGGTATCGCAGGAAACAGCGGATCAAAATCTGAAAAGGCTGCGATGGTTGGTAAAGCAGTTGCTGAAAAAGCACTGGCAGCCGGAATTACTGAAGTTGTATTCGACAGAGGTGGTAATTTATACCACGGAAGAGTAAAACAATTAGCTGACGCTGCCCGCGAAGGTGGCCTTAAATTCTAATACATTATGGCGAAAGTAAGTAATAAAGTAAAAACAAGCGACCTGGAATTAAAAGACAGGTTGGTAGCCATTAACCGTGTAACCAAAGTAACAAAAGGGGACGTACATTTAGTTTTTCTGCCATTGTTATCGTTGGAAACGAGGATGGAATTGTAGGTTGGGGCCTTGGAAAAGCAAGTGAAGTAACTACTGCAATTTCAAAAGGTGTTGACGCAGCTAAAAAGAACCTGGTAAAAGTTCCGGTTATTAACGGAACAATACCACACGAACAAATTGCAAAATTTGGGGGAGCTAACATCCTGTTAAAACCTGCTTCATCGGGTACTGGTCTTAAGGCTGGTGGTGCGATGCGTGCAGTACTGGAAAGTGCCGGTATTAATGACGTTTTGGCGAAGTCAAAAGGTTCATCAAATCCGCACAACCTGGTAAAAGCTACAATGACTGCTTTAACCGAGTTAAGGGATGCTTATATGGTGGCAGAACACAGAGGTGTATCAGTGGAAAAAGTTTTTAAAGGATAACAGAGTTATGGCGAAATTAAAAATAACACAAGTAAAAAGTGGTATCGGTTCAACAAAACGACAAAAAGCAACATTGGAGTCGTTAGGGTTGAAAAAATTAAACCAACCTGTTGTTCACGAAGCTACCCCTCAAATTGTTGGTATGGCTAACAAATTGAGTCATTTACTGTCTATAGAAGAAGTGAAGTAATATTTCAAACTATTGAAATTATGAAACGGGTCTTGAGTACTCGAGACCCGTTCCATCTTATTCAATTGAATATAAAAATATTTAATAAGATGAATTTAAGCAACTTACAACCTGCAGAAGGATCGACTAAAACAACAAAACGAATTGGTCGTGGTCAGGGCACAGGCCGTGGCGGCACATCAACTCGTGGTCATAAAGGTCAAAAGTCGCGTTCAGGTTATTCAAGGAAAATCGGTTTCGAAGGTGGTCAAATGCCTTTGCAACGTGTAGTTCCAAAAATGGGATTTAAAAACATCAATCGTGTTGAATACAAAGCGATCAACCTTGATGTATTAGAGAACATTGCTACAAAGAATAACCTGACAGTAATTGACAAAGCATCCTTAATTAAAGCAGGTATCGTGTCGAAAAACGAGAACATTAAAATTCTCGGCGGTGGTATTTTAACTAAAAAATTAGACGTTAAAGCCAACGCATTTTCAAAAAGCGCGAAAGAAGCAATAGAAAAATTAGAAGGAACAACCGAAATACTTTAAACCGTAATGAAACGATTTATAGAGACCCTAAAGAATATTTATAAGATTGAAGATCTAAGGTTCAGAATTGGAACAACAATGTTTTTCCTGTTAATTTACAGGTTAGGTTCGTTTGTTTCGCTTCCGGGAATTGATCCGGCTCAGTTACAAAACCTGCAAAATCAGACTTCTGATGGATTGTTGGGATTGATTAACATGTTTTCGGGTGGTGCATTTGCACAGGCTTCAGTCTTTGCTTTAGGAATTATGCCGTATATTTCTGCCTCAATTGTTATCCAGTTAATGGGTATCGCAGTTCCCTATTTCCAGAGGTTGCAGAAAGAGGGAGAGTCAGGAAGAAGGAAAATTAATCAGATTACACGTTATTTAACCGTGTTAATTCTGATTCCACAAGCATCGGCATATCTAACCAATCTACACATGCAGTTACCCGATTCGGCTTTCGCAATGCAAGGAATATGGTTTAACGCCCCTTCTATTGTGATTTTAACAGCTGGGTCAATGTTTGTATTATGGTTGGGAGAACGTATTACCGATAAAGGAATTGGTAATGGTATCTCACTAATCATTATGATTGGTATTATTGCTCGTTTACCAATGGCCGTGGTTCAAGAATTTGGAGCACGTGTTACTGGTGGAGGTTTAGTAATGTTCCTGGTAGAGTTTGTTATTCTGTTCGTCGTGTTTATGGCATCAATTGCCCTGGTACAGGGAACCCGTAGGATTCCGGTTCAGTATGCGAAACGAATTGTTGGTAACAAACAATATGGCGGAGTACGTCAGTACATCCCTCTGAAAGTTAATGCCGCAGGTGTAATGCCTATCATTTTTGCGCAAGCAATTATGATGGTGCCTATTACCATTGTTGGTGTTGCTAATTCTGAAAATCTGCGTGGTGTGGCGGCTGCCTTATCAAACATCACTGGATTTTGGTATAATTTAACACAATTTTTATTAGTGGTAGCTTTTACGTATTTTTACACAGCTATTACTATTAACCCAACGCAAATGGCAGAAGACATGAAGAAAAACGGAGGTTTTATACCGGGTGTTAAGCCAGGAAAGAAAACTGTAGAATTTCTTGATGCCGTTATGTCGCGTATAACCTTACCGGGTTCCATTTTCTTAGGACTGGTAACAATTATGCCGGCATTTGCTATGATGATTGGGATTAGCCAGTCGTTTGCCCTGTTTTATGGGGGTACATCGCTGTTAATCCTTGTTGGTGTAGTGTTAGATACCCTGCAGCAGATTGAAAGTCACCTCTTGATGCGCCATTACGACGGCTTGATGCAATCAGGCCGAATTAAGGGACGTCCGGGGCTTGGAGGAATGTAAGACAAATTGTAACGAGATTATTGGTAAACAACTTATTCAAAAAAATTTAAAAGAGGATTTTTATGGCAAAACAACCATCCATAGAACAAGATGGAACAATTATAGAAGCATTATCGAACGCTATGTTTCGGGTAGAACTGGAAAACGGTCACGTGATCACAGGACATATCTCGGGGAAAATGCGGATGCATTATATTAAAATTTTGCCAGGGGATAAAGTAAAAGTCGAAATGTCTCCTTACGATTTAACTAAAGGTAGAATTACGTTTAGGTATAAAAACTAAAGATTGTATTTGAAACGAGTCCCGATAAATGTCGGACATCGATACAAAAAATTAAAAAATAATAAAGATGAAAACTCGTGTTTCAGTTAAAAAACGTAGCGAAGACTGCAAAATCATCCGCAGAAAAGGACGTTTGTATGTGATTAATAAAAAGAACCCTAAGTTTAAACAACGTCAGGGGTAATTAATCTTTTAAAAGAAGAATTTTATGGCACGTATAGTAGGTGTTGATATTCCAAGTAATAAAAGAGGTGAGGTTGCACTTACCTATATTTATGGTATTGGCCGCAGCAGGGCTGTCACAATCCTTGAAAAAGCAGGTGTAAAAAGTAACGTAAAAGTTCAGGATTGGAAGGACGAAGATTTAGCAGCTGTACGTGAAGTTATCGGTGATAGCTTCAAAGTAGAAGGTGAGCTAAGATCAGAAGTTCAGATGAACATTAAACGTTTAATGGATATTGGTTGTTACCGTGGTATTCGTCATCGTATCGGTTTGCCGGTTCGCGGACAAAGCACAAAAAACAACGCACGTACCCGTAAAGGTAAACGTAAAACTGTTGCGAATAAAAAAATGGCCACTAAATAAGGAATTTGAGTTATGGCAAAAAAAACAGGATCAAGTAGAAAGAGAACTGTGGTTGTGGAAGCCAATGGTATGGCTCATATCCACTCGTCTTTCAACAATATTATTGTTACGCTGACAAACATGAACGGAGAGGTTATCTCTTGGTCGTCAGCTGGAAAAAAAGGATTCCGTGGTTCGAAAAAGAATACTCCTTATGCGGCTCAGGTAGCTTCAGAAGAATGTTCTAAAACTGCTTATGACCTTGGACTGCGTAAAGTTAAGGTATATGTTAAAGGGCCTGGTAACGGTCGTGAATCTGCAATTAGGGCAATGGCTACCATTGGTATCCAGGTTACTGAAATTGTTGATGTAACACCGCTTCCGCACAACGGTTGCAGGCCACCTAAAAGACGTAGGGTTTAATTTTAAAACGAAAAGGAAATGGCAAGATATAGAGGACCAAAATCTAAAATCGCTCGTAAATTCGGTGAACCAATTTTCGGACCGGATAAAGTGTTCGAACACAAAAATTATCCACCGGGGATGCACGGTTTATCTTCTAAAAGAAGAAAAACTTCGGAATACGGGCTGCAGTTAAAAGAGAAACAAAAGGCAAAATATACCTACGGTGTATTGGAAAAGCAATTCCGCACACTTTTCAAAAAAGCATCAGCTGCTAAAGGTGTTACCGGTGAAGTATTGCTTCAGTTGTTAGAGTGTCGTCTCGACAACGTAGTATTCCGTATGGGAATTGCTAAAACACGTGCCGCGGCACGTCAGTTTGTAACACACAAACATATTACAGTTAACGGAAATTTAGTAAATATTCCATCGTACACGGTTAAATCTGGCGACGTTATTGGTGTTCGCGAGAAATCAAAATCGTTGGAAGAAATTACTGGCTCATTGCAATCTCGCAGAAGCTCACAGTACGAATGGTTAGAATGGGACGGCGAACAAATGGCCGGAAAATTCCTGAACCGTCCGGAACGTGAAGAAATTCCTGAAAACATCAAAGAGCAACTAATCGTAGAGTTGTATTCAAAATAATAAAATTACTTAGAATATTATGGCAATATTAGCATTCCAAAAGCCTGACAAGGTAATAATGTTAGAATCCGATGACAAGTTCGGACAATTCGAGTTTCGTCCCCTGGAACCGGGATACGGTATTACAATTGGTAATGCACTTCGTCGTATTCTGTTATCGTCGTTGGAAGGCTATGCAATTACAACTGTTAAAATTGAAGGTGTTGACCATGAGTTTTCTACGATTAAAGGAGTTATTGAAGATGTAACTGATATTATCCTTAATCTGAAGCAGGTACGTTTTAAAAACGAGGTGGAAGATTTTGACAGCGAAAAAGTATCTATTTCAATCAGCGGACAAGAAGAATTTACTGCTGGCGACATTAACAAATTTATGACCGGCTTCAGAGTATTGAATCCTGAGTTGGTAATTTGCAGAATGGAGTCGGATGTGAAAGTTCAAATGGAATTAAACATCAGCAAAGGACGTGGTTATGTTCCTGCTGTTGAAAACAAGCCGGTTGAAGAAGAATTTGGTGTAATTCCGATCGACTCGATCTACACACCAATTAAAAAGGTAAAATACGCCGTTGAAAACTATCGTGTTGAGCAAAAAACCGACTACGAAAAATTAGTACTCGATATTGCTACCGATGGTTCGGTTCACCCAAAAGATGCGTTGAAAGAAGCAGCTAAAATTCTGATTTATCACTTCATGCTATTCTCGGATGAAAAGATCACTCTTGACACCGACGAGAAATTTGCAAACGAAGAGTTTGATGAAGAAGTACTGCATATGCGTCAGTTGTTAAAAACTAAACTGGTTGATATGGATCTTTCAGTTCGTGCTTTAAATTGTTTGAAAGCTGCGGACGTAGATACATTGGGAGACCTGGTTACCTACAATAGAAACGACCTGCTGAAATTCAGAAACTTTGGTAAAAAATCGTTAACCGAATTGGATGACCTTTTGGATAACATGGGACTGAATTTTGGAATGGATATTTCCAAGTATAAACTTGATAAGGAGTAAAAGGCAATGAGACATAATAAGAAATTTAATCACTTAGGCCGTAAAGCACCACATCGTAAAGCGATGTTGGCAAACATGGCGAGTTCACTTATCGCGCATAAGAGAATTTCAACTACTGTTGCAAAAGCGAAAGCCTTGCGTATGTATGTTGAGCCACTGATTACTAGGGCAAAAGAAGATACTACACATTCGCGCAGGGTGGTTTTTAGCCAGCTGCAAGATAAAGATGCTGTTTCGGAATTGTTCCGTGAGGTAGCTGTAAAAGTTGCTGATCGCCCGGGAGGATACACTCGTATTCTTAAAACCGGTAGCCGTTTAGGCGACAACGCTGATATGTGTATTATCGAATTGGTTGACTTCAACGAAGCAATGTTGGCCGCTAAAGAAGAAGCTGCTGCACCTAAAAAACGTCGTTCGCGTCGTGGTGGTGCAAAAAAGTCTACTGAAGTTGCTGCTCAGGCCGCACCTTTGGCCAAAGCTGAAACTGAAGTAGAACCAAAATCGGATGAAGAAGGTGCAATGGAGAAAGAGGAAAATGCTGTAGCCGCACAAGCTGCACCGTTACCCGATGTTGAAGACGCACCTGAAGAGCCAAAAGCTGATGAGTCAGCTGACGAAGAAAAGAAAGAAGAATAGAGTATTTCTTTACTATATTGAAAAGCCGGATTGCTATTGCAGTTCGGCTTTTTCATAATATAAAAAAATCGGATCCTTAAATGCTTTTAGTGCTACATACAATACCTAAAACCGCTTACCCCACCACTTCTTTAAGCGCTCCAGAATTTTTACTTCAGTAGCATTATTTTGCGGCTGGTAAATGCGGTTATTTTTTATCTCCTGTGGGAGGAAATCCTGTTCTACAAAATTGCCGTCGTAGGCATGAGCGTATTTATAATCTTTGCCGTAACCAATCTCTTTCATTAGTTTGGTTGGCGCATTACGAATGTGCAAAGGCACCGATAGATCGCCGGTTTGTTTTACCAATGCAATGGCATTATCGATGGCTTCGTAGGCTGAGTTACTTTTTGGCGAAGTTGCCAGATAGATGGTACATTCTGATAAAATAATACGCGATTCAGGAGGACCGATTTTATGAACAGCATCAAATGTGCTTTGGGCCAGTAACAGTGCATTTGGATTAGCAAGGCCAACATCTTCGGCAGCTAAAATCAACAAACGACGGGCAATAAATTTTATGTCTTCGCCACCTTCCAGCATTCGTGCCAGCCAATACACGGCTGCATCCGGATCGCCACCACGAATACTTTTTATAAAAGCCGAAATAACATCGTAGTGCATTTCACCTTTTTTATCGTAGTTGGCAAGGTTCTTTTGCAGCTTGTCGGTTACTTTCTTATCGGTAATTACAATGTTGTTCGCATCTTCGCCAAGTGTTACCAGTTCAAGCACATTTAGCAGTTTGCGTGCATCGCCACCTGAATAACGAAGTATGGCACCATCTTCACGCAGTGTTATCTTTTTTTCCTTTAAAACAGTATCTTTTTTAGCCGCCAGTTTGATGATTTTCAATAATGCCGCTTTATCCAAATGCTCCAATATATAAACCTGACAGCGCGAGAGCAGGGGAGAGATCACTTCGAAAGATGGATTTTCGGTTGTTGCACCAATTAGCGTAATTGTACCATCTTCAACAGCGCCCAGTAACGAATCTTGTTGCGATTTGCTAAACCGATGAATCTCGTCGATAAACAATATCGGGTTGGGGCGACTAAAAAACTGTTGCTTTTTGGCTTTGTCAATTACATCGCGGATGTCTTTTACACCCGAATTAATGGCACTGAGTGTAAAAAAAGGTCGTTCAAGGGTATTGGCAATAATGCGGGCGAGGGTGGTTTTTCCTACTCCCGGAGGTCCCCATAAAATCAAGGAGGTAATTCTGCCTGAATCGATCATCTTGCGCAAAACAGCACCTTTTCCAACAAGGTGTTCCTGCCCTATATAATCGTCTAAAGTTTTTGGTCGTAATCGCTCTGCGAGTGGCTGATTCATAATTAAGGCAAAAGTAAAAAGTGTAAAGTCAAAAATGACACGTCAAAAGTAAAAAAACTGCGTGAAAAGTACAGAGCAGTCTCCTGTCTTAATTTGCAATTCTTGAGTTTAACCATTTCTCACAGTCTCAGAAATTCAGTGCTCCCCGTCTCACAATCTCTCCGTCTCAGATCTTAGTTACAATACCGTTTAATAATGTTGTATGCTCCATCGATACCAAGCTCGCCAGCGCGGCTAAGGTCCAGCGCTCCTCCCTCAATATCGTCGAGATAAATTTTTGTAAGTCCGCGGTTAAAATAAGCTTCTGCAAATTCCGGTTCCAGATTAATGGCACGATTCAAATCCTCCACCGCACTTCGGTATTCGCCCAGGCGCAGTTTTATAAACGCACGGTTGTAATAGCCAAAAAAGAAATCGGGATCAAGAAATAGTGTTGCTGCGTAATCATCAAGAATTTCCTGGTACTCTACTGTTGTAGGTTTATCGTTGCTGTTATCTTTTATCTTCCCTTCGTTCAGAGTAAGCGAATTGGGAGAACCGTTTCCTGCTAAAAGTTCCACCTGTTCTTTCAGCTTGTATCGTGTGTTGGCACGTGTAAAATAGGCCAAAGATGATTTTTCATCCAACTCTATAGCTTTATCCAAATCGGCAAACGCATTGTTGTAATCGCCGGTAAGGCTATAAAAAATACCACGATTCAAATAATTCTGAGCATTTTCCTGCACGTCAATTTTTTCGTTAAAAAACAGAATAAAATTCTCGAAAACCGACTGGTAGGTGGTTACCGGTTTATTTGAAAGCGAAAGCAGCGGGTTGTAATTGTTTGATGCATTGAGCTCGTCAATTATGCCATTGTAATACTGGAAACGCTCGTAATCAACAGCATTTTTCTCGAATGCAGAAATAAAGAACATGGGCTGGAGATCGATAACAATATTTTTATTCTGAATCCGGCCATCGTCAACTTCCTGCTCTTCTTCCGGGAGTTCACGCGTTTCTTCAATAACAAGGTCCATTCGCATCCGTCGCCGGCGTTTTTCGGCTTCCAGTTCTTCTTGTCGTTTTTGTTCTTCCGATTTCTCATTAACAACAGTGGCAGTGTTTTGCTGCGACGATTGCTGTTGATTATTTTGTGCCAGTGCCTGGTTATTTGCCTGCGAATTTTGCTGCTGATTATTTTGTGCCGACGATGAATTTTGTTGCTGTTTTTGTTGCTGCTGCTGTTGAGCCAGTTGCTCGGCATTTATTCTTCGCTGGCTCAGATCGAACTGCGGATTAAGCTGGGCAGCAATTTGGTAGTCTTGTTCATATCCCGGGCGGTCTAATATTTCGCGCGCCATGGCTCGGTTAAAGTAGGCGCTAGCCATTTCGGGGTTAAGATTTATCGCCATATCGTAATCCATAATAGCACTTTCGTAGTCTTCCAGTTTGTGTTTTACAATACCACGGTTGTTAAAAGCCAGTGCATTTGTTGGATCAAATTTAATGCTTTGGTCGTAATCGCGCAGTGCCGATGCATAATCATCCAGTTCAAAACGCGCAAGCCCACGGTTGAGGTAGGCAGCAGCATAGTGTGGCCTGATAATAATTACCTGGTTTAAATCGCTAATGGCTCCTTTAATATCGCCATTTACAATTTTTGCATTGCTTCGGTTCATCAATGCATGTGTCGATTTCGGATTCACTTCAAGTGCCTTGTCGTAATCTTCAATGGCACCCTCCATATCTTTTAAGGCGAGTTTTGCTATCCCGCGGTTGTTGTATATCGATTCGTCACTCGGATCGAATTCCAGTGCCCGATCATAATCTTTAATCGCCCGATTGTATTGCCTGAGGTTATGATAGGCCATTCCGCGATTGTTGTATGCACGCGGGTAGTAAGGTTTTATTTCTATTGCCTCATCGTAATCGGCTATGGCTCCTCGGTAATCTTCCAACGAATGTTTGGCCGTTCCGCGATACAAATAGGCTTCTGCCAGGTAGGGTTTAAATTCAATTACAATATTAAAGTATTCGATTGCCCCGGTGTAATTTCCAATTGATATGCGCGTTCTCCCAACTCGTATGAAATGGTTGATGTTCAATTGCGCTTCGGCCAGGAAACTCATCGATAACAAAAGTGTAAAAAGTATGGTAAGCTTCTTCATCTATTAATTTCTTTAGTAAACCAATTCTCAGCATGGCTTACTTTTTCTTTTTTCTAAACAAACAAAAATAGTATTTTCAGAGTTGGAAGTAATATCTGGTTAGTTTTTTTAACGAATTGAGACTCAAATCTAAAATTATGTGTAAACGCTGTGATTGGGGAACAAAAAACGAGTTAATGATAAAGTACCATGATGAAGAGTGGGGAGTCCCGCTTCATGATGACAAAAAGTTGTTTGAATTTTTTGTTCTTGAAGGATTTCAAGCCGGATTAAGCTGGCAGATAGTACTAAACAAAAGAGAGAATTTCCGTAAGGCGTTTGATCATTTCAATCCGCAAAAAGTAGCATTGTATTCTGAAGGTAAGGTTCAGGAGCTCATTCAGGATAAATCAATAATTCGTAATCAGCAAAAAATCAGGGCTTGTGTAAACAATGCGCAACGTTTTCTCGAGGTGCAAAAAGAATTTGGGAGCTTTGATCAATACATCTGGAAGTTTGTGGATTTTAAACCCATTCAGAATTCTTTTGGAAGTATTGACGAGTTGCCAGCCAAAACCGAGCTTTCAGATGTTATTTCAAAAGACTTGAAAACGCGCGGGTTTAAATTTGTAGGATCGACAGTAATTTATGCTCACATGCAAGCCACCGGCATGGTAAACGACCACCTTGTTGACTGTTTCCGTTACAGGGAAGTACAGTAACATTGGGGCCCCAACTTATTACATAACTTTTAATCTGAAAAGCGTGTTCTTATTTTTATTAAGTCTATCTTAAATTCTCTTTTCAAAAAAGAATTAATTGTTAATTTTGAGGCTGATTCAAAAAAAAGAGGGGTAAAATTTAATATTAGATGATGAAGTTGCGTTTGATTTTTACCGTATTAATTACGGTGTTTACACTGAGTGTATTTGCAGAAAGTGATAAGAAGAGTGAGGAGAAGGGCTATGTTTTTGAAGACGAAATTACATTAGCTGCTACATCGGTTAAAGACCAATACCGTTCGGGTACATGCTGGTCGTTTTCCGGACTTTCATTCCTGGAGTCGGAAATGATACGTCTGGGTAAACCAGCGGTTGATCTTTCAGAAATGTTTGTTGTATGGCATACTTATTCAAATAAAGCCCAAAAACATGTACGGGTGCATGGTAATCTGAACTTTTCGGCAGGAGGAGCTTTTCATGATGTAACAAACATGATTCGCGAATATGGAATTGTCCCGGAATCTGTTTATGACGGATTAAATTATGGCGAAGAAAAACATGTACATGGCGAAATGGATAATGTGCTGAAGGAACATGTTGACGCTGTTGTGAAGAACAGAAACAGGAAATTGAGTACAGTATGGCATGAGGCGGTTGAAGGAACATTGAACTCGTATTTAGGAGAGTTGCCAACAAAATTTGAATACGAAGGAAAACAATATACGCCACAGAGTTTTGCCAGCGATTATGTTGGATTAAACATGGACGATTATGTGGAGATTTCTTCCTATACTCATCATCCGTTTTACGACAAATTTATTCTGGAAGTTCCTGATAATTGGTCGTGGGACGAGGTATACAATGTGCCGTTGGAAGATATGGAGAACATTATTGATTATGCATTAGGTAATGGATTTACCGTTGCCTGGGCAACCGATGTAAGTGAAAAAGGATTTGCAACAAGTAACAAAGGTGTTGCTGTTTTGCCAGCCGCTCCGCAAGAGGATATGAGCGATGCCGAAATTGCAAAATGGGAAGCATTACCACAGAAAGACAAAGAAAAAGAGTTGTATAAACTAGATAACCCGGTACCAGAATTGGTCGTTAATCAGGAAATGCGCCAAGCAGCATTTGATGATTACCAGACTACCGACGACCACGGGATGCATATTATTGGAACTGCAAAAAACCAGGAGGGACAAACTTTTTATAAAGTGAAAAACTCGTGGGGCGACTACAATAAATACGATGGTTATTTCTACGCATCGAAACCTTATGTGAATTACAAGACGATGTGCATAATGGTGCACAAAGACGCCATACCCCAAAGTATAAGAGAGAAACTTAAACTTTAATTTTTAAGCCCTTCAGTAATCCTGAGGGGCTTATTTTTTATACCATACTCAGGTTTCCCCTTGCTGCGCATTGGCAGCGTAAAAAAATCGTTTACATTTGATAATTCTTAACAAAATTTGTAGACAAGATCATTTTTAAGGAATAACATGATCAAGTGTAAATTAGCAATGAAGAGTCTTCTTATCACATTTCTTATTTTAACAACTACACTTCAACTTGTTTCGGCACAGGAAGACTGGTCGTGGTGGAACGATGCACATGGCTGGGAAAGTGGTGATCCGGGGTGGAGAAACTGGCTGATCATTTCTCCGAAATATCTTGGACCAAATGCATTGCCGGTTCCGGAGTTAAAGAAAGGGTTTATCGAAGGACATACAGAGTTTGAGCTTACCGTATCAAACCATTTTTTATCGGGCGATCCAACCCAGGATATTTCAGGACGTGCCTACATCCCTTTTGCACAAAACAAAATTGCCATTGAAATGTACGGCGTGTTGTTGGAGCATTATTCTTACACCGAAAAAATAAGAGACGAACGTTTTTCGCGCGATAAAGACGGAAAAGGTTATGCTATTGGCGATTTTTATTTCTCTACACTTATTCAGCTTTTTAAAAACCGTACATTCCCAAATACCATGTTTCGGGCGATACTAAAGACTGCCTCGGGAACAAACTTTGAAGGTGCCCGATATGCTGATACACCAGCTTATTCGTTTGATTTTAGTTTTTCGAAAGATTACGGGCAGCGGGAAACCATGTTATTCAGGCCGCATGCAATGCTGGGGTTTTACAGTTGGCAAACCAACGATGAACTGAATCTTCAAAACGACGCGTTACTATATGGATTAGGCGCTGATTTTCAGAAAAACGACTGGCGTTTTACACCTTCGTGGGCAGGCTATTTTGGTTATAAAAACAATGGCGACAGGCCAATGCAGATGAATCTTGAACTCAGAAAGGAATATAATAAAAAAGCAATAGCCATCAAATACCAACACGGATTACACGATTGGTTGTATAAAACGGTACGATTTTCATTCATTTGGAAACTCAATGGGATGGAGTAAGTTAACCTAGAGCAGAATTTATACCTTTGCCAACGCAAAACAAGATTGTGTTGATGCAGTTTGAAACAGATAAAAACAGATCATGAAAAAGCTTTCACTTGTAATTTGTGTTTGGAATGAAGAGCCAAACATAAAACCATTATCAGAACAAATTAAAGCGGCACTAGAAGGAATTGATTACGAAGCCATTTTTGTGGATGATGGATCTACCGATAAAACACGCGATGCGATCAGAAAAATTAACGACGACAGGTTTTTATTGGTTGAATTAAAAAGAAATTACGGTCAAAGTTCGGCTTTGCAAGCCGGAATAGATCAGGCTAAGGGCGATTTTGTAGCACTGATAGATGGCGATTTGCAAAACGACCCGGCAGATATACCAATGATGCTGAAAATGATCGAAGAAAACGACTGGGATATGGTGGCCGGTGTACGTGCGAACCGTAAAGATGGCATGTTCCTGCGTAAAGTGCCTTCTAAAATTGCCAATTATCTTATCCGCCGTGCTACCGGTATTTACATGAAAGACCTTGGGTGTACGTTAAAGATTTTTACCAACGATATTATAAAAAGCATTCATATTTATGGCGAGCTTCATCGCTATATTCCTGCACTGATAACACTTGAAGGCGCAACAAAAATTACACAGGTTGATGTCAACCATCGTCCGCGCGAGTTTGGACAATCAAAATACAACCTTAGTCGAACAACACGTGTAATGAGCGACCTGGTACTTATGCTTTTCTTTAAAAAGTATCTGCAACGCCCGATGCACTTTTTCGGACAAATCGGAATTTTTACCCTCGCAATTGGTGTGCTCATAAACTTCTATTTGCTGGTCCTCAAAATAATGGGAAATGATATTTGGGGAAAACCGCTTTTATTGCTTGGTGTTTTAATGGTACTTGGTGGTATTCAGTTTATTACAACTGGTATTATTGCCGAGTTGCAGATGCGAACTTATTTCGAATCGCAACAGAAAAAACCATATCGGGTGAAGCGTGTAATACCTGCTAAAGAATATATTTAATGCAATTGTGGCATATTGGCTATTTGTTGATTTATTGTAACTTTAAAAAAATAAAACAACAAAAGCCTACGAGTATGAAAACACGATTTTTTATCGCCTCTATTTTCCTTGTTTGTTTACTGACGTTAAACAGTAATGCACAAGAGCGTTATGTTAAAGGAATTGTAACCACCTTTGACAGTATTGCAGTAATTGGGGCAGAAGTGAAAGTAAAGAGTTCCAAGCAAATAGTTGAAACAGATACGCTAGGGAGATTTGAAGTTAAAGTCGACGGCAATGACAAGTTAAAGGTCTCAGCGAGAGGATTTAATAACCAAAATGTAAAACTTGACGAAAAGACGAAACTGGTAGCTGTTAATTTAAAGCTAAAACCTGGCCAAAAAGCCAGAGAATATGCTATTGGATACGGCTACGTGAAAGATAGTGAACGGTTGAATGCATTGGCTCAAATGACAAACGATGATGTTGACTTTTCGCAATATACCAATATGTACGACCTGATTAGAGGACGTTTTGCCGGTGTGCAGGTGCAAAACAATGGCGATATAATTATACGCGGACAAAATTCCATAAACCTGAGTAGCGCTGCACTGATTGTTGTTGACGGAATGCAGGTGGATAACAGCATAATGAGTACCCTTGTACCTGCCCAGGTAAAAAGTATTAATATAATTAAAGATGGAAGTGCTGCAATTTACGGTTCACGTGGCGCAAATGGAGTTGTACTCATTGAGACTAAAAAAGGAAACGATGATTGATGCTTTAGGTGTTTGTTGGGTTTCCGGAAAATGAAAAAGTGAGATAAGGTTATTGTTAAACAACTGTTTGATGTTGAAATTTTGACATAACGTACATGTTCTTCAAGGAAAGATGCACGAAAATGTTGAAGAGGCACTGGAAATTAATAACTCGATAGAATAACCATAATTGAAAAGCGATGTATTTGTCTATGACAAAGAAAATACATCGCTTTTGTTTTTTACTCTACTAACTCATATCCCATATCCACACCTTTATTTATTGCCGGAATTCCTTCGTCCATCCATTTAGGCATTGGAGCATCTTTTAGGTAATGATCGAAAAACTGGGCCATTCGAATCTGAAAATCGTGCATATCACGCAGTTTTGTTGGCCAGTGGTCGGCTTCGTTGTAATTCAATAACCACGATGGTTTTTGCAAGCGTCTCAGCCCAATAAAAAATTCAATTCCCTGATACCATGGCACGGCACCGTCATCGTCGTTGTGCATAATCAAAATCGGCGTGTTTATTTTGTCGATTGTAAACAAAGGCGAATTTTCCAAATAACGTAGTGGTGCTTCCCAGATCGATTTGCCAATGCGGCTTTGTGTATGTTCGTATTGGAATGATCGGTTTAATCCCGATCCCCAACGAATTCCGCCATAGGCGCTGAACATATTTACCACCGGAGCTCCCGATTCAATAGCTGCAAACATATTTGTACGTGTAGCAAGATAGGCTACCTGGTAACCGCCCCAACTATGACCTTGTGCGCCAATATGCTCTTCGTCAACGAAGCCTTTGTTGATTAACGATGTAATACCGGGCATAACACAATTAAATGCCGATTCGCCCGGATATCCTTCTTTGTAATACACATCGGGATTAAAAATTACATAACCATGACTGGTGTAATAATGATAATCGATGGTTGAACGATTGTTTTCCGGCATGCGGTAGCGCAGTAAATTCTGTGAACTTTTTTCGTAAAAATTCACGATCATCGGATATTTTTTTGTTGGATCAAAATCTTCAGGTTTATGTAAAGTGCCTTCCAAAACCAAACCATCTAGAGAGTACCAGGTTACCAGTTCGGCTGTTCCCCACTTAAACTCTTTCTGCTGAGGGGCAGCATCGCTTATTTGTGTTTCTTTCTTAAAACGAAGGTCTGTTGCAATCAGGTTCGGATAGGTTTCAAAATCTTCCTTGGTGAAAATAATCAGGTCGTCATCTTCAGCTTTTGCAGGTCTTCCCAATCTATAATTCTGACTGAAGACAGCCTCAGGAGCTTTGTTTTTGTTCAAATCAAAAGCATAATAGGCATCAGCACGCGAAACTTCATTATGCCCCGTAAGCAGAACTGTTTCCGATGGATTGATACCTGTGTTAGGTTCGGGGTTAAAACGTACGAGACGATAATTGATCCTTTCTGTTCGTCCATTTTTTGTGAGGTTTATCGGATCAACAGCGTTTATCGGATCAACTTTCCAAAGGTCGTAACGATCATAGATCAATATTGCAACATCATTTTCAAGCCAACCCGCATTTCGGTACGAGCCCGACAGCATTGGGCGATCGTTTAGCTCATCTGCTGCCTGAATTGTTTCAGGTTGTGTAATTTGATATTCTTTACCCGTCGCAATTTCGTATGTATTCCATGTCGTGTCAACAGCATTGTACCAGTACACGAATTTCCCGTCCGGAGAAACGGATGGAGTGGCACGGCAGTCGGTTTTTATTTTTTCAGCTTCCCCGGAGTTGATATCTACCAGGTAGAAATCATTATGATACGGGCCACCTTCCCACATGGTTTGTACTGCATAAGGTTGGTTGCTGTATGCCAGCAATTTATCGGCGTCGCCATTTTGTATTTTTCGTATGCGCGAAAATCGTTCTGTTTCCAGCTGAACTGTTTTTTGCTCGTTGAGATGAACAACTGCCAACCATGTTTTTTTTAAATCTCTTTTTTTATTGTTGAGTTGAACGGTTTGCAAACGCTCTTCGTTCCAGTGCCATACATCAAGCGCCGGAATCTCTTCCTCTAGTTTGGTGGTGTCTTTTTCGGGTAGGATTGGAGCCGTTCCGAAAAACAAGCGTTCGCCGTTATCTGAGAACGAGAGCCTGCCGTTTTCGCTTATTTCCCAGTTCTCAGGAATGGCTTCGTTTGAGTTGTGGGCAATAATTGTTTCATTTTCTCCACCCCAGTAATAAAGATCAAACGATGGTTTCTCGGCATCAGTTGTATCGGCCAAAAAGGCAAGCTGTTTACCATTATCGGCAATGCTGAGTTGCTTGAATTCTCCTTCCGACTCCAAAATCGGGGAAACTTGTTCAGCCTTCAAATCAAAAATATAAACACCGGCAGTAAAAGTACTGTCGCCTTCAGAAATAAAACTAATTAATGGCTGGTCTTTTGCCAGCTCGTAACTGCTAACTGAAGGATATTTTTTCGTTGAACCGGTTTCCAGATTTTTAATGTACAGTGGATTCTTCTTGTCTTTTTTATTTTTTGTCGAATCGTCAGTTTCTTCAGCTTGATAAGCGATCCAGCCCGACCATTCTTCAGGAATTTTTACCGATTTCAGGTTTTCAATTCTCTCGGTTTCATTCTCCATAATATCGAAAACAACCAATTTATCCTGAGGCAGGTCTTCTTTTTTTGTTTTTTTCAATTTAAGGTTACGAATTGTATCAGCCGGAGGAGCTTCTGTAAAAATAAGAAACCTGGAATCGGCTGTAAAATGAGCTTTCGTTCCGTAGTTAAATGATGCAATTTCTTCAGCATCAGGAGTGCTGATTTTCAGTGTAGCATCTCCTTTCCATGGTTCTTCTTTCCATGCAATGTAGTTACCATTGTTTGACAGATGTGTTTCGGTAATTCTGTTCCACTTTAAAATGTCTTCAAAAGTCAGTGGTCGCTTTTCGGTTTGGGCCGATAAACCAGCCGAGATTGTTAATAGAGCGAGTAAAAACAAAAAGATTTTCATGATTATTATAAGTTGTTAGATTTTACCTAATTGGATGAAAAAAACGAATTAAAGATAAAAATAATTCTTGTTGAATACGAATTCAACCGGGTTATGCTCGAAGGAGCGGCTCAAATTGGGGAAGCAAAATACTTTACACTTCGGCCATTAACATTCTGGCTTCACTTTTTAAAATAGCTGGCAGTTGAATATGGCGGCGTTCAATACTTAGTAACCAGTATTTTATTTCATCCGTTTTTAGGGTGTATAAAACTTCACGAAACTGTTCTATCTGATTGTTTGTGTAGGCTTGTTCGTCGATATTTTTATAGTCATCGAGTTCTTCATCATCGTAATATTCAACAACCGATTCATTCATTTTCATCTGGTCGAACTCGCAGATCTCGTGAGCACCGCAGCAGTCTGATGGTGGCGTAACCACTTCTTCCGGTGGTCTCTCTGTTTCCCTATCTTTCTTATTTGCTTTTACCAAAAGAACAACACCAATAATGGTGAGTAATAAAAAGCTAATTCCAATAATCATTTCCATGTTACAAAAATAGCATTTTGAAATAAAAGATTATTTGCTTTGGGGTTAAGGTTAAAATAATTTTAAGTGAGTTTTTCGATCTACTCCGAAAGCCTATAAATTACACCTCGTTCTTTCAGGTATTGGAAGATATAACTTAGATTTCCGGGTTGTGCACCAACTGCTTCGGGAGCGTTAACGCCAATTGAATTGAAAGTGCCATCAAGAACAAGGTTGGCAACCGAAGTGCAGGCGTAGCCTGTTGTTCGTGCCATGGAAATGGTTTGTGTTTGGCGGTCGTATTTATCGAGCAAATGGTAGGTAAACGATTTTTCAGTCCCGTTTTCTACTCCTTTTATAACAATACGCATGATAGTAAAATCTTCCTCGCCGGGTTTTAATTGCCACTTTGGGAAAAGTAACTTGGCAGTAACATCAATTGGTCTCACTTTTATTCCGTTTACTTCAATCGGATCGTACGAGAAAAATCCTGATTCTCTTAAAACCCGCAGGTATTCGATGCATCCTGGGTAGCGTAGCGTTTTTTCAATCATATCAGGCACATTTTTCATGGTTTGCATCAACGAACGCAGACCGTCGGAGTTCCATGATTCAAGCGTGCCAATGCCTTCAAAATCGATTAATTCAGGATCGGAGAGTGCTTCTTTTTCTACCAGTTCGTAGTTTTTTATATAGCGCGCAGGCCGTGTATATTCTTCAATTACATCGATGGGGGAGAATACTGCTTTGTATTCGTAAGGCCATTCGCGAATTACAGGTAAGCCACCAACCAAACAGTCGTAGGATTTTACAGCCATAATTTCGTTGTAATGTCCAAGAATTATATTTCCCATTCCGGGTGCAACGCCACAATCGGCAATTACACAAACTTTATTTTTTTGTGCTAACCCGTTTAACGACAGAAAATCTTCTGGCATAAACGAAATATCAACCATGTTTTTTCCGGCTTCAATCACAGCTTTCATGGTTTGGTAGCCCATAAAACCCGGTACTGCACCAATTACAAGGTCGAACCCTGAAACCAGTGCTTTTAACTTTTCAGGTTGGCTCAGGTCTTCCTGAATGCATTTAATATCCGGAAAATCGGAAAATTTGTTTAAGGCGTTTTTGTCGAAGTCGACACTGGTAACCTGGTGGTTTTTCGATAAGTCCTTGGCAATGGAACTTCCCACAAGTCCGGCACCCAAAACAATAACATTCTTTTTCATCTTATGAGAATTGTTAGTTTTCAAAGGATTAAGATGGAACTCCTATGATGTTAATTATATGCTTCTGAGGCAAAAATTATTACACGGTAGTTTCATCCGGTTTAAATTTCAGGTTGTTTATTTTTAAGCACTAATCATTCTTAGTCAAGCTGGATTAAGCCTTTTTTTAAGGCATATTTTACAAGGTCGGAGTTGGTTTTTAGTTCAAGCTTTTCAAGAATATTTTGCTTGTGCGTACCAACGGTTTTTACGCTGATAAAAAGTTTGTCGCCAATTTCGCGTGTTGATTTTCCTTCGGCAAAGAGCAGGAAAATTTCTTTTTCCCGGTCGGAAAGATTAGAGTAAGAATCGTTTTCATCGGCATTCGAATTTAGGTATCCGTTAATAACAATTTCAGTAATGTCTTCGCTCAGGAATTTTTTACCATCGTGAACCGAGTTTACTGCATCGGTAAGTTGCCGGTAGGTACAGTTCTTTAATAGGTATCCGTCGGCACCTACTTCCAGCATTCCTTTTACATATTGTTTGTCAGAGTGCATCGATACGGCAATGATTTTTACTTCCGGCATTTTTGATTTTAAAATTCGGGTAGCTTCAATACCATTTACTTTCTCCATGGCAATATCAACCAAAAGCACATCGGGTTTAAATGCTTCTACTTTGTCTATTGCTTCTTGTCCGTTTTCGGCCTGGGCAATTACTTCTATATTGTCAGCCGAATGTAAGAGGTTTACTAAACCTTCTCTAAAAAGTTGGTGATCGTCAGCAACTATAACCTTTATTTTCATTTCTTTTTTGTTTTCTGTTAAATAGCAAATCGGGTAGTAAGGTACTATTTAAACCTGTTATTATTAGACTAATTATGATCAAGGGAGTAAGGTATTTCAATTTCGGCTTTTGTTCCTTTTGGCAAAGCCTCAATATTAAAAGTTCCATTTAAACTTTCAATTCGTTCTTCAATACTTAACAATCCAAAACCACCTTTGTTTGAAATGGGTTTCATTTGCGATTTGTCTATTCCAACGCCATTGTCTTCTACAGAAATACAGTACATCCCGTTATTCGTTGATTGTCTTACAGCTACTTCAGTGGCTTCAGCATGTTTGGAAATGTTTGTAAGTAGCTCCCCAACTGTTCGGTACAGAAAAATATTATTCTCTTTACTGAGTTTTGTGTTTTTTTTCTCAGCGATGAGTTTTGTGGTAATATTAGAATCTTTTTCGAATTGTTCTAATTTCCACTGGATGGCGGGCAGTAATCCCAGTTCATAAAGTATTGGCGGACTTAAATCATAGGTTAATCTCCGCGACTCCTCGATGGCCTTATTAAGCAACTTAGAGGTAAATTTAAGTGTGTTTTTTATATCCGGTGAACACAGCTCAATATCAATAGCAGACAGGTTCATAAATGCCAGTCCCAGAGTTTGTCCCAAACTATCGTGGAGGTTATCAGCTATCCGTCTTCTTTCTCGTTCTTCAACCAGCGTAATTTCGGAGTTTAACTTTTTGAGTTGTAATTGGTACGATTTTATGCGGAGAGCAACGTTTATTTGTGCTTTTAATTCAATCTGATCAAATGGTTTTGAAATAAACGAATCAGCTCCTGCATTCAGCCCTTTGGTGCGTTCAACACTATCGCGTCCCAATGCCGATACCATTATAATTGGTATTTGTTTTGTTCTGTTGTGCTTCTTTAACAACTTGCAGGTTTCATACCCGTCAAGGTCAGGCATCATAATATCCAAAAGTATCAGGTCGGGATTTTCCTTCTGAGCAATGCTTATACCATCCTGGCCACTTAATGCGCCCATAAATTTAAAATCGGGGTAATATACTTTTACAATTTGCGAAATAAGTTCCAGGTTGATGCTATTATCATCGATTGCCAGGATTTTTTTCATAAATTCCATTTCATTGTTTGATACTAACATAATGAAAAATCACTTAGGGTTTTACTTTAAAACGTCAATTGTTCTAAAGATAGCAAATGCTTCGGAATTTATGAAGTAAACAGGTTATAAATACTTAACAAAATGTCAGTTAATTGCTGAGTGGTGGCTGGGATGTGTAGATGAAAACAGAGTAATTAGGTTACGGTGTGTTGGTTACGGTTGGAAAGAATGGCAATAATGTTTTGTTTACTGGTTTCTAATCAAGCCATACATAATTCCAATTCCTGCTCCTATATATGTTTGGTTGCTGTTTACAACCAACATCGGGCCTACAGAGCATCCAACGCTAGAGTATAATGGTATTTCTATTTTCGGATTCAAAACCAGACTTAGCTTTTTAGCAGTTTTTGTTTCAAAATTATATTGATTGCCTGAACGAATTAGATTGAATTCCGGTTCGCGAAATGTGGAGATCCCGGGACCGCCTTGAACAATAATACGTATGCTCCTTTTTTGATTGAGATCAAAAATCCGACCGACCATCATGTGCAAATTCTCGGTATTCTCGAATGGTTCGGATGAATTAATAGGTGTTAGGTTTATGCCCGATTTTAAGAATTCGGCAGAAGGCGTGACTGTTGATTTGAAGCTGGCCGTATACCCAACACTAATTGTATATTTATTGTTATACGTATAGTTGAGACCAATATTACCGGCCTGCTGCTTGCCAACAACATATTCTCCCGAGGAATATAAATTATGTGTTTTTGGAACAGCAGACTTGTTGGACCATTGGGCATATGTTCCCAATGAAATCAGACTAAAAACAGTTATTATTAAAAGTGTTTTCATAGGCAAACTAATGTGAGGTCTTAAAGTGCAGTAAGCAATGGGTTTGAAATGCTTACTGAAATATAAAGAACCTGTTTTGATTTAATGATATACTAACACCTACTCTTGTAAAATTAAAGAGTTTGGGATCGCTTATTGAATAGTTGTTGCTGATTTGTGGGGTGCGAACTACCCAAAAAGTATTCAGAAAAATTGTAAACTAACTTTACACCATGTTGTAAAACCCTTGTAATTTCTTTTCCTAAGTGGTTTTGTGGTGATGCTAACTTCGTTACTTTAAGAAGTATATAGATTTTGAAGAATGGGAAATCAAAAATGACTATAAAACTCTCGATGCTGTACAATATCCGAACAAGTTAAAGAAGGATGCAAATATTTCAGCTATTCATCGTCTACTTGATGTTTTATATGATACAAGAAGTTGTCTTGCGTATATGTTGTTTTGCATTAGTAGGTTGCCCATACTTTACTTATAGGTAGTAAGTTGAAAACCGGTGAAATTTTCTGACTAAAATTAGCGAAAGCTGTGAGTTATTTTATAGGCGAATTCAGGTTAGTAGTCTAAAAAAAGCGGAACCATATGGCTCCGCTTTTTAAAATATTGTAGTGCTGGGTAACTATTCCCACTCCGGAAACTGGGTTTTAGCCAAATCCAATGCGGCAATGGTTTTCATATCCGTGTCATCCAGTTCAAAATCAAAAATATTGAGGTTCTCCATCATATGTGCCTTTTGCGATGAACGAGGTATGGCAACAATACCGCGCTGATAATGCCACCTTAAACTTACCTGCGCATTGTTTTTGTTATACTTTTTGCCAATGGCTGCCAGCGTTTCGTTAGTAAACAATCCGTTGCGTCCTTGTGCCAGCGGCGACCAGGCTTCCATTTGTACGCCATAATCCAGCAAGGATTTCCGGGCCTTACTTTGCTGGAAGAAAGCATGCGTTTCAATCTGGTTTACGGCAGGTTTTATGGTAGCATATTTCAATAACTCATCAATCTGGTGATCTTCAAAGTTGCTGATACCTATGGCTTTAATTTTACCCTCTTTATGTAACTCTTCCATGGCTTTCCACGAGCCTTTTACATCGCCACGTGGGCGGTGGATGAGGTAAAGATCGAGGTAGTCGGTGCCCAATTTGTCGATGGATGTTTGAAAGGCCTTTTTAGCGTTTTCATATCCTGAGTCGTCAACCCAAACTTTCGAGGTGACAAACAATTTATTGCGGTCGATTCCACTTTTTTTAATGCCGGCGCCTACTGCTTCTTCGTTGCCATAAACGGTGGCTGTGTCGATAAGCCGGTAACCCAACGAAATGGCATCGGCTACACATTGCGCTCCCATTTCGCCGTTCAGATAGAGCGTGCCAAATCCTAAAATTGGCATTTGTACTCCGTTGTTCAAGCTTACGTTCTCAATTGCTGTTTGTGCAAAGGAGTTACTATTAGCTCCAAATACACTGGAAGTTCCCAGGCCCATTAATCCGGCACCGGCAGCAAAGGTTGCACCTGCGCGAATAAACTCGCGGCGCTGAATTCCATTTGATTGATCTTTTTTGTTCGATTTCTTTTCCATGATTTGATATTAGATTTTGTTGGTATAAAACGTTGGTTATTGTTGACGGAACAATATACAAACAATTGATAGAACTGTTAGTTCAACTTAGCTTTTAGACATCGTGCGTTGAAGGAGAAATTCACCGTAATTCCCGCAAAATTAAACTGAACGCCAGAGCATAAAACTAGGATGTTCTTCTTGATGCTACGTTCGTGGATTACACCAGTGTGGTTTCCGGTTGGGGTAACATTTCACAATCTGTGGAAATAGTACCCGCTTGCAGTTATAGGAGGTGTTGATTATCAGTTGTTTTGGTTATGGCACATTATTTTCATCACATAAATAAACCAGGTATTTTCCTGGGGAAAAATATACAGACTATGAGTGAATTAAAAGAAAAGCATTGTACACCGTGCGAAAAGGAAACAAAACCTTTAAATACTGAAGAGATTAAGCATTTTAAAGAGAAAATAAACGGCGACTGGGAAGTTGTGGAAAACAAGAAGATTAGAAAGAGTTTTTCTTGCGAGGATTTTAACGAAGCCATTGCATTTGCTCAAAAAATTGCAAAGCTAGCCGATGAAGAAGATCATCACCCCGATTTGGGTGTTCATTATGGATCGGTTGACGTAGAAATTAGTACACACAATATTGGAGGTTTGTCGCCCAACGACTTTATTCTGGCTGCAAAAATAGATGATATTTAAATACCATATAGAGCCAAAATTGAGAAATGATTTGAATGTAAGTTAGAAAAAAGGAAAAAAGACAGAATCATGAAATATCGCGTTGAAAAAGACACACTGGGAGAAATAAATGTACCTGAGAAAAAACTTTGGGGAGCGCATACACAACGATCGTTGCAGAATTTCAGGATTGGTACTGAAGCATCGATGCCTAAAGAGATTATTGAGTCTTTTGCGATTATAAAAAAGGCTGCCGCCAGAAGTAATCATAAATTCGGAATTTTATCGACCAACAAAAAACAGCTGATTGAACAAGCCTGTGACGAGATTTTGGCCGGTAAACTAAAAGACCATTTTCCGTTGGTAATTTGGCAAACCGGCTCGGGCACGCATACCAACATGAATTGTAACGAAGTGATCGCCAATCGGGTAAAACAGCTAACAGAAAATGATTTTCAATGGAAAAACATTGAGTTACATCCAATCGATGATGTTAATAAATCGCAATCATCAAACGATACTTTTTCGGCAGCCATGCACATTGCTGCCTATAAAAAGCTGACAGGTTCTCTGTTGCCGGCCCTTAAAGAGCTTCACGATACTTTTAACAGGAAATCGGAGGAATTTAATTCGGTTGTGAAAATTGGCAGAACTCATTTTATGGATGCGGTGCCGATTACTTTAGGACAGGAATTCTCGGCTTATTCAACCCAAATTGAAAAAGGGATAAATGCGTTGAAAAAGACATTGCCCGATTTGCAGGAGTTGCCTTTGGGAGGAACTGCTGTTGGAACTGGATTGAATTCGCCGGTAGGTTTTGATGATGAAATAGTTGACAAAATAAGCGAAGAAACAGGATTGCCGTTTACAAAAGCCAAAAATAAGTTTGCCTTAATTGCGGGGCACGATGCTTTTGTACAATCGCACAGCGCCTTAAAGCAATTGGCCGTTAGTTTACTGAAAATAGTAAACGATTTACGGGTAATGGTTTCGGGGCCGAGAGCCGGAATCAGCGAATTAAAAATTCCGGCAAACGAAGCCGGTTCGTCAATTATGCCGGGTAAAGTAAACCCAACACAAATTGAAGCGCTTTCAATGGTTTGTACGCAGGTTATTGGTAACGATACAACTATTTCGGTGGCCAATTCTTACGGGCATTTTCAACTGAATGTTTTTAAGCCTGTTCTTATTGCCAATTTTTTGGAATCGGCAACATTGCTGGCAGATGCCTGCAATTCGTTCAATACAAATTGTTTGTTTGGAATAGCACCTGACACTGAAAAAATTAAATCGCATGTAAATAATTCGTTGATGTTGGTAACCCCTTTAACGCCTCATATTGGCTACGATAAGGCAGCACTAATTGCTAAATATGCCCATACAAAAAAATGTAGCCTGAAAGAAGCAGCAGTTCAATTGGAGTTGGTAACGGAAGAACAGTTTGATAAATGGGTGAAACCGGGAGAAATGACAAGCCCGAATGTTGCTGCCAAAAAGAACAAATAATTAATTGATAAAACAGCAAGTATGGAACACAAATTAGAGATAATACAAAAAAAGTGGTTAACACATAATGTTATGCAATTTACCCTGAGAAAACCAAAGGGATTTTCGTATAGCGCTGGCCAGGCTGCCGAAGTAACGCTCGATAATCCTGAATTTAAAGATCAATGGGCTCCGTTTACATTTACAAGTTTGAATAAGCATGAGCATTTGGAATTCACCATAAAAGCATATCCAAAACACGAAGGAATAACATTGGCACTATCAAAACTGGAAAAAGGAGATCACATGGTTATTTCTGATCCGTGGGATTCGTTTAAAAATAAAGGTCCGGGTGTTTTTATTGCCGGAGGAACCGGTGTAACTCCGTTTATTGCATTGTTGCGACAAATGGAAGCCGATGGAAAGGTAGGAGGAAGCCGACTACTATTTTCAAACAAAACGGAAGCTGATATTTTTCTTGATGATGAGTTTAAGCGAATTTTGGGAGACAATTTTATGAACGTGTTAACACAGGAAAAAAGGAACCTTATTTCTACGGAAGGATTGATAAAGCATTTCTTAAAAATATGATTGAGGATTTCGATCAGCCATTTTACCTGTGCGGCCCCGAAAATTTTGCAGATGAAATTAAGGGCTACCTAAAAGAACTGGGGGCCGGAGACGACCTGGTTAATATTAGTCTTTAAAAGTAAAAAATGCCGCATTCCGGCATTTTTTTTTGCATAAAAAACCGGTTGGGTAATTGAATGCCGCAACCGGTTAAACAACAATTGATATTGATGTATTAATCTTTAACCCATTCCCGGGCTTCGTCAATGGCCGTAAATTCAAAATATTTTACCTCTCCTGAAATAAATGGCGCAGCCAGATCTGACCACAATTTCTCCCAACGCGATTTCCCAACAACCGCAATTTTTTTCATGTGATTAAAATGTTTCAGGTAAGTTTTTACATCTTCCCAAAATGCTCCTGGTGCTATTCCATCTAAATTATTTAACTGGATATAAAGTTTAACCTTACCAAAATCTTTAACCGCTTTATCAATAAGCGGAGTAATTTTATCGTAATCAGCTTTTGTTAATTTGCCTTCAACTTCAATGGCAATTAGTTCGCGTTTTGTAAGATCTATTATTTTAAACATAGTAATTTGATTTTAGTGTTACTTAATTCCTTCCTTCAATAGTTGTGCATTTATGGCTACTATTATGGTACTTAAGCTCATTAGTACTGCTCCCAACGCCGGACTAATCATTATTCCTTTACTGATTAATACTCCTGCAGCGAGCGGAATAGCAACAACATTATAAGCCGTGGCCCAAATGAAGTTTTGAATCATTTTGCGATGGGTTTTTTCTCCGAACTCCAGCAACGAATAAATATCTTTAGGATTGCTGTTTACTAAAACAATGTCGGCTGTTTCTGCCGCCACATCGGTACCCGAACCTACTGCAATACCAACATCGGCAGCTGCCAGTGCCGGAGCATCGTTTATTCCATCACCTGTCATGGCAACAAATTCACCTTCATCCTGAAAGATCTTCAGTTTGTCCAATTTCTGATCCGGCAGCAACTCTGCAAAGTAGCCGTCGAGTTGTAGTTTATTGCTTACTTTTTTGGCAACATTTATATTGTCGCCGGTCATCATATACAATTTAAGGCCTTTCTTTTTGAGCATTTTTACTGCTTCAAAAGATTCTTCTCTAATCTCGTCGGCAAGTGCGATAACACCGGCCAGTTTGTCGTTTGCCAATACAAAAACTATTGTTTCCACTGTATCGGTTTTTTCCTTTTTTGGAATTTCAATATCATTTTCTTCCAGGTATCCGGGACTAACAACCTTAACTTTTGTACCATCAACATTTCCAGTAATTCCTTTTCCTGTAATGGTTTCCACATCTGAAACCTTAGGGACTTCAATATCTTCCTCTTTAACTTTACGCAGAATCCCGTCGGCCAAAGGATGTTCCGATTCGGCTTCCAAAGCTCCCGACATGGCTAGTATTTCTTGGTCGGTATACGAATCTGACAAGCTCTTAAAACGGGTTACGCCAAAATTTCCTTTAGTAAGTGTGCCGGTTTTATCAAAGACCACAACAGAAACTTTGCGCGAATTTTCGAAAGCAGTGCGGTTACGAATAAGTAACCCCTGTTTTGCCGAAACCGATGTGGAAATAGCCACAACCAAAGGAACTGCAAGACCAAGAGCGTGCGGGCAGGTAATTACCATAACACTGGCCATACGTTCGAGCGCAAAAACAAAAGATTTGCCCAGCACCAACCAGGTTGTGAGTGTGCCAAAACCAACTGTTAATGCAATAATGGTTAGCCAAAATGCAATTTTATCTGCCAGATGTTGCGTTTTCGATTTTTTGCTTTGCGCTTCGCGAACCATCTGAATTACTTTGTTCAGATAAGCTTCTTCACCCACCTGCTCAACGGTGATTTTTAGCGAATTGTTTCCGTTTACCGTTCCGCCAATTACTTTATCATTTTGGGTTTTGCTAACCGGTTTCGATTCTCCGGTTACCATCGATTCGTTTATATTGCTTTTCCCTTCAACTATTTTTCCATCCACCGGAATTTTCTCCCCGGGGCGAACCAAAACGGTGTCGCCTGATTTAAGTTGATCGATTTTTACATCGCGGGTATTATTATCTTCAAATAAATGTGCCTCGGTAGGCATTAAATCAATCAGGCTTTGAAGTGCACCGGAAGCATTTACCACCGATTTCATTTCGATCCAGTGTCCCAGCAGCATGATATCGATTAAGGTGGCCAGTTCCCAAAAAAATGAATCTCCCTTTAACCCAAAAGTAGTGGCGGTACTATATCCAAAAGCCACAGTAATTGCCACTGCAATAAGTGTCATCATTCCCGGCTGTTTTTTCTTCAATTCGTCTGCTAAACCGGTAAGAAAAGGCCATCCACCATAAAAGAATATAATGGCCGATAGCACAAACAAGATGTAACTATCAAAACTGAACTCAATTTCATAACCAATTATTTGTTGAATAAGTGGCGATAAAATAAGTATCGGAATGGTTATAATCGCTGAAATCCAGAATCGTTTACGAAAATCAGCAATCATATGTTTATGGTGTTCAATATGATTGTGGTGGCCTTTATCGTGGTTATCGTTATGACCGTTATGTGAGGAATGATTATGCTTTTTGTTGTTTGAATCCATACTTGCTTGTTTTCGTCCTACGGCATTTTTTGATTGTAGCGTTTTTTATGGCCACAGGATTCTTCCTTTTGTTGAATTGTTTTAGCGGCCGTTACTGAAGAGCGGTAGGGATGGGTAGTACTTCAGCTACTTCTTAAGCCTTCTCGGTGCGTTCAATGGGAATCAGGCTATGAAGTATTGTTGTTAATTGCTCGCGATTCATACCTAATTTTAGCTCCAGGTTATGCAGAAATTCATTTTCGTAACCGTCAATATATGTTAGGTCTTCTTTTGATAACTGTGGGTATTTCTCTTTTAACCCGAGTTTAATAACCGACCAGTTGTTTTCAATTGAATTATTTGTTCTCATAATTAAAAGTTTTAATTCGCTTCATTCACTTGTAGTCCAGAAACGTGCCAATAAATAGTATTGACAGATGATATTTTGAAAACGTCCTGTGCGGCTTGTATACCAAGCCTAATGCAATTCAAAGCGCTGCAGCCAAAAGCTGACTGCGTATAGTTCAGTGTAGAAAGATGTCGCATTATGCGGAAAAAAGGCACAATTTATAATTGCTGATAATGTGGTAGTTTTGTGTTATAATTTTGCAGAAGCATCACTTAATTTTTGCTCATCGCTTTTAACTTCAACAGCTTGTTTGTTTTTGTTTTCCAGGTGACGAACTTGATTCTCGAGCCCTTTAATTGTTTTCTCCTTGTTTCTTATTTCGTGGTTTTTTCTTGCCCGATAAGGGAGCGACAAAAAATAGCTGGTCATGGCTCCAAACGTAACAGCTATTATCAGAACAAGCGATAAATTAGATTCGATGTTCCATTTCCAAAAATTCATGCTGACTACTGATGAATTGTTTAAGGCGAATAATACAACGGCCAGAATGACGAGCAATATTCCTATAAATGTTTTTTGCATGGTAATATGTTTTTAATTCGTAGTTCTCAAGTCTGCAGCGAGCGGGGATCAGTGTGTGCAACTTCACTTTATTTGTAAATCGTGTACATGCTTTATGTAAACAATACGTGTGCCCGGCTTAAACGGTTATACTAATTCAGCAGAAATAGCTGTAAATACAGGTTTTTAGAAGTGTTTCCCGTTTTTATACTTTAGATAAGAATATTGCCGGTTGTAGAAAATTATAGAATAGTGTGGAAAAAATTCACTTAAAAAGGTGCCTTTAAGGTACGAATAACCAACAATTTATGGATGGCATAGTATTTTCATAAACCTTTAATGTTCAATTAAAAACTATTTATATGAAAACGAAAAACATCACATTTAAAACATTTACGAAACAGTTAAGCTGGATATTTATTCTTTTACTTTCTGTTACAATTATTTCGTGTAATTCTTCAAATAAGCAAGACAACAATAAAGAAGAACTGGCAGAAGATCTGCAGGAGGTTCAAGAGGATGTTAATGCTATTTTAGAAAAAGAGAAAGAAGAATTAAAAAAGGAAGTTGATTCTGCAATTACAGATTTTAACGAACAGCTTTACATTTATGAAGACCAATTAAAGCAAGGTACCAAACAGGTAAGTACCGAAACGAAAAATTTGGTAGAAGAGCTCAAAGTTAAACGCGACTCGTTAGCAGTTCAGGTAAACGAAGCTCAGGAACATGGTGCGCAAAACTGGGAAGAATTTAAGGAAGAGCTAAAACACGATACCGAAAATTTCAAGGAAAGTGTTGCTGCATTCTTTGAAGATAATAAGTAAGAAATAACAAAACAATAAAAAATGCCCTGGCGATTTTAATATGCGCCAGGGCATTTTTTATTACTGAACCATTAACTGCCCTTTCATTCCGGCCTGGTAGTGTGCCTTAAACGTACATACATATTCGTAAGTTCCTTTTTCATCGGGAACATTAAATACGATTGAGTCAGTTTCTCCATCGCCCAACATTTCGGTTTTGGCAATTACTTTTCCTTCAAGAGCGGGATCGATATAATCATTATCAGCATGTTGAAGTCCTTTGGTTACAAAGTTCATCCCGTCGGTTCCTTTTTTTAAGAGTACCCAGTTATGTGCCATTTGACTTTTGTCGATGCTACTAACTGTTGTCAGGGTAATTTTGAGTTTCTCGCCTGGTGATGCTTTAATGGTTTCAACAGTAAAACGAAGATTATCGTGTCCCTCCATTTTAATTTCTCGTTGGGCCCATACATTTGCTGCAAAAAAAACGAGCAGCATAGCCAGAGCCACTTTTTTTATCTGTTTCATGGTATTAAATATTTTATTTATGCGATCGTTTATCCCACGGTTATTTTGTTGACTACCTTGTTTACTCCTTTGGTGTTTACCACCTGATCTTCAATTTCTTTCCGGATTGGATCGTTGGCCACACATCCCGAAATGTAAACCACTCCTTTCTCTACTTCTGTTACAATTTTGTGCTCGTCAATTAGGGCACTTTTTTCAAAGGCTTCTTTCAAAGCCTGTTGAATGTGTGTGTCGTTACTTACCTTTTTGGGTGCTACGCGTATTTGATTATCCATATCAATTACTCCTTTAGTAGAGGATGCAATCTTTTCGGCTGCAATGCTTTCGCTTTCGTTTTCTACCTGCCCCGACAATACTACTTTGCCATTATCAACCTCTACCTTTACACTTGTTGGGTTGATGCTTTTTTGCCATTTAAAATACTGATGAATATTCTCTGTAATCTCCTTATCGGAAACGGTCGGTTGGTTGGGTTGAAAATTGACCTGCAGTTCGTTAACCACATTAAAATCTTTGGCAGCTTCGGTAGCATCGCGAAGTGCTTCAATTTTTGCACTGTAACTTGGTACGTGCCCCTGAAGCTGAACGAATCCATCGGTAATACTTACATGTATGTTGTTGATATTTACTGCATCGTTATTCGTTAATCTGTCAATAATGTTTTTCTTAATAATTTCTTCCGGTAATGGTTTCATAATAGTTCTGTTTTTTATGTTCTAATTTAATAGACTACTATATCTGTACCATTTAAGGGTAATATACAAGTATATTCTTTCTGATTGGTAAGTGTCAGGTTGTCAATTTGTTATGTTGCTTCTGTTTGTCGATAGGCATTTAGGTACCGGTAGTGTTGTGGAAAGAATGGCCGCTAACTGTGTAATATTTCAACAGGATGGGGAATAGTGTCGGGTTCAGCACTGTTTCTTGTGTTACCGGCATTGTCATTCCCTGCTCATAATCCTACCTGAACCAGAACAAAAGAACCGACTCGTTATGCTTACACAATATCTTCTGCTTGCCGTTTTGTGGACTTTTGCATTTTGGAATTTGTTTTACTACGTGTAGTTGTATGTTCTTATAAAATGGCTGCCACGGTACACTACTACCGATGTGATGTTCCTTGTTTCGCGTCCGTGGATTGCTCCGCATTATTTGTATTGCCGTGTTTTATTTGTTGCCAGGAGTGTTGGGATAGGCAGAACGCAAAATACGATAACTAATATTTTTGGAAAAGGATTTGACCTGAAAAATAATGATCATATTCTGCGTATAAAAAATTATCGATTTTAATCTTTCGAAGTAGTGTTGTTGGAAAACCTGATTTTTCGCATTTCCCAATAACGATTCAGGCTATGTCGCAGGGAAATCACGAGTTTCTCGATCTGGGTTTGCCTTACGAAGTTGATCCGATTATAATTGAAGGACATAATCCCTTGTTTTATCCGCTGGCAACCACGCTCGATTTTAAATTTCTGAAAAGGAAAGGAATACTGCCGCTCACAATAAGCTGGTATAATGGAGTAGAAAACCAACCTGAGTTACCGGAGAATTATGGAGAATCGGAAATGATGGCCGATATTCCTGCAGCCAGTAACGGCCAAATTGAACAACGCAAACTGAATCCGGGTAAAATTATTTATAGCAAAGATCTGAACTTTAAAGGAGGTTCACACGGTAGTATATTATCAATGCTTTCTTCGAAAAAGGCTGAAAAACTGATGACGCATCTTCCTGAAGTGCCGGAAAGTACTTCAAGCCATTTTAAGAATTTTGTACTGGCTTGTAAAGGCGAAGAGAAAACACGTTTGTTGTTTGAGGTCTCGGTGCCATTTAGCCAGGTATTTGTTTTGGGAACGTTGGCACGGCGTTTAAAAACCAAATTAAAATTTGATCGTGATACCAAAAAAATAACCAACAGTACTTTGGCAAATGACTTGTTACAGGCACAGCCTCCACGTAATGGATGGGAAGAATTTTACCGTTTGTAATTAGTTCACATTTAAAAAAATAGTAAATAACGTTAATGGGGTGAATAATTGTTCCTTATTATTGTAGAGGAATAAAAATGAAACCAAAAATGTATATAATATTATTCTTGCTGGCCACGTTTGCTGCGTATGGAAAAAGCGAAAATTTACCAAGCGAAACTGATTCGGTAGAAACATCGTTTACCAATCCTGTTTGGGACGGTGCCGATCCGTGGATGGTAAAACAGGGCAACGATTATGTTTACTGTTTTTCCAATAACAATGGAATTGCTGTTTCGAGTTCAAAAATTATGACACAAAGAAATGAGGCAGAATACATTTGGAAAGCACCTGCTTCGGGCTGGAACAGTAACTGCGTTTGGGCACCCGAGATTCATTTTATCGGTGGCCACTGGTATGTTTATTATGCTGCCGGCGTTTCAGGACCTCCTTTTATTCATCAGCGAGCAGGGGTTTTGCGCTCGGTAAACGATAATGTTTATAGTGACTATAAAGATATGGGAATGTTAAATACCGGCGACAATCCGGAAGATGTCTCAGAAAACATTTGGGCCATTGATATGACGGTGATGAAACTCAAAGGTAACCTGTATGCCATCTGGTCGGGCTGGCTGGAGCAAATGGATACCGATGCTACCTCGCAGCACCTTTTTATTCAGGAAATGGAAAATCCATATACCTTGAAAGGCAAGCGAGTTTTGCTGTCGTCGCCCGAAGAAAGCTGGGAAACCGGTGGTCCGTTAAATCTGAACGAAGGTCCTCAGGTTTTAAAGCATGATGATCAGGTATTTATCATTTATTCCTGTCGTGAATCGTGGCTGAAAGAATACCGTCAGGGAATGTTACAGCTTAAAGACTCGGATGCCGATCCGCTCGATCCTGAAAGCTGGATTAAAACAGGTCCGGTATTCGAAGGAAATGATTCTGTTCACGGAGTGGGGCATGTTTCGTTTGTAAAGTCGCCGGATGGTACCGAAGACTGGATTATTTATCACACGAAAAAAACAACAGAACCCGGATGGGATCGCGATGTGCGAATGCAGCCTTTTACATGGAACGCCGATGGAACTCCTGATTTTGGGGATGCTGTGAAGGCAGGAAAACCATTAAAGCGTCCCTCGGGAGAAGTAGAAATAGAACAAAATTAAATCAACTAACCCGTTGTGCGGTTTAATTTGTTAATAACCTTATTAATATCTATAACTAAAAAAAGTTATGCATAATCATGATATTCAATATCTTAGAAGTATAAAACACCACATTTTTACTTCTGTTATGCATAACTTGAAATCAAATTACGACAGATTCTTTCTCATTACCAAATCTGTATTTAAAAATCGCATCAACTCTTTCGATAATTTCTATTCGTATAGAAACCGCCCAAAGATGTCTGATTGTCAAATTATTGCGTTCTCTATTACTGGCGAGTCACTCGGAATCGACAGCGAAGCTTTTTTGTGGGCTAAAATCAAAAGCGAACATGCTGATGATTTTCCCAACCTAATCGACCGAAGCAACTTTAACCGCAGAAGAAAACGCCTTTATCCTTTTATCGAAGAATTGAACAAGACTGTAGCCGGCTTTCTCAATGCAGGAGAAGACTGTTTCCTGGTTGATTCGATTCCCATCCCTGTTTGCAAGAACGCCCGTGAACAACGCAGCAGGATTTGCAAAGAAAACTTTGAGACAGCACCAAACAAAGGCTATTCTGCTGTTAATAAAACCTGGTATTACGGCTACAAGCTTCATTTGCTTACCTCTGCAAACGGGGTTTTTCATAGTATGGACTTAAGCAAGGCTAGTGTCCATGATGTTCATTACCTGTCGCAGGTAAAGCATTCTGGGCTAAACAATTGTATCCTGCTGGGAGATAAAGGATATTTATCCAGTTCTCAGCAAATTGACCTGTTTTCTTCCTGCAACGTTAAACTGGAAACCCCCATGCGGGCTAATCAAAAAGCTTACACTTTGTACCCACCTGTTTTTAAAAAGTTTAGAAAAAGGATCGAAACATTGTTTTCTCAACTTTGCGACCAGTTCATGCTTAAACGTAATTACGCCAAAACACTTATTGGATTGTCAGTCAGAATACTCACAAAAGTTACTTCGGTGACTTTACTGCAATACATTAATTTAAAGAACGGTAAACCAATTAATAATTTAAAATATGCCCTGGCAGTTTAAACCGCACAACGGGTATCAACTAATAAAAATGAAATCAAGAAACTTATTTGTAGTATTAATCTTGGCGGCACTTGCTTTTGCCTGTAATCAAAAACCAGCAGAGCAATTGATCTGCGGAAGTCTTAAAGAAGCAGATTTTAAAGCTACGATCGGCGGTAAAGAAACCGGTTTGTACGAGTTGAAAAACGGAGAGCTCACCATGGCTGTAACCAATTATGGTGGTCGAATAGTTAGTTTGCTGGTACCCGGCAAAAACGGAGAAATGGCTGATGTGGTCCTCGGATTTCCGTCAATTGATGCTTACCTGAATGCCAAAGAAGTATTTCACGGAGCATTGATCGGTCGTGTTGGAAACCGTATTGCAAAAGGTAAATTCACCTTGAATGATGTAGAGTATACCCTACCAATTAACAATGACCCTAACCATTTACACGGCGGCCCCGAAGGTTTTCACAATGTGGTTTGGGATGTAAAAGCAGTGAACGACACTTCCATTGTTCTCAGCTATTTGTCGAAAGACGGAGAAATGGGCTATCCCGGAAATCTGAATGCAGAAGTAACTTATACACTTACACCGCAGAATGAGGTTAAGATGGCCTACAAAGCCACAACCGATAAGAGCACTCCGGTGAATTTAACCAATCATGCCTTTTTTAACCTGAAAGGTGAAGCCAACGGAACGATCAATGATCACTTGTTGACGATCAATGCTGATAAGTTTACTGCTGTTGACTCCACATTAATTCCGTTTGGAGAAAATGTACCTGTTGAAGGAACACCATTTGATTTCAGAGAAGCAAAAGCTATTGGTGCTGATTTGGCATTGCAAAGCGAAAACGAACAGCTGCAAAATGGTTTGGGCTACGACCATAATTTTGCCCTGAATAAACCCGTTGATGGCGAAATGACATTGGCGGCAATTGTTGTTGAGCCGGCAAGCGGAAGAAAAATGGAGATATTTACAGAAGAGCCCGGCATTCAATTTTACGGCGGAAACTTTATGGATGGAGCAGATACCGGTAAATATGGAAAGACCTTTGATTATCGTGAGTCGTTTGCTTTGGAAACACAACATTTTCCTGATTCACCAAACCAGCCGGCTTTCCCGTCAATTATTTTAAATCCGGGAGAGACTTATTCTACATCGAGTATTTACCGATTTAGTGTAGCGGATAGTCAATAAAATGTTCGAAGATTAATCAAATCATAAGGAAGTAACTTTTCCCTGCCGGAAAGCGGAAAATCCGGTTTCGGGTAGGGAATTATTGCCAATGACTTAGATTTACTTATTTTAGCGATGTATACCGAAACCAACAACTTTTCAGATGAATATCCCGAAAAAAGTGGATCAGATCTAAAGCAACCGGGTAAATTCAATTGAAGTTTGTTAGGTGGATATTTTTTAACTTAAAACCACGTACCTATCATGAAACAGAATCGTTTTCGCAACTTTTCTCTTGTTTTGCTATTCCTGCTGACGACATTTTTTACGGCTTGTCAGTCGGAGAAAAAGCAACTAAAAATCGAAAATCCTTTACCCGTTGAATTTGGTGACCCATACATTCTTAAAGCGTCGGATGGAATGTACTACATGATTGGAACCGGCGGAGTAACCGACGGTTTTAAAATGTATTCTTCGTCAGATTTGAAAAACTGGAAAGATGAAGGCCGTATATACCAGGGGAATACTTCCGACTCGTGGAATATTGCCAATTTTTGGGCTCCTGAATTGTACGAAAAAGACGGCAAATTTTATTTGTTGTTTAGTGCCGACTGGCGCGAAAATCCTACCAACGAATTAGAAAATTTCCGTATTGGTGTGGCAGTTGCCGATAATCCAACCGGACCGTATACTGACTTGTTCGATCGTCCGATTTTTGATCCGGGCTACCCGGTAATCGACGGAAATCTTTGGTTCGAAAACGATAAAGTATACCTGTATTATTCGCGTTGTTGTTACAAGAACCCTGTTGAAAGCGAAGTGGCCGACTGGGCACGCGAAAAAGGTATGTTCGATGAAATTGAAGAAAGCTGGGTGTATGGTGTGGAACTGCAACCTGATTTTTCGGGAATTATCGCTGAACCTAAACTGTTGTTGCGTCCGCCGTTAAAAATGGACGATCAGCAGGCAGAATGGGAAAGCCGCTCGGTAACTTCTGGCGAGGTAAACCGCCGCTGGACAGAAGGATCGTACCTCTTTAAAAATGAAGATACCTACTACATTATGTATTCGGCCAACTATTTTGGCGGAAAGAATTACGCAGTGGGTTATGCCACTTCCGATTCGCCACTGGGGCCTTTCCAAAAAGCCGATAACAACCCGGTTTTGCAAAAAAATGTTGAGCAGGGGGGAATTGTAACCGGCACCGGACACAACTCGGTAACTGTAGCTCCTGATGGAGAAACAATGATTTGTGTTTACCACGGAAGAACATCGGAAACAGGTGATGAACGTGTTGTATTTATCGATCCGATGGAGATTACCGCCGATGGGAAATTAGTTGTTCACGGACCAACTACAGCAGAAAAATAAGCGAGCGAAAGCTTGGGCGACTTTGAAAACTAAGAATTTAAATCATATGAAGTACTTTGTATTATTTGTTATTTGTGCGGGTTTGTTGTCGGTGAGTACGCAAGCTCAAAAAAGAACAGGCAACAATCATAATCCCGTGTTTGAAGGTTGGTATGCCGATCCCGAAGGAATTGTATTCGGCGATGAATACTGGATTTACCCAACCTATTCGGCACCATACAACGAACAGGTTTTTATGGATGCTTTCTCGTCAAAAGACTTGGTGACCTGGGAAAAGCATGAACGAATTATTGATACCACAGAAGTAAAGTGGGCGTGGCGTGCCATGTGGGCACCGGCCATTATTGAAAAAGACGGAAAATATTTCCTGTTTTTTGCGGCCAATGATATTCAGAGCGATGAGGAAGAAGGCGGAATAGGAATTGGTGTTGCAGATACTCCGGGAGGACCATTTAAAGATTACCTTGGTAAACCGCTGATCGATAAATTTTACAACGGGGCACAACCCATCGATCAGTTTGTTTTTCACGATAAAGACGGCCAGTATTACATGTTTTATGGTGGCTGGCGTCATTGTAACATTGCTAAGCTAAAGGACGATTTCACAGGCTTTGTTCCTTTTGAAGATGGTGAAACGTTCAAAGAAGTTACGCCCGAAGGTTATGTGGAAGGCCCGTTTATGTTTATCCGTAATGGCAAGTATTATTTTATGTGGAGCGAAGGTGGCTGGACCGGCCCGGATTACAGCGTGGCTTATGCCATTGCCGACTCGCCATTTGGCCCTTTTGAACGCGTTGGAAAGATTCTGAAACAGGACCCGGATGTAGCAACAGGCGCCGGACACCACTCGGTAATTCATGTTCCCGGAACCGACGAATATTACATCGTTTATCATCGCAGACCGCTGGGTGAAACCGACGGCAACCACCGCGAAACCTGTATCGACCGCATGTATTTTGATGACGAGGGATTTATCAAACCGGTAAAAATTACATTCGAAGGAGTGAAGGCACGGCCTATAGAGTAATATTGAATCAAGTTTAAACCAACTAATATTTTAAAATGAAACAACGATTTATTGTTCTGATTTTTGCGCTGAGCGCATTAACGAGTGTTGCCCAATGGAAGCCTGCGGGCGACAAAATTAAAACCCCTTGGGCCGAAAAAATCGATGTAAATAATGTGTTGCCTGAATATCCGCGCCCCATTATGGAACGTGCCGACTGGAAAAACCTGAATGGTTTGTGGAATTATGCCATTACGGATGCCGGACAAATGCAACCCGAAAATTTTGATGGTGAGATTCTGGTTCCTTTTGCGATAGAATCAAGTTTGTCGGGTGTTCAGAAAACCGTTGGCGAAACAAAGGAATTGTGGTACCAACGCACTTTTACTGTGCCTTCGTCGTGGAAGGGTAAAAAAGTATTGCTGCATTTTGGTGCCGTTGATTGGAAAGCTGAAGTTTGGATTAACGACATAAAAATTGGGTCGCACAAAGGTGGATACGATGCCTTTTCGTTTGATGTAACACCATTTATTAGCAAATCTGGAGAGCAAAACCTGGTGGTAAAAGTTTGGGATCCTTCGGATAAAGGATTTCAGCCGCGCGGAAAACAGATTGGCAATCCTCACGGAATTTGGTACACTCCGGTTACCGGAATCTGGCAAACGGTTTGGCTCGAGCCTGTAAACGAAAAACACATTACCGATGTTGTTGCCATTCCAAATATCGACAACGCAAGTTTAAAAGTTGATGCCTCAGTTTGTGGTACAACTTTTGGCGATGTTTACGAAGTAGTTCTGAAAGACGGAAATAGTGTTGTTTCAAGTGGAAAAGCTGTTGCCGGACAATCGGTTGAGCTGGCCGTTCCTAATGCAAAATTATGGAGCCCCGAATTACCGTTTCTGTACGATCTGGAAGTAAAACTTATTAGCAATGGAAAAACTGTTGATGCTGTTGACAGCTACACAGCCATGCGCAAGGTTTCAAGCAAACGCGATGAAAACGGAATTGTACGCCTGCAACTGAATAACAAAGATTATTTCCAGTTTGGCCCATTGGATCAGGGCTGGTGGCCCGATGGTTTGTACACTGCACCAACTGATGAGGCATTGAAATACGATATTCAAAAAACCAAGGATTTTGGTTTTAACATGATCCGTAAACACGTAAAAGTAGAACCGGCACGCTGGTATACACATTGCGATGAAATGGGGATTTTAGTATGGCAGGATATGCCAAACGGCGACCGCTCGCCGCAGTGGCAAAACCGAAAGTATTTTGATGGTACCGAGTTAAAACGTTCTCCTGAATCGGAAGCTAATTACCGCACAGAATGGCAGGAAATAATGGACGAACACATGTCTAATCCATCTATTGTTTGCTGGGTGCCGTTTAACGAAGCCTGGGGACAATTTAAAACGGAAGAGATTGTTGAGTGGACCAAAAACCATGATCAAAGTCGTTTGGTAAATCCGGCCAGTGGCGGAAACCATTACCGTGTTGGCGATATGTTAGACCTGCACAATTATCCGGGACCCGATATGTATTTGTATGATGGAAGCCGTGCTACCGTTTTAGGCGAGTATGGTGGAATTGGTCTGGCTCTTGAAGATCATTTATGGGCCACCGATCGCAACTGGGGTTACGTTCAGTTTAAAAACACAAAAGAAGTAACCGATAAATACATAGAGTATGCTGAAGAGTTGTACAAAATGGCAAAGACTGGTTTTTCTGCTGCAGTATACACACAAACCACTGATGTAGAAGGCGAAGTAAACGGGTTAATGACTTACGATCGTAAAGTGATTAAACTGGATGAAGCTCGTGTGCGTGAGATAAATCAGAAAGTATGTAAGGTTTTAGACGAAAAATAGATTTGGGACAAATTCAGTTTGCGAATAGTCTTTTATTTGTTATGGAGTTTAACGTTTAACGTTAAACTCCTTTTTTTTTGATAGACTGGCAATCTGATAATAAAAATGTTTATTCAAAAACCGGTACTGAATTTTGTGTAGAAGGAGATTGTCCTGTTACCTCCGGCCATCCATTAACCCAATGCACCTGGTCCATTAACAATACACGACCTTTATTAGGCGTGCTTCTAATGTATGAATGGTACAGTATCCAGTCGTTTCCGGCGTCGTCTGAGATGATTTCCGAATTGTGGCCGGTTCCAACAAACTTGTTGTTGCCCTGAATAAGAACTTCGTATTCATTATCTAACATCGCTCTCCCTGCTTTATTTACATAGGGGCCAAATAAATTCTCCGAACGCCCCACAACGGTTCTGTAGCTACTGTTGGCTCCTTCGCAACATGAACCAACAGAGGCAAACATGTAGTAATAATTTCCTTTTTTATGGATGTAACATGCTTCAAAGGCTGTGCCTGCAACCTTTCTGGTTGTTGCAGGTTTCATACTCAGTCCGTCATCGTTAAGTTCTAAGGCATAAATTCCAAAAAAACTTCCCCAGAATAAATATTTTTTACCGGCATCTTCAATGTAAAAAGGATCGATAGAATTATGCACTCCAATCTCATTGCTGCGGAATAATTTCCCGTTATCAGTAAAAGGTCCTTCCGGTTTTGTTGCCGTTGCAATACCTATACCACAGGTATTTCCGCCACCCCAAACCGACATTGAATAATACAAAACATACTTTCCGTTGATATAATTAATGTCAGGTGCCCAAATTCCTCCATTAGGTTCCCAGTTCGGGCGGGTTTCATTGGTAAAGGCAGTTCCTAAAACTTTCCAGTTGAGTAAATCTTCAGAACGAAGAATTGGTGTATTGCGAATGTCTTCGGTGGCGTACAAATAAAAATAACCATCCGCGGCCTTTATAATTGTTGGATCGGGTAAACTTGAGGGAATAACCGGATTATTGTAGGTTGTGTTTTTATCCTCATCTGTGGGTTCATCATCAATATTCAAATCGTTTCCGTTTGAACACGCTGTGAGAAAAAGGAAAATCAGGGGGATTGCAAAAAGATAGTATCTCATAATTTTAAAATTTAGTTGATTCGCAGAAACCTTTCGTTTTAGCTTAATTAAAAGCGGAATAAAGAGTATCCGGAATGTTTATAAAGTCTATATGTATAAGCGGTTTATTTTATGAATTTTCTTACGATTCTACTATTTGTTTTAGTAACAAAAGAGATAAGATACAGGCCATTCGGTAAGTTGGCTACATCAATTGTAAGTTGATCATCATATTTTTTGTTGTTGCTGTAAATCGTCTGACCTTTTACATCAATAATTGTAGTTCTAATGATCTGTTGATTGTTTGGTTTGATTTTAATGAAAGAAGTTGCCGGATTTGGGAACACCAGAATATCATCTTCTGCCTGTTCGATTAAACCTGAGATGGCTGTTACCGTGTTTTTAGCATGTAAAAACAGTTGAGAGCTTGGAACTACTTCTCTTTGCTGCTGGGAACTTTCCCATTCGAGAACAACATTTGCTCCTCCAATATCATCAAAAAACTCTACCTTAATATCGTAGCGTTGACCAGCGTTAAGTGTTATCTTGCCAGAGTATGTAACATCGTAGTCATTTAGCCATTTGTCAATAATTAACTCATTGTTTATCCAAACCCTGCGTCCGTTATCTGATGTGATGTAAAAAGTATATTCACCTGAGTATAGCGGTTCTATTTTTCCGGTCCATCGCACTGAAAAATAATCGGCAGGTACCTCTGCTGCAGGATATAGCTCTTCCCAATTAAAGTTCACATTCGGATCAATTCGTTCGAGCAGCTGTGTTTCAAAGTTCATTCCGTCAAAGTACTGACCAATCAATCCGTTTGTGTCAGAAGTAGGTGACTCAGCTTCAAAAAATTTGAAATTATTTATGTTGCAAATGTATCCCGTTCCTTTATAAACCAGGTAGATATTTTGCAGGCCTTTCACATTCTCAACAGGACAAGTAATTGTTGTATAAGTTGACCAATTACCGGTATTGTCAGGTGTGGCAGTCCCTATCAACTCTCCGTTTGGCGCGCCTAACCTTATATCAATGCTATTTCCTGAAGCAAGGCTTGAAATTCTGAACTCAGCAGATTCTGCTCCGGTGGTTCCGAAATCAACATTGTAATAAGCTGTATGATACTCGTTCTGAATTCCTCCTAAGTTAGAAGTCTCATCATCAGGTGTAGGTTGAACAACCATAACACCTTTGAGGTAATCAAAATCCTCCGACTCAATTTTTGAATAAGCATCTTTAACCGTTGTCGTTTTATAAGGACAATTTATCATTAATGATACAGCTGTAGAAGCATTAAAACCCCGATATTCCACCGTTTCTTCGGCTCTTTTACTCCATATTGTAGAGATAATATTTTCAGAGTTACTGTTGTTATAAGCCACCTTCGCATTTAGTTGTAGCCACGGAATGAAATTTGGACGGTTACAGTCAACCACATATTTACGGGCATAACGCATTAAAATTCCTTTAAAACCATCTAAGTCAGGGCCTTCTTCGTACCAGATTACGCTTGAACGAAACATGTTTTCTTCTGTATACCTGGCTATCCGATCGGCAATTTTTAAGTAAGTTGGGTCTTTTGTGTAATTGTAAAGCATGACCGATGCTCCAAGATAAGTTCCCTGATTGTAAGTAGAGCTCCAGTAATTTGTTGCCCCGTCGCCATTAGAATTATAGCTGTCGTACACTTCGCCTGTTTCGGTTACAAGCAGGTTGTTTTTCGACCAATTATATAATTTAACCGCCTTTGTATAATAATCATTGTTGTTTGTTGCTTGCGCTAAATAGCAGCAGGCAACCATTGCCGGACCATTTATACACGAGTTGGTTCCGGGTACGCCCATTTTCCATGTCAGCCAGCTACCGTTGGCATGAATGGCACGATCATACATTTTATCGAACTGGTCTTTTGCTTTGTTTATGTAGGTTTGGTTATTTAAAATTATTCCTGCCCGTACACAGGCTAAAACCATCCAGGTAATGTCGTCGTTAAAGTCATTCCACATCCAGTCATGGCCATATTTAGTAAGAACCTGATTATACATCTCGCTAAACATGGTTGCATATTTTAGGTTTCCGGTCACTTCATAGGCATCAATAACTATTTCCATCATTTCAGCCACTCCCCAATAACCTTCATTGGGAATTATTTCATCGCCTGTCCGTGCATCGTAATATTTTTCTTTCCACGCAGCAAAAATCTTATCTGCAATTTCAGGTGTTGGGGCTGCCTCTCTGTCGTCTTGTTCCTCAAAAAACCAGCTTTCTTTATCTCCTCCGGCTGATTCGCTTAACTCAACATTTGAGCCATCGATGGTTTCTGTTCCCGCAACAGACAGCGCAAAATCTGAATCCGATGCGCATTTTATCGAAAAAGTGCCATCTGTATTTTCAGCAATCTGCCACAAAACTGTAGCATCATTTGTATTTTTATATTGATCGATGTTTAGCTGATTCTCAGGAGGAGTTCCGTTCATGTGAAGTAATTTACCACTTGCTACGTTGGTAAGGGTGAATTGATTGTCGCTAACAGAAGTTAACCGCCATCTCTGCGCATCAGAATCCGTGTCCGTCCATATACACACATTGGCGTTATCAGACATCTCTGAATTAAGCACATCAAGTACTTTGCCCGATGCCTTTGAGGTGATTTTATAAATAGTTCCGGAGTTAACAGAGCTGGATGAGGCATTCTCACTGCTGATTGTTGCATCCGGGGTGGCGGTTTCGAAAGGATAATTTTGAGTGTTATCTACTGCACCGGTAATTGAAGGTGTGCCGGTAGTGATACCTTTTACTTCGTTAGAAAATATGGACAGCCAAAAAAGAATTGCTATTGAAAATAGTAATTGCTGAGGTTTCATGAAATCTTAGGTTATAGGTTTGTTAGGTATAGTTAAATCGAAAGAAGTACTTAAAGTACTTCCTTCGATATTTAACTTATATGAATGTTTCTTGCTCACTTGAAGCAAGAGAGAAGAATAGGTTTTATCTATTGCTTTTCGAGAGTAATTGTTTCGTTCAATGCATCAATTGTTACAATGGCAGGGCCAGCTTGTTCTTCAGTAACCCACCATTTCAGATCATCACCATAACCGGCAGGCGTTGCCTGGATACGATTATCATCCCATATATTTGCGTTAGCAACTATAGGGCGAAGGAAAGGACATCCCCAACCTGCACTTTGATCATTATAGGGCAGTTTGAAATCATTGTTGGCCTGCATTGTACATTCAAGAGTGAAAATACTTGGATTTCTTGGATCCCAACTAAACTCGGTTGAAGATGGCATACTCCATGCAACACCAATTCCGGTACCTACGGCCCAAACATGGCTAAATCCTTTATATCCAAAAATGATCTCTCTGTCGTCTTTGTTTAAAATAATCGAGTACAAACCGGACTTGGTCACGGTAAATTCCATATCAGAACTACTATTCGTTGAATTCTGCACTAATTCGGTAGAACTTGCTCCCATACTCCATGATCCTTTATCCTCAACCAGGGAATTAACGAACTTAAAGGTTCCAATCTGTAAATTTCCTTCCCATTGATATTTATTACCAATGTCTTTGCCTTCGATAATTTCAGTTAGCTTAATCCCATTACTGATTTCCGATCCTTTTGGGTTAGCAGAACCAACCAGGTACAGATTTACCGGAGTGATTTCGAAAGTTGTTACAATTATTTTTGTTGTTGAGATCTCTGGTTTAACAAAGAAATCTCCTTCTGAATAGGCTATTACTTCTGCCTCTATTTCGGCTGTACTTCCAAAATTTATTCCAAGTTCGTAAAGAAGGGTATTCAGGTCGAAGTGTGTAATGCTGTATTCAAAAACACCCTCTTCAACTGGAATTGTATCGGTAGCAGTTGTAAATCCGGGGAGACCTAACTTGAAGTAATACTTAATCTGCCCATTGTTAATACGTTCCTGTGCCTCATCCCAGCTGAATGTAATGGCGATTTCATCCATCATATCCTGTGATAAGGTAATCTCCTCAACGCTGGGAGTCAGGTGCATGCCGTCTTCAACGGTGTCTATTTCAATTTTTACATCGTATTCATCATCGCAACTGCTAAAAAGTAGCATGCCTATTGCGAAGATTACGAATAGTATATTTATTTTTTTCATCTGTTTCAAATTTGTTAAAGTAGTTTTCCCAATTATTCAGATTCTGTCCAGTAAGGTGCTTGTACCAGGTTTGGATTTTTGTCAATCTCATCCTGGTAAATAGGGAACCAGTAATATTTTTTCTGATATACCCTTTTCTGGTATTGCGTGCGCACGTAAAACGCTTTTGGATTTGACGGATCATCCGATTTATCGGTTCCTGAGAAATTCATTCCGTAAAAGTCACCGTCCAACACATCTTCCGCTTCCTTCCAGCGTCTCAGATCATCATAGCGAACACCTTCTCCGCATAGTTCAACACGTCGCTCGCGACGGATAATTTCACGCATTTCGTCCTGGTCGTTCAGATTTACTGCGATATAACCATCTTGTTGAGAAGTTGCATATTGAGGAATACCGGCTCTCTCGCGAATCAAGTTCAGGTAAGTAAGAATTTCCTGATTTCCGGGGCTTACTTCGTTTAGTATTTCGCAATAACTAAGGTAGGCTTCGGCCAGACGGTAAACGATACCCGGACGATATTGCCATGAACCATTTTTAGAATCTGAGTTGGGATGTTTTCTTTTTAACCCTAAATACCCGTTCTGAGGTGCATCGTGGGTATAGTTATTGTCTTTTCCATACTGATAAAAATCAACATTCCGACGGTCCCAGATGTAATAACGTTCGTTCCAAAGAATGGCATTGTAGAAACGTGGTTCGCGGTTTACATACATGTTGAAAGTTCCTGCTTTTGCCGCTACTTTTTCTTTGCCGTCGTACCAGTTCCAGTTATCGGTATTTCTTACATCATCGTTTGTTGAAAAACCACTTTCTGTATAACCCGATTCCGGGTTGATGATAGGCTTGGTTTTATCTCCGTTCTCATAGCCCAAAATTGGCGAAAGACCATTATCCATAAAGAAAGCATCAACTATAGATTGAGTCATCCCCAAACCTCCGTTACCTCCTGCTCCGTATGGCGAAATGTGTCTGTCGAATTCCGTTTGGTTTTGCGGACGTGCAAAAAGAATTTCTTTATTTCCATCGGCATAAGTACGGGCATGCACCCAGGCTGTTGATGCAAATGGATCGATACTGCCATCGTCGTTATACATTTTGTACAACTCATGGCCTGCAGCTTCAGCTTCCTGAATCAGCAATCGGTGTGCCTCCAGGGCTTTTGTCCATTTGTTTTGATCGTATGAGCTGTTGAAAAGCGGAGTGCCTTCTGTATCGGTAAAGTTCGCATAATCCGGGTTGCCGTTTACTAACGGAGACGCAGCAAAAAGTAGCATGCGGGCACGTGCCGCCAAACACATTACTGAAGTAACGCGGCCATATTTTATTGCCTGTGCATAGCTTGCCGGTAAAATTTTGGATGCTTCCAACATTTCATTGTCGCACCATTCAATTATTTCATCGTATGGAACGGGGCCGGTAAGTAGCTCTTCTGTCGAACCATCCGTTGGTGCAATATAGTCGGGTTGAAAAGGGCAAACACCATAACAGTTTACAAACAAACTATAGTAGTAAGCTTGTAAAAAACGACATTCAGCCTGAATGTATTCAACTTCCTGGGCGGTGATTGTAGTTCCGTCAATTGGCACAACATTGGCACGCAAAATATTTGCTGTACGAATGCGTTGAGGAAGATCACCCCAGTAGCTTCCATCCCATTCTGTTGCAGTGTTCCAGTTACCGGTAATTTTAGGAATGGCATCCCATCCCCATTGTTGCCAACGTTCAGAAGGTGTCCAGTCGTCGCCCATAACGCCCCATCCGGTTCGGTTTAAAGAACCCCAGGTTGGGTCGGGTATACCGGAATAAACATAAGCCAGCATACTTTCCATTCTGTCTTTGTCGGTGAAAACCATATCCATGGTTAATTCTGTATCTGATTCTTTATCCAGGTAATCCGTGCAGGAAAACATGGTGCCCAGCAGCAATATCAGGAATGTATATTTTAGTTGTATTTTCATCTTTCTATATTTTTCAGGTGATTTCATCTGTTTATAATTGTTTATTTTTTAAAGTAACAGATGTAACTCCCATGATTATAATCATTCGTATTTTCGTATAATAATTTCTCATGGTCGTTTCATTATCAGAATATTAAGTCGATTCCGAGCATAACCGATTTGAGTGGAGGATATTCAGTTCCGTTGGAAGTTGAAAGTTCAGGATCCCACAATTTGAAATCGGAAAAGGTTAACAAGTTATTTCCGTTGATGTAAATACGACATGCTTTAAACATATCTTTCTTTACCGAAGCCGGAATGTTATATCCGATTTCAATTTGTTTCAAACGCAGGAAGCTCATGTCCTTTTTCCACCAGGTAGAATTTGCATTGTTGTTGTAATTTGTAGCATACGACAAACGTGGATAGAAAACATCCTGCGATGGATTTTCTTCGGTCCAGCGATCGGTATAGTTGGTGAAAATATTTCCCTGAATTCCCTGGCCTGATCCCGGAATAAAGTACTCACTTTCGTCGCCAATAAAGCGGTAAGTGTCTCCAACTCCCTGAAAGAATACACTCAAATCGAAGCCATGTAACGAAATGTTTCCGCCAAATCCGTACACCATACGCGGATCGTTGGTTCCGCCAACATAACCTTTGTCTTTTGAATTGATAACGCCGTCTTCGTTCCAGTCAAGAATTTTAACATCACCGGGGCGTACTTCAGCCAGCTCGTTTTGTGGTAGCTCAGGCAGCAGGTTTCCTGTAGCATCAAAGTCTTCTGCTGTATACAACCCGATTGCCTCATAACCGTACAGTTCGTTTATTGAATGGCCGGTAATATCCTGATGGGTTCCTTGTTGGCCTGCCGGAACATCATATTCAAGAATTTCGTTTTTGGCATAACTTACGTTGGCAAAAAACGAGATGTCGGCATTGTTTAGTTTCTTATTGTATGTAATTGCAGCTTCACCTCCCTGGTTTTTCACTTTTCCGAAGTTGGCATACGGAGTGCTTAACAAACCTGCCTGTGTGGGAATGGTGCGTCGTTGCATAAAAATATTGTCGCGGTATTCATGAAATGCATCCAGTTGAATACGTAATGCAGATCGAACACTGAATTCAATACCTACGTTCTTTTTTGTTACCGTTTCCCAGGTAAGGTTATTTACGCCTATATCGCCCTCCGTAACTCCATCTTTTTGGTAGTCGGCGGTATTACCCCAGTGGTACCCGGCGGCTTCGGTATTCATTGTAGTCAAGTAGGCAAAGCGTCTTTCAGAACCAATCTGGTCGTTACCGGCCTGACCCCACGATGCACGGATTTTTAAGAAATCAATCGTTTCTTTCATGCCAGCCCAGAAATTCTCTTCAGACACCAACCAGCCCACAGCAAACGATGGGAAAAATCCGTAACGTTGTCCCTTGGCAAAGTTTTCCGATCCGTTATATCCGAAGTTAAATTCTCCTACATATTTATTTTTAAACGAATAGGTAGCACGACCAGCTATACCCTGGTTGCGGTAGGGTTGAATACCTCCGTCGTCGTAACTGCGCTGGTTAAATAGTAGTAACCCAGTAAGGTTGTGGGCTTCGTTAAAAGTATGGTCGTAATTCAGAATCCATTCCAGGTAAGTTTGGTTATTTCCATAATCACTTCCTTCTTCGTAGTTCAAAAACTCAGAACCTGAACTTAATAAAGTCAGCTCCAATTCTCCTTCATGATCGCGCGTTGTGGCCGGAAGATAGTAAGTTGGATCTTTACTACGCGTTAACGAGCTATAGCTGTAGTTATCGAAAGAAAAAGACAGTTTTGTGCTTAAGCCCTCGGTAATAAAATCCAGCTTTTGCTCTATGGAAAACAGCGATTCCAGTTTACTGCTGGTATAAACCCCATATCCATACTGGGTAAGATAGGCCCATGGGTTTACCCTTGAACTTCTCACTGGAATTTTTCCATCAGCATAAATGGCAGGGTGTACCATTGGCGGCGTGTCAAAAGCATAGTCCCATACGGTATTTGTTCCGTTCGACTGTTTGCGTAGTTTTTGCAGGTAACCCCCAACGCTCAGTCGCATTGATGTTGTTTTTGTCAGGTTCAAATCTACATTCGAACGCAGGTTATAACGTGTTAAGCCTGTGCTGGTGTCGTACGAAAGCGAATTGTCTCTTTTCATGATACCATCCTCATTATATGCCGAGGCAGTGAGGTTGTAGCGTAACATAGCCGAGCCTCCGTTTACATTCAGGTTTGCCCGGGTGTTGTAAGCATGATCTTTCGAAATAGCCTTTATCCAATCAACGTTTGGATACAATTCCGGATCATATCCGCTTCGGGTGCGGTCAATCGCCAATTGTTCGTAATACGGAACTTTAAATTCTTCTGAAGCCAAATCGTTTAGCAGTTGCATATGATCGGCAGCACCAATGAACTCAGGCATTTGTGTTGGAGCAGTTATAGCATGCTCAACCCGAACATTAACAACAGGTTTCTGAATTTTTCCGCGTTTGGTATTTACCAGAATTACTCCGTTTGCCCCGCGAACACCGTACATGGCACTGGCTGCAGCATCTTTAAGTATCGAGAATGATTCGATTTCTGAAATATCCAGATCATCCAACGAACGTTGAACACCATCAACCAATACCAATGGATTTGTACTTCCGGAGAAGGAAGAAATACCACGAATCCAGAAATTAGACTGGTTGTATCCCGGTTCGCCCGAACGAGTTACTGCAATAACTCCGGCCAGTTTTCCGGCCAAAGTGTTTGAAATATTTTTTGATGAACTAATCTGTAATTCTCCCGGATTGATGTTTTGAATAGCACCAACTACCGAAGCCTTTTTCTGGGTACCGTAACCAACTACCATTACTTCATCCAGATCGGTGGTTGCTTCTTCCAAAACAATGTCGCGAGGAACTTCATTAACCGGAATTTCCTGGTTTTCCATTCCGATAAAAGAGAATGTTAATACGGCATCGTCGGGGGCATTAATACTGTAAACCCCATCCACGTCGGTAATCGTTCCATTAGATGTTCCTTTAATAACCACCGAAACTCCGGGTAAAGGAAGGCCCTTGCTGTCGATAATTCGTCCGCTAACCGGTTTTTGGTCCTGTTCTGCAGGTTCTTCAACCTTTGTCTCTTTTTCGGGAACCAGAACAATTTGCCGGTCGATTATTTTATAGGTCAGATTGGTGTTGGCCAATACTTGTTCCAGAATTTCCGTCACCGATGATTGATCAGCGATCACATCAATTTTTCTGTCCAAATCAACCTGGCTATCCTTGTAAAAGATGTTAAACTCGCTCTGGTCCTGAATTTTTTCAAAAACCTGTTTCACGGTTACATTCCTTAACAGGAACGAAAATTTGGCGCTTTGTGAATAAGAAGTGTTGGCAATAACACTGCTCATTCCAACGAGCAAAAGAAAGATGGTTATCCTCATAATCCGAAGAAATTGGGAACCCACTTTGCCAAAAGAGCAATACGGATACCTCGTTTTACTTTTTTTCATAAATTTGTTTGAATTATAAATTTAAAATGCATTGCCTGGCAGCAATGTTGATTAATTTTACAGCCTGCAGATGTTCCAGCATCTGCAGGCTTTCTCATTTTTTAAGACAAAAACAAGTGGTTTTACATAGGCTTAACTAGTTTAGATTTATGATTAGCTTATTGTTTTCTCTATTTAGTTTAATCTGAGTGGTTTCAGCTATAATGTTCAGCACCTCTTCTGCGGTGTTTCTTAGGTTTAAATTTCCCGAGAATGTTTCTTTTCCAATGGCCGCACTTTGTAATTCTATATCAACATTGTAATAGCGCGATATTTTTTTAAGAATGGTTTCAAGTGGCTCTTTTTCAAGAATCAGGTAGCCGTCGCGCCACGATAAATACTTTATTACATCAACCTGGCTTTCCTCAAAACGTTCCGTGTTGTTGTTGTAAACAATTCGTGTTCCGGGTAAAATTGTTTTTTTCTCGCTATGGAATACTGTATTGTTATTCGCACTGATTTCTATTTTTCCTTCCGCCAGAACAGTACCACTGTTGTTATCATCTTCGTAAGCGTTTACATTAAAAACTGTTCCCAATACTTTGATTTTAAAATCCTTGGTGTTTACATAGAACGGTTTATTATCGATATGTGCAACATTAAAAATGGCTTCACCATCAATGTACACTTCTCGTTTGTTGCCGGTATTCGTTGCCGGGTATACCAATTTCGATCCGGAATTCAGCCATACTTTCGATCCGTCTGCCAACTTAATTTGCGTACGTTTGCCGTAGGGAACAACCAGAGTGTTAAAAACAGGCTTTTTTTCCTCTACCAACTGCGTAATTTTTTGAGTAGAGTCGATGGTAATATTCTCGCCTTTTTCATCGTACAAAATGTTGGATTCCTCTTCGGCAATTAAAACCTGGCGGCCATCCTGCAGAATCAGCTGTGTTGCGGTATCGGGTTGCGAAAGTTGCATGGTTTCAACCAAAATGTCGAAGTCGCTTGTATTCACCGAGCGTTGTACCTGCCACACCGAAAACATAACAATAAGAAATGAAGCAGCCACGGCCCAGCGCGCAAGTGTTTTTTTCCGTTTTTCCCGCTGAATTGAATAACGGAGCTGTTCCCGAACATTTTCTTTCTCCTGAAACGAGGGTGTTTTTTTATAAGAAGTCAGAAAGGAATAAATGGTGCTGGCTAGTTGCAATTCTTCAGCTTCCGAATCATTTTTATTTTCAGTCTCTTCTACGATGGAATCAATGCTGAATTGCTCATCTGCCAGAATATCGTATGCCTTTTTTACTTCGTTGTTATCCATTATGGTTTTAATCTACATCTACATAAAGTGGATGGAAGTAAAAACATAGACAAAAAAATAAAAAATATTTGTCTACACGGTTTGAATTCTGTTTCTAAGTAAAAAAAACAGGAGTATGGAGTTAAACGTTTTTCCCTTTTTAATGGCTTTGCGTAGCTCTTTTAATGTTCTGTATATCATTGTTCTGGCCGATTCAACCGAGATGTTTAACGTGTCAGCGATTTCCGGATAGCTTAGATTGTGTTCAAACTTTAAAGAAAGTGCTTCCTGTTGTTTTTTTGTCAGTTTTTTCATTACCTCGGCAAGTGCCCTGAAATGTTCTTTTTTTGTTTCGTCGGCTATGATTTCATCCTCCAGTGATACTACCGGAGTGTCGTTCGAATGCAATAGTTGCTCATCGTGTAGAAGCGTTTTTCTTTTTGTCCCTTCTTTGTGCAACAAACGCCTTAAAGAACGTAAAAGATAAAACTGAATGTTATCAGTTTTGGAAAGCGTTTTGCGGTATTTGTAAAGATTCAGAAAAAGGTCGTGAATACAGTCTTTTATAAAATCCGTGTCTTTCGAAAAATTAAGGGCATACGAATACAGTTCGTTAAAATACTGGTCGTAGATACGGTAAAACGCATCGTCGTCACCATTCTTAAAACGCTCCCAAAGAAAATATGAAGGATTTTCTTTTTTCGCCATCAGTCCCTAAAATGTAATTGTCCCTGTGAAAATTTGTGCTAATATAATTAAAATGATTTTCTGATATTATCGCTTTGTTTATACCCTGTTATGTATTGTTTGCCTTAATCTGGGCCAATCTTATTCTTCTGTTTTACAAACGTTTCTTATCAATTCACTTGTTGAATCGAATTCAATCTAAACAAAGTTAAGGGGTATTCGGTTTTCTAATCCTTCTGAATTATCAGAAAGAACAATAAGGTGCATCAATTCATATAAACTCTTTTTCGGCTGTAAATTTTGCAATTATTTGCGCTCACTTTCAACAGAAAAGACAAAACTGTCGCCCCGGTAATACCCCAAATTGTATTCAATTGGGCGTTTATTCTCGTCGTACACCAACCTGCGTCGAAAAAGCACCGGATCCTCGTTTGGAATATTTAGTTTCTTTGATAAAAATGGGGTTGCTTTTATTGCACTTATCTCTTCGTAAGAAAGAGAAGCTTTTACGTGGTACTTTTGTTCCAGAATCTCATACAGCGGATTGGCAAAATTTTCATCGCTGCTAATTCCCAGTTCCGGATTAAAATAGGAGATGAAGTATACAAACGGGAAGTCTTTTTTACCACGCAACCGTTCTAAAGTCATCACTTGTTTATCGGGCTTTATATTGAAAAACGAACACACTTCATTGCTGGCTGTTTGCCAACTTACATGAAGTTCAAAATTCTGAACCTGAATTCCCATTGCCTGCATTTCCTGCGAGAAACTATACCAGTTTTTTGCCCGCCCAGATATGCCTTTCGCGGCTACTTTTGTGCCATAACCTTTCTTTCTGATGAGCAATCCTTCGTAAACCAGTTTATTAATCGCCTGGCGTAAAGTATTTCTCGAAATATTGAGTTGTTTTGACAGGTCGACTTCATTAGGAAGCAATTTCCCTTTTTGGTATTCTTCCTGCTGTATCATTTCCCGAAGAAGCGCTTCAGCTTGTATGTGCAGTGGTGTTTGACTTTTATGATCTATGTTCAACCTCATGTTTATACATTTATCTGCGCCCAAAGATACGCTAAACACAATAAAATAAAATATATTCCTCAATATTTTAAGTTTTTGAAAATTTGTATATGTTTGCACAAGGAATTAAATGTATGAACATACGGTGTTATTCGTAGGAGTTTTAAATTTTTTTGGTTATCCTATACTGGTTTAACGAGTAAGAAAGTAAAAATCAATAATAATATGAGAAGCATTTTAGGTTTTATTACAGTGTTGGTGGTAAGTTGTTTTTGTGGAAACAGCTTCGGACAAGAGCTAACAAAATATGTCGACCCAAATATCGGAACCGCCCATTCGCGCTGGTTCTTTTACACGCCGGCAGCGGTGCCGTTCGGACTGGCAAAATTGGCTCCGTCAACCAATGCACATTACGGAAATGAGCAGGGCTGGGAAGCTGTTGGTTACGACGACCGCGACAGTTCAATCGAAGGTTTCGCGAACCTGCACGAGTTTCAGGTAGGAGGAATTGTTTTTGCTCCAACAGTGGGCGAGCTACAAACTGTTCCCGGAGATCTTGACAATCCTGACGGCGGATACCGCTCGCGTTTCGACCGTAAAAATGAATATGCAACAGCCGGTTATTATTCGGTTTGGCTTGATGATTATAAGGTTAAAGCCGAACTGACTGCCACACAACGTGTTGGATTTCATCGTTATACTTTCCCTGAATCAGAGTCGGCCAATATTCTTTTTGATATTGGCAATCAGCAGGGTGAAAGCGGAAAAGTAAAAGATGCGGAAGCTGTTATAACAGCAGATGGGCGAATTGAAGGTTATGTGATTACCGAACCTGAGTACGTAAAAAAATACCAGAAAGGTGCCGATGTTAAAATGTATTTCACGGCTGTTTTAGACAAAAAACCAACAGCATACGGAACTTTTAACGGAACTGATATTTTCAAAAGCGAAAAGAAAATTAACGGTGTTGGTGCCGGAGTTTTTCTTACATTTTCAACCAAAGAAAATGAGGCGGTTACCATAAAAGTTGGTTTGTCATATACTTCAGTCGAAAATGCAAGGCTCAACCTTGAAACGGAGGCTAATAGCCTGACTTTCAACAAGGCTAAAAAAACCAGCCTGAAAACCTGGGAAGATTACCTGGGCCGGATTACTGTTGAAGGGAAAAATGAAGCCGATAAAGTAAAATTTTACACCGGACTTTATCATGTGCTTTTAGGGCGTGGTTTAGCTAGCGATGTGAATGGCGCATATCCGAAAAATGATGGTGAAGTAGGACAAATTGCACTGAATGAAAAGGGAGATCCAGTTCATAACCATTATAATACCGATGCTATCTGGGGTGCTTTCTGGAACCTGACACAATTGTGGACCATTGCATATCCTGAATATTATTCGGAATGGATACAAAGTCAGTTACTCGTTTACAAAGATGCCGGTTGGCTGGGCGACGGAATTGCATGTAGTAAGTATGTTTCGGGAGTGGGAACTAATTTTACAAGCCTGGCAATTGCTGCGGCATACAATTGTGGAATTCGTGACTTTGATGTGGAGCTGGGTTATGAAGCAGCTTTGAAAAACGAAATTGAGTGGAAAGGCCGTATTGAAGGAGCCGGGAAAATGGATGTTCGCCAGTTTGTGGAGCGTGGCTACAGCCCTTACGATGAACGTTATGCCTGGGTAAGCGTTGAAGAAGGATCGGGATTTTCGGCCTCGCACACACTGGAGTATTCGTTCAGTAGCTTTGCAGTAGCTCAATATGCTAAACACCTTGGCAAAACCGACGATTATAAATTGTTGTCCCGCCTGTCAGAAGGATGGAAATTGTTATTCGATGAAGAAACAAAACTGATCAGGCCAAGAGACCTCGATGGTAATTTTATTCAGAACTTCGATCCGTTGGCACCGTGGATTGGCTTTCAGGAAGGGAACGCTATCCAATACACTTTTTATGTGCCGCACCAGCCCGAAGAATTGGTGAAGAAGCTGGGACGGGAAACTTTTAATAATCGACTGGACAGCATTTTTATTGCATCGCAAAAAAATATTTTCGGAGGCGGAAAAGAGGTGGATGCATTTGCAGGCCTGAAAGCATTATATAACCACGGAAATCAACCGAATTTACATATCTCATGGATGTTTAACTTTTCGGGTAGACCCGATCTGACCCAAAAATGGGTACGTGCCATTTGCGACGAATTTTACGGTACAGAAGGAATTCACGGCTATGGTTACGGACAGGATGAAGATCAGGGGCAACTTGGTGCGTGGTATGTAATGGCCGGAATTGGTTTATTCGACGTAAAAGGACTTACTGCTATTGATCCTGAAATGCAGATTGGCAGCCCCTTGTTTGATAAAATTACCATCCAACTTAACCCCGATTATTACAAAGGAAAACAGTTTGTTATTGAAACTGAAAATAACTCGAAAGACAATGTTTATGTGCAGAAAATTGAGTTGGATGGAGAAGTTCAGGGTTCACCATTTGTCAAATTTCAGGATATTGTAAATGGCGGCAAATTAAAACTGAAAATGTCGGGAACGCCTAAAATCAATCAGTAAGTATTTGAACTCAATTCTCTGTTTGCGACCAAAGTCGCGTAAAATGTAAATTAGATAATGGAAAAACGGAAAACAACACAGTTTTTGATGCCTGTTGAAAAAGACGGTGCGGTGGTGAATGGCTACGATATATACCCCTCGTTAAAATTGGGAGGCGATGTAATTTCAACCAATTTGTCGGCACTTGCCGAAAAGCTTAAAGGAGAAAGCACAATTATTATCGACGGCTATGTTGGAGTATACTTCGAAAACTTCAGGTTGTTATTGGATAATGCGCTCACCGCATTGGGAAAAACAACCAACTGGGTAAATGTGGAAACGACCTTAAAGCCTGAAAACGAAATCGATGAACTGATTTCTCCGTTTTTGGGCGAAGAAGATTCGATATTCGGAACGAGGGCAGCCATTAAACTGGAAGATTATTTTGATTCAGAAAAACTGAAAAATATAACAGCTGAAGCAAACGCAGATATTAATGTGATTTATGGTGCCGGAGCTTCTCTTACCGGTCGGGATGGAAAGCTATTGTATATCGATTTGCCCAAAAACGAACTGCAGTTTCGTGCACGTGCCGGGAGTGTAAAGAACCTGGGAGCCAGCCAATGTTTCGACATGAAAAAGATGTACAAACGGTATTATTTTGTCGATTGGGTGGTGCTGAATAAACACAAAAAAGAGATTTTAAATGTCATTGATGTAATCATTGACGGCCAGCATGAGGATGTATATTCATGGATGGATGGCGAAAATTTGCGTGCAGGTTTAAAAACAATGGGTGAGAACTTTTTCCGTGTACGGCCGTGGTTTGAGCCCGGTGTGTGGGGAGGAACCTGGGTAAAAAACAATATCGAAGGTTTAAATTCGGATGTGCCCAATTATGCATGGTCCTTTGAATTGATTACGCCGGAGAATGGGATTGTGTTTGAAAGCTCGCGAAAACTGCTGGAAGTTTCGTTTGATTTGCTGATGTTTGGCGAAGGCGAAGCAGTTATGGGAGCAGCCGATCATACAAAATATGGCGATGAGTTTCCGTTACGTTTCGATTTCCTGGACACTTTCGATGGCGGAAATCTGTCGGTACAGTGCCATCCGCGCCCCGAGTATTGCAAAGAACATTTTGGCGAAGACATTACGCAGGAAGAAACCTACTACATTCTCGACCGGAAAAATGATGCCGCTGTTTATATCGGCTTTCAGGAAGACATAGAGCCTAAGAAGTTCAAAACCGTTTTGTGGGATAGTTACAATACCAATACCGCCATTGATATTACAAAATATGTACAGGAGTTGCCAGCCAAAAAACACGATCTTTTTCTTATCCCACCGGGAACAATTCATGGTTCGGGAATCGATAATTTAGTACTCGAAATCAGTACAACACCATACATTTTCACCTTTAAAATGTACGACTGGGTGCGACCTGATTTAGATGGGAATCCACGCCCATTGAATATCGAACACGGTATGAAAAACCTGTATTTCGACCGGAAAGGGGAGAGGGTAACGAAAGAGTTAGTTTCGCACCCAAACCTGATTCAGGAAGGTGAAGACTGGCAGTTGTACGAACTTCCAACGCACGAAAAACACAGTTACCGTGTAAAACGGTATCATTTCAATACGGAGATAAATGTTGAAACTAAAGGTAAATTTCACGTACTTAGTTTAGTTGAGGGAACTTCTATTGAAGTAGAATCGGAAAACGGACGAAAGGAAACTTTCCAGTTCGCTGAAACCTTTGTGGTGCCGGCTGCTGCAAAATCGTACACCATTCGTAATTCTTCGGCTGCTGAGGCTAAAGTTGTTGTGGCGTTTATGAAATAATGACTATGAACGAAAAATATGCAATAGGAGTAGATGTTGGAGGAAGCCACATTAGCTCGGTTGTGGTTGATGCGAGCTCCGGCAATATGCTTAAAGATAGCCTGGACGAAGTTAAAGTCGACAATCAGGCAACTGCCGACGAGATTCTTGATAAGTGGGTCGCTGCAATCAGTGAATCCATAAAGTCAATCGAGAGAGACAAACTGATTGGAATTGGTTTTGCCATGCCTGGTCCATTCGATTATAAAAACGGTGTGGCGCTGTTAAAAAACGTTGCCAAGTACGACAGTTTGTACGGAATGAATATCGGCGACGAATTAAAGAAACGCCTGGAATTGCCGGATGAAATGCCTTTCAGGTATTCGAATGACGCGCTGTCGTTTGCCATTGGAGAGTGCTGGGGCGGCAAAGCCTCAAATTACAAAAACGTTGTGGCTATTACACTTGGAACAGGTTTTGGCTCCGCATTTCTCACCAATGGAGTTCCCGTAATCGAAGGAGAACGTGTACCTGAAAAAGGCTATGTTTATAATATCCCCTATAAAAACGGAATTGCCGACGATCACTTTTCTACCCGTTGGTTTGTAAATGAATACCAACGCCGAACCGGAATAAATTGTGCGGGAGTGAAAGAAATTACAGATTGCGCTAACGAAGATGAGGATGCCAAACTTCTTTTCGAAGATTTTGGACATAACCTGGCGATTTTCCTGTTGCCACTTCTTACTACTTTTGATGCAGAATGCCTTGTTGTTGGTGGAAATATATCCGGTGCTTACTCCCTGTTTGGTAATGCCTTTCAGGATGTTTTAGAAAAAGAGAAACTAAATATTGATGTAGTAATTTCGGAACTAATGGAATCGGCAGCAATGGTAGGAAGTGCCCGGCTTTTGGATAAAGATTTCTGGACTAAAATGGAGCCTTTGGTGGCTAAAATCTAACGAGCAAAAAACTTATGAGTAAAAGATCGAATTTAGCCGTACTACCGGTTTTGTTTAGCTTCTTTATTATGGGCTTTGCCGATGTGGTGGGCATTTCATCCAGCTATGTAAAGCAGGATTTTGGCTTGAGTGATTCAATGGCCAACCTATTGCCGATGATGGTTTTTCTGTGGTTTGCCGTGTTTTCGGTGCCCACAGGAGTGTTAATGAATAAGCTTGGGCGAAAAAATACCGTATTACTGAGTATTGTTGTTACACTGCTGGCTTTGCTGGTACCATTGGCAAGCTACAGTTATGCAATGGTGTTAATTGCTTTTGCCTTGCTCGGCATCGGAAACACGATTTTGCAGGTTGCATTAAATCCCTTGTTAACCAACGTGGTTAGCGGCGAAAAATTAACCAGTAGCCTGACACTTGGCCAGTTTGTAAAAGCTATTGCTTCTTTTATCGGGCCCATTGTTGCAGGCGTGGCATCCGGCACATTCGGTAACTGGAAACTTATATTTCCATTTTTTGCTTCGGTTACCTTGTTGTCAGGCTTGTGGCTTTTATTGGCCCCGATTCAAAAAGAACAGTCAAGCAGCGAAACGGCCGGTTTTGCCGCAAGTTTTAAATTGTTGAAAGATCCGGTTATGCTGAGTTTCTTTTTTGCAATTGTGGTTTTAGTGGGAATCGATGTTGGGTTGAACGTTACTTTCCCTAAGTTTCTGATGGAACGTATCGTGATGCCGTTGGAGAAAGCCGGATTGGGCACGAGCTTATATTTTGCAGCCCGTACCATCGGTACTTTTATCGGCGCCATTTTATTGATGAAATATTCGGGGCGGAAATTTTACATCGGCAGTGCGGTTTTAGGAATTGTTGCGCTGGTGGTTATGGTTGCTGTTCCCGGTCCGGTTTCGCTGATGTATATAATGATATTTTGTTCCGGACTGGCAGTTGCCAACGTGTTTTCCATCGTTTTTTCGGCAGCGTTGCGCCGAAAGCCGGAGTATGCAAACGAAGTTTCGGGTTTGCTGATAATGGGAGTAGCCGGAGGTGCAATAGTTCCCCCGGTTATGGGTGTGGTATCTGATACTGCAGGACAAACAGGGGCAATGCTTGTTGTGCTTTTGTTATTTGTGTATCTTTTGATAAACGCGTTAAAAATGAAATAGCGGGTAACGCCGGAGCTGTTATTTGGAGCTAACAAACAGGTCGATAAAAAGCAAGGCGAGGAAACCGTATTCGGTTAAATTCTTTTTGATGAATTTGCTTGCTTTGCTTAAATGGTCTTCAACTGTTTTTATCGAAATACCAAGTTCGGCAGCAATTGTTTTATTCGCTAAACCTTGTTCTTTGCTAAGTTGATATATTTTTTTTCGTTGCGGAGGCAGTTGTTCTACCAGGTCGTTGAGCTTGTTGGATAACTGGTTGTAGTTAAACTGCGACTCAGTATCGATGCTATTGGTTATCGATTTGTTTTTCAGGTGTTCCAAATAGTCTTTTTCCGAAAGCTTTTTCCGAAAAACAGAAACGATAGTGTTTTTGGCCACCGTAAATAAATAGGCATCAAGATTTGAGTCTTTCTTTAGTTTGTTTCGGTTCATCCAAACATTAACAAATACTTCCTGAACGATGTCGAGAACCTCTGATTCCGATTTTAGGTATGCCATTGCAAAGCGATACAGCCTCGGGCTATATTCGGCATACAAATCATTAATGGCAGTTTTATCACCATCAATAAATCGATTAATTAGTTTCTCGTTATTCATCTGTCGCTGTTAGCTAGAACTCACAAAACTATAAAATGTTTTCAGATTCTGGCTGAATGAAATGAGGTAGCCTAATGGTTGAGGGAAGAAAAATGAAAAAAATGTAAAACCGAAGCAGGGGTTTTTTATACTTTACACGTTTAACAAGCGAGTACAAGATTATATGAAAGAATATTACAGGAAATATATTGAAAACAATTGCACGGAGGAGGATTTTCAGCAATTTGTTGAATTGTTTGTAAAACCGGACAAAAAGCCGGTTTTGGATGCCAATATGAAAGAGCATTGGAAATTTACAAAAGCTGAGGAAGCAGAAACCCCCGATTTGTCGGATACGCTACACAAAATTCATTACGAAATAAATAGCCAGGAACCACGAGCAGGCAAAACCCAAAAATTAGTGAATTATTTAGCCCGTGTGGCAGCTGTTCTTTTTATTCCGTTGGCTATTGCGTTCTTTTTTACACTAGACAAAACGGATATTAGTGCCGAACTGCAAACGGTTTCAACGCCGTTGGCCTCGAAAACCCATTTTGTTTTACCCGATGGTTCTGAAGTTTGGCTGAACTCAGGTTCTTCCTTAGAATATCCGAAAGAATTCAGCAGAAAAAAGCGTTTGGTTAAACTGAGTGGTGAAGCCTATTTTGATGTTCAGAAAAGCGAAACACCCTTTGAGGTTGTTACCGAGAATGTACAGGTAAATGTACTGGGTACGGCTTTTAATGTAATGAGTTATTCAAATACCAATCCCGAAGTAACATTAGAAAGGGGAAAAGTACAATTGATTTCAAACTCGGGGGAAGAAAAAATTCTGGCACCCGGACAGCAGGCTGTAATTGATGCTGAAAACTCTTCAATTCAGGTGCAAAAAGTGGATACCGAAATTTATTCGTCGTGGATTGATAATAAGTTGATATTCAGAAATGAATCGTTGAAAGATGTTGTTGAACGGCTGGAGCGGTGGTATAATATTTCGATTGAACTGGATGATCAATATATATCAGATAAGAAATTGACGGCAACAATAGAATACGAGTCAATTACAGAAGTGATGGACTTGTTGGAAATAACAATGTCGTTAAAATATGAATACGATAAGAACGAAAGAAAACTGATTGTAAAACCAATAAAATAACAAATCTGCCTATGGAATAAGTAACTTGAACTAAACCTCCAAAAACATAAAGAAGTGGAGAAGCCACCAACTTCCCCACCTCCGAAAAATAATTATCAGAATTATTAATCTTAATACGTCAAATCTATGAAAAAAAAGAGATTGAAGGAAATCCCGTTGTGGAGTTTCTTCTTAAAACTTTTAAGACTTATGAAAGTAACTTTGTTTTTGTTATGTATTAGTGTTTTTTCAGTAATGGCTAAGGAAAGCTATTCGCAGGTAACACGTTTATCGGTTGAACTGAAAAATACGGATGTCAAAAGTGTCCTAGAAGAAATTGAAAATCAAAGCGAGTTTCATTTTTTCTATTCCGGGGATGTAATTGACACAGAGCGTAAAGTGTCAGTTAGTTTTAGAAATACTGACATCGAGAAAATTCTAACAGAAATATTTTATAACACCGGTGTTGAGTATAAAATTGTTGGCAGGCAGGTAGCCTTGTATAAAGGCGAGTTTGATGAATCGAACTTACCGGCGGTTCAGCAACAGGGAGTAACCGGAACGGTTACCGGAGCTGATGGTCTGCCAATTCCGGGTGTTACAGTGTTTGTAAAAGGTACTACCCAGGGAACGGTTACCGACATTGATGGAAATTTCCAGGTAAGCAATGTTGGTCCTGATGCCGTGCTGTCTTTCTCATTTGTAGGAATGCTTTCGCAGGAAGTTGTTGTGGGAAATCAAAGCAATATTTCGGTAGTGCTGGAAGAAGACGCCATTGGTATCGAGGAAGTTGTGGTAATTGGTTACGGTACCATGCAAAAGAAAAACCTGATTGGTTCTGTTGATCAGGTAAACTCAGATTTAATTGAAAATCGTCCGGTTGCAAATGCGGTCCAGGCTTTACAGGGAGCTTCGGCTAACCTTGTAATTCAGCAACGCAGCATGAACCCGAACGATAATAGTATGAATATTAACATTCGTGGTGTAAGTACCATGAATAACAATAACCCATTGGTTGTAATCGACGGAATGATTACAGAAATGGGAAGCTTAAGTAACCTGAACCCGGCTGATATTGAAAATGTATCGGTGTTAAAAGATGCTGGTAGTGCTGCCATTTATGGTTCGCGTTCGTCAAACGGGGTAATTCTGGTTACTACTAAAAAAGGTTCGAAAAGCGATAAACCAATTGTGCGTGTAAGTACAATGACAGGTTTTCAGGATCCGGATGTATTGTTTTCTCCCGTAAAAGGATACGAAAATGCCTTGCTTAAAAACCAGGCTTTAATCAATGTTGGTTCTTCGCCTAAATATACGCCTGCTGAAATCAGAGATTTTCAGCAGAACGGAGATGGACAGTGGTTCCTGGATGGAATTCTGCAATCAGCCTTGCAGCAAAATTACAACGCCAGTATTTCAGGTGGTAACGAAACTTCTACCTACATGGTTTCTGCAGGATATTACAACCAGGAAAGTAACTTCGTTGGCAGTTTCGGAATTGAGCGTTACAACTTCAGAACCAACCTGGTGAGCCAATACGGTAAATTGAAATTAAGTGCTTTAATGGCGTTTAACCGCACCATGCAGAAAGCACCAAATGCCAGCACCGGATTCCTGATCGTCGACGGTTCGCGTATTCCGCCTTACTACACTTACCAGATGAAAGCCGACAATGGCAAGTACCTGATTAACGATGTGCTTTCGCAATTTAACCCGCTGGGGCAATTGGAAGCAGGTGGTTTCCAGAAAAAAGACGATGATAATTTCCTTGGAAGTTTGAATGCGGAACTGGATGTGGCAAAAGGTTTAAAGGCAAAAGCTATGGTTGGACTCGATTTAGGAGCAAACCACCGTTTTATCAGAGCTTTGGAAGTTCCGTTCTACTCAAGCCCAACTGCTGAAAAACCAAACTCGTATGCCAACCAAACCAGGAATACCGAAGATTACAACGAGAAAAGGTACATTCTGAATACACAGTTTTTGTTGGATTATAACCGTTCTTTCAACGAAGATCATAACGTTTCGGGTTTGATTGGTGTTTCGAACGAATCGTATACTCGTCAGGCCAACGAAATAAAAATGAGATATACAGATCCTGATCTTGGATTGCCGCAGTCGGAAACCGAAATCGATCCGTCGAGTTACAATACACCTGCACAAACACAGGAACGCAGTATTTACTCCATCTTTGGTCGTGCCGGTTATAACTACAAAGACAAGTATTACGGCGAATTTAGTTTCCGCTACGATGGTTCTTCAAAATTTGCTGAAGACTACCGCTGGGGATTTTTCCCGTCGTTTACCGGTGGCTGGCGTATGTCTGAAGAAAGTTTCATGGACAACTACAAAAGCAATATCGGCGACCTGAAATTACGTGGATCGTACGGTGTGTTGGGTAACCAGAATGTTGATGATTACTCATACTTTACAACCTACACCGTTTACAACAACAGTTATGGTTTCAACAATGAAGCGGTTTCAGGAACCGGTTTCGATTTTGGAAACAGTATGTTACAATGGGAGCAATCGGCCAACTTTAACATTGGTGCCGATGCTACATTCTTCGATTATAAACTGTCGGTTTCATTGGATTACTTCAATAAACTTACTTCTCAAATCCTGTTAACTCCGGTTGTGCCTTCGGTATTTGGTGGTGCAGTTGCAAAAGAAAATGCAGGCGAAATGAGAAACCAGGGTTGGGAAGCAACAATCAACTACCATGCAAAAACAGGCTCGGTTGACCACAATGTGCGTTTAAACCTGGCCGATGCCAAAAACGAAGTGGTTGATTTTGGTGGTAACGAACAAATTGATTCGAACGACCAGTTGCGTAAACTTATTCGCGAAGGCGAAGCTTTAGGATCGTACTTTGGATATAAAACCGATGGTTACTTTGGCAGTTACCAGGAGATTGAAAACAGTGCATTGCCAATTGGAGCAACTGTTGAACCGGGTGATGTAAAATATGTAGACAAGAATAACGACGGCGTTATCGACGACAAAGACCGTCAGGTTTTAGGAAACGCATTCCCTCGTTATACTTTCGGTTTGAACTACGATGTTACCTGGAAAGGATTTGACTTTGGCGTATTGATTCAGGGTGTGGGTAAACGCGATATGTTTTTGCGTGGTGAGCTTGTAGAGCCTTTCCATGCCAATTATTCATACGTAATGTACCAGCATCAGTTGGATTTCTGGACTCCGGTAAATCCTGAAGCGGAGTGGCCTCGACTGTCGGCTCCCGGGTCATCATCAAACCAGAATAACTGGGGTAGAGCTTCAGATATCTACATTTTCAATGCTGCTTATGTACGCTTGAAAAACATTCAGTTAGGCTACACATTGCCTAAAGAACTCACCGCAAAAGCGGGTGTACAAAAACTTCGTTTGAGTGTAAATGCACAGAATCTGTTTACACTTTCAAATGTTTCTTTTATCGATCCTGAATCGACAGAGTTTGGAAGTAATATGGGAGGAACCGGAGGAACCGGAGCAAACAGCGGCCGGAATTATCCTACGCTTAAGTACTACGGTTTTGGTTTAGAATTAGAATTTTAAAATTAAATGACATGAAGATGAAATTTCTAAAATATAGTACCGGCGTTGCAAGTTTAATTTTAATACTATTTACTTCTTGTAACGATTTGGATTTGGCACCAACAAATAAGTTTACAGAAGCCAATTACTGGTCGTCGCCCGAAAAAGCCAACATGGTTTTAAATATGGCCTACAGTCAGATGTACAATTCGGGTTATTTCTTCTCTACCGAAGCGCTAAGCGATAATATTTATGAAGGTCGTGGATCGAGCTCAGAGAAAATAATTTCTTCGGGACAGGCCGATGCTTCAAACAACCGTTTTGCCAACGAATGGAGAGATTGTTACGGCGGAATTAAAACCTGTCATACTTTTCTCGAAAATGTTGATCGCGTAGAAGGAATGGATGAAGACCTGAAAGCAAGAATGAATGCCGAGGCGCGTTTTATCCGTGCTTATTTGTATTTCCGTTTAACTACATGGTACGGCGATGTTCCGTTATTCGAAACCGATATAACATTGGATGAATCGAAAGAGATTGCACGTACTTCGCACGAAGAAGTGCTGGCTTTTGTGCGCAACGAGCTTGATGCAGTTGCCGCTGTATTGCCAACAAACGAAGAATACGGTGAAGAAGATGCCGGCAGAATTACTGCCGGAGCTGCTGTGGCACTTAAAGCGAGAACATACTTATACAGTAACGATTGGCAAAATGTGGTGAACACTTGCGAAGAGTTGATTAACTCTGATCAGTATGGTTCATACAGTTTGTTCCCATCGTACGAAGGAATTTTCCTTCCTGAAAATGAATATAACGATGAAGTGATCCTGGATTTGGGTTACGTACCGTCGTTGCGCACCTGGGGAGAATACTTTGATTATGCACCACTTTCAGTGGGAGCACGTGTAAATCAAATGGCTCCAACACAGGAATTGGTTGATGATTACCTGATGATGAACGGAAGAACCATTGATGATGCAAACTCGGGATACGACGAGAACGATCCGTATGTTCGTCGCGACCCACGTTTAACAGCAACTGTGGTTTATCATGAATTTCCATGGCGTTTGCCTGACGGAACAATCCAGACCATTTATATCAAACCGGGCACTGCGCCTGATGAATCTGCCGAAGTAGATGAATACAAAGGTCAGGGTACCAACTCTACATCAACAGGTTATTATATGCGTAAGTATTACGATCCGCAGTCGTTGGCAGCCTTTACTTCGGGCCTGAATCTGATTTTGATTCGTTATGCCGACGTGCTGTTAATGTACGCCGAGGCTAAAAACGAATTAAATCAAATGGATGAAAACGTTTGGAATTCAACAATTAAAGCCTTGCGCGAACGTGCCGGATTTTCGGATGCCAGCGCATTAAACTTTGATGCTTCGTTAAGCCAGGCTGATCTGCGTGAGACTATACGCCGCGAACGCCGCATAGAACTTGCTTTGGAAGGTTTACGAATCTTTGATATTCGTCGTTGGGAAACTGCTGAAACTGTTTTGGATGGTAATCCACACGGAGCTCAGTATGGCGATCCAAGTATCGACAACGGTTATATCAGGCTCGATGTACGTTCATTTAATCCTGAACGGGATTATTTATGGGCGGTTCCGCAGTCGCAAAAAGATTTAAATCCAAATCTTGGTCAAAACCCAGGCTACTAATTTAAGTGATTCAAAAAATGAACAATAAACACAAACATATACCGATTATGAAAACACTAATTTTTAAACTTACTATAATAGCTTCTTTGCTTATCGCCTTTGTAGGATGTGAAGACGATGTACTAAGAGATACACGTGTAACAGCGGTACAGACCTTGTATGAACCAGCAGCGGATGCATCAATTGTATTACAAACTTCTGCTTCGGCTGCTGTATATTTCGAATGGGAACCTGCAAAAGCTGAAGACAGCGGAATGGTGCTTTACGAAGTGGCTTTTGATGTTGAAGGTGGCGATTTCTCGGAGCCGATTTACAAAATGGCATCGGATAATAACGGAGGTTACAACCATGCTACAATTTCGCACAAACAATTGAATAAAATTGGTGCGCTGGCGGGTATTGGTTCTGCCGAAAAAGGTAAAGTTATCTGGACCGTTTTCTCTTCAAAAGGAATTAATGATTTGAAAGGAGAGGAAGTACGTACAATGGAGATTACCCGTTTGGCAGGTTTCGCCGATGTTCCTGTTGATGTTTACATTACAGGTGCAGGTTCTGAAGGTGGTAGCGATTTGGCGAACGCAGGTATTATGAAAGGTGTTGCTCCGGGTGAGTTTGAAATTTACACCGAACTTACTGCCGGCGAAGAGTACTTCTTTACCGATGGAAACGCAGGCGACACTCGTCAGTTCTACATCGAAAACGGTGTGATTAAAGAAGGAGCTTCAACAAGTACAGTTGAAAATACAGCAGTTTACCGTATCAATATCGATTTTAATGTTGGTTCTGTAGTAATGACTGAAATTGTTGACTTCCAGTTGCATTTTGCTCCAACTGATGAATACTTATTCTCATTGGAATACCAGGGTGGCGGTATCTTTAAAGCAAGCAACCAGCCGCTTGAATTCAAGCAGGAAGGTTGGGGACGCGATGAGCGTTATAAATTCAGAATGACTGTTAAAGATGCAGATGGTAACGATGCTTACGAATGGTGGGGTACATTGAATCAAACCGATGGCCGCCCAAGCGGAAACGAAGAATATTACTACATGGCACCTGTTGCTGAATCGAGATGGGACGACAAGTGGAAATTCGATGGAATTATGGATATGGCCTACATCGATGTAATTGCCTATTTCTGGGCAGAAGGTCCATATACACACAATGTTATCAAAGTTGGTGATCAATAGATAGAGTTAAGGTAGAAAACTGGGGCAGGGGAAACCTTGTCTCAGTTTATTTTTAAAATTGAGGTATGAGTAAAAGATTGATAGTATTAGCGATAATTGGCCTGTTTGTTTTCCAGGCATGTGAGAAGGATGAAGTTGATCCGGGAAATGGGGGAGGAGAAGAAACTCCAATAAGCTGGGCGGCGGCTGCCGACAGTAGCAGCTCGTCGTTTATCTATTCATACTGGAATCCGGCAGCAGCATATTTTCATTACAATAACCTGAATAACACTGATTTTCACTACTGGCCGCAGGCTCATGCGCTGGATGTTGCCATTGATGCCTACGAAAGAACAGGAGACAATTTTTACCTGACTACCATTGACGATTGGTACGAAGGTGTGAAAGCCAAAAACGGCAACACGTTTTTAAACGTTTTCTACGACGATATGGAATGGAATGCACTGGCCATGTTACGTGCATACAATGCAACCAACCAGGAGCGTTATAAAACCGCGGCTATTTCGGTGTGGGAAGACATAAAAACCGGATGGAACAATAATGCCGGTGGTGGTATTTCGTGGAAAAAAGATCAGCCATACAGCAAAAACGCCTGTTCAAACGGACCGGCCTCTATTTTGGCTGCACGACTTTATCAGAAGTTTGGCAATGAGGAGGATAAAGAATGGGCGCTAAAAATTTACGACTGGGAAAAGGAATATCTTTTTAATCCTGCCAACGGAGCAGTTTATGATAATATTGACAGTCGTACCGGAAATATTCAAAAAGCCTGGATTTTTACCTATAACCAGGGAACATTTTTGGGTTCGGCCCTCGAATTATATAACATTACGGGCGAGAAAAGTTATTTAAACGATGCGCAAAAAGCCGCCGACTATACACTGAATACTTTGGTAAATGGCAGCGACCGACTGTTAAAAGATGAAGGTGCCGGCGATGGTGGTTTGTTCAAAGGAATATTTGTGCGTTATTTTACACAACTCATTCTTCATCCCGATTTATCAGATGGTACCCGGAACCGCTACCTGCAATTTCTGAAATACAATGCAGAAAAACTGTGGCAGGAAGGAACCGATAAAAATAAATTGCTTTACGGAACATATTGGAAAAACAAACCGGGAAGCACCAGCGATTTAACAACGCAAACCAGTGGAGCCATGTTAATTGAGGCCGCCGCTTTATTGGAAGCCGAAGGACTGATTAACCCTTAATCGGATCTTATTTGATTAAAAGAATAACAAAGCAAATGATACGATCGGTATTTATTGGAGTAGCGTTTCTGGTATTGGTTTTATGTTCGGTGCATGCGAAAGGACAATCCTATGTGCTGAAATTCAATACCTCTGAACCCGAAAGTTATATCGATTGCGGAAATTTTGATGAATATGTTTCCGGTGATTTTACCATCGAAACACGGATGTATATAGACAGTTGGGCCGGAAACTACATACTTGCCGATGAATCGTGGAACGCTGCTTCCGGTTCTGTTGGTTTTGCATTTCGGTTTAATTCAAACGGAAACGTAGAAGTAAATGTGGGAACCGGAGAATGGGAAGCCGTTACAAGTTCCGGAAACCAACTCGAAACAGGCAAATGGCAACATGTTGCCGTTTCTGTGAGTACCAACAATGAGGTGAAAATTTTTATAGATGGTATATTGGTTGGCAACGGAACCCTGAGTAAACCAATGATTGCATCGGGAACCCACGTTTTTATGGGCGAAGGTTCTGCGTGGAAAAACCGCCGTTTGGATGGGAAATTATCCGATTTCAGAATTTGGAATACAGCTCGAACTGCAGAAGAAATTAACTTAAATAAAGACATTCAACTCAACGGCAACGAAGATGGCCTGGTAGCCAACTGGCTGTTGAACGAAGGACAAGGCGATTCTATAATTGATCTCACCTCGCAGCATAATCTGAAAAGAGGAGCAGGGACAGAATGGACGCAAAAAGACAATATTCTCGTTAACGGAAGTCTGAAAATTTTGGACAGTGGAAAAGACTCGGTGTTGTTAAGTGTTGCCGGCGAGGATATTACCGATTGGAGCGTGACTGCAGCCCAAATCCCAGGCGAGTTTTTATTCCGGAAAGTTGACGACCAATCTGCATACCTAGTTTATTATGCAGAAACTTCAAGCTATCAAAACGATACAATTTCAATAAAAGCTACAACTGTAAATGCTGCTGATATTGAAGCGCAGGTGGCTGTTGATTTATACGATAATAAATACCAGTACTTTGGTGAAAAATTACTGGATCAGATACAACACGAGTTTTACAACAAAAGCAATGGTTTGTATGCTGAAGCGATTGATGAATCATCAAATTTTAAACAAGCAAGCAGTTTTGTTTGGCCGGCTTCGCATATGTTACGGGCATTAACAAATGCCTGGAAATTAAATCCTGAAAAATACGAAAATCTTCTGTTTAACTACCTGTCGGCTATCGACACGTACAAAGTTACAACAGCGGGAAGAACCGGTTATGCTGTTCTTCCGGGAAATACAGGAAACCGTTTTTACGATGACAACGGACAGCTGATGATGCCGTTCAGTATGATTTATGATCAGGCGCAAGATGCTACCGCTCTTGAAAATCTGAAAGTGGCCTACGAGTTTAACAACGAAATTCGCGACAGCCGCTACGCCATTCCGCAGCACGAAGATCAACTTGGCTTTGGAATGTTATTTTCCATGTCGGTTAATTACACCAGTTACGCCGCTGCCAAATTGTATCATTACACAGACGAAACCCGATACCTAAACGAAGCATTGACTTATTACGAGTTGGAGAATAATTTTGAGGTAAAGATTAAAGATTCGAACACAAAACTGTTTAACCAGGCCAGTTATTACCAAAACGGCAGCTGGTCGCTGAATGGTACAGTTAACGGAAATCAGGCCTGGGGAGGAGGTTATCGGGCCTACCAAACCACGGTTGTTATTCAAAATGCAATTCTTTTGTATCAGTTAACAAACGAACAAAAATACCTTGATGATGCCAACGAAATGATGAACAGTTGTATCGATCGTTGGTATAAACCGGGGCAAGGCTTAAGCGAGATTTCTTTCTGGGGTGGCGATGATATGATAGATGCTTTGTTGGATATGTACCGGGAAACGGCGGATGATAGATTTTATACCATTGCGGCCGATATTATGGATTTTCTAAGTGCCTACAACAGAGATAAGCGTGGTTACTACGCAAGTAGCTATAACGATGTGGATGGAAAATGGAATCTGAACAGAATAAACGAAAATCCTTCAGAAATCGGTATGATGGGGCAGGCTGCTGCCGCTTCATCGTTTTTAAATGTTGCTTACAGCACTTTGAATCCGGTTACTGATGTAGACGAAATTGAAATTTCCGAAAAAAGACAAATGCTAACTATATTTCCCAACCCGGTTTTGGCGGGCGAGGAAATCAGCATTCATTTGCCGGAAAAAACAGAGACCGAATGTGATCTGTATTTTTATAACCAGTCGGGGCAGTTACTGCAAAAGCACAATTCTATAGAGCTAAGCGATGGAGGCAAAGTTTATTTTCGTCCGGATGTAAGCACTCCGGGAGTGTATTTTGTTAAGCTTATTTCGGGGGAGAATACGTACACCACAAAAATATTAATACACTAAATTAGAAATACATAATTTCATATTTGAACCAACTAAAAATGATACGAACAATTCTACTAATTACATTTATTTTTGCAATGGTTGGCTGCCATACGGCAAGTAACCATTCCAGTCCAAATAATCCTGAAAAGCTTACCCAATATGTGAATACGTTTCTGGGTACTGCCCCTTTGCAAGACAGCATCGACTGTGGTTACAATCCGCCAAAAGACTGGCGTGTGTGGGCCGGATTAACTTATCCGGGTACTTCGTTGCCAAATGCCATGGTGCAATTGAGCCCAATTACCGAATGGCACAGCGGAGCCGGTTACGAGTACGAAGACGATGTTATTTTAGCTTTTACACACACCAACAAAGGCCACTGGAATTTGTGTCACATACCGGTACTTCCGGTTACTGACGGTTATACCGCAAATGATTTTGGATCAAAATTCAGCCACGAAAACGAATCGGCTGAACCGGGTTATTACCAGGTGAAACTCGATCGATACGGAATTAACGTGGAGCTTACAAGCACCTTGCACTGCGGTTATCATAAGTACGAATATCCAAAAGGTAAACCGCAAAACATGATTTTGAACCTGTCGAAATCGAACGAACGGGTGCGCGATTGGAATATTGAACAGGAAGGCACCAATGTTATTAAAGGATTTCAGCAAACAGGCGAAAAAATATATTTCTATGCCGAAACCAACCGGACCATAGTAAACCTTGAAACAACCGGCGACGGACGAGATGAAGTCGCCGTTGTTTCTTTTAACGAAGCGGAATCGGACGAACCGCTGGAGCTTAAACTGGCGCTTTCGTTTGTAAGCATCGAAAATGCGAAGCAGAATCTGGAAGCCGAGATAGCGGGGAAAAGTTTTGAAGGAGTGAAGACTGAAGCTTCGCAAACCTGGGAAAATTTGCTTGCAAAAATTAAAGTTGAAGGCGGTACCGAAAAAGAAAAGGAGTTGTTTTATTCCTCGTTGTACCGTTCGTTTTTGTGGCCTGCATTGCGCAGTGATGTAAACGGCGATTTTACAGATGCAACCGGGAAAATTGTAAATAAAGGATTTCGTTACTACACCAATCCTTCGCTTTGGGATACCTACCGCAACAAACTGGTTTTGCTCGGAATGCTTTCGCCCGATGTAACTGCCGATGTTATTCAGTCGTTGATTGATAAAGGCGAAAAAACAGGTTTTATGCCTACCTTTTTTCACGGCGATCATGCAGCACCCTTTATCTCCGGTTCGTACCTGCGCGGAATTCAGGACTATGATATTGAAAGCGCTTACCAGCTGTTGCTGAACAATGCAACAAAAGAAGGAGGTACACGTCCGCATATTGCCGAGTATATCGAAAAAGGATACATTTCGACTCCTGAAGTTCAAAATCCACACGTGGAATCGAAAGCCAAAGCCGGTGTGACCAAAACGCTGGAGTTTGCTTACGACGATTATGCCGTGGCACTTCTCGCAAAAGAACTGAATAAAACTGATGATTATGAGATGCTGATGAAGCGTACTTCAAATTACAAAAACCTCTTTGATCCGTCAACCGGGTTAATGCGCGGACGCCTTGAAAATGGTGATTGGGTATCGGACTTTAACGCAGAATACCCGTATTACGAATACATGTACCGCGAGGCCAACGCCTGGCAGTCGTCGTTTTTTGCACCACACGATACCAAAGGTTTGATTGACTTGTACAAAAGTGAGGCGGAATTCGAGGAAAAGCTGGATTCGTTGTTTTCAATTCCATGGAACAGTTCGCACATTGCCCGCAACGTTTCGTCTTTTATCGGCCAGTATTGCCACGGAAACCAGCCCGATCACAGTTTCCCATATTTGTACACTTTTATCGGAAAGCAGGAAAAATCGCAGATGTACCTCGATAGTATTATGAACCGTTTTTACGGAATGGGCGAGTGGGGGAATGCGCTTTGCGGAATGGATGATGCAGGAGAAATGTCGGCATGGTATGTATTTGCGGCCATAGGAATTTATCCTTACTCACCGGCCGATGCAGAATACATTGTTTCGGTTCCGATTTTTGATTCTGTGAAACTGGATTTGGGCGAAGAATCACAAGTTACCATTACAAAAAAGAATGGGGGGAGAAAGATTAATGATATTACCATTGACGGAAACCAGCTTGACGGGTACTTTGTGTCGTACGATCAACTGAAAACCGGCAATGAATTAATTATTTTAGCCGAATAAGATAAACATCGAAATAGTTATAAAACCAATAATAATGAATTCAAGAAGAGATTTTTTAAAAGCAGGAGCATTAACAGTTGCCGGAATAGGAATTGCCGGAAGTTCATCGGTTTGGGCCGCAACAGGTAGAAAAAACTATGTAAGCAATCGTCCGGCAGCCGGCGAACGTAATTTTGTATCGAAAGCAGTGGAAGAAACAATTGCAGCAGCAAAAGCAAAAATTAAAGATCCGAAACTGGCCTGGATGTTCGAAAACTGTTTTCCAAACACTTTGGACACAACGGTAGAGCATGGTACGCTGAATGGTAAACCCGATACCTTTGTAATTACAGGTGATATTCACGCTATGTGGTTGCGTGATTCTACTGCTCAGGTTTGGCCTTATATGCCACTTGCCAATCAGGATGAAAAATTGAAAACCTTGCTGGCCGGTGTAGTTCATCGTCAAACGCAATGTGTTTTGCTCGATCGTTATGCCAACGCTTTCAACAAAACAAAGGAAGAAGAAGTGCACTGGATGAGCGATATGACCGATATGAAACCCGGTTTACACGAACGCAAATGGGAAATTGATTCGTTGTGTTATACCGTTCGTTTGGCCTACAATTACTGGCTTACTACCGGCGACAAGAGTGTTTTTGATGCCGACTGGCAAAAAGCAGCAGCTTTAATCATAAAAACCTTTAAGGAACAACAGCGCAAAGATGGCCTGGGACCTTATAAATTTCAGCGCGAAACGCCTCAGCAATTAGATACAGTTGCTAATCATGGTTATGGCCGCCCGTTAAAACCGGTGGGATTAATTAACTCAACTTTCCGTCCTTCAGATGATGCAACTACTTATGGTTTCCTGATTCCTTCAAATATTTTTGCAGTTGTATCATTGAAACAAATGGCTGAGATTAGCAATGAAATTACAGGTGATAAGGCATTTGCAAAAGAATGTTTGGCTTTATCAAAAGAAGTGGATGCGGCAATTAAGGAATATGCCATTGTAGAGCATAAAAAATACGGAAAAGTTTATGCTTTTGAGGTAGATGGTTTTGGTAATCATACGTTTATGGACGATGCTAATGTGCCAAGTTTGCTGGCTTTGCCTTACCTCGGCCTGGTTGATAAAGACGATGAAATTTACCAGAACACACGCAAACTGGTTTGGAGCCAGGACAATCCATATTTCTTTAAAGGAAAAGCAGCCGAAGGAATTGGCGGGCCTCACGTAGGTTACGACATGGTTTGGCCGATGAGTATTATTATGCGTGCTATGACGAGCTCGGATGATAAAGAGATAAGCTGGTGTATTAAAACACTGCGCGATACGGATGCCGATACCGGTTTTATGCACGAAACTTTCCATAAAGACGATCCTGCAAACTTCACCCGTTCGTGGTTTGCGTGGGCAAATACTTTGTTTGGCGAGCTTGTTTTAAAATTGGTGAATGAAGGGAAAGAAAATCTGTTGGAGGTTTAAACTCTATCAATTAATACATTAAAAAAACTTAGACCAACCAAAATGAAGTTAAGAAACAACCTGATTTTTAAACAGTTCGTTCTTATGGCTTTTGTGGGAATAGTATTGTTTTCCTGCAGCCAACAATCAACAATACAAATAGAAGAAGCGGGGCTGGAGTTTCGTGCTCCCGCTTACCCATTAATCACCATCGACCCGTATACCAGTGCATGGTCAATGTCGGATAATTTATTCGATACACCAGTAAAACACTGGACCGGCAGAAACCATTCGCTAATTGGCGCGGTTCGTGTCGACGGTGAAACGTATCGTTTCCTTGGCAAAGAAGAAATTCCATTGGAGCCGGTTGTTGCCAATGCCAAGTTTGAAGCCTGGGAAGGAAAATACCTAACGCAGAAGCCTGCATCTGGCTGGGAAAAACCAGAATTTAAAGCTACCTCGTGGAAAAGCGGAAAGGCAGCTTTTGGTACGCCAGGTATGAGTGAAACAGCTACTCCATGGGAAACCGAGCATATTTGGGTACGACGCCAATTTACAATGCCCGAAGTTAGCGAAGCAAGCGATCTGTTTCTGGTGTATTCGCACGACGATGATTTTGAATTATACCTAAACGGGAAAAAAATTGTAAATACCGGCAACCGTGCAAAAAGCGGTGTTATATTAAAGCTGGATAGGAACCTGCTAAACATTGGTGGCGAAAACTCCATTGCAGCGCATTGCTGGGATCGTGGTGGTTTGGCTTATGTCGATTTTGGAATTTTCAAAGAGAGCGATGCAAAACCTGTTTTTACCCAAACTGCGGTTCAAAACAGTGTGAAAATTACCGCCACACAAACCAAGTACGATTTTACTTGTGGCCCGGTAGATTTGCGCGTGGAGTTTGTTTCACCGTTGCTGATGGACGATCTTGATCTGCTTTCACGACCGGTAAACTACATCAATTACGAAGCGGTTTCAACCGACGGGGAATCGCATGAAGTGGAAGTTTATTTCGAAGTTACTCCTGAGTGGGCGGTAAACGAATTAAGTCAGGAAGTAGAAGTTGCAAGTGGAAAAACGGGAAATATTAGTTTCTTAAAAACAGGAACTACCGAACAACCTGTTCTGGAAAAGAAAGGTGATAATATCCGCATCGACTGGGGGTATTTTTATCTGGCATCGCCGGAAACTGAAAACAAAACACTGGCAATTGGCGATTTTGCCGGAATGAAAAAAGCTTTTGTTGAAAGTGGAAAAGTGAATGCAGGACAGGATAAAACTACTGCTGTATTGTCGAAATCAATGCCGGCAATGGCTTGTACTGATGCCATTGGCGAGGTTTCAGCAAAACCTGCAAAAGGATACATAATGCTGGCATACGACGATATTGAGTCGATCCAGTATTTTGGCGATAACTTGAAAGCCTGGTGGACAAAAGATGGTCAGGTAAGTTTTGATGCGGTGCTAACTTCTGCGGCAAACGATTACCAAAATATTATGGAGCGTTGCGATGCCGCTGATAAAGCAATTTACGAGGACGCTTTGGCTGCAGGTGGCGAAAACTATGCACGTTTGTGTTTGCTGGCTTATCGTCAGTCGATTGCAGCACACAAACTGGTAAAAGACACCCAAGGAAACATTCTTTTCCTTTCGAAAGAAAACTTCAGTAACGGTTCAATTGGTACTGTTGACGTAACTTATCCGTCGGCTCCATTATTCCTGAAATACAATCCCGAGTTGTTAAAAGGAATGCTGAACCCGATTTTCTACTACTCAGAAAGCGGAAAATGGACCAAGCCTTTTGCGGCGCACGATGTGGGTACTTATCCCTTAGCCAACGGACAAACATATGGTGGCGATATGCCGGTTGAAGAATGTGGGAATATGCTGATCCTGACAGCGGCTATTGCCGATGTGGAAGGAAATGCCGATTACGCAAATGAGCACTGGGAGGTGCTTACTGTGTGGGCCAATTACCTGATGGAAAACGGACTTGATCCGGAGAATCAATTGTGTACCGACGATTTTGCCGGTCACTTTGCACACAATGTAAACCTTTCGGCAAAAGCAATTATGGGAATTGCCAGTTACGGAAAATTGGCCGAAATGTTGGGTAAAACAGATGTGGCCGAAAAATATACTTCTGAAGCAAAAAGTATGGCGCAGGAATGGATGAAGATGGCCGATGATGGCGATCACTATCGTTTAACCTTTGATAAACCGGGAACCTGGAGCCAGAAATACAACATTGTTTGGGACAAACTGCTTGGTCTTGGAATTTTCCCGTCGGAAGTGGCACAAACCGAAATTGCCTATTACCTGACTAAACAGAACACCTACGGCTTACCGCTGGATAACCGTAGAACGTATACCAAATCAGACTGGATTGTATGGACAGCCACTTTAGCCGACGATACCGAAACTTTCCAGAAATTTATCGATCCGGTTTACGCTTTTGTTACTGAAACACCTGACCGTGTTCCAATGACCGACTGGTACGAAACACCCGATGCAAAACAGGTCGGCTTTCAGGCACGTTCGGTTGTTGGTGGATATTTTATTAAGATGTTGGAGGAATAATAAAAAATTAGTTGAAGACTGGGGCGACTCTTTGATTCTGTTTAAAATAATCCGCAACTCCGCGATAATCCGCTGATAATTTTCACCAGCGATAATGGCTCGGATAAGGATGTAAACACTGCCGGATTGCTTCGCGGGTACAAAACCAATTTGTACGAAGGTGGGGTCCGCGAACCGTTTATTAGCTGGTGGCCGGGTAAAATGTCGAAAAAGAAAGTGGGTACAAAAAACACCAAAACGGTAATGGCCGCAATTGATCTCCCGTTGGCATTTATGGAAATTTCCGGGGCTACTCCGGATGAAAACGTAGATTACGATGGAGAGATGATGCTGGATGCCATTACCGGGAAAAAACAACAAAAAAGATCAAAACCGATATTTTGGATTCGTCCTCCCGATCGATAGTCCAGGTTATGATGGAAACAATGCTCCTGATTTGGCCATTCGTAAAGGAGATTATAAATTGCTTATGGATTTCGATGGATCGAATATTCAGCTTTACAATTTGAAAAAAGATATGGGAGAAACCAGAATTTTAAGGATATACAACCTAAAAAAGTAGAAGAATTGAAAAAAGAGCTGGAAAATTGATTTGAAACTTATCTATTGGACATAAAACTTGATAAATTTGGAAACTAATTAAACCAATAACGTGATTGCTATGAGATTTGAAAAGTGTTTGATTTTAATGCTGATGCTGGCGGTTGTTATTACATCGTGCAGTAGTTATAAAAAACAAAATGTAACAAATTCAGGGAAACCCAACATTGTTATAATTTACCTCGATGATTTGGGCTATGGCGATGTTAGTGCCTATGGAGCAACTGAAATTCAAACGCCAAATATTGATCGTTTGGCCAACAACGGAGTAATGTTTACCGATGGGCACGCGTCTTCGGCAACATGCACTCCAAGCCGTTATGCCTTGCTCACCGGAGTTTATCCGTGGCGAAATAAGGATGCAAAGATTTTGCCTGGAACAGCACCGCTGATTATTGATACCGCGCAGGTAACAATTCCAAAAATGTTGAAAAAACAAGGTTACCATACCGGTATTGTTGGCAAGTGGCATCTTGGTTTAGGAAGGGGCCAGGTAAACTGGAACGAGCACGTCTCTCCCGGCCCAACGAAATAGGTTTCGATTATTCCTACATCATGGCGGCCACACAAGACCGTGTTCCAACAGTTTATCTTAAAAACGGTTTGGTTGAAGGGCTTGATCCGAATGATCCGATCGAGATCAGTTATCAAAAGAACTTTGAAGGAGAACCAACCGGAAAAGATAATCCGGAGTTATTGACTATGAAATGGCATCACGGGCATAACAATTCTATTGTGAATGGTATTCCGCGAATCGGTTTTATGAAAGGTGGAGAGAAAGCAAAATGGAGTGATGTGGATATGGCCGATCATTTTTTAGAAAAAGCACAAGACTATGTGAAGAAACATAAAAGCGTGTCATTCTTTCTATACTACGCTTTGCAACAGCCGCATGTACCACGTACACCAAATTCAAGGTTTGTGGGGGAAACCGATCTTGGGCCGCGTGGAGATGTAATTGTAGAAGCCGACTGGTGTATTGGTGAGTTTCTGAAAACGTTGGAAGATGAGGGAATTCTGGAAAATACATTGATTATTTTTTCGAGCGATAATGGCCCTGTTCTAAATGACGGCTATTATGATGATGCTGTTGAGCGAATTGGAAACCACGATCAGAATGGAGGCTTAAGAGGTGGGAAATACAGTTTGTTTGAAGCCGGAACACGTGTGCCGTTTATTACTTATTGGAAAGGTCAGATAGAGCCTCAAAAATCGGACGCATTAATCAGTCAATTGGATATTCTGGCATCACTTGCAGAGCTCACGGAAACAGAAGTGGAAACCAGAGATAGTAAGGAATTATTGGATGTGTTGATGGGAACGTCAGAAAAAGGCCGTGAAGAACTTGTTTTGGAGGCGTCAACACGTACTGCATTTCGTAAAGACAACTGGTTGATGATTCCACCGTATAAAGGACCAGCAGTTGCAGAACAGGTAAATATTGAGTTGGGAAATTCCAGTGAGTTTCAGCTTTATGATTTGAGTAGTGACATTAGCCAAAAGCAGAATCTTGCAGGTAGTAATCCTGATCAGCTTGTAAAAATGATTGAGCAATACAAAAATATCGTTGGAGATATGAATTCAGATGTGGAAGCATTGGAACTGAAATAATTTTTTTGCGATATGCGGTAAATGGAAGATTCGTTGTCTGAGACCTTCTGTTTTCTTGATATCAAGAGGCTGAATTGAACCGTCGGGCTCTTGATTTTAAAATACCTTAGGAACCTGTATTTAGTTTTATTTTATTATATTTTGTCGAACTGTATGGTATGACTTCTTTTTTTTGTTGTAATGTGCACTATTACAGCGTTTTAGAAGTTTTAAGTATGCCTTAAATAAAATTTATGATATTGTAAGATAAACGCATGAATAAAATAGAACAACTATTCCTAATTATCTTGTTGACGGCATTGAGCTTTCAACATGCTAATGCCCAATTTTCAATTGCTGACCATGATCGGGTCGTATCTATCGTTTATGATATTGAAAACTCGGCACTAGATTCCATTGCGGCGCATTTGTTAGCTCAGGACATTGAGGTGGTTACCGGTAAGCGGCCGGAAGTTTATAGCACGTTGGAAGGTGTAGGGGGAAATGTAATCGTAATCGGCGATATTTCTTCCAAATTGATTAGTAGTTTTATTGACACCTCCAGACTTTCCGGTCAGTGGGAGATGTACGGATGGGTTTTTAAAAACGCACCGGCAGAAGGCATTGACCAAGCCATGTTTGTAGTTGGAAGCGATGCACGGGGAGCCGCTTTTGGGGTCTTCGAATTATCGGAACAGATTGGCATATCTCCCTGGTATTGGTGGGCGGATGCGCCTATTGAGCAACAGGATGTTTTATTAATAAACAATAAGGATGTCTATTCCAATGCGCCAACTGTCAAATTTCGGGGTATTTTTATCAACGATGAAGGCTGGGGACTTGAGCCCTGGGCATCTAAAACATTTGAACCATCTGTCGGCAATTTGGGGCCTAAAACCTATGCCAAAATTTTTGAATTGTTACTCCGCCTAAAAGGTAATGCTATTTGGCCGGGGATGCATCCCAATACGCGTCCCTTCTTCACCGTGCCGGGCAACCTGGAGACCGCCGATAAATGGGAAATTGTAGTAGGTACATCGCATGCCGAGCCTATGCTTCGCAATAATGTGGGTGAATGGGATCAAAAAACAATGGGGCGTTTTAATTATCAATCTAACGCATCGTCGGTTTCCAATTACTGGGAGCAGCGCGTAAAGGAAAGCAAAGGAGTAAATGCGATTTACACTGTTGGGATGCGGGGCGTTCACGACAGCGGCATGGAAGGTTTCGGCTCCATGAATGAAAAAGTAAAAGGGCTTGAAAAAGTAATTTCCGATCAGCGGGAATTGCTAAGTAAACATATTAATGAAGACGCATCAGAAGTTCCACAATCGTTTACTGCTTATAAAGAGGTGCTTGAAGTTTATGAAAGCGGGTTAAAACTCCCGGAGGATATAACCATTATGTGGCCCGATGATAATTACGGTTACATCAAGCGTTTTTCAACCCAGGCTGAGCAGCAACGATCCGGAGGTGCCGGATTCTATTACCACTTGTCATACCTTGGGTCACCTCACCCGTATATTTGGCTTTCCCCCATGACTCCTGCATTGGTATGGCGGGAATTGACCCGTGCATCGCAGTATAATATGAATGAAATATGGATTGCTAATGTGGGAGGTTTGAAACGCCGCGAATGGCAAATGGAATTCTTTATGGATCTGGCCTGGGATATCAACTCCTGGGAGCCTGAGAATATCCAAGACTATTTCGAAACAGTAGCATCAAGAGACATCTCAGAAAAATACAGTAAGCAGATTTCAAACATGATGTGGGAATATTACCGTCTTGCAAACGAGCGGAAGCCGGAGTTTATGGGTTTTAATGAACCGCAATGGAACGGTTGGCCACCGATACGTGATCCCTTATATAGCTTGTGGAATTACAACGACGAAGTGGAGACAAGGATGCTTCGCTATCAGGAAATACGGTCAAGAGCTCAGCAAATAATGGCAAAGGTTCCTCAGGAGGCTCAGGATACCTATTTTCAGTTGGTTTATTATCCTATTGCAGGTGCTGCAGGCATGAACGAAAAATTGCTGTATGCATACAAAAGCAGGGAGTACGCCAAACAAGGCCGTGCGGTTGCAAACGCAATGAGTGATTCGGCTTTTGCAGCGTTCGAAGAGATCAAAAAGCTCACGCATTATTATAACAATGAACTTGCTAATGGCAAGTGGGAACATGTTGTGGATTATAGTCCAAGTTATAAAAAAGGCTCGCTGGTCTTTTGGGAGCCGATCACCAGGCGTTTAGAAACAGCCAACCAACAAGGATTTGGGGTGGCAATTGATGGCCAGGCAGAACCATTAGAGCCTATTCAGGGAATGCAGCCCAACATTTTTACTCGCGAATCAAAATTGGCGATGAATGCCGCTGAAGTGAAAATATCCGGTGAAATGGAAAGAGGAAAAGATGCCAGTGGTGCTTTTATAACCTGGCCGGAAGATGGATCCAATCGCCAAATTCAAGAGCCGTACTACGATGTAATTCCTTACGAAATAGAAAGTTCCACCAAGGCGGTGTTTGAATTTAATTTTGAAGATGCGCCAGGTGGTATTCATACGCTCAATTTATCGGTAGATCACCCAGACAGCGACAGCGACTCGTGGTGGGTAACACTTAACGACAAACCACCGTACAGTGCTGGTGATTCTGTTGGGCGAATTCAGCGGCTGAAGGCACACGATTTTGTTTTGAAACCCGGTTTAAATAAGCTAACGATTCATCCCCGCGAGGATGGTGGGAAATTGTATGGAATTGAGTTTATTCAGGAATCACAGCAATTTTCCCCTCAGTATACCGATAAAAATCGTCTGCCAACATTTAACCGCTACACACAACAACGCCATTTTATTGATGTTTACAGCAGGGGCCAGGAACCTGAACAGTGGACGGCCAAGACCAGTTCTCCTTGGATTGAGCTGAGTGAAAACGAAGGTGAATTGCACGGTGATCAGGATCGTATTTGGGTAAGCATCAACTATGATAAGGCGCCATCCGATGAGGATATTAATGGTTATGTTGAAATATCAAATGGAGAACAACGCTACCGGGTGGCTGTATCTGCCATCAATCAAAAATCAGATTTACAACCAGGTTTTTTTGTTGAAACGGATGGCGTAATTTCTATGAATGCGAATGAGTTCTGCGATATAAAGGAGGGCAATGTAGCCTCATTTAAACCATTAATAGGACTGGGACGTAGTGGTTCAGCCATGTTGCAGCAACCTACAAATGGATGGTACATTGAGGATTTATCTCAGGTACGCGAAAAAGCTCCAGCCCTCGAATATGACATTGTTGTTACTCAAGGGGGAAATGCTAAAGTTATCGTCGAGGCAGTTCCGGCATTCCCATTGCAACCATCGCAACAATTGAGATGTGCCGTATGTATTGGAGATGGAAAGCCTCAATGGATCAACTTCGAGATGAGCGGGCAAGATTGGAGCGACAATGTTTTGGAAAGTCGTATGATTGGAACCGGACAGCTAAATCTTGACCCCGGCCCCTACCGGCTGAAGTTGTGGGGGACAGATCCTTCTGTAAACGTTGACCGTATACTGATTGATTTTGGCGGATTGAAGCAATCGTACACCGGTCCAAAATCGACAAAGATGGTGGAGCGTTGAAGTTAATTAGCTAATTTCGAATCAAGGTTTAATTTCTATTTTTTATTCACCCGATTTTTACCTATAAAATATAAGCGATATAGAAAACAGATCCGATCCGTATTCAATTAAAAAATACGGATCGGATCTTTAGAATCACGTTCTGAACGCTTATTGTCTTGCCGCCTTCAAACCTTCAGTAGTCGTGTAATATTTTACAATCATATTTGGTACTTCCCATTCAGGTAGTTTCCCGTCAATCAGGTATTGCAGGTATTTTTCAGTAACCTGTCCAAAGTGTGCTTCGTGGCCAACTTTGTATTTGTCAGGAATATTCATTACCCATTTTTTGTCGCCAATTTTTTCCACCGAAATGCCGGGGTAGGTTTCTGCTAATCCTGTTACTGCATTATTCAGGCTACCGGCAAATTCCATAGGGTCAACCTCTGTAGCTTCAATATACAATTGTGGTTTATAACCTTCCTTTTCTCCCTGAACGATTTCAAGGTTACACTTTGTTCCGCGCATAATGGAGTAGTGTGTATCACCGGCGCCTTCAGGTGCTACAAAATTCCAGATTACCGATGCTTTGGCATGAATACCTTTTAGCCTGTAATTGATTTCTCCGTTTGAATAAACTTTTAAAATATCCCCGTCAACGTCTTTTTTCAGGTATTCCGGATATTCATCCAGGTAGGTTACTTTTTTAAACATTTCAGGGGTAAGGTCGGTGGTCCAGCGCCTTGCCGAAACAATTTCAACATCTTCTTTCGATAAAATCACTTCGGGGAAAGCTTCCCACTGGATCAAATCAACAAGGTGTGTGTTTACATCCACAATTCCTTCGCCCTGTTGTTTGGTATCGAAAAACCATGCGGGACGCTTTAACGGATTTCCCGAAACATATTTAAAAAAGTGGTGAACACTCTCTTTGGTAATAGCCGGTTTTTCTTCCGTTCCTAACTGAAGTGTTCCAAAAACTTCGGGCAGTTGCGATAACTCGCGCTGGATGAGTGTTGTGATTTCATGACGTTCGGTCATAATATCATATAATAGCACGCCTTTTTCTTCTGCCACCCGGAAAGCTTTTTCCAGTTTCGGAAACTCTTCCGGAGTGATAACCATTGGTTTATCAGCCAGCACATTTATCCCCGCGTCAATTGTTTTAAAAATGTAATCGGTTTTTTTAGCGTTGTTTCCGGCAGTAACCATTACATTCCCGGGTTTTTCCGCTATCATCTTTTCAAAGAAATCAGCGCCTTTATACACTTTCTCTTCCCACGAAGTTGGATTTTCTTCCCGCGTGTTAAATCCTTCAATTCGTTTCAGGTGATCCACCACATCTTCGCCATCGGGCGCATAAACATTAACTACAGAATCAACCTGGTCGTACATCGATTTTTGCACCAGCGCGGCATGAAAGTGACCCGGATCAAGAGTCATAATTTTCACCTCGTCTTTTGCTCCGGTAAACCTGTTTTTTTCTTTTTCGGTTTCAGTAGATTTTTGGCTTCCACCCGAACACGCTGAAAACAGAATTACGAGTGCCACAGCAGCTGTTGATAGATGTTTCATGAATTATTTTTTAGTTATTAGATTTCCGTTAGCGTACACGCAAAATTATACTTTTAATTCTGTTTAGAAAGGGAATTAGAGAAAAGATAACTTTAAAGAAAGTTCTGCCCAAAGCTAAATTTGCCACTAAACTTCTCGTAAAGCCACAAAGTTCTAAAATATCCAATGACCAGAGATTTCTGTCAATCTACCTTCAATCTTTTCTCCTACGGTTCGATGTAATATTTTACATTACAGTCGTAATCAGTGTAACGAATGTTCAGTTTTTATTCTAAAATTTAGTATTGCTAACAAGTTTTTTTCCCATCAATATCTTTAAAGTCGACATCGTATTTTTTATTGTTGTTAAGCGTAATTGTAGCACCAAGTGGTGACAATGATGCCGTTATATCATTAATTTCTATGTTTTTAATTGGTGATAATTCTTCGGTTGTCCACTCGCTGTCGTCGGTTTTATGCAACAGGGCTGTAATCATCAGTTCCATAGGTGGGTTTTTCTGCAAACGTTTTTTGTACGCAAAAATTACGGAACTTTCATCGGCTTCAGCATTTCGGTTCTTATGCGTCATCGAGTCCAACTTGTCCCAGCCACTGTAGCTAATAAGTGCCACCTGGCGACCTTTTATTTTAGCTGTAATAATTTGGTTTCCATTCAATTCAAATGTCTTTATCTCGGCTTTCTCACCTGAAATATGAGGTAGACCAAAATGTCCTAAGGTCAGTTCGTACTCAAAGGCCAAACGCGACCTGTCAATGCGAATAACACCTCCTGGAATGGTAATATCGGCGAGATCGATGATATAACCAACGCCATTATTGGGCGGGCGGCGCATAATAGCCTGGCGATATAAAATATTGTTTTCAACACCATTAAACAGCATGTTTTGCGAGGTGGTATACTGCTGGTTTTCTTCTGAACTATTGTTAACCGTTAATCCGGTTAAATAAAAGTTTACGTCATCTCCCCGCACATCTCTGGGGTCCTGGCTGCGGAAACTGTATTCCATTGAAGTACCTCCCTTAGGATTTTGATCCTCCCATGGGAAATGCGTATTGTACGTAAGTTTAGAATAGTTGGGGTCGTCGTAATAGACTTTACCCGGAATAATTTCTGATGTGCCGGTTTTACCATGGTTTACCAGCACCAATCCCGGATGTTTCAGTACTACTTTATTTGATTTTTCGCCCAGTGTTTCCCACATTCCTTCGTTTTCGGTTGCTGTCCAAAACGGCGAATCTTCGGGCAGAGCCAGGCAAATAAATGGTAGGAACATTAGAAACGGACTACCAGAACAGCTGTAGTTTTGAACCATGTATTCTTTTTGTCCGTAAAAGCCCAAACTTGGCACATCGTTGCAGAAGAATTCTTCGCGGCTAACAAATTGTAACAACGAACCGGTGCAGAGTCTTCTGGCCCATCCCGGATCGAGTTCGGTTTGCTCTTTTAGCATAAAGGCGACAGGAAAAGCGCCTGAAACCCAGGTACGATAACAAATACTTCTTGACCACATATTTATGTAACCATCGCGACCAAAGAAACTGGTAATACATTTCATGAGTTTTTTGGCTGATTCCTCAATTATTGCCCCGATTTCGGGGTAAAACTCATCGCCAAAAGCCCTGTTCCAAATGGTTGTATACACAATAAACAAGCTAATGGAGTAGTAGTTATAGGTTTGTTCCAGGTACCAACCGTCGCCGGAGTGATATGAAGCTACCCAAAGTAAGTGGCTTTTTAGCAGTTCGTCGTCAATTGGGTAACCTTGTTTTTTTAAGAAAGAGAGCGTGACGATATTAAAAATTCGCCAGTTGTTTTGTGTGGTTCTGTGATGCGCCCATTTTGTAATACATTCGAGCATATCGTTTTTTTCCGACTCGCTGTATAACGGCCAAATGGTATCTGGTAAAAGCAAAAGGGTTTTAAACAGACCCCCAAACTCGCAGGTAAACTGATAATTTGAATCGGGTAAATCCTCGGGAAGTGGCAAAGAGTTTGAGTTTCCGGGAGTAAAAGTGCGGTAAATATGCAGTTTGTAATAATCGCGCAGTTTTATATTATTGATTTCTACTTCAGGATCGTTGTGAATCAGTGGTCCGGCTATTGTAAAAGTCCTTTCCAGCGCTTCAAATTCGGCCGAGCGATAGCGCCAATCCGGCGCATTGGGTTGAGGATAAGTTTTTCCGGGAATTATAGGAAAAGTTAGCGGTGTTTCTATCGAATCGACATGTTTGAAAGCACGGGTAAGCATATATTTGGCTAACTCGATGTAATGCTCTCTGGTCATTCCTGTGTGCGGACTTTGCGTGAAATTGGGATTTTCTACTTTAAAGGCGTTAGTCATAACAGATTTTGTTTAGTTGTAAATAGGTTTCAATACTCTTATTGTTTGCTTAAAAATAAATCAATTTAGTTACAGTAGTTAAATCTTATACCACTATTGGTGAAAAGATAATCATTCTATAAAACTGACAAACGTTCAACAGCCTGGCAGAGCGTGCATTATATAGGCTAACATGGATTTACATTTTGAGGAAAAACAAGAATATAGAAGTTCTTCTTTTAGCAAAACTTGCTTAGGCGGCAAGTATATTTATTAGGGTAATTGGTTTATGGTATATATATGAAAAGGTACCTTTTAGGTACCATGCTGGTTAAGAACAGCGCTGCCCAATAAGGTTGGACAGCGCTTTGTTCTAACCAAACTAATTAACTATAAAAAAATCTAATAACCATCGTTTTGTCTCATTTCGTTGGTAACACGAGTTAATTGATTTGCAGGAATAGGACGTAGCAAATGATATGATTGAACATAGTTATTGCTCTGGCCTTCCGGATTGTACATGGTATAGCGTTCAATTAACTTACCAGTACGTTTCAGGTCGAACCAACGTTTCTGTTCTCCGCTAAATTCTCTTGAACGTTCGTCAAGGATGAAGTCGATTGTCGCATCTGCTGCAGTAATCATCATTTCGCTTTCTTTTCCCGGATAAGCTGCTCTTTCGCGTACTGCATTAATATAAGGTACTGCCTCGCTTGCTTTGGTCTCGTTAATCAAAGCTTCGGCTAAAAGCAGGTAAGTTTCCGATAAACAATAAACGATCAGGTCGCGCGATCCTTCGGCATAGTTAACCGATGGACGTTTGTTGTCTTCCTGTTTGTAAGGAGTAGGGAAGATGTTGATACTATTGTTATCCGTGCCATCGGTGGTGTACCAAGACCACTCTTTACCTTTAGCATCAGGATGCCAGCTATACAAGTTTGAACCTGATTTAACGCCTGGTAATCTTGCTTCAATTGCATCTACCTGTGCCTGAGTAAGGTTTTCGCCTGTAAGATATATTGCGGTATCGCCTACGGCAGCACCTGCCGGTAACGCATCGCCGGTAGTATTGTAGTACCAAACTTTTTGGAATCCTTCGTTAAAACGTGAGTCAACATCGTAACTGCCATTAACCCGGAAATTGTTTAACAACCATCCTGTTGGGCGGTAGCGAATCCATGGACGACCATAACCGTGCCCAAGTGCACGAACTAAGCCCGATGCATATACTTCATACCAAGGGCGAAAGTGTAAATGTGAACGGTTTCCCAGAGGTGTTAAGATCGGATCTTCGTCATACTGAACCGACCATAAAATCTCAGGATGTTGTTCATTGTCGTGATCGTAACGCGCCAGTGGATCTGCATCAAGTGCTAAACCATAATCGTCGATAACCGACTTTAATAATGGAACAGCAGTACCACTGTTGCCATTTGTTATATGAACCAGACCAAGCATGTGTTTGGCTGCAGCTTGTGTTGCCCGGCCAAAATTAGATTGAGTAACAGGCAAATGAGTTACGGCAAATTCAAGGTCAGCAATAATTGCATCGTAAACTTGCGCTGCCGGAGTTCTAACCGCTTCCAGTTCTACACCCTGTGTTTCTTCTAAGGTTAAAGGCACATCGCCATAACTTTGAACAAGAATAAAATAATAGTGAGCTCTAAGAAAACGCGCTTCTGCTATTTTTGGATTCTTTTCATCATCTGTGAGCTCTTCCGAAGCTGTTGCTCTGTCAACCACGGCGTTGCAGGTATTAATGGCCTGGTAAAAATTAGTCCACACATGCCACATTATTCCATTTTCTGCGTTCAAACCGGCACCATATCTGTCTATATCCCAGTCGCCTCCATGGCCACCATGTGTATACTCATCAGTTCCGAACACCGAGAATTTATTACCTTCTTCTTGTGCATAGTACGTTCTTAAGAACGAATAAGAGGCGTTTACACCTGCATCTAAACCGTCAATAGTATTTAGGTATTCAGATGTAACTCCTGATACAATTTCCTCGTCCAGCGTGTCGCACGAAATAAATGCGACCGTCAGCGAGAAGAATAATATTAGATATTTTATTTTTTTCATTTTCCGATAATTTAAAAGTTCCTAAAAATCAACATTAACACCTACTGAAAACATTTTAATATCAGGTGTATCTGCACCTATTTCCCCATCATACGATTCCGGGTCGATACCGTTTTTCGATAATTTTGAGAATACGAAAGGCGTATCAGCATTGATATAAACTTTCATAGATTTTACACCAACTATTGATAAAGTACCTTCCGGAAGGTTGTAGCCCAATTGGATATTCTTAACTTTTAAGAAATCTCCTTTTTGGTACCCTCTTGTTGATCCAAAACGTGGGCCTTCTCTTGTTCCGTCAGCTTTTGGATGCTCATTAGTTGGATTGTTTTCTGTCCAATAATCAACAGCCAGGTTGTTGTAACGACCTTGTAATGTTGAGTTATTAACTTCAAACTGGTTGTAGATAGTTTGACCGAAAGTACCAAATAACAGGAATGAAAGCTCAAAATCTTTGTATTGCATTCTTGATCCCAGTCCCATTGTTAAAGTAGGAATATTCGATCCTAAAATCTGACGGTCATCCTGGTTTATTATATCGTCACTATTTACATCTCGCACTTTTATTTCACCCGGAGTAGCCTGGTAAACTGCAGCTGCGTCTTCTTCTCCCAATTGCCAGATACCAAGTTTATCGTAGTCGTACCAAACGGTTAATGATTCGCCAATAAACCATTGATTACCCACGTCGTCTCTTTTGTCTCCGTATAAATCAATAATCTTTTCTTTGTTGCCAAAAAGATTCAGGTCGGCTGTCCAGGTGAAATCAGAATTGTCAACCAGTCGCGCATTCAAAGAGAACTCCCAACCGGTATTTTGAGTTTCACCAACGTTGGTCAATATGTTATCAAAACCAGAAGTGATTGGTAACTTTCTTTCTAACAACAGATCAGTTGTATTTGTCTGGTATACCTCGAAACTACCCGCTATTGATTGCCCAATTCCAAAGTCGACACCGATATTGGCAGTAGCCGATGATTCCCATTGTAGGTCAGGATTGGCAATTTCTCCAGGGCGGTAACCAAAACCTGATCCGCCTGCAAAAGAATAAGTTGTGCGAGACAACCCCCACGAGTTTGGTATGGATCGATACCTGTATTACCGGTTACTCCGTAACTGGCACGTAATCTCAAATCAGAGAATAAATTTTGATTCTCCATAAAACTTTCGTTACTAATTTTCCACAAGGCAGCGGCTGATGGGAAGAATCCCCATTTATTACCCTCTGCCAAACGTGAAGAACCATCGTAGCGACCGGTAAGTGTAATTAAATACTTGTCTTTTAGGCTGTAGTTAATACGTCCCATAAAAGACATAATGCCCCATTCGCTAAGGTACGAATCATACTCTCTTACAGTCTCAGCAGTTCCAAGATTATGGAATAACTGGTGTTCGTAAGGTAAGTCTTCTACATCAAGACGAGTTTCTTCCCAGTTCGATTCCTGAACACTAAATAATCCGGTAGCTTTAATGCTATGGTCTTCGTTAATGTCTTTTACATAGGTAAGGATGTTTTCGAAAGTTGTAACAAGCTCATTCACATGAATTTTTCTAGCACGTGGTGAGCTGTACTGACGAGCTGAAGATAAACTTCCTTCAAATAAACCATCCCTGTTCTTTTGATAGTCAACACCATAATTCATACGGTAGTTAAGGTTGGTGGTAATGTCAATTTCTCCAAAAATATTAGCAAAAACCCTAAAGTCATCTGCTTCATTAATCACTGCATTATCAGCATAATCAGCTAATGGATTCCAGCGTAATGGGTCGGAAGCAGGTTGGTAAATAATATTACCTTCTTCATCGTATGGTTCGGCAAGCGGAGAGGCAGCCAGAGCGCTTCCGTATCCATTTGTACCTACGTTTTGTAACTTGTCGGAGATTTGAGTAGATGTTCCCACCTTTACTCTGCTTGAGATTTTATGGTCAAGGTTTAACCGGAATGTCTTACGGGTGAAATCCTGCGTTTCGATAATACCTTGTTCGTTGTAGTAGTTAACCGACATGGCGAATGCAGTTTTTGCATTTCCACCTCTAACACCAACCTGGTGACTTTGCTTATAACCGTTAGAAATAACCAGGTCTGCCCAATCAGTAGAAACACCTCTTTCAAAGGCATTCTGGTCGGCATCAGTTATTGAATACCCACCATCAACTTTTAATTGGTAAAACTCAGGTCCGGTCATCATGGTTGGTTCTCCAAGCGGACTGGTAACTCCATAGTATCCATTATAAGATACCGTTGTTGGCATATTACCACCTCGTGTTGTTGTAACAAGAATAACACCGTTTGCACCACGAGAACCATAAATGGCTGTGGCAGATGCATCTTTTAATACCTCCATCGATTTGATATCTTTTGGGTTGATATCATTGATGTTTCCACTGTAAGGAATACCGTCAACAACAAATAACGGATTGTTATCAGCTGTTAATGAACGACGTCCCCTAACGCGGATTGTAACACCATCGCCAGGACGTGATCCTGATTGTAGTGCAACTACCCCGGCAGCACGTCCCTGTAGGGCATTTCCTGCACTGGTAACTGGCATTTCCTGAATGTCATCAGTAGTTACAGACGAAATTGCCCCTGTAATACTTCCTCTTTGTTCAGTACCATAACCAATTGCAATTACTTCATCAAGACCAATTGCATCTGGTTGAAGAGTTACGTTAATTGTAGTTTGATCTGAGATTTCAATCTCCTGAGTAATCATTCCGATATAAGAAAATATCAGAGTACTTTGCTCCGGGACTCCACTAACTGTATAATCACCATCAACACTGGTTACTGTACCAATTGTTGTCCCTTGAACAAAAACAGATACCCCTGGAAGAGGCTCGCCCGATTCGTCTGTTACCTTACCGGTAACAGTTTTTTGTGCCATAGCGCTACTTGCCGTAACGATTAACACAGCAAAAAATAAAAGAAGTTTTTGCATAAACATTTAGTTTTAGTTTAATTAATTTTAGAAATAAAAGTAGTTTCTCTTTTAAGAATTAATTGAGGATGGTGTATTTTAACTTAGGTATTAAATACACTACATCGTGATCAGGGAGATCGATAGTTCGTTTCTTTTTTCATAATTAAGTAGTTTAGTTAATGACTTAACTCATTTCAAGAATGAATATAATTTGTTAATATTTAATTGCAATCGATTGCATGACAGACTGCAATCGATTGCATTAAGACAAATTTAGGTTAAAATCTATTAGGACGCTAGTAGGAAATTTGCGAATACTGATGCTGAATTTGCAAAATGGCTGTTTCTCTGATCTTCTCCTATTATTCTTAATTGTTTATTAATAAATACGTAATGAGTGTGTTTTTATTTGTTTCATTTTCAGAATTCCAACCATTTGCTATAGTGTAGTTTGCTTACAATTCAATGGGTGAATCATCGCACTCTATATCCCCAATAGCATATTGAATACCATCCAGATAAAATTTTAACAAATTTTCTTTCTCGAAGCTCTGTGCATTATGCGAAGGCGAAACATAGAATACGCGCCCTTTTCCATGTTTTTTTATCCAGGCCACGTAACGAATATTCTCCTCAATTGGTTGTCTCTTCCCTTCAAGTTTGTCGGTGTCCATGTAAAGTAGTGGTCTGAAGTTTTTCTTTTCGTATGCCTTATTAAATAGGTAGGGCTCATCGATATGAACAAAACTTTTACCGTTAAAAGCTTTCGTTAAAGGATGATCGGGGTCGCAAAGTTCCAGGGATATTTCTTGTTGTCTTGGGTGATAATCAAAACTGCCACCTATCATTTCGCTAAAAGGCATTGAATTATTTTGCATTACAATAGCACCGTGAGTAACGATTAAACCTCCTCCGTTTTTTACGTATTCAATCAGGTTGTTTTCCAACTCTTTTGCTTTTTTCTTTTTTTGTTCTTCGCTTAAACTTTTGTCTTCATCAAGCAGGTCGAGAATAAGATCGCGGCGAGGACCAATAGAACAGTTGTTATTGAGAACGACTGCATCGTATTTCGCTAAGTTCGCAGCTTCCAAACAAAAAACATCCTGGGTTATTTCGGATTCATATGCTCCCGATTTTTCACCTAACACACGTATTACCTGCGAAGTGTGTGGAGTAACCCAGTGATTAAACCCCGTGAACTTATCAAAAACAAGTATTTTTCGCGATTTGGAAGGAGTCGCTTCGGGAGCGTCAGGTGCAAGTGTTTCTATTTTTTGTATCCAATCTTCCGTAACATCAAATGGTTCGTGTTGTGCGGAAGAAATAATCGTTGTTGCAAAAAATAATGCAATTAGAAGTGATAACCTGTTCATGTTGTATTTTTTAAGTATAACTGTGCTGTCTTATTTATTTTTTAAACCCCGGACAATTGCCCGGGGTTTTGTATATCATCCGGATAAGGATAATGCTTATTCGCTTGTAATATAATTACTACGATCTTTTAATATAATCTGTTCCGTAAGGATAACGCTGTGGACGACTCAGCATAGAATTGGCCAGATCGTTGTTTATAAAACGTTCGGTTACCGGATCCCATTCCAGAATTCCCGGAATTTTCATAGCAATGTGGCTAACCAAACATACCGAACATGCCCGGTGACCAATTTCTGCAGGTGAGATTGGATCTTTTCTTGATTTTATACAATCCAACCAGTTTCCGTGTTGTTCTTCGCTTACATAAAGTTTTATTTCGTCGTCGCCAATTTTCGAACGTAAAATAGCCTCGTCACTTGCATCCAGTGCTTTTGTCGACCCTTCAGGAATTGGATCGGAAGCTGTTGCACGGTATGCTCCGCGGGTTACAAAAATCCATCCGTCTTCTCCTTCGTAGCGAATTCCGTTAGGGAAGCCACCGCTGGTATAAACAGTAATTCCATTTGCATATTCCTGTTTTACCATAAAATCGCCATGTACGTTCCAGTCGCCCGATTTTGGAAATTGCGCTACAGCTTCAACCGAAATTGGTCCGGTATATTCGGTATCCATTCCCCAGGCTGCACTGTCGTAGTGATGCTGCCCCCATCCGGTTATCATTCCTGCTCCGTAATTCTCATGGCGCAACCATCCCGGACGTCCATATCCTTTATGCGGATGCACAAGCTTTTCTTTGTATTCTACTTCAGGAGTAGATCCCAACCACATATCAAAATTCAGGTTGGCCGGAACCGGACCTGTTTCAAATATCGGTCCTGAGGGATCGCCGGGTAATCCAATTTTTACGGTATGTATTTTTCCAATTCGACCATTACGAACCAGTTCTGCCGCCCTGCGGAATTGTGATGACGAACGTTGCTGGGTGCCCATTTGTAAAATAGTACCCTGACGGTTAATAATATCGCTTAATAAGCGTCCTTCGGCAACGGTAAGCGAAGTTGGTTTTTGCAGGTAAATATCTTTCCCGGCTAAAGCAGCTTCAATTGCCGGCTGAGAGTGCCAGTGATCCGGTGTACTAATAATTACCGCATCAATATCAGTATTGGAAAGCATGTCTTTATAGTCGTCATACATTTTTACGTCAACCGGATTTGAACTACCAGTTTTATTCTTGTAAAAATCTTCAACAAGTTTTTTACCGTCTTGCATACGATTGCTGTCTACATCCGATACGGCAATTAATCTAGCAACATCGTGTTGCATCGTTCCGGGCATATCGTGTCCACGTGCAATACGTCCGCATCCAATTTGGCCGATATTAATTTTATTACTTGGTGCGCTCGCTCCAAATACCGACGAGGGGACAATTGTTGGAATTACCATAGCTCCGGCAGTTGTGGCGGCTGCATTTCTTAAAAAATTTCTTCTTTTCATATTTAAGTTTTATTAGTTATATATTGATGTAGTTATTTCAATTCGGCTTTTGGAACGCTTGCAAAACTATTCCAGTATTTTTCAGCAGTTTCTGCATCAAGCTTTCCATCAAAGATAATCATACGATATTTTAATGTATAGGTTTTCTTTGGATCAAGTTTCCAGTCATCATGTCGTATCGGAACGAACTCAAAATACATATCACCACGTCCGCCATTTGAATCAATAGGCCAAACGCGCATTGGTTCGGGATGCATTCGGTTTGACGGGTGGCTCATAAAAAGTATTCCTGAGCGCCCTTCTTCAACATCCGATTCGCCTTCCACCAGGCACCAGCGTGCATACGAGCCGTCAGCATCAATTCGTGTTTTTCCATCTGAAGTAAGTACGGTGCAATTGTCTTTGTGCCAGGTTTCTGTTGCACGGAAACCAATTCCACCACCATAGCGGTAGGCATCAAGCAAAATTCCGTTTTCCAGCGGACTGTTTAGCGAAGTGGTGTAATCTACCATCCAAATATCTTCGCCAATATTCCAGGCGCGCACATCCAGCATTTCATTCATCGCAATCTGGTCTTCACCGCGAGCGCCATAATCAATGTGCTGTTGCAACGATTCAAATCCACTAAATACGGCACCTTCAGCTTCCGAAAGAAATCCTGCAAACTTAACGGTTCCTTGTCCGGCTTTCAGGTTCCAGAAATCTACGGCCCTGTCGCCGATGTGGGTTTTGGTCCATGGCCCCAAATACCGTAATGATGGTAGTGGTCGGGTGCCTGAATGCGTGTCAGAACTTTTCCTCCGGGTGAGGTTAATGGATGAATATAGCCCGAACGTTTATAAAGCGGATCAACACCTTTTGGTGGCAATGTAACAGCATGTCTGTACTTTAGAATCGTTTTGTCGCCCACCTGAAAACATAAATCCTCGCTATCTTTTTTAAGCGAAACAGCTGCGTTTTCTGTTGCCGTTTTTTCTTCTGTTTTCAATATAAAATCGCGTACTGTTCCTTTTGGGGTTTCATCATTTAATAAGAACCAAAGGCGAGCCGAATGTCCTGTTTCAAGCTGGCAGGGGAGAGCCGTTTCTTTATCGTTTATAATTTCATATAATGCAAGGGTACCGTTATCGGTGTTGTAATTAACTCTGTTTAATGGAACTGATACCGGGGTGTTTATACGATCTTCAGTAAATTCAACACTAAATTTCAGGATTTGTTGGGCAAACAGTGTTTGAGTTATAAGAATGAGTGCACTTAATACTACTATTTTCATTGTAATTCGTTTTATTGGTAAATGTAGAATGGATAAATTCATTTTAGATTATGCTTCTTTCATATTTAATTTGTTTAGCTGTTGTTTTTATGATGTGGTTACCCAAAGCAAATCTTAATTGTAGTGTTGGCAACAAGCAGTTTTGACGGGGTGAATAATTGAGTAGTGTTAAGGTTTCTTGTCTGAAGCGTATACACTGGCGGTTGGAAGTTATACCTCTTAGTGCTATGTGCAGATTTTCTGCATAGACAGAGAGTAAGCTAATGTTGCGTCGTTTATCAGTCATAAGTTAGCTGCTGAATAGTAGCTTCAAATTTACAGATATAGACAATTCAAACATAGTACATATTTTGCAAGTGTTTGTATTTGTTTAGCAATTTTGTATTTTTGATATTATCCTAATAAGCGGACTATGAAATTAATGCACGAGCAAATTGATTTTCCCGGAAAATCAGTTGTTATAGCTAGAATGCAAGAAAAACAGTGTTTTACCTATCCCTGGCATTTTCATTCGGAGTACGAAATTATTTATGTTTTAGATGGTTATGGGACACGTTTTGTGGCTGATAGCATTGAAGAATTTGATTCGGACGATTTTGTTTTAATGGCCAGCAATCTGCCACATTTCTGGAAAACTGATGCTTCATACCATGAAAAGAAAAATCATAAAAAATTAAGTATATCGTATTGCAGTTTCCTAATGAGTTTTTCAAAGAGGCAATTTTGGATTATCCTGAGTTTTACCGGATAAAAGAACTGTTGAAAAGGTCGGTCAAGGGAATTTGCTTTTCTAAAGAATTTGCTAAAAAAGCGAGGAAAAAGGTAGTAAAAATTGCGCGTTCGAATGGTTTTGAACGCCTGTCGCTTACGCTAAAGTTGTTGGATTTCATGGCACGATCAACGGAGTATCGATTACTGGCCGGTCAGTATTATCAACTGGACAGGCACAATTTTAACAGCGACCGCTTAACCAAAGTTATGCACTTCCTGAATACGAATTACTTAAAGAAAGTTGAATTAAAAGATGTAGCAGCCGTTGCCAATATGCATCCCTCTGCATTTTGTCGGTATTTTAAAGAGCACTCAGGGAAATCACTTTCTGAATTTATTAACGAAATACGCATTGGGTATGCTTGTCGCTTACTTTTGGAAGGAAAAATGACTGTATCGCAAATCTGTTTTGAGTGTGGATTTAATAACCTATCAAATTTTAATCGGACATTTAAAAAGAATACGGGGTATACACCGACTTCTTATTTTGAAGAATTTCAACGAAAATAGATGGCTATAGAGAACTTTTGGGTTTAGCCGGAAGTGCTCGTTGTAAAAGTTAAGGCCATTCCAACAAAATGCAGAAATGGCCTTAGTTGTATTTTTTTAGCAGATTCTAAATTTTGAGCATCTGCTTTTTCTCCAGAATTTGGATAGATTTTAATAAACTACACATTGATCCGCTGTGCCATTTTTTGAGCCGTTAAAGCCAATTCCGTGGCGAGAAAACAATGATCCTGTGTCATGGCTGTTTCAGTACGATGAACAACGTCGTTAACAAGTTGATCGCCATAAGGCATATAAACCTGCGAGCAATCGTAGTATTTCACTTCTTTTTTGTTTACCAGAAATAGGTGATTTCCACCTTCCCGGCCGGCAATATCAACATACTTGCGCATCTCAATATAACCTTCGGTACCCAGAATAAAGGTTCTGCCGTCACCCCAGGTTGGCAGCCCTTCAGGCGTAAACCAGTCGATTCGGATATACCCTGTTGCATGATCGCTTCGAACACTCATATCTCCAAAATCCTGGTAGTTGGGATAATCTGTTGTGTTAAAATTAGCGATCTGTGAGAAATTGACATCAGCTTTTTGGGAGCTGGTATAAAACAAAAACTGGTCGCATTGGTGCGAGCCGATATCCGTAAGAATTCCGCCTGCTTTTTCAGGATAAAAAAACCAGTCAGGGCGACTTTCCGGTCGCATGCGGTGAGGTCCAAGTCCAACGGTTTGAACCACTTTGCCAATGGCGCCCTGCTGTACCAGTTCGCCTGCTTTTACTGATGCCGGATTTCCAAGTCTTTCGCTATACATTATGGAATATATTCTTCCGGTTTTCTTTTGTACTTTTTTTACTTCATCAAACTGTTCAAATGTGGTAATCCCGGGTTTATCCGACATGTAATCTTTGCCAGCTTTCATTACCCGAATGCCAAGTGGCGCTCTTTCTACCGGAATAATTGAGCTTGCAACCAGCTGAATGGATTTATCTTCCAGGATTTCTTCTTCGCTTTTTGCAACCTTAACATCGGGGAAACGACTAGTGAACTGCTTTAACAAATCAGGTTCTTTTACATATACTGAAACTAACTCGCCGCCACCTTGTAAAAGGGCGCCCACCATTCCGTATATGTGGCCGTGATTTACACCAATTACGGCAAACTTTATTGATTCTTTGGGAGCCGAACGCTTTTCAGGTTGGAGAATAATTTCCTCAGGATGCGAAGTGGAGTGAAGTCCCTTACTATACATGTCGTAAGGCAAGAGAGATGCAGCAGTAATTCCTGCTGCCGATGCAAATGATCGTTGGATGAAATTTCGCCTGTTAAAACTCATATTTTAGGTTTTTAAGTTTAAAATGGATAGCTAAACTTACAATATTTATTTTGAGTTTTTGTACCGATTTTAATTGAATAGGAATTAAAACAGATTCTTGCGGCAGCTTGTTTATTCATATTTGGCATCGCCGATTCTCTAAAGAAAAATCTTGTCAGCTCTGTGGTTATGTCATTTATTAACAGCTAGTAACAAGCATTTATTGGAGTAAAACAGGGGTTTTTATTAACGGTAATCTATTCTAACACGAGTAAAACTTGCGCCACTGATTATGGTGAAAACAGCTTTATATTTGTAATATCAAACAACTAATCTAAAAAAATAAAATATGAAGAATTACTTTCAAACTAAATTTAAAAATCCTTCCGGGCTCGGCTCCATTACTGATTGACACCGACCAGCTGACTATTCCTAAAATGTTAAAAAAAGAGGGCTATCACACCGGAATTGTAGGTAAGTGGCACCTTGGTCTTGGACAGGGCGATGTGGATTGGAACGAGAGCGTATCACCCGGCCCCAACGAAATAGGTTTCGATTATTCCTACATCATGGCGGCCACACAAGATCGGGTTCCTACTGTTTATCTCGAAAATGGAATGGTTGACGGACTCGATCCAAATGATCCTATCGAGATCGGTTATCAAAAGAATTTTGATGGAGAGCCAACCGGAAAAGATAATCCGGAATTGTTAAAAATGAAATGGCATCACGGACACAACAATTCAATCGTGAATGGAATTCCTCGAATTGGTTTTATGAAGGGCGGAGAGAAAGCCAAATGGAGCGATGTGGATATGGCTGACCATTTTCTGGAAAAAGCACAAAATTACGTGAAGAAACACAAAAACGAAACTTTCTTTTTGTATTATGCCTTGCAACAGCCGCACGTTCCTCGTACGCCAAATCCGAGGTTTGTGGGCAGTACGGATCTCGGTCCACGTGGCGATGTAATTGTGGAAGCCGACTGGTGTATCGGCGAATTTCTAAAAACCCTGGAGGAGACAGGAATTCTGGAAAATACACTCATCATTCTTTCCAGCGATAATGGTCCGGTATTAAACGATGGCTATTATGACGATGCAGTTGAAAGAATTGGAGATCATGATGCAAAAGGAGGCTTGAGAGGTGGGAAATACAGTTTGTTTGAGGCCGGAACTCGTGTGCCTTTCATGGTTTACTGGGAAGGTAAAATTAAACCGGTAAAGTCTGATGCGCTTGTATGTCAGCTTGATTTAATGTCGTCGCTTGCCGAACTTGTTGGCAGCAACGAAAAAGGACCCGACAGCCAGGAACTGCTCGATGTGTTTATGGGAAAAAGCCGGAATGGTCGTGAAGAATTGGTACTTGAGGCTACTTCGCGCACTGCGCTTCGTAAGGGGGACTGGATAATGATTCCTCCGTATAAAGGGCCGGAAATTGCTACACCGGTGAATATCGAAATGGCAAACTCTCCGGAGTTTCAATTATACAACCTTGATGATGATATCGCCCAGCAAAAAAATCTGGCTAAAAGCAATCAGGATAAACTGGAGAAGATGATCACGGATTATAAAGCGATTGTTGGATCCCAAAATTCAGACATCGAACCTCTCGAATTAAAGTAGCGAGGACTTGCTGGTATATTCTGTAATTAGCTTGCTGAATATACCAGCATTAAATCAGGCACCCAAACAAAAATGAGCACTACCCCATTATCGGATGTAAACCACTTTAGAAGTCCAGGTCAAAGTTTATTTATAGTTAACTAAAGCATTATTTTTAAAAAATCAAAGTGCTCATGATCATAATTCCTAAAGAAGATAGCAATTGTATTTTGTAAATTGCAATCGATTGCATAGATTTGTAGCAAACTTAAATAGCTATGTATAAATCAATATTTATTTTATTGGCCACTTTTCTGCTAAGCGGATCAGTTGTGGCACAGAAATCGGGGAACGAAAAACTTTTTAAAGATCGTTACATTAAGAAAACGATGAAGAAAGCTTTGGACTGGCAGTTAGAAAATCCAAAGCACGAATTATATGACTGGACTAACGGTGCTTTTTATGCCGGGGTGTTTGCAGCTTATGAAACAATCGGCTCGAAAAAGATCTGGAACGCAATGTACGAAATGGGAGAGGCCAACGACTGGAAACCCGGCCCGCGTCTGCATCATGCCGACGACCATGTGATTTGCCAAACCTATATCGACATGTACAGGGTTTCGGGCGAAAAGAAAATGATTGAACCTTTCGTTGAAACAATGGACAAGTTTATAGCAACGCCTTACGAAGCCGATGGTATTTTCGAAAAAACCTGGTGGTGGTGCGACGCGCTGTTTATGGCACCTCCGGCGTTTGTAAAGCTGGGAATTACTCTGGACGAAGATAAGTACCTGAAACTGTCGGATAAACTCTGGAAAGAAACTTACGACTTGCTTTATGACAAAGAACATCATTTGTATGCACGCGATATGAGCTACAAATGGAACGAACCCGGAATTGAAGAAAAGCGGGAAGCTAACGGGAAGAAGATTTTCTGGTCGAGAGGAAACGGTTGGGTAATGGGCGGTTTGGTTCGCGTATTGTCTGAATTGCCAAAAGACTATCCGAACCGCGATTTTTATATCAAGAATTATAAGGAGATGGCTGCCAAAATTGTATCGCTACAGCAGGAAGATGGATTGTGGCGCTCCAGTTTGCTCGATCCGGATTCGTATCCGGGAGGAGAAGCTAGTGGCTCAGGATTTTTCTGCTACGCTTTGGCATGGGGAATTAATAATGGCATTCTGGATAAAGAAACCTATTTGCCGGCAGTTGAAAAGGCATGGGTAGGATTGAACGGTCTGATTCAGCCCGACGGACATGTTGGTTGGTGTCAACCTATTGGTGCCGATCCGCGAAAAAACTTTGTAGCCGATAGTTGGGAAGTATACGGAACAGGCGCATTTTTACTTGCCGGCAGCGAAGTGATAAAACTAGATGAGTAGATTTTAAAGGATGAGCGGGTAAATAGATGCTGCACCGATAAGTTTCTGCAAATACCTGTAAATATTTCCAATTCAATTTGATATGGCTTTTTCTCAGCAATCGCAACGAGTTAAATATGACCTGTTAATCCTGGAATAGTGTTCTTTAGAATTCTCTTTGCCTTTGATGAGGAAAAGTCATCTTTTTTTTAGACCAATTGAAACGTTTAGTGAGAATTGAATAGGTACCTGATTCTTTTATAAGGTCTAATAGTGTAGCAACCATTGGTTTTCAGCTTAGCGAGACCTTTTTTTAAACCGAACAATTAACCAATAAATTATGATACAAAGACTCTTTATCGTCATCCTTTTATTCATGGTTGGATTTGCAGGAAAAGCGCAAGTCAACGATGTAACAACTCCCCTCCACCTCATGCAGCCTGATTATCCGCATGCCTACGGAGCACCTGAAACTAAGGACATTGAACAGGTATTGTCGCGGGTTTACAATTACCTTGATGAGGTTACACCTGCTCAACTGGTCGATAAAGAATCTGGAGAACTGATTAGCGATTTGACGAAAGTAGATCAGAATAGTATCATGAAACCGGGCGATTTTCGCCTGAACAGTTACGAGTGGGGTGTTACTTATGCCGGTATGTTATTGGCAACGAAGAATACCGGCGATGAAAAATATGCTGCTTATACTTTCGAGCGATTAAAATTCCTGTCTAAGTCTCTTGACGCTTTTGCTGATTTCGAAGAGAAAAATCCGGACACAAAGTTTCAACTGTATCGTTCGCTGCATCCACATGCTCTGGATGATTGTGGTGCAATTTGTGCAGCTATGATCAAAGCTACCAAATCCCGCGAGGTAGAAAACCTGGATTGGATCATTAATAACTACATCGATTATATCAGTAATAAACAATTCCGCCTGCAAGATGAAACCCTTGCCCGCAACAGGCCGCAACCCAATTCCATTTGGCTCGACGATCTGTTTATGAGCATTCCGGCCCTGGCTCAAATGGGAAGTTACAGTGGCGATACAAAATATTTTGATGATGCCGTAAAACAAGTATTGCAGTTTTCAAAACGAATGTTTAACTACGAAAAAGGCCTTTTTATGCACGGCTGGATTCAGGAAATGGATGAACATCCGCAGTTTCACTGGGCACGAGCCAACGGCTGGGCGGTAATGACTTTGGTTGAATTATTGGAAGTTTTGCCGGAAAATCATCAGGGCCGCGATCAGGTTCTGGAATTGTTACAACGCCATATTCGTGGTTTAGCCAACTACCAGCATGGAACCGGTTTTTGGCATCAGCTAATTGATAGAAACGATACTTACCTGGAAACTTCGGCAACAGCCATTTATACATATTCAATTGCCCGTGCAATTAACCGGGGATATGTTGACGCAAAAGTTTATGGTCCGATGGTTTGTCTGGCATGGAATGCTGTGGCAAGCAAGGTAAACGACGCAGGTCAGGTGGAAGGAACTTGCGTAGGAACCGGAATGGGTTTTGATCCGGCATTTTATTATTACCGGCCGATTAACGTTTTTGCAGCACACGGTTATGGTCCTGTTGTACTGGCAGGTGCCGAAATGATAGAACTGGTAAAAACACACGATATTCGCATCAACGACAGTGCAAACATGTTGTACGAAGAAAACGAACCTCAATCGTGGAAATTTGATTTTGGAAATGAAAAAGCAAAAGAGGGCTTTTCTCAGGTTACCGACCGCACAATATATGCTGAAGAAGCCGGATTTGGAATAATTCCATTTGGCGAGGTAAAAGCGTTCAGTGAAAAGGGTGAAGATGTAGCGTCAAATGACGGACTAAGTTCAGATGCACCGTTTTATTTCCAAATTGATGTGCCGGAGGGGCGCTACAAAATCACCCTCGAATTGGGTAATACTGACAAGAAATCAGCCACAACAGTAAAGGCCGAATCGCGAAGATTGATGCTTGAAAATGTTGAAATAAAGAAAGGTGATGTTGTTACCAAATCCATTCTTGTTGATGTGCGTTCGCCCCAAATTAATCCAACAGAAAGTATACGACTTAAATCGCGGGAGTTGCCCTATAAAAACTGGGATAAAAGTCTGACTCTTGAGTTCAACGGTAAAAATCCATCAGTTCGATCGATTGAAATTCAAAAAGCCGATGATTTCCCTGTAATTTTTCTGGCCGGCAACTCAACGGTTACCGATCAGGAAAATGAACCCTGGGCATCGTGGGGACAGATGTTTCCTCGTTTTCTTAAACCGGAAATTGTGGTGGCCAATTTTGCTGAATCAGGTGAGACTTTGAAAGCATTCAGAGCAGAAAATCGTCTGAAAAAAATACTAAGCGTGATGAAACCCGGCGACTATCTGTTTTTGGAATTTGCACACAACGATCAAAAACCGGGAAGTAGCCATGTTGAACCTTTTACAACGTACCAGGACGAGTTGCGCTATTTTATGAATGAAGCCAGAAAGAAGGGTGGAAAACCGGTTTTGGTTACTTCAACAAACAGGCGTAAGTTCGATGAAGAAGGAAAAATTGTAAATACGCTTGAAGAATACCCGGATGCCATGCGGCAACTAGCCAGGGAAGAAAATGTTCCGCTGATTGATTTGAATGCCATGAGCAAAGAATTTTACGAGACACTTGGCGTTGAAAATTCAACAAAAGCGTTTGTACATTACCCGGCTAATAGTTTCCCTAACCAAAGAAAAGCGTTGGCCGATAATACGCATTTCAATCCCTATGGGGCCTACGAACTGGCAAAATGTGTAGTGCAGGGAATAATGGATCAGGACATGGATTTGGCAGCGTATATCGTAGATGATTTTGGAAGTTATGATCCGTCAGCACCTGATGCGTTTGCAGGATTCTTTTGGCCCGACAGCCCTTCGTTGGAGTTACTTAAGCCAGATGGAAACTAGAAAAAATAGAACTTAGTTGAGAGCGGAGCACTTACATCTGTTCTCAAATTTTAAATAATTTATAGAACCCGGAAAATTTAGAACAGATGAAACAATACAACCTGATTCTTTCCATACTGCTCAGCACTCTCCTGTTTTCCTGTACCCAGGAAAAGAAAAGCGAGTTGGTACAACGACTGGAAGAAATTTTTTACAACGATTCTTTTGCCACTGTTCCGGGAACCGAATTTAATGTAGCCGATTACGGTGCCGTTGCCGATGGGAAAACACTGGCAACCGAAGCCATTCAGAAAACCATTGATGCCGCTGCCGAAGCAGGCGGTGGTAAAGTCACCTTTCCGGCAGGAACTTATTTGTCGGGAGCGCTTTTTGTGAAATCGAATGTGGAGTTGAACATCAGTGAAGGTGCAATTATTCAGGCGATTCAGGATAACAGTCATTACCCGCGTTTATGGACACGAATTGCCGGAATTGAAATGAAATGGCCTGCAGCGCTTATTAACGTTTACGATGAAAGCAACGTGCGCATTACCGGAAAAGGGGTGATAGACGGCAATGGAAAATACTGGTGGGATAAATTTTGGGGCGACCCGAGATACACTGGTGGAATGTGGGGCGAATACAAAGAAAAAGGTATTCGCTGGGCCGTTGATTACGATTGCGAACGTGTACGTCCGGTAGTGGTGTGGGAATCGGAAGATGTGTTGTTGAAAGATTTCACTGTAAAACGGGCCGGTTTCTGGACCGTTTCGCTCACCTACAGTACCCGGGTTCATGTTGACGGGGTAGTTGTACGCAACAATATTGGTGGCCACGGACCCAGCTCCGATGGCATAAACACCGACTCATCAAAAGATATTCTGGTTGAAAATTGCGACATCGATTGCAACGACGATAACCTGTGCATAAAAGCCGGGAAAGATGCCGATGGTTTACGCGTTAATCGCCCGGCCGAGAATATTGTTTACCGAAATTGTATCACACGTTCAGGTCACGGGCTGATCACCTTAGGAAGTGAAACTTCCGGAGGCATGCGAAATATTGAAGTTTACGGATTAGAGGCCATCGGAACCAACATTGGTATTCGTTTTAAGTCGGCAAAAGTACGGGGTGGATTAATTGAGAATATTCATTTTCACGATATAAAAATGATAGATGTGGCCAATCCTTTTCATTTCGAATTGAACTGGTACCCGGAATACAGTTATTGCACCATTCCCGATAATATTCCTGAAGAAGAAATAAAAGACCGATGGCGGGTGTTAAGTCAGCGTGTAGAACCGGCTGAAAAAGGCATTCCCGAATTCAGAAATATTACACTGAGCAATATTAAAGTGGAAAAGGCAGAACGGGCTTTTTATGCCAATGCCTATCCCGAAAAACCAATTCACGATATTCACTTTAAGGATGTTTCTGTTGAAGCCAAAGAAAGCGGGAAACTAACGTACGCCAGCAACTGGACTATGGAAAATGTATTGTTGAAAACGGTTTCAGGCAAGCCTGTTGAGTTGGAAAATTCTGAAAACATTGAGCAACCGGAGATCGTAAGAATTGAACAGCCGCAACCGGAAGAAAAGAAGGAACTAACCCTAGATCAGCAAATCAGGAATATCAACCCCAATGCCGATGTAGTTATAATTCCTGTTAATCCAACGGCCAACCAGGCGCTTGTTGATGGCGATACAACTGAGTTCTCAGAAAATATAAAAGTGTATATTTTAAAAGCCGAAGATGCGGTTTTGAGTTACTACGAACCGCTTGGAGATGGTTTTTATTACACGCCGGTCGAGGTGGCTGTTAAAAATAACGGAACTACTCTTGAAATAACAGGTCAGAAAGAGCATCAATATACTTTTATTGTTAACCACGATGAGGAGCCCGAAGATATCAACGAGGCAGATCAATGGGAATATGATAGTGATCGCCGGCAAATAAATATTGAAAAGAAAGGAAAATCGTTCACATTAGACATAGAATAAAACCAAAATAATGAATAGAATTCAACCATTTCTAACCGTACTGCTTTTTTTAATCCTGGCAGTTAGCAGTCAGGCACAACCCGAAACGAGGCAGGTAAAATACCTGTCGGGTACCGACAATGAAAACACTGAAACATGGGAGTTTTACTGTACTGCCGGCAGAAATAGCGGCCAGTGGTCTACCATCGAAGTGCCGTCGCATTGGGAACAACAGGGTTTTGGCAACTACGATTATGGCCGCGATTATCGTACTTATGGTAAAAAATTCAGGTATTCACAAGAAAGTGGGTTGTACCGATACAATTTTGATGTACCCGGAGATTGGAAGGAAAAAACTGTTTTTATTGTTTTTGAAGGATCGATGACCGATACCGAAGTGAAAATTAATAGCGAATTGGCTGGTCCGGTTCATCAGGGATCGTTTTACCGTTTCCGCTACGATATTTCGGATAAACTAAAATTCGGCGAAACAAACCAGCTGGAAGTTAAGGTCGATAAATGGTCAGCGAATCATTCGGTAAACCGTGCTGAGCGTTATGCCGATTACTGGATTTTTGGCGGAATTTTTCGCCCGGTTTATCTCGAAGCTTCTCCTCAGGAAAGTATTGACAGGGTAGCAATTAATGCTGAATCTGACGGAACTTTTGAAATGGATGTTTTTCCCCTCGGTATCACTGATAAACAAAGTATTAGTACAGAAATTATTGATGCAGAAGGAAATGTAGTTCAACGTTGCGAAACTACAGTAAATAAAGGCGATTCGCTGGTGCAGTTGTCGTGTGATGTAAATGCACCAAAACGATGGACCGCAGAAACTCCAAATCTATATACCGCAAAAGTTCAGCTTAAAAACGGGGGTGACGCGGTTTATGAACTGACACAAAAATTTGGTTTCCGAACCATCGAAATACGTCAGGGCGACGGCATTTACCTGAATGGTGTTAAAATAAAATTGAAAGGCGTTAATCGCCATGTTTTTTGGCCCGAAACGGGTCGCTGTGTTAATCCTTCACTCGATCTTCAGGATGTAAAACTGATGAAGGAAATGAACATGAATTCGGTTCGTTGTGCGCACTATCCACCCGATCAGGCATTTCTTGACTACTGCGATTCGCTGGGATTGTATGTGTTGGATGAACTGGCCGGCTGGCAAAATGCCTACGATACCGAATCGGGTGAAAAGCTGGTTCGCGAATTGGTCATCCGAGATGTAAATCATCCTTCAATAATTTTCTGGAGCAACGGAAACGAAGGTGGAACCAACACGGATCTGGATAATGATTATGCCATTTATGATCCTTCAAACCGACCGGTGATTCACGCACATCATCGCCCCGGAAATGATTATAACGGAATTGATTGTAATCACTACGAAAACTATTACAGCTCGAAAAAAATATTGGATGAAGGTCTGATTTACCTGCCCACCGAGTTTTTACACTCGCAGGACGATGGTGGGGGTGCCGCCGGATTAAGCGACTTTTGGGAACTTTTCTGGTACTCCGAACGATCAGCAGGTGGTTTTACCTGGGTATTTTCTGACGAAGGAATTGTGCGTACCGATTTGGGTGGAAAAATTGATGTGAACCGGGTAAATGCACCCGATGGAATTCTGGGACCGCATCGCGAAAAGGAAGGCAGTTATTATGCCATGCGTGAGATTTATTCACCTGTTAAAATCTTCATGGAAAAACTTCCGGAAGATTTTAACGGAACGATAGAACTGGAAAATCGTTATCATTTTACCAATCTGAATAAAGTGCAATTTAACTGGGAACTGGTTTCGTTCAGTTGGCCACAACAAAGGGGTGCCGGACACAAAGTTATGAAAAATGGCAGGGTACAAAGTCCTGATGTTGCACCAACACAAAAAGGGGAATTGAAGGTAGAACTTCCCGACAATTACAAGAATTACGATGTACTTTATTTGAGAGCATTCGATCCTGCAGGTGAAGAAATTTTCTGCTGGAGCTGGAAAACCAACGAAAACACCAACCAGGTTCTTGGTTTGGTAGAGAAAAGTCTTTCGGCAGAAGAGAAAGAGCAACTGAAAAAGTTGAAAGCTCAGGGAGTTGAAGAAGACAATATTTTACCAATTAGCGCCAAAGAGGGCGACGAAAATGTTAGTGCAACTGTTGAACTAAAGGAAGATGAAAAAAGTATTTCCTTAAAATCTTCGGGAATAGGTGTTACTTTTAGTAAAGAGAACGGTACCATTCTTACTATTTCCAACGATTTTGGATTGCCAATTCCACTAAATAACGGGCCGGTATTGGTGAGTGGCGAATCGAAAGTAGTTGATATTAAAACGACGAAAAACGACGACGGCTACAAACTCGAATTCTTGTATGAAGGTGATTTGAAATTCATTAAATGGACAATGTATAACAGCGGCTGGCTGCAGATGGATTACGAATACCAGGTGGAAGGCGAACAGTATTTCACCGGTATCAGTTTTGATTTTCCGGAGTCGGATGTAATCAGCGCCAAATGGCTGGGTAAAGGACCTTCGCATGTATGGAAAAACCGTTTGAAAGGCGGGCGTTTGGATGTGTTTGAACGGCTTTATAACAATGTATTGCCGGGAACAAATACCTGGGATTATCCACAGTTTAAAGGCTATTTTGCTGACGTATCGTGGATGGAATTTAATACCGTTTATGGCAAATTTACGGTTGTTGTCCAGCAAGACGACCTGTTTGTTCGTTTGTTTGATTTCTATGGAATCTCGGGGCCAAAAAATTACCCGGAGCTACCTCTTGGAAACATTTCTTTCCTCGATGGAATTCCGCCAATTGGAACAAAACTCGCCATGGGAATCAGCAATGATACCTGGAATCTCGGTCCTGAAGGGAAACTAAATGTGATGGAAGAACCCGTAAAACGAACCTTGTATTTTTATTTTGGATTGCTACAGTAGAAATCCCAAAAATCGATTAATAGAATGAAAAGAATTGCGAGTATACTGTTTGTATTCATACTGGCTATTGGCTGTATAAAAATGAAAGATGAAAACCAAAAGCCGACAATTTATACCATAGGCGATTCAACCGTTAAAAACGGACAAGGCGACGGAGCCGGTGGTTTATGGGGTTGGGGCGACCCTCTTGTTCAGTATTTCGATACAAGCAAAGTAAGTCTTGAAAATCATGCGCTGGGTGGAACCAGCAGTCGAACTTACCGCGATAAAGGACTATGGCAGCCCGTTCTCGATCAACTAAAACCCGGCGATTATGTATTGATGCAATTTGGGCACAACGATGCCGGTGCTGTTAACGATACAATCCGTGCACGTGGCACCATTAAAGGTATTGGCAATGAATCCGAAGAGATTGATAACCTGCTTACCGGTAAACATGAAACTGTACATTCCTATGGTTGGTATATGCGCCAGTATATTCGCGAAACAAAAGCGAAAGGAGCAATTCCGGTTGTCATGTCACCTATTCCACGAAACGACTGGAACAACGGTAAGGTTCCGCGCAATAAGGAATCCTATGGCGGATGGGCAAAAAAAGTGGCCGAAGAAGAAGGTGCTTTTTTCATCGATCTGAATGAAAAAATGGCCTCGGAAATGGAAAAACGAGGTGAAGAAAATGTGACTGAAATATTGTTTTTTAGTCGCGACCATACCCACACTTCAGCAAAAGGAGCAGTTTTGGCCGCCTCCCTGATTGCAGAGGGACTGAAAGAACTGAAAAAATGTAAACTCAGGAATTATTTACTGGATGATCCTAAAATTGATTTCCCGGTTAAAAAGAAAGTGCTCATTATTGGCGATTCAACCGTGGCCAATGGAAACGATAGTATTGTTGGTTGGGGGCGCGAACTGTGGGCTTTTATGGATACCAGCCGGATTGAAGTGATCAACAGGGCACGGGGTGGCAGAAGCAGCCGCACCTACATTTACGAAGGACTTTGGGACGAAGTGCTCAGTCAACTGAGTTCCGGCGATTTCCTGCTCATTCAGTTTGGTCATAACGATGGCGGTCATATCGATCAACCAAAATACCGGGGCTCGCTTAAAGGAATAGGAGATGAAACACAGGATATTCTGAGACACGATTCTATTCCTGAAACCGTGCATACCTATGGTTGGTACATGAAAACGTACATCACTCAGGCCAAAGAAAAGGGTGTCTCTGTAATTGTGCTTTCCATGATTCCACGAAACATATGGGAAGTTGGAAAAGTAGCACGTGTTGACGATAGTTATGGTGGCTGGGCCAAAGAATCAGCACAACTAAACGATGCGTTTTTTATTGATTTAAACAATACCATTGCTGATAAATACGAGATAATGGGACCGCAGAAAGTTGATGCGTTTTTCCCCGGAGATCATACTCATACCAATGCTAATGGAGCACGGTTTAATGCAAAAACACTAGCAGAAGAAATCGGAAAGCTTCGATCATGTTTGCTAAGAAGATATTTGAAATAGTAATAAAGGATAGAAAAATGAGAATAGAAGCCTCAATATTGATTGTTTGCTTACTGTTGCTATCAGCAGGACTGCAAGCTCAGAAACTTCCTTCAAAAGAGGAAGTGCTTGAAAAAATGGAGTTAACGAATGAGTACCTGATGAAAAAATGGCCCGATCCGGGAGTAAACGTAATTACCAACAGGGAGCGTCCGAGTAACCTTTGGACACGCGCCGTTTATTACGAAGGTTTAATGGCACTCTATGGGATAAAACCGGAACCAGAATACAAGCAATATGCCATTGAATGGGGCGAGTCGCACGATTGGGGTTTACGTAACGGCTACAAAACACGTCATGCCGATAATCATTGTGCGGGTCAGACTTATCTTGATTTGTATAAAATGGATCCTCAGTCGGAACGGATGAAAGATATCAAGGCATCGATTGATCTGATGATGAAAACCGATAAAATAGATGATTGGGACTGGATTGATGCCCTGCAAATGGCTATGCCCATATTTGCAAAACTGGCTGTCATTACCGAAGATGATGAATATTCGGAAAGAATGTACGAAATGTATAGGAATACAAAAATAACGCAGGGCTTGTACAACAAAAAGGACGGATTGTGGTGGCGCGATGCCGATTTTCTGCCGCCCTACAAAGAACCTAATGGCGAGGATTGCTACTGGAGTCGTGGTAATGGCTGGGTGGTAGCCGCACTGGTTCGTGTAATGGATATTTTGCCTGAAGATGACCCGCACCAAAAAGAATATTTGAAAACATACAAAGAAATGATGAAGGCTATTTTACCACTTCAGCGCGAAGATGGTTTCTGGAATGTAAGCTTGCACGATCCTAACCACTTTGGAGGCAAGGAAACCACCGGCACAGCATTGTTTGTATATGGTATGGCATGGGGAGTAAATAATGGGATATTGAAAGAGAAAAAATATATGCCGGCAATTGTAAAAGGCTGGAATGCTATGGCCGAACAGGCCGTTCACGAAAACGGCTTTTTGGGCTATGTACAAGGCACAGGAAAAGAGCCGAAAGACGGTCAACCTGTTACTTATACCAGTAAACCCGATTTTGAAGATTATGGTTTGGGGTGTTTTTTATTGGTAGGTTCTGAAGTTTATAAATTAAAATAGTTTTGAAATGAGTAGCTTGAATAGTTACACCAAAGTATATAACTAAACCGCCGCGAGTTACACATTAAACCATTGAAAACCGACAAATTTTAATAGAATGAAACGAACTCATCTACTTATCCTTTTCGCATTTCTTTTTATAAGTCAGTCTTGTACCGATTCTGCTCAAAAGGAGGCTTCAGCTGAATGGCCTGAAATAACTGCAGAAACCAAACCATGGACACGCTGGTGGTGGCACGACAGCGCTGTGAATCCTAAAGATTTAACTGCCAATATGGAAGAATTGCAGGAAGCCGGATTTGGTGGGCTGGAAATCACTCCTATTTACGGGGTGAAAGGGCACGAAAACAAAGCCCTGAAGTTTCAGCGGGAGGAGTGGATGAAAGCCCTTGAATTTACCTTGAAGGAAGGAGAACGACTTGATCTAGGCATCGATCTGGCCAATGCTTCCGGCTGGCCTTTTGGCGGTCCCTGGATTCAGGCTGATAATGCAAGTAAGAACATTAAGTTTAAAACATACTCATTAAATGGTGGCGAAAGTTTAAATGAGAAAATTAAACTTATTCAGCAACCTCTGGTTCGTGCCGTGGGGCATCAGGTTGATATTTCCGAGGTCAAATTTCCGATCAGCAGTAATACTAATTTGCGGGAACTGGCGCTGGATCAGGTTCGTTTTGAAAAACCACTGCCCCTGCAAACGCTAATGGCATACGGTGAAAATGATGAAGTTCTTGATCTGACAGATAAAGTTGGAGAAGACGGCACATTAAACTGGGAAGCACCCGAAGGCAACTGGCAATTGTACGCTTTGTTTGAAGGCTGGCACGGTAAAATGGTAGAGCGCGCCGGTGAAGGGGGAGAAGGAAATGTGATCGATCATTTCTCAGAAGAAGCGACAAGAACATTTTTAAAGGACTTTGATGATCATGCTGGAAATGTTGATATATCGGGATTACGAGCATTCTTTAACGATTCATACGAAGTGGATGATGCATCTGGCCAGGCCGACTGGACACCTCAGTTTTTTGAAGAATTTGAAGCCCGTCGCGGTTACGATTTGAGGACCCAACTACCGGCATTGTTTGGTAATGACACGGAAGATACCAACGCCCGGGTGCTATGCGATTACCGCGAAACCATTTCTGATTTATTATTGGAAAAATTTACCGTAGTTTGGGCCGATTGGTCTGAAGCGCACGGGGCAATAATCCGGAATCAGGCACACGGTTCGCCGGCAAATATTCTCGATTTGTATGCAGCTAGTCATATTCCGGAAACCGAAGGCACCAACCCAATGCGGATAAAAATGGCTACTTCGGCCGGGCATGTTTCCGGAAAACCACTGATTGCCTGTGAGGCAGCCACCTGGCTTGACGAACATTTCAGGGCGAATCTGGCTGACGCCAAGCAGAACTTCGATCGTTACCTGTCACATGGTGTCAATCATATTGTATATCACGGAACGCCTTATTCGCCGCAGGATGCCGAATGGCCGGGCTGGATGTTTTATGCAGCCGTTCATTTTGCGCCCACAAACAGCCTGTGGCCCGATATGAAAGCGCTGAATGATTATGTGGCCAATTGTCAGTCATTCATGCAAAATTCAACACCCGACAACGATATTTTACTTTATTTCCCGATTTACGATGCCTGGTCGGAAAGAGGACGTGAAATGCTTCGTCATTTTGGCGCATCAAGAGAGGATTTAACAAAAGACATTAGTGAGTTCTTATTGGACAAAGGCTATACTTTTGATTATATCTCCGACAAGCAAATTAAACAGCTACAAGTTGAGGATGATCAGATAAAAGCACCCGGAGCAAACTATAAAACGATAGTGGTTCCTACAACCCAATACATTCCGTTGGCAACAATGGAGAAACTTATTCAACTGGCTGAGAATGGTGCAAAAATAGTTTTTGAAGATCACTTACCCGCCAGTGTTTCGGGAATGTTCGATTTAGAAAACCGCCAGAAAAAATACCACGAACTGACTTCTTCGCTGGAATTTGAAAAACAAGAAAACTTATCGAGTGCACAAATCGGTAAAGGAGAAATATTGCTTGGTGATGAACTTGACATGATGTTACAAAAGGTACAGGTTTATCCGGAAGAATTAGCTGGTAAAGGCTTGTGGTTTAACCGGGTGAGTCGCGAAGATGGTGTTTGCTATTTTATCAGTAACTGGGGCGACCAAACTATTGATGAGTGGGTGACATTGCAAAGACCGGCAACGGAAGCTGTTTGGTATAATCCCATGAATCGCGCATCTGGCAAAGCAAAATTGAAAAATTCTGACAAATCCAAATCACAGGTTTATGTACAACTTAAACCGGGAGAAAGTATGATTCTGCAATTCTATAAAAGTGATGTTGATTTGGAAGATTATCCGGTTTGGGAAGAGCAGAATCAAAAGTATGTTGTGGAAGGAGAGTGGACAGTTTCGTTTGAAAAAGGAGGACCAACATTACCGGAAACGTATATAACTACCAAACTTACATCGTGGACAGAACAATCGGATGAATTGCAGAAGTTTTCAGGAACGGCGAGTTATAAAACAACGTTCGAAAAACCTGAAGGCGATGCACCCGCCTATATCCTTGATTTAGGTGAAGTTCATGAATCTGCCACAGTTTATATGAACGGAGAAAAACTGGGTACTTTACTCGGTCCGGTATTTCAGATCACAATTAGTACCGAAAGTTTGAAACCAACAAATGAACTGGAGGTGAAAGTCTCGAACCTGATGGCCAACCGGATTATCAGTATGGATAAAAGCGGAGAAAATTACAAGAAGTTCTATAACATTAACTTTGCCGCCAATAAACGTGAAAACGTTGGCCCCGACGGGCTTTTTACGGCAGTTAACTGGGAACCACTGAAATCGGGATTGGTTGGACCGGTAAGTTTGTCACCGGTTTCTGAGACCGATCTTTAAACGCGAAGCATTAGTCATTTTATTTATAATTTGATGGAAAATTTTTAATTCCAATTAATTTCGCAGAACAAATTTCTTTACATCGTTTGCAAACCTTTCCGATTCTTCCATATCAGGGAAATGGGCACTTTTTTCATAAAGTAAAAGGTTGCTATTTGTCAATACCTTATTTAACTCAATTCCGGTTTGAAATCCACCATTTTTATCAAAGATTCCGGAAATAATCAGGCACTCCGTATCCAGGCCTCTTACCGATTCCAGTAAATCGCCTTTGCTGTTTTCGAAAATCACATTTTGAAAATGAACCGTACCTTCGCTAGGCAATTTACTTTCTTCCCACATTTTGCGATTTAGGTTTGCAATGTATTGATTTACAAACAGAAAACTGTCGACAACTGATTGAGGAACTATATTCCATATGGAAAGGAATTTTTCTTTTACCGATTTATCTTGTTTGAGAATTTCTTCAATTTCGTGTCGCAGATGTTGATTGGCAATGGAATAAAAGCCCTGTAGTTGAACTAAAAAAACGGATGTTGAAAGTTCTGCCGGACTGGAAATTATTAATTGCTTTACGCGTTTTGGGTGCGCTTTTGTATACCGTAACGACAATTCTGCTCCAAACGAATACCCCAGCAAAGTCATTTCTTCTAATCCAAGACTTTCCCTTAAACAATCCAAATCGCTAATAAGTGTTGTAATAGTATAATCATTGGTGTCTTTGGCTGCTTTGCTTCTGCCGCATCCTCTCTGATCGTAATAAACAACAGGTGCAAATTTTTCCAAATGGGGGCCAATAGTTTTTTCGAAATTATAATTGTTTCCTCCTGGGCCGCCATGCACAATAATGATTGGTGTCGTTTTGTTTTCAGCACCGGAAATCTTTACATAGTGTTCAATGCCATTCAACGTAAAAAAACATTCTTGGTTATTGAGTTTATCGTTTGCCCCTGCAACGTTTGTTGCTATAAGAAGGATAAAAAACAATGATGTGGATACCAAATTTTTCATTTATATTTTATTTGAATTTGTTATAAGAACAAAGTTATTTTGTGCACACCATTAAATAAATTAAGGAATTACGAGCGTGTATAATTAGAGTATAAAAGAGCCGTTTTTGAGGTTAAACCCGCATTATGCATAAAACAAATCTATTCTGCGTTGAAACTACTTCAAAACAAGTCGTTTCACTAACTTTCTTCAACTCACTATAACGGTACTATGCCTAGTTTCAGTAAGCTCTTGTTTTACCTTGCCTAAAGGGCAGGTAGGTTGTATTTTAAATGCTCATCACGAAGTTTTAATGCATAAACCGGGTTGAACGATAAGCATTAGAAATATACTTTTTAACGAAACAGAAGAAAGAATTAACTATTCAGCCACTTTTTGAAGTTAGCGGAACGGTCGATACTAACAATCGTATCAAATTCATCTTCAGCTTTTGGTTTCAAATTTAGTTTTACCCGGCCACGGGAATAAGCAACCATCTTTGATATGGAATTTATATTTACCAGATATTTTCGGTTAATTCTAAAAAACGATACTGGATTTAACATGCTCTCCAGTTTATCTAGCGTGTATTCAACCGGATAGGTTTTTCCTTCGAAAGTTCGCAGGTAAGTTCCTTTCTCCTGAACAAAAAAATAGGATACTTCTGCTACTTCAACTTTTGTTATCTTATCTCCAATTTGAATCAGGAACCGCTTTTTAAATCCTGATTCCTTGCCTTGTATATTTGTCAGTAAAGATTCAAAGTCGATGCTAAAAGCAGATTTTAAATTATGAAATTTATTCAGGCTTTCAACCAGTTCACTTTTCCTGATGGGTTTTAACAAGTAGGCGATACTATTTACTTGAAAGGCTTTTATGGCATATTGGTCGTAGGCTGTTGTAAAAATAACGGGTGTATTTATAGTTACTTGTTCAAAAATGCTAAAACTAATCCCGTCCGAAAGCTGAATATCCAGAAAAATGAGATCGCAGGTGTGATTTAAAAACCATTTTATCGATTCGTTTATTGAACCCAGTTTCCCCACAACATTTACTGATGGATTTATTTCCAGTAACATTTGTTCGAGCTTATCAGCGGCAAAAATTTCGTCTTCAATTATTAGAATGTTCATCGTTTTCTGGCTTTAATAGTGGAAGTTTTGCTACATAATGGTTTGTCTCTACTTTAAATTCGGGTTCAAGCTTACCAATAAGTGCATATCGTTTTGAAAGGTTTTTTAATCCTAATCCAGTTGAAATTCCTTTCGAAATTTTTGGTTGAATATTGTTTCTTACGATTAATGAAAAATTGTCATCCTTAATATCAATGTGCAAAGGTTTCGCTTCGTTAATAATGTTGTGTTTCATTGCATTTTCCAGAACTACCTGTAACGATAAAGGGGGAAGAAACCAATTCAACAACTCAGCCGAAACATTTACCGAATAAGTGAGATTTTCGCCGTAACGAATTTGCTGGAGAAAAAGGTACGACCGCATAAATTCGAGTTCTTTTTCCAATGTAGTAACCGGTTGTTCTATCGTTTCTAATACATACCTGTAAATCATCGAAAATTCGTCAATAAATTGTTGCGCTTTGGAAACGTCTTTGTTTATTAATCCTGAAAGCACATTTAGGCTGTTAAACATAAAATGTGGATTTATCTGGCTTTTAAGAACTTCAAATTTTATTTGCGATAATTCATCTTTTAAGGTATCTGCCATTTGTTTGGCTTGTTTACTCTCTACGTACGAAATCCAACCTTCAAAAAAGGAAATAATAAAGAGATTAACCACAGCATAAATAAGCGCATTATTAAATAATACATTACTCAATTCATGTTTGTATGGTTTCATTGAATGCGCAAACATGGTAACCACAATTGAAATTATTACGGCAATTGAAAGGGCTGCGATTAATTCTATCGTTATTCTTGGAATTATTTTTCTACCCCATGGGAATTTCTTATTCAAATGGTAAATTACAAATAAGTCGGGGTATGCAATTAAAAAGCCGGCTATCAAACTAAGCAGTGTTCCTCTAAACATTCGTATAAGAAAGTGTTCTAAACCATCCAGCGAATAATATCCACTATAATGATTATAAGAAATCACAATTAATTGTATTCCAATAACGAAAATAAGGAGGAATACAAACAAGCGTTTAAACGAAAAAAACCGATGAATTTTCTGAAGGAACATACACAAATTTTAAAGCATTAAATATACGACAAAACACATTGTTCTTCCATTTTCAAAAGATTATATTGAATCTCTTTCTCGGTGCAATATTTAAAATAAATTACTTTTCCCATAATTCGGAACTGGAAGTATTTATCCATTTTTACAATTATTAGTTAACCGCTTTTTGAAAATTGACAGGTTGGATTTGTAGTATCTCTGAATTTAATAGTCAACATTGACGCCCATACTTAATAACTCCTGTATTTGATTTTGGTCAATGTTGTTCCCAATAACATCAGCAAATTCCAGATTTTCTAATTCAAAAAGTGGCGACAAATCTCTGATATTATTATTGGATAAGTACAAGTTTTTTAACCCGACCAAATTACTCAATGCATCAATATTCTCCACTTGGTTATCAGAAACATTTAACTCTTCTAAAAACGAAAGTGCTGATAAAGGGTCCAAATCAGAAATGAAATTGTCAGATAAATCAAAATTCTTCACGTGAATACAATATTCGGCACCTTTCAGATTATCTATTGCTGACGATGACAATTCTAATTCATCCATATCTTCGAGGTAATAAAATGGAAAATCAATGTCCATATTCTCGAATACCCTTTTTTTAATTGCTGTGTAAAAATTACATCCTTCCGTGGCTGTATTATATGATTCTTTTTCTTCCAAATTATCCACAACAGTAAATCCTTTTGAACTAAAATCCCACTCGTAAACGGGCGAATAATCAACGTCTTCGTAACTGTTTAAAGAACTGGCAATTTCATCAATGCGGGCAAGAAGCAAAATATGTGAAAAGCCCAGCAGTTTTTCGTAATTGCTTTGTTCGGCAAGTTGGTTAATTTCATTTACCTGAAGGGAACAGCGGTCAGGATGATAAAGCATCATAAACTTTGAAAATCCCTTTCCTTGCGTTGAAATTTCAATTTGCACCGAGTCGCTAATTATTTCTGCAATTTTTCTAAGTATTGAAAATTGCTGGTTTTTGTACAACTCAATTAGTGTAAGCGAAATCCGATTAAGGTTTTCAACGGTGTAGGCATTTAATAATTTCTTATGTAATTCGTTAATAGTCATCTTTATTCTATTACTAGCAATAATAATTTACAGAAAATTAAGGTCTTCTATATAAACCTAAACGATTGACGCACATACGAAATGGAAGTTACACAAAAATGGGAAAAAGGGAACCCAAATTTATGAGTTCCCCAACTAATAACAGGCTTAGAATTTTTTGAGGATTCCGAACCTAACTTGAACATAGTTTAATTCCAATGGCACATTTACTCCTTCGTTTTCGACGTCTCTGTTTAAGGCATTAAACTTTACGCCGGGTGTTAAACTCCAGTTTCTCCCCAGGTTAAATTCTAATCCACCGGCAAGTTGCCAACCTAATCCATGACCACTATCCATAATTATTTTTCCATCCGAGTTTTCAATTTCAATGTGGTTGTATAAACCACCAGCTCTCAAATAATACGAAAGAGGTGAATTACCCAATGGGTGTTTAAACTGTAGGCCAAGAATATAACCTGTTTCTTCAAAACAAACATCGGCCCCGGCAAACGAGTTGTCAGCTCCAAACAGGTTCCACCCCCAACCACCATAAAATCCGGTGTGCGGTAAAAACCGGTAATGAAAGACTCCTTCAAATCCAAATCCTGGATTTAAATCGGCATCATTTAATTTGCTGGTTGCAAACGATGCCCCACTATTTAATTCAAATCCCCAGCGATTTTCTTTTTCCTGTGCACTGCTGTATAGTGACAAGATAATAAGCACAATTGTTAAGAGTAATACTTTTGTTTTCATTGCTTTTCAATTTTCAATTAAATGTCGGTTCAAAAGTAAATAGCATCAGTGTGTATTAAAATAATAAGCTGCTAAACAGGTCGTTTTCAAGGTTGAACCTGTGAATTTGTACTTTGAGTCGGTGAATAAGCTTTCTGTCTATTCGCTTATTCTAGAACTGGTTTTTTTAAGCAAGAGGAGGATGAGTTTTCAAAGTAACTCTATTGAAAAATAGGGGTGTAGCTGTCGTTTGCAACGAATATTTTTGAATTAGTTATTTGAATTATTAACAGGAAGTGTTTCCATCATGTTTCCACTTGGAGGAATTTATGAGAGAGGATAAGAATTAAAAAGCTGATAATCAAGACTATTAAATTGTTGAAAATCAGCTGTTTGGTGCCCAGAACAAGACTCGAACTTGCACGGGAAAATTTTCCCACAAGGCCCTCAACCTTGCGTGTCTACCAATTCCACCACCTGGGCATTATTTTTTTGAACGTGCCTGCAAAACTATAAAATTTATTGAAACCTGATAGACTCGATTTGTTTTTTTACCGTGCGTTTCTGCTTATCGTTTTAATGGTAGGCTATTATTTGTTTCTTTCGTAGATTTCTTCTAATTCTACCTTTGTTATTACATCATCAACAACGGTTACCTTGTAATGCGATGTTTTTCTCACCTGTGGTGTAACCATCGGATCAAGCGTAAGTTTATGCTGGCTAATCTCGGTACTTTTCAGCATTTCAACTTTTTCAAAAATGTAAACATCACCGCTTTTTTTGTTAAAAACTGTTTTTGCTTCACCAAGTTCCTTCTCCATTGCCGACAACGGTTTGCCAATATATGTTTTTTGCAGCATTCGTTGCGAGCCGCACGACACCATAACAACTAAAGCAACAATAAATAATAAAGCTCTCATGTACTATAATTTTGCCTAAAGAAAACCAGAAAAATTAAATTGGCTGCGTTTTTAATCCTATTTAACGTTTTTGGTGTTAAAAAATGGTTGTCTTATTGTTATAACATAGCCATCATGCCAGTGATTATTTTTTATCTTTGCAGCGTGTTATACAACATGTTCTTAAATTAATAGTTCGCTGCAACATGATCCAATTCTTTAAAACTCAAAGTAACAGTATTATCGCAGTTTATTCTGCACAGCCCTTGGGCGACGAAAATACAGAAAAACTGGTATGGTTATTTTCCGGAGCCAAAAGTTTAAAACCTCAGCAAATCGATGGTTGGTTTGTTGGCCCACGTAAGGAAATGCTTACTCCGTGGAGTACCAACGCCGTTGAAATCACCCAAAATATGGGTATTGAAGGTATCCGCCGTATGGAGGAGTTCTTCGAGGTAGAAAATGAAAATGCAAAACATGATCCGATGCTTCAGGTTATTTATCAGGGGCTCGATCAACAGGTTTTTGCGATCGACAAAGAACCCGATCCGATTCTGAATATTGAAGATATTGCAGCGTATAACGAACAGGAAGGATTGGCTTTAAGCGATGACGAAATTCAATACCTGAATTCGGTGTCGAAAGAAATGGGACGCCCGCTTACCGATGGCGAAGTTTATGGTTTTGCCCAGGTAAACTCGGAACACTGTCGCCACAAAATATTTAACGGAGTTTTTATTATTGATGGAAAAGAAATGGAATCGTCGTTATTCCAGATGATTAAAAAGACATCGAAAGAGCATCCGAATAAAATTGTTTCAGCTTACAAAGACAACTGTTCGTTTGTTCAGGGACCGGTTGTTGAGCAGTTTGCTCCGAAAACACAAGATAAACCCGACTTTTTTGAAGTAAAAGATATTGAAACGGTTCTTTCATTAAAGGCCGAAACACATAACTTCCCCACAACAGTTGAGCCTTTTAACGGTGCAGCAACCGGAACAGGTGGAGAGATTCGCGACCGTATTGCCGGTGGAAAAGGTGCTTTGCCAATTGCCGGAACGGCGGTTTATATGACATCGTATCCACGTACCGAAGCACAACGTTCGTGGGAGCAGGCAACCGAAGAACGTGATTGGTTGTACCAGACTCCTGAAGAAATTCTGATTAAAGCATCAAACGGTGCCAGCGATTTTGGTAACAAATTCGGTCAGCCACTTATTACAGGATCACTGCTTACTTTCGAGCATTTCGAGGACTTTGTGAAATATGGTTACGATAAAGTAATCATGCTTGCAGGTGGTATTGGTTTTGGAAATAAAAAGGATAGTCTGAAAGACGAACCGGTAAAAGGCGATAAAGTGGTATTGCTTGGTGGCGATAACTACCGCATTGGAATGGGCGGTGGAGCTGTTTCGTCGGTAGCAACCGGTGAGTTTGAAAATGCCATCGAGTTGAATGCCGTGCAGCGTGCCAACCCCGAAATGCAGAAAAGAGCTTACAATGCCATTCGTGCATTGAGTGAAGCCGATGATAATCCGATTATCTCAATTCACGACCACGGTGCAGGTGGACACCTTAACTGTTTATCGGAGTTGGTTGAAACAACCGGAGGAAAAATCGATACATCGAAATTACCAGTTGGAGACCCAACACTTTCGCAAAAAGAAATTATTGGTAACGAGTCGCAGGAAAGAATGGGACTGGTTATGAAGCCTGAACATGTTGAATTGCTTCGTAAAATTGCTGAGCGCGAACGTGCACCGATTTACGAAATCGGTGAAACAACAGGCGACATGCAATTTACTTTCGAAAACTCAACGACCGGCGAAAAATCAATCGACTGGCAGTTGGGATACATGTTCGGAAATCCTCCGAAAACAATTATGGAGGATGAAACCATCGTTCCTGAATTTGACGAATTAGAATACAACTGGGAAGAAATATACGATTTGGTAGAGCAAACCATTCAGTTGGAGTCGGTGGCAAGTAAAGACTGGCTGACCAACAAGGTTGACCGCTCGGTAACCGGACGAATTGCCAAACAGCAATGTGCCGGCGAATTGCAATTGCCACTGAATAACTGCGGTGTAATTACACTCGACTACCAGGGGAAAGCCGGATTGGCAACAGCAATCGGTAACGCGCCGGTAGCCGCACTTGTTGATGCTGAAAGAGGTTCTGTGCTTGCAATTGCCGAGTCGCTGACAAATATTATCTGGGCGCCAATGCCTGATAAAATCAAAAGTGTATCATTGAGTGCCAACTGGATGTGGCCGGCTAAAAATCCGGGAGAAAATGCCCGTATTTACAACGCAGTAAAAGCAGCCAGCGACTTTGCCTGTGCCTTGGGAATAAACATTCCGACAGGAAAGGACTCAATGTCGATGACACAGAAATACAAAGACGATGTGGTTTTGGCACCGGGTACGGTTATCATTTCATCGTCGGGCGAAGTTACCGATGTGAAAAAAGTTGTTGAGCCGGTATTGGTGAACGACGAAAGCAAAGAGATTCTATACATCGACCTGTCGTTTATGGAACGTGCGCTGGGCGGAAGTGCTTTTGCACAGTCGATCAATAAACTCGGAAAAGTTGCTCCAACAGTTGCAGATCCTGCAAAATTTGTGACGGCATTTAATAAAGTTCAGGATCTTATCGAACAGGAACTTATTCTTGCCGGACACGATGTGGCTTCGGGAGGTTTGATCACTACTTTACTTGAAATGTGTTTCGCCAACGTAAAAGGCGGAATGAAAGTAGATGTTACTGCTTTTGAGGAAGAAGATCTGGCGAAAATATTGTTGGCGGAGAACCCCGGAATTGTTATTCAGTGTGCTGATAACGATGAGGTGAAAAAGCAACTGACAGAAGCAGGAGTTGAGTTCATGTCGTTAGGTTTCCCTGTTCCTTACCGTAAAGTGAGGGTGATGAACCGGACTATTGAAGCCGACTTTGATATTAACTCCTTACGCGAAATGTGGTTTAAAACATCGTATTTGTTAGACCGCAAACAAAGTGGAGAAGAAAAAGCGCTGGAACGTTTTAAAAATTATAAAGATCAGGCCTTAAAATTCAACTTTAAAGAGTTCTCAGGTAGGGCTGCAGATTTGGGAATTGACTTGAAACGCCGCACAGAATCGGGTGTTAAAGCTGCAATTATTCGCGAAAAAGGTGTTAACGGTGATCGTGAAATGGCGTACGCTATGTACCTGGCCGGTATGGATGTGAAAGATGTTCACATGACCGACCTGATTGCAGGACGTGAAACACTGGAGGACGTGAATATGATTGTTTTTGTTGGTGGTTTTTCGAACTCCGATGTACTTGGTTCTGCAAAAGGCTGGGCCGGAGCTTTTAAATTCAACGAAAAGGCACGCGTGGCTCTGGAGAAATTCTACCAACGCGAAGATACGCTGAGTTTAGGTGTTTGTAACGGTTGTCAGGTAATGGTGGAGTTGGGAGTTGTTTATCCGGAGCATAGCATTCAACCAAAAATGTTGCATAACGAATCGGGCAAATTCGAGTCGTCGTTCCTGAATGTTGATATCCAGAATAACAAATCGGTGATGTTGGAGAATATGGCCGGAATGAAACTGGGTATTTGGGTAGCACACGGTGAAGGTAAATTCTACCTGCCGTTTAACGAAGATCAGTACAATATTCCGATGAAATACAGCAACGAAGGTTATCCGGGTAATCCAAACGGATCGCATTTTAATGCCGCTTCCTTATGTTCCGACAATGGCCGTCACCTGGTAATGATGCCTCACCTGGAGCGTGCTTTCAAACCGCATCTTTGGGCAAATTACCCTGCCGATAGAAAAGCAGATGAAGTTGCACCATGGATTCAGGCTTTTGTAAATGCCAAAAACTGGATTGAAGAGAAAACAAAATAGATAATTGGTTAAGACCTAAAAAAGCCGCTTTTCTATTCAGAAGCGGCTTTTTTTATGAGGTAATGTGTCTATACTACAATCATTTTTTTACCGAGATCATCAGCAACTTCTTTCCCTTTAAACATTTCTACAATTTTTAGGGCAAAATGAATTGCTACTCCGGCACCTTTTCCGGTAACAATTGTACCACTTTGCACAACAGTATTTTCTGAAATTTCGGCACCTTTTAGTTCCGATTCAAAACCAGGATAACAAGTAGCAGTTTTACCTTCCAATAAGCCCAGATTCCCGAAAACAAGTGGTGCAGCACAAATGGCACCCAGTGGTTTGTCGCTTGCATGGAAATCAAGTATTTGTTTTTGTAAACCTTCGTGTGCCTGCAAATTTCGGGCTCCGGATACGCCTCCCGGAAGTACGATCATATCAATGTTGGTGTAATCAAGGTCTTCAAACATTGTATCGGCTTTTACCGTAATATCGTGGGCCCCGTTAACTTCCATCGATTTGTTCATCGATACAACATCCACATCAAATTCGGCACGTCTAAGTACATCAATAATACTTATGGCTTCAATTTCTTCAAATCCATCGGCTAAATGAACTGCTATTTTTTTCATGATAATCTATTTTAAATTACAATATTACCGCTTTGTCATCCTTTGCCCTTCATGTCTTACACTGACATTTTTCCTAAAAGAGGTGAGCGAATAGGGTATTTATATTTTATAAAAATAAAAAAAGGTCTTCAATTTTGAAGACCTTTTAAAAACCAATACACGTTTTATCTATTATTAATTTTCTGAATATTCATGTAAAGCCTTTTCCAATTTTTTACGTGTAAAAAATATACGGCTTTTAACTGTACCTAAAGGTAATCCCAGTTTCTCTGCAATTTCTTTGTATTTGTATCCTTCTAAAAACATGCGGAAAGGAATACGATATTCGTCTTCTAAAGCATTAATGCTCTTGTTTATTTCTTTTGAACTGTAGAACGAATCCGGCGCAGGATAAACTTTGTCTTTCGAGAACATTAGATGGAAATCGTTGTTTGAACCATCAAAGGTGTTCTTTGTTTTTACATTTCTACGGTAATCATTAATGAAGGTATTCTTCATAATGGTGTAAATCCACGCCTTGAAATTCGTGTTTTGCGTAAACTTATCACGATAAGTTAGTGCTTTCAGGAAAGTCTCTTGCAGAAGGTCATCTGCTCTTTCCGAGTCGGCAGTTAAACTTAGTGCGTAATAATGCAATTTTTCACTCAAACCGAGTAATGCGTTGTTAAATTGAATCTGAGTCATGGCGTTTTATTTTTAATTTGTCTAAACAAATTTAAGTCAAAGTTGTCTCTATTTGCAAATAAAACCTGATATAAGTCAGTTGATTCTATCTATACAGGATAAAGATTCTCTATTGTGGCTAACGCATTGGTAAGTTAAAGGTTACGAAATGCTCTGTTAAGTCTGTGTTTTCATCGCAAATACGTTTGGTCGTGGAAGTTGAAATAACAGTGCAAAGTGTATATTTGTCGTTCGAATTTGTGGCAAGATGAGTCGATAATCAATAAATACTAAAGCGTCTTGCCTAATAAAATTCAAACAGATACATAATGAAAAATTTAAATTTTAATCATGATGCGCAATCTGTTTTAACTTTCAGAGAGTGGGGAAGGAAGAACTATTCTTCTTTTCTAACTGTCAGGAAACAAATAGTTATTTCCGTATTATCGGTGGTGTATTTTCTATCTACTCCGATAATTACAATGGCTACTGTTCAAGATACTTCTGAAGTTAAAATGGAGTACGACCTCGATGAGATCGAGGTGAGTGCGCAACGAACACCTGCACTGTATTCGCAGGTGGCACGGATAATTTCCGTGATTGAGAGAAAAGAAATTGAGGCGGCACCGGCTCAGAGTGTTCAGGACCTGTTAGAGTATATTGCAGCAATTGATGTGCGGCAACGGGGAACTGAAGGAGTACAGGCGGATGTGAGTGTTCGCGGTGGTACTTTCGACCAAACCTTAATCCTGTTGAACGGCATCAACATCACCGACCCGCAAACCGGCCATCACAATTTAAATCTTCCGGTAAGTTTAGCCCAAATCGAGCGAATCGAGATTCTCGAAGGACCGGCTGCACGTGTTTACGGACCCAATGCTTTTTCGGGTGCTGTTAATATTGTAACACGTCAGTCGGCAAATTCTGAGATTTCAGCAGCAGTTTCGGGTGGTAGCTTTGGTTATTTCGATGGAAATTTATCCGGTTCGTTTTCAACCGGCAAAATGCAGCACATGCTTGCTTTTAACGGAAAACGATCGGACGGTTACACCAATAACACCGATTTTGATGAACTGAACGGATTTTATTCCAATCAATTGAATACCGAAAAGGGTGTTTTGAAGTTTCAGCTGGGCATTTCGGAAAAAGGATTTGGAGCCAACAGTTTTTACACACCAAAGTATCCAAACCAGTATGAAGCCACAAATACATTTTTCACTTCGCTAAAATGGGAAGGAAACGGAGCATTGCACCTCACGCCGGTGGTTTATTACAGGCGCCATCAGGATCGATTTGAATTGTACCGAACCGATAAGTATCAACCAACGAAAGATGGTTACAACGTTTGGCAGAACGATACTTTACCGGGATGGTATACCGGACACAATTATCACCTCACCAATGTTTATGGTGCAAACCTGAACTCGTGGGTAAAATGGGCCGGTGGAAAAACTGCTTTTGGTGTAGAATTCCGCCGCGAGCAAATTTATAGTAACACCCTTGGGTTGGATATGGACGAACCCAAAGACGTTCCGGGAGAAGATGCACAATTTACAAAATCCGATGACCGCAACATTGTTTCGGGATTTTTGGAGCACGCCTTATACATTCAAAACTGGACTTTCACTGCCGGATTGATGGCGAATTATATTTCAGGAAGCGATTTAGGATTAAATGTTTTTCCGGGAATTGATGTAAGTTATAATGTGTCGGATGCTGTTAAATTATACTCCAGTTATAATACATCATTGCGTATGCCAACTTTTACCGACTTGTATTATGATGGTCCGTCGAATATTGGTAACCCCGATTTGAAACCTGAAAAATCGGCCACTTTTGAAGGTGGTTTGAAATTAAATTCAGGATTGGTTCGTGGGCACGCCGTAGTCTTTTACCGTCGCGGAAAAGATATTATTGATTGGGTGAAAGAAGAACCGACATCAGAGGTTTGGCAACCACAAAACCTTACCGAAATAAATAATTTGGGAACGGAAATTCAGGCGCATTTGCTATTCCGCAATCAGTATGGAACCCAATATCCCAATGTACAAATCAGTTACTTATATAATAATGTTGAAAAAGGGAATGCTGATTTTGTATCAAATTATGCCCTGGATAACCTAAAACACAAACTGGTTGGTTCGGTGAGCGAGCAATTGGTTAAAGGTTTGCAACTCGATTTGCGTTTTGTTTTTCAGAATCGGGAAGGAACTTACACCCAGTTTGAAGATAAAATGCCAGTAGGAGAAGTTGCCTACAATCCGTTTTGGATATTCGATGGAAAGCTGAATTACCAACGCAATAAGTTCACCATATTCACTTCGATAAACAATATTTTCGATAAACAATACAACGATATTGGTAATGTTATCCAGCCGGGCCGATGGTTTAAAACAGGTGTAATCTATAAAATTGGATTTAATTAAGTTGATTTAACGCTTGATTTAAGTTCTTAAAAATTAATATTTTGAGCCGGGAGTTTAAACCAATAGTAAAACTCCCGGCTTTAACTATCTATCTCTTACTTTTAGGAATCTACAAAAATTGTATCTTCGCCGAAAATTAGATAATCATGTTAAAAGGGATATTAGCAATTTCAGGACATTCGGGACTTTTCAAAATGGTTGCCGAAAGTAAAAACAGCATTATTGTTGAATCGTTGGATACAAAAAAACGTATGCCGGTTTATTCAACCGCGAAAGTATCGGCATTGGAAGATATAGCCATTTACACTTACGATGACGATGTGCCATTAAAAGATGTTTTTAAAGCCATTTCTGACGCAGAAGAGGGAGGAGCATCAATTTCTCCTAAATCTTCAGGAAATGAGTTGAAAGCCTATTTTGAAAAGGTATTGCCAGATTACGATCAAGATCGCGTTTATGTTTCCGATATCAAAAAAGTATTGGTATGGTACAATGCTTTGCAGGAAAAAGATATGCTTGATTTCTCAGAAACGGAAGAGGACGAAACTACAGAAGAGCAGGCAGATTAAAACAATTTGTAATTGTTAACAGCTTTAGGATTTCTGGGCGAATCGTTTTGCTCTACAAGAATATCAAAAAGTTTTGCAGTGGCCAGTGCATCGCCGGCAGCGCGGTGCCGGCCATTAATTTCAACCCCCAATTCAGCGCATAATTTGCCCAACGAGTACGATTTATGTCCCGGAAGCAATTTGCGCGACAACTTTACAGTACACATTGTCTTCCGATGATAATCGTAACCTAAACGTGCATACTCTTCTTTTATGAACTTATAGTCGAAACTTGCATTGTGGGCAACAAAAGTGCGCCCCACGGTCATCTCAATAATTGTTTTTGCCACCTGGTAAAATTTTGGAGCCGTTCTTACCATCTCATTATTTATCCCGGTTAGTTCGGTAATGAAAAAAGGGATGTCCATTTCCGGATTGATAAGGGTAGAATAGGAATCGGTAACCTCTTGTCCATTGTGCTGGTAGATTGCAATTTCGGTGATTTTACCGTTTTTATAACTCTGTCCGGTTGTTTCTATATCGATTATTGAAAACAAAATGTTTAATATCTTGAATTATTTGAACTTAAATCTTTAAATTTGTAAAAAATATTCTTAAGCATGAAATTAAGACATGTCACTTTTTTTGATACGTGGAAATTAATTTCTAAATTGCCCTTAGAATTCAACAAACAACAAAAATAATTTCAAAACTATGAAAAAATTTACTCTTTTCTTATTTGCATTGGTTTTATCCTTTGGAGCTTCCATTGCACAAAATTCCGATAATAAATGGGCCATTGGTGTAGGACCTGGTATTGACTATAACATTGAAATAGACCATACAGGTATACTCGGTAATTTTTATGTTAGCCGCTATCTGAGCCCAAGGTTCGATTTAATGCTCGATAACAGAATGTCTTTCTCCGATCCTGGGATTGATGTTTTTGCATCATTGTTAAACCTGCGCTTAAAACTGTATAACGATGATATGGCTATTCAGCCTTACCTTTTTGGTGGTCCTGGATATATGTGGGATAACGATGAAAGTGATATCACCTTTGACTATGGTGCCGGAGTAAAATTCCCTGTGAGTGATAAAACCTCTCTGTTTCTTTCTGCTTCATATGTTAATAGCATTGAGGGATGGCATGCAGGCGAACCGGAAATGGGTTGGACAGACGAACATTTTATGGTTACCAGTGTACTTGAATTTGCTTTGGGTAAACCAAAAGACGAAGATGGTGATGGTGTAAAGGATAGAAAAGACGAATGTCCTGGTACGCCTCCTGGAGTACAAGTAGATGAAAAAGGTTGTCCTATCGACACTGACGGTGACGGCGTTCCTGATTATAAAGACGACTGTCCAAATGAGCCTGGAACAGCTGCTTTAGCTGGTTGTCCGGACAGAGACGGTGACGGAATTGCTGACAAAGACGACGAATGCCCTGATACTCCTGGATTGGCAAAATTTAATGGCTGTCCTGATACTGACGAAGACGGAGTACCAGATCCAAAAGACAAGTGTCCTGACACACCAAAAGGATGTCCTGTTGACGCTGACGGTTGTCCACTTGATTCAGACGGCGATGGTGTAATTGATTGTGAAGATGATTGTCCAACGGAAGCAGGTCCTGCATCAAATAACGGATGTCCTGACTGGGTAGAGCTGGATCTTTCAAACATCAACTTCGATTTTGATAAATCAGAGCTGAGACCTGAAGCAAAAGCAGAATTGGATAGACTGGTTCAAACTTTGGATGCTTCTAAAGAATACGAAATTGTTGTTGGTGGGCACACCGATAATATCGGTACCGATAGATATAATATGGGTCTTTCTGAAAGACGTGCACAAGCAGTTGTAAAATACTTACTTATGAATGGTGTGAACAATGCTTATGTAGGATCGAATAATTATGGTGAGGAAAAACCACTGGTTCCGAATACTTCAAGTAGCAACAGACAGAAAAACCGTAGGGTTGAGTTTGAAGTTGCTAAAGCAAGGAAATAAAAATTTAACTAAAAGATATGTGAAAAGCTCTGTCATTTGGCAGGGCTTTTCTCGTTTATGGCTGTAATATATTATATTTGCGATCTCAAAAAATATCAGCTTTATTATGAGTATTGAAAGTTTAATTCAGAAAGCAACCGTAGAAGCAATAAAGTCTTTATACGGAGCAGATTTACCTGAAGAGCAGGTACAGGTTCAGAATACCCGAAAAGATTTCGATGGCGATATCACCGTTGTGGTGTTTCCTTTTTTACGATACTCAAAAAAAGCACCAGAGCAAACGGCCGAAGATATTGGAAAGTATCTTGTTAATACTGTTGAAACGGTAGAAAACTTCAATGTTATAAAAGGTTTTTTGAATTTAGAGATTAACCAAAATTATTGGCTTGAAGTGCTGAAAAGTAGTTACGATAATTCGGATTTTGGATTAAAGCCGGTAACCGATAATAGCGAGTTGGTTATGGTTGAATATTCATCGCCAAACACGAACAAGCCACTTCATCTTGGCCATATCAGAAATAACCTGTTGGGATTTTCTATTTCTGAAATATTAAAAGCCAATGGTAAAAAGGTGGTAATGACCAACATTGTTAACGATCGCGGTATACATATTTGTAAATCGATGTATGCCTGGCAACAATGGGGCCATGGCGAAACTCCTGAAAGCTCGGGAATGAAAGGCGACCACCTGGTTGGAAAATACTACGTTGAATTTGACAAACATTATAAAGCTGAAATTGCTGAACTGGTTGAAAAAGGCATTCCAAAAGAAGAAGCTGAAAACCAGGCTCCTTCAATTGTTGCTGCCCGCGAATTATTAAGAAAGTGGGAAGCAAAAGATGAAGAGACAGTTGCATTGTGGAAAATGATGAACAACTGGGTGTACGTAGGTTTTGATGTTACTTATAAAACACTTGGAGTTGGGTTTGACAAAATTTACTACGAATCGGACACCTATCTTGTAGGAAAAGAAGAAGTATTGAGAGGCCTGGAAGAAGGAACTTTTACCAAGCGTGAAGATAATTCGGTATGGGCTGATCTTACCGCAGATGGTCTCGATAAAAAAATACTTTTACGTAGCGATGGTACCTCGGTGTACATGACCCAGGACATTGGTACGGCCAAAATGCGTTTTAACGATTATTCGATCGATAAAATGGTATATGTGGTGGGTAACGAACAAATCTACCATTTTCAGGTTCTGGCAATTTTGTTAGACAAACTAGGATTTAACTGGGGAAAAGATTTGTACCACTTTTCGTATGGAATGGTTGAGCTACCATCGGGTAAAATGAAATCGCGTGAAGGAACTGTTGTCGATGCCGATGATTTGGTAGAAAACATGGTTGAGGTGGCTCGCGAAATGTCGGCAGAGTTGGGCAAGCTCAATTCTCTGACAGGTGAAAATGCTGAAGATACCTTTAAAATGATTGCCCTTGGTGCATTGAAATACTTTATTTTAAAAGTAGACCCACGTAAAAACATGATGTTCAATCCTGAAGAATCGATTGATTTTAATGGAAATACCGGGCCATTCATTCAGTACACTTATGCACGTATAAAATCAGTTTTGCGCAAGGCTGCCGATCAGAATATTACCATCGATGAAAATGTTACAGTTGAATCTCTTTCGTCAAAGGAAAAAGATTTGTTGAAACGTATTTCGTTGTTTCCTGCGGCGGTGGAAGAAGCTGGCGACAATTACAGTCCGGCGGTTATTGCTAACTACTGTTACGAACTGGTAAAAGAATTTAACCAGTTTTATCACGATCATTCAATACTTGGAGAAGGCAACGATGATATTAAAAACTTCCGTTTGGTGCTGGCATCGGCGGTGGGGCAAGTGGTGCAGAACGGCATGGCCTTGCTGGGGGTTGAAATGCCGGAAAGAATGTAGAATCAAAATAAGGAAATAAAAAAGGAGGCCATCTTCAAAGCCTCCTTAATGTCTTTGCAATTGGATGTTGCACTTCTGATTTAATGGTTGAAAGAGGTTTGCACTTCCTTCCTTGTCCACTTATATATTCTGAAAAAACATGAAAGGTAACCTTTAAATTTTGAGAGAAGTTACTATTTATAAACGTTCTAATTGAAAGGTTTTGGAGATTAGGGGGTTACAAAAAATCCCCCCAACGCTTTATTAAAACGTGTTTACAGCTTTCAGCAATTAGAGAATCGTTTACTGCGTTTTTAACTTTTGGATCAAACTCATCAGCATAAAGCAGCGTATATACTTCGTGTATGGATAGGGCCTGTTTTTTATCAATCAGTTGAATGACGTCTCCAGGTTTTACATGGCCGTTTTTCAATATCCTGACATAAACTCCTGAAAAGCCGGAATCAATAAATTGGCGCACAATATTGTTGTTATCAAATCTGAATTGAAGTTTAAAACAAGGTTGGCGTGGTTGGGTAACCTGTATCAAGGCTTCTCCAATTTTGTACGTGTCGCCAATATTTATTTCCTTTTCGTTCAGGCCTTCTACTGTAAGGTTTTCGCCAAACATTCCCCAGGGCATTTCTAAGTTTGGGTAAAGTTTTTTCCAATAATTGTAATGGTCAGCGGCATACAAATAGCAAGCTTTATCAATTCCTCCATGATGTTTTCTGTCCATCACATGGTCGTGTTGTACATCCTCTTTTCCAAGGCTTATACCTTTCCCGACAGCGTATTTGTATAAGCCAGTTGTTACTTCTCTACCATTCCACTCAATAGTTTTTGGTTTGGCAATATTTGTTGAGATGATTTTCATTGTTTTGTCATTTCGAACAACGTGAGAAATCTATTTCAAGTTAAATGCAAAGAAACAGATCCTTGAATCATTCTTCCTTGCCTAACGGCAGGCAGGCTTAAAGATGACCAAATGAACTGCTAACTGAGACTGTCAACTGATCAAGCGATTTTCCGTTCTTTTTTAATATTCTCGTAGGCTTGGTTAACTTTTTGGAATTTTTCTTTTGCAGCATTCTGAACCTCTTCTCCCAGGTTGCTTACTTTATCAGGATGGTATTTCATTGCCATACGGCGGTAAGCTTTTTTCAATTCTTCTTCGTTGGCCGAGCGTTCAATTTCCAGGATCTTGTAGTCGCTATCGGTGTTTGGAACAAACATTGCCTGGATAGATTCAAAATCGTTATTCCCGATGCCCATTTGATTGCAAATATGCGAAATCAGCTTTTGCTCTTCCACATCAACTTCACCATCGGCTTGTGCAATACCAAACAGAAAATGAACCAGCTGGAGGCGAGCCGAATAGTTCATATTTGACTTTATCTGTTGGCAAACTTCATTTACCGGGATGGTTTGATTCAACAGGTCGCGCAACATTTTTACAGCTTCCTGTGCCGAGTCTTCACCAAAATTATGCACCATAAATTTCTTTACATAATCGAGCTCTGATTTTAGCACTTTCCCATCGGCTTTCATTACTGCGGCAACCAATACCAAAAGGCTCATTACATACCCGCCGGTAGTTGTTCTGCCCGAGTAGCCTGTTCTTGTTCCACGTTTTACGGCTTCTTGTCCACCATCAATCATCGAACCTATTGTAAATCCTAAAATTGCTCCCAGCGGGCCGCCAAATGCCCAGCCAAGGCCTCCGCCTATCCATTTACCAAATTTTGCCATGTTCTTTTAGTTGTTTATCAATTTCTATTATCTGAGGAATGAGTAATGTTTTGTTATCGTTTTTTATTTCCAGTGAAGCGAGTTTGAGTTTTTGCTCATCGTTCCATTGTTTGTTTATTCGTTCTTTTACGGCTTCAAAAGTTGAACCATCTCGCTGAACAACACGATCAATTCTCATATTTTCAGGTGCAGTTACCACAATGGTGTAGTCCATCATTTTATAGAATCCACTTTCAAAAAGAATAGCCGCTTCATGAATAACATAGGGACTGTCTCGCTGATCTGCCCAGGTCATAAATTCTTGCCTTACTACGGGATGGATTAAACCGTTTACTTTCTGCATCTCTGTGCTATCTGTAAAAATGATGCCAGCCAGTTTTTTTCGGTCAATTGTGCCGTTTGGTGAATAAATGTCGGGACCATAGCAGTCAATAAGTCCGTTTTTTATTTTCGGATGCGAATTAACCAATTTTTTAGCCCATGTATCAGCCTCAAAAACAGGAGCTCCCAGTAGCTTGAAAACTTGGCAAATTACCGATTTCCCACTTCCAATTCCTCCTGTAATCCCAACCTTTAAAGTCATATGTCTTAATAAGTTTCAATGAGGTATTCCACCGATTCGGGAGTAAAGCGTGTGATCTTAACAAAAGAAGGTTTCTCTGTTATTTTCACCGTTAATCGGCTTTCGCTGTCACGAATAGAAGCATAATCAACGATAGCCCGAAAATCAGCATCCGAAATATTATCGAATTGACTCAGTCCTACGAGGCAATTCAAAGTAAGTTCCGAAGGGAAAAGTTTGATCTTCACATCGGCAGGTTTATTGATAACCTGTATAGGAAGGCGAACTTGTTTTTCCGTATATTTTTCAACTTCAATTTGCAAAAGTACCTCTGCCGGAACAATTGTGGTGGTTTCGGAATGTCGCAGTTTTATCTTGCGGTTTATCGCTTTATCCACTTCTTTGAAGGTACGTTTTTCAGTTAAAAGAAAACGAACTGTGTCAACCACTGATGCCGGGCCGGTAATTTTAACTTCCGCAGGTTTTACCTGTACCGAATTTTTCAGATTGAACTGCGGTTTAAAATTAATTGAAATATTTGCTTTTACCGGAACCGTTTTGGTTTTTAAGCTATCGAGCACAATTCGTATGATATCAGGATTTACCTGTTGAAGGCTTATTTCGCTACTTATCTGGCTCGAAATACGACGGTTTAAAGTATTGGTTGCTACCATGTAGGTACCATTGTTCGACTCCAGATTTCGGGTAATATTTGTTAGGTTTAAAATAATAGGCGAATAGGAAAAATTTAGTTTATGGCGCAAAAGTGTAAATCCATGAGCATCAACTTTTAAATCGAGTTTTTCGGGAGGTTTGTTGGTTAAGAACTGGCGGTTGGGTGGACTTACATACCGAACCGGATAGGAAATGGTTGTGGAATAATCTTTTTCCAAAGCATTTAAAAACCACAGGACTGTGGCAATGAATAGGCATATAAAAAAAACGACAACCCGCTTGTCGTTTTTAAGTTGCTCAAGTTTTAAATAGCTTGCTATTTTTTCAATGTTCTTGTTCATTCCTATAAAACAGTAAAATTAACGAAAAATAGCAATTAATACCGACATCAAAAACGAAGCTTGCAAAATTCCTCTAACAAGCTTCGTTTTTTTTAAATTGGAAAGTGTATTACAAGTTCAAAAATGCAATTCAGTTTAATTTCCCGGGATACTGGAAGTTAAAGGTGTGTAATTCGAGTCATCAATAACAATTGTATTTCCAACTGAAATATCGCGGGCAGAGAACAGTCCTAATATACGCCTTCCATCGTTAGAGTGTAAGTTACTCGGCACATTTGCCGGTGGTACACTAAAAGGGCTTCCTGCCCAGGTTTGGTCGCTCAGGCTCCAATAAAAATCGTAAGCTGCTTCCGAAATTGATAGCTGTTCAACTACAATTGTATCTCCCGGATGAAGTTTTTTGTCCTCCTCTTCGTCTTCCCAGTCAAGGAGTATAAGCATGTCGTAAATATAATTGCCGTCTACCAGTTCGTCGCTGGCATAAGCCAGGTCTTCACCGTCGTTTAAAAACTCACCGTTTATATAAATATCCCATTTATAATAATGTCCCAAACCGGGTGTTTCCTGCGAATTAATGAAAATACCCAGGTACTCATAATCGCCACGGTCGCTAAGATTTACTTTAACCGTATCGAGTGTTTCAACTTGCTGTAAATACTCCTCTCCGGTAATAATTGTACCATCCGGAGTTGTTATTGTTAAGGTATAAGTGCGGCCCGGAACTCCCGGATAACTGGTTCCTGAAGGAAGTAAATAAATTCCTGTAGACCCCTGTTCTTCGAGTGTTACTGTATTTGGCGAATCGGCATTATCGCTTAATTGAACCACGGCATTGTTGATCACCGGGTTTTGTGCCGTTTGATTTACTGCTAGCGAACGTTCTAGTTTTACGTAAACATTGTTTTCTGCTTTTGTATTGATGTACGCTTCAACGGCTATCAGGTCAATATCTTCTTCGTTCAGCTCAACATCAACCACATCTTCGCAGGAGGTGAGTGCAACGATAGCAAATAGCAGAATGATAATTCCTTTTATTATTTGTGCTGTTTTCATGACTTCTAAAATTTAACGTTGTAAGTGATTGATGGGATTGGAGCTCCGATAATTGACAAACGGACAAATTCTGTTTGATTAGGATTATCTTCGTTTTCGCCTGGAGTAATTGAATAGGCATTTCGTCGCCCGTAAACATTGTACACCGAAACATTTATCGATTGTTTAAAACGTCGGTTCTCATTCTTTTTAAAATCGTAGGTGAACGACAGGTCTAAACGGTTGTAATCCGGAATTCGGTTACTGTTTCGGGCCGAATATTCATAAACCTGATTTCCCTGAACATTGTATTTCGCAACGGGGTACGATGTTGGATTACCGGTTGCATAAACAAAATTTGTTGCAAAATTCCATCGGTCATTTAATTGGTAACTCGCCACCAGCGAAAGATCGTGTGTGCGATCGTACGACGATGGGTAAGGATTTCCATTGTTTATGCCAGGAATTTCGCGTTCAGTTTTCGACCAGGTATAACCCACCCAGCCGGTAAATTTTCCTTTCGATTTTTTCACCAACGCTTCCAATCCTTTCGATTCGCCCGAACCGTGCAGCAGCTCGGTTTCAATGGCATCGTTCAGAAATAGTTCGGCTCCTTCAATGTAATCCAGCACATTTTGCATGTCTTTATAATAAATCTCAACCGATGTTTCCCATGTGTTTTGCTTAAAGTTTCGGAAATAACCAAGCGATACCTGGTCAACTTTAAGTGGCTTTATGTATGTACTCGATGGTAGCCAGATGTCGAGCGGAGTAGGAGATTGCGTGTTGGAAATGAGGTGCAGGTTCTGTACCATCCGGTTGTATGATCCTTTTACCGAACTGTTTCGGTCGAGCGTGTATTTCATACTTAAACGCGGCTCCAGGTTCACAAATGCATCCCCAATTTTATCCTTCTTTCCGTAGCTAATCGTTTCTATAATCTCATTTTTATCGGGGTTTTCCGGATCCAGATATATATTTACTTCGCCTTTACCAACTTGTTGAAAATGGCTTAAACGTAAGCCGTACTGCACCGAAAAACGATCAGATATCTTCTGTTCGTTCGAAAGATAAACCGAGCTTTCCATTGCATTGTAGTGGGCCAGTTCCATATTGGAAAACATTGAATTGTCTCCGTTAGTGGTGATCTTGCCCGGACGGAATTGATGTTTGATCGTATTCACCCCAAACTTTACCGTGTTTTGTGGATTCGCAAACCAGGTAAAATCTGCTTTCCCATTGTAGTCTTTTATTCTCGATGACCAGTTGAAATTATCGGCATTTTCTCCGGGAACGCCAAGATTGTAATCGTAGTTGGAAAAGATGGCCGAAATATTCATAAAAATCTTATCGCCAAAAATGTGATTCCAGCGGGCGGTAGCAGTGGCATTTCCCCAATGCATATACATTGATTCGCCCAGCTCAAAAACATCTTCGCCCATATAACCCGAAAGATAAATGCGGTTATTGTTGTTGATAACAAGGTTCGATTTCCCATTCAAATCGTAGAAATACATGGTGTTTTCTTCCAGTTCTTCCAAACCGGCTGCTTTACCCAAAATATCGTAATAAGTCCGGCGTCCGGCAAGCAGGAAGCTCCATTTGTCTTTGATGATCGGTCCTTCCAATGTCAAGCGGCTGGATAGGTTTCCTATTCCGCCATCGAACCCAAACTGTTTGGAGTTGCCATCCTTTTGTCGGATATCGATTACCGACGATGCTTTTCCTCCGTATTGGGCCGGAATACCACTTTTGTACACCTGAATGTCTTTAATGGCATTTGAGTTAAATACCGAAAAGAAACCCATAAGGTGCGAGGCATTGTAAACCGGTGCTTCATCTAAAATCATCAGGTTTTCGTCGGGGCCACCACCACGAACGTATAGGCCCGAACTAGCTTCGCCGCCACTTTGAATTCCGGGTAACAGCTGAATGGTGCGGATAATATCCACTTCGCCCATAAATGCCGGAAGTTTTTGAATGGTTTTAACCGGAAGTTTTTCCATTCCCATTTCAATACGTTCAACATTGGCATTGGCAGCTTCGCCGTTTACTACGATCTCTTCCATTACTTCGGTATTTTCTTCTAACGAAAGCGAAATATTAAGACTTTCACGGGCATCAATTTTTTGTTTAATGGTTTGGTACCCAATAAACGAAATCTGAAGCGTGTAGCTTCCTTCGGGAATTGTAAGCGAGTAAAATCCGTAGGCGTTTGATGCGGTGCCTTGTTTCAGTTCTTCAACATAAACCGTAGCACCAATCAGCGCTTCTCCGTTCGAGGCGTCTCTGAGGTAACCACTTAAAGTAATGTTTTGCGCTTGTACTGCAACTCCAATAAAAAGGAGAAGGAGTAACATCATTGTTTTCATCATTTTTTGGCTTTATTTCTGTTTGTTTTCTGTTCCGGATGCTTGGCTTTGCATCCACATTGTTTTCTAGCTCCAACAAAAATAGTACATCGCTTAAATCTGTTTTCTTAAATTCGACCAATTTACGTTTTTAGTCGACAAGCGATACGATTCCATATTTTTGCCGTTTTCTACAAGTACTGACAGTAAAAAATGAGAAGGGTTACAATGATGGGAGTTTTTTTTATTAATGCTGGATTAAAATCTGCTGCGAGTGCATAAGCCCGTTGGAAGTAACAGTTACAATATAATAGCCATTGATGAGGTCCTGAACAGGAATACGTTCATTACTATAGGTGGTTTTATATACCTTTTTTAGCTGACCATTTAAATTCTGAATTTGTATGCATAATTGCTGGTTATATTTTAAATTGGGCTGGAAAAACTGAAACGATTCAGAAGCAGGATTGGGAAAAATATAGGCCGATTGGGAAGAAAAATGGCTGGTTATATCGCGCCAGTCGCGAATGCCGTTGTGGTTTGAATCGGTTGGTGAACAATTACTGGCCGTTGAGTTTTGCCAGTTATAGCCTTTAATCATTTGGTCAAAAGCATCATCGAGCCCATCGTTATCATAGTCAGAAAACAGGAGTTGAATACCAGCCTTGCCATCTGTATTTAGGTTGAATGCCTCAACCAAATCACTTCTTCCATCTGCATCCGAATCGGTGTCTAACATATCAGGTATTCCATCTCCGTCGGTGTCCACCGGGGTGTAGCAAGTTCCTCCCATTTCCAGATCATAAGCATCGTCCCATCCATTTTTGTTGGCATCAATGTTTAAAGGAGCAATGTAGTTGTGTTCATTTTGCCATTCAATGTTATCGGTAATTCCATCGTTATCACTATCAATGTCGAAATTGTTTGGAACACCATCGTTATCCGTGTCCAGCCCCATTCCATCCAAATTGTCAGGAAGACCGTCGTTGTCGTTATCGCGATCAGCAAAGTTTGGCACCTCGTCCAGGTCTTCGTTTTCTGTTATTTTAATAAATACATTTCCCAAAGCTTTGTACTCATTTTCGGTAAGTTCTTTAATGTAATACTGAAAACTTATGGTATCTATAGAATTTGAAGGTAGCTGCAAACTAAAGTTGCCATCTTTATCCATTAACAAAAATGCCTCTCTCGGCGAAGCTGCAAATAAGATCTCTATTTTATCTCCATTCGGATCATAGTCATTTACCAGTACATTTCCGGTTACTGTCAAGTCGTATCTGGCAACATGAATAAATGTATCGTTTTGTGCCACAGGTGGAACACTCCAACCATTTTCGAATGTAGTAAGTTTCGGTGCTCCCTTACCATTAAAAAGAATGAATAATAACAAAACGAAGAGGGAACCTGATTTCAATATTTTGCCCCGTAATTTCAATTGAGTTTGTTTACGTACAATTTAGACATATATGGGGGTATGCATTAATGCAAGAAGCTGAAATTGAGGGTTGGGAGTATTGGTTTATGGGGATTGTTTTGCCTAGAAGGAATAAGTGTTATTGCGGTACTAATGCGCGTTTTGCACTTGTGGTAGCGTAATTGCCGAGGGCTTGCTAAGAAATTATATTTTATGGGGTCTGATTCTTCTATTTTGATTGTGATGAATTTCGAATAATCAGTTCTGTATTCATCATTATTGTTTCGAAAGTTTTGGGTTTCACTTTACCATTTATTTGTTTAATCAAAAGCTCGGCTGCTTTTTGGCCCATTTCAAAACCGGGCTGTTTTACTGTTGTAATTGATGGTGTTACCAATTCGCTGAAGGGTTCGTTGCTAAATCCCACAATAGCAATTTCTTCAGGCACTTTTATTCCGGTTTCATTTAAATGAATAATGGTACTTAAGGCTGTTGTGTCGTTGGCACAAAAAATAGCGTCAGGGCGTTGTTTTCCGGCAAGTATTTTTTTTATGGCATTAAGTCCGTCTGCCCGGGTAAGACTGTTGTGTAGAATATGATTTTCGTTTATCTCCAGCCCGGCATCGCTAATTGCTTTACGGTAACCGGCTTCTCGTTTGGCATAGATTTGCAGGTTGAGCGGTCCTCCAATGTGGGCAACTTGTTTCCTCCCTTGTTCAATAAGGTGCTGAGTGGCCCGGTATGCACCACAAAAATCGTCGACAACAATTTTATGTGCCGGTATTTCATCAACAATCCGATCAAAAAAGACAAGCGGTATATTTCTTTCCGAAAATAGTTTCAGGTGATCGTACGACTGAGTTTCCATTCCAATCGACACTATTAATCCATCAACACGGTTAGAATATAAAGTGTGCGCAATGTTGCATTCTTTTTTAAGATTATCGTTCGATTGTGAAATTGTAACTGCAAATCCTTGCCTGTAAGCAACATCTTCGATACCGGAAATTACAGATGAAAAAAAGTGCCGATTTATTAACGGAACAATTACGCCAATGGTATTGGTACGTCGGGTGCGTAAATTAGCAGCCATTACATTTGGGCGGTAACCCATTTCTTTTGCCGTCTTTTTTATCTTCTTCCGGGTTGCTTCACTAATTAAAGGATTATCTTTTAATGCACGTGAAACAGTAGAGGCTGATATATTTAGCTTTTTGGCTATATCGTGAATTGTAATCTCAGATTTTTGCACTTTGGTATTTTATTTAACGACAAAGTTAACAATATTTTTTAATCAATGCAATCGATTGCATTTCTGTTTGTTTCTTCTTACATTTGCATCAATAAATCGATTAAGAATTAAAAAATAAAATAGTATGGCAACAATTTACGAAAGAAGATTTGCTTATCATCCTGAGGATTTTAAGAATTACGATACCGAAAAAATAAGAAAAGAGTTTTTAGTGGAAAACCTTATGGAAGAAGGTAATGTGCGCATGGTTTATTCATCGATAGAGCGTTACATTGTTGGCGGTGCAGTTCCTGCAGGCGACGAACTTCCGCTGGAAGCGATTGACCCTTTAAAAGCAGAATATTTTTGCGAACGTCGCGAAGTTGGAGTAATGAATGTTGGCGGTTCGGGAACTATTACAGTGGATGGAACGGATTATAAAATGTCGTATAAAGATGCTTTATACATCGGGCGCGGCAGTAAAGAGGTTACGTTTAAATCGGACGATGCAGCCAAACCTGCTCATTTTTATTTTAACTCGGCACCGGCACACAAAGAATATCCAACGAAGCAAGTAAGTTTGGCCGATGCCAACGTGTTGCATCTGGGAAGCCTCGAGACATCGAACGAAAGAAATATTAACCAGTTAATGATTAATACCGTTGTTGATACTTGTCAGTTACAAATGGGAATGACAGAGTTGAAGCCGGGAAGTGTTTGGAATACCATGCCGGCACACCAGCACTCGCGCCGAAATGAGGTGTATTTCTATTTTGAAGTTCCCGACGAACAGGCAGTTTGTCACTTTATGGGTGAACCACAGGAAACACGTCATATTTGGATGAAAAACGAACAGGCCGTAATTTCGCCTGAATGGTCGATTCACTCCGCTGCCGGAACATCAAACTATATCTTTATCTGGGGAATGGCAGGCGAAAATCTCGACTACACCGATATGGACATTATTCAACCGCAGGAACTGAGATAAGACAAAAAAATCAATCAACAAAATATTATTGAAATGATACAAGAATTATTCAGCCTTAGCGGAAAAGTTGCGTTAATAACCGGTGGAACCCATGGTATTGGAATGGCCATTGGGAAAACACTAGGGCAAGCTGGTGCAAAAATCTGTGTTAACGATATTTCTGAGGAGAAACTACAGGAATGCAAAGCAGAGTATGCCGAAGCTGGCATTGATGTGTATACGCTAAAATTTGATGTTACCAACGAAGAAGCCGTTGATAAAGGAATTTCGCAAATAGAAAAGGAACTTGGCGATATTGATATTCTGGTAAATAACGCCGGAATTATTAAACGTATTCCTATTTTGGATATGCCGATTGCCGATTATAAACAGGTTATTGATATTGACTTGGTTGCCCCGCTTATTGTTGCCAAACGAGTTGCACCTAAAATGATCGAAAATCGTTCAGGAAAAATCATAAATATGTGCTCGATGATGAGTGTTTACGGACGCAATTCTGTTTCGGCTTATGCTTCGGCAAAAGGAGGCTTGAAACTGTTAACGGCAAATATGTGCTGCGAGTGGGCAAAGTATAATGTGCAGATTAACGGAATTGGCCCTGGTTATATTGCTACAGCACAAACAGCTCCAATTCGCGAAGGGGGCCATCCATTTAACGATTTGGTGATGACACGCACACCGGCCAACCGTTGGGGCGAACCCGAAGATATTGGAAATGCTGCTTTATTCCTGTCATCAAAAGCTGCCGATTTTGTAAACGGCCAGGTACTTTATGTTGATGGTGGTATTTTAGCCAACTTCGGATACGTAAAAGGCGAAAACGATATTTAATAGTTATTCTTACTAAGAGTGTGTTAGAAACAGGATAAACCAAGTGGCGGCTTGTTTCTGAGACACTCTTATTTTATACACCTAAATCTAATCCAAAAATGAAGACTATTATGCCATTTGGTATTTTATTACTGATGCTGTTTGCCTCGTGTACGCAGCAACCTGCAATTACGCTAAAAAATCCACTGGCCGAAACACGAACCGATGAGGTAATCGTATTTTCCCGCGAGGAAATTGCAAACAAAATTGCTTTGGAAGAAGGCAAACTACCGGTTTTTAAGAACGGTGATAAAACGATTGCAAGCCAGGTTGACGATTTGGATGGCGATGGAAATTGGGATGAAGTAGTGTTGCTAACTGATATGCAAGCCGATGAAACCATTAAAGCAACAATTGAGTTAGCTGTCCAAAGCGATTATCCCAATATCAATAAACGAACCAACCTCCGTTTAGGAATAATTCAGGAAGACGGATCGTACAAAGAGGTGGATAATTATAAAGCTGTTCCGGTGAGTGAACCATTTAAAATTATTGCTCAGGGTGAAGGGGTGACCTGGGAAAATGACAAAATTGCCTTCAGGGTTTATTTTGATTGCCGAAATGTAAAAGACCTGTTTGGCAAGAGAAAACCGGTAATGGTAGCCGACGATGTTCATACGCCCGGATTTGGTAATTACCACGAACTGGCCGAATGGGGAATGGATGTACTACACTGTGGCAGCTCGCTGGGTTCGGGAGGAATTGCTTTGCTGAGAAATGATTCGTTGATTCGGTTGGGATCGACCGATGTGTATGAATACCAAAAAATTGTTGAAGGACCTATTCGCTCAGTTTTCGACCTTAAATATTCGGGGTGGAATGTTAACGGCGAAGAAATGGAAGCCGTGGAGCGCATTACCATTTATCCCGGGAAATACTGGTTTGAATCGGATGTTACCGTTTATGGATGTTCTGAAGATGATCAGATTGTAACAGGCATTGTTACTTCGCAATTAAAAAACGAACCATTCCGTTTTGAAGCAGCTGACTTTACCTGCATTGGCACACACGATGTGCAGTCGTTAAATAACGACGAACTGGGGATGGCAGTAATCGTTCCCAAATCGGAAACCGGTACAATTGGCCGTACGAGCGATATCAACTGGTTTCAGAAAGGCTTTGTTACCGTGAAAGAAAAAGGCTTCAGTAATATTATTTCCGAAACCTATTTCATCGCACAAGAGTGTAAAGACGCAACTCCTGCCAAGCACTATTTCTTCTCGGTTTGGGGATTGGATAAAGACCAATGGAAAACCGAAGATGGGTTTCGGAAATACATTACTGAAGAGGCCGAAAAACTTTCGTCACCTGTTCAGAAGATGTAGAGTGGATTATTTTGTCATTTCGACGAAGGGAACTACTGCGAAATCTGTTTCTTTGGTGAGATTTCTCCTCATCCTTCGTCGAAATGACAATATGATTTGGTTCCGGCTGAAAAATATTTATTTCAAAAACTTTAGTGTTCCCCCTTTTTGCAAATCAGTGTGATTTATTTTCGTAGCACTTTCTTTTCGGTTTAACTTAACCAAGGAGAAAACCGATGAAGACGTCGCTCCGTCAGCTTCTAATACAAATTTGCCCCCCGGATAATAGTTTTCATCCAGGTTAAGTGTAACCTGTTCAAATATTGGAGACGATAACTGGTATTCGTTACTTCCCGGACACATCGGATAAAATCCCATTGCGCCAAAAACGTACCACGCCGAAAGTTGGCCGGCATCGTCGTTGCCCGAAAGTCCACCTCTGCCTAATCCATATTCGGTTCTAAGAATGTATTTCACCGTTTTTTGTGTTTTGTCCCAATCGTTGCTAAAATTAAACAGGAAAGGAATATGATGACTTGGCTCGTTGCCGTGCCAGTACAGTTCGTCGTCAATCAGTTTGTTCAGTTTTTCACTAAACGTATTTTCGCCACCCATTAATCCGATTAAACCTTCAACATCGTGCGGAACAAACCATGTATAATGTTTGGGTGTACCTTCGGTTATAAAGTAGTGCTTTGCATTTGGATTAAAGTCTTCGAAAAAACTGCCATCGGCAAATTTGCCGTTTACCCAACCCTGGGTTTCATCGTATACATTTGAGTAGTTGTACGATCGTGCAAGCAGATCATTGTAGTCGTCATTTTTTCCTAATTTTTGAGCTATCTGTGCCACGCACCAATCGTTATAGGCATATTCCATTGTCCTGGAAACCTGCTCGTTGGTATGAAAGGCATCGGCTACCACATCGTCTAAGGGAACAAATCCAAACTCGATATAAGATGTTAAAGCACGTCTCCCTTTTCCATCTTTATAGGCTTCTTCATCCGGCGTTTCATAGGCATTTTTCCGCATATATTGGTAAGCCTTTTCCAAATCAAAATCAAAGCCTTTCATGGCGGCATCGCAAAGTATTGCGGTGCTGTGGTCGCCAATCATTGCCGAGGTGTAATTGTTCCACATGGGAAAAATAGGCAGCCAGCCACCGTCTTCGGCTTTTGCAACAAGCGATTTTACCATGTTGTTATACTCTTTTGGGGCTATAAGGCTCAGTAATGGCATTTGCGCCCGAAAGATATCCCAGTTTGAGAAGTCACCGTAATAATCAAAGTCACTGTTGTTTTGGGTTTCGTATTGTTTTGAAAAAGCCGGGTAATCGCCATTTACATCGCTCATTAAACGAGGGTGAAATAATGCATGATAGATGGCCGTGTAAAACTTGGTGAGTTCCTCTTCGTTTTCCGATTCCACATCAATGCGTCCCAGATAATCGTTCCAGGTGTCTTCCATTTTTTGTTTTGTTGCTTCAAAATCCCAGTCGGCAATTTCTGTCTCCAGATTTTTACGTGCATTATCAATGCTTGTAAACGAGGTCCCAACTTTTAGTTTTACCGGCGTATCTCCATCCAGGTTAAAGGTTACATAAGCTCCAATCTGTTTTTGATCTTTACGCTCGGTAGTACCATGTTCGTATTCAAAATCGCCCCAGGTGCCGTATTTTACAATCTCCTGGTCGAATTTGGCAACAAAATATCCTGAAATGCCTGCTGGTTTGTCCTGTCCGCTGTAAATTCGGTAAGCAGGATTATATCCATAAACTTCCTGTTTTTCCAGGTCGATTTTGATATATCCTTTTCCTTCGTCACTGTTTATATCAAACATAATGGTTGGGTTTTTCTCGTCTAACCATGAAAAACGAAAAAAGCCACAACGTTTAGTGCTTGTCATTTCTGTCATTATGGTTTTTGCCGGGAAAAGAAATGAGGCGTAGGCCGGAGACAAATTTTCCGTTTTCATTAACGTCATTGTTTGACGTTGCACCGGCTGAAAGCTAAAATTGGTACCCAATTGTGTTGGGAAAATAGTAAAAGAACCATAGTCCTGCGTGCACGATCCGCTTAGCCAGTGGCTTGCCCTAAAACCTTGTATCATTGTTTGACCGGTATAAAAAGGTGCAATACATTTTTGCTCGTTGTCGTAAATTTGTGGCGTCCATTGTGTCATTCCGAAAGGAGCTGTAACCGCCGGAATTGTTTGTCCGTTACTTACATGATCGCCGGGGTGTTGTTGCGCGGCAATTGTTGAGGCAGGTCCTGTTCCAATAAGCGGATCGACATAGCTGAGGTAATTTTTTTCAGTCTTTTGTGAGCAGGAAAATAAGAGTACAAGTAGAAGCAGATAACAGTTCTTCATTTTAGTTAGTTTTGTTTTAGTAAGGCCAAAATTATAATTTTCGAAAAATTCTGATGGCAATTTTTCGTTTAAATTGAAAGCAGTTGTATCCATCCCTGTATGATTTCACCGGTTTCAGGATCAAGTTGTGAGCCGTACATACTGTGAGGAATAGAATAAACAATCAACATTACTATTGAAGCTACTATCGTAAATACCGGGCGTTCCTTCTTCCGGTTCATTACAAAAGCCAATATCCAGAAAATAAATGCCACTAATGTCTTATTATCGGTTAAATCCCAGGCAAATGGTACTCCTGCCCAGGCTTCGCCAAAAGCATGTAGTTGAACTATTGGCCCCAGAATCATACCTCCAATGAATAAAGCAACTAAAGTAACAGTAGTATAAAATTTATACCGTTGATGCCTGAAAATAGCCATAATTCCGGCCAGGTTACCCAACAGCATAGCAAAGAACATGAAAAAGATATGCGGTGCTAAAATCGATGAAGGAACGGCTCCTTTAAAACGTATTACAACCGGTGTTTTATCCATATATGTTTTTGTTCCGTTTGAGTCGGTAATCTCGAAATAGTATTGAATTTTTCCTGCGGCCGGCTGTTCGGGTACCGTTGCAAACCATCCTTTTTCTTCGGTAAGGTTAAAAACCTTATTCATCAGGTACGAATCAACAGGCTGTTTTTTGTAAACAAAGTCAACCGATTGGTATGGATCATCGGACAGGAACTTTTTATAGAAAAATCTGGCTTCAATATTGTTGTCGTCAATAGCCAGTTTTACCTCAGTATTGCTGTCTATTTCTATACTGCGTACCAATTTTACTTCGTAATTGGTGTTATTAACTTCTACCAACAATTTTTTATCGTAGGTGGGGCCTGTTTTTCGTTGATAAATAACCGCAGCAAGTGTAATAACAACAGCTAGTAGCCAATAGAAAACTTTTTTCATTTTTTGGTAATTTTGAATAGCAATACAATAATAAAAGGATTTTCTGAATAAAACACTCCTTAAAAGAAGACATTAATTTCACTGGTAAATGAGCTTATTAATTGTACTAGCGGGTGTTGCGATTCATTTTCTTAATGTAAAAATAACAATTATGTTTTTTAACACATCGTGTACTTTTCCAATGTTGAAATGAAAAATATACTTTAGCATTCGAATCAAAGATATTTAACCTGTATTTTTGATTCAGAACTAAAACTAACGAAGATTCTATTTTACTAACTAACTAATTAATTAAACTTATGGATAAACCACACTGATCCTTATAAGGAATTGTAGGTTCGCTACAGTTCAATCCAGAATAATTTTTTATTCAAATTTCTATTTATTAATACCAAAACTTAAAATCTATGGAAAAAAATCCTTTAAGAGGTTTTTTAACCTTGCTTATGATGTCTGTATTCATGGCATTTTCTCTAGGTTCTTATGCGCAATCAGCTGTTACCGGTACTGTTACCGATGAAGAAGGCGTAGGGATACCTGGTGTGTCGATTGTGGTTCAGGGAACCACTCAGGGAACAATTACCGACATTGAAGGTAATTACACCTTAACGTTACCTGAAGGTGCAGAGAAATTAACTTTTTCTTACATCGGGATGTTAACACAACAAGTTGAGATTGCAGGGCAATCAACAATTAATGTAGTGATGAAAGCCGATGTGATCGGTGTTGACGAGGTGGTTGTTGTGGGTTATGGAACCCGCATGAAAGAAGAACTAACCGGAGCTGTTTCAACCGTATCTGCTGAAAGCCTCGAAGCTACATCGGAAGTTAGTGTTGCTAACCGTTTGCAAGGGCAAGTAGCCGGAGTTACAGTAACTACTGCTAACCGTCCGGGTGCTGAGGGAACCATTCGTATTCGCGGAGTTGGAACCATTAACGATCCGAATCCATTGTACATTATTGATGGTGTACCTGCAGGACCTGGAAACAATATCCCTCCGGGTGATATCGAAAGTATTTCAGTATTGAAAGATGCTTCTTCTGCTGCTATTTATGGTACAAGAGGTGCAAATGGGGTAATTATTATTACCACCAAAAGAGGTCGTGCAAACCAACAACCCGAATTAACGTATCTGTTAAAACCGGTGTTGTTAATGCAACTAACAAGTACGACATGCTCAATACTACGGAATATGCCGATGCACTTTGGATGTCTTTTGCCAACAAAGGAGACGATCCTATACATGCACAGTATGGTTCTGGTTCCAGTCCGGTTATTCCAGACTATATTTTACCTAACGGTGCAATGAATGGAGAGGTGGATGAATCCACTTACGGCTTTCCAGACAATGTTATTTTTAAAGCAAACAAACAGGGCACTGACTGGTACGACGAGATTTACCAAACCGGTATTGTTCAGGAATACGACCTATCAGTTGTAGGTGGTGGTAATAATTCCACTTATGCCTTTTCTGCCAATTATCTCGATGAAGAAGGTTTGGTAAAATACACCAATTTCAAACGTTACACCATGCGTATGAATTCGGATGCCAAATTTAACGATTGGTTAAAGGTAGGAGAGTCGCTTCAGGTTGCTTATATCGATGAATACGGTCGTTTTACGGACAACGCTGAAGACAGCCCTATTTCGCATGCTTACCGTGCACAGCCTATTATTCCGGTTTATGATATTAGTGGTGTAAATTTTGCCGGATCAAAAGCTCCTGAAATGGGTAATGCCGAAAATCCATTGGCAATTGCTTACCGTTCACGAAACAACAACGGTAAATGGATGCGTATTTTAGGAAATGCATTTGCTGAAGTTACCTTAGCCGAAGGGCTTACTGCCAAAACATTATTTGGAGCAAACTGGGGACAGTGGAATTATAAAGGATACATCATCCCAAATTACGAGCACTCTGAACCAAACAAAATCAATGGTGTTGATGCAAATTCAAACTACGAGCTTCAATGGAACTGGTCGAATACCTTGAATTACAGCAAAACTTTTGCTGATGTTCATAGAATCAACGTATTGTTAGGTACAGAAGCAGTAGAAAGCAAGTGGCAGTCGTTAAACGCCAGCCGCCGTGTATATTTCTCTGAAGATCCTAACTACATGCAGTTGGATTCAGGTGAAAGTAATAAAGAAAACAGCGGTAATGCAGAAGAATGGTCACTGTTCTCGGTATTTGGTCGTATAAACTACGATTTTATGGGTAAGTATTACCTCGAAGGAACTGTTCGTCGTGATGGCTCTTCACGTTTCAGCCCCGACAATCGTTATGCTACTTTCCCTGCTGTATCAGCTGCATGGGCAGTCTCAGAAGAAAGTTTTATGCAAAATACCAGTAGCTGGTTAGATTTACTAAAACTTCGTTTAGGATGGGGGCAATCGGGTAACGACCGTATTGGGAATTACAACTATTTCTCAACTTATTCAACCGACCCATACCGGGCTTCGTATGATATTAACGGAACAAATACAAGTGCCGCTTCAGGTTTTAAACCGGCCACATTGGGTAGCGAAGAAGTAGTTTGGGAAGCCACTACCACCTATAACTTTGGTCTTGACGCCAATATGCTCGATAATCACCTGGCATTCTCTTTGGATTTGTGGCAACGCGATACCAAAGATATGCTATTCAGGGAGCCTATTCCTCATGTTATGGGTATTGCAACTGCACCTTTTGTAAACGTTGGGGAGATGCGTAACCGCGGATTTGATTTTGAAGTGGGTTACAACAATGCCAGTGCTGATGGTAAGTTAACTTATTCAGCCAACCTGACCTTGTCGCACTACAAAAATGAAATTACAAAGCTTTCAGAGAAAAATCCGGATCAGATTATTGATGGAACTGATGAACGACAGAAAGTATACACACGTTTTGCTGTAGGATCAGAATTCCCGGCTTTTTATGGTTATGTGGTTGAAGGCATTTTCCAAAATCAGACAGAAGCTGATGGTCATCCACCTTATGCCGGAACAATTGGCGGCTACAACCAGCCCGGTCACTTCAAATATCAAAATGTTGATAACACAACGATGATGGTTGACACTGACGGCGATGGTGAAGCAGATACCGAAATGCAGGTGATAGACGACAAAGACAGAACCTGGATTGGAAGTCCTCATCCGGATTTAACAGCCGGTTTAAATCTTAATTTGGGTTATAGTAATTTCGATTTAAACATGTTCTTCTACGGAAGTTTTGGTAACGAGATGATAAACTATGTTCGGCGTTGGATTGATTACGGTCAGTTTAACGGTGGTTTAAGCGAGGATGCATTATATGATTCATGGGGAAGCCCCTATTTGGATAACAATGCAGATGCTTCGCTTCCGATGTTGGATTTTGAGCCCATTTCGCAAGAACCATCAACTGCATTTGTTGAAGACGCTTCGTACTTAAGACTTAAGTCATTGCGATTGGGATATACGTTCCCAAAATCAACACTCGACAGAGTAGGTATTCAAAAACTGCGCATTTATGCACAGGTGTCGAATGTATTCACGATAACAGGTTACAGCGGCCTCGATCCTGAAGTAAATGCTTCGGGTACCGCAATGGGATTAGACAGAGGGGCATGGCCAACGCCACGCCAGATTATGTTTGGCGTAAACCTGGGTTTATAAGAATTAATTCAATATGAATATTAAACAGAGAAGTATTATGAAAAAACTATCAATATTAATGGTCATCGCGATTTTACTGACCATGTCATATTCTTGTTCTGAAGAGTTTCTGACCAAGGAACCTCCTGGTTCGACTTCAGAAAATGTATTCTACGATGCAAAGGGTATTGACGCACTTTTAATCGGAACTTACGCAATGGTTGGAGGAAGTTCTTTATGGGAAATTAGCTGGGGAGCTTCTATCCAAAACTGGACTTACGGTTCGGCAGCATCAGATGATGCTTATAAAGGATCGGAATTTACCGATCAGGTTGTTGTTAATGACATCGAACGCTGGGAAGTATTACCATCAAATAACTATCCGGGCGATAAATGGCAGTGGGCATTTGGTATGGGAGTTGACCGTGCCAACAAAACACTACGTGTAATTAACGGAACTGAAGAGGCTGGTACAATTACTGCTGATGAGGCTGCCGCTTTCAGAGCACAGGCTCGTTTCTTGCGTGCCTTGTTTTACTTTGAAGCGCGTTTGGTTTTCGGAGATTATATTCCGCTATTAACGGAAGAAACTGAAGATCCAAGTGCCGTGCCGAATGAGAATGCCGATGGAGCAGTTCTTAGTTTTATCATCGACGATTTGACATATGCTGCAAGCAATTTACCATCAACTCAGGCGCAGGTGGGCCGTGCCACTAAGTGGGCTGCAAAAGCTTTAGCTGCCAGAGCGTATCTGCAAGACCTTAAATATTCAGACGCAGAACCTCTATTGGACGAAATCATTGCTAGCGGCCAATTCTCATTGGTTGATGAGTTTATTGATAACTTCAACATTGCCACAAACAACAATCAGGAGTCTATTTTCGAAATCCAGGCAAACGTAAACGATATCAACGAATCGTTAAATGCTGAAATGGGTATCGGTTTAAACTGGCCTCATGGTGGTGATATTGGTATGTGCTGTGGTTTCCATCAGCCATCGCAAAACCTGGTTAATGCCTATAAAGTTAATGCAAACGGACATCCTATGTTCGATTCGTTTAATGATTCGGATTTGGCAAACGATGCAGGGATAGCATCGGAAGAAACATTTGTGCCTTTTACCGATGTGGTAGATCCACGATTGGATTATACTGTAAGCCGACGTGGTATTCCTTATAAAGACTGGGGAATTAACCGTGGAAGTAACTGGGTTCGTAAACAAACTGACGGAGGCCCTTATTTACCTGTAGCTAAGCCTTTCTTTAAAAAAGATGAGCGATACAATCTGTCAACCACAACAGGTTGGCAAACAGGTATTAATGCAAATAACTATCGTTATTTGCGTTATAGCCATATTATTCTGTGGAAAGCTGAGTGTAGAGCTGCTGCTAATGATCCTGGCGGTGCATTAACTTATGTTAATATGATTCGTAACCGGGCAAAAAACAGTACTCCTGTTATGGGTAAAGTAATGCTCACGCAATTACCCCTTCGGTATATCCATGGGGCGATGAAGGCGATGTTGACTGGACACAACCTGCTGCCAATTACAAGGTGGAGCCTTACGTTTCATTTGCCGACGGTGCTGAAGCGATGAAAGCGGTACAGTGGGAGCAACGTCTTGAATTTGCTACGGAAGGTATACGTTTCTTCGATCTCCGTCGTTGGGATAATCTTCCGAATAAAATTGGTGGACAGAGTATGGCTGATATCCTGAATGGTTTTGCCACTGCCGATTTACGCACACGTCCTTCTTTCATGAAAGATGCCAGTTTTAGCGAAAACGATAAGTACATGCCAATTCCACAATCTCAATTAGATCAACAACCTGGCGTTCTTGTTCAACGTCCGGGGTATTAATATTTAGTTTGGTTAGAGCTATATGAATATTTAAAGAGGGGCTGAAAAGTCCCTCTTTTTTTTGCGCACAAAATTAAATTTGCCGAAATAAAAACTTGATCTATCTTTACGGCTCAAATCGCATCATGCGAAAAAAATAGTAGGAATACCGGGAGTTTTTATTCCGAACACCAATTTCAACTTTTAGAATGGCACTGAATTATCTTTTCATTTTCTTTTTTGTAATCGCATTTATTATTGCTCTTGTAAAACTTGTGTTTCTGGGCGATACACAGGTTTTTACCGACATGGTTCAAGCCACTTTTGATATGGCTAAAACCGGTTTCGAAATATCGCTGGGATTAACCGGTGTGCTTACCCTGTGGATGGGGATTATGAAAATAGGAGAGAAAGGCGGAATTGTTCATGTGTTCTCAAAAGTAATTGGGCCGTTTTTTAATAAGCTGTTTCCTGAGCTGGGGAAAGAACATCCGGCACATGGATCAATTCTGATGAATATTGCCGCCAATATGCTAAACCTTGATAATGCTGCAACACCAATGGGTTTGCAGGCCATGAAAGAAATGCAGGAAACCAACCCGAACAAAAAGACTGCATCGAATGCGCAAATTATGTTTTTGGTGCTGAATACTTCGGGGCTAACGCTGCTGCCCATAAGTATTATGGTTTATCGTGCGCAGCTGGGGGCTGTAAATCCTTCCGATATATTTATTCCTATTCTGCTGGCCACGTATTTTTCCACCATTGCCGGATTGATTTCTGTGGCTATCTATCAAAAAATAAATTTGCTAGATAAAGTAATTCTGGCTTACCTCGGCGGATTAACGGCGATTATAGTTGGTATCATCTGGTACTTTTCAACGCTCGATAAAGATGCCATTACACAGGTATCGAATGTAGCCAGTAATTTTATTCTGTTCACCGTAATTGTGGCCTTTATTCTGATGGCCTTATTTCGAAAGGTGAATGTTTACGAGGCTTTTATTGAAGGGGCAAAAGACGGCTTTAAAACGGCGGTGAAAATTATTCCTTATCTGGTAGCTATTTTGGTTGCTATTGGAGTGTTCCGGGCTTCGGGGCTATGGACTGGGTGGTTGCCGGCGTAACCTGGAGCTTTGAGCAAATGGGAGTAAACGCCGATTTTACCCCGGCCTTACCAACTGCCTTAATGAAACCCTTGAGTGGAAGTGGTGCCCGCGGAATGATGGTGGACGCCATGACAACATACGGCGCCGATTCGTTTGTAGGCCGCGTGGCAAGTACCGTGCAAGGGGCTACCGATACTACCTTTTATATTCTGGCGGTTTATTTTGGTGCTGTTGGAATTAAAAACACCCGCTATGCCGTTGTATGCGGTTTAATTGCCGATTTTACGGGTATTATAGCATCGATATTGCTGGCGTATCTTTTCTTTTATTAGGAATTGCCCGGGCAACAGGAAAATCTGTTCGGGGAGCACTTAATGTTGTCGGTGAGCAACAAAAAGTGTCAGGGGAAAGCTAAACTTTGCCGGTGAGCCCATAAAAGTGTTCGGGGAAGGCTCATTGTCGTTGGTGGGCACAAAAAAGTAAGCGGGGAGACCCTAATTGTCTCGGTGGGCTGAACAATCAATCGGGGAGAGGGTAAACCTCCCGGGGAGACATTAAAGTGCCCGGGGAAGGGTCAACCCTACCTGGGGACCAGTAAAATCAGGGGTTTTAGGATTTGGAATAAAACGAATTATCCAGTTTTAGAGAACCTGTGTACAACTACTTAGCAAACTAATCTATCGAGTCGTAAACAATCACTTTATTCCACAAGTGCTGGTTTTCCTCTACAAATTTCAGGTGAATCGGATCAACCTGGTACGAATCCTGGTCGGCCTGACTATCGAATAGTACCATAAACGACACCGAATAGGAATGGTCTACCACATCACGGTCTTCTGTGGATGCCGGAAAACCAATGTGACTCAGTTTTATGGTTTTAATTTTGGTGAGTTGGTTTAGAGCTTCAACCAGTTGTTTTTTATGCTGCTCGTTTGCAGGTTCTTTTAACCAGAAAAACACATGATGTATCAGCGCATTCTTAAGTTTTACTTCGCCGGCTGTGGCACTTTTGGTAATAGGAAGCAAGGCCGAAAAGGTAACTCCCGCAACAGCTTTTTTTAAAAACGATCGTCGGTTTTTCATTTTATATTTTATTTATGGTTTGTTTAATCAGAACGAGTTTTGTCAACAGCGATTCCAGTAAATCAAGCCGCAACATATTGGCACCATCCGATTTTGCTTCGGCCGGATTTGGGTGTGTTTCAATAAATATTCCATCGGCACCAACGGCAATTCCCGCGCGTGCAACCGTTTCAATCAATTCCGGTTTGCCACCGGTAACACCACTGGCCTGGTTGGGTTGCTGCAGCGAGTGGGTAATATCTAAAACAACCGGCACCTTCATTTCTTTCATCACCGGAATTCCGCGGTAATCCACCAACAAATCCTGGTAGCCAAAAGTTGTCCCCCGTTCCGTTAGGGCAATGTTATTGTTTCCGCTCTCACGTACTTTGTTAACAGCGAACTGCATGGCGTCGGCCGAGAGGAACTGCCCCTTTTTTATATTTACCAACTTGCCGGTTTTTGCCGCAGCTACCAAAATATCAGTTTGGCGGCATAAAAAAGCCGGTATCTGCAATACGTCAACATATTCGGCGGCCATCGCAGCTTCGTTGGCTGTATGAATGTCGGTAACCACGGGAATATTAAACGATTCGCTCACTTTTCTCAGTATCTTCAATGCTTTTTTGTCGCCAATTCCTGTAAACGAATCGAGGCGCGAACGGTTGGCTTTTCGGTAGGAACCTTTAAAAATGTATGGAATCTTTAATTTTTCGGTAATGGCAACCACTTTTTCGGCAATTTCCATTGCCATCGTTTCACTTTCAATGGCACACGGACCGGCCATTAAAAAGAAATTATCGCTTTCGGTATTTTTAAGTTTATCTAGTTGTGGAATCATGGAATTACTTTTTGTGCTAAAAGTAATAAGAATGTTTGGGTTATGGTTGAGACAGGTATATAAAACACAAATGGGAACTATTTTGTTACAAATAGCTCCCATTCACTTTCAAGCAACCGAAGTTACTTTTGGTGCCAGGCTACGGTTATTACGACCGGCTTCAGCTTTTTCTTTCGAATCGGCTTTTGCCCTTACTTTCCGGTTTGGCTTTCTACGGCTAAACCTTCCGGTTGTTCTTTTGGTAATCGCGCTTACCTTCCTGAACGAAGTGTCTGTCAGTGTATTCGGTTAATCCCTAAGGATGTCCCCTTTCCAATCAACGGGATTGAGTTGCCTCGTTTTCGTTGTGCAGTTTTGCAGCTGAAACCTTGGTTTCTGTACTTCCTGCCTGATGACTCAATCTTGAAAGAACTTCTGGAACTTCTTTCAGATGATTGCCTGAACTTTGATATTCCAGAATATCGCGTTCAAACTTCAGCTTTTTCATTGTGCCGCCCCGAGGGGTGGGATGAAATGGTTCCGGTTCCGACTAAGAAACTTTCTCCGTTTCCACAATTTCCAAGCAGCCTTTTATCGCTCACCTGATAGATCAAATATACAGCGAAAAATGAAAAATACAAGTGATATTCAGTCGTTTATATTCACCATGAATTAACCGTGGTTATTAACAATTGTTAATAAGGTCGTTTTGTCTTTTATCAGTGGTTTAGCTTTATTTAATCCACAACCATTGGAACTTGATCGGATCTGCTTCGCTTGGTTGAATACTGAGTTTGATGGTGTAAAAACCAGGTTCGGGGAAATCGATTGTACCTATTTTGTTCGATTCGAAATTATCGATATGCCAATCCTGATTGGGTTCGGCAACTGTTTGTCTGGTTGGATGCACCGAATGATATAACGATTGCCCGGCAGCTTTTAGAAGAATCTGGCTGTTATTTCTGTTGCCCTGAAAGCTATAAGATACATCCACTCTTTTTTTGCCCGGTTGGTCGACGTATATTTTCCAGTTAAAGTCAGTAACGCCATTCGCTGCCACAAACGCCGGAATTGTTCCGTATTTTGAAGGAGGCGTAATTTCCATTGATTGAGGTTGCGGATTTTGATTTCCGGGAAGCAATGAATAACCATCGTCAGTTGTTTTGGCAACAATTCCATCTGTAATTTCGGGTTTCGATTCGTATTCAGCAACAAGCACTGATACGTATGGATCGGGTTGGTCTGTGGGCAGGCTAATATATGTAAATGCGTTGGAGTGCGAAAAGGAGAGTGGTGATTTTTGTTTATCTGCCAATAGATAGATTTTTTTAGGCGTTGTGGTAATTCCGGAAAGATTCAGGTGATCGGTTAATGGCCAGTTATAAACATGGAGGAACAATTTAAAGGTGTTTCCATCCTGTTTGCAGGTTATTTTTCCCCAATCGTGTAGGTCTTTGTTTAAATCGAAAGCTTCTGCTCCATAAATCGATGCGCCGTTTATCTGCAGCCATTTTCCCATTTCAAGCATGCGCTGGGAAATTTCGTAAGGTACATCACCGTTTGCCCGAGGTCCGATATTCAGCATAAAATTACCATTCAAACTAACATTCCCAATTAAGGATTTTAATAATGTTGACGTTGATTTCCATTGCGAATCGGACGAATGAAATCCCCATGAATGCGCAACTGTTGCCGGTGATTGCCAGGGGAAATTTTCCTTTTTGTTACCAAGCTGGTTGTCGCCCAGGGTTTTGTAATCAATGTCGGGATCTTCTTCAATCGACAATCCTAAACGTGAATTCACCAGACAGTTGGGCTGTAATTCGCGTATCAATGATTTTAGCTGCAATAATTGTTCTTTGGTAACAATACTTTCAGAATGATGGATCCACATATCAAACCACAGCATAGATATATCGCCATAATTGGTCAACAGCTCGGTGATTTGTGGTATTACTTTCTCTTGCCAGTAGCGGTCGTAATCGTTTTCTGATAATTTGTAAATCTCGCGGCTATGGTCCCAGCCAAGTGGGTGCTCCCAGTCAACCCAGTGAGAATAGTACAGACAAAGTTTAATGTCGTGTTTTTTGCAGGCTGCAGCCATTTCGGCAATAATATCGCGTTTTGGATTGGTGTAATTCCCAAGGTCGTAATCGCTTACCTTGCTGTCCCATATTCCAAAACCATCGTGGTGCTTGGCTGTAATGGTGATGTATTTCATCCCTGACTTTTTGGCCAGAATTACCCACTCTTCCGGATCAATTTCGTCCCATTGAAAGCGGTCAAGGAGCGTAACATATTCGTCGGGATCAATACTGTTTCTGTACAAGATCCATTCAGCATAGTTGTTATCATTACGAAGTTTTTCGCCTTTCCAGTAACCTTCGGCACCACTGTAAACGCCCCAGTGTATAAACATTCCAAAGCGTGAATCGGTAAACCATTGGGCGCGTTCATTGGTATCTTTCTGGCTCCAGGAAGTCAGGTAGCAAAGCAGGCAACCGAAGACAATCAGGTTTTTCATAGTTGGTTTATTGATTTTGATGTGCAGCTTTTAGCTGAATAGTTGCTTGTCTTTATGACAAGCGGTTTTTAAAATCTTGATACTTAAACTTCCGCACAATGCGTAGTTCGTCATCTTTTGTCCAAATGGCGATTGCCGGATGATTTACACCATTAAACATGGTGGTTTTTACCATGGTGTAGTGAATCATATCGAGGAAAATAATTTGTTCGCCAATTTTTAATTCGCGGCCAAAGTCGTATGCTTCCATAAAATCACCTGCTAAACAGCTTCCACCTCCTAAACGGTAAAGGTGTTGACTTTCTTCAGATGGATCTTTTGCGTCAACAATTTTTGGACGATAAGGCATTTCCAGCGTATCGGGCATGTGGGCTGTAAACGACACATCGAGAATAGCCGTTTTAACGCCTTTGTGTTCCACAATATCCTGAATGGTTGCTACCAACACGCCGGTTTCCCATGCAATGGCACTGCCGGGTTCCAGAATCACTTTTACATCGTATTTTTCTCGGAAAGCGGTGAGAAGTTGAATTAAATGCTGGTGATCGTAACCTTCGCGAGTCATTAAATGACCGCCACCCATATTTACCCATTTTACCTGGTGCAGGTATTTGCCATATTTATTTTCCAGGTTTTCCAATACTTTTTCAAGACTGTAAGAATCCGATTCGCACAACACATGAAAATGAATGCCTTCAATTCCTTCCGGCAATTCTTCGGGCATTTCATCGCTGCCAACTCCCAATCGCGATCCCGGTGCACTTGGATTGTACAGATCGGTACCCACATCAGAGTATTCAGGATTCACGCGAATTCCACAAGAAATTTTATGACCGGCCGTTTGTGTGCGTTGGTGATACTTTTCAAACTGCCTGACTGAGTTAAAAACAATATGGCTGCTGTAGCTCATCAATTCGTCAAATTCATGATCGAGGTACACCGGCGAGTAAAGATGTGCGCGTGTTTTCATTTCCTCGAAACACAAACGCGCTTCGTACAACGAGCTGGCTGTTGCACCTTTTAAATATTCGCGAACAATGGGAAATGCGCTCCACATGGCAAATCCTTTAAAGGCGAGAATGATTTCGATTCCTGCTTTCTGCTGAACACGATTAATAAGTTCCAGGTTATTACGAAGCAGTTTTTCATCGAGAACAAAAGTCGGTGAAGGTATTTCTTTATAATTCAAAGTCGATAATTTTAGCGGTTAAATAAAAAGCCCCAAGCTCATGACTCGGGGCTCGTAGCTCATATCTTGTTACAATTCCAGATCGCCGTTAATTTCTTCGTTCCATGGCAAACCGTGTTCACCGATTTTCTCCATAAATGGATCAGGATTAAATTCTTCAACGTTAAATACACCTTCGCCTTTCCATTTTCCGGTAAGCACCATCATGGCACCCAGCATTGCCGGAACACCGGTTGTGTAAGAAACGCCTTGCGTTCCCGTTTCTTCAAAAGCTTTTTTGTGGCTGCAGTTGTTCCAAACGTAATATGTTTTTTCTTCGCCGTCTTTTATTCCTTTAATTCGGCAACCGATTGATGTTTCGCCGGTGTAATTATCACCCAGATCGCCCGGATTTGGCAGCACCTCTTTCAGGAATTCCAACGGAATAATGTCAACACCTTTGTATTTTACCGGATCAATGCGGCTCATACCAATATTTTCAATCACGCGAAGGTGAGTTAGGTATTCGTCGCCAAAAGTCATCCAGAAACGGGCGCGTTTTAAACTTGGGAAGTTTTTGGTCAACGACTCCAGTTCTTCGTGATAAAGAACGTACGAATTGCGTGCTCCGATATTTGGGTAATTCAACGCCTTTTTTATTTCAAAAGGTTTGGTCTCTACCCACTGCCCGTTTTCCCAGTAGCGGCCGTTTTGAGTTATCTCGCGAATATTGATCTCCGGGTTAAAATTAGTGGCAAATGCTTTTCCGTGGTCGCCGCCGTTGCAATCCACAATATCGAGGTAGTGCATTTCATCAAAATGATGTTTAGCTGCGTGTGCCGTGTAAATACTGGTCACTCCGGGATCGAATCCACAACCCAATACCGCCATAATACCTTTTTCTTTAAAACGATCGTGGTAGGCCCACTGCCAGCTGTACTCGAATTTGGCTTCATCTTTAGGCTCATAATTGGCCGTATCTAAATAGTTTACGCCGGTTTCCAGGCAGGCATCCATAATTGGAAGATCCTGATAGGGGAGCGCAACATTGATAACCAGTTCCGGTTGAAATTCTTTTATCAGCGCAACTGTAGCTGCAACATTATCGGCATTTAACGAGGCCGTTTTAATTCGTCCTTTACCAACTTCTTTTGCTATTACATCGCACTTCGATACGGTGCGGCTGGCCAATAGAATTTCTGAAAAAACTTCCGGATTATCCGCACACTTGCTGGCTACTACACGGCCAACACCTCCTGCTCCAATTATTAATACTTTACTCATGTTTTTCTTTACTCATTTTAATTCAATAACATAAACTATATTCACCCGAATATTGTAATTTCGTGTGAGCATTACAAATAATCAGAGACAAATTAAGCATTTTTTTTGATGAGTGAAACTTTCGAAAATAAAGATTTTAACCCAAATAGAGTGGGACTAAAAAACGGCAATTTTATTGGTCTTCCGTATGATGAGGATTCTGCCGAAGTTGTGCTGCTTCCGGTGCCCTGGGATGTTACGGTTTCGTATGGCGAAGGAACAGCACTGGCACCTGCAAAGATTCTGGAAGCATCATCACAATTGGATTTATTTGATCCGGATGTAAAAGATGCCTGGAAACGTGGAATTTATTTTCAGCCCGTAAGCGAAGCGGTTTTGGAGATTCGAAACAAGTTGCGACCCAAAGCAGCGCGCTATATCAATTTTCTGGAGAATGGCGGAACTATTTCGGAGAATGAGACGTTGCAACAAAACCTGTTGGAGATCAACCAGCAATGCGAAGCCATGAACTTTTTTGTTTATCGCGAAACAACGAAATTACTTGACGCCGGAAAAATAGTAGGCTTGGTTGGTGGCGACCACAGTACTCCCTTAGGGTATTTTAAGGCGTTATCGGAAAAATACGATCGTTTTGGGGTGGTTCAGATTGATGCACATCTCGATTTGCGAAGTGCTTATGAAGGATTTACGTATTCACACGCTTCTGTTTTTTACAATGCCGTACAAATGCCCGAAATTAAAAAACTGGCTCAGGTTGGAATAAGGGATTGTTGCGATGAGGAAGTTGAGTTGGCAGAAAAAGACGATCGGATAGAAGTATATTTCGACCAGAAATTGAAAGAAGAGCAATTTAAAGGGGCCACCTGGGACGAACAATGCGACGAAATTATTAGCGAATTACCCGGTAATATTTACATCAGTTTTGATGTGGATGGACTGAATCCGAAACTTTGCCCGCAAACAGGAACGCCTGTGCCGGGAGGATTGGAGTATAACCAGGTTGTTTTTCTGTTTAAAAAGATTTTGGAGAGTGGCCGCCGGATTATTGGTTTCGATGTGTGCGAAACCGGAAATGCCGAGTGGGATGCCAATGTTGCAGCCCGAATCATATATAAACTCAGTTGTTTGGCCGGATAATTTTGATTGGTGCTACTTATTGTCTTACTTTGAAAAAAACGTTTCTATTTATAGGGAACAGTAAAATAGAACAGTGTTTTCGTTGATTTCATTTTTGGGTGGAAATATTCAAAAAAAATATTTTTATTTGCGCTTCGAAAGAAAAACGAAAAACACTAATAATTTATAGGGTTACTAGATGAAGAATACTTATTTTGATTTGATTGAGCAAAGCTATTATTTTCCACAGGAAGGCTTTGATTTAAGAGGTGATTCGCTTACATTTCATGGAATCTCATTAAAATATCTGATTAAAAAATATGGTACTCCGTTTAGGTTTATTTATCTGCCAAAAATTGGGGAACAAATAAAGAAGTCGCGTAACCTGTTTAATAAAGCCATTAAAAAGAATAATTATGATGGCAAATATTATTATTGTTATTGCACCAAATGCAACCACTTTTCGCACGTGGTTAACGAAGCCTTAAAACACAATGTAAACCTCGAAACTTCGTCGTCGTACGATATTGATCTTATCCTTCATCTATTTAAGGACAAAAAGATTGACAAGAACCGGAAGATTATTCACAACGGTTACAAAACTCAGGAGTATCTTAAAAAGATTATCGATTTGCAACGGTTGGGTTTCAAGAATAACATTGTTATTCTTGATAGTATTAATGAGCTGGAACGGATTGAAAAACTGGCCAACGGCGAGACCGTAAAAGTGGGAATTCGCATGGCGATTAATGAAGAATCGCAGTCGGCGTATTATACTTCTCGGTTAGGAATACGGCATACAAAAATTCCGGATTTTTTCGAAAAAAATATTAAAGGGAAGAAAAACATTGAACTAAAGATGCTTCACTTTTTTGTTGATTCGGGCGTAAAAGACAGCCTGTATTTTTGGGGGGAGTTTCAAAAAGCATTAAAGCTATACATCGACCTGAAGAAACAATGCGACTCGTTGGATTCTTTTAACCTGGGAGGTGGCTTTCCAATACGAAATCATTTGGGTTTCGAGTATGATTATGAGTACATGATTAAAGAAATTGTTGCCAACATTAAAACAGCTTGCTCGGCTGAGAATTTGCCCGATCCGGATATTTACACCGAATTTGGAAAATATACTGTTGGCGAAAGTGGAGCCATAATTTTCGAGGTGTTGGAGCAAAAACAGCAAAACGATACCGAAAGCTGGTACATCGTTAATAACAGTCTGATGAATACCATTCCGGATGCGTGGTCTATTTTCGAGAAATTTATTTTGCTACCCATAAACAAGTGGAACAACGAATACAAACGCGTAAACATTGGCGGTATTAGTTGCGACCACTCCGATTATTACAACTCGGAAGACTTTAATCAGGAGGTGCTTTTGCCTTCGTATGCCGATGAGGATAAAGAGCCGTTGTACCTTGGCTTTTTCCACACCGGAGCATACCAGGATGCTATTAGTGGATACGGCGGGATAAAACATTGTTTGATCCCCTCTCCGAAACATGTAATTATCGATCGCGACGAAAAGGGTAACTTCTTCGATTATGTTTATCGTAATGAGCAGTCGGCCGATGAAATGTTTAAGATTTTGGGATACACCAAAGACGAGGAATAGTCACAGTCTTCTGTCATTTCGAATGAGGTACGAATGAGAAATCTGTTTCAATTGTGAGAGATTTCTCGTCTCCCGAAGTTCGGGATGGTCGAAATAATAATTCCTTTTCTGGCTGACGTTGTGTGTGTTACTTGTATATGTAATTGGCAGCAAAGCGAGAAGATTGTTCCCGGGCTTTAGTTTGCACAGTTGTGATTGTGGATAGTGTGGTCGAATCAATCTCTGTACCTCAGAGGCAATAAACCAAACATTCAACCTTTTTACGGCAACTGTGTTTTTCTTAAAAAAACAATATGTCAGTTACTGAAATTATAAAAAACCGAAGGGCAACACCGCCCCGTTTATTTGCCAAGAAAGACTTACCAAACGGCTCGGTAGAAGAGCTGTTGAGAAGTGCCAATTGGGCACCCAACCATAAAAAGACGGAACCTTGGCGGTTTAAAGTGTACCGTGGCGAAGCCAAAGCAAAGTTGGCTGCCGATGCGAAAGCTTTACTGCTTGAAAAACAAAAGGAAGGCTACCCGGTTGCTCCTGAAAAAATAGAAAAATTTGCATCCACTCTGGAGCGTGTACCTGTTGCCATTGCAGTTATATTGCAGCCTGATCCAGCGGGACGTTTGCCCGAATGGGAAGAGCTTGCGGCGGTATCGATGGCCGTACAAAATATGTGGCTAACCGCAACCGAAATGGATTTGGCAGCATTTTGGGCAACACCAACTTTTATTGAGTTGTTTGATGAATTGCTTGAACTGGAGAACAACCAAAAAAGTCTGGGTTTCTTTTATGTTGGCCAGGTAATGATGGATTTTCCTTCGCCGGGACGACAAGACTGGAAGGACAAAATTGAATGGAAAGAATGAATTTGTTATCTTCAGCTTTTCAAATCATCTGAATCATGCGAATAGTGGGGATATTTTTATTACTAGTTCTGGGGTTAACTGCACAGGCACAAACCAATCAGGATGTATCAAACTTGGTTGACGGGAATGATTTTCCAAATCCGGTTTTTATTTCGCCCGATCCGCCAAAGCCCATTAAAGGCTGGGAGATGACAACCGTTTTGGAAGAAAAGGTGTTACAGGGAGAATATCCCGGAGATATTATCAAATTTCGTTTCAAAGGAACCGCAATTGGAATATTGGTTTACTCTGATAATACTTCTGGAATTATTGAATACAGTATCGATGGACAGCCCTGGTTCGAACAAGATGTTTATTCAGATAATGAAAAACCCGAATTAAAAAGTTATACCCTGGATAAAGATTTGAAAAACAGAAAGCACACGTTACAGATCAGGGTTATTGAAAAAAAGAATCCTGAAAGTTCAGGGAGCAGCATTGCATTAAGATCATTCTATTTTAACAAAGAATAAAAAAGGAGCTTCATTTGAAGCTCCTTTTTCTTGAGTTCTATTTTATATTTTCAAGCACATCAACCAAATGTTTCCAGAATTTCTCGGTAGTCGAAATATCTAAACGTTCATCGGGAGAGTGAGCTCCAAGAATAGTTGGGCCAAAGGAAACCATGTCAAGTCCCGGATATTTTTCAAGGAATAATCCGCATTCCAATCCGGCATGAATCGATCTAACAATTGGTTTTTTCCCAAATAGTTTTTTGTATGAATTTACAGTGATTTCCACAACTTTTGAATCCGGATTTGGAGTCCAGCCCGGATAACCGTCGCTGTGTCTTATAGCAGCCCCGGCAAGGTTGAAAACCGATTTTACGGTTTCTGCGGCATAATACTTACGTCCTTCGATTTCGCTGCGCTGACTGGTGGTTACTACTATTTTATTGTCGTCGGTAAATTTAACCGAAGCCAGGTTTGTTGAGGTTTCCACCATATCTACCATGCGTGAGCTCATTTCCAAAACGCCATGCGGACAGGCATAAACAGCATTTAAAAGTTTGTTTTGCGTATCGGTATCAACAACAAAAGTTGGTAGCTCGGTTTCTGTACAACTGATTTCCAGTTTTGGCTCGGCAAATTGAAATTCATCTTTTATCGAAGCCGCCATTTTATTGAATGAAGCCAACACATCATCTTTTTTATCAGCAGGAATTGTAATAATTCCGTATGCTTCGCGGGCAATGGCATTGCGTAAATTACCTCCATTGAACTCTGCGAGACGGATTTCAAAATCCTCGTTCCAGTTCCATAAAAAACGGTTTAGGATTTTGTTGGCATTTCCACGGTTTTTGTGAATATCGTCACCCGAGTGGCCTCCCAAAAGTCCGCTTACCGAAATTATCAGGGCTATTGAGTTTTTATTTATCTCTTCCAGCTGGTAATCAAAGGTAGCAAGTGTATCAACTCCACCGGCACAACCAATAAACAACTCACCTTCATCTTCCGAATCGAGGTTTAGCAAAACCGAGCCCGATAAAAAGCCGGGTTGCAGGTTAAAAGCACCGGTTAATCCGGTTTCTTCATCAACGGTAATCAGACATTCAATCGGGCCGTGTTTTAATTCGTTTGAAGTCAGTACCGCCAATTGGGCTGCAATACCAATTCCGCAATCGGCTCCCAATGTTGTTCCGTTGGCTTTTACCCAACCATCGACAATTACTGGTTCAATGGCGTCGCTATCAAAATCAAATTCCTTGTCCGAATTCTTCTCACAAACCATGTCCATGTGGGTTTGCAGAATAACGGTTGGTGCCTGCTCCATGTCTTTAGTGGCAGGCTTCTTAATCACTACATTTCCGATTTTATCGGTGTTTGCTTCCAGTTTATTTTCCCAGGCAAAATCAAGTAAATATTGTCTTATTTTTTCCTCTTTCTTCGATGGCCGTGGTACCTGGCAGATTTCTTCGAAATAGTTAAAAAGAGGTTGTGGTTTTAACGCTGCTAATGTTTTCATTTTCTAGAAATTTAGAACTACAAAGTTGGAAAAACGAAAGGAAAAATTTGTTGACGGATGACAGGTCTGATACCGGTTTGTTAATAGGTGTGTTTTCCGCTGTTCCATTCATTTTTGCTTAATAACTTTTCTCCCGACTCTTTTGCCCCGTTTTCAATTTCAGTTCCCATCGAATCGTTCCATCGATTGAGATAACCAAACAAAGCAACCACGCCGGTAATCTCTACAATTTCACCTTCATCCCAATATGTTCTTAAGTTTTCTGCAATTTGGTCGTCAACACTATTGGGAATAATGGAAGCTGCGAAAGCAAAATCCAGTGCTGCCCGTTCGGCTTCGGAAAACGCAGGATGTGTTTTGTATTCCCAAATATTTTCCAGTTGTTCCTGTTCAGCACCGTAACGTTCTGCAGCTCGTATGGCGTGTGCCTGGCAATAACGGCAACCTGCGGCATTGCTGCTAATGTAGGCGATCATTCGTTTTAAGGCACTGGTAATTCGTCCCTGGTTTTCCATCACAGCCTTGTTCATTTCAATAAAAGCATAGGCAATACGCGGCCGGTGATGCATGGTTTTTACGCTGTTGGGGCAGAATCCAAGTGTCTCTTCGTAAAACGTTATCAATTGCTGTAATTCAGGATCAGAATCTCCCGTTTTTGGAGTTACAAGTGGTTGTTTCATATTCGATAAGCAGGTTTTATTTATTAATGGTGCCGCGTTGACTTAATAAAATCGCAAACGGTCGGGTTCCCGGAAATTCCGACATAATAATAATCAGGATTACAGTGATGGGGACACTTAACAACATGCCCGAAATTCCCCAGATAACTCCCCAGATTGCGAGTGTTAAGAAAACAACCAATGGGCTAATATTTAAACTGTTACCCATTAGTCGAGGCTCAATAAAGTTTCCAACCACCAACTGAATAGCACCAACGATTGACAGTACCAGTATTCCGGGAGTGAATTCGCCAAACTGCAAAATGGAAAATACAGCTGGAAATATGGTTGCAATAAGCGATCCTATTGTTGGAATAAAGTTAAGAACAAAGATGAGGAATGCCCAAAATAGAGGCGCATCGATGCCAATAAAAAGCAAGGCAAAGTAGCTAAGGAAACCGGTTAATAGGCTGGTTAGTGTTTTTAAGGCGATGTAATTTCCAATGGAATGATCTATTTTTCTAACCAGTGTTTTTACATGATCGTACTGTTCTTTTTCCGGGTACATGGCTTTCAGCTTTTTTGGAAATAACGGTTCTTCCAGGAGTAAAAACAAAAGATATAGAAATACTGTAAAAGCATTACCAAATAAGCTTGTTAATGTGCTGAACAGCGATGATAGAATACTTCCGAAATTCAAATCTTTGGCAAAATCTCCGGCCATATTCATAATGTCAATATCAAATTTCTGGTTAATCTGTTGGGCAATTTTATTTACGTTGGCTTCGTATTCGGGAAGCGTTGTAGACAATATTTTGATGTTTTGAGATATCATGGTAACAGCTAAAGCTAAAAAACCAAGCAATACCAGTGTTGAAAATAGGGTAGTAATCCATTTGGGCAGCCGTCCAATGAAATTAACTTTTTCCAGTAATTTTTTTATTACCCGGATAAGAAACCAAAACAGGATGGCCAAAATGAAAGGAATAATGATGGATTGTGCGTAGATACAAACCACTACAATCGTGATTACGATAAGGAAAATGTAAATCTTTTTGCTTGTTTCCATGAGGTAGAAATTAATTGGGGAAAATACAAAAAACTTCGTTGCTCGTTTGTTATGGCTATCGCAAACTTGTTCAGATAGGAACAAAAAATTTTATATAGGCTTAAAAATTAAGCGACCAACTGAACTTTTGTTTTCCTGGTATTATCCTCAAGTTCATATCAGCAACTGATTTTTGCCGATTCTTTCACTCCCCATTCTTCTTTCATGGCAATTCCAAGTTTTTCCAGCTCTGTTAAAACAGGCTCATAAATACTTTTTGAAACCGGAATATGAACGCCTGTGTCGGTAATCTTGCCGTCCAGGATCATTTTAACAGCAATGGCGGCCGGTAATCCAACAGTTCTCGCAATCGATGTATTTTCTTTAGTTGCAAAATCAAGCAGACGTGATTTAACAACTTCGGTGCTTCCATCGGCATTTTCAACTAAAAACGAGTGAAGCATAATAACCATATCGCGGGCACCTTCGGGCAACATCATTTTTTTGAGCATCAGGTCGGCAACCAGATCAAAGTTCGATCCTTCATCCATTGATGGCATGTACCCACTAAAAAGCCCCAACCACTCCATCGCAGTAATTGCCGGACTGTCTATCGGCAGTTGAAGACGTTCGGCAGCCTTTTCTTTAATGTTGGCTGGATAAACTTCAAGCTGGCGCGCCATAATTCTTTTGTAGCTTTTTCCGGCAAAACTTTGTGTATCGTGAGTGATCAGACCGAGTGTTTTAATGGCATCCATAATTTCGCACCAATCGGGGTAACGAAAAGTTCCGCGATACATCGTAGCAACATCTTTCAGTCCATAAATATCGACGTAAGCCAACGAATCGCGATTCGGGTAAACTTCCATTTCTCCAACTTCGGGGAAATCTATTTTCAATGGATTTTTAAAAAGGTCTTCAGTCGGGAGCTCAACAATTTCGCCGCCTTTTAAATATTTGGCACCGTTATTTCCGGCCATAATCACACCTTTTGGCGACCACGAGAATTTGTATTTAAATGGATTGTCAGTTTCTTCGGGTGCTGCCAGCGCGCCACACAACGAGTAAAATTCTTTAATCTTACCACCTTTGTCTTGCACTTTGTCAATAATTCGCATGGCAGTCATGTGGTCAAAACCCGGATCAACACCGATCTCATTCAGAATAATAATTCCGGCTTCTTTGGCATCGGCATCCAGTGCTTTCATTTCATCCGACACATACGATGTGGTTACCATGTTCTTTTTGTGTTTAATACACAGTTTGGCTACCGTAACATGATGCGCATAAGGAAGCAGGCTTACTGTTAAATCATGAGTTGCAACTAGCTGATCCAATTGATCAATGTCGTCGATGGTCCATTGCAGGGCTTTACCGTTTGTGCGGTTTCTGATTAATTTTTCGGCTTTTGTAAGTGTGCGGGTGGCAATTGTTAATTCTATATTGTTGTCAAGAATATAATCGGCAAGTGGTTTGGCTACCATCCCGGCGCCAAGTAATAGTACTTTCATTTTTTCTGTTTTCTGTTTGTTACCAATTAATTAAACGAAATATCTTAGATTTCGTTCGATTAATTTCATCCTGAAATTTTTCTGAGATTATTGTCCTGTTATAAAATTACAGGCTCTTTTTTGGATTCAATAAACTACTTTTTTCAGCCCCTTAAGTTGCTAAAAAAATATTTAACAAAAGATGATATCTGCCAATTTTATAAATTATCTTAAAAATCATGGACTTGTGGTATAAAATTTCATAAATTGGGCACATGATACAATCGTATTCATGTCCTGTATTTTTCTATCAAGGCATGCCAGAGTGCCTCGATGATGATACGGTTTCACATTAGCTGCAACCGCAGTTATTTTTATTCCATAACTCTTATTGACGCTTGTCAATACTTTACTGTATTAATTCCTTTCAAATCGGTGTGTCGATAAGACGGATTCGGAATGAAGCGCAACAGCCGTACTACATGGTTCGTATACAACTGTGTATGTGCTATTGTGTGTATTATGAAATTTTCAATATGAACTTTTAATATCAAAAAAGATGATTAGTACGAAGGAGTCATTGAATATTGCAGAAATGATGCGTGCTTACGATTTTACGCCCGAAACAATACAAACCATTAATAACGAGGAACTTTTGCCTGTCGGTTTAGTTCGGCGTTTACAAAAATGTTATCCTCAGTATTCCCAATTTTCAAAACAAAAGGAACCACTTTTTATAGGAAAAACACATTACTCCGGATTAAACGGTTTTCGCGAAATTTTGCAGGTGCTAAAAGAAAATGGAGTAGAGATCGACAACATAAAGGAACGCGAGTTTTTTCTTGAAGTTTACCGTTTTATGGCTACCAAACATATTCTGAATACAATTGATTGGAGCAACTATAAAAATGATCCGAATTATTACCTCGTATTTCCGCAGCCTGATATGATTAACAAAGCGGATGTACAGAAATACCTGGACGCCGGCAGCGATGATGAACGACGAAAAGTTGTTGAAGCCTACCAGTTAAAAACCAATCCGCACGATGGGAAACAGAAACTAAACAAACCTTTCCTTTATAACGATGAGGGGCAGCTGGAAATTCTGGAAGGAAGCCAGCACAAATACCCGCCAATTAAACTGATTCTGGATGCCGGAACTCAAAACTGTTTTGCCTTTTGTACTTATTGTTTTCGTCATGCACAGGTTCGTGGCGACGAAGATATGTTTGTTCAGCGCGATATCAGCCAGGTGCACAACTACCTGAAGCAACACAAAGAAATTACCGACATTTTAATTACCGGAGGAGATGCAGGTTATATCTCTTACAGGCGTTTAAAAGAATACCTAACTCCTATTTTGGAAGATGAGGAACTTCTACATATCCGTACGCTACGGATCGGTTCACGAGCTATTACTTTTCATCCTGAACATTTGCTTACCGACCAGTTTAAAGAAATACTGGAACTGCTGAGAATGACCGTTGAAAATGGCATTCAGGTGGTTTGGATGTCGCATACATCAACCCCGCGGGAGCTGATGAATCCTGGGGCAGTCGCCGCCCTTCAGCGACTAAAAAAATACGGTATTAAAGTGAAGAGCCAAAGTCCGATTATGAACACCATTAGTTTGTATAAGGATGAAAATGGGAAAGTAGATGTGGATCGATCGGCACAAAACTGGATCGATTTAGGCAATATTATGGCAATGGTCGGAATTGGTTTCCATTCGATGTACTGCGCACGGCCAACGGGCGAGCATCATCATTTTACAACTCCATTGGCCGATATCACAAAAGTATTCAATAAGGTTTATCGTGGTTTGGCATCGATAAATCGTCCGTCGCGTTACATTACTATGACTTCCTCTGCAGGAAAAACTTCATTAATGGGAACAACTGAGATTAATGGTGAAAAAGTGTTTGTGCTCAAATTCAACGAAGCCAGGAACATGGAATGGATGGATCGCGTATATTTTGCTGAGTACCACGAGCAGGAAAATACGATAGAAAAGTTAAAGCCTTACAAGGCTGACAAGTATTTCTACGAAGATGAACTGGAAGAGATTGAGGGCAGATTGGAAGAAGCATTAAGAAAGGAATCGTTAAAAACGGTGAGTCATGATTAACAAGATCGTGAATTCGGCAAAAGAAGCGGTTGCCGGCATTTTCGACGGAGCAACCGTAATGATAAGTGGGTTTGGTGAAGCCGGTAGCCCGGTAGAATTGATTCATGCGCTGGTTGATCAGGGAGCAAAAAACCTGACCGTGGTGAGCAACAACGCCGGAAGCGGACATGTTGGTTTGGCAGCCCTTATCGAAAACCGGCAGGTTAAGAAGATCCTCTGCTCTTTTCCACGTACAGCAATTTCTGTTGTTTTTCCCGAGTTGTACCGGGCCGGCGAAATAGAATTGGAACTGGTGCCACAGGGAACCTTAGCCGAACGCATTCGTGCAGGCGGTGCTGGAGTTCCGGCATTCTATACGCCCACAACCGTAAATACTCCTTTGGCAGAAGGAAAAGAAATACGCGAGTTTGATGGCAAACAATATGTTATGGAAAAAGCCATTCAAGCTGATTTTGCTTTGGTGAAATGTGCAACGGCAGATAAATACGGCAACCTGATTTACAACAAAACAGCCCGCAATTTTGGGCCGGTAATGTGTATGGCAGCCAAAACAACAATTGCACAGACCAAAGAGGTGGTTGAACTTGGAAGTATTAATCCGGAACATGTAATAACACCGGGAATTTTTGTTAATCGTGTAGTGGAAATTTCCAATCCGGCAGATGAATCGAAACTGGTTGCAGAAAATGTAAAATACCATGGAATCAAACAATAAAATTACAGGTTGGAGCACTAGCGAAATGGCGCAAAAAGTTGCTATGGACATTCACGATGGTGCCTATGTAAATCTTGGGATCGGGATTCCCGAAATGGTGACCGGTTTTATACCCGAAGGTCGCGAAGTGATTTATCATACCGAAAATGGTTTGCTTGGAATGGGAAAGGTTGCCCAGAGTGGCAGTGAAGATCCGGAGTTAGTAAATGCCGGAAAAAAATATGTCACAGCCATTCCCGGAGCGGCCTATTTTCATCATGCCGACAGCTTTGCCATGATACGTGGCGGGCACATCGATATTTGTGTGCTTGGGGCTTACCAGGTTTCGGAAGAAGGAGATCTGGCCAATTGGTCTACCGGAAATCCAAACGATATTCCCGCAGTGGGTGGTGCCATGGATTTGGTCGCCGGAGTGAAAACCATTTTTGTTATTACAAAACACACGACTAAAACCGGCGCTTCAAAAATTGTAAAATCCTGTACCTATCCACTTACCGGAAAGAATGTAGTTAGCAGAATTTATACGAACCTAAGTATTCTGGATGTAGTGGATAAAAAGTTGTTTGTCAGGAAACTGGCGCCGGGTGTAAGTTTTGAGTACCTGCAACAGCAAACCGAGGCAACTTTAAATCAATAGTAAAGCAAGGGCGATGTCACAAAAATTAAGCAATAGCGAAAAATTATACCGGCAGGCACAAAAAGTACTTTCCGGGGGAGTGAGCAGAAATACTGTTTTCAGACAGCCTTATCCGAATTATGCCAACACAGCTTCAGGGTGTTATATAACCGATATTGAAGGTACAGTACGAACCGACTTTGCCAATAACATGGCTGCTTTGATTCATGGGCATTCATTTCCACCCATTGTTGATGCCGTGATCAGCCAGCTAAAAAAAGGTACGGCTTACACGCTGGCATCGGAGATTGAGCTTTCGTTTGCCAAACACCTTATAAAAAGGGTACAAAGTTTTGAGCGTATACGTTTTGTAAACTCCGGAACCGAGGCAGTCATGGCTATGATAAAAGCCTCAAGAGCTTACACCGGAAGGGCAAAAATTGCCAAAGCCGAAGGTTCTTATCATGGTACCTACGATTTTGCAGAAGTAAGTCAAACTGCAAACCCCTCGAATTGGGGAAATATCGATAACCCAAGCAGTGTTCCGCTGGCTCATGGTACGCCACCGTGTGTCTCTAACGATGTGGTGATTTATCCGTATAATGATGTAGAACGAACATTGGCAATTCTGGATAAACAAGCAGCAGATATTGCTTGCGTTATCATTGATCCGGTGCCGCATCGTGTTGGTATGGTGCCGGGTAATCAGGAGTTTGTGGAGGCGGTTTACAACTGGACTCGCGAAAATGGCGCTCTTATGGTTTTTGATGAAGTGATCACTTTTCGGGTGAAATACGGTGGAGCTCAGGAGAATTATAAAGTTAGCCCCGATCTTACATCATTGGGAAAAATTATCGGCGGAGGGTTTCCCGTTGGTGCAGTAGCCGGAAGAGAGGAAGTAATGAAAGTATTCGATCCGCATGAAAAAAATCTTCTGTTGCCACACTCCGGAACCTTTTCTGCCAATCCGATAACGATGACAGCCGGTTATACGGCTATGCAATATTTTGATAAAAAAGCGGTAACAAAACTGAACAGGATAACAGACGGTGCCATAGGTCAGATTCGCGAGGTAATAAAACTACTGGATATTCCGGTTTCTATTACCGGCGCTGGCTCCATGTTTCGGATGCATTTACGGCCAACACCACCTAATACTTATCGCGAAGCCTATGAAAATCAGGAGGTAAAAAAATTGATAAACGAGTTGCTCGATTATATGTATTACAAGGAGAATATCCTGATGATCAATACTTTTTCGTGTATGCTTTCAACTGTGATGACACAAAAAGAAATCGATCAGTTGACGGAAGGATTGTATCGGGCTTTTAAAGCGTTAAAACCTAAAATTGAAAAACTAAACAAGATATAGCTATGAATGAAGTTTTTATTTGCGATGCAATACGTACACCGATTGGGAGATATGGAGGGGCTTTGTCATCAGTAAGAGCCGATGATTTAGCGGCCATTCCCATAAAAACTTTGCTGGAGCGTAACGATCAGATCGATCCGGCAGCTTTTGATGATGTGCTAATGGGATGTGCCAACCAGGCCGGAGAAGACAACCGAAACGTTGCACGAATGGCCTTGCTTTTGGCTGGAATGCCTGAATCGGTTCCGGGGGTAACAGTCAACCGTTTGTGTTCTTCAGGAATGGAAGCCATTGGAATGGCAGCGCGGGCTATAAAAGCCGGTGAGGCAGAGCTGATGATTGCCGGCGGCGCTGAAAATATGTCGCGATCGCCATTGGTAATGCCTAAAGCTACACAGGCTTTTTCCCGTAATGCTGAAATATATGACTCCACCATTGGTTGGCGTTTTGTGAACGACAAGTTTCAGGAGAAATATGGAACAGACCCGCTTATTTGCACCGCAGAAAATCTGGCCGATGAATTTAAGATCAGTCGCGAAGATCAGGATCGATTTGCACACAATAGTCAGTTAAAAACGGCTGAAGCCCAGCAAAACGGAGCACTTGTACGTGAAATAATTCCAGTTTCTATTCCTCAACGGAAAGGAGCCCCGATACTAATTGAAAAGGATGAACACCCACGATTGACATCGCTTGAAAAGCTGGCCTCCTTAAAATTGGTTTACGGAGAAGGAACCACGGTAACTGCCGGCAATGCCTCGGGAATTAATGACGGTGCAGCGGCTGTAATTGTAGCTTCGGAAGCGGCAGTTAAGAAGTTTAATCTAACTCCGAAAGCCAAAATTCTGGGTACTCAGGCTGCCGGTGTGCCACCACGTACTATGGGAATCGGACCGGTACCGGCCACCAACAAGCTTTTGAAACGGCTGGGAATGAGTCTGGACCAAATGGATATCATCGAATTGAATGAAGCATTCGCAGCACAATCGCTGGCCTGTATTCGCGAGTTTGGAATGGCAGACGACGATCCACGACTAAATCCATTAGGCGGAGCAATTGCACTAGGACACCCGCTGGGAATGTCGGGTGCACGTTTGGTTACAACAGCCTTGTATCAGCTGCAAAATTCAAACTCAAAATATGCACTTTGTACCATGTGTGTTGGTGTTGGACAAGGGGTTTCAATGGTTTTGGAGAAGGTGTAGGTTGCTTCACCTCCTATGTCGGTTGCCAATGACAGATTTTAATAAGTCGTTAAATATGAGTAAAATACCACTTTATGCATTATTGTCATTTCGACGAAGAATGAGGAGAAATCTTTCACAAAAGGAACAGATTTCTCATTCGTTTCCCTCATTCGAAATGACACCCCTGCATAATCTGTCATTACCTAATTATGGCAAAAACAAAATTTTGGTGGACTCTCGCAATGACGGATTGAGTTGAGTCAAGGATGCTACCAGAGAAGTTGTCATTGCGATGGAGGAGGAGCGACGACTGAAGCAATCTTGAAAATTGATTTAGATAATTATAAACAACTAAAAATAAAGACAATGAAAATTGACATCTCTAAAGAATTAAAACAATTAGGAATCAGTGAAGTAAATAATGGAGTTTGCACTGGAGTGGAATGGAAAACAACCTCTGGCGCTATTGTCGAATCGTTTTCTTCATCTGATGGAGAATTGATTGCAACAGTGAATCAGGCAACTGCTGCCGATTACCACGAGGTTGTGGGAAAAGCTAAAGATGCTTTTAAGGTGTGGCGCATGGTGCCGGCTCCTAAACGTGGAGAGCTAGTACGCCAGATCGGCCTGGAACTTCGAAAATATAAGGAGCCGCTTGGTAAATTGGTTTCGTACGAAATGGGTAAAATTTACCAGGAAGGCCTGGGTGAGGTTCAGGAAATGATCGATATCTGTGATTTTGCCGTTGGTCAGTCGCGTCAGCTTTATGGTTTTACCATGCATTCGGAACGAGAAAAACACCGTATGTACGATCAGTATCATCCACTGGGAATTGTGGGGGTGGTTTCGGCCTTTAACTTCCCGGTTGCTGTTTGGGCGTGGAACGCAATGATTGCAATGGTGGCCGGCGATGTGGTAATCTGGAAACCTTCATCAAAAGTATTTCTGTGTGCTATTGCGGTTCACAATATCGTGGCAAAAGTTTTAAAAGAAAATGATGTTCAGGAGGGTGTTCTGAATTTGGTTGCAGCAGGTTCGCGCGAATTGGGCGATGAGTTTTTTAGCGATAAAAATATTCCGTTGGTATCGTTTACAGGCTCAACAAAAATTGGTAAAAAAGTTGGCGGACTTGTTGGTCAGCGACTTGGGAAAACCATTTTGGAACTCGGCGGAAACAATGCCATCATAATTACTCCTGAAGCCGATCTTGAAATGGCACTTCGTGCAGTTGTATTTGGAGCTGTGGGTACTTGCGGCCAGCGTTGTACTTCTACGCGCCGGATTATTGTTCACGATTCGGTTTATGAAGAGTTTAAAAATCGTCTGATTGCCATTTACGAGCAGTTACCCATTGGCCACGCTTTGGATGAAAATACACTGGTTGGTCCGCTGGTTGATCGTTGGGCTGTTGACACCTACCTGGCCGCCATCGAAAAAGTAAAAGCTGAAGGTGGAACTATTCTGATCGGTGGAGAAGTGCTGTCAGGAGAAGGATTTGAATCAGGTTGTTTTGTAACACCATGTATTGCCGAAGTGGAGAATCACTATGAAATTGTTCAGGACGAAACATTTGCACCATTGCTATATATGGTTCGCTATTCGGGATTAAATGAAGCTATTCGTTTGCACAACGATGTGCCGCAAGGATTGTCGTCGGCCATTTTTTCAACGCACATGTTGGAAACCGAAAAATTCCTCTCACACGAAGGTTCCGATTGTGGAATTGCGAACGTAAATATTGGCACATCGGGTGCCGAAATTGGTGGTGCTTTTGGTGGCGAAAAGGAAACTGGAGGTGGTCGCGAGTCGGGTTCCGATGCATGGAAAGCCTACATGCGCAGACAAACAAATACCATAAATTACAGTACAGAGCTACCATTGGCTCAGGGAATTGAATTTAATGTCTAGTATAGCAGATGGTAATACCCTCACTTTAAGTGAGGGTATTACTAAATAAAAAAGTATGAAGAACATATTAATTTTTGGAGCGGGCAGATCGAGCGTATTTTTGCTGACTTACCTGGCCGAGCGTGCATTAAAATACCGATGGCACATTAAAGTTGTAGGTGCCGAAGAAAGCGATTTTGTAAAAAGGTTAAAATTGTCATTTTCAATTTTAAATGTCCGCGATGAGTTTGCCCGCGACCAGGAAGTACGCGAGGCAGATTTGGTGATTTCTATGTTGCCGGCACGCTTTCATAAACTGGTGATGCAGTCTTGTCTGAAATTCTCGAAAAGTTTGTTTACTGCTTCGTACGAAAGTAAAGAAATGCAGCTGGTTGAGGATGAAGTAAAAAGTAAAGGACTGCTGTTTTTAAACGAATGTGGTTTGGATCCCGGACTGGATCACATGTCGGCAATGCGCGTGATTAACCATATTAAGCAGGAAGGCCATAAACTGGAGGCTTTTGAATCGTTTACCGGCGGTTTGGTTGCACCCGAATCGGATGATAATCCGTGGCACTACAAGTTTAGCTGGAATCCTCGCAATGTGGTTTTGGCAGGGCAGGGTGGCCCGGCACAATTTATTCAGAAAGGAAAAGTGAAATACATTCCCTACAACCGTTTATTCCGTAGAACAGAACTCATTAAAATTGATGATTACGGCTGGTTTGAAGGTTATGCCAACCGCGATTCGTTGAGTTATATCGGGAAATATGGATTGCAGGAAGTGCCCACGGTTTATCGGGGAACCTTGCGTCGTCCTGGTTTTTGTAAGGCCTGGAATGTGTTTGTTCAGCTGGGTGCTACCAGCGACGATCATTTCATCGACAATGTTGAAGACATGACTTATCGGGAGTTTATCAACTCTTTTTTATATTATCATCCGGCTGATACAATTGATTTGAAACTATACCATTCGATGCAAATTTCCATGGATTCAGAGATCGTTCCAAAGTTGGAGTGGCTGGGTATTTTTGAGAAAAGAAAAATCGGCTTAAAACGTGCCACACCGGCTCAGGTGATGGAAAAATTACTTTCGGAGAAATGGCAGTTGATGCCCGATGATAAAGACATGATAGTAATGTGGCACAAATTTGAATACCTCGATCGGAACACAAAGGAGAAGGTGGAGAAGAACAGCTCGCTGGTGGTTATCGGCGAGTCGGGAGAAAAAACGGCTATGGCAAAAACAGTGGGTTTACCGCTTGCAGTTGCTGCCAAGTTGTTTCTTACTAAAAAACTTAACCAGAGTGGAATTTGTATTCCAACTCAACCGGAAATTTATGAACCGATTTTGGACGAGCTGGAAAAATTTGGAATAAAATTCACAGAGACGGAGAAACGATTGGTAGTAAAACAAGATTCCGAATAAGAGACAAAATATTTCCTCATTTTATCAATCTCAGAACCGATAAAACGGCACAGTGGTCGGAAGCAATTTCATCGCAAATAACTTTGGTTTCTATCACTTGCCACTTATCTGAAGGCCTGAAAAAGATATAGTCTATTTTTATTTCCGGATCGTTGGAAGGATAAGTTAAAGCTCCTTCTGTATCGCTCGCTGTCCAATATTTTTTTAGCATTGAAATTGGTTCGCTGTTGGGCGTGGCATTTAAGTCGCCGGCTAAAATTGACGGATACTTGCAAGAAGCAAAAGTTTCATTGATCGTTTTTACCTGGTCAATTCTGTCTGTGCTGGTTTCCTGGTGCTCCAAATGCGTGCCTATAAAACTGATGGTATCGCCCGATTCCAGTTGCACCAGCACCTGTAGTGCTGTGCGGGGTTCATTTTCCGGCGAATGGGGAAGTGGAACATTACGGCTCGTCAGGATCGGCATTTTTGTCAATATTCCTTCTCCGTATCCTCCACCATCATAGGGCATTGCAATACCAAATAGTGGTGCCATTTTTGTCCTCCAACCAAGCTCCGTTACCAGGTCGTATTTTCGGGCACGATTGGTTTTAAAATCCACTTCCTGCATCGCTACGAGGTCGGGATTTGTATTTTGAATTACCGAGGCAATTTTATCCAGATCGAAATCATCTTTGGCAGTAGCGCCGTGCAGAATATTGAAAGTTAATACACGAACGGTGATGTTTTCATCATTGTTGTTCTGCCCGTAAATTGTGCTAAAAGTTAGTATAGAAATAAGTACGCAAAGTAGCCGTTTTGTCCTTTTCATCGATCATTATTTAGATAGGTGAAGGTAGATTAAATTTTTGAAATTGCATTTTTAAATTAACTTTGATAGCAAACAAACTTTACCTAATATGATGACCAACAAGATCAACTTTTCCGCACTTATTTTTCTATTTATGGTGTTCGTGTCGTGCCAGAGTGAGCAACAAAACTGGACACATTTTCGTGGTTCGAATATGGATGGACATGCCAATGTTGAAACTGCCCCGCTGCACTGGAGCGATACTGAAAATGTTGTTTGGGAAGTGCCGGTGAATGGTCTGGGCTGGTCGTCGCCGGTGGTTTACGGAAACCAGGTTTGGGTAACTTCGGCCGAAAAAGAAGGGACAGCTTTTTATGCACTTTGTTTCGATTTGGAAACAGGGAAGCTGCTGAACGAACAAACAGTATTTACGGCAGAAGATCCGCAACGAATTCATGGAACCAACTCCTACGCTACACCAACTCCATGCATCGAAAATGGGCGGGTTTATGTGCATTACGGAAGTTTCGGAACAGCCTGTATCAACACCAAAAATTTTGAAGTAATCTGGCAACGCAACGATATGCCATGCGATCATATGCAGGGACCAGCATCATCACCAATTCTTTACAAGGATATGTTGATTGTGCATTTGGAAGGAACCGAAGATCCATACGTGGTAGCTCTAGATAAAAAAACAGGTGAAACAATATGGAAAAGTGTTCGCCCAAAAGAAATATACGATCCTTTGGAGCCGGTTTATCGCAAGTCGTATCAAACGCCAATTGTGGTGAATGTAGACGGGCAGGATTTGCTGATAAGTAATTCTGCTTTTATGTGTTTTGCCCACGATGTAAATACCGGCGAGGTGGTTTGGACTTTTGAGTATGGCTATGATTCTACCGTTAGTCAGCCGCTTTTTTACAATGGTTTGGTGTTTGTAAATTCAGGCTGGATCTTTCTTGATGGGAGACCGAGTTTTACCCGCCAGTTTGCCATCGATCCAACAGGGGAGGGCGATGTAACCGAATCGCATCAGGTATGGATGTACGAAGATGAGGTGCCGCAAATTCCAACTCCTGTTATTGTTGATGGGCTTATGTACATGGTGCACGACCGTGGAATGGTTACTTGTTTGGATGCCATGACCGGCGAGGAAGTTTGGAAGGAAAGACTAAAAGGCAATTTTAATGCATCGCCTATTTATGCGGGTGGAAATATTTATTTTATTAATGTAAAAGGTTATTGTACGATTGTAAAACCCGGCGATTCGTTTAATAAAGTTGCCGAAAACGATATCAATGAAACTGTAAAAGCAGTGCCGGTATTTGTGGGCGACAAAATGCTTTTACGAACACAAAAGCACCTTTTTTTATTCAAATAAAAGATTTTTTTATAAAAAAGGCTTCCGAATTGGCCCGAAATAGGGAGTAATTACTCCGTGCTGTTGAAAAATGCAACACCTGTTGAAAAATACAACATTCACATAACGTGCACTGAATCAGTCTAAAAAGTCATTTAATAAAAAAACTGTTTAAAAATTCAACACTTTGTTTTGTCGGAAATGTTGCAAAAATGGCACCTAATGTACTGTATGTGAGCGCATTGAATTGTTTGGTATCAAAGTTGATTTAAGCGTTTTTAGCTGGAAAAGAATCCGTAAAGGGATTCAAAGCCTTGCAAAAAACCTATAAAATAAATTCAACAATGAGAACCAAGATTTTAATAACCGTAGTGCAGCTCCTGCTAATAGTTGGCGGTGCGAGAAGCCAAAACGCCGGAAATCCGGTGATGAACGAACCTGTAAAAATTTTCACAACGCCTGAAATGCGAAACCTTACCGAAGGATGGATAACAGCATACCGGGAGATCAACACCGACTTTAATTATGAACTTACACCAATCAGTTTTGCCGAAATCAATAAAATAAAAGGTGAACAATCGGTTGGCATTGTAATGCAGCAACCTGGTGCTAAACCTTCTGCGGGAGGGATGTGGCAAGTAACGCTTGGCCGTGAAGTGATTGTTACTGTTTTTAACGGCGAAAATCCATTTGCTAAAGAATTGGCTAAAACAGGTATTTCGGCCAAGGAACTGGCAGCAATTCTGAAAAATTCGAAAGCCCAAAACCGAGGCTCAATTGCGGGGTATGAAAACCGCCAAGGCCTTAACTTTTATGTTTTAGATGAACCCGAAGTTAAGCATTCAGTAGCAAAGTTTCTGGAAGTCGACGCTGGCGAGGTCAATTCTGTGGAAGCACTTTCGCAGGATAATTTTCTGACAGCTGTAAAAAATGATAAAAATGCTATTGGATTTTGCAGGTTGTCGTCGATTGTTGATGCTGACCAGCAACGTTTTGCCGAAAATATCCGGCTTCTTCCAATCGATCGTAACCAAAACGGGCGCTTGGATTATTTTGAAAATATTTACACCAATTCGGACCAGTTTGTGCGTGCGGTGTGGATTGGGAAATATCCGCATTCAATGATTTATAATATTTATGCTGTTTCTTCTGCTTTTCCCGAAAACGCCGAGATTAATAATTTTTTGAGCTGGATAAGCTCTGCGGGGCAGGCATTTGTTGAGCAAAACGGATATACAGAATTGGTATATGCGGAAAAACAGTCGAACCTGAAAAAGTTGACTCCTCCCGTTTTGATGGCACAGGTAGAAACAACAAACTCTACAAGATCATCCGTATTACTTATAGTTATTGCAGCCGTTTTAGGGCTTATTTTGGTGTTTGCTGTTATTCGCTTTTTTATTCGAATGCGGAAGGTGAAAGCTCCGTTACTGAATAAAACAAGGTATGTGAAAACCTTAAATGAAGCATCGCTTGCTTTTCCAAACGGTCTGTATTTTGATAAATCGCATACATGGGTTTTTATGGAGGAAGGAGGCAGGGTAAGAATGGGGATTGATGATTTTATTTCTAATGTTACCGGCGATTATACCCGACTGATCATGAAAAATCCGGGCGAAAAAATAAAACGAATGGAACCGTTAGTGACCTTGATCAGAAAAGGAAAACAAATTACGTTGAATTCTCCTGTTTCTGGTACTGTAAAAGAAATAAACGAAAGTCTGGTAGCCGATCCGTTTCTCATCAATAATGAGCCGTATGGAGAAGGTTGGGTTTATAAAATAGAGCCTTCGAACTGGTTAAGAGAAACACAATTCTTTAAAATGGGCAGTAGCTATCGGGAGTGGATTACTGGAGAATTCAGCCGCCTGAAGGATTTTTTGGCCTGTTCGCTTCATATCATGAATATGGAAGAGGGAAAACCGGCCTTTCAGGAAGGAGGAGAACTTATGCGTCATCCATTAAAAGATCTGGATCCAAAAGTATGGGAAGATTTTCAGAATTACTTTATCAATGTAGCTGACGCGCATTAGTACTAAATATCCATTTAAATTAACGAACCATGAGTATAAACAGAAGAAGTTTCTTCAAAGTGCTTGGAGTAACCGGGGCAACCTTTGCTTTTGGAAAAGAAGCGCAGGCAAAGACCTCCAACGAAGATGTGACAGAATTCAAAGCCGTTCTTTACGATTCAACCCGTTGTATGGGCTGCCAGTCCTGCGAGTTTGCCTGTGCCGAAGCACACGGGCTCCCTATGCCTGAAGATTACCCTGAAGCCGGGGTATTGCGAAAAACCGACGAAACAAGGCGAACAGTGGTAAATGCGTATGAAACGCCGCAAGGCGAGGTATATGTAAAACGCCAGTGCATGCATTGTAACCAACCGGCCTGCGATGCCGCTTGTTTAACACAAGCTATGCACAAAACAACACAGGGCCCTGTAATTTGGCGCGAAAAAAAATGCATGGGTTGCCGCTATTGTATGGTGTCGTGTCCTTTTGATATGCCAAAGTTTGAATACAACAGCCCTAACCCGAAAATAACAAAATGCGACATGTGTTTCGATCGCCAGCAAGAAGGTAAGTTGCCTACTTGTGTTGAAAACTGTCCGGCTGAGGCGCTGGTTTTTGGTACACGACGCGAATTAATTTCCGAGGCTCACCGAAGGATTAGTGAAAATCCGGATGCCTATTATAACCATATTTACGGGGAGACCGAAGCCGGAGGAACTTCATTTCTGTACCTGTCGCCGGTACCTTTCGAAGAACTTGGATTTAATACCAATGTGCAGAATTCATCATACCCTGCACTTACCAAGGGATTTTTATATAGTGTGCCTGCTGTTTTTGTACTTGTTCCTTCGCTACTTCTGGGCCTCAATAAAGCAACAAATTCAAACCTAAATAAAAACGAAGATCATGACTAGTCCTACATTTCCGCTAAAAAAAGAAAAGAAGCCCGTTTGGCGCTTTTTAGTAGATGAATTGAAACCTAGAGGTAAATGGTTAACACCTTTTAATATTATTTCAATTCCGGTAATTCTCGTTGGGCTGGCCATTATAGTGTACCGGTTTATTAACGGCATTGGAGCCGTATCTAATGTTACCCAGGAAATTCCATGGGGACTGTGGAAAGGATTTAATGTAATTACAGGTGTGGCCTTTGCAGGTGGTGCATATGTTCTCACTTTTGTAGTGTACGTTATGCGTGTTCAAAAATTTCATTCCATTGTGCGTGTAACGGTGTTAAATGGTTTTCTGGCCTATGTTTTCTATGCCGGCGCGTTAGTGCTCGATTTGGGAAAACCGTGGAACATTTTTAATCCGATAATTGGAAATAATTTTGGTGCCAACTCCGTACTATTTTTAGTAGCCTGGCATTTTTTGCTGTACATCGTCGCCCAGCTAATTGAGTTTTCGCCTGCCATTGCCGAGTGGCTGGGGGCACGCCGCATTCATAAAATTCTATCGGGCTTAACGCTGGGTGCGGTTATTTTTGGGATTACCTTGTCGACCCTCCACCAGTCGGGTCTTGGAGCACTTTTTTTAATGGCTAAAGAAAAAATTCATCCATTGTGGTATTCCGAATTTATTCCACTGTTGTTTCTTGTTTCCAGTGTTTTTGCAGGTCTTTCAATGGTAATATTCGAGGGGTCGATCAGTGGCAGAGTCTTTAGCGATCAGATTACCGAAAAAGACAAAAAGAACAGGAGAGAAATTGTGCTGAGCCTTTCACGAATTTGTGGATTCAGCATGTTTATTTACCTGTTTTTGCAGGTACTTGTCTTTGTTCACGGTCACCGATGGGCATACTTAAATTCGCCGATGGGTTACTGGTTTTTGCTCGAAATGCTTGGTTTTGTAGTGTTGCCCATGCTCTTTTTTATTCAAAGTTTCAGGGCCTCAAGCATTACCTGGGCACGGGTCGCTGCAGTTATTACTATGGTGGGAATTGTATTGAACCGGCTAAACGTATCAATCGTTGCATTTCGTTGGGATTCAGCGGCACATTACGTTCCATCGTGGATGGAAATTGTAGTTTCGTTTACCATAATATTTATAGAAATTTGGATTTTTAGATGGATAATTACCCGCATGCCTGTGTTGCGCGAATCGCCTTCGTGGGCTAAAAGCAACCATAATTAAATCCTATAATAATATTTAAAACTCGTTAAAATGGAAGCATATACTTATTCAAACATATTTGAAACTAAAGGGATTGAATACATCATTGTTATTACATTTCTTTTAGTGCTAATCCCATTCTGGTTATTTGTCAGTAAGAAGCATAAAACTGTACAGTTTATCCGGCAAGGAATACGGGTACTTACAGCAAATTTGCTGCGCATACCTGAAGGCCTGTTTTTTAGCCGCAACCATACCTGGCTTTATCTCGAGAAATCGGGGCAGGCAAAAGTGGGTATCGACGATTTTCTGCAAAATGTACTTGGAGAAATAAGTGTACTACCGGTAAAGACTACCGGCGACACAGTAAAAAAGGGAGAGTTGCTGGCGTTCGTAGAACAAGGTGGAAAACAGCTGCACATTAAATCGCCTTTGTCGGGGCAGGTTGCCAGCATAAATACTATGCTTATTGAAAACAACGGTGAACTGTCGGGAGACGATGTTGAAGATGACTGGCTGTATTCAATTGTACCGCGAAACTGGCAAGCTGAAACAGCAGGTTTTTTGCTGGGCGCCGAAGCCAAGGGGTGGTTCTCAGATGAAATTACCCGTTTAAAGGATTTTTTGGGCCGAAGCCTGGCTACCAGTTCAGGTGGTGCGCAACCGGCGGTTGTCTTCCAGGAAGGAGGTGAGTTGCAGCCAAACCCGCTTGCGGATCTTGATGCCAGTGTTTGGGACGAATTTGAAAAGGAGTTTTTAAACTAATCGGGCGAAAAAAGCAGCTTCTTGTTAACCCCCTTGTTCTTTTTCGTAACTTGTGGTGCCTTAAAAAAACGCCAATTTACTGACTTGTGATGAAAGAAAATTACGCCAAAAGCCATACTTCGAATAAACGCAAAAATTCCTTTCTTTTATTCTTAAAACGATATTTCAGCTTTCGTTCGTCCATTTATGCCCGGGTGGTCTATATTATTGGTATTCTGGCCGTTTTCCTTTTTATTTCATACGGTATTATCTTTAAAGCAGTTTATGAAAATTACCTGCAAGACGTTATCCGCCAGAGGGGCGATAATATCGGATCAATTGTTGAAGGTTCGCTCTACTATTCAATGTTGAAAAACGATAAAAGCGCCCTGCAAAGCACACTCGATATTATAAATACCATGCCTGGTATCGATGAGGTGAATATGTACAATAATCGTGACAGCTTGGTGTATTCAACTTATGTGGAGTCTGACTTGCCCGATAATGCCAGTCCAAATTGTGTGGTGTGCCACAGTAATTTCTCCGAGATGTTCCCGGCCAAGCAAAAAGTTTACCGCATAATCGACTTGGAAAGCGCCTGCAAAATGAACCAACCCGATATGGAGCACCGGCAACTTTTGGTACGGACACCCATCGTTAACGAACGCTCGTGTTATGTAAGCGAATGCCATGCGCACAGTGCCGACGAAGAAATACTGGGGTCGCTCATCATAAAAGTACCCTTGTCGGAGCTCGATTCGGCTGTTAACAAATCGTCGGCCGAGTTTTTTCTATTAGCAATTGTAGTAACAATTCTCCTTGTTTCATTGCTGCTGTTTTTTACACGTAATAAAATTCGGCGGCCTTTAAACGAAATAATCACAGCAAGCGAGGCCGTATCGAAAGGGGATAGGAGCCGCCGGCTGGAAATTAAACCGCATTTGTTGGAAGACATGCGTTCGGTATCCCTGGCATTTAACAACATGCTCGACAACCTGGATGCCGCCAACCGCGAACTTGAAAACTGGTCGCATCAGTTGGAGTACAAGGTGCAACTAAAATCGGAAGAGCTCGCTGGAATTCAAAACGAACTGATACATATTGAGCGTATTACCTCGTTGGGAAAATTGTCCTCATCGGTGGCTCACGAGATCAATAATCCGCTTTCAGGAATTCTTACTTACAGTAAATTGGTGGCCAAAAAACTGGCTAAGCTCGATATGCCCGAAACGTCAAAAGAGCCAATGTTGAAATACCTGAAGGTGATTGAAACAGAATCGAAACGTTGCGGCAATATTGTAAAAGGACTGTTGGATTTTTCGCGAAAAGACCAGGAGAACTTTGAGCAACATTCGCTGAATCATATTCTTAAAGAATCACACAGTTTAATGGCACACCAGATGCACATAGCCGGCATTAATTTTTATACTGATTTTTCAGCCACATCGGATTTAATTCGTTGTAATGATAACCAGATAAAGCAAGTGTGTGTGGCCTTGCTGGTAAATGCACAGGAAGCGATTGCCACGAACGGCGAAGTATTGATTAAAACATCGAATCCGGATGCGGAACACATAAAAATGGATATTGTAGACAACGGAGTGGGAATAGCCACGGAAGATATTTCACGTATTTTTCAACCGTTTTATTCTGCCAAACAAAAAGCCAGTGGAATCGGATTAGGATTGGCTATCGTTCACGGGATTGTGGAAAGCCATAAAGGAAAAATCGAGGTGGTTTCAGAACCCGGAAAAGGAACTACCATGTCGGTTGTATTTAATTTGATAATAAAAGAAGATCAATAATATGAAGACAAGCATTTCCATACTTATAGTTGATGATGAAGAATCGGTTCGTGATTCGCTCTGTAACTGGTTTCTAGAGGATGGATACGAAGTAGATAGTGCCGGCAATGCTAAAGAAGCGCTTGCAAAACTGCAGTCGGAAAATTTTGACATTATTCTGGCGGATATTAAAATGCCCGGGATGGACGGATTGGAGATGCACCGGCGGATTAAAGAACTCGATAGCTCGGCTATTGTTATTGTGATGACGGCTTTTGCATCGGTTGAAACTGCTGTTCAAGCCCTAAAAGATGGAGCTTTTGATTACATCACCAAACCGTTTGATCCGGATGATCTTTCACATCTAATCCGCAATGCTGCCCGTCAGATCTCGTTGAGTAGTGAAAATGAGACGCTTAAAACTAAGATTGTTACGCTGGAGAATATTGAAGATATTGTTGGCAACAGCGATGGTATGATTAAGGTGCTAAAGGAAGTGGAAAATGTAGCAGTATCAAGCTCATCAGTAATAATTACAGGTGAAAGTGGAACAGGAAAAGAGTTAATTGCACGCGCTATTCATTCCAATTCGCCGCGTAAGTTTTTTCCAATGGTAACAGTTCATTGCGGTGCTTTGTCGGAAGATTTGTTGGAGAGTGAGTTGTTCGGACACGAAAAAGGTGCTTTTACAGGGGCGATGTTTAACCGCAAAGGGCGTTTTGAAATGGCCGATGGCGGTACCATTTTTTTGGATGAGATAGCTACAATTTCAATGAAAATGCAGGTTGAACTTTTGCGGGTGCTCGAATCAAAAACCTTTACCAGGGTTGGCGGGAACAAAGAGATAAAATCAGATTTCAGAATTATTTGTGCAACAAACAAAGACCTTAAGAAAATGGTTGCCGAAGGTTCTTTCCGCGAGGATTTATATTACAGACTAAATGTGGTTAACATTACCATTCCTCCGCTACGTGATAGAAAGGAAGACATTTCGACACTGGTAAATTATTTTATCAAAAAATACTGTACCTCCATGAGCCGCGATTTGATTACCATCGGACAGGCAGCGTTGCAACGACTCGAAGAATATCATTTCCCCGGGAATGTTCGTGAGCTGGAAAATATGATCGAACGTGCCATTGTGGTGGGAAACGGAAAGGAGATTAGATTAAAAGATTTGCCTTTGGAAACCGATATGGTTAGCTATTCGAACGACAGTTTGAATGAACTGGAGAAAAAATACATTCAGAAAACATTGGAGAAATACGACTGGAATATTAGTCGCTCTGCCAAAGTGCTTCAGATCGACCGGGTAACGTTGTACAATAAAATAAAGAAACATCAGCTTAGTTCTCCAAAAAAATAATGATGCCGGGCTTTTATTACTACATGCAATAAGTTCGTTTGCGTAATATAAAACACTAACTTTTTGAAAGAAAAAGGGATAACACTTGTTGTTCAGGGCAAATTCGAGAAAAAGATCCTCGACCAAATTGCCCGGGATGTTGAAACGGCTTTTGGCTGGCCGGTTTCTGTTGTTCTTTTAACACATGCCATTCTTCCATGTTTTGATGCAACCAGAAAACAATACGATGCCAACTGTTTACTGGAACTCATACATAATCAATACTCGGCTAACTCAATCAAAACCATCGGGCTTTTCCATGTCGATCTTTTTATTCCCATTTTAACCTACATTTTTGGGCAGGCACAGTACAACGGAAGCACCGGAGTTGCCTCGGTGTATCGCTTAAGAAACGAACAATATGGTATGCCGGGAGATGAACAACTGCTTTACGAGCGATTCCAAAAAATAGTTATTCATGAACTCGGTCATGCGTTTGGGCTTGTTCATTGCCACGTGCCAATTTGTGTTATGCGCCCCGGAACTTATGTAGAAGACATTGACCAGAAAAAGCCGCAGTTTTGTAATAAATGCAGCAAACAGCTGGAGGCTGCGCTCTCTTCTTTCTGACTTGGAGGACTTGGTAGTAGGTTATTCTAATGAAATAAACAGTGAAAGTCTGCAAAGTACCGGCGTTTAGTTTCAGAAAGTTGTTGAAAATGATATTAATGAGACAGTAAAAGCTGTGCCGGTATTTGTTGGAGATAAAATGCTTTTACGAAGCGATAAGTTTTTGTATTTGATTCAGTAATATTATTCGGTATTAAAACAAAAAGGATGTCATCTATTCAATACGATGACATCCTTTTTGTTTTCCATATGTCAGCGTTGCTTTACATTCCCATGGCACTTCCGGCTATTTCTATAATTTGTTGAAATTGCTGGATATTCTGCAGGTCGAGTGTACCCGTAATATAAATGATCATGTTATTACTGACCAAGAGAAATTCATTCTCATTTTTACCATCTTTTTTATAAAATGATATTTTCGAATGTTGGTCCCTTTGCGTCATTAGCCGCGTGTAATCCTTCAAGTTTGCATTATCCATAACTATATTATAGAGTTCTTCGCCAAGCTCCCTGTGGTTGTTTCCTCCCGGCTGAATCATTTTTAGTTGATGAAGTTTGCTGATATAGTCCTTAAATTCGGGACTCATGTCTCTGGATTCTGACAGCATTTTAAACATGTCTTTGGTAACTTCAAAGTACGAAATGTCTTCGCGGCTGTCAATTAGTTTAAAGGCCTGGTCGATGCTTTTACTGCCATTTTGTGCCAGGCTGCAGAAACTAATGAGTAGAAAAAATAAGATGAATTTTGTTTTCATACGATTAAATTGTTTGTGAAAAAAGCATCGTATGGAATTCGCATTCCACAGCTGATGATTTCGATTGGTGCGATCCCACTTTTATGCTCATTTCATGATTAATTGATTTTAAGATCTTTAATTGGGTTGTCAAATTGAATATTTATGTTTTTCAATGACTGTACTTCGCTTAATGGAGCGTTGATTATTTTTGAGTATTCAAGATTGGCAAGACAGGTATTCATTTCTTTCGAGAAATGCCATAAAGCCAATTTGGTATTTTCTTCTATTTCAGATAGCTCATTCTCTGTCAATGTCAGCTGTTTTTCTTGGGTAGTGTGATTTAGACCAAAAAACAAAAGGCTCACCACCAGTAGGATCGAGGCTGCATAGGCAATCAAACGTTTTGTTTTTGTAAAGCGTTGTTTTTTATGCTGTTCTACTTTTTCGAATGGATTAAAATCCGGGACATCTGCATTTATCCGATCATTCAATTTTTGGTACGATTGGATAAAATCCTGTTCCACTGAATTTTCTTTGTCAATATTGCTGAGATCTTTCAGATTGAAATCTTTTTCAAGAAAGTGGTTTGTTTTATCATTACACATTGGCTAGTTCCTCCTTAAAAATTTCAAATAATTTTTTTCTTCCTCTCGAAACATGCACCCTGACGGTGTTTGTGTTTTGGCCCATAATCTCACTTATTTCATCATAGTCCAAGCCCTGAAAATCTTTTAATTCTATGGCCATTCGCTGTTGAACCGGTAGCTGATGTAATTCCTGTTTCAGCTTCTCTACAAAATCTATGGCATCAAATCGTGATTCTTCCAGCGATTCGTGAATGTTAGTCTGAAGGTAGTTTTGGTGGTGTTTTTGTTTTCGCAGTACATCGAAACAATGGTTTTTTATTGTGTTCAAACAATAGCTTTCAAGGTTTTGTGCTTTATCCATTAAACGTCTGTTTTTCCACAACTTTAGCACCACCTCCTGAACCGCATCCTGAGCTTCGTTGCTGTCTTTTAAAATGCTAATGGCAAACCTGAATAGTTTGTCTTTTTGTTGTATAATGAGTTTTTCAAAATCGCTGCTTGTCATCCTTTACGGGCTCTTGCTTTTTATGAATTACGATTGAGTTCAAATTTCATAACACGGCTAAGGTAAAAAAATGAAAGAATTGTACCGGTGCGCCGGAAATGGATGACACTCATCCTGTATTTTGGGAGATTTCAGTCCAATTCTGTTCGGTCCGCGTCATCAGCGTTCGATCCAACATTAAATTTCCATTCATTTCAGTACAACTATCATTTTATACATTAAAACTTTCTTACATTTGCGCGCCGATTCCGGAGAGAGTTTTTGAAATCATAAATAATTGATTAAAAACAAATAACGCGATTCGGTGTTGGTAAAAATGGATTAGAAAAAAGAAAATGACAGAAATCAGAAACATTGCAATTATTGCACACGTCGACCACGGTAAAACTACTTTGGTTGACCGTATACTTCACCAGGTAAAATTGTTCCGCGAGAACCAGGAGGTTCAGGAACTTTTTCTGGATAACAATGACCTGGAACGCGAACGTGGAATTACCATTCTATCGAAAAACGTTTCGGTACGCTACAAAGACACAAAAATTAATATCATCGACACTCCCGGGCACAGCGACTTTGGAGGCGAGGTAGAGCGGGTATTGAACATGGCTAACGGTGTTTTGCTGATTGTTGATGCTTTTGAAGGACCAATGCCACAAACACGTTTTGTGTTGCAAAAAGCCATCGAGCTTGGACTAAAACCAATGGTGGTGGTAAACAAAGTTGACAAAGAAAACTGTACGCCCGATATTGCCCAGGAAAAAGTTTTCGACCTGATGTTTAGCCTTGATGCCACTGAAGAGCAGTTGGATTTCCCAACGGTTTACGGATCGGCAAAAGCGGGTTGGATGGGGCCCGACTGGCAAACACCAACTGAAGATGTGGTTTATTTGCTCGACCAGATTTTGGAACATATTCCGGCCTCAACACCCAAGGACGGGACCTTGCAAATGCGCATTACTTCGCTTGATTATTCGTCGTATACCGGCCGAATAGCAGTGGGAAAAGTAACACGTGGAGAATTGGTTCCGGGATCGCGTGTATCGTTGGTAAAACGCGATGGAAGTATTGTTAAAACGGTTGCCAAAGAGTGTTATCTGTTTGAAGGTCTGGGAAAAGAGAAAACAAAAGATTCAATTCCGTCAGGCGAAATTTGTGCTGTAATGGGGCTGGAAGGTTTTGATATTGGCGACACTGTTGCCGATGCAGAGGAGCCGGAAGGATTGACTCCGATCCAGGTAGACGAGCCAACAATGAGTATGACTTTTGTGTCGAATAACTCACCATTTTTTGGTCGGGACGGTAAGTTTGTAACTTCACGACAAGTGCGAGACCGCCTGTTTAAAGAAACAGAAAAGAACCTGGCCTTACGAGTTGAAGAAACCAATTCGGCTGATTCGTTCCTGGTATACGGCCGTGGAATTCTTCACTTGTCAATTCTGATTGAAACGATGCGCCGCGAAGGTTACGAATTACAGGTGGGACAACCACAGGTAATCGTTAAAGAAATTGATGGTAAAAAATGTGAGCCGATTGAGTCGCTAACCGTTCAGGTTCCCGACGAATTTTCAGGAAAAGTAATTGAGTTGGTTACTGCCCGCAAAGGTGAAATCTCTAATATTGAAGTAAAAGACGAACGTGCGCATTTGGAATTTTTTGTTCCATCGCGTGGATTGATAGGTTTACGTAACCAAATGCTAACAGCTACCGAAGGCGAGGCGATTATGGCTCACCGACTGAAAGGTTACGAACCATGGAAAGGCGAGCTGGGCGTGAAACGTAGTGGCGCTCTAATTTCGCTTGAAAAAGGAACTGCTATCGCATACTCTATTGATAAGATGCAGGATCGTGGTCGTTTCTTTGTTGAGCCTGGAGAAGAGGTTTATGCTGGTCAGGTAATTGGAGAATATACCCGTCAGGATGATTTAACCATAAATATTATTCGCACCAAAAAAATGTCGAACATGCGTTCTTCCGGTGCCGATGAAAAAACAGCGATTGCTCCGGCCATCAAATTTTCGTTGGAAGAAGCAATGGAATACATTCGCAACGATGAATACATTGAGATTACGCCACATTTTATGCGTATTCGTAAAATTCATCTCGATGAGCATGAGCGTAAACGCCGTGCAAAAGCTATTAGTGAATAAGAAATACATTGAAATATATTTTAAGGCAGGTTAATTAACCTGCCTTTTTTTGTTTTATTTTTTTATTCAGACATATGTTCCAATAGCTGATTCCCGGTCTTTTAGTTGTTAATAATTTCTAAACGACTTGTGAATATACCTTACTATTTAGATAGCTAATAAATTGTATGTGAGCATTGGTAATGTGGGGTTTTGGTTCTATTTTTAAAGCAAAACTAAATGATAAAGTAATGATTAGAAAATGTTTATTTCTTGTGTCGGTAATGCTTTTTTCAGTGCCAATTTTATTCGCTCAGGAACCTACTGTTTGGCGGGGCGAAAAAAACGGGATTTATCCTGAGACTGGCCTTTTAAAGGAATGGCCGGCCAATGGCCCTGCAATTTTGTGGACTACCGAAGGATTAGGCGAGGGACACTCATCGCCGGTTTTTGCCAATGGTAAAATATACCTGTCGACCATGATCGACGGTGAAGGTTTTATATTCATTTTCTCACAAAATGGAGAAGTGATCAAAAAAGTTTCATACGGAAAAGAATTTGCAGAAAGTTATCCGGGAACACGTTCATCTGTTGTGGTAGTAGGCGATTTAATGTATCAGTACAGTGGTTACGGAGTGCTGACTTGTATGGACTCGGAAAGCGGAGAGGTGAAATGGCGCAAGAATGCCTTTGAAGATTTTGATGGCGAGAATATTCGTTGGGGAGTAACAGAAACCGTTCTTGTGGATGGCGATGTGGTGTATTTAACTCCGGGCGGAAAGAAAAATAATGTTGTGGCGCTCAACCGTTTTAATGGTGATCTCATCTGGACATCGGCAGGAAAAGGTGAAACTTCTGCCTATTGCACACCGTTACTGGTTGAACTTCCGGCACGGAAATTATTGGTAACACATACAGCCGACCATATTATCGGGCTTGATGCCAAAACCGGAGAATTGTTGTGGGATTTTGAGCATACCAACCGATGGAGTGTTCACCCAAATACTCCGCTCTATTATAATGGCGATTTATTCGGCTTTAGTGGCTACGGGAAAGGTGGTGTAAAACTCGACCTAAGCGACGATGGCAGCAGCGTTACTAAACAGTGGACCAAAGAGGAGCTCGACAGCCGCATGGGTGGAATGGTTGTGGTTGACGGATACATCTACGGCTCGGGAGATAACGCTCGTGAGTGGCGTTGTGTTGACTGGGAAACCGGCGAAGAAAGATACGTGTCGAAAGACATTGCAAAAGGCGTTACCATTTATGCCGACGGAATGTTGTATTGCTATAGCGAACGTGGTGAATTGGCCTTGGTTGAAGCCACTCCCGAAAGTTTCAATATTGTTAGCCAAACAAAAGTTGAACTGGGTTCGGCTCAGCATTGGGCACATCCGGTTATCAATAATGGCCGCCTGTTTGTTCGGCATGGCGATGTACTGATTGCCTACAAAATTAAATAAGCAGGATTCTTGCCAAATACTCGCTACTTAAAACCTAATTATTCCAACTAAAATTTAATAACCATGAAGATTACATTAACACTTTTAATTGCTGCATTTGCAATTTCATTAAATGCTCAGGTTACGCAGTGGCGTGGGCCAAACCGCGATGGTCATTTCACCGAAACAGGTTTACTGAAGGAATGGCCGGAAGATGGACCTGAACTGCTTATGCAAGTTGAAAAAATAGGAAAAGGATACTCGTCGGCGATTGCCGAAGGTGATATGATTTATACATCAGGAATGATCGATACGATGGATTACCTGACTGCAATAAATCCGGATGGATCGTTTAAATTTCAGGTGCCTTACGGACGCTCGTGGAATAAATCGTTTCCCGATACGCGAAGTACTCCCGTGGTTGATGGCGATCGCATTTATGTGCAAAGCGGAACCGGCCGGGTAGTTTGTTTGAATAAAGCAACAGGTGAAGAGGTTTGGGCTGTGGAAGTAGATAAGGATTTTGAAACCGAATACCATATTTGGGGTAACTCGGAAACACCGCTGGTGGTTAATAACCTGGTAATTTGTACACCGGCCGGAAGCAAAACAAGTGTTGTTGCTTTTGATAAAATGACCGGAGATTTGGTGTGGCAAAGCGAATCGGTTGGAGGAGCAAGAGCTTATGCCTCGGCATCGGTTTACGAGTTTAACGGGCATCGTTATATTCTGGCTGTTACTGGAAAAGAGTTGCTGGCGCTGGTTCCCGAAACGGGAGAAATTGTCTGGCATTATCAATATTTTGATCCGGAGAAATGGGATCAGCCAAATGGTCTGATATGGACCAATACACCTGTGTTTAAAGACAACCAAATTTTTATTACCATGGGATACGATTACCCTGCGGTTATGCTGGAAATGGATTCAACAGGAACATCGGTAAGCGAAAAATTTGTCGATCACACTTTTGATAACCACCACCACGGCGTAATTCTTACCGATGGTTATTTGTACGGATCGAATTGGTTCGATAATAAACGCGGAAAATGGATTTGCATGGATTGGGAAACCGGTGAGATAAAGTATGTAGCCGATTGGGACACAAAAGGCTCAATCGTAATGGCCGATGGACTACTATACTGTTACAACGAACGCGGAAACGTTGGACTGGTAAAACCTGATCCTGATGGTTTTGAAGTGATCAGCGAATTCAGGATCAGAGAAGGAGCCGGACCACATTGGGCGCATCCTTTTATTAGCGATAAAAAGTTGCTCATCCGGCATGGCGATGCATTAATGGTGTATAATATCGCTGAATAAAAAGTGCTGGTACAGGCATGTATTTAAAATAACTCTAATTAAGCGCTGAGGGGTGTTAATGGTTTGTTAACTCCCCATATTCTTCTTTAAAAAGACTATTTTTAAATTTTACGGTGTGTAAAATGAATGCTGTGAAATATAAAAAATTGTAACATCGGTCAGATGAGATTAACCTTAACAATAATAGCAATTATTTTTGCCTTTAATTTATTCGGACAAGATTTGATTGAGTTTAGGGGTGTGGATCGTTCGGGGTATTATCCCGACACAGGCTTGCTAAAACAATGGCCGGAAAGCGGTCCAGAATTGTTACTGAAGATTGAAGACATCGGCAAAGGTTTTTCCACACCCATTGTGGCTAATAACAACATCTATGTAACCGGAATTAAAGAAGATACAATTGATATTCTGTCAGCCTTTAATTTTAATGCAGAACTGTTGTGGGATATACCCTACGGACGTTCGTGGACCCGATCTTACATTGATAGCAGAAGTACACCAACTTATTCCGATGGAAATCTCTATGTGTCAAGCGGTACAGGACAGTTAGCCTGCGTTGATGCCCAAACAGGAAAACTGATTTGGGAAGTAGACGCGGTACAGAAATACGCAGGTGAAATACACCGCCATGGCGATGCTGAAGCTCCTTTAATTGTTGATGATTTGGTGGTATACCTCGTTGGTGGTGAGCAAAATACGATGGTGGCATTTAATAAATACACAGGTAAAGAAGTGTGGCAATGCAAGAGTCTTGGAGGAGCGAAATCATATGCATCTCCATCGTTAATTGTACATAACAACCGTAAAATAATTCTTGCACAAACAACTGATAATCTAATTGGTATTGATGCCGAAAACGGTTCAATTCTTTGGAGTTTCAACCTCATTCAATATCATACAAAAGCCAGGGGGTAGGAGGAAATACAAATCCGCCCTTGTTCCATAACGGCGAAATATTTGTAACAAGTGGTTATGATCATCCCGGGCTGATGTTTTCCCTTTCTGACGATGGAAATGAAATTGAACTGAAGTGGCAGAACGAGACACTCGATAATCATCACGGTGGTGTTGTGATGGTTGACGGCAATATATACGGAGCCAATTGGCAGCACAATGCAAAGGGAAAATGGGTTAGTGTAAACTGGGAATCAGGTAGAACAAATTGGGAAACTGAATTTGTAAATAAAGGTTCCATAATTACAGCTGATAACATGTTATACCTCTACGAAGAGAAGAGGGGCAATGTTGCCTTGGCACAACCTTCTACCGATGGTTTGAAAATTGTAAGCAGTTTTACTATGGAAGAAGGAGCAGGTCCGCACTGGGCACATCCTGCCATTTATAATGGAAAACTGTTTATCCGCCATGGCAATGTATTAATGATTTATAATATTAGTGAATAACTATATTTTTGACATTCTATTTTTACAGAAATTAATGACTAAAAGAACCATAAATATCATTCTAATCTCAATCGGTACCATTGGGTTTATTTCAATCTTTTGGTGGTTAAACGCCGATCCTACCAAAGATTTTACCGTAAATCTCGAAGGTTCAGATAACAGGGGAAAGGGAGTTCCTCCACAAGACGTTAATATTGGCGAACATTTTGAAGAACTGGCTTCTGATTATCAGGAACTGGAGGAAACGTGGACCAACTTCCGTGGAGCCGACTTTGATAATATTTCAAAATCGCCGGTAAAACTGATGGAAAGTTTTGGGCCGGAAGGTCCGAATATTCTTTGGTCGAAAGAATTAGGTGAAGGACATTCAGGAGGTGCAATTTACAAAGGATTGGCTTATGTACTCGACTACGATGAAGAGGAGCGGGCCGATATTTTACGCTGTTTTTCAGTAGTTACCGGAGAAGAGCAGTGGCGGCGTGGTTACGATGTGGCTATTAAACGAAATCATGGAATGTCAAGGACTATTCCGGCAGTTACCGAAGAGTATATTGTAACCATTGGGCCAAAGTGCCACGTAATGTGCCTCGATCGTGAAACCGGCGATTTTCGCTGGGGACTCGATGTGGTGAAAGAGTACGGTAATGAAATTCCGTTTTGGTATACCGGGCAATGTCCGCTGATTGATGACGGCGTGGCCATTATTGCTACTGGTGGCAGTAAAATGATGGTTGCCATTGATTGCGAAACCGGCGAAAAGCTTTGGGAAACACCAAACCCAAATGGCTGGAAGATGTCGCACTCATCGGTTATGCCTTATACTTTTGGTGGACGGAAAATGTATGTTTACAGTCCGGTAGGAGGATTACTGGCAGTGGCTGCCGATGGCCCCGATGCCGGACAAGTCTTGTGGGAAACTTCGCAGTGGAACCACTCGGTTATTGCTCCGTCGCCGGTTTGTATGCCCGACGGAAAGATATTTATGACAGCCGGTTATGGTGCAGGAAGTATGATGTTACAGCTCTCCGAAAATAATGGTGCTTTTTCGGTTGAACCACTTTATGAATATGCCCCAAAAGAAGGTTTGGCATGCGAGCAGCAAACACCAATTTTATGGAATGGGTACCTGTTTGGTATTGTGCCCAAAGATGGCGGCGCCAACCGAAATCAACTAATCTGCGTAAATCCTGATGATACGAGAAAAGTAGTGTGGACGAGCGGTAAGGATACCCGTTTTGGCCTCGGCCCGTATTTTATTGCCGATAATAAAATGTTTATTCTGAGCGACGATGGTACTCTGACAATTGCGCGACCCAGCACTGATAAATACATTCAGTTGGAACAGGTAACAGTTATTGAGGATGGCCACGATGCGTGGGCGCCGTTTGCACTGGCCGACGGTTACTTATTGTTGCGCGACTCAAAAACAATGATTTGTATCGATTTGAATGTGAATAGCTAGATATTGTATTAACACAATCATAATTTCATGAAAAACAAAGGAATCGTAATATTTCTGATTGTACTGGCGGTGGTTATCGTTGGTGTAATTGTAGTCGATTGGTACTCAAAACGTCCGGATAATATGGAGGCCAATAAATTTGAGTACAACGTTGACGAGTTTCGTAATGTTCCGGAGGAGTTGGTGAAATACAAAGAAACCCGGAATTTCAACCTGGGCTTTGTTTTGGCAGAGGCGCTCGAAATCGCCAATAACAAAATTTACGCAGTTGGCGATCAGGAACTGAAGATCGTTGATTTTTCGGGAACACTGCTTGGAGAGGTTGGTTTTTTGGACGAACCTCACGGATTGGATGTTGTTGGCGACACCATTTATGTGGTTTTCGAGAGATTTGTGTGGATTGTTGATGAAACCGGTACAACAATAAATAAATGGCAACTTGATGGCGACGACACGTATTTAACTGCTGTTGCGGTTGAGGGAGATGATATTATGGTTGCCGATGCCGGAAACCGACGCATCCTGCGTTTTAATCATCAGGGAGAAATTGTGAATGAATTTGAGGGTAAAACCGATGACGATTTAGCGCATGGATTTATTATTCCAAGTCCGTATTTCGATCTGGATATAAATGTTTATGGCGATTTATGGGTAGTCAATCCGGGTATGCACACATTAGAAAATTACACGAAGGAAGGACGCTTGCGCGAGTTTTGGAAAGCTTCGGGTAACCAAACTGAAAATTTTAGCGGATGTTGTAATCCTGCTCATTTTTGCTTTTTGCCCGATGGTCGTTTTGTGACCAGCGAAAAAGGTTTGGTGCGTGTGAAAGTATATAAACGTTCGGGTGAGTTCTCAGGAGTTGTAGCACCTCCAACAAAATTCGATAAAAAAATTGAAGGTCAGGCCCCCGACATTGCTGTCGACAATGATGGTAATATTTATGTACTTGATTTCGATAGAAATGTTTTGCGTGTTTTTGAGCCAAAAATTTCAGAATAGACAATATTATTGAGATGAAACGAAAAGAATTTATAAGAACAACAGGCCGACTTTTACTTCTTGGAGGAATTACCGCTTCTACCGGTTATTTGTTTGTGAATAAAAAAGTGTCTGCTTCTTGTTCGCTGTCCCCAACTTGTGATAATTGTGGCAAATTTCAGAAATGCGATTTCCCGCAGGCAAAGGAGGTAAAAGATGGAAAAGAATAGCAAATCACAAAGCCGCCGGAAATTTATCCGAAATGGGGTAAGAGCTTCGTTATTGTTGTCGTTGGGCGCAGTAAGTCTTTCGGCGTTGAAAAAGGTAAGTGGCGATGGGTACGTTTGGCAGATCGACCCGTTTAAATGTACACAGTGCGGACGCTGTGCAACGGAGTGTGTTCTAAATCCTTCAGCGGTGAAATGTATCCACGCTTTTGATTTGTGTGGTTACTGCGACTTGTGTGGTGGTTACCTGAAACCGGATGCCAACTCACAAAGTACGGCTGCCGAAAATCAATTGTGTCCCACGGCTGCAATCGAACGTCGTTTTATTGAGGAGCCTTACTTCGAATATCATATTGATGAGGACTTGTGTATTGGTTGCGCAAAATGTGTAGCCGGTTGTACTTCGTTCGGAAATGGATCAATGCACCTGCAAATCATGCACCATATTTGTGTTGATTGTAACGAATGTTCCATCGCACGGGTTTGCCCGTCGGATGCCATTAGCCGGGTGAAAGCCAGTGAAGCCTACAATGTGAAAGGCGATTTTACAAACAAACCTGAAGCCTGATTTTTTAAAATGAGAGATCAACTGAACCAAAATAGTTACGAGCCACGAGTTACGGGCCGCAAGCAAAAGCGATTCTTCGGATTTAAGTTAAACTCAGTGTTTTTCACTTTTGCCTTTTTACTTTTCACTTTTGCCTTTAATCTTTTGTCTTTTAACTTGTCTGCACAGAAACAACGTTTTCCCAAACCCGAGTTTGATACAGGCTACGAACAACCATCGCCGGTAACGCCCGAGCCGCGTGCCCTGGCAATGGAATATTTCGATGTATTTATGCTGTTGGTGGTATTGTCGGCAGCAACATATTTTGCTTTGAAGAGCCGTTCGCGACAAGGAGTTTTATGGCTCTCGGTTTTCACATTAGGTTATTTTGGATTTTACCGTCTCGGTTGTATTTGCAGTATCGGTGCCATACAAAATGTTACGCTCACCTTTTTCGATTCGGCTTATGCCATTTCTCTTACGGCCTTATTGTTTTTTATACTGCCACTTTTGTTTACGCTCTTTTTTGGGCGAACGTTCTGCGCTGGTGCCTGTCCTTTAGGGGCAATCCAGGATTTAGTGGTTGTAAAACCGATAAGCTTGCCGAAATGGTTGAATAAAACATTGGGATTAATTCCGTATTTATACCTGTCGCTGGCAGTACTTTATGCCGCAACCGGAACTGATTTTATAATCTGTAGGTACGATCCTTTTATTGGGATTTTCCGTATGGATGCCACATTTCTGATGATCGTTTTAGGCATTGCTATTTTGCTTATGGGGATGTTTGTTGCCCGTCCGTATTGCCGTTTTTTGTGCCCATACAGTGTGCCATTAAGTTGGATGTCGCGTTTCTCAAAACATCATATAACCATTACGCCGTCAGAATGTATTCAGTGTAAATTGTGCACGCATTCGTGTCCTTTTGATGCTATTGATTTTCCAACCAACGAAAAAGAAGTAGTGAAATCCGGGCTGGGAGCAAAACGATTTTTAACCTACGCCTTGGTCATTCCATTGTGGATAGCGTTAGGTGTGTTTGTTGGGGCAAAATCGCATACTTTCTTATCAAAAGCAAATCAGGATGTTTACCTGGCAGAATTGCTGATAGAGCATCCTGAATTGAAAAACGATCCCGATAATATTGACGTGCAAACATTTCTTGCTTCAGGAAAATCGATGGATGAGCTGGTAAACGAAGCCACTGTAATTCGTGAGAAATTTTATATCGGAAGTATGATTGCCGGCGGATTTATGGGATTGGTAATTGGTATAACCTTATTGAATACGGTTGTGTTTCGAAAACGACAGGATTATGAACCGCATAAAGGAAATTGCTTTAGTTGTGCAAGGTGTGTAGACTATTGCCCGGTGGAAAAATAAGATTGAATATAAAAGAAGAACCAAAATAGAATGAACAACCAGGATAAACTTAAACTCTCGCAGAACATTGCCATAATTGCAGGTATTTTCTGCTCGGCTGTTGCACTGCTGCTATTATTAAATTTTTGGCAGATGACAAAAACCGATCCTATTGAAAGTAAGGCATTGGAAGCGTTGGTTGAGCGTCTTAAAGACGATGCCAACAACGAGGAGCTAAAAGAGGAGATTCGCAATTTCGATTTGCTGGCCCGAAAGGCCTATTTTAACAGCCAGTGGCAAGTTGAAACAGGCGCTTATATGTTGCTGTTCGGTGCTATAGTTTTGGCATTTGCGCTGCGGATTTATTATGGTGCAAAAAGTAAAATTGAAGAGCCGGAGAAAGTGCTGGAAAACGAAATAGCCAGCCGGATAATTGCACAAAAAGGAATTATAATAGTAGGAGCAGCAGTAATGGTTTTGGCGCTCCTGGCTTCCTTTCTTTCGGTAAACCAGCTAAAATCGTACGATGCAGCAGCGTTGGTGGCCGAAAACGAATCGCCGGCGGATGAAGATGCTGTGGAGGTTATTAATGTAGCTCCGGCACAAACTTCAGCAAACCAAGTTTCAGAAGAAGCACCTGCTGGTGAGAATACTGCTTCGGAAAATGTTGCCAAAAATACTTCAACGGAGACTCAACCGGAAGAAATTATTGCCGAGGAAGCTGTTTCGGAAACACCGGTTACACAACCAAAAGCTACAGCTACAACATCAGGACCTTCGCTTGCCGAACTGCAGAATAATCATAACTCGTTCCGTGGTCCTCTGGCACAGGGAATAATTAGGCACGATAACATTCCAACAGAATGGGACGGTGCTACCGGAGTAAATATAGTTTGGAAAGCGGAAGTGCCGAAACATGGATTCAATTCACCAATAATCTGGGGAGATAAAATGTTTGTTGCAGGCGGGAATAACGCCAGTCGCGAAGTGTATTGCTACAACCGCAACGATGGTAAATTACTGTGGACCGGGATTGCTGATAATATCTCAGGATCGCCGGCATCACCACCGCGTGTAACAGATGATACCGGGCTTGCGGCACCAACATTAACCACCGACGGAAATGCTGTTTTTGCCATTTTCGGAACAGGTGATGTAATTGCTTTTGATATGAATGGGAAACGTTTGTGGGCAAAAAACTTAGGTGTGCCTGATAATCATTACGGACATTCATCGTCGCTGATAACCTGGGACGGAAAACTTCTGATTCAGTACGATACCAACCGGGGTGGAAAAGTTATGGCACTAAGCAACCAAACAGGAGAAACGGTTTGGGAAACACAACGTAATTCAAAAATTTCATGGGCAAGTCCGGTATTGGCCGAGGTTGATGGCAAATACCAGTTGTTGTTAACTGCCGACCCGATTGTTGCCGGATATGATGTGGAAACCGGAGAAGAACTTTGGTCGGTTGAATGTATGATGGGTGAAGTTGGCCCATCGGTTGGTTATGCCGACGGAATTGTAGTGGCAGCCAACGAGTATGCACGAATGGTAGCTATTGATATCCGTACGCAGGAAACACTATGGGAAGACGATTTCTACCTGCCCGAAGCATCCAGTATTTTAGCGCACGACGGATTAGTATTTATTGCAACAAGCTACGGTGTTTTTGTGTGTTACGACCTGAAAGACGGGGAGCTGCTTTGGGAAGATGATTTCGGCTCGCCAGTGTACTCGTCACCCGTTTTTGTAGATGGAAAAGTGTATCTTATGGACAACGATGGTGTGATGCGTATATACGAGTTTTCAAGGGAATTGAAAAAGGTAGGCGAAAACGAATTGGGAGAAATGTCAGGTCCTACGCCGGCTTTCGCCGATGGACGAATCTACATCAGAGGAGAGAAACATGTGTTTTGCATTGGAAAGTAAATTAAAAATGTCATTCCAAGAGAAGAGAGGAATTTGTCACAAAGAAGTTAGAAGTGCAAGATTACTCAGTCGTTGTGATTTCAAAATGGAAGAAGGGAAATAGCATAAATGACAGAAGAAAATAAAAATATCGACCAGCTGATACAGGAAAAAGGCAGTACCAAAAAGAGCCTGATTCCTATTCTACAAGCTATCCAAAAGGAGTACAATTATTTGCCTGAGGACTTATTGAGGTTGGTGGCGGAGAAAACAGAGATTAGCCTGGCCGAGATTGTAGGCGTGGCCAGTTTTTACTCGCAGTTTCGTTTGCAGCCGGTTGGCGAGCACATGATAAAAGTGTGTGTAGGAACAGCGTGCCATGTTAAAGGTGCGGGACAGGTTTACGATGCTTTTCGTCGCGAATTAAAATTGGAAGAAGGGCAGGAAACCGAGGAGTCAGGAGAATACACTTTGGAGCAAGTGGCTTGTTTAGGTTGCTGTACCCTGGCACCTGTTGTTCAAATTGATGAAACTACTTATGGTCATGTGGCTTCCGATCAGGTTGGCCAGGTAATTGCCGATTTTGAAAGTCTGAAAGGAACAAAAAGCGCGAAAAAAGCACGAAAAGCTGATGGCTCTGAAATTCAGGGTGAGATACGAATCGGGCTTGGATCGTGTTGTGTAGCCAGTGGAAGTAAGGAAATTGAGGAGGAAGTTGAACATGTGGTAAACGACAGTGGTTTGCGCGTTAGCATGAAACATGTGGGTTGTGTGGGAATGTGCCACCAGGTGCCTCTGGTAGAGGTGGTGCCAAACGAAGGAGAAGCTACACTTTACGCCAAAGTTAAACCCGAAGACGTAAAAAATATTGTAGAAAGCCATTTTCAGGCACCGGGCTTATTTACCCGCTTAAAAAATAAATTGTTGCACACGGTTGAGGACATCCAGACCGACCGTAACTGGGATGGAATTGAGCGCTACGAAATAAGTATGCGCGAAAAACCGGTGGCTTCATTTTTAGGAAAACAGATTCCCATTGCTACCGAATACCGTGGAATTATTAATCCACTTGATATTAATGAATACCTGAAACGCGGAGGTTTTTCTGCCCTCGAAAAGGTGTTGAACAAAATGGCACCCGATGAGGTGATTCGGGAAGTGAAAGATAGTGGTGTTCGAGGTCGTGGTGGTGCCGGATTCCCAACAGGTATAAAATGGGAACTGGTAAAAAAGCACGAAAACGATATAAAATATATCATCTGTAACGGCGATGAAGGTGATCCGGGAGCTTTTATGGATCGTATGTTGCTTGAATCGTATCCATACAGGGTAATCGAAGGAATGATCATTGCAGCTTATGCAACGGATATTCATCAGGGGTATTTTTATATCCGTGCCGAGTATCCGCTGGCGGTAAAACGTATTCGCGAAGCCTTGAAAATCTGTGAGGCTAAAAATTATTTGGGTAAAAATATTTTGGGCAGTGGTTTCGACCTTGATCTTCAGATTTACGAAGGTGCCGGTGCTTTTGTTTGTGGCGAAGAAAGTGCACTTATTGCTTCTATCGAAGGAAATCGTGGTTTCCCGAGAATGCGCCCGCCATTTCCGGCAGAAAGCGGTTTGTGGGGAAAACCAACCCTGGTTAACAACACTGAAACCCTGGCGCAGATTTCCTATATTCTTCGTGAAGGAGCTGAAGGATTTTCAAAAATCGGATCAGGGAGAAGCACCGGAACAAAGGTTTTTTCTCTGGCCGGTAAAATTGCCCGTGGCGGACTGATTGAAGTACCAATGGGAATTACCATAAAACAGGTGATTGAAGAAATTGGTGGCGGAATTGCCAACAGTAGAACCTTTAAAGCGGTGCAGATTGGTGGCCCGTCGGGTGGTTGTATTCCGGCCGCACATTCTGATACGCCAATTGATTTTGAATCGTTGGGAGAAATGGGTGCCATGATGGGATCGGGAGGACTTGTAGTGCTCGACGACACCGATTGTATGGTTGATATTGCCCGTTATTTCCTATCGTTCACTCAGGAAGAATCGTGCGGGAAATGTACGTTCTGCCGTGTTGGAACAAAACGAATGCTTGACATTCTGGATGGTATTGTTAGCGGAAAAGGTAAAAAAGGCGACATTGAAGAGTTGGAACACCTGGCCGGCTGGACAAAAAAAGGAAGTCTTTGCGGACTGGGGAAAACGGCTCCAAACCCAGTGTTAAGTACCTTGAGGCATTTCAGAGATGAATATGAAGCACACATTAACGGAACATGCCCGACCGGCAAATGTGCTAAGCTGATCACTTATTCGGTAAACGACGAGTGTATTGGTTGTACCAAGTGTGTGCAAAAATGTCCGGTTGATGCCATTCCGTTCACACCGCACGAGAAACATAGCATTGATACTGAACTGTGTATAAAATGTGATGCCTGCCGGGCCGTTTGTCCGGTTGATGCAATCGATGTGAAATAATAAACCCTGGCGTCTTAACGCCAATGCGAGAGATATAGATGATAAAAATAAAAATAAATAACAAAGTAGTTGAAGTAGAAGAAGGAACTTCGGTGATGAAAGCCGCGCAGCAAATGGGATTCGAAATTCCCAATATGTGTTGGCACGACGAGCTGGAGCACTTTACTTCCTGCATGCTTTGTATGGTTAAAGATAAAAAGAACGGTCGGCTTTTTCCAAGCTGTTCGGTAAAATCGGTTGACGGAATGGAAATTAGTACCGATGATCAGGAAATTGCCGATTCGCGAAAAACAGCATTGGAATTGCTTTTAAGCGAACATGTTGGCGATTGTGAAGGTCCGTGCCAGATCGCTTGTCCGGCACACATGGATATTCCGCGCATGAACCGACTGATTGCTGTCGGAAAGTTTGATGAGGCATTGGCAGTCGTAAAAAGAGATATTGCCCTGCCTGCTGTTTTGGGTCGTATTTGTCCGGCTCCCTGCGAAGGTGCCTGCCATCGGAAAACGGTTGATGAGCCTGTTTCAATTTGTCTGTTAAAACGAATTGTGGGAGACGATGGCGTTGAACCAACGGTTCCTGAAGTTGATAAGACCGGTAAGAAAGTTGCTGTAATTGGTGCCGGTCCGGCAGGATTAGCGGCTGCATATTACATGCAATTGAAAGGAATTGATGTAACTCTTTTTGATAAAAATGAAAAAGCCGGCGGTTTACTTCGCACGGAGTTAAGTGAAGAGGTTCTGCCGATGGATGTTTTGGATGGTGAAATTGAAGCGATCTTAAAAACCGGTGCTGAATTTCGTGGAGGTGAGTCGATCGGAGTAGCCCAATTTAATCAGCTAAAAAAGGATTTTGATGCGGTAGTTCTCGCATGCGGCACAGTTACTGATGATTCAGAAAAATATGAATTGAAAGCCGGACCAAAGGGAATTGTAGCCGACAGAAATACCTATCAAACTTCTGATGAGAAAGTTTTTGCCATCGGTAATGTTTTGCGCTCATCGCGACTGGCAATTCGCTCGGTTGGTCAGGGGAAAGAAGTGGCTTTTTCGGTCATGCAATTTCTGGCCGGACAAGAGATAAAAGGAGAGCCGCGTTTATTCAATTCGCGTTTTGGAAAGATGGTAAAAGAGGAGTTTACTGAATACCTGAAAGAGTCGGTAGAAGGTAAGCGTAGAATACCGGAACAGGGAAAGAACGCTGGTTTTACCCGCGAAGAAGCCATTGCAGAAGCAAAAAGGTGCTTGCATTGCGATTGCCGTGCCATTGATGATTGTAAGCTGCGCGAATACTCCGATCAATATCAGGTGGATCAGAAGCGGTTTAAAACCAGCGAGCGCCGAAAGATTACAAAAGAGATCAACCACGATTTGGTGGTGTACGAGCCGCAAAAATGTATCAAGTGCGGAATTTGCGTTCGCCTAACCGGAAAATATCAGGAGAAGTTTGGTTTTTCATTTATTGGCCGGGGTTTTGATGTGGAAATTGGTGTTCCGTTTAACGAAGACCTGAAAAAAGGATTAACCGAAACGGCACGAAAAGTTGCTGAAGGTTGTCCAACAGGAGCAATCTCGTTAAAAGATGTCATTTCGACGACGGAGAAGGAGAAATCTGTTGATAAAAAGATTGAAGAGAAATAATATGAGAAGACTACTATCAATTATAATTGCAATATTTTGGGTGTCTATTTTGTCTGCTCAGCCTTCTGATTCGTGGCCAATTTTTCGCGGCGATCAGCATCTGACAGGAGTTTCAAAAACAACATTGCCTGATTCTCCAAAGCTATTATGGACTTTCGAAACCGGAGATAATATTAAGTCAGCGCCGGTGGTTGCCAACAATAAAGTGGTAATCGGTTCCACCGATGGTTTTGTGTACTGTCTGGATACTTCTGGGGAATTATTGTGGAAATTTAATACTGAAAACTCAATTGAGGCTCCTGCTTTAATTTTGGATAACACGGTTTATATAGGAAATCTTGATGGATTTTTATTCGCTCTCAATCTCGACAATGGTGAAAAACTTTGGGATTACGAGTGCGAAAACCAAATTATAGGCTCAGCAAACTGGTGGACAGAAAACGGTACGACCTATATTTTTATGGGCAGTTACGATTACTACCTCCATTGTGTGGATGCCAAAAGCGGTGAGTTGAAATGGAAATACGAGTCGGATAATTTTATCAATGGAGCAGCAGCCTGTGCCAATGGAAAAGCCATATTTGGGGGCTGCGACGGATATCTTCACGTGGTTGATGTTATAACTGGCAAGCTGGTAGAAAAAATTGATGTGGCAACTTATGTGGCCGGATCGGTTGCCATTGAAAACGATAAAGTTTATGTTGGCGATTACGATGGCCGCTTTTTTCAGGTAGATATCGAGAATGACAAAACAACTTGGGTGTGGTCGGACGAAAAAACCAATTTGCAGTTTATTGCTTCGCCTGCTTTAATTGGCGATAAAGTTTTAACGGCTAACCATAACAAATTTTTGTACTGTTTCGATAAAAATACAGGAGATAAACTTTGGGAATACAACACCGGGCGGCAGGTGGAGGCCTCTCCGGTAATTGTTAAAAATAAGGTAGTTGTGGCCAATATGCGCGGCGATCTGGCTATTGTGAACCTTTCAGACGGAAAGCCTGTTTGGACATATGAACTGGGAAGCCAAATCATTAGTAATCCTGCAGTGGCCAACGGTCAGCTTTTTGTGGGAGCATACGATGGAAATATTTATTGTTTTGGCGAGTAGAAGTCCCTCCTAACCTCCCCGTGGGGGAGGAACCGGATAGGGCACAAAACTTATAAAATTAATATTGTACAATTCTCCCCCTTTGGGGAGTCAGAGGGAGCTTTAAATGAATATAATTCAAATCATACCCGGATCAGGTGGTAGCTTTTACTGCGGTAATTGTCTGCGCGACAGTAAATACGTTGATGCGTTACGAAAACTGGATCATCAGGTGGTAAAGGTCCCCATGTATCTGCCACTTTTTTCCGATGAACACGACATCTCCGATATCCCGATCTTTTATGGAGCCATCAGCACTTATCTCAAGCAGGTTTACCCGATTTTCAGAAAAGCACCTGCTTGGTTCGATAAATTCTTGAATTCCAAACCGATGATGAAAATGGCAGCTTCCATGGCCGGATCAACCCGTGCTAAAGGCTTGGAAGACATGACCATTTCAATGTTATTGGGCGAGCATGGCGAACAAAAAGAGGAGCTGGATAAAATGGCCGATTGGATTGCTGAACATTGCAAACCCGATGTCATTCATATTTCGAATGCTTTGTTACTGGGGTTGGCAAAACGACTAAAAGAAAAAGTTGGTGTTCCGGTGGTTTGCTCACTTCAGGACGAGGATGTTTGGGTGTATGCCATGCAACCACAGTTTCAGCAGCCAATCTGGGATTTAATGCACGAGCGTGCAGCGGATGTGGATGCACTGGTTGCCGTAAGCAATTATTTTGCCGATGAAATGAAAAAGCGCATGCGTTTGGAAGATAACAAGGTGCACACATTTTACCTGGGAGTTGATGTAGAGGATTACCCTTATATTCCGGTGAAAGAGAAACCGAAAAATGTTGGATATATTTCAAGAATGTGCCATAAAGATGGTTTCGATATTGTGGTAGATGCCTTTATTGAGTTGAAAAAGCAAGAAGGTTTTGAAGAGGTAAAATTGATTGCAACCGGAGGTTTGACCGGCGATGATAAAAAGTTTTTTAAAGAGCAAAAACATAAACTTAAAGAGGCTGGTTTACTACATCAATTTGAAGTGGTAGAAGCATTTGAAGGTGCAGCCCGTCACGATTTTTTTAAGAAAGTTGCGATGGTCTCTGTCCCTGTTCGAATCGGCGAGGCATTCGGAATGTATTTGTTGGAAGCTATGGCATCTGGTGTTCCGGTGGTGCAACCAGCTTTGGGCGCCTTCCCTGAGATAGTAGATGTTTCAGGTGGAGGAATGATTTATTCGCCAAATACGCCGGAAAAACTCAGTGAAAGCTGGGCTGGATTATTAAATGATCCTGAAAAATTAGAACAGCTGAGTCAGGCCGGTTACGAAGGAACCAAAGCAAATTTTAATATCCATAATCATGCAGCCGAGATTGTTGAGTTGTATGAAGATTTAAAGAAATAGTCTCTGCGAAATCTCGGTGTTCTCAGTGGTTAAAGAAAATTAAACCACAGAGGACGCAGTGAAGACACGGAGAAAACCTAAGATAAAATGCTACTACAACTAAAAAACATATCAAAAGGATACGGAGAAGCAGGAACTCACAGTTTTCGACCCGTATTAAAGGAGTTGAATCTTGAACTGGAGAAAGGGCAAAAAGTGGCGATAATCGGGCCAAGTGGTTCAGGAAAAACAACCTTGCTGAATTTGGTTGGCGCATTGGATACGCCCGATTCCGGAGAAGTTTTGTTTAACGGAACCAATATTACCGGATACACTTCAACGCAATTGGCGGCATTTCGTAATCAGAATCTTGGCTTTGTTTTTCAGTTGCACCATTTAATGCCACAACTGAATTTATGGGAGAATGTGTTACTACCGCTTTTACCGCAAGGAAAAGTTACTAAGGAACAAAAAGACTGGGCGGAATATCTGATCAAAAAAGTCGGCATTTCAGATCAGCGTAATCAGAAACCATCCGAAATGTCGGGAGGTGAGTGCCAACGCACTGCTGTGGTTCGTGCGCTAATCAATAAACCTGAGTTGATTCTTGCCGATGAGCCAACCGGCGCACTCGATGAGGCCAATGCCAATGCACTTTCTGAGCTACTTATACAACTCAGCGAAGAGGAAGGCGTAACGCTGGTTACAGTAACTCACTCAGCAGAGTTAGCCCAAAAAATGGATACAAAATTCACACTAAGAAACGGAAAACTGGAAAACGAATAGTTTCCCCTTTAGGGGAAATGTCCAAAGGACAAAGGGGTATGACCAAATTTCAATACATAATAAAATCTTTTCTTCACTATTTTAAAGCCAATTTGTTGGTGGCAATTGGTGTGGCTATCAGTACGATGGTGTTAACCGGCTCACTGGTGATTGGCGATTCGGTAAGGCACAGTTTAACCCAGGCAACTTTTTATCGGTTGGGCGAAACAACACATCTGGTTGCGGTTAAAGAGCGCTATTTTCGTCAGGAAATGGCTACGGAGATGGAAACTGCAAATCCTGATCTGAAAGCTACTTCGGTGCTTTTATTGGAGGGAATGGCTGTAGCCGATGGCGGTCAGGAACGCGCGAATAAAGTTCAGGTGGTTGGCGTTAATACCGATTTTGAGGAGATCGCAAACACTCCGTTTTTTACAGAATTACAAAATAACGAAATTGCCATAAGCGAAAACCTGGCAGAGCGCTTGCAAAAAGGCGCCGGCGATAATATCCTGGTTCGGATAAAGAAAGCCAGTTTAATTCCGATGAATGCTCCGTTTGTATCGGCAGAAGAAACAAGTGTGGCCCTGCGTGCAACCATAAAAAAGGTGGTTGGCAAAGAGGAGTTGGGGCGCTTTAGTTTGAAAAACTCGCAGACGGCACCATACAATATTTTCATATCGATTGAACGTCTCAACCGATTAATGGAATTTGAAGGAAAGGCGAACCAGATTCTGGTTTCTACAGAGCTGAAAACAGAAGTGGTTTCTGAAGTAGTGAATAGCTGTTTAACACCCGCCGATGCAGGATTAACGTTGAAGAAATTAGATATTGGACGAGAGGTGGAAATTTCTACCGAGCGGGTTTTTATGGAACCAAAAATTTCGGATCTGCTTGGAAGTTTGCCCGGTGCAGATATGATCCTGACCTACTTTGTTAATGCGATCGACCATAATCAATCTTCGGTTCCCTATTCATTTGTGTCGTCGGTGACCGAGCCAAAGCTGAGACCAAACGAAATAATTTTGAACCGTTGGGCCGCAGATGATTTTAATGCGAATATAGGAGATACTATTCGTTTGCAGTATTTTGAGATTGGTCCCTTGCGCCAGTTGGTGAATGAAGAAGCCAGCTTTATTTTAAAAGATATTATCCCGATGGACTCGCCATTGGCCGATCCAACGCGGGTGCCACATTTGCCGGGGTTGTCAGATGCCGGTCATTGCCGCGAGTGGGAAGCCGGTGTTCCCATTGATTTGGATGCCATCCGCGAAAAAGACGAAAAATACTGGGACGATTACAAAGGCACGCCAAAAGCTTTTATTTCAACAGAAAGTGCGCTGCGTTTGTGGTCGAACCGTTTTGGTGATTTTACAGCTGTGCGTTTTCCTGTTGCTTCATTTAATGAGGAGGAATACAAAAAAGAATTTGCCGCAGCTATTTTGCCTGCCGATTTGGGAATGGTGGTAGAACCAATTCGCCAACAAGGAGTTCATGCGGCTCAAAACGGAACTGATTTTAGCGGATTATTTATTGGCCTGAGCTTTTTTATTCTGGTGGCTTCAATTATTCTAACGGCTTTGCTTTTTCGTTTAAATCTTGAAAGTCGCTCCACGCAAATTGGACTGCTGGTCGCTCTTGGTTTTCAGCAAAAACATATTCGCCGTTTTTACCTGTCCGAAGGTTTTGTGGTTTCTCTGTTTGGCGCAATTGTCGGGCTTGTGATTTCCTGGTTTTATACCCAGCTGATTTTTCGTATTCTAAATTCGTTATGGTTTGATATTGTCCGTACCAATGTACTCGAAATTCAATTGATGCCCACTACTCTGGTTATTGGATTGCTTATTAGTTTGGTCGTTTCGCTGGTTGCCATTGCCGTTTCATTACGGCGCTTTCAAAAACAAAAAGCTGTTGATCTGCAAAAACAGGTTGCAGTAAAAGAAAAGCATCTAAAAACAAGCATCCTGAGCGGAGTGTTGTGGGGGACGTTGGTATTGTCGGTCGTAGTATTTATAATTCAATTGATGGCAGAGCAAGCCGATGCTTCGATGTTTTTCATGTCTGGCGGATTAATGCTGGTTGGTTTGCTGTTGCTGTTCAGAAAGTTGCTGATGAAGCGGGAAACTAAAAAGGCCCGCGAATTTCAATTCAAACAGCTGCCAGCCATTAATCTTACCCGAAATATCAGCCGGTCGATTACCATTGTTACGCTTTTTGCATTGGGCACGTTTATCGTTATTTCAACCGGTTCGTATAAAATGGATCTCATTGCCGGGGCAAACAAAAAGACGAGTGGCACAGGAGGCTTTCTGTATTTTGCAGAAACAACGATGCCCGTTCTTTTCGATATTAATAACGAGAATAAAAAGGCAGAAGAAGGAATGTACGAAGATTTTAATGTGGTACAGTTTCGGAAAGTGGATGGCGACGATGCCAGTTGTCTGAATCTGAATCGCATTGCACAGCCTGCAATTTTGGGGGTTGATACCGAAAATCTGGCCGGGCGATTTGATTTTGCTGCACAAATGAAAGGGCTGGAAATTGATCCGTGGCAAAGTCTGGAAACTGATTTTGATGACGGAACCATTCCTGCCATTGCCGATCAAACCGTTATTCAGTGGGGCTTGGCATGAAAATGGGTGATGTTTTATTGTACCAGAACGAATTGGGCGATACATTAAAGTTGAAATTGATTGCCGGAACAAAACCATCTGTATTTCAAGGCTACATAATTATTGCAAATAATCATTTTCTGAAAAATTATCCAAGCAGTTCAGGATCTAATATCTTTTTGGTGGGAGGAGCTGCCGAAAATGAAACCGCTATTGGCGAAGAGTTACAATTGGTTTTTCGCGATTATGGCTGGGAAATGGAAAGTGCGGCTAAACGACTTGTTGAGTTTTATTCGGTCACTAATACTTATTTATCGATATTTTTGGCGCTGGGAGCACTGGGTTTGATTTTGGGAACGGTTGGTCTGGCAGTGATTCTGGCCCGGACCATTTTGGAGCGCCGGCGCGAAATCGCCCTGATGCAAGCCATTGGATTCACAAAAAAATCGGTCTTTAAACTACTGATAAACGAATACTCCTTGCTGCTTTTATCGGGTGTTTTAATTGGATTTATTACGGCAGTGGTGGCCACCTTGCCGGCATTTCTGTCGACAAATACCGATGCTTCTTTTTCAACAGTAGCAATTGTTGTAACGCTGATTCTTGTAAATGGTGTAGTTTGGATTACCGGATTGAGTTGGTTCTCACTGCAAAAGAAATCATTGATCAATGATCTAAAAACAGAGTAGTTGGGGCGGAAATTTACAATTTAGATCCCGAAAATGGTTTGTTCTTCGTTAAATGTAAACAAATTGTTGTATTGCACTTTTCATTAAAACTTTTCAGAATGAGCAATTGTTGCAGAGGTAAAAGTTATATAAATGCCAGTAAATATACCGGAAACAGCTCAAAAGAGAGTAGTAATTATAGGTGCAGGTTTTGCCGGTTTGCGCTTAGCCCGAAACCTTTATAAACACAATTTTCAGGTCGTACTGATTGACCGAAATAATTATCACCAGTTTCAGCCTCTTTTTTACCAGGTGGCAACATCGGGGCTGGAGCCAAGTTCCATTTCATTTCCGTTGCGAAAAGTATTTCAGAAATCTGAAAATGTATTTATCAGGATTGCCGAGGTTAGAAGAATCATGTCTGAAAAGAAGTTGATTGACACAACATTGGGCACAGTTTGGTACGATTACCTGATAATTGCAACCGGAGCTACCACCAATTTTTTTGGTATGGAAAGTTTTGAAACCAACAGTATCCCAATGAAATCGGTTTCTGAAGCTTTGTTTTTACGGAATACTTTGCTTGAAAATTTCGAAAAAGCAGTCACCATTCGTGATGAGGAAGAAGTTAGGCGTCTGCTAAATATTGTGGTGGTTGGCGGTGGCCCGACTGGCGTGGAGGTTTGTGGTGCGCTGGCTGAAATGAAAAAGTTTGTTTTGCCTAAAGATTACCCCGGGCTTGATTTTAACCTGATGAATATAACTTTGGTGGAAGCTAATCCACACCTATTAGCCGGAATGACAGAGGAAGCAGGCAAAAAGGCGCTTAATTACCTTGCCAATTTGGGTGTTGAAGTAAAACTGAATCATAAAGTTGAAAAATACGATGGAAACACGGTGGAGCTGGTAGGTCAGGAGGATCTTGAAACCCGGTCGCTTATTTGGGCCGCAGGCGTAAAAGGACAAATGCCCTCCGGAATTAAAAAAGAAAATGTGGTTCGTGGAAATCGTATAAAAGTGGATACCTATAACCAGGTTGACGGATACGAAAATATTTTTGCCATCGGTGATATTGCCTACATGGAAACAACTGATTATCCGCAAGGGCATCCTCAGGTTGCACAGGTAGCTTTGCAGCAGGCAAGTTGTCTGTCTGAAAATTTTAAAAAGATGCAGAAGGGTAAGAGTCTGGTCTCATTTAGATATCGTGATAAAGGCTCAATGGCAACTGTTGGACGAAACAGGGCAGTGGTTGATTTGCCTCGTTTACGATTTTCCGGTTTTCCGGCCTGGTTGGTTTGGATGTTTGTGCATTTAATGTCGATTGTGGGCGTAAAAAACCGCCTGGTAATTTTTATTAACTGGTTATGGAACTACATGACTTACGACCAGTCGCTTCGCTTAATTATCCGGCCTTCAGCAAAAAGTGTTGAGTGGCAAAAACGTCAGAAATAATCTAATTTTTCCTGTTTGATTCCATGTAAGTGATTTTTTTCAAAAGGTTGTTCTGTTAATTTATTTTAGGCTGAACTTCATTCGTTTTTAATTCTCCCGGAGAATCACGTGTCGTAAATATTTCATTTTAACAATAACTGTCTTAATTTTACAAGTTCGGTATAACATTCAGAAACAATGGAAGAGCAGAACGAGAAATTTATGCGGGCGGCAATTACGCTTGCACAACAGGGGATGGATGGTAATCATGGTGGCCCGTTTGGTGCCGTGGTGGTAAAGGACAATAAAATTATCGGAAAAGGATACAATCAGGTAACTTCATCAAACGACCCCACTGCACATGCCGAAGTAGTTGCGATACGGGAAGCGTGTAAGGTTTTAAATACTTTTCAGTTGGAAGGATGTACGATCTACACCTCTTGCGAACCGTGCCCGATGTGTTTGGGCGCCATTTATTGGGCCCGGCCTGATAGGGTCGTTTATGGAGCAACGAAAGAAGATGCGGCAGGAGCGCAATTTGACGATCAGTTTATTTACGACGAATTAGAAATAGAATTGGAGAAAAGGCAGATAAAGTTTGAAAACCTGATGCGGGATGAAGCTCGTGTGGTTTTTGAGGCGTGGAACGAGAAGGAGGATAAAAAGGAATATTGAGAATAAACGCTTACCTCGGTATTTTTCTTATTTTTATTGTATGACCGGCGAGAAAAGAGACCACACAAAACGCATTGAAGAACTGGAACAAGAGCTTTCGCGGTTAAAGCTGGATCTGGAAAATTCCAAATTTCAGGAAGAACAAGAGCGAGAGAAACGCCTGTTTTACCAGCTAATTGCGGAGTTTGCCTTTGCCTGGGAACTTTGGTTTAAACCCAATGGTAATATAAAATACTGCTCGCCTTCGTGTTACGATCTTACTGGATATACCGCAAATCAAATTATTGCTTCGCCCGGAATTGCAGCGTTGTTGGTTTATGATGCCGACAAAGAGAAGTACAGCAACTTTTTAACAGGGGCTTTAAATCAAACACTGGTTAATCAAACGCTTGAATTTCGTGTACTTACCCGTACCAAACAACTTCGTTGGTTTATGATGAATGTGCGCGGCGTGTACGATAAAATTGGAAAGTATCTTGGCATTCGGGCGTCGGTAATTGATATTAGTCGTTTAAAAGATGCGATGGGCCATATCTCGGAGCTGGAGCGGTCGAAAGAATTTGACAGCAGAAATAAACAGCGACTGCAAACTGAACTGGAGTTAAAAGACCGTGAGCTGGTTTCGTTTTTATTGCAGCTATCTCAGAAAAATGAGTTGTTGACGAAAGCCGTGCATCTAATTCAGTCGAATGAGTTTAGCCAAACTAAAAAGCCTGCTTTAATTCTTCAGCAACTCAAAGATATGTTGCAGGCCAATGCTGTTCAGCCGGTCGATTGGTCGATGGTAGAAAATCAGGTGGAAAAAATTCATCCGGGTTTTCTCGATCGTTTACAAAAACGACATGCCGTGGTTTCGGTGAACGATAAAAAGTTGTGTTCTTACATTCGATTGGGTCTGTCGAGTAAAGAAATTGCTGGTCTGCTGAATATTACTTCCAAAAGTGTGGAAATCTCGCGCGTACGATTACGTAAAAAACTGGGCATTAAAACCCAAATCCGTCTGGTAAAATATCTTGAGCAATTGTAGTATTAGGTTATTTGTTTGCTGCTTGTGTGTTGTTGTAGTGCTTTCGTGGTTTGCAACATGTACATAGTGAGCACATTGAGAATGCTGTGTTATGTTGTTGTTGGGTAAGTGTGTGTTGTTGTTAGGTTTTGTGTGCTAGCGATCTATTTTATTTCCAATAACTTTGGATTTCAAAATGGTCCACTTATGACACAAAACACAGCAAACAATTACCGAAGTTTATATGATGAGGAAATAGGACAACTGGTTCATCAGGGATGTTCTTCTTCCGATTGGAGTTTAATAAAAGTATCACACGATTTTATTCCCGATTGTATTGAGAACTGCAAGTTTTCAGGCCGTATTCGCTTAAAAAGTTTTTCCGGATCGGTTAAACTGGTCGGGGGGATCACCTTTAAAACAGGTATCTACAATGCATGGTTGCATAACTGCGAGGTTGGGAAAAATGCCTTGATTCATAATGTGCGAAGCTACATTGCCAATTACCGGATTGAAGAGAATGTTGTCATTCATAACATTACAACCCTTGCCGTTGATGGCGCAACATCATTTGGTAACGGAGTGGTTGTTGAAGCAATAAACGAAGGTGGAGGACGCGATATCCCGATCTATGACTTTCTCTCGGCACACGTTGCTTACATGATGTCGTTATACCGACACCGGCCCGAAGTGGTGCGCTCGCTAAAAAATATGGTTGCCGATTATACTAAATATGTAAGCAGCGAAATGGGAGTAATCGGAGCCGATTCCAAAATTCTGAATTGCAATACAATATTAAACGTAAAAACCGGACCTGCTACCACTGTTGATGGGGCAAAAAAGTTGCATAACGGTAGTGTTAACAGCAATTTCGAAGCACCGGTTATGATTGGAGAAGGCGTGATAATGGAGGACTTCATTGTTAGTTCGGGATCAAAAATCGCTGATGCTACATTGGTTTCGAAATGTTTTATTGGTCAGGGCTGTACTTTGGATAAGCATTATTCAGCTGAAAACTCTTTGTTTTTTGCCAACTGCCAGGGATTTCATGGCGAGGCATGTTCAATATTTGCAGGGCCTTACACGGTTACACATCATAAATCAACCTTGCTTATTGCCGGTATGTTTTCGTTTTTAAATGCCGGAAGCGGATCGAACCAAAGTAATCACCTTTATAAGTTGGGGCCTATTCACCAGGGAATTATGGAACGTGGTGCAAAAACCACCAGCGATTCTTATTTGCTTTGGCCATCGCGAATTGGGGCATTCTCGTTGGTAATGGGGCGCCACTACAAACATTGCGATACTACTGATTTCCCATTCTCGTACCTAATTGAGAGTAAAGATGAAAGTATTTTGGTTCCCGGCATCAACCTGAAAAGTATCGGAACAATTAGAGATACACAAAAGTGGCCTAAACGCGATAAACGAAAAGATTCGAACCTACTCGATCTGATCAATTTTAACTTACTGAGTCCTTACACCATTGACAAAATGATTAAGGGGCGGGAAAAGTTAATTGAAATCCGAAAGTCTTCAGAAGACAAAACCGAGGTTTATACTTACGACCGGATGAAAATTGAAAAACATGCGCTCGACAGGGGAGTTCAGCTCTATGAAATGGCAATTTGGAAATTTTTGGGGAACTCATTGATTACGCGTTTAAATGGAGGCACATATAAAACAAATACCGAAATGCGCGAAGCACTGCAGCCTGATACAAAGTTTGGAAAGGGTTATTGGGTGGATTTAGCCGGAATGATTTGTCCGTTCCAGGCGCTCGACCAGTTGCTTTATTCGGTAGAAAATGGTGTGGTGCAGTCGCTTGAAGAAGTGAATTCGGCTCTGGCAATGATGCATAAAAATTACTATAATTATGAGTGGACCTGGGCCGTAGCCGTGCTGGAAAGTTTCTATGGAAAAAGTATTTCCGAATTTGAAGCCTCAGATGTAATTAACATTGTGAAGAAGTGGAAAGAAAGTGTGCTGGGTATTGATCGCTTTTTGTATGAAGATGCCCGGAAAGAATTTTCGATGAGTAAAATGACCGGTTTTGGTGTTGACGGGCAGAACGGGGCACGTGAACTTGATTTTACCGAAGTGCGCGGCGAGTTTGAAGATGATGAAACGGTGAAGGAGATAAAAGGGCACATGCAGAAAAAGGAACGACTCGGTAGTCGGGTCATTGAGCAGATGATTCAGGTACGAGAAAGTAAGCAAACAGTTGAAAATAATAGTTAAAACCCAAAGAAAAGAATATGTGTGGAATTGTAGGATACATTGGCGATAAGAAAGCATTCCCGATTTTGATCGGAGGATTAAAACGATTGGAATACCGAGGATATGATTCGGCTGGAGTAGCGCTGTTAAATGGCTCGTTGGAGAACTATAAGAAGAAAGGAAAGGTTTCAGATCTTGAAGATTTTGTAGTTGGTAAAACTGATGACGGTACTGTTGGAATAGGACATACACGCTGGGCAACACACGGCGAACCCAGCGATAAAAATGCGCATCCGCATGTTTCCATGCATGGGCATTTTTCACTCGTTCACAATGGTATAATTGAAAACTATGCGCAACTGAAAAGAGACCTGGAAACACATAATTATCGTTTTGAAAGTGATACCGATACCGAAGTGCTCGCCAATCTGATCGAGTATTTTTATTTGCAGGATGATGAGATAACATCGGAAGCAGCTGTGCAACTGGCTTTGTCGAAAGTAGTGGGTGCCTACGGAATTGCAGTGCTTTGTAAAAAGGAAAGCGAGAAAATTGTAGTGGCCAGAAAAGGCAGTCCGCTTGTGGTTGGGCTCGGCAATGGCGAATATTTTATTGCCAGCGATGCTTCGCCCATTGCGGAATACACGAACCAGGTGGTTTACCTGAATGACGAAGATATTGCCATCTTAAAAAAGGATGGTTTCACCTTGAGTAATGTTCGGAATAATCCGGTTTCGCTGAAGATCAGTAGTATTGATATGGAGATTGGAGCATTGGATAAGGGCGACTACGACTATTTTATGCTGAAAGAAATACACGAGCAGCCAAAAACCATTGAAGAGACTTTTCGGGGACGTTTGCAAAACAATTATTCAGAAATTGTTTTAGGAGGTTTGCTCAATGTTTTTCCAAAATTGGAAGCTGCCCGCCGTATTGTTATCATTGGCTGTGGAACATCGTGGCATGCCGGCCTGATTGCTGAATACCTCTTTGAAGAATATGCGCAGGTTTCGGTTGAAGTGGAATATGCTTCGGAGTTTCGGTACCGAAAGCCGGTCTTGTCATCGCAGGATGTGGTGATTTTAATTAGCCAGAGTGGCGAAACGGCCGATACTTTGGCGGCTCTGGAGCTGGCAAAATCTAAAGGGGCAACGGCGATAGGAATTTGTAATGTGGTGGGGTCGAGCCTGGCGCGCGAAACCGAGGCCGGCGTTTATACACACGCCGGAGTTGAAATTGGCGTAGCCTCAACAAAAGCCTTTACGGCGCAGGTTACGGTGCTAACGATGATTGCTCTGAAATTAGCCAAACGCAAAGGAACCATCAGCGGCGAAGACTATAAAATGCTGGTAAAAGAGCTGGCTGAAGTTCCCGAAAAAGGGCGTGCCATTCTGGCAGACGGTGAAAAAATCAAAAATATTGCAGAAAAATATCAGAAAGCGGTAAATGCGCTTTACCTCGGGCGCGGATATCTGTTTCCTGTGGCGCTCGAAGGGGCTTTAAAACTAAAAGAAATCTCATACATACATGCCGAAGGATATGCCGCTGGCGAAATGAAACACGGGCCAATTGCGCTGGTGGATAATAATTTGCCGGTAGTTGTAGTTGCTCCTCAGGATGATTATTACGAAAAAGTAGTGAGCAATATTCAGGAAGTAAAAGCACGAAAAGGGAATGTTATTGCCATTGTAACTGAAGGAGACAAGGGGGTAAAAGAATTGGTAAACGATAGTATTGAAATTCCAAAATCGCATCCCGCTGTGGCGCCATTGCTGGCGGTTATTCCTTTGCAGTTAATGGCCTATCATATTGCGTTGTTAAAGGGTTGTAATGTTGATCAGCCGCGTAATTTGGCGAAATCGGTAACCGTGGAGTAATACGTAAAGACGTTCGGATCGGGTATCTCCTCCGAAACAGAATGCAGTATTTCGTCCGGTTAACGATGTTACAGGTTCGATGGTCGATAAAATTAGATGCATTAAATCATTTGCGTAACTTTACTAGGAGATTATTTAATGACTTTAAAACCTGTTTGTAGATGAACGGCAAAATAGCAATACCCAAAAAGTTCTATTTTATCTTGTTTGCTTCGGTTATTGCTATTTGCCTTTTCTCGTTTACCATCGGCCGCGAACTTTATGCCGATAAAACCGAAAGCATCTTTTCATTTGGAGTCATTCATTTTTCGGGCTACTTATTCTTTTTATTAATGCCGGTTGAGTTGGCATTTATCTATTATTTGCCTTATTACTCCGGATTTGATTTAATTGCAACGGCTTTGGTAACCGCAATTACAGCACAGTGTATTGATTATATTATTGGTCAGCTTCTGCGGCCCAAAAGAATTATTGAATTAATGGGACAAAAGAGGATCATAAAGGCCGAGCGTAAAATTCAGAGATACGGTTTGCTCACCATTTTTATATTTAACCTATTTCCGCTTTCGTCGCCGGTAATTGCATTGGCTGCCGGTATGTTACGCTATAATTTTCGACGATTTCTTGTGGCAAGCATGTTGGGGCTTTTTCTAAAATACATGTTAATCTTTTTGTGTTTTTCATAATTCTCGACTCAAATAACCCGATGTTCGATTACGTTTCAAAGAATTTGTCAAATTATGAGTAATGGAACAAGAAAGGATTTTGTGCTTATAAATTTAATGTAACTTTGCCGCCGGATTTTTAAAAACAAAAAATTATGAAAGCATTTGTATTTCCCGGTCAGGGAGCTCAATTCCCGGGAATGGGAAAGGATTTATATGAAAATTCTGCTGAAGCAAAGGCATTATTCGAAAAAGCAAATGATATTTTAGGTTTCAATATTACTGCTATTATGTTTGAAGGTGAAGTTGAAGACCTGAAACAGACAAAAGTAACCCAACCAGCTATATTTTTGCACTCGGTATTGTTGGCAAAAACCTTAAAGGATTTTGCTCCTGATATGGTTGCCGGTCACTCGCTGGGAGAATTCTCGGCACTGGTTGCCAACGGAACACTGAACTTTGAAGACGGGTTGAAGCTGGTTGCTCAGCGTGCAATGGCTATGCAAAAAGCCTGCGAGGTTGAGCCATCTACAATGGCAGCAATTGTTGGTTTAGAAGATGCAGTTGTTGAAGCGGTTTGTGCCGAAATCGATGATGTTGTTGTTCCTGCAAACTACAATTGCCCGGGGCAATTGGTAATTTCCGGTTCTGAAGCCGGGATTGACAAGGCTTGTGAGTTGTTAACAGAAAAAGGGGCAAAACGTGCACTGAAACTGGTTGTTGGTGGAGCTTTCCACTCGCCGTTTATGGAGCCTGCCCGCGAAGAGCTGGCTGCTGCCATTGAAGCCACAACATTTAATCAGCCAACTTGCCCGGTTTACCAAAATGTTGATGCAAAACCGGTAACTGATCCTGCTGAGATCAAGGAAAACCTGATTGCGCAGCTAACTGCTCCTGTTAAATGGACGCAGATCGTAGAAAATATGATTGCCGACGGTGCTACTTCCTTCACCGAAGTTGGTCCGGGGAAAGTACTACAGGGACTGGTTAAAAAAGTTGACCGTAAAATGGAAACGGCTGGTGTGAATAGTTTCGAGGGATAGTAGATATTTGTCTATCTGAAGGTTACCCAAATAAGGATCCGATCCGTTTATATTTAAAATAATACGGATCGGATCCTTTGTTTTTGCAAGTTTGGTTAATCCATATGTTTTTGCAGCATCCGGTAGATGGTCGATTTCCCGATACCTAATTTCGATGCTACCAGGCGTACATTTTGATTGTATTTATTCAAAAAGAATTTTACAATCTCGTTGTTGTATTCCTCCAATGTTTTTTCCTGCGAAAGTAGGTTTTGTACGCTTTCGTCAACGTTCATGTTTAAATGACTTGGTTTTATCATGTCGCGGCTGCACATTACACAAGCCAGTTCCATAATTGCTTTCAGCTCGCGAATATTTCCCGGATAATGATAGTTAGATAACATTTGTTTCGCTTCCGACGTAAGGGTTTTTTGTTCCATGTCATTTTCCAGGCAAAACTCATCAACAAAAAACTTGGCCAATAAAATTTTGTCGTTGCCACGTTGGCGCAAGGGAGGAATTTCAATAGGTAAACCCAGTAAACGGTAGTAGAGGTCTTGCCTAAATTGATCGTCGCCCGATAAGGTAGCCAGATTTTTATGCGTGGCAGTTATAATTCTTACGTCAAGTGGGATAACATCGTGTCCTCCCAGTCGTACCAATTCTCTCTCTTGCAAAACACGCAGAAGTTTAGCCTGCAGGTTGATGTTCAGATCGGCAATTTCATCCAGAAAAAGTGTTCCGCCGTTTGCTGCTTCAAACTTTCCGATCTTTTGAAAATCGGCACCTGTAAAAGCTCCTTTTTCGTGCCCAAACAATTCGCTTTCAATCAGTCCATCAGGAATGGCAGACACGTTTACCGCGACAAATGGTTTAGCGCTTCGTTTCGAATTATAATGAATTCCTTTTGCTACTAATTCCTTACCGGTTCCTGTTTCTCCTGAAATGGAGACAGAAATATTGGTTTGTGTTGCCTTGTTCATTAATTCAAAAACATGCTCAATCTCGCGACTGTTCCCTTTTATCAGGTTTTTGAAGTTGTACTTTTCCGCAACAGCTTCTTTTAAGTTGGTGTTCTCGGTTTGAAGTTGATCTGTTCTGTATATATTTCTAATTATGTTGCTCAGCTTTTCCCTTGTATCGGGAGCCTTCATAATGTAATCGTAAGCACCATTTTTCATCAGCTCAATTGCTGTAGAAATATCGTCTTGTGCTGAGATTACGATCACATGCGTATCCGGTATCTTCTCCTGAATTTTGGCTAATACCTCTTTCCCTGTCATATCGGGAAGGGTGTAGTCGAGTGTTACCACATCGGGCTTTTCGTTCATTGCATGAATAAAATCTGTTCCGTTGTGAAACACTTTTACCTGCAACTGATCATCTAAAAGCTGTTTCTTTAATACACGCGCATAAAGTACATTGTCTTCAACGATGTATACTTTGTAGTTGTTTTTGAGTTTTTGGTTGGCCATTGTTTTTATTTAGAGTTTTTAAAAATAGTGAAATGTGAGAATTAATCAAATAAAATGTCCAAATATTGGAAAATATAAAGTGAGGATTCCCATTGTTAAATTATTTGTCTCTTTTTTCTGTGTTTTAGCAGGAATCTGTAAATCTTGGTTGTTGCATTTTTCATGATCTAGAAAGTCTGTTACAATCCATTTTAGGTGTTCTAGCAAGTTGCATTTTTAGACAATAATACTTCCCAATATGAAACTTCGTCTTCTGGAGGTAAAGCTGTTTCGGGGCTGAATGTTGATTTAAAAACAGAGAGGTAAAAAGAGTTGTATTAAATTGTTCGATAAATTAAACGAACGATGACAGGTAATTCTAAAATGTATTGTTAAATTTAAACAAACGAAATTCAAATTAGAAAAGAATGAATTATTCCGCATTTCATAAACTAAGTTATGGCTTGTATTTAATAGCTACCGAATTGAACGGCGAAAAAGCCGGGTACATTGCAAACACGGCTTTTCAGATTACTGCCGAGCCATCAAAAATTGCTATAAGTTGTAACAAAGATAACTACTCAGCCCAAAAAATTATTGATAGTAAAAAATTCTCTATTTCTGTTCTGAAGAAAGAAGTTGATACTTCGTTGATCGGGAAATTCGGATTTATGTCGGGGGCTGATATTGATAAGTTTCAGGGAGTGAAAACCACAGTGGCAAAAACCGGAGCCCCGATTGTTGTTGATTCAGCAGTTGCTTGGTTCGATTGCGAAGTGATTGATTATACCGATATTGGCTCGCACTATTTGATTACTGCCGAGGTGGTTGATGGCGATAAACTTTCGGATGAAGAGCCGCTAACATATGCTTATTATCATGCCAAGTACAAGATGCGTTCGCCTAAAAATTCGCCAACGTACATTGATAAAGACAAGCTGGAGGATGAGCCGGAACCGGTTGAATACGAAGAAGTATCAGAAGAGCCGGAGGAAAAGACGAAGAGCGAAGATGGAATTTACTCCTGCAATATATGTGGCTTCCAGTACAACCCTGAAGAGGGTGATCCTGCGCTTGGAATACCTCCGGGAACGCCTTTTGAAGATTTGCCTGAAGACTGGAAATGCCCGATTTGCAACGCTTCAAAAGACGATTTTACAAAAGTGTAGTATACTTTGAATATTATAATGTCCGATGGGTACCATCGCAAAATGGTTTATTTTTGGAATGTTTGCACTGGCAAAGCCAAACTTCCTTTTTCTCATCGATGCTGAGTGGAAGTGGAGTGAATTCTGAACCCTGATGAGAACCGTCGCAAAAAGGTTGGTTTTTACTTTTTCCACAAGCGCACCAATAATAAGTGCCGGGTTCAAGCGTAAGAGCTTTTGGAGCTTTTTCAGCTATCTCAGGTTTTTGCATGTTTTTTATTTTAGTGTTTATTAAAGATACAACTATGTTACGTAATATTTTGTTTAATTGCCTTTTTCTTTTCCTTTTTATAACCGTTGGAAACGCACAGGAAAAGCAACTGTTTTATGTGGGTACCTTTACTGCTGAAGGTGCTGAGGGAATAAATTATTGTAGTTTAAATACTAAAACGGGTGATATTGATTTGCTGACCACCTTTAAGGGAATCGATAACCCATCGTTTTTACGCTTAGGCCCTGAAAAGGAATTTCTGTACGTAGTTTCGCGAACAACTCCTGAAGTAGAGCAATCGGGTGGTTATGTGGTAGCCTATAAACTTGACAAGCGGGGAGGGCTTCACTTTTTAAACAAGCAGATCTCTCACGGAAGTGGGCCGTGTCATGTTGATGTTTCGCCCGACAGAAAATATGTAGCTATAGCAACTTACGGCGGAGGTACAACTTCGATTTATCCGGTAAAAGAAGATGGCAGCCTCGATAAAGCTCTGGCAGTTGTGCACAACACGGGAAAAAGTGTGCATCCTAATCAGGGGCAGCCACATGCGCATTCCATAAAATTCTCAGCAAATGAACCGAGCATTTTTAGTGCAGACCTGGGGACTGATCAATTAAATATTTTTCACTTTCAAGATGGGAATCTGGGGCGTTACGAGCAGGAGTTTGTAAAATTGCCGGCCGGTTCGGGGCCAAGGCATTTTGTTTTTCATCCAACCGAAAATATAATTTATGTAATAAACGAGCTAAACTCAACCATTTCGGCAGTTAAAAAAGAAGGAGATCAGTGGTCGATGTTTCAAAATATTTCAACCTTGCCAAAAGATTTTGATGGAGAAAGTTATTGTGCCGATATTCATCTCTCAAAAGACGGGAAGTATTTGTATGGATCAAACCGCGGGCACAATTCAATAGCTGTTTTTAAGGTAAAAGCCGATCAGGAACTTACATTTTTAGGAACAGTTCCGGTTGAAGGTGACTGGCCACGAAATTTTGGAATAACACCCGATGGGAAATGGATGTTGGTTGCCAATCAGCGTAGTCATAATATTACTGTATTTCAGATTGATCAGGAAACCGGAATGCCAAAATACAGCGATAAGCAAATTGCATTACCGGCTCCGGTTTGTATCGAGTTTTTGTAGATTAGAATTCTAGTTCTAGCTCAGTTTTGTGCTGATTAGTTTGATAAATTCTTCGCGGGTAGCTACTTTTTCAAAAGCACCGACAAAATCAGAAGTAGTAGTTATGGAATGTTGTTTTTGAACACCACGCATTTGCATACATAGGTGCTGGGCTTCAATAACTACAGCAACTCCCAGTGGTTTTAGTGTGTCTTGGATACAGTCTTTTATTTGAGTTGTTAATCGTTCCTGTACCTGCAACCTGCGGGCAAATACATCAACAACACGGGCAATTTTACTTAATCCGGTAATTGTTCCGTTTGGGATGTAGGCAACGTGCGCCTTCCCAATAAACGGAAGCATGTGGTGTTCACACATCGAATAAATCTCTATATCTTTTACAATTACCATTTGGCGGTAGTCTTCTTTAAACATGGCTGATCTTAATATTTCAACAGGATCGATTTCATAGCCCTGTAATAAAAATTGCATGGCTTTGGCTACTCTTTCCGGTGTTTTATTCAGCCCCTCGCGCGATGGATCCTCTCCAACTATTTGCAAAATTTCTTTGTAATGGCTGGAGAGTTGCTCGGTTGCTTGCTCGTTGTAGAGGTCAGTTCGCTGGTATCCGTTCGAGTTGTTATTCTTTAATGAACACATTGTTGTTAGAATTTTAATAGGTACAAAGATTAACTTTTTTTTATAAAATCAGTATGAATGTATATATGGATTTGAAAAAGAGGGAGATTAGAACTTGCTTTTATGCAAGAGTGAAATACAGATATAGTGCTGCATTGGACATTGTTTAAAGGAATATCGGAGACAAAAAATACAAAATTAAATTTATGCAGATTTTGATTGTAGCAGCTACTACAATGGAAATAAAATTGATTGTAGATGAGCTGGAAAAAGTAGAGGAAGAAAGTCATTTTGTAAAAACTTACCGATTTGAAGATTTGAATATTGATATTTTGGTATCAGGTATTGGAAGTTCGTTCGCTACATTTCATTTAACCAACGCACTTCGCGAAAAAAAATATGATGCTGTTATTAATATAGGATTAGCCGGAAGTTTAATCCAGGAGCTTGAAATAGGAGAGGTAGTAAATGTGGTGAGCGAAGAATTTGCTGATCTGGGAATTGAAAAACAACACGAATTTTTAACACTCTTTGAATCGGGACATATTGGTATCAATGATTTTCCGTTTGAAAATGGTTTGTTAAAAGCCAGCAATTCAAATGGCTGGATAAAACTGAAAAAGGTAAAAGGAGTAACCACAAATAAAAGTTACGGGCGCGACACCAGTATAGCCGAAATGCGCGAAAAATTTACAGCCCACGTAGAATCAATGGAAGGAGCTGCTGTTTTTTATGTTTGTAACTGGATGGGCGTAGATTGTTATCAAATACGATCGATCTCAAACTATGTAGAACCCCGCGACTCGGCAAAATGGAATATCCCATTGGCACTTGTACATTTGAAAGATGCTTTGTCAGCCATATTAAAACAGGTGCCGGCACCAGTGGGTTGAAGCAGTTTGCCACAATTTGTCTCGTTTTACTCCAAATCGCTTAAAAGAAATTGAGTTGGAAGTAAGTATTTTTCGATCCCTAATGCTCGTTTTTTCATTTTTTTACTGCGATAAATCACCGTTTATTCACTTTTTATTTAAAAATTAGTCAGCAAAGCAACCAAATTCACTTCAATTGCATCTGTTTATGTGTAATTTTTTGGCTATTGTAAAAAGTTAAATTTATTTTGCCAAGCGTACAATAAAAACCAGGGTGGTTAGTTTGTTATTACAAAGCCACATTTTCAGAAAACAGAGTTTTTTGCTGTACCAAACGAAACCGCGTTAAAATGATAGTTGTAACAGGAGCAGCCGGATTTATCGGAAGTTATTTAGTAGGAAAACTCAACAAAGCAGGATACAAAGATCTGATTCTGGTTGACAAGTTTGATGACCCTTGGAAAGATTTAAATCTTCTGAAAAAAGATTACCGGGAATACATTGATCGGGATGAGTTTTTTAATTGGTTAATTAAAAATGCACAGGATGTCGATTTTATTTTTCATCTGGGGGCACGTACCGATACAGTGGGGCAAGAACCCGAGCTCTATCAGCAATTAAACTTAATTTATTCACAACGCCTCTGGAACATTTGTTCCGAAATTCAGGTACCACTTCTTTACGCTTCATCGGCTGCTACATATGGTAACGGCGAAGATGGTTTTTCGGATGAGCATAGAAAAATTCAGGATCTGCGACCATTAAATCTTTATGGCTGGTCGAAACACGATTTTGATGTGTGGGCGCTTAAGCAGTTTCGTACGCCTCCGTTTTGGTCAGGAATGAAATTCTTTAATGTTTACGGGCCAAACGAATACCACAAAGGCCGTATGGCATCGGTAATATTGCATGCTTATAAAACAATTAAAGAAACCGGACATATGCAGTTGTTCCGTTCGCACCATAAAGCATATAAAGATGGCGAGCAAAGCCGCGATTTTATTTATGTCGAAGATATTGCCGATGTGATGATGTACTTTATGGAGAACCAGGATAACTCAGGTATATATAATGTGGGAACCGGAAAAGCCCGTTCCTTTCTGGATCTTACCAAAGCAGTATTCAGCAGTATGAATAAAACCCCCATGATCTCATTTGTTGATACTCCTGTTGATTTGCGTGGTAGATACCAGTACTTTACCGAGGCCGAAATGCAGAAATTACGCGATGCCGGTTACAAAAAACCTTTTGTTGAATTAGAAGAAGGCGTTAACGAATACGTAAGCAAGTTTCTGCTGGAAGAAGCCTGTTTTTAAGTTTTGGTTTCGTTATTTTCCCGAATAGTTTTAATTTTACCTCAAACAGCGATTGATGAAAAAGATTTTTCTTCACTTTCTTTTTATTGCTATTGTGGCAGCCGATCTAATCGGTGAGTATATGCAGAACCCTCAAATTAATCATATTTCAAAGCCTTTACTTTTAATATGGATTGCCGGTTATTTCTTTTTGCATTCAAAAAATATCGATAAAAGGATTTTGTTATTTGCCGGTACAGCCTTTCTTTTTTCATGGATTGGCGATCTGTTAATGATGTTTGCTGCCGATTTTACCTATTTTGTACTCGGAATTGCATCCTTTCTGGTGGCACAAGTGGTGTATGTATTTTTGTTTCTGCGCACCATTGATATTTCGGGTAAAAAGCCGTTTTTGAAGAAGAAACCGATGTGGCTGACTCCTTATTTGGCTTATGGACTGATTGTTTACATTGTGCTGTTTCCGCAATTGGATTTGGTGTTGCGGATAGCCATTTTTGTGTATATGGTGGCTATTTTAACCATGTCGGCTATGGCGCTAAACCGTTTAGGTAACGGTCATCCCATCAGCTTTAGTCTGGTCTTCGTTGGGTCGTTGTTTTTTGTTTTGTCTGATTCGTTGATTGCTGTCAACCGTTTTCTTGTGGCAATTCCTTACGAGGGTTTGTTTATAATGACAACTTACATTGCTGCTCAGTACTTAATAATGTTGGGATTGTTAAAGCAGTACGAATAAAAAAATCCCGACTTGCCAGCCGGGATTCTCATTCGATATATTTTCAAAGTTTTAAGCGAATACTTTACTGTTTGCACTAATAATTTTATCGATAAAGATAAGTACCGAAATGGCTATCGTAATTCCGGCAATACTTAACGGCAATGTTCCCATTTTGCTGAAAAACGATTCGTAGCCTTCGCTTAATCCTTGACCGGCTTCAGGTAGCAATTGCCCGATTTGGCTGTCGGCTTGCATTCCGGGGGTGTTTACAAGGAAAATGGCTGCAAGTAACACCATAAAAAGAATGGAGATGATCCAGAATCCTTTTCCAAGTATCTTTTCCGATTTAATTCTTTCAAGCACACTATCTTCCTCAAAAATCTTATTCATTACATTCACTGTAAAATCCGAACCGGGTTTTTCCAGTTCTATTTTTTGTAGTAATGCTTTTAATTTTATGTCTTCCAGTTCATTCATAATATAGAGTATAACTCGTCTTTCATTAATTCATTTAAAATAGTATAGAGCTTTTTACGCGCTCTGTAAAGCTTCACTTTTGTATTGCTTTCCGATAGTTTCGTCACTTTGCTGATCTCTTCAATCGATTGTTCTTCGAAATAATACAAAAGTATCAGTGTGTATTCATCTTCCGGTAGTTTTTCCATGGCGGTTTTTATTGCCTGTGCCCTGTTTTCTTCCGGAATGCCATCCAGGTTCATTTCTTCAGTTTCATCGGCTATTTGCACATCGTCGGTCGATGTAAAATGTATTTTCCGTTTTCTGACTTCCGAAATACAATTGTTATAAGTAATTCGGTACATCCAGGTCGAAAATTTTGCAGTGCCTTTGAACGTGTGCAGCGATTTGTAAGCCTTGATAAAACTTTCCTGTGCCATTTCTTCGGCATCTTCACGATTTTTAAGAACTTTCATTGCAATGGAAAAAACGATATCCTGGTATCGTTCAACGATGTACGAAAAGTAATTGGTCTGTCCGGCCTTTACTTTTTCTATATAATAGCTATCGTCTTTTTGCTCCATTTGTCCTTTTGACGTAAATATGATTGGTTGGTTACAAGTTAAAAAGAATAAATTTAATTTGTAGGAAATCGTTTCAGGTTGGCTTATACATATTATTATCTAAGAATAGATTTTATGAATTAAAAAAATACTGAAAAGTTGTAACCGCAGAAACAATGTCGCGTCAAAAGAGCGAAAACAGAAATTAAAACAATTTAAAAATTAATATCATGGAAGGATTATTTGTACCAATCGGTTTTTTTCTGGCAATATTCGCCATTTTGTATGTATACTGGACAACACGCACAAAAGAGCGTTTGGCGCTGGTAGAAAAAGGGCTCGATGCCGGAATATTTAAAGGTGAATGCTCGCAGCTTTCGCTGGTGAAGTGGGGAATCTTTTTAATTGCAGTAGGTTTGGGTGTAGTTGTCGGATTTGCGTTATCAAACATAATGGATGAAGTAGTTGCCTTCTTTACTGCAATCCTGGTTCTTGGAGGAGTTGGCTTAATTGTAGCTTACTTTATAACTTCAAAACTATTAAAAAAGAAAGAGGAATAGAAAAGAGGAGAATACAATAGAAAAGCGGATGAGTTGTTCAACTCATCCGCTTTTCTATTGCCGGAAAACCAAGGTACTTCCTTTCTCCGGTTTTTTGTGGAGGTAATTCGTGACGTTTTTTTTTAGTCTCTAATTTTGTGGAGATGAAACCTGAGCATTTGTTTACTTCTCCAAAATTTTGAAAACGAAAATTGACGGCTTATTTTCTTCACCGCAGTTTTGGAAATACAGTATTATTCCGAATAAAATCGAATCACTTTCCGAATAGCTTCCTGGCAAACCGGACAAAAACCTTCGGCTTCGTTGGTATGCATGCGGCAATCGATATGCGGACTGTAGATTCCTTCGGCCATATAACCGCCTCCTTCGTAAACCCCAACGGTATTTTTGTATTTGGCTTTTCGTGGTGTTGGAACCGGAGTGTCTTCATCAATCCTGTTTTTCCACTTCTTATCGAAATCAACCAGAGTGGTAATGTTCGGCTCCCAGGGCTCAATTTCAAGGTTGTAGAAATCTTCGTAAGCTACGGCCGAGTTGTAATATTCATCGCCCAATCCGCCAAAACCGTGGCCAAATTCGTGCACAATAATTTTTGGTGTCAGTTCATTGTCGGCAGTGCAAACGGTAACAAAATTGTAAAATCCGCCGCCGCCGTATCGCTCGGTATTTACCAACACATAAATCTGATCGAAAGGAACACTAGCTGCTGCATCATAAACCTTTTCCATGTCGCTTGTTGTTAGATAGCGCGGCAAATCAAAAGTGTAATAACTGGTGTTAAAATAAGTGTTCTTATAAATGTGTTCACCCGGAACGTCGGTTCCCGAATCTTCCGAAACGGCAAATACGGCACGCACATTAAAGTTGGCTTTCTCCGATTTAAAAGGTTCGGTATCGAATAAAAAACCAGAAACTTTTTCCGCGTCAGCATAAAAAGCTTTCATTTCGGCAGCGGTGTAACCTTCGGCCAAAATGGCGATATCTACCTTTTTTGCCGGATCGCCGTTGTTAACAATGTCCTTTGTTTTAAAACCGGGCGTTTCTTCCTTTAAAATAAAATAGTCTTTCGGGTCGATATCGGTAGTGTAAATTGTTTTAAACGTTCCGTCCCATTGGCGGGCATCAATTTCCAAGCGTACATCGTTTTTCGGAAATGGGAAAAGTGCTGCCTGGTAAAATGTTTTATTGTTTGTTTTGGCATCGGCAGTGGTTTGCCATTCCTGAAAAAGGGTGCTAAATCCTTTGCTGTATATTAGCTCGTCGGTTTTCAGATCGAAAACCCGGTAGCGGTAACTTCCATAGTTAAACACGTCGATGAGGTTTGTTTTCGATCCGCCCCAAAACGGCTCTTGTTTCATTTGCTGCGGATACACCACTACTTCCCTGCTATTGCCGCCCAGTAGAAAATCGAAGCGGAAAGTCTGATCTTTAAAATAGGTATTGAACCTGGGCTGTGCAAAAGTAAAAAAGGGGAGTATTAAGAGAATAAAAGCAAACTTCAACTTCATTTTATGTTCATTTATTATTTTTGGATGAAAATAAGGAATCAGTAAGAGACAAAGTATGACTTATGCATTAACTTTTCTATAAACAATTTTAAGTTGCTAATTTTATTCAATTCGCACAAGCCAGGGAGGTTTTTATTCTCAACTATTAATAATAAATTGCCGGAAGTATTACTAGAAAGGTTAACATTGGGGTCTTTTAAAATAAACCAGAAAACAATCTTTGATATATGAAAATCATTTACAGCTATTTGCTTGAACAAATCCGGGAGATCGGGACAATGGATTTTTTGGCAAAACCCTTAGCCGCATTAATCTGTATAATGCTTATTGTTTTTGTGGCTTGGTTGGCCCATTTTATTACCCGGAAGATCTTTTTGGTGATTGTACAACGTATTGCCCGCCGTACAAAAACACACTGGGATGATATATTAGTTGAAAACAGGGTTTTTAAGGGGCTGGCACATTTGGTTCCTGCATTTATCTTGTTTTACACCGCCGATTTTTCTTATCCGAACATTCATCAGGAAGTGGGTGAACTTGCCCCGGAGGTTTATAAGTCACTGTCGCAAGATTATTATTGGGGACTTGCTGATTTGTTGTTGAAAATATCGCGCATTTACTTTATCTCAATTATTGTTTTTGTTGCAGGTTCTTCACTAAATGCCGGATTACAGATATATAATACAACCGAATTTGCACATAGTCGCCCGATAAAGGGTTACGTTCAGTTGTTGAAAATCTTTGTGTTTTTTATGGCAGGCATCCTGCTTATTGCTGTTTTGCTTGGAAAAGACCCAACTGCATTGCTGGCAGGATTGGGAGCAATTGCCGCAGTTCTGCTTTTGGTTTTTCGCGATACGATACTTGGTTTTGTTGCTTCCATTCAGTTGTCGGCAAATGATATGGTGAAAATTGGCGACTGGATTCAAATGGAAGCTCACAATGCCGATGGTACGGTTATCGATATTTCTTTAAATACAGTGAAAGTTCAGAATTGGGATAAAACCATTACTACCGTTCCAACATATGCTTTGGTTTCCGAATCATTTTTTAACTGGAAAGGCATGGAAGAATCGGGTGGTCGGCGTATAAAACGTTCGGTTTCCATTGATACCAACACCATTAGATTTTGCGATACAGCGATGTTGAGTCGCTTCGAAAAGTTCGATTTGATACGGGGGTATGTTCAGGAAAAGGAAAGAGAACTGAAAGAATATAACAAAGGGAAAAATCTTGCGGAAGAGGATTATATTAGTGGGCGCCATCAGACCAATATTGGTATTTTTAGAAAATACCTGGAAGTGTATTTGCGTCAGCATCCAAAGGTGAAACAAGATCTAACTTTTTTAATCCGCCAGCTGCAACCAATTGGTAAAGGGTTGCCTATCGAAATATACGTATTTAGCAACGATCAGGAATGGGCCAATTATGAAACCATTCAGGCCGATATTTTCGATCATATATTTGCTGTTATTCCTGAGTTTGAACTGCGGGTTTTTCAAGAGCCTTCCGGTGCTGATATTGAAAAGATTACACTTCGTTAATTGTTAATGCAAGTGTTTAGTTTTTATCAAGTTGAAAAAATCTTGTGCTTACAATTCGTAAGTAATTATATGTTTTAAAGCATCTGAGATTAGTGATTGTGAATTTTATCTACATTTGTGCTATAATTTGAAACTAACTCAGAATATTTGAAACATGAAGTCGAATGATTTTTTAGAGGAGAAAGCAGCCGATATTGATGAGCTGGATGAAAAGATATTAAAGCTGATTACTAAAAATGCCCGAATACCTTTTCTTGAAGTTGCCCGTGAATGTGGTGTTTCTGGTGCAGCTATTCATCAGCGTGTTCAGCGCTTATTAAATATTGGTGTTGTACATGGAAGTGAGTTTGTGGTTAGTCCGCAAAAATTAGGTTACAATACCTGCGCATATATGGGAATATATCTTGATAAGGCAAGGTTTCATACACAGGTTGCCGAAGCCTTAAGAAATATTCCGGAAGTTGTTGAGTGTCATTACACAACAGGTGCTTATGCTATTTTTGTTAAAATACAAACAAAAACAAACAAGCATTTAAAACGCCTGATCGATGAGCAACTTCAGGATATTGAGGGAATTGCCCGCACTGAAACATTTATTTCTTTGGAAATGGATTTTAAACGACAAGTACCTATTAAATAAAAAAAAGGCCGGTTTTAACCGGCCTTTTTTTATTTAATGCTTGACGTATTTTTTTTAATCTTCCAGGTAGGCAAAATTGTATGATTCATCGTGTTGGCTAATATCCAAACCCACCTTCTCTCCATTGGGTGAGATTCGCATCGGAACAATCATGTCTGTAATTTTATACATTAACATTGAGCCACCAAATGTGAAAATTCCCACAATAACCAGTGCCAGTAAATGATAAAGGAAAGTTGTGATTTCTCCGTGAATCAATCCAACTTCATTTGCAAATACAGCGGTAAATAACATCCCTGTAATACCTCCCATTCCGTGAGCAGGGAATACATCCAAAGTATCGTCCAGTTTCGATTTTGTTCGAAGAGTGATAGCGTAGTTACTAATTATAGCCGCAATTACACCAATAAATATACTCGATCCAACATTTACAAATCCGGCAGCTGGTGTAATGGCAACCAAACCTACAACAAGTCCGATTGCAGCACCAACCGCTGATGGTTTTTTACCTTGAGCAGCGTCGAAGAATATCCAGGTTAACATAGCAGCTGCCGATGCTGTATTGGTGTTTACCAAAGCTGCTGCAGCAACAGAATCGGCTGCCAAAGCAGAACCTGCATTAAAACCAAACCAACCAAACCAGAGCATGCCTGCACCCAATAAAATGTATGGAATATTTGCCGGCTTAATTTCTTTGTTGGCATCTTTTCTTCTTCCGAGAAAAATGGCACCTGCCAAAGCCGCAAAACCTGCCGACATATGTACAACTGTGCCTCCGGCAAAGTCGAGAACTCCCCAGTTACGCAAGAATCCGTTTGGATGCCAGGTCCAGTGTGCCAGCGGTGCATAAATAAATAAAATAAAGAGCACCATAAACAACATGTAGGCTCTGAAACGTACTCTTCCGGCAAACGATCCGGTAATAAGAGCAGGAGTTATGATCGCAAATTTTAGCTGGAACATTGCAAATACTGCAAATGGAAACGTTGGCGCAAAATCGGGATGAGTACCACCTCCAACACCTTGGAACATAAAATAGGTGAACGGATTACCAAATAACCCAAAACCTTCAGCTCCAATACTCTCGCCAAAGGCAATGCTAAAACCAACTACAACCCACAGCACGCTTACAATGCCCATGGCAATATAACTTTGCAGCATGGTGGAAATAATGTTTCTTGACTGGGTCATTCCTCCATAGAAAAAAGCAAGGCCCGGGGTCATTAATAATACCAATCCCGTTGCGGTTAACATCCAGGCGGTATCTCCGGCGTCAAGGTTAGAAGTGTCTATCTCTCCGGCTCCGGAAGGCATAATCACTCCCAGAGCGGCTACAATTACCAATAAGGCCAGAATAAACCACCAACTCGTTGAATTCTTCATGTCTATAATTTTTAAGGTTACTTTTTAAGTCCGTTCAACACATAACAACTCAAAATTTCGTATTGAAATTGAGTGGTTTTTAAGTGCTGAATGAAAGCTATCTAATACTGTCTTCGATTTTTATTGCTGTCTGTTTTTATAAAAATCCGGGATAAAAGTATTAAATCACATTGAAATTAGCATTGAATGTAGAATAATGAAAGATAAATGTGTTATAAATTAACAAACTGATAATATTTTTTCGGCTTTTGAAAGTCTGGGCAACTTTGTTTTAATTTTGTTACTATATTGTGTTTACGCTCACTTTACTTTGAAATAATGTTAGATTTTTGATACTTTTGTGGAAAATTGTTAAAGATGACTTTGAGGAATAATTTAGACGACTGGGATTTAAAAATTCTGGATATAATTACAAAGAACGCAAGAATACCTTTTAAAGATGTTGCAAAAGAAGTGGGAATCTCACGTGCAGCAGTACATCAACGAGTAAACCGAATGGTTGATTTGGAAGTGATTGTTGGATCCGGCTATCACATCAATCCCAAAAAGGTTGATTTTAAAACCTGCACCTACATTGGTATTTTCCTCGAAAAGGGAGGGTTGTTCAGCGAGGTTGTAAAAGGGCTGGAAGAAATTTCTGAGATAGTAGAGTGTCATTACACCACAGGTGCCTATGCCATTTTTGTTAAGGTTTATGCCAAGGATAATGAGCACCTAAAAAATATCTTAAGCGGAAAAATCCAAAAAATTCAAGGTGTTGCCAGTACCGAGACTTTTATTTCTCTGGAAGAGTCATTTAAACGAACGATTCCTGTTCATGCCTGATTTCGTTGTCTGACTGCTTCGAAAACCATTAAAGCAGCAGATACCGAAACATTTAAAGATTCGATCTGTCCCAGGATTGGGATTTTTAATTGTTCATCGGCAAGTTTCAGAATCTGGGCAGAAACACCCGTGTCTTCTGATCCCATAACAATGGCTAGTGGCGATTTCATATCGGCATTGCTGTAAAGTGTGTCGCCTTTTTCGGTGGCTGCAACAATCTTAATGCCCGAGTCTTTCAGAAAACGAACAGAGTTATAAAGGTTATTTGTTTTGCAGATGGGGATGTTGTGAATGGCTCCTGCCGATGTTTTTACCGCATCGGCACCAATTCGTGCCATACCTTTTTCAGGGATAATAATAGCCTGAACACCGGCGCATTCTGCCGAGCGGGTAATAGCTCCGAAGTTGCGTACATCAGTTATCTGATCTAAAACAAGAAGAAGTGGAGTTAAGCCTTTTTCGTAAATTCCCGGAATTACAGTTTCAATATTATCAAATTCGATGGGCGAAATAAAGGCCAGAACACCTTGGTGGTTTTTTCGTGTAACACGGTTAATCTTCTCGATTGGAACGTACTGAACGCCAATTTCATTTTCTTTTATCAATTGCTGAAGTTCTGCAATCAACTCGTTCCGCAAACCCTTTTTTATCAGTACTTTGTCGATAGTTTTGCCTTTTTTTATAGCCTCTATTACTGCTCTTGTTCCAAACAGAAAATCATCGGTGGTTATTCCTTTTTGTCTCATTTAATTTTGAATTTACCAGGTTTTTTTTGCTTTCCAGTTTTCCAGTTCTTCGTGGGCATTTTCCCAGTTAAGCATACTTTTTTCCAGGTGCGATTTTAATTGCTCGTACTGCTCAAAAACCGAATGGCTGTCAATATTTTCCGGGTTGGCAAGCAGTTTATCCATTTCTTCTATTTCATTTTCCTGTTTTGCAATCTCTTCCTCGGTTTGGGTTACACTTTTTTCCAGCCGCGAAATAGTGCGGTTTATCTCTTTCTTTTCTTCAAACGAAAGCTCGTCTTTTTGTTTTTCCGAAGTTACAACTTTTCTGGCTTTTGCATTTTGCTTCTTGCCTTCTAATTCTTTCATCGACTCCATTTTCTTTCTGTAAAGAAAATCGAAGATGCCACCCAGGTGTTGTTTTGCCTTTTTATTTCTGAACTCGTAAATGCAGTTCACCAGTCCATCAAGAAAATCACGATCGTGAGAAACAATAAGTACTGTTCCCGAGAAGTTTGCCAATGCATTTTTTAAAATCTCTTTCGAGCGCATGTCGAGGTGGTTGGTTGGCTCGTCGAGAATAAGGAAGTTAACCGGCTCCAACATTAATCGTATCATAGCCAGGCGCGACTTCTCACCACCACTCAGTACTTTTACTTTTTTATCGATGTCTTCGCCGCGGAATAAAAATGAAGCAAGAATATCCCTGATCTTTGTTCGGATATCGCCCACGGCAATTTCGTCTATAGTTTCAAAAACCGTTAGATCTTCTTTTAATAGTTGCGCCTGATTTTGGGCAAAATAGCCGATTTTAACATTGTGCCCCAGTTTGATTGTACCATCGTGTTCCAGCTCGTTCATAATAATCCGGGCCAGTGTTGTCTTTCCTTCTCCGTTTCGGCCCACAAATGCTATTTTCTCTCCATTCTCAATGGTAAGGTCGATGTCGTCGAGCACATGAAGTGAATCGTAATATTTACTAATGTTTTTGGCTTCAACCACAACACGTCCCGAGCGTGGTGCCGGAGGGAAGTTAATTTTTAGTGCTGAATTATCTTCTTCCTCAATTTCCAGCCGATCCAGTTTTTCAAGTTGTTTTACCCTTGATTGTACCTGCACTGCTTTTGATGCTTTGTACCTAAAGCGTTCAATAAAACGCTCGGTTTCCTCAATCAGTTTTTGCTGATTGTTGTAGGCGGCCAAATTGATTTCACGCTGTTCGGCTTTCCAGTCAATGAATTTAGAATAATTCATTTTTTGATCGGTAATTTTCCCCAAAGAAATTTCTATCGTGCGGTTACAAACAGCATCCAGAAAAGCTTTGTCGTGCGATACCAGAATAACCGCACCACTATATGTTTTCAGGAAATCTTCCAACCACTGGATCGACTCAATGTCGAGGTGGTTGGTGGGTTCATCCAGTAAAAAAACATCGGGCTTTTTTAGAAGCAGTTTTGCCAGTTCAACGCGCATTCGCCAACCGCCACTAAATTCCGAGGTCATTCGCTCAAAATCAGTTCTTTCGAAACCAAGTCCGAGAAGTGTTTGTTCCAGTTCCGCTTCGTAGTTGTCGCCACCTAAAAGTTGGTAGCGTTCGTTGAATTCGGTGACCTGGTCGAGTTTCTTCAGATAATCATTCGAGTGGTAATCTTCGCTTTCGGCAATCTCCTGATTTAAACCGGCTATTTTTTTTTCAATAGTTAAAAGTTCCTCAAAAGCCTGTGTAACTTCATTTTTAAGGGTGCGTGTATCCGAAACTTTCATTTGCTGTGGTAAATAACCAATGCTTGTTTCTTTCGGAACAGCCAGCACTCCGGAAGTTGGCGTTTCAGTGCCTGTAATAATTTTTAGCAAGGTGCTTTTTCCGGCTCCGTTTTTACCAATCAGTCCAATACGGTCTTTCGGGTTCACGAGGAAGCTGATTTCTTTAAACAGTTCGAAACCGCCAAAACTGAGATTTATTTTATCTATCGAGATCATTCTTTACAAAAATTGCCCAAAGATAATTAATTCGTACAGACGGGGCAGTGCAAAACGGAAGTGAGATTTTTGATTTTGATTTGTATGGCCGATCAACTTTGTTTTTCGATGCGAGATAACACTTATTGTGGTTTGATAAATAGGTGGTTAGGGTTGTTTTTTCGACTAACTGTGCTTAAAAAAGAGTGTTGATATTCTGGCAAATGGGAAGAAATAAAGTCAACGAAATAATTAAAATACTAAATAACACCATTTGGTATTTAAATATTTTGTAACTTGTTAGTAGTAAATTTTAAAAGATAAATTATAAGGGTAGAACTCTGTATCTTGATTGGTTTATGTTTAGGGGTTTGTATAATTATCAATCATCTTCCAAAAAGCGTCCATAAGTGTTCTACCCTTTTCTTTCCTCTACTACCTAAATAAACATATTTTTTTAATCTTCTGTAGCAGAAATTAGTGGGTACGAAAGTGTACGTGCTACATTTGAGGGCATAACCTCCATTTAATGTGCGATTTGCCACATTGGAGTCGTTCGAGTTATTAAATAAAGGAAACTATCTTATAACCATTCAATCAAGTTGTTCCGATTTGAGTGGATATAACCACAATGTTTTTTAGATTATCGGTCATGAATCATAACATACGAATTACGAGTTAAAAATTGTTTTATGCCAATTGATTTACAAAAATCGACTTCAAAAAAAAGCCGGGAATAAATCCCGGCTTCAATATTCTCTACTTTTTGATCGACCATCCTGTTTTTAATCCAAAAACAAACCAGCCCAGATAGAGGGCACCTACAGCAAAAATTGTATCGCCAATTGCTCGTAGCCAGCGTATTGTTTCCAAAGTTGGGCTTTCTAAAAATTCTGCCGACCGCGCATACCAAAGACCGTGTTTTACGCTGGCAACTGTTTGTGCCAGGCCAACAGGCAGAACGCTAAGTACAACCATTAGCAAGAGGCCGATATTCATCATCCAAAATGCATTGCGTATTGTTTTTTCTTTCCAAACTGTATTTAAATCCATATCTCGTAAAACAAAAAGCATGAGTCCGATTCCCAGCATTCCGTATACTCCAAATAAAGCAGTATGACCATGAACCGGAGTGGTGTTTAGCCCCTGCATGTAATACAAAGCAATTGGTGGATTGATTAAAAATCCAAAGATTCCGGCACCCAGAAAATTCCAAAATGCTACTGAAACAAAGAAGTATATGGGCCATTTGTAGGCGGTCACCCATTCTTTAGCTTGGCTCATTCGTATGTTATGATAGGCTTCAAAGCCCATTAATACCAGTGGAACTACTTCGAGTGCACTAAACGATGCTCCAAGAGCGAGTACTGCAGTTGGAGTACCCGTAAAGTACAGGTGGTGGAAAGTTCCGACAATACCACCCGACAAAAATATAATGGTAGAAAACAGCACACTTGATGTTGCAATTTTTGTCTGAATCAGCTGCATTCGCACAAACAGGAAGGCAATTGCAACTGTGGCAAAAACTTCAAAAAATCCTTCTACCCAAAGGTGAACAACCCACCAACGCCAATATTCGGCAATAGCAAGGTGGGTCTGTCGTCCCCACATTAAGCCTGCTGCATAAAACGCAGCAATAGCAACAGATGCGATTAAGAACATGGTTAGCAAATGTCTATTTTCATTCTTGGCTTTTATAGCCGGCCAAATTGCGCGCCCCATTAAAAATAACCACAACACCAAGCCAATAAGAAGGAAGATCTGCCAGAACCTGCCCAGGTCAACATATTCGTAACCCTGATGGCCGAACCAGAAATTTTCTACGAGTCCCAGCTTCTGCATAACTCCCATCCATTGTCCGGCAAGCGAACCAACAACAATAATCAGCAAGGCGATAAACAAAAAGTTTACACCAAAACGCTGGAACTTTGGTTCTTTTTCTGAAATAGCAGGCGCAATAAAAAGTCCGGTGGCCAGCCACGACGTTGCTATCCAAAATATAGCCAGTTGTATGTGCCAGGTTCTTGAAATAGAATAGGGGAGAACATCGGCCAGGGGTAAGCCATAAAACCCCAGACCCTCAACTCCATAATGTGCCGTTATTACTCCCATAAAAATTTGTACAAGAATAAGTGCTGTCACCACCCAAAAGTATTTTAAGGTTGCCTTCATCGATGGCGTGAGTTTGGTCCCTGATAGAGGATTTACCTTAGGGATATTATGATTGGCCTCTTCTTCTCGATTAGTGGCATAATACCAGCCCAGTAGTCCGATTCCGAAAAGTAAAATAATTACACTAAATCCTGTCCACAAAAGCAAGGCTCCTGTTGGTTCATTCCCGACTAGTTTTTCTGGAGGCCAGTTATTGGTGTAGGTGATATCTTTCCCGGGGCGTTCGGTAACTGTAGCCCAGCTTGCCCAGAAGAAAAAAGCATTCATTTTATCCATCCGTGCTTTTCCTTTTATCGAATTGGCCGGAATGGCATAGGCTTCTCTAAAATGTGCCTGTTCGGGATCGTTCATGAACAAGCCAGAGTAATGCGCACTGTTACTTTTAATAGCTTGGGCCCGAACTTTTGAAATAACAACACTTTCCGAAGCTTGGTCGTAGGTGTTTTTTCTTAGTTCGTTCTGTAAGCGTTTTTGTAGAAGTGCCTGTTTTTCGTCTTGCAGATCATCGTAAGACTGCGAAAACTCGGCCAGCGACCAGGTATCTAAAATGAAGAGGGCTTCTTTATGTAACCAGTCGGCTGTCCAATCGGGGGCTTTATATGCACCATGTCCCCAAATCGTTCCAACTTCCTGTCCACCCATTGATTGCCATACATTCTGTCCATCTTTAATATCAGCCGAGGTAAATACAACTGTACCATCTGGCGTAATTACTTTTTCAGGAATGGGAGGTGCTTGTCGGTAGATTTCCCTGCCAAAATAACCAAGTATTCCAAACGAAATTACCATGACAAGGATAAAACCGATCCAAAGTTTTTTTGAATTCATATATCTTGATTTAATGTTTGTTATTACAAATGTATAATAAAATTATAAAAAGACCCGGTTGTCCTTTTATGGAATATTCTTATCTTTGACAAAAAAATTAATAGCTATGGAAATAAGAAAAGAATTAACCGTAGGACAGATTGTAAAAGAGAATTACAAAACAGCTCAGATATTCGATCGGAACAACATCGATTTTTGTTGTGGAGGCGGTATCAGTCTTGAAAAAGCCTGTGAACAAGCAAATGTCAATATTGATTCGCTGTTACCCGAATTGGAAGCTACAGTGCAGGCAAACGACCCTGATTCAAGATACATTGACGCGATGGAATTGAACGAATTGTGCGATTACATCGAGAAAAGACATCACTCCTATGTTCGTGAAACTATTCCTTTTTTGGAGGCCAAGCTCAATAAACTTTGTGACGTGCATGGCGAAAATCACCCGGAACTTTTTAAGGTTCGTGAATTGTTTGAAACGGCAGCAGGTAACCTTACAGCACATATGCAAAAAGAAGAGTTGGTACTATTTCCATATATTAGGCGTTTAGTCAATTTTAAAAATGGTACCACTTCCAATACGGCTGAATTTGGTGGAATTGATGCACCCATACAAGCTATGCTGGACGAGCACCAGGCGGAAGGCGAACGATTTTTTGAAATTGCCGAATTAACATCTAATTATACCTGTCCGTCAGATGGTTGTAATACTTATCGCATTACTTATCAGACCTTAAATGATTTTGAGCAGGATTTACACCGACATATTCATTTAGAGAACAACATTTTATTTTTGAAAGCATTAGCTTTGGAGAAAGAAATTATTTCGAAAAAATAAGCTTATGTTGGCTAAAAGTACTGAATATGCAATTCGCTCGCTGGTTTTTGTTCAGCTCAGAAACTGGGAAGGGAAACGACCGGGTGTTATAGAAATTGCAAAAGAAATTGAAGCGCCGTCAGCGTTTTCAGCAAAAATACTACAAACACTAACCCGGCACCGGTTACTTGATTCGGCTAAAGGCCGGGGAGGTGGATTTTTTTTTAACAGCGAACAGAAAGAATTGACGCTGTACCAGGTAATTCATGTACTGGAGGGCGATGCCTGTTTTCATCGATGTGGGTTTGGGTTAAAATCATGTAACAATGATAATCCGTGTCCGTTACATGAACAGTATAAGGAGGTACGCGATAAATTTTTCGATATCGTTAAGGAAGAAACTATTCAAGCCCTGTCGGAGAAAATCAGAAAAGGTGAAGCTGTTTTAAACAGAGGGATTGTTTAAAAAGTTTTTTTGTCTACTAAATCTGACTTGATTCACTGTTAAAAGAATGTTTGGGTGGCGATTAAAAGAGTATGGAGAGACGACAGTATAAACACCTGCATTGCCTGTAAGATGTGCAATCTTTTTGCGCCGCGGGTATTTAAAGTATTTGATAAAATGATTGTGGTGCCCGGGCTTGATTACCATTTATACGAACATGAAATAAAAGAGGCGGCGGAGAATTGCCCGGTACAAATTATAAAATTTGAGGAGTAGGTTATGAGTGAACTAATTAACAATTCGAAATACAGAAAGGAACAATTAAAGCAGTTGATTTTAAAACTGCATGAGGGAGAATCTGCAGAAAGTGTGCGGAAAGAGTTAATTGAATCGTTAAAAAACATCCCATACGGCGAGGTGGTGGAAGTAGAGCAGGAATTAATGCAGGAAGGCTTGCCCGAGGAGGAAGTGCTGAAACTTTGCGATGTTCATGGTTCAGTGCTCGAAGGGAATGTAGATTTGTCAGGGGCAAAGACTATTCCTGAAGGACATCCGGTTGATGTGTTTCAACACGAGAATGTTGAATTACGAAAAGTGGCTGAACAGGCAAAACAACAGCTTAATCAATTGCCAGATGTGAGCGAAGAAGATTTCAAAAACTATGTGCTGAATCTGGAGAGTCTTTTTAATCAGTTAATGGACGTTGATAAGCACTATCAGCGAAAAGAGTATTTAGTATTTCCTTATCTCGAGAAAAATGAAATTACCGGACCACCAAAAGTAATGTGGGGTAAACACGACGAAATCAGGGATCAGCTGAAAGCATGTATTGGCATTCTGAAAACACCGGGCCTTAAACCTGAAGATCTGTTTGATTCACTCGAACTGTTGTTTTATGTAGCTATCCAGGGTTTGGTTGATATGATTCAGAAAGAAGAAGAAATTTTATTCCCAATGGCTATGGATGTGCTAACTACTGAAGATTGGTGGAATATTCACAAGCAAACATTAGAATATGGATTTGCACTTTACGATCCAAAAGCAGATTGGAAGCCTGAGGGATTTACCGAAGAAGAAACCGAAAGTGACATTAATTCCGACGGAAACATTCAACTATCTTCAGGCAGTTTTTCGGCAGCGGAAATAAAAGCCATTCTGAATTCCGTTCCATTCGATATGACTTTTGTAGATAAAAACGACAAGGTGAAATATTTTACCCAGGGAAAAGAACGGATATTTGCCCGCAGCCGCTCCATAATCAATCGCGATGTGCGTTTGTGCCACCCGCCGGGGAGTACGCATATTGTTGAAAAGATACTGGAAGATTTTAAGTCGGGAAAAGCTTCACATGCACCTTTTTGGATACAAATGAAAGGTAAATTTATTAAAATTGAATATTATGCGCTTCGTGATGAACAAGGAGAATACATGGGGACTTTGGAGGTTTCGCAAGACTTGACAGAGAACCGAAATCTTGAAGGCGAACGCAGGATTTTGTCATATACTGATGATAAAGAATAAAATAATGAACAAACTGATCATTACACCTAAAACAAAAATATACGACCTGCTGGAGGCCTATCCACAGCTCGAAGATGTGTTAATCAGTGCAGCACCGCCTTTTAAAAAGTTGAAAAATCCGGTGTTACGCAAGACCATTACAAAAATCACCACGTTGAATCAGGCAGCAACAATCGGCGGACTGAAAGTGGAAGAGCTAATTAATAAATTAAGAAGCCAGGTTGGCCAAACCAATATTGATGGTGTAGGCGATGAAACTGAAAATTACACCACTGAAAAACCGGCTTGGTTTGAAGAGCGCAATATTGCGGAAACCATTGATATCCGTGAAATGCTGAATGCCGGAGAACAGCCTGTTCATGAAGTAATGTCGGCCATTAAAAAATTGAATGAGAATGAAATACTTCAAGTGATTGCACCTTTTATTCCGGCTCCGCTAATCGATAAATCGTTGAGCATGAGTTACAGGCACTGGCTGAATAAAAAAGACAGTGAAGAATATCGGGTGTTTTTTATCAAGAAAAATAGTAACACGTTGGGATTCAAAAACTGAATGAGAAGAGGTTGTCAAAATTGGCTTCAAGAATTGCAGTTCAAACTTAATTTTCAACCCCAAACTGATTCAATGATTATTGCTTTGTTTAGCAGGGCGATTACTGGTAAAAGCTGTGAATTTACACTACATTATATGTGTAATATTTGTTTCACCTAAAAAGAAAAAGGAGCCCGGTAATTACCAGACTCCTAGTGTTTTTAAGTAGCGAGAGGCGGGCTTGAACCGCCGACCTCGTGATTATGAATCACGCGCTCTAACCAGCTGAGCTACCTCGCCATTTGTTTTCCAAAAATGCGGTGCAAATATAGTATTTATTTTTATTTCGAGTAACCATTTCTGCAAAATTTCAAATTATCTTTATTCCTGTGTTTTTAACCAGTTGTAAGTTACGTTCTTATTAATTATATTGCCAAAAATCAAACATATGACTAGTAAAGTTAAGATTAACCTGGAATACATTGTTAACTGTTCTCCCAAAGTGCTCTATAACAGACTAAATACGGCCTCGGGATTAACAGAGTGGTTTGCCGATGATGTGCGTGTAAGAGGAAAACATTATACTTTTATATGGGAAGGATCGGAGCAAACCGCGGAGATGACTTTGCACAAAGAAAATCGTTTGGTTAGGTTTAGCTGGGTTGATGAAGAAGAAACTTACTTCGAATTTAAGATAACACGGGATGAACTTACCAGTGATGTTTCTCTTTTGATTACAGATTTTGCTGATGAAGATGAAATCGATGAAACACGAGGTTTATGGGATTCGCAAATTGCTGAATTAAAACATGTATTAGGTTCATAAGTCGTTTATTCCCAATTATTGAAAGCCGTATTCCGGTGTCAATAACGTTTCTTAACCTTTTTTACTTTACTAATTCCTAAAATAACTTAGTTTTGTAAGCGTTTCCAGAATGAAAGAATGTACATGAAACGTCTACACCTTTTTGTTATAAAATCTTTTTTAGGTCCATTTTTTATGACCTTTTTTATTGTGCTTTTCGTGCTGCTTATGCAGTTCCTGTGGAAGTATGTAGACGATCTGGTGGGCAAGGGGCTCGATTTTAAAGTATTGGGCGAAATGATGTTTTATGCATCCTTTGCTTTACTTCCACTGGCTTTTCCACTGGCAATGCTGTTGGCATCAATTATGACCTTTGGTGCATTGGGCGAAAATTACGAGTTAGTTGCGATGAAAGCTTCAGGAATTTCACTTTTCCGAATTATGAAGCCATTAATCGTTATTGCCGTGCTTATTACCGGAACCGCCTTCTATTTCTCCAATAATATTCTCCCTAAAACTAATCTGAAATTTTCAACACTTCTGTACAGTGTTAAGAAGCAAAGGCCCGAGCTGGTTTTGCAAGAAGGTGTTTTTACTAACGAAATGGATGGTTACAGTATTAAAGTTGGTCGTAGAGATAACGATACAAAAATGTTATACGATCTGCTGATTTACGACCACACAAAGAATAAACCCAACGAAAGTGTTACCGTAGCCGATTCAGGATTGTTGCGAATAACGGAAGACAAAAAGTACATGGTGCTTAACCTTTATAGCGGAGTAACTTATCAGGAGCAAAAATCGCAGGATCGAACTAAAACGGAAACGTATCCATATCAGCGAAATCGTTTTGAAGAACAGACTATCCGGGTAAAAGTCCGCAATTTTGAATTTAACCGTCGCGATGAAAGTATCTTTAAGAACCAGTATCGGATGCTCACTATCGATCAGTTGGAGACTGCCGATGACAGCTTGACCGATGATTATTACGACCGGTTAAGAAATTACATGATGCAGATTAATATAACCCCAACAATAACGCGAAGAATGTACAACCTTACCGCAAAAGCTGATTCGTTGAAACGTGATATTGTCGATTCAAAAGCCGATTCGATATTCGATTTTGATGCCTATTATAGTGGTCTCGATAAATGGGTGCAGGCCGATATTGCTAAAAGTGCACTCGACCGGGCTCGAAGCAATATGCAACAGATAAATATGTTCCAGGGGCAGCTTTATAGCAAAAAGAAAATGCTGAATAAGTACCGGATGGAGCGCCATCGAAAGTTTACACTATCAATAGCTGTGCTCATCTTCTTTTTTATCGGTGCACCTTTAGGGGCAATTATTCGTAAAGGAGGATTGGGAATGCCAGTGGTGGTATCAATTTTCTTATTCATTTTATATTACATTGTTTCCATGAGTGGAGAAAAGACTGCGCGCGAGGATGTTTGGGCAATGTTTAACGGTATGTGGTTTTCTTCCTATATTTTTCTCCCTGTCGGCGTGTGGTTAAGCTATAAAGCAGCAACCGATTCGGCTATTATGTCGGCCGAAACCTATACGAAGTTTTTTGCCCGTTTGGGGCTAGGAAGGTTTTTCTCAAAAAAGAAATCAAACGATTAAGCCGGAATGAACATATTGCAGGTAACAAATAAGGTTCCTTTTCCAGCCAAGGATGGTGGGGCCATTGCCTGTATGAATTTAACAAAAGGATTTTCGCAGCTGGGAAATAAGGTGACCGTGCTGGCAATGAACACTATAAAACATCATGTTCAACTCGATGAGATTCCCGAAGAAATAAAACAATTAGCCACATTTAAATTGGTGGATGTTCCGGCAAAAATAAATGTTTTCGAAGCTTTGGTAAATCTTATATTTTCGCGGCAACCTTATAATGCCGTTCGGTTTATTGATAAAAAATTTAGTGAAGCACTGGAAGACTTGTTAAGCAAAAACCAATTCGATATCGTTCAACTGGAAGGACTTTATGTGTGCCCATATATTCCATTAATACGAAAAAACTCAAATGCAACGGTGGTTTATCGTGCTCATAACGTTGAGTTTGAAATTTGGAAACGGACGGCAAAATTGGCGCATGGTTTGAAAAAATTATACCTACAAAATCTTTCAAAAAGGATAAAACGTTTTGAAACCCGGTTGTTGAACACGTATGATATTTTGGTTCCGATTACAGACAGAGACGGCGATATTTTAAACCGTTTGGGAAATGTGAAAGATAAACAGGCTTCCCAAACCGGTATTGATTTATCAAGTCTTCTTACGGATGCAACAAACCTCAATTTTCCATCACTTTTTCATATCGGATCGTTGGAATGGGCCCCCAACCAGGAAGGTGTTTTGTGGTTTGTCGAGAATTGCTGGCCGAAAATCCATGAAAAATACCCTGATTTACGTTTTTATGTAGCCGGAAGAAATGCTCCAAAGTGGTTTGCCGATAAGTTGGATGTTGATGGTGTTGTTTTTGAGGGAGAAGTTGCCGATGCTTACCAGTTTATGAATTCAAAAGCTGTTATGATTGTTCCGCTGTTTTCGGGGAGTGGTATGCGCATAAAAATTATTGAAGGAATGGCACTCGGAAAATCTATTGTATCTACATCGATTGGGGCAGAAGGCATTGACATTACAGATGGTGAAAATGTTTTAGTAGCTAACGATTCGAATGGCTTTGTGCATGCTGTTTTTAGCTTGATTGAAGATCGTAACTTATTTGAACGCATAGGAAAAAATGCAACTCTTTTTATCCAACAGAATTTTGATAATTTAGCAATAACGAAAAAGCTAATCGAATTTTACAAACAAAACATTAAATGATCTTAAGCGTTTTTTTCTGGATATTTTTATTCTTATTGTTTTATACCTATGTCGGGTATGCGCTTGTTTTGTGGTTTTTTGTCGGTCTAAAGAAATTGTTCGGGAGTCGGAAGGTTTTAGTTGAAAATGAAGCGTACGAGCCCGAAGTTTGTTTATTTGTAACTGCTTTTAATGAGAAAGATTACATTGATCAGAAAGTGGAAAATGCGTTTTCGCTTGATTATCCCAAAGATAAAATTCAATATGTGTGGGTTACCGACGGCTCGGATGATGGGAGCCCGGAGTTGTTAAAAAAAATAGAAGAGCTGGAAGTTTATCATCAGCCGGAGCGACGCGGGAAAATGCATGCCATGAACCGGGGGATGAAATTTGTTAAAGCGCCCATTGTAATCTTTTCCGATTCGAACACTTTGCTGGGGAAACAATCCATTCGCGAGATTGTAAATTGTTTTAGCAACCCAAATGTTGGTTGTGTGGCAGGAGAGAAGCGCATTGTTCAGAAAGATGAAGAAGCAGCTGCCGGCGCCGGTGAAGGATTGTACTGGAAAATGGAATCGTGGATAAAGCGTAAGGACTGGGAATTAAATTCGGCAGTTGGGGCAGTTGGCGAGCTGTTTGCCATAAGAACTGAGCTTTTTGAGAATGTTGAAACCGATACTTTACTCGATGATTTTATTATTTCGTTGCGCATTGCTCAAAGCGGATACAAAATCGCCTATGCACCAAATGCCTATGCCGAAGAAACAGCCTCGTTTAATGTAAAAGAGGAGCTAAAACGTAAAGTAAGAATTGCTGCCGGAGGAATTCAAACTATTGTACGATTGAAAGGATTGCTCAATCCATTTAAAAACGGCATATTGAGCTGGCAGTATTTTTCGCATAAGGTATTGCGCTGGGCTTTTGCTCCACCGGCTTTGTTCCTTTTGTTTTTAACAAATTTGTTTCTCGTATTAAATAACGATCTGTGGAGTGTGAGTAATTTTTATGGATTTGTTTTCTATCTGCAGGTTTTGTGCTACCTGGCCGCTGCTTTAGGTTGGTACTTTGAGAACAGAAAAGTACGGATGAAAGTGTTATTTGTTCCTTATTATTTTTTGATGATCAATTATGCAGCAATTCTTGGTATTGTTCGGTATGTAAAAGGCCAACAGTCCGTAAATTGGGAAAAATCGAAAAGAGCGGGGTAGTTTATTTTCCGGTTAATGGTTAAAAGCCTTCAATTTTATCGCAGCTACTTTAGTTTCTATAAATATTATTTAATCTCGGAAATGTAACGTTTGAAGTGCAAAGTTAAACATGACCTTAGATACCTCATGTTTACAACTTCGTACTTTAGGCCAATTAGTGGTGCAATGACAGAATTTTGTTCGATTTTTAAAACTATGTATTTTTTAATGTGTCGTGTTTTTTATTCTTTATTCTCTTCATAAAAGCGTTTTTCAAGCAACTCACTTCTTTTAAAGGTTTTTCGTATCCATTCCATTTTTAGTTCCGCTTTTTCGTCATCGCTTAGTTGCCAGCCAAGATCATTGCTGGCTCTCATCTTCAGAGTAAGGTGATGCAGTATTATTGCTGCCGAAACAGAGATATTAAAACTTTCGGTAAAACCATACATCGGTATTTTCAAGAATTCATCTGCTTCCTGCATAATCGTTTCCGTTATTCCCGGAAGTTCCGATCCGAATACCAGTGCCGTTTTCCCTTTTGCAATGTCAAAATCCTGTAATTCCTGATCGTCGGTGTGCGGAGTAGTTGCAACAATTCGGTAGCCCTGTTTTTTTAGTCCTTGAATTACTTCAATACTGTTGTTTTCCGCGTTGTTGTATTTGTGCAGCGACAACCATTTTGAAGCTCCCATGGCAATTTCGCGGTTAACCTGAAATTCGTTACGGTCTTCAATAATATGTACATCCTGAATGCCAAAACAATCGCAGGTGCGTAAAACTGCACTTGCATTTTGTTTCTGATAGATATCTTCCAATACAATAGTAAGGTGTTTGGTGCGCATATTTAATGCCTTGTCAAAAAGTTCAAGACGCTTTGGCGTAAGGTAGCCCGACAGGTATTCAAGAAGTTTATAGTTCATATTAGTTAGTGTATGATTTAGTTAAATGAAAAAGGGAAGCGTTTAGCTTCCCTTTAATCAGTTTCTTTTACCAACTTGTATAAGTTACGATACAGCATCAGCTAATTCAGCACCAGCTTTAAATTTTACAACTTTTTTTGCTGGAATAGTAATTTCTTTTCCTGTTTGAGGATTTCTACCAGTTCTGGCACCACGTTCAGTAACAGAGAAAGAGCCAAATCCAATAAGAGCAACACGGTCCCCAGCTTTAAGAGCATCAGTAGTAGCACCTACAAATGCGTCAAGAGCTTTTTTAGCATCAGCTTTACTAAGGCCTGCTTTTTCGGCCATCGCATCAAGTAATTGAGCTTTGTTCATAAGGTAAAATTTTAAATAATTAATTAAGTGATTGAAAATAAATAACTTAGTTCTATGTACTTTGTAAAGAATATTCTGAATCTTTCTGCTTTTTCAAGGGTTAAAATTCGTCAAACATTCAGTAAAATCAAGCGTTTCAGAGAACTTTTCTAACTTTTAGCTAAATTCATAAATATGTTTTAAAAAACCAAACCCTGGCTCCCTTTTTTTTTAAGTAATTTCTGAAAAATTTGTCAAAAAGTGTTTTGTACTTAAAAAAAATAATCTACTTTTGCACCGCATCTGGAGAGATGGCAGAGTGGTCGAATGCGGCGGTCTTGAAAACCGTTGTACCGCGAGGTACCGGGGGTTCGAATCCCTCTCTCTCCGCAAGAATCCATCGAAGTTTTTTCGATGGATTTTTTTTGCTCCAACATGTTGATAACTTTTTGCGGGAAACCGATTTTAAGTTGCTCTTAGTTAGGCAAATATAGGCTTCGGGTCTCTTTTTTGTTTACTTTTTCGGGAATTATGTTCCAAAATTTAGAGATTGAACGAATAATGTTGTTGGGAAAACGAAATTTTACCCTACTTTAAGAGTTCGTTTATTCTTATTTGAGTTTAATCATTTGCTGAAAAATTTCAAAGATAAATTCCTAAAATGTGTTGGGTGAGTATTTGCAATAAATTTCTTCACCGGCTTAGGTAATTAGAATTGAATTACTATATTTGCACTCGCAAAAAGAAACACGGGTGTAGCTCAGTTGGCAGAGCACTGGTCTCCAAAACCAGGTGTCGGGAGTTCGAGTCTCTCCTCCCGTGCGAAAGCACAAAAGGTCTTACTTTAGTAAGGCCTTTTTTATTGAATAAATTTCCTGACAGAAATCGTTAGATCTTCAGCTTTTAAGTGTTATTTTCACAACAAATTCGAGCCAATGCAAATCGATGTTTTTATTCCTTGTTTTATCGATCAGTTTTATCCTGAAACTGCTGGAAGTTTTGTTAAACTGCTGGAAAAGGTAGGGTGCGATGTAAAATATAATCCAAAACAAACTTGCTGCGGGCAGCCGGCTTTTAATAGTGGTTACTGGGATGAGGCAAAAACGGTGGCCAAAAAATTTCTCAAAGATTTTGAACAGGCAAGTGTCGTGGTGGCACCTTCTGCATCTTGCACCGGATTTATTCGAAACTATTACCACAAATTGTTTGAAGAAGAGGAGGAGTTGCTGAGAATGACAAATAAGACCAGGAAAAAGGTATTTGAGTTTACCGATTTTTTGGTGAATCATTTAAAAGTAACAGATGTTGGAGCAGATTTTAATCATAAAGTTACTTTCCATGATTCGTGTGCCGGTTTGCGCGAATATGGAATTAAAGAGGAGCCCCGAAAATTATTGAGTGAAGTGAGAGGTCTGGAATTGATAGAGATGGAAAATCTGGAAACATGTTGTGGTTTTGGAGGAACATTTGCTGCCAAATTTCATAACATTTCAACGGCTATGACGGAGCAAAAAGTTGAAAATGCACTAAAAACAGGAGCCGAATATATTGTATCTACCGAAGCATCTTGCCTGATGAATATGAATGCTTATATTCAAAAACAAAAGCTTCCCATAAAAACCATACATTTGGTTGATATTCTTGCCGGATAAATCGAAAAACTGCTAAATTGTAAAATTGAAAAACTCGCCACTTGTAACTAGGTGCACCTAGCCATTGGTTAAAACATTTGCATTCCGTGCAGTTTCTTATAACGTCCGCCAAGCTCCATTAATTCTTCGTGTGTGCCTTGTTCCACAATTTCTCCTTCGTGCAATACACAAATCAGATTGGCATGTTTAATTGTTGATAAGCGGTGCGCAATTACCAGCGAAGTTCTGTTTTTCATTAAGTTCTCCAAGGCCTCTTGTACCAGTTTTTCCGATTCGGTATCCAATGCCGAGGTGGCTTCATCCAATATCAAAATTGGAGGATTCCGCAAGATGGCACGAGCTATAGACAAACGCTGCTTTTGCCCGCCGGAAAGTTTATCTCCTCGATCTCCAATTACAGTGTCGTAACCGTTTTCTGTTGCAAGAATAAAATCGTGCGCATTGGCAATTTTAGCGGCTAGTATAATGGCTTCATCACTGGTGTCTTCAATTCCAAAAGCAATGTTATTTCTTATGGTGTCGTTAAATAATATAGGCTCCTGGTTAACGTTTCCGATCAGGTTGCGTAACGATTTCAGTTTCAGGTCGCGAATATCGGTGCCATCTACCTCGATATTACCTTTTGTAATGTCCCAGAAACGCGGCAACAGATCAACCATAGTGGTTTTTCCACTGCCCGAAGAGCCAACCAGTGCAACGGTTGTTCCTTTCGGAATATCAAGACTTACATTGGAGAGTACCTCTGCTTTATTGTAAGCAAAAGTTACATTCTTGTATACAATATCTTTTTCGAACGACAGGATTTCTTTGGCATCTTTCTTATCAACAATTGTTATTTCAGCAGAAAGAACATGATCGATCCGTTGCATGGAGGCCAGTCCTTTTTCAACACTGTATAGTGCCGTAGAGAATGCTTTTGCCGGATTAATAATACCATAAAAGAATACCATGTAGCCGATAAATTCGGATGCTGTGAGCGAGGAGTTGCTTCCGCCAAGAATAATTCGTCCGCCATACCACAACACGATAACAATTACAATGGTGCCCATAAACTCACTGGCCGGGTGTGCCAAATGGCGACGCCACATCAGGCGATTCATTATCAGGCGGTAATTCTCGTTTTCATTCTGAAAACGTCCGATAGCTTTCTCTTCGGCATTAAACGATTTGATAATCCGTAATCCGGAAAGGTCTTCTTCAATAATTGACAGAATTTCGCCCAACTTATTTTGTCCTTTTTTTGACACACGTTTCAGGCTGCGGCCAATTCGCCCGATAATAAAACCAGTAACCGGTAACATAATAAACACAAAAAGTGTTAGCGACCAACTCATGTAAATCATAACACTAAGGAATACGATTATGAGAATAGGGTTTTTAATCATCATACCCAGCGAGTTGGCAACAGAATTTTCCACTTCCTGCACATCGCTTGTGATGCGGGCCATAATGTCGCCTTTTCGTTCTTCCGAAAAATAACCAAGAGGCAGCCCGATAATCTTCTTATATATTAGTGACCGGATGTCATAAACAACACCGTTTCGTAAGGCAATAAGTACAAAATCTGCCAGGTACGTAAACCCAACTTTAAAGAGGGTGGCAATTACCAAAATTGCTCCAATTAGCAGCAAGGCATCTTGTTGGCCGTGTTCAATAATAAAAGAACTGATGTAATAGTTTACATTATTTGTTATTGAATCGGCAGTAAACGCCCATTCCATTTTTTCGGTTACCAGCTCTTTTGTTTGGAACAAAATATCAAGCGCTGGAATTAGCATGGCAAACGAAAAGGTGCCGAAAAGCGCACCTAAAATATTGTAGATAATATTCATGACGACTTTCCACCGATAAGGCGGAACAAATCGTTTCATGAGTTTTAAGAATTCTTTCATTCAATAAAGTTGGAAGTTTGAAGCCCGAAATTCGAAGCGTTCTTTTCCCTTTTATTTTTGTTTAAAAAATGCCGGTATAATTCTGAGGTGTAATTGCTTTTAGTTCTTCTTTTACAGCATCACTAACGTTTAAACCATCAACAAAATTGTGTATTGCCTCTTTGTTTATCACCTCGTTTTTACGGGTTAAATCTTTCAATGCCTCATAAGGATTTGGAAAAAACTCGCGGCGCAAAATCGTTTGAATTGCCTCGGCAACCACTGCCCAGTTATTTTCAAGGTCTTTTGCAATGGCATCTTCATTAATCAGCAATTTGTTCAATCCTTTCAAGGTTGATTTGATGGCAATGATTGTGTGACCAAACGGAACTCCAATAAAACGGGTAACGGTTGAATCGGTCAGGTCGCGCTGTAAGCGTGAAACCGGAAGTTTTTGTGACAACTGCTCGAAACCGGCATTGGCTATTCCTATGTTCCCTTCCGAGTTTTCGAAATCGATTGGATTAACTTTATGCGGCATGGTTGATGAACCAACTTCACCTTTTTTTATTTTCTGTTTGAAGTAATTCATTGAGACATAACTCCAAATGTCGCGGTCAAGATCAAGAATGATATTGTTAATGCGCTTCAATCCGTCGAAAATGGCGCTGTGATTATCGTAGTGCGAAATCTGCGTAGTAAACTGCGAACGGTTCAATCCCAGGTTTTCTTTCAGAAACTTGTTGGCAAAATCTTCCCAGTTAATATCAGGGTAAGCAACGTAGTGCGCATTAAAATTACCGGTAGCTCCGCCAAATTTCGCATCAATGGCAATGGATTTTAGTTGAACCAACTGCACCATAATCCGCTCTAAGAATACCTTTATTTCTTTTCCCAATTTTGTTGGCGATGCAGGCTGGCCGTGCGTTTTTGCCAACATCGGAATATCTTTCCATTCGGTAGCTAGTGTCAGTAATTTTTCAATTAACTCCTGTAATAACGGATAATATTCAAATTCCAGCGCATCTTGTATTGATTTTGGAATGGCTGTATTGTTGGCATCCTGCGATGTAAGCGCAAAGTGAATAAACTCCTTGTATTTACCCAGTTCCAGTTTGTCAAATTCGTCTTTTATAAAATACTCAACAGCCTTCACATCGTGGTTGGTCACACTTTCAATGCCTTTAATGCGCTGCGCATCTTCAAGTGAAAAGTTTGTGTGAAGCTCACGAAGTTTGTCCAGTTTTTCTGCGGGGATATCAGCAAGTTGTGGCAAAGGAATTTCGCACAAAGCGATAAAATATTCGACCTCAGTAAGCAAGCGGTATTTAATCAGGGCGAATTCGCTGAAATATTTTCCCAAGCCTTCTACTTTGTCACTGTACCTGCCGTCAACCGGCGAAATTGCTGTTAATGTATTAAGTTCCATTGTCATTACTTAAAATTAGGCTGCAAATTTAACAAATTAAGTTGACTAGCTATTTGGCAAGCGAATGAATTTAATATTCTTTAACCGCTTCAGAGATATGGCCCTGTTTTTAACACCAAACCTGATTTTTTAGCTTTTCTGAATCGGACATAATTTGTAATTTGTTTTTTGTATTTTGGAACTCGAAAAAAATCATTCCCATGAAGCTAAAGAATTTTTGGATTTTGTTATTTGTAGTTGCCACTTTGGCTGCTTTTGCGCAGGAGGCGAACAAGAAAAAAGTATTTCTTTTGAATATCAAATCCGAGATTACTCCGGCCACGCGACGCCAGATGAGCCAGGCTTTTATGGAAGCTGATTCGGTGAAAGCTGATGTCTTTCTTATTCACATGAATACTTATGGCGGAACAGTTGTTGATGCTGACTCTATTCGTACGCGAATACTCCAAAGTAAAATTCCGGTTTATGTGTTTATAGATAATAACGCGGCATCAGCAGGCGCATTAATTTCTATTGCCTGCGATGGAATATACATGCGTCCCGGAGGAAGTATTGGTGCAGCAACCGTTGTAAACCAAACCGGCGAGGCTATGCCCGATAAATACCAGAGTTACATGCGATCGACTATGCGGGCAACGGCCGAAGCACATGGAAAAGATACAACAATTACTGCCGGTGGCGATACAATTGTCAGTTGGTTTCGCGATCCGAAAATTGCAGAAGCAATGGTTGATGAGCGTATTTATATTGAAGGCGTTTCCGATTCTGGGCGCGTTCTTACCTTTACACCTTCGGAAGCGATGGAACACGGCTTTTGCGAAGGAACGGCGGAAACTGTTGATGAAGTGCTTCAACAGGTTGGAATTAATGAATATGACTTGTTCGAATATGAGCCAACTTTTATAGAAAAGATTATTGGTTTTCTGGTGCTTCCAATGATTTCCGGATTACTGATTATGGCAATTATTGGCGGTATTTATTTCGAGATGCAGTCGCCGGGAATTGGGTTCCCGCTGGGCATTGCAATTTTGGCGGCCTTACTGTATTTCATGCCGCTTTACCTTGAAGGATTGGCAGAACACTGGGAGATTGCTCTTTTTATTGTTGGTCTGATACTGGTTGCGGTGGAAATATTTGTGATTCCGGGCTTTGGATTTGCCGGAGCAGCGGGAATAACCTTTGTCTTTATTGGCCTTGTTTTAAGTCTTATTGACAATGTAAACTTTGATTTTGAAGGTGTTCAGTTACGTGGTGTAGGAACAGCAATTGCCACTGTTGTGATTGGCATATTTGGAGGTTTTATTCTTGCACTTTACCTTGGGAAACGTATGTTTACAGCAGAACATGGCATGTTTAAAAATTTTGCATTAAACACTGTACAGCAGGTTAATGAAGGGTTTGTTAGTGTAGAAACAAAACTTTTTGTATTGAAAGGGAAGAAGGGGTTTGCTCAAACCGTATTACGCCCGGGTGGAAAAGTAAATATTGAAGGCGAAATTTACGATGCTGTTGCCGTTACCGGTTTTATTGATAAAGATGAAGAAATAGTAGTTACAAAAGTGGAGTCTATGCAACTTTATGTTGAGTTGGATGAAGAATAAAAACAAACACAAAAGTTGTAGTATCCACACGGAGTTGACCGCTTATCTGTTTTAAAGTTGTTAACCATTAGCTAAATTCAATCTGCTTCATACTTAAGGCAAAAATTTTAAACAGCGAGATTCGTATTTCGCGCCTCAATCCTTCATTTCATAAAACATAATCTCTTCGTTGTCGTTGGGTAATGTCACATGTCTGGTGAATTTTAATCCCAGTTTTTCCAGCAATCGTTGCGAGCGCAGGTTATATTTTGCTGTTATCGCGGAGATATGCCGGATTTTAAATCTTTCTATTCCTACAGTTTTGAGTTTTTTGGCGGCTTCAAATGCATAACCATGGCCTTCAAATTCAGGTAAAAAAGCAAAACCAATATCAATGCCTTCCAGCCCGTCGCGGTCGAAAAGCCCACAGGTTCCCATTTTTGCATTGTCGGTTTTTCGGATGACCACATAGTTTCCATAGCCTTCTTTTTTTAGCTGAGGATACATTTTTTCGCAAATATAGGCACGTGCTTCTTCCTCCGAGTAAACACCACGATCACCAATGTATTGAAGCCATTTTTCAGAATTTAATAATTGGTAAATAAATCGGGAATCATTTTCCTCGCAGGGACGAAGAATCAGGCGAGGAGTTTCAAAAATTTGGTAGCTATTTCCATCAATAATAACCGACATAATTTGTGTTTTTATAAAGAAACAAAATTATGTCGGTTATTGGTAGAGTGCAGTATATTCTTAAGTCAGTTTTTCTTTGAAAAAATCTATGGTGCGACTCCAGGCAAGCTTCGCCGCAGCTTCATCATAACGTGGTGTTGTATCGTTATGGAATCCGTGGTTTACTCCAGGATACATGTGCGCCGTGTATTCTTTATCGTATTTTTTTAGAGCAGCTTCGTAGTCCGGCCATCCTGCATTTACACGTGTATCCAGTTCTGCATAGTGCAGAAGTAGTGGTGCTTCAATCTGTTTTGTTTCTTCTTCTGAAGGCTGGCCGCCATAAAAAGGAACAGCAGCTTTTAAATCAGAGACTTCAACAGCCATCATGTTCGATATCCAGCCACCAAAACAAAATCCTACTACACCAATATTTCCGTCACATTCGGGATGCGATTTCAGGTAATTAAAGGCCGCAATAAAATCTTGCAGCATTTCATCTCTGTCGCGTTCGCGTTGCATCGTCCTGCCATCGTCATCATTTCCCGGGTAGCCACCAAGTGGACTTAGTGCATCGGGAGAGACGGAGATGAATCCCGGTAGTGCTGCACGACGGCCAACATCAGCAATATGCGGATTCAAACCACGATTTTCGTGTACTACTACAATTCCGGGCAGTTTTTTTGAATTCCCCGCCGGGCGCGACAATTGTCCACTAATTTTACCTCCGCCTCGTGGCGAATTGTATTCGATTGTTTCTGTTTTTAATCGTGGGTCGTCAGCTTTAATCTGAATCTTATCCTGGTAATTTGGCATAATAAAACTCATGAGCGACGAAACGGTTAAACCTCCAACGGCATAGGCCGAAAGTCGTTCAACAAATTTTCTTCGATCGATTCGGTTGTGCGCATAATCATCGTACAGGTCGAAAACCTCCTGGCTAACTTGTTCTTTCTTTATTGATTTCATTGTGAAGTATTTATAATGAGATAACTCTTAACGTTTATGCTTTGTTCAAAACATGCTCGATCAATCTGAAATATCCATATTGCGTGTTAGTTTCAATAAAATGTTAGCAAAACAGCCTTGAGTGGGGTATTAAAATGTAGATTCGGAAATAACTCTATTTTTGCGGCTTCAAAAAAAGGAGAAACAGGGATGAGCACAAAGGTAGTTTTGGGAACAAAATTTTCACCGTCGGCAACAAAGGTTATATTGCTGGGATCGGGCGAATTGGGAAAAGAAGTAGTAATCGAATTTCAACGTTACGGCGTGGAAGTGATTGCTGTTGACAGTTATGAAAATGCACCTGCCATGCAAGTTGCCGATCGATCGTATGTCGCATCAATGCTGGACGGAGAGCGTTTGGCTGAAATCATCAGAAACGAAAAACCGGATTATATCATTCCGGAAGTGGAAGCCATTGCCACCGACAAATTACTGGACTTGGAAAAGGAAGGTTTTCATGTTATTCCAACAGCAAATGCGACGCAACTTACAATGAATCGTGAAGGCATCAGAACCTTGGCTGCCGAAGAACTAAAGCTTTCAACATCGCCATACAAATTTTCCGGATCGAAGGAAGCGTTTAAGAATGCCATTAATGAAATTGGATTTCCTTGTGTGGTGAAACCAATTATGAGTTCGTCGGGCAAAGGACAGAGCGTGGTAAAAAGTGCCGCAGATATTGATTATGCGTGGAATTACGCTATGGATGGTGCACGCGGAAACAGCGACCGTGTAATTGTAGAAGGGTTTGTTGATTTTGATTACGAAATAACTTTGTTGACAATCAGCCATGTTGGTGGTGTATCTTTTTGTGAACCTATTGGTCACCGTCAGGAAGGTGGCGATTATCAGGAGTCGTGGCAACCACAAGTTATGTCTGAGAAAGCACTGGCCGAAGCACAGCACATTGCCAAAACCGTTGTGGAAGCATTGGGTGGCCGCGGTTTATTCGGCGTAGAATTCTTCGTGAAAAATGATACTGTATATTTTAGCGAGCTTTCGCCGCGTCCGCACGATACAGGAATGGTAACAATGATTTCGCAGGATATGAGTGAATTTGCACTACACGTAAGAGCAATTTTAGGTTTACCGATTCCAAACATTAAATTTCATGGTCCATCGGCAAGTAGCGTAATCATGGTAAAGGGAGAATCAAAACAAGTTGCTTTCTCCAACCTTACAGAAGTGCTAAGTGAACCGGATACTCAATTGCGTTTATTTGGTAAACCCGAAGTGGCTGGTGAACGTCGGATGGGAGTATGTTTGGCGCGTGCCAATTCGGCAGAAGAGGCCAGGGAAAAAGCCAATAAGGCAAGTAGCTCAGTAGTTGTTAAGCTTAAATAGGCTCAGTTTAATATTCCGGTGGAGCAAAATCTAACTGCACTAAAACCATTGTTATTATTTCCTGCCGGAGGCCTTCATTTTTGTCTTACCACAAAAACGAAGCAAAAAAGGCAAGGCTCCTTTTGGTCATTTCCCTCCATTTTCATAAAACCCAAGTTCGGACGGGTGATCTCCTCGATTCCTCGGAGCTTCCCGCTCTCACTAAGGTTTTACTTCAACTCCGGGCAACGACCAAAAGAGGCCATCCGCTGAGGTAACGTCGTCACATCGAAGCCTGGCCTCGACCGATGAGCCGGAAAACAAGTGGTGACGGCGTTAAAAAATTACTGGTGCCCGCCTGCCGGCCGGCAGGTTTGAGGAGGCACGACTGCCTGTCACGATCGTAGCATCGGGAAGTTTCAGGAATTTTAGCTGGAACCACGTACCTGCCTGCCGGTAGGCAGGGCTTTTCCGAGGGAAGCGGGCGCAGCCCTGGGTTTTCTGTCTCTTTGGGCTAAACCGGCAGCGTAGAATCCGTCTTAAGACAAAAGTATGTTGCCTATGATCGGTTTATAAATACTCCTGGAGTGAGATATTTTTCTGCTTCTCCACCGGAAAATCAATGTTATCCCTTTAATAGAACGCCAATTAATAAGAACAAAAAACGGCCTTGTTCTATACAAGACCGTTTTTTTATGGTTTAGATTAAAGACTGCCTTTTCTATTTTTTATCACGATAAATTTGTTGTAAATCTTTAGCTTTCGATAACGGAACCAGCCTAAATTCGTAGCTGTATTCTTTTTTCAATAAACGATATTTTTCTATTGGGCGTGCATTAATCGACCACGAATCGTTACCACCTACACCGGCCATTTTATGACTGATATTTACTGTTAAAGCATCTGCTTTTTCCAGTTCTGTTGGGTGCTGTGCTTCATAAATATTTTCAGCAGTATAAGGCCATACTGAAGTTTGCAGCGGAGTTTCACCAAGCACCATCAATCCGGAATTGTTATTTGTAAGTGCCAGCCATCTAACACAAGTGTGGTTGCTGCTTTCCTGTGGTTTGGTATAGTTGTAGTAAAAATCATCCACTGTTCCTTTATAAATATCGATATCGGCAGCACCATTTCTGTCCGAATAATTTTCAAAAGGACCTTTACCATAAAAGCTCATTTCTTGCAGGTCGGCTGAAACTCCCATGTTCATTCCAACGCGGATTGGTTCCGGCATCTCGTCAGGAATAGAAAGATCAAATTTTACATCTACAATTCCATCATTCGCAAACGTGTAGTTCAATTTTAAGCTCAACTCCTGGTAGCCCAATTCAACTGAAATACTTCCTGACGACGCATCGGCATTCATTTCGGTTACGTTTAGCATTTCTGGTAAATTTTCCCAAATTGGAATACGTTGTTGCACGCGCCAGCCACGTTCGTCATTGTCGGTTAATGGCCGCCAGAAATACGGTTTTAATGACGAAATTATCTGTTGCTCACCACCTTTTTCGTAACGTTCAATCAAACCACTTTTTTGCCAATACCCATTGTGAAATCCTTTCCGCTAACCACAATTTGATCTTCGGTATCGTTGAAGGAGATATTATCGAAAACCATTTCTTTTGCCGGAGCTTCTGTTTCTATTGGAAGTTTAAATTGTTGCTTTGCCAGTTCATGACCGGCTTTTGCCCAGTTTTTATCTTCCTTTAGCTGAATACTAATGCGTAGCCAATACTCTGCATTAGCTTTTGTGCTGAAATCTTTAAAAGGAATTTCGACCACGGTGCTGGCTTCCGGATTCAGGCTCAGTCCATGCAAAATGCCTGACTGAATTTGTGTAGCATCTTCACTTAAAGTCCAGCTTACCTTGTATTCGTTGAGGTTCGCAAAACTAAAACGACTGAGCATACGTACCAATCCTTTTTCAAGATCAACGGCAGTAATTTTAACCGGTTGCATTACATATTTAGCTTCCCATGTTTGTGGTTTTGGTGTGCGGTCGGAAGCAATTACTCCGTTTATACAGAAATTATTGTCGTTGGGTTTGTCGCCAAAATCACCACCGTATGCATAAAATTCCTTTCCGTTTTCATCGGTTGTTAAAATTCCCTGATCGATCCAGTCCCAGATAAAACCACCGATTAGGTTCGGGTAACTGTGCATCAAATCCCAGTATTCCTGGAAATTACCCAGCGAGTTGCCCATTGCATGTGCATATTCGCACTCAACAATAGGGCGACTGATATACGGGCTGTTTGCCAGGGCTTCCAAATCCTCCAAATTAGCGTACATCCGGCTAATCACATCAACATAATAAGGATCGGTTGGATTGGCTGTGCGTCCTTTACTTCGGAATTCTTCTGAGCCGTAAGCTGTGTAATCCGGGTGCTCCGGTTGTCCCTGCGCTCCTTCATAATGGATAAAACGCGTGGGATCAAAATCTCTTACCCAGCCCGCTGCAGCTGCATGATTTGGCCCGGTTCCCGATTCGTTACCAAGCGACCAGCCAATAATCGATGGGTGGTTTTTATCGCGCTCAACCATTCGAACCACACGGTCCTGAAAAGCCATGTGCCATTCCGACTGGTTGGTGAGGTAGCCCATTAAACCGTGTGTTTCAATATTGGCTTCGTCGAGTACATAAACGCCATACTTGTCGCACATATCGTAGAAATACGAATCGTTAGGGTAGTGGCTGGTACGAACAGCGTTAAAATTAAAACGTTTCATTAGCAATACATCATTCTCCATATCCTCCCGGGTAACCGATTTTCCACGTTTGTGATCGTGGTCGTGACGATTTACACCATATAATTTAATGGATTTACCATTTACATAAAGCTGTCCGTTTTTTGTTTCTGTTTTGCGGAAACCAATTTTTGCTGAACGTGCTTCAACAGCATTTCCTTCAGCATCTTTTAAGGTGAGAACAACAGTATATAATGTTGGTTTTTCAGCAGACCACAATTCGGGGCTGGTTATTTTTTCTTCCAGCAAACCGAAATATACATTGTCGCGCTGCGGATATCCTTCGTAAATAATAGCGTTTACATCTTTGGTAATTGGCTCCTCTAAAAGCTTGTTGTTTTGAGGACAATACAATTCAGCCTCCAGTGTCCAGTCTTTTGTGTCAACTTCGGCTCCGCGCGTAATTGTTGGTCGTATTTGAAGCAGTGCATCCTGGTAATTCGCATCCAGTCGCGTGCGCACGAAAAAATCTTCAATTGCCACTTTGGGTTGAGCCATTACCATTACCTCGCGGTGAATTCCGCTCATACGCCAGTGATCCTGATCTTCGAGATAACTGCCATCGCACCAACGAAAAACCTGAACGGCAACTTTGTTCTCACCGGTTTTCACAAATTCGGTAATATCGAATTCTGCAGGCAGACGACTACCTTGACTGTAACCCACTTTTTGCTCGTTTACATAAACAAACATTGCAGAACTAATGCCGCCAAAGTGTAAAATAATTTTTTTGTCGTTCCAATCTTTAGGAATTGTAAACGTGCGAACATATGATCCAACAGGATTTTCACGAGTAATGACAGGTGGCGTAGGTACATTTTTTGAAGCTACGTCGGCATAAAAACGGCGGTATAGTTCTTGTCTTGAAAGCCCTTCCGGTACATCGTAGTTTTCTTGATACCAGGCAATCGGATCTTTCTGTGCCTCGGCCGGCAGTTGTGGACGAAAAGGATAGCCGGCATTTACATAAATTGGTGTGCCATAGCCTTCCATTTCCCAGTTCGACGGAACTTCAATATCATCCCAACCGGAAACGTCTTGTTTATAAAAATCCAGTGGACGATCCTCTGATCTTTCTACAAAGTTGAATTTCCAGGTTCCGTTCAACGAAATCATTCGCGATATTTCGCGATCACCACTAAGGGCATCGTTGGCTGATTTGTAGGAATAGGAAGTAGCTCTTCCGGGAAGTTTGTTTTTTGCAATATAGCTTGCATCTTCCCATATATTGTTTTGGGCAAACAGGGTAGTGGCACACATGGTAAGCACCAGAATGATCAGTTTTTTCATTTTAATTGGTTTAATTCATTATCACTACTCAGGACGATAAAAAACAATGGTACACCTATAAATATTATCTATACGGGAGTTTATTCTTCGAATTTTAGGTTTATTCATAAATGCGTCGCTCGTTCAACGCATCACGATATTTTTTTGCGTTCCGATTGTGCTGACTTAATGTTCGTGCAAAACTATGGTAACCCGAAAAATCTTCCCGGGCACACATATACAGGTATTTGTGGTCTTCGTAATTTAGAACAGCATCAATTGATGTGATTTCAGGAAAGCAAATTGGCCCTGGTGGTAAACCCGCATATTTGTAGGTATTGTAGGGCGAATCTATCTCGAGGTGCTTGTTCAAAACCCGTTTAATGGAGTAGTCGCCAACGGCATATTTTACGGTTGGGTCGGCTTGCAAAAGAATATTTTTGTTGAGACGGTTTATGTAAAGCCCAGCTACGGTTTTTAGCTCGTCGGGTTTTATGGTCTCCGACTGCACAATAGATGCCAGGGTAACTACCTGCTGTGGTGTCAAGCCCATTTTTGCTGCCTGTTTTGTGCGTGTATCGTTCCAAAAACGGTCGTATTCTGTTTTCATGCGTTCGGCAAACTCTTCGGCTGTTGTTGTCCAATACATTTCATAAGTGTTAGGAATAAACATGGCGCGGAAGTTTTCTTCGGTAAATCCCCAATCTTTAATCTGTTGCTCATCCGAAAACAATTTTAAAATTGAGGTTGAATCAGCTTTTATGTAGTTGCTCACTTTGCCTGCCAGTTCTTCTTTAAAACGAACATTATTGAACGTAATATTCACTGGAGCTTGTGCACCACTGCGCAGCATATTTACCAATTGGTTGGTGTTCATTCCTTGTTTTAATTCGTATCGACCCGGACGCATGTAATCGGCATACTTTTTCTTTTTTGCCACCCATTTAAAGGCTTTCATATTTATTAAAACCTGGTCGGCCTCCAGTTTTTCGCTAATACTTTTCAAATCATCCTCTCCCGTAACAAGTATTACATAATCAACTTTTACATTCTCTTCAAATACATAACGGTAGAGCTGGTAACCACGCGCTCCGGCAAAAATAAAGGCAATGGCAAAAAATATAATAATGTATTTCCCAACGCGTGGGAAAGTCATGGCACGGCTTTTCTGATCAATCGTCATAGTTCAAATTTCGAATTCCAGTCCAAAGATAAAATTCTTTCGATTTTTTTACCACAAAGTACACAAAGAAGGCACCGAGTTGCACCAAGAAAAGGATAGAATTAGACTTCTTATTTTTGAATTTCCTTTCAGTTTATCACAAAATGGCAAATGTTATGTCTTAGTTTTCGCCGTCTCATTGTCTCACCGTCTGTCTTATTTGATTTTCCTAACATTCCCTTAACCCAAGTTCTAAATAATGGCTGTAGAAAATTATTTTATACGCTGTCAGCCGAAATTCACTAATTTTGTGCGTGTTTTGAAAATTGATTTAAAAACTGAAAAATTATGCTACAAGTAAATCTTGCAGAAGATATTTATTATTTGGGATTTAACGACCGCCGTACTCACTTGTTCGAGAACATCTGGCCAATCCCGCTTGGGGTTTCATATAACAGTTATTTGATTGTTGATGAAAAGATCGCCCTGGTTGACACCGTTGAGCGTGCGTTTATCGACGATTACCTTGATGCTATTGAAGAGATTATTGGCGATCGTGAGGTGGATTACCTTATTATTAACCATATGGAACCCGACCATTCGGGAGCCTTAAAAGCTATCGTTCACCGCTACCCAAATATTACGCTTGTAGGAAATAAAAAAACTTTTGGTTTTGTGGAGGCCTATTACATGAAACCGGAAAATATACACATGGTGCACGACGACCATGTACTCGACCTGGGAAAACACAAGCTGCAATTTCAGATGATACCGATGGTGCACTGGCCCGAAACGATGGTAACTTACGAAGAAACCAACAAAATCCTTTTCTCGGGCGATGCTTTTGGTAGCTACGGAACTATGGACGGTGGTATTTTCGACGATGAGATTAACCTTGATTTCTATGAAGTGGAAGTGATGCGTTATTTCACCAACATTGTTGGGAAATATTGTCCGCACACGCAGCGTGCCATTAAAAAACTGGCCGGAATAGATATTAAAATGATTGCGGCAACACACGGCCCAATCTGGCGTAGTCATCTCGATTGGATTTTAAAACGCTACAACAAGTGGAGTTCATACGATTTGGATCGCGGGGTGGTTATCGTTTACGGATCAATGTACGGAAACACCAAAAAAATGGCAGAAACGATTGCCCGTCAGATTGCAGTTCGTGGTATCAAGAACATTCGTGTTTACGATGCTTCAAAAACACACTCGTCGTATATCATCAACGATATTTTTAAATACAAGGGATTTATCGTGGGAAGCGCGGCGTATAACAATGCGATGTTCCCGAACGTGGAAACACTGCTTACAACCATCGAACACATGGCGCCAAAAGACCACTTGCTTGGTATTTTTGGTAACTACTCGTGGAACGGTGGCGGTGTAAAAAACCTGAAAACATTTGCCGAAAAAATTAAGTGGGATATGGTTTACGAACCTATTGAGGAAAAAGGTAATATGAAAGTTCAAACACAGGAAGAACTGATAAAACTAGCCGATGCAATGGCGGATAAACTCCTGGAGATGCCTGTTCCTGAAAAAATTTAAGATAACTTTACAAGATCGTTCAAAAGCTACTCATCGGAGTAGCTTTTACTTTTTTATCAGGATTACACAGAAGATAAACTAGATATTATTTTCATACGTAATTATTCCTATCAGGGGAAAAATAGTTCATCTTCGCACAAAGTTGAATAAGATATGGCTACAGAGATTACAATTATACGACATGGAGAAACCATTTGGAATGCACAACGGCGGATACAGGGGCAGCGTAACAGCAAGCTTTCTGAGAATGGGATTTTACAGGCCGAACTTGTAGCAAAAGCATTGGATAAACGACAATTCGATATACTTATTAGCAGCGACCTTGAAAGAGCCGTTGAAACAGCAAGAATAATAAATACACAACTGGTGTTACCTCATGAATATAATGTGAAATTGCGCGAACGTTCATTCGGTGTTGTGGAAGGATTGAATTTTGAAGAGATGAAACATCAATATCCCGATGAATTCCGGCGCTATAAAGAACGTGATCCTGAATTCGCTTTTCCCGGCGGTGAAAGTATTCAGCAACTGTTTAATCGGGTTACAGTTGAAATAGAAGATATCGCCCGTAAATTTGATCAGCAGAAAGTGCTGATTGTTTCACACGGGTTGGTACTTGAAATGATGATGTATAAAACCTTTTCTATCAACCTGACTGATCCACGCACTTTTTCAATTAATAATTCTTCAATCAGTTCATTTTACATTGATGGCGCTAATTGGTTCTTAAAAGAATGGGGTGTAATTGAACACCTGGTTTCGCGCAATGTATTAAATGAACTTTAGTATTCCTCAATAACTTTTGGTACGGAAATTAATACAACCAAACTATCTACTCTATCTCCCCAGCTTTTCTTAGCGATAGCCGTGAAGAAACAGGACCAATAAGTTCGTGGATTAAAGCGGCACCGATTACAACGCCCATAATCATAGAGCCGGTTTCTTCAAATACAGGATCTTTGGCAAGCAGCAGTGCCAGACCAATTACAATCCCGCCTTGTGGGATAAGACCTCCCGCGGTGTATTTTTTCACTTTAGGGCTGGTTTTAAAAAGTACAGAACCGCTGAAAATCCCCGTAAACTTACCAATCGCACGAGCCAGAATATATATAACAATCAACACATAACTGCCGCTTATGTAAGCTAACTGCAAATGCAGACCGGATAATGTAAAAAACACTACAAAAATCAGCTCATCGGTATAGCGCTCAATAAGTTTAAATACTTTACCCGAGAGGGGATTAAAATTGGCCACCACTGCTCCCAGTGCAATGGTAGATAGTAACGATTCAAAGTCAAAATAGTCTGAAATTCCATAACTCATTAATATCGACCCCAATGTTAGAACGATTAATGTGCCCTCGGCTTGTTTGCTAAATATTTTAGTGATGAACTGAAATACAAATCCAATTATTGAACCAATAAGTATTGCTCCACCAACATCAATGCCCAATTCCAGTATTGTTTTACTTATTTCAATATCGTTGTTGCCCATAAAGAAAGCTGCAAACGCGGTAACCATTGTGTAGATGATAATGCCTACGATATCGTCGAAAGCAGCAATTTCGAGCATGGCTGAGCTTACCTCGCCTTTGGCTTTGTATTCGTGAATTACGGCCAGCGTTGCCGACGGATCGGTGGGAGCGGCCAACGATGCCAGTACCAGACTGACAGCCAGTATTACGTGCGTTGATTGAAAAATAGTTATAAAAAAACTGAGGCTCAGAAACATGAATAAGAATACCAGAATAAAGGCAAATAATGATTCAAATAGGGTAAGAAACAGTATTGCTTTTCCGGTAGCACGTAGTTTTTTAGCCGACAGTGAACCACCTATTGAAAAGGTGATAAACGATAAGGAAGCAGAAAGCAGGGGGTCGGTGTGTTCTACAAATTCCTTCGACATAATCCCTGACAAATCAGGATTCAGCAGAATGCCTGCCAGAATGTATCCTGATATTTTGGGAAGCTTTATTTTCTCGGCTAATTCTCCCAGTAGATATCCACTAAAAATTAAGAGACCAATGCTTAAAATTACATTCATACGAAGTTGTTTTTTTGTGGTCTTTTAACGGGCCAATTATAGAATAACCATTCATCTCGCCGATGGTTTTTTGATTTCTGCCTTATTCAACTAATAATATTGCAATCCGATTCATCTCGCCCGGATTGTTATCCACCACGTTTATTTCCATACCCACTTTTTGTACGGTTTGATAAACATCCACTGCAAAACTCTCCGGACTTGGTCGGGCATTTCTCTTGTCGTGGCAATCGAGGCGGTTGCCCGAGCAGTCGTTACACAGGGTACAACATGTTTGGTTGAGCAGAAAAACTTTTGGGTGCCCCATTAGAAATACAGCACGTTCAACGCTCAGTAGTTTGCTGGTCATTTCTCTTGACCAGTCGGAAGGGTAGTCGTTTTTATCAGCCAGTTTGTTCAGTTTTATAACCACTGCACTTTTGTATTCTTTAAAGAAGCGCTCGCACTCGCTAACCGACGGTGTATTTGGCGGGCATGACCCCAGGCCGTAATCGCTGCAGCCGAAATAGCATTTTACTCGCACCCACTGTGCTACTACAATTTCTTTCGGATCGATCCATTTGTAATCGGTAAGTTCCTGCTTTTGGAGTAGCTCTTCAATTTGGTTTTTGTTAGTCATTTTTTGGTTTTATTTGGCAATTGTATTTAACACCTGCCGACTTTAATGGCATCATATTATTCGTCTCGTAAAATATTTTCCATTTTTCTGCCTTTCGCCAATTCGTCTACTAACTTATCCAGATACCTAACTTGTTTTGTCAGAACGTTTTCAATCTCCTCAATCCTATATCCACAAATCACACCTTTTATCAATCCGGCATTTGGATTTAAATTTGCTTTCTCAAAGAAGGTTTCAAATGTTACCTTTTCATCAATCAATTTTTGCAGCTTATTTTCATTAAAACCGGTTAGCCACTCTATTACTTGATGCAGTTCCTCTTTCGTTCGTCCTTTGCGTTCAACCTTTGTTACATAGTGTGGATATACTGCTGCAAATGTCATTTCTGCTATTCGCTTATTATGTTCCGATGTTGTTTTCATCTGCGTGAAATCTTTTAGTTTCTGATGTTTATTTGCAGAAGGGAAATTGCTTTCCCCGAATTTTTGAGAACGATTCAAATAATAGTTCTATCCCAAAGCTACATCCAGCAACATCATGGTGGCAAAACCCAACATAGCGCCAATGGTCGATAAATCGGTTTCGTTTCCTCTTTGCGATTCGGGAATCAGTTCTTCAACCACTACAAAAATCATGGCACCAGCAGCAAACGACAGGGCGTAAGGCAACAGCGGCTCAATTGTTAGAACCAGGTAAGCACCCAATACTCCGGCTATTGGTTCAACAATTCCCGATAGTTGTCCGTAGTTAAATGACTTAAATCGCGACAGCCCCTCGCGGCGCAACGGAATTGAAACAGCTGCTCCCTCGGGGAAGTTTTGTAGTCCGATTCCCATTGCCAGAGCAACCGCTCCGGTTAAAATGCCCATATCGGGGTTATTGGCCAACGCGCCAAAAGCAACGCCTACAGCTAGCCCTTCAGGGATATTGTGCAGCGTAATAGCCAGTACCAAAAGTATGCTTCGTTGCCACGTTGTTGGAATCCCCTCGGCTTTATCGATAGACAATCCCATGTGCAGGTGAGGCAGGATTTTATCGATTAATAACAGAAAAGCTCCACCCGCTAAGAATCCGATAACCGCGGGTTTCCACGGAAGTTCACCTTGTGCTTCTGCCATTTCTATGGCCGGTTTCAAGAGCGACCAAAAGCTGGCTGCAATCATCACGCCGGCAGCAAAACCAAGCATCGAATTCAATACTTTTTTGTTTATCGATTTGAAAAAGAATACCATTGAAGCTCCGGCTGCCGTCAACAGCCAAGTGAATATGGTAGCTCCCAGAGCCAGTAATACCGGATTATATTCTAATAATTTCTCCATGAATTTGATTTTTGTTTTTGACGAATAAAGCACAACAAATTAAACAAAATTATTGTTCGGTGTTCTTTGGAATGTGATTAATATTTGGTGAAATAATTAAATACATCGAAGCCTTTTTCGATCAATCTTACCGTTTTCTGTGCGGGGAAGTAGGTCAATAAAGCGAATTTTTTTAGGTTGTTCGTATTTTTGAAGTAATTTACGGCATTGGAAAGCAATGCTTGTTTTTACTTGTTCATCGGCTTCTCCTTCAACCAGTAGAATCATTTTTTCTCCCAACAACTCGTCGGGAACCGAGCTAAAAGCAAAGGGCAGAGGCATGCTGTTTTCAAGCTTTTTCTCTAATTGCTCGGGCATAAATTTGATGCCACCAGATATGATCACATTATCAACACGACCCAGCACTTTAAAATGATGACTGTCGATTAATTTGCCAAAATCGTTGGTTTGAATGGCTCCGTTTTTAAGTCCCGGCATCAAAATACGAATGCAATCGCGTTTATCCAGTTCAACAGAAATACCATCAACACAATTGTAGCAGTCAGTTTTATCGTTGCTATTTAGTTTACGCAGTGCAATGTGGGTGGCTGTTTCGGTCATGGCATAACTCGAATAGCAGTTTGTTGAGATTTGCTGTAATTGTTCTTCCAAAGATACAGGAATAGCAGAACCTCCAATAAGCAGATTTTCGATGTTTTGCTTTGGTAGTGCGAGGAATTTTTTCACCTGGTTAATTACCATCGCTGCAAACTTTATGGGCTTATCACTAGGCAGATCTACAAAATCTGAAGACGGATCAACAAGATGGAGGTCGAGTTTGCCGATAAGGGCGCGAACGGTCATTAATTTTCCTGCAATAAAACGACTGGGCAGACAATGCATTATGCGGTCGCCTTCATGCAAATCAAAAAAGCGTATGGTGCGTTGGGCACTTGCAGCTACAAAATCTTTCTTAAGAGTTATGGTTTTGGGTGTTCCTGTACTGCCCGAGGTTTGTACTTCTATAGCATCATTTGGATGATACCATTCGGCAAGAAAATCTAACCAGTTTTGTTCCCATTCGGAAGGGGGTTTTTGCTGCAGCAATTTTTCAATGCTTTCCAATTGCCCGTTTATGGTAATATGTGCCGGAAATAACTCCATTACATTTCAAATTTTTCGGTGGGATTAAACCACAGTTTTTCACCACGAATCTCGAGTGGCGAATCAATATTGTTGGTAAAAAGCTGTCCGGTTCCCAATCCCTGGTACGTGGTGGAGTTCTTCGTGTAAGCCCACTGTGCAATAGCATTCAATCCAATATTCGACTCCAGATACGAAGTGATCCACCAACCAACATTTCGTTCGTTAGCCAGTTCTATCCATTCGTTGCAACCCGAAATGCCACCGTGTAAACTTGGTTTTAATACCAGATATTGCGGACAGATTTTATCAAGCAATTGTATCTTTTGATCTCTTTTATTGATACCGATTAACTCTTCGTCTAAAGCAATAGGCAGTGGAGTAGTGGCACAAAGCCCGGCCATTTTGTTCCATTGTCCCGCGCTAATGGGTTGTTCAATGGAATGAAGTTGTAAATCAGACAGTCGTTTCAGTTTCTCTAGCGCAGAATTGCTGTTAAAAGCACCGTTTGCATCCACTCGAAGTGTAATTCCATCGCTAGAGAAACGCTCCCGAACAACTTGTAGCAGTGATAATTCCTGCTCAAAATCTTTCGCCCCGATCTTTAATTTGATACATCGAAATCCGGCTGCCAGTTTTTCTTCTATCTGGTGTTGCATGTTATCGATTTCTCCCATCCAGATCAATCCATTTATTGGAATTCCGGCTTCGCCTTGGCTAAAAGCAGATGGGAAAAGTTCACGTTTACCTCCGTTTTGCAAATCGAGAAGCGCCGTTTCCAAGGCAAATTTCAGGGATGGAAAATCTTGAAGCAATTCTATCGCATCGATAAAAGTTTGCGGATTGGTGCAAAGTTTCTCCAGCTGTTCTTCAACCTGCTCGGGTGCTTCAATACTTAATCCCGGTAGTGGCGCGCATTCACCAAGTCCTGTAACGCTATCCTCTTCCAAAAATAAATACCAAACAACACGCTTTCTTAATACACCGCGCGAAGTTCCGGCCGGTTGCTTAAAATGCAGTTCATATTTTTGGTATCGTGCTTTTATCATGATAATATCAGTCCGAGTGAGAAGAGGAGTGTTAATGCCAAGGTTTGTAATGCCAGTCGTTTTAAAAACGGGTCGAGCAGTCGGCTGTCTTTTATGCGAAATATTTTGATGAGGTCGAAAATTGAAACCGGCAACACCAAAAGGAACAACCATTGCCAGGCTGTTTTTTGTTGCTGAAAAGTAAAAACGATGAGCGTAAGCCAGGCCAGTAAAATTAGCAGTGTATGGTAAATGCGACTCTTTATCGGCCCCAATTTTACCGCTATTGTTATTTTTTTCGACTGCATGTCGTTTTCAATGTCGCGTGTATTGTTCAGGTTCAGTACTCCGGTACTAAATAATCCCATGCTGATGGCCGGCAACCAAACCGCTGTTTCAATAGTATTGTTGTGTAGGTAAAAAACTCCAATCACCGGCAGTAACCCGAAAAACAAAAAAACAAACAAGTCGCCAAGGCCAATATAACCGTACGACCGTTTGCCAGCTGTATAAAAATAAGCCGCTAAAAGTGCCAGAATTCCCAGTGCGATAAATACAAAAAATGCTGTAGGACTATTGTGCCAGGTTCCGGCAAAAACCAAAAAAGTACCCAGAACAAAACTTAATCCGGTAATAATAAACATCCCGGTTTTCATTTCGCTAATGGTGATTTCGCCGCCCTGCATTGTTCGTGTTGGCCCCAAACGCTGATGATTATCGGTGCCTTTTTGGAAATCGCCGTAATCATTTGCGAAGTTAGAGAAAACCTGAATGAGCGTGGCGGTAAGCATTGCAAGAATAAAAATAATCCAATCAAACCCATGCCAAAAAGCTGCCAGTGCCGAGCCCATTAAAATGCCTGATAATGCTAGTGGCAGGGTGCGTAAACGTGCTGCTTTTACCCAACTTTTTGCTGATGCCATTCTTGATACTTGATGTTAGATAATAGATGTTTGATAACCAGATGTTCCGGTCGGAATCTTGCTTCATTCAACTCGTAACTATCTTATGGGAATTTTGGGTATTTTTTAAAATCGGGTTTACGTTTTTCAAGAAAAGCATGTTTCCCTTCCTGTGCTTCCTCGGTGAGGTAATACAGCAGAGTGGCGTTTCCTGCAAATTCCTGAATTCCAATCTGACCATCGAGTTCAGCGTTTAGTCCAAGTTTTAACATGCGTAATGCCAGCGGACTGTGTTCCTGCATTTTTTGTGCCCAGGCAACCACCTCGTCTTCCAGCTGGTCGAGCGGAACAACTTTGTTTACCAAGCCCATTTCCAGTGCTTCGGCAGCCGAGTACTGGCGACACATAAACCAAATTTCGCGGGCTTTCTTTTGTCCCACAACACTGGCCAGGTAAGACGATCCAAGGCCCGCATCGAAGCTCCCCACTTTTGGGCCGGTTTGGCCAAAAATGGCATTTTCGCTGGCGATGCTGATATCGCAAACCACATGTAAAACATGACCGCCGCCAATGGCATAACCATTCACCATGGCAATTACCGGTTTCGGCATACTACGAATTTGTTTCTGCACCTCAAGTATGTTCAATCGCGGAATACCATTTTCATCAATATAACCGCCGGTACCTTTTACATTCTGATCGCCACCCGAGCAAAAAGCCTTATCGCCCGAACCTGTCAGCACAATTACATTTATGCGTGGGTCTTCGCGACAAAGGAGCAAAGCGTCGCTGATGTTGTTCACCGTAGTTGGGCGAAAAGCATTGCGCACCTGCTCACGGTTGATGGTAATCTTACCAATTCCATCGAAATAATCGAAAAAGATATCTTCGTATTCTTTAATGGTTTCCCATTGTCTTTTTGTACTCATTGTATGTTGTTTTTGTTGAAGTTGTTTAACGTTAAATCTGAAAACTACGAGCAACATCCTGATCCCATTGGACTGCAGCTAATTTTTCTTCCGTAGCTATGGCTATGCAAGAAAAATGGAGCTTTGCCACTGAGAATCAATATGTCACTCTCGAAATTCCCCATTAACTTTAAATAACTTCATTGTTTTACAAACTTAAAAAGTCCCCGGAATGTTTCCGTGTTAATTTCGGCATCAGTAAAAACCTCCAAAATGGTTGCTCTTGTTTTTGAGGAATATAACTTGGTAAGTGAGGTTTTGAGTTGTGTCTCGTTTTCAGCACTTAAATAATCGAGTCCGAAAGTTTGAGCAATTCCTTTGGCGCTAAACTTGTTTTCGGCATAAAAATGCTGCTGAAAAGCAGGTGACTCACCCGGCCCTTTTATCAGACTAAAAATGTTGCCGCCCCCATTATTGATGACAATTATTCGCAAATTTTTTCCGATGTAATTATTCCACAGTGCGTTCGAATCATAAAAGAATGACAAGTCGCCAATTAAAACCGTATTTATTTTTTCAGAAACTGACGCAAAACCAACGGCGGTAGACATTGATCCGTCGATTCCACTGGTGCCACGGTTGCTCATAAATTGGATGTTCTTTGGCCAATCGGCAATTAATGCGTAGCGTACAGGAGAACTGTTGCCCAAGTGAACAATTGAATTTTCGGGAATTGATTGGCCAACTTTGGCAATTACTTTCAGGTCTGAAAAAGTAATTTCTGAAATATAGTTGTCGCGAAACTGGTTGACTTCTTTTTCCTTGTTTTTCCAGCGCTGAAAATAATCTTGATTGTTTGTTGTTACTTCCGGCAGAAGTTGTTTAACGAAAGTAACAGTATCCGTTTGAATAACTTTTGTTAGCGACTGATAAGTATCGTAATGCTCGTTAGATGGCGACAAATGCCAGTGTTGTTGCGCTTTGTTTTTTCGCAAATATTGTTTTAGTGCTTTCGAAACAAAATGACCCCCAAATGTGATCAAAAGTTCGGGCTTAAAATCGGTTGGTTTATCAGCAAGAATGGCTGCCATTAACGTATCTATGCTTTCGCAAGAACTCTCGTTGTTCAGGTTAGCCAGATGTTCTTTTAAAACAACAGCACCTGATTTTTTGGTTAATTCAGCAAACAGCTTTTCCAATTCAGTATTTGGGTTTTGTTGCCCGGCCAGGATCATTATTTTTTTTGCGGAATTAAAAGCTGTGGCTAACTCTTTTAATGCGGAATCACTAATAGTATAAATAGCTTGTTTCGCCTCAACCGTTTTTATGTGCGGTAGATCTTCATCCAAAAGATCGTGTAAAGGTTCCTCCAATGGCACATTTATGTGCACCGGTCCGGGGCGTCCCGATACTGCCATGTTCAGACATTCATTAATCTCGCGTGCCGCATACGATAATTCTTCTTCCGATTCTTCTAATGGCAGGTGATATTCCTTTTTTACAAAATTAGTGTAAATGCCTTTTTGTTTGATGCACTGGTTTTCAAGTTGATCAATCCAGTACTCCGGACGATCGGCCGTTATAACGATCAGCGGAACATTCAGATAAAAAGCCTCAGCAATTGCCGGTGTGTAATTTAGTGTTGCTGTTCCCGAGCTGCAAACAATCGCAACCGATTTGTTCAACGACTGTGCCAGCCCCAGCGCAAAATAAGCGGCGCTGCGTTCGTCAACCACATTGCGGCAATTGAACAAATTGCTGCCTGCAAGAGTGTGTATCATCGGACCATTTCGCGATCCGGGAGAAATAACGATATCATGTATTCCCTTCTGTTGAAGAAGAGCTGCCAGTTGTTGAACCTGTTTTTTATTTGAGATCATTTTGTCGTATAGCTTCTATTGCCGATAACAGTGTTTTTGCTTTGTTGTTGGTTTCTTCCCATTCTTCTTCGGGAACCGAACGTGAAGTAATTCCGCCGCCGGCATAAAGCATGTACTGCTCCTGAATTATCTCCATGCAGCGCAAATTTACAAATAATCCTACTGAATCTTTTAGTTGCCATGGTCCAAGAAATCCGCCGTAGTAACGCCTGTTGTGTTTTTCTACAGAACGAATAAATTTGTCGGCTTTTGATTTTGGGAAACCACAAACCGCAGGCGTTGGATGCAGGTCGGCAATAAAATCACCAAGACAGTCGTCCAGCTTCTTTTTGGCAAACAGAAAGCTGGTAAACAGGTGGGCTACTTTTCCACTTTCCAGTGTTTCAGGGCCGCGTGTGGTGTACCGGTGTATGTTAAATCGATACAACAGATCAACGAGGTAACGCGAAACAAAGGCCTGCTCTTCAATATCTTTGGTACTCCATCCGTATTCTGTTCCCAAATTTCGGGGCTGTGTTCCGGCCAGCGAAACGGTTTCCATTGTTTTACCTTCCGATTTCAACAGGATCTCGGGCGTTGCTCCCATCCACAAACCTGCTTTTGGAAGGTTTACCATGTACACAAAAGCATTTGGCGTTTGTTCTAATAACTGGCTGTACAATTTTCCCAGCGACTCATTTTTTCGTTTTTCAGGAATAACACGCGACACAATGGCTTTTGCCAGTTTGGTATTTTTAATGGTGTTGATGGTCTGATCAATTTCTGAAAGGTACTCATCCTTTTCAATTATATAATGCGAAGAGTAGTTATCCCGCTCTTTCTGACAAGTCTTTAAATCATCAATATTTAACTGAAGGATTTCTTTAATACCCGTTTTGTATATATCTGGTTTTAGCAAAATCAGTGGTGTTTCCTCGCTGATGTGATACGGTGCAAAAACAAAACCTTCCTGCCCGTTTAAGCGACTAACCTCATTGGGATAAAACAAGGCTTCCTGCCATGATATAAGAAGCTCAAGTGTTTTGTTGCCGGGTACAGACCATAGGGCAAAAGAGCAGTTTTTGTTAACGAGTTCGTCGATCAGATGTATTAATCTTTCGTTATCGGTCATTCTTTTCGGTAATCATATTGGTAACACGTACAGATGAAATCAATCTCCCTTCTTCGTTGCAAATATCAACATTCCACACATGTGTTTGTTTGCCGCGGTGAACGATTTTTGCAACCGCAACTGCCTTTCCCGCTTTTAATATACCGGTATGGTTTCCATTGACCATTATCCCTAGTACATCCAAAGCTGTTAAGTCTACAAGTAACATGCTGCCCAATCCTGCAAGTGTCTCGCCTAAAGCAAGGTTCGCTCCACCGTGTAAAATGCCTCCCGGGCGCGAATTTCTTGATGAAAGATCTAACATTCCTTCAACCCTTCCGTCTTCAATTTTTGTGATCTCAATTCCCAGACTTCCAACAAGGCTGTCTTCTAAGGCCTGATTGATCAGTTCAACCGGCGTATGCAATGATAATTGTGTAAAATCCATAGTGCTATCCTAAAACGAGACTAAAATAATGGATAGTTTTTGAATATTGCTAAAATAGGTTTTGTAATTTTTGATCGTTTACTGAAATAAGGAAAATCGCTGACGATTTTGTTGCTATATTTTGTGACGGCACAATGTTAAACAGGTGTTATTATTTTATACATTTGTTTGTCATCAATTAACTAAAAATAACCAAATGAGTATTTCCAGAAGAAACTTTTTATATAAATCAACTGCAGGAGCTGTGGCTGCCGTAAGTATTTCAAGCATCGTTTCGGCCTGTGTTTCAGAACCGAAACAAGGTAAAGCATCTATTTTTGCTAAAGGTAATACGGTCTTGTTTCAGGGCGATTCGATAACGGATGCAGGTCGCGACAAACAAAATGAAACGCCAAACAGGGCCTGGTCGTTCGGAAATGGTTATGCGCTTTTGGCAGCATCTCATTTGTTAAACGTACTTCCAGAGCATGAATTAACCATTTATAACCGTGGAATCAGCGGAAACAAAGTATTTCAACTTGCTGATCGCTGGGATAAAGATTGTTTGGATCTCAACCCTCAGGTTTTAAGTATTCTGATAGGAGTGAATGACTACTGGCACAAACGCAATGGCAATTACGATGGAACTGTAGAAATCTATGAGAACGATTATCGCGCTTTGTTAAAACGTACACAAGAAGCTTTGCCCGGAGTTAAATTGGTACTTTGCGAGCCATTTTATGTGTTGGAAACATCGGCTGTTGACGAAACATGGATTGAGCCCATGCAAGAATACCAGGCGGCAGCAAAACGAATTTCAGATGATTTTGAAACTATTTGGGTACCTTTTCAACAGGTATTTGATGAAGCAGTTAAACATGCTCCCGGAACATATTGGACACCCGACGGTGTGCACCCTTCAATGGCAGGTGCACAATTAATGGCCGAAGCATGGTTGAAAGCCGTTGGCGAATAAATTCGGAAAAAGGAGTTTCAATTTAAATGTTGCAGGTTTTCTTACCACAAGTATATAAGCTGAAATTATGCCTTTCTTTCCAATGGTTTCAGAATCGTTTTCTGGTAGAGAAGTGCTAGAATTACTCCCCGCGAGAACATAAACAGTAACATGCCCATCCAAAGCGCATGATTATTCCATACTGGATTTAAGAAATAATAAACCGGAACGAAGATCAGAAAGGTTGAAACCAACAGGCTGTTTCGCATGGGGCGCGAAACTGTTGCTCCAATGTAAATACCATCCCAAATAAACGATCCCACACTTGCAACAGGTACTAACACGATCCAAAACAGGAATTGTTGTGCACTCTCAATTACATTTTCCTGGGAGGTGAGTAGTTTTAGTATGAAATTAGTTCCCGACAGATAGAGTAGTGTAAAAATTACTGCCAGTCCTAGTCCCCAATACAACAACAGTTTAACAACTTTTTTAAGATTTTGAACTTCTTTTGCCCCAATAAATTTTCCAACCAATGCTTCGCCGGCAAAGGCAAATCCATCAATAAAAAAGGAGAAGAACATAAGAAACTGCAAAAGAATTGAGTTTACAGCAAGAATAGTATCGTTTATGCTGGCCGATTTCGAAGTGAAAAAGGTAAAGACAACGATGATGCAGAAACTACGAATGAAAATATCGGTATTTACCTTAAAGAAGTTGGTCAGAAACTTCAGGTCCATAACACTCGCTTTTGTAACCAGCGGAAGCATTTTTCGGTATTTCCTGAACAATAGTATAATGGCTGTTAACAAACCTGCGTACTGCGAAATAACGGTTCCGAGCGCTACTCCTTCAGATTTCATTTTTAGTCCAAAAACAAAAAACACACTCAGTAATATATTAACAATGTTTACCAGAATAGCAATGATCATGGGGTAGCGAGCATTTTGCATACCCAAAAACCATCCGCTAAAAACAAACAGACTTAAAGCTGCAGGTGCTGCCCATATTCGTATTCTGAAATATTCGTTTGCAAGCGTTTCTACCTCGGAGCTGCCACCTATTAATTTAAAACTTCCCCAGGCGATAGGAGCTTGCAGCAATAAAATAATAATACTAATTGATAGTGTTAAAAGCAGCGCACGAATTAATATGGTTATTGCTTCTGCCGATTTTTTTTCGCCAAAAGCCTGTGCTGTAAATCCGGAGGTGCTCATTCGCAAAAAACCAAAGCCCCAGTAAATAAAGTTAAATATTACGCTCCCCAACGAAATGGCCCCGATGTAAACCTCTGAGCCAAGATGCCCCATCAGTGCTAAATCAATCAATCCCAATAATGGAACAGTTATGTTGCTGATGATATTGGGAACCGCAAGTTTTAATATGCTTCTATTCATCGTGTATTAGTGAGCTGGCAAAGGTAGCATTATTGATAAAGCCTGTTAAATGAATAAAAGCAAATTATTTTGCAGCGCATGTTTATCTGTTGAAACATCGCTTACTTGTTGGTTTTCCGGGTTTTACTTTATGACGTTTTGTATTTATTAATTCCTTCTATGAACAATAAAGGATATCAATGTGTTTTATTATTCAGAGATTTGGATTAATTCTAAATAGCGTATATTCTTGCTTGCAAGAAATTAATATATTTAAATCTTTTAATAAAAAAAATATGGCATTTGAATTACCAAAATTAGGATACGATTACAAGGCACTAGAGCCACATATTGATGCAAGAACAATGGAAATCCACCATAGTAAGCACCATGCAGGTTATACAAATAACCTTAACGGAGCCGTTGATGGAACTGATCTTGCCGGAAAATCGATTGAAGAAATATTAAGTGGCGTGTCGGCACAATCGACAGCAGTACGAAATAATGGTGGTGGTTTTTACAACCACAATTTGTACTGGGAAGTTATTGCACCAGGTGGTGCACCCGCTCCGGAAGGAGTTTTATTAGATGCAATAAAAGATTCATTTGAAACTATAGAAAATTTCCAGCAGGTCTTCGCTAAAGCTGCGGTAACGCGCTTTGGTTCGGGTTGGGCATGGTTGGTTCTTCAAAACAATAAGCTGGTGGTTTCGTCTACGCCCAATCAGGATAATCCGCTGATGGATGTGGCCGAAGTTCAGGGAACTCCAATTTTGGGGATTGATGTGTGGGAACATGCATATTACCTGAACTACCAAAACAGACGTCCGGATTATGTGAATGCATTCTGGAATCTCATCAACTGGGATGAAGTCGCCAGGCGGTTTAAAGGTTAGTTGATTTTTGGTTTTTTCCCCGGAGCAGAGGCTCCGGGGTTTTTATTGCTTTCCTGTGTTATTTTATGTTAAGCGTTTTTTGGCTCATTATTTATTTGGGAAGGTTATAGGACTTGTTTTCTTGGGTTTTGGATCTTGGAACATAATGGATTGCTGCTCTTCTTGTTCTTTTTTCTGATTTGTAGAAGTAACAGCCTGTGCTGTTTGCGTGAATGATTTTAAAAGTTCCTGGGCTTCTCTATTTACACGATCAAGTTCAACTGCCTTATCCAGATTTTGTTTGGCCAAATCTACTCTTCTTTGCTTCATCAGGTATTGCGCCCTGAGGACAAATAGCTCAGCGTTATTGTTAATGTTTCGAGCCATATTTAAATAACGCCCAGCATTATTCCAGTCGTTTTGCTGCATGGCCATTCGGCATCTTAGTTTAACTACTTCGAAGTTGTTTGCATGACTGCTGGGCAAGTCATTTAGTATTTTATTTGCGTTTGCATTGTCGTTTAAGAGGTGGTGGCATTTTGCTGTGTACACTTGAGCATATAAATCATCTTTTCTTAAATCCAGTACTTTTTTGTACACCTCCAACGCCTTTTTGTAATTCTTGTAGTTCATAAGGATTGCCCCCACCTGCATATGTGCCTGATAATAGTCTTTTTTATAAGCAATCGCTTTTTGGAATGCCTTTAACGCTTCGTTTGGTTTATTCAGGTTTCTTAATGCAATACCTTTTTGAAACTGTCCTTCTGCAAATTCCTCTTTAATATCAAGCATTTTATTCGATGCAGTTAAAGCCTCGTTCCATTTCTTTTGGGTATTTAAAGCGGAAGCTTTTAGTAGCAGTGCGCCAACTTGATCAGGGTTGTAAATTAAAGAACTGTCTGCGTAAACTAGCACTGAATCTAATTTTCGCTCTCGCATCATTACATTGGCATAACCTTCCAAAACTTGTTCACTATTTGGATTTAATTTCAGGTAGTTTTTAAAGTGCTGTTTCGCTTCTTTTGTTTTTCCTGCTTTCAGTGCATTAAATCCTTCGAGATCTTCTTTGCTAATTCTCTTAATAATTGCCGCCACGGGTAGCCATCAACGTCAATTGTGTGGATTGTTCCAATAGGAGGGAAATATTTTTCAAGGAGTTGTTCTCTTCTAATAAAAACGTTGGAGTAAATGGCATAATCCCAGTCTTCTTTTGATGTTTCGTAATATCTGGAATAATTCACTTTTACATTGGGGTAATCATTAAAATAATCAGTGTATGAGGCATTTGTAATAATAATAAGGCTGTCACTAAGATCTTCGTTTTCTTTTAACCATTCTGATCCAGCCTTTACAGAATTATAATAGTAGTCTAAATCGTAATTTGCATAACCGCCTTTCATTCCATCAATTAGTTCGTTGAAATAGATATATTGGTTTGGGTGGTTCGCTACCATATGTCTTGCCGGAAGGAAAACCAATATAGTTAATACTATTATTGGCACTAATTTGTATCTGCGATTAAAGAATCCTATAAGATTGATCCACCCTTTTGAGGCTACAACAACAAAAAAGATTACAACAAAGGTCAAATGACGCATGCCTCCGTAAATATTCGATTTTTGATAAATTATATAGGCTATTGGGAAAATACATCCAAAAATAAGAAGAATCATTATTGGATTAGGATGGTAATTTTTTGCTATAGATACAATATAAGATAAAAATCCAATAATCGTAAACAGAGGCATTCCAATAAGCAGATATGTCGGAGCATAACTTACGGGTAGACTTGTTGACATTTTTTGAATTCCATTAAAAATAGTTGTCAAAGACCACGGGAACTTAGAAAAGGTTACAATTGAATCATAAACGGCAGTTAACGGTTCTTCAAGGCCTTTGGGCCAAAGAATAAGACTTAAAAAATAACTGAATACAAGTATGATTGCAAAATAGCCGGTAAATTTGAATATTTGATTTTTGTATTTAGCCAATTTGTAAAACTCTTTGCCGGAAATAACAAATATGTAGTAAGAGCCAGCAAAAAGAAGAAAATAAGCATATAATAATACCCCTGGTGCCCGATTACTAATGGTAAATGCAATTCCAATAATAAGCCCTATTAAATAGCGTAATTTAACTTTTGGCCAAAAATCGAAGAAACGTACGGTGTAGTAGGTAGCGATTATATATCCGGTTGCAAAAGGTATATCTGATAGGTTATTCATGGAATTACCAAAATATCTGGGAGTAAAAAACATAAATAGAAGTGCCAGAACACCTCCGGCTCCACCTCCAATGCGTAATCCCAATAAGCCTGCAAATACCAGCCCAATAAAACCAATAATCGTATTGGAGTAATGACGAACATTCCAGACATCCCATTCTGTTACTTGGCTTATAATACCGGCTATTACATTGGCTGAAAAACCATAGTATTCCATGTTAACCTCGCTGTATTCCGCCCACTTTGCATCGCTATCATCTGTAAAATAGCGGATAACATTCTCTGCATGTCGTTTGCCAACAGGTTCATCTCCGGTAACTCCATAATCTTTTACAACTGCCAGCATTATAAAAAGCATAGCAATACAAAGCAGCGTAAATAGGCTTCTATAGGTGAGGTCTTTTTTCAATTTGTTAGTTGACGAAAACTGATCTTTAAAGTACTCTCCTGAAAGAATGTATTTTAAAGGTAGGGTGAATGAGTTGTAAACTTTTATTTTAACAACTTCACCTATAAACTGTTTTGTTTTTAAAGTCTGTGTTTCTTTAACAACTTCATTACTGAGAGGAAGAAATCGATAGAAGTTTAGTTGGCAATAGTATGCTATCGAGTTCAGTAAATTATTGTCGCCGGAATAGTGTTCAAAAAATGGAATAAGCGATTCGCTTTGCGCAATGAGAAAAGGTGTATTATATATTTCTTTGTCAATTTTTGTAAATAATGATTCCAAATTCTTTTCAAATAACTTGCCTCTTTCTGTTTTGGCATAATAAGCTTCCTTAGTATTTAGTTTTTCGCTAAACTGCAGATACGCCGAAAATGTATTCGAATCGATCTTCGATTCATCAACAACTGCGCAATATTTATATTGCATAATTGTATCAATTTGATCTTGTTCGAAAGACCGGTCGATTACAATAGACTCTGCTTTATTGTTCTCAGCAATTTTACTGAAACCTTTATTATTAACAATACAAACACATAGTCTTTTCGAAAGAGGTTCACTTTCTGTAATCGAATTTTTTTGTTTGGTTTTATTGCGCATTTCAATTGTTATTCTAAAAAATTTCGGACTCAGGTTACAAACTTATCAGTGATAATATGTAAAAGAAGCTAAAAATAAAGGATTATTTCAAAAATAAATAACTTAGATTTGTGTAAAATTGAAATTTTATGAAGCTTATAAGTATTGTCGTTTCAATGTATAATGAAGAAAGTGGTATTGCCTTTTTCTCGAAAAAACTTGTCGATGAATTGAAAAGGCTAAAGGAATATAACTTTGAAATACTTTGGGTGAACGATGGTAGTTTAGATCATACTCAACAAAATGTTGAAAAATCATGTTCATCTAAAGATGAGAATGTTGAACATATATTTATTCAGTTTTCAAGAAATTTTGGACATGAAGCTGCGATGATTGCAGGGGTAGATAATGCCCGTGGAGAGGCTGTTGTTTGTCTTGATGCCGATGGGCAACACCCACCAACTGAAGTAGGGAAAATGCTTCAAACTTATGAAAAAGGGCATGACATTGTATTGATGCAGCGAGTCGATAGAGAAGACCATGGAGTGATCAAAAGTTCAATGTCTAAAATGTTTTACACGGTTATAAATAAACTATCAGTTGTAAAGTTTCAGGAAAATGCATCTGACTTTTTTTTAATTTCAAAAAGTATCACTGAACTATTAAAGCAAGAATTTAGAGATAATAACCGGTTTTTAAGAGGATTTATACAAGAAGTTGGATTTAATGTAAAAGTGCTTGAATATACTGCCCCAAAAAGAAAGTATGGCGAAAGCAATTACTCTTTTTATAAACTTATGAAAATGGCTTTCAATGTAGTTTTTGCGTTTTCAAACAAACCTTTACGCATTGTAATTCTTATCTCCATTTGTTTCTTCTTGTTTACCATAGCATTCGGAGGATATTCCCTTGTTCAATATTTTATTGCCGATTCAATTCCTTCCGGGTATACTTCCATAATATTCTTTATTTCCTTGTCTTTTTCGTTAATGTTTTTGGTTCTAACTATATTGTCAATTTACTTTGAGAAAACGATTAAGGAGATTCGAAAACGTCCATTATATATTATCCGCAAGATAAGGCGAAGCGATAGTAAAATTCATTTGCAATAAGCAGTTTTTTATAATTTTCGAATAGAGTAGAAGATGATTAGTCAATTTCCAAAATCAAGAATACAGCTTCCGGAAGAGATAAAAGCAGTTTATGACTTGCATTATAAATCGAATAGAGAAGGAAACACTGCTGCTTCAGGTTTAGCGCAAATGATGGAAGCATGGATGCATAAGAAGGTTGCCGCTGATGTAAAGCCAATACATGAAAAACGGACATTGGAAATAGGAGCTGGTACCTTGAATCAGTTGTGTTACGAAAAATCAAGTCATTATGATATTGTAGAACCGTATGATAAACTTTATCAAAATTCTCAGTATCTTAGTAGTATTAATAAAGTTTATAATGATATTCGTGAGGTTGAGTCTACCAATAAATATGATAGAATTACTTCCATTGCGACATTTGAGCACATTCTGGATTTACCAGCAGTTGTTGCAAAAACTTGTCTTTTGCTTGCATCTAAAGGGACTTTGCGAACAAGTATTCCAAATGAAGGAACCCCATTGTGGACAATGGGGTGGAGATTAACTACTGGATTAGAATTTTATTTGAAGTATCGAGTTGATTATGGTATTTTAATGAAGTACGAACATGTTAATTCTGCCAAAGAAATTGAAGATGTATTAAGCTACTTTTATAATATTAATGAATGTGATGTATTAGGTTTGAATAAAGCCGTCGGGTTTTATCGCTCTTATGTCAGTAAAGAACCAAAAGTTGAAGTGGCAAAAGATTACCTTGATTCGATAAACGAAGCAAAGCGAAGTTAGGTCATGTATTAAATACTTTATGATTTGATGGGAATTCACGCGTCTTCCATAATCTAATTTAAACTCCTTCCAAATTAAACAAACAACTAATCCTTTTTGCCCCAAAAACGTTGTACCTTTAGAAAACAAAAATCAAATTATTAATCTTTAAACAAGGAAAATTATGGCATTTAGTTTACCAAAACTTCCGTATGCAAATAACGCATTGGAACCAGTAATAAGTGAAAAAACAATCGAGTTTCACTATGGCAAGCACCATCAGGCTTATGTAAATAATTTAAATAAGCTGGTTGAAGGAACTGAGTTTGAAAACGCAAGTTTGGAAGACATTATTAAAAAGGCCGAAGGTGGTATTTTTAATAACGGAGCTCAAGTGTGGAACCACACATTTTATTTTATGCAATTCAGTTCTGATGGCTGGAAAGAACCAAAAGATGAGTTGAAAGCAGCTATCGAAACTAAATTTGAATCGTTTGATGCTTTTAAGGAAGCGTTCTCGAAAGCAGCCGCTACTTTGTTTGGCTCGGGGTGGGCATGGTTGGTTGTTGATGAAAAAGGTGAGTTGGAAATCGTTCAGACTAGTAATGCCGGAAATCCATTGCGAGATGGTAAGAAACCTCTGTTAACTTGCGATGTTTGGGAGCACGCATACTACCTGGATAAGCAAAACGCACGCCCGGCTTATGTTGCCGATTTTTGGAAAATCGTTGACTGGAAAGTAGTTTCAGAACGATTTGCGTAAAGACAAACCTTTGGTTTCTAAGAACCAAAATAATTAAAATAAATGAGGGCCTCACATAAAGTGAGACCCTCATTATCGTTTCAATCGTTTCAACTAAAAACTATTTTTTCCAGAGCGTTTCCATCTCTTCTAAAGTTTTTCCTTTTGTTTCGGGTACCAACTTCCACACAAAGAAGAAGGACAATAAGCTCATTAATCCATAAAATCCATAAGTTACAGCACCGCTAAATTCCATCATGGCAGGGTAGGTAGATGAAATAAAATAGTTTGCTGTCCATTGTGCAACTACAGCAATTGCCACTGCACGCCCACGAATTTTATTAGGGAATATTTCTGAAATAAGAACCCAGCAAATTGGTCCCCACGACATCATAAATGAAGCCGTATATACAATAATGAATACAAGTGTGCTCGTACCTATAATCTCAAAAAAGGCTAAGCCTGCAATGGCAAACATTCCAACGGCCATACCAATTGAACCAACCATTAAAAGTGGTTTGCGGCCCCATTTGTCAACAGTTAATATGGCCACAACGGTAAATATTACATTCACCAATCCCATTACAATGGTTTGTAACATCGATGCATCTTTAGCTGCTCCCATACTTTCAAAAATACGTGGTGCATAATACAGAGCCACATTAATACCTACAAATTGTTGAAATACAGAAAGCAGAATACCAATAATAATCACTAATTTTCCGTAAGACCATAATTTCCCCGAATGGTGTTCAACGGTTTTTTTAATATCGTCAAGAATTTCTTTTGCCCTGCTTTTACCATTTATTTTTTCAAGAATAGCAAGAGCTTCGTTATCTTTTTCTTTCAAGGCGAGGTAACGAGGAGTTTCCGGAACAAAGAACAGTAAAAGTCCAAATAATGCGGCAGGGATCGATTCTGATAAGAACATTCTTCTCCATCCTACTTCATTTATCCACTCCAAACTATTACCATTGGCAATTCCCCAGTTTACAAAGTAAACAACCAGCATTCCAAAAATAATGGCGAACTGGTTAATTGAAACCAAACGTCCACGAATATTTTCAGGAGCAATTTCGCCAATGTACATCGGAACAATAGCCGATGCCATACCAACACCAATTCCTCCAATTACACGATAAAAATTAAACATGTATAACAATCCCATGGTAGCCTGGCCTTTTTCGAAAAATAAGAATTCGGGATATCCCGATCCCAAAGCCGAAATAAAGAAAAGTAAAGCCGCGATCATTAGTGATTTTCTACGGCCAATTTTTAAAGCAAAAATACCGGAGATACCTCCACCAATTATGCAGCCAATTAACGCACTTGAAATGGTTAAACCGTGAATTAAAGTACTTAAACCCTGACTGTCGATAAGAAATGCCTGCACCGATTTTTCGGCACCTGAAATAACAGCAGTATCGTAGCCAAAGAGTAAACCCCCGAGGGTAGCTACAATGGTTATAGAAAAAATGTAAAAACTATTGTTCTTCATAATATTGGTAATGTTAGTATTGTATAAAGAAGCCCAGTTCAAACTAAATTTTGAACCGGGCCAACTTTAAATATGATTTAAGACAAATCCTTATCTATCGAATTCTCATATGAATTAAATATATGCATTTAATGAGTGTTATAAAAGTTCATATTTTCCACACATTCGTTTCACATTAAATCCAATAAAAGATTCAAAATAATCAGGTTTTTGAACGAACTATAAATACCAGTTAATCAATTGTTCGATCATTTCTTGTTTTCCACTGATCTGAGCTGGTTCGCCAACTTCTTTTGCAATGGCGTACATATCTTCGATGGTTAATTTACCGGTTTCAAATTCGGCACCTTTACCTTCGTCGAACGAAGCATAACGTGCAGCACGCATAGCGCAGTATTGCGAGTCGTTCAGAATTTTGTCGGCAATTACAAGGGCACGCGCAAATACGTCCATACCACCAATGTGTGCGATAAAGATATCTTCAAGATCGGTTGAGTTACGGCGTGTTTTGGCATCAAAGTTAATACCGCCTTCTGTAAACCCTCCGGCAGGAAGAATTTCGAGCATGGCCTCGGTAACTTCGTAAATGCTTGTTGGGAATTCATCTGTATCCCATCCGTTTTGATAGTCACCTTTATTTGCATCAATCGATCCAAGTAAACCGGCATCGGTCGACATTCTCAGGTCGTGCGTAAACGTATGACCGGCAAGTGTAGCGTGGTTTACTTCAATATTTAGTTTAAAGTCATTTTCCAGGCCATTGGCTTTTAGGAATGCGATAACTGTTTGTGCATCGTAATCGTACTGGTGCTTAGTTGGCTCCATTGGTTTTGGCTCGATAAAGAAAGAACCTTTAAAACCTTGTTTGCGACCATAATCGCGTGCCATACGAAGGAATTCTCCAAGGTGTGCCAGTTCGCGTTTTGTATCGGTATTGTGCAGGCTCATGTAACCCTCACGGCCTCCCCAGAAAGTATAACCCGTGCCGCCCAGGGCAATGGTAGCATCGATAGCATTTTTAACCTGAACGGCAGCATTCGCAACCACATTAAAATCAGGGTTTGTTGATGCCCCGTTCATATAACGCGAATTACTAAAAACATTGGCTGTTCCCCACAATAACTTAGCGCCTGAATCAGCTTGTTTTTGTTTGGCAATCTCCACCAGTTTTTCCAATCGTTTTTCAATCTCGAAAACAGTACCGTCACCTGCAACGTCAGTGTCGTGGAAACAATAGAATGGAGCTCCCAATTTTGTTATAAATTCAAAAGCGGCATCCATTTTCTCTTTGGCAGCATCCATCTTATCGGCAGCTCCAACCCACGGGAAAATCTGTGTTCCTGGCCCGAATGGGTCTTCACCTGTTCCACAGAACGTATGCCAGTAAGCAACCGCAAAACGCAAGTGGTCTTTCATTGTTTTTCCTGCAACAACTCTGTTCTCGTCGTACCATTTAAAGGCCAACGGATTTTTTGAATCAGGACCTTCGAATTTAATTTGATCGATACCTTTAAAATACTCTTTGTTTCCTTTTAAAACTTCCATTTTATATTAATTTTTAATAGTTATTATTTCTACTATAAGTTTTCGCCATAAGACCAACCTTTGCGAACAGGCTCTTTAATGTACTTATCCAATTCAGGACGATCTGTGGCTTTCATGTTTTTAGCATCGTAATTAATTGTGCCACCAAAACGTTGCGCCAATACACCAACCTGTGCCATTTCCATAAGACTAGAAGCGTAATCGAAATTAGAACCAGGCAAGCTATCATTCTTAATGGCGTCAATCCATTCTTGCACGGGTTGTTCTTCGCCAACACGAGGAATGGTTTTCTCCGGGGCATTCTTCAAAAAATCCTGCCATTCTTCTTCGGGCATTAATAATCTGGGATTATTGGGTCTACCACCCGTATATAGAGTGTTTTTGTCTCCAATCATAATCATTCCACGATCCGGTAATTCTGTTAATCCCCATTCTGGTTTTAACTCTGGTTTATCAAAACCTTCAAGCCATTTCATTGTCAGTGGAGCTTTGTTGCCTCTGGCTCCAAACTGCCATGTAACGACTGATTCCTGAGCGACAAAACTATGATCCGGTACCGGATCTTTAATTTGCGCATCAACGGTGTGCGGCAAACCCATATCCAGAGACCAGAAAGGAGCATCAAGCGTATGGCAACACCAGTCACCAAGTTTCCCATTTCCGTAATCGTAAAATCCTCTCCAGGTTCGGGGGGCGTATAAATTGTTAAATGGGCGTTCCGAAACAGGTCCTTGCCATAAATCCCAGTTCAGTCCTTCGGGAATGGCATCTTTTTGTGGTGGGAATGAATTCGGTTTTGCGAAGTAGATATCTTTTTCGAAATCTATTTTACCTTGCCAGGCAATAACTTCTTTAACTTCTCCAAGTACTCCGGCTTCGTACCATTCTTTTACAAGCCTGATACCATTTGTTGTATGACCCTGATTACCCATTTGCGACACGATTCCATAGTGTTTGGCTGCTTTTTTTAGTGTACGCAATTGCCAGATGTTATGCGCCAATGGCTTTTCTACAAACACATGCTTCCCCAGTTCCATTGCTGCCATGGCCGCAGGAAAATGTGTGTGATCAGGTGTTGCAATAATAACGGCATCAATTTGATTTGCCATTTCATCAAACATTAACCTAAAATCCTTGTACTTTTTTGCATTCGGGCAGGCCTCGTATCCTTTTGCCGACATTCTGTCGTCAACATCACACATGGCAACGATACTTTCACTGGGAACCTGGCTCCAACTTGCATGTCCTCGTCCGCCAACTCCAATCACAGCAAAATTTAAACGATCATTCGGCGAACAGCTAATCATATGTGGAATGATTGCGGCTCCAACACCAGCAGTAGTGGCTGATTTCAAAAAAGTTCTTCTTGTAGTTTTTTTCATAGTTTATTGGTTTAGTTAGTATTTACAAAAGTACTTTTTCAAGTTCTGATTTCCAGTTTTCGTAAGCTTCCTGGTAAGCCGCAACTTTTTGTGTGTCTGGTTCAATTACATCCAGCTTTTTCAGGTTCGAGAAAGCCTCGTTAAACGATTTGTAATAACCCGATCCTACACCTGCTCCACGCGCTGCACCAACCGATCCGTCGGTATTATAAAGTTCGATGGTTGCACCCGAAATTCCGGCCAGCGTTTCTCTGAAAATAGGACTGAGAAACATATTGGCTTTTCCGGCTTTTATGACCGATGCATCGATTCCAATATTTTTCATGATGTCCATTCCGTATTTAAACGAGAATACAATGCCTTCCTGCGCCGCACGCAGCAAGTGGCCTTTTCCGTGAATGTTAAAGTTGACTCCCGAGAATTGCGAACCAATATTTTTGTTCTGAAGAACACGTTCTGCTCCATTTCCAAAGGGTAGGATTGAGATACCGTCGGAACCGATTGCAATTTTGGAAGCCAGGTCATTCATCGCTTCATACGAAAGATCTTCAGCAACCATTCGTTTCATCCAGGCATTTAAAATTCCTGTTCCGTTAATACACAACAAAACACCCAGTCTTGGATCTTCCGGAGTATGATTAACATGAGCAAAAGTATTCACGCGCGATTGCGGATCGTATTTAATTTCCTTGCTAACACCATAAACTACTCCAGAAGTTCCTGCCGTTGTTGCAATTTCTCCCGGATTCAAAACATTAAGCGAAAGTGCATTGTTGGGTTGGTCGCCGGCACGGTAGCTTACTTTTGTTTTTGTTGATAGCCCAAGCTCGGCGGCCGTTTTTGCACTTATCTGGCCCGATGGGGCAAATGTTGGTACAATCTCAGGAATGATATCAGCAGAAAAACCATAGTTGTCGAACAACACTGTTGCCAGATCGTTATCTTTGAAATTCCACATTATTCCTTCGGAAAGACCACTAATGGTTGTTTGTGTTTCGCCGGTAAGTTTCATGGCAATATAATCACCCGGAAGCATAATTTTGTCAACCTTAGCAAAAGTTTCCGGCTCGTTTTCCTTTACCCATTTTAATTTTGATGCAGTAAAATTACCCGGCGAGTTTAACAGGTTAGTTAAACACCGCTGGCCACCAATTTCGTCAAAAGCTTTGTCGCCATAAACAGCAGCGCGGCTGTCGCACCAAATAATCGACGGGCGCAAAACTTCCTGATTTTTGTCTACCATTACCAAACCATGCATTTGATACGAAATACCAATCGACTCAATACTTTCTTTGTTAATATTAGCCGTTGAAAGTACTTCGGCCAATGCCAGCCTTAGGTTTTTCCACCACAGTTCAGGCTCTTGTTCTGCCCATCCTGCTTGGTGTGCAGTAATTTTCATTTCCTGTTTTGGGTAAAACGATGAAGCTACTACATTTCCGTTGTTTGCTTCAATTAAAGAAACTTTTACTGAAGAGCTTCCAATGTCGAGTCCTAATAAGTGCATGATTATAAGTGGTTTTGTATCGTTTTGTAATTAATCTGTTCTGTTCTGATTCGGTAGCAAAAATAGATCTATTTTGTATTATATCAAACTTTAAAAAAAATGTTATAAAACACATTATAGCGACGACCTGAGTTTTAAGGTGGTTGGAACCTCAATATTTATGGGCTTGCCTTTCAGTACGAATTCGGCGGCTTTTTGGCCCATCAGGTTAAAATCGGTAGATATGACGGTTATTCCTTCCTTAACGTATTTTTTCATTGGAGTTTCGTTATAGGAAATCACGCCAACCTCGCGTCCCGGTTCAAATCCTTTTTCAGAGCACTGGTCGAGAAAACCTGCCAGCGTGCGGTCGCTCACCAATAAGTATAAATCGCCTTCCTGCAAATCAAACTCCTCAAAAGTTGTAATAATCCGGTGGTTGGTGTTATGGTCTTTACCAAAACGTTCGAAGTTATCTACAACTTCGTGCGGGTGATAAGTAAAGTCCGGGTAAAAAAGTGTAAAGCGTTTGTATTTCGAAATGGCATTTAAATTTTTATCGAGACAATTGTAAACGGCTTCGCCAAAATTCTGGTAAACACTCGATTTCTCTTCACCATGAATTTGCCAGTCGATAATAAGCAATTGCTCTTCCGGAATTTTATCAATAACATTTTTCACCTTTTTGTGGTCGAAATTCATTACAATATATTTGGTATAACGCCCCACACTTTCGGTAATAATCTTATCGAAAAGGTCGATGTTGTAATGATGAAAGTGCAGATCGACACTAATATTTTTTGGTAAATGATTTAAAATAGAGTGGTAAAGCACTTCTTTGTAGGCCTTAAACGTGTCGAGAAACAAAAATACCTTGGTAATTTTTCGGGTAACAAAATAGCCCCGGTTCGGAACCGATTCTACTACGTTTCGTTTTTTTAGTTCGGCGTAAGCTTTAAAAACAGTGTCTCTCGAGAGTTTGCAATCCTTCATAATCTGATTTACAGAAGGAAGCATGTCGCCTTCTTTTAGCTCGTTTCTGCTTATAGAGTCGAGAATAGCGTCAACCAGTTGTTGAAATTTCAGAACACTTGAGTTCTTTTCAATCGTAAATTTGATGCTCATAGTTTTGGTCTAATTTCAGAACTCTATTCTGTTCTGTTCCACAAATTTAGTAATAATAATTGTATTAATGGTAGTGAATGTAAAGTGCTTAATTAATCACTCTTTCTTTATTTAACATTTATTAAAGTTGGTTGGAGCAATAGTTCACTGCCAATTGCGTTTTAAAACCAAAGGGTAAAGTGAGGTTATTTTTTCTAGTGGTTAAGTTTGGTCAGCAATTCTTTTTTAGCCTCATTTTTATCCTTTTTTATTTTATTTTTGATTTGGAATAAGAATCAAAAAAAATCATGATCAAAGAACTTATAGCCCGTAATCGCAGCTATCGCCGGTTTGATGAGGCAGTAAAAATATCTTCGGAACAAATACTAAAATGGATTGATTTGGCACGACTTTCGGGCAGTGGACGAAATGCACAGCCGCTACAATTTGCAGTTGTTACCAATAGCGAACTTTGTGCAAAAATCTTCCCTTACCTGGGGTGGGCCGGTTATTTGTCGAACTGGAAAGGCCCGGCAGAAGGGGAGCGGCCTGTTGCTTATATTGCGGTTATCAAGAATAGAGAAATTGCTGATAACCATTACTGCGATGATGGAATTGCCATGCAAAGTATTTTATTGGGAGCAGTTGAGGCTGGTTTTGGCGGGTGTATGATTGGTTCGGTAAACAAAGCTAAAGTTGCAAAACTGTTAGGTTTGGAAGAAAGGCACGAGTTGTTATGGATTATTGCCCTTGGGAAACCAACAGAAATAGTAGTTATTGATGAGGCGGAGAATGGTAACATAAAATACTGGCGTGATGAAAAAAGTGTCCATCATGTGCCTAAACGACCGATTAATGAAATCGTTATTTTAACAGATAAAAATGCATAAAAAAAGGATGGCACTGCCATCCTTTTTGCGTTTAACTCCTAAAATTAACCCCTAATAAAAAGTGCCTTAATTATATGTTGAGCCATTTTCGGATTCTCTTTTAATCTCCTGGTTGAGTAGTTAAACCATTTTTCGCCAAATGGAACATAAACCCGCATGTGGTGTCCGTCGTTAACAATTGATTGGCGCAATTCGGGTGTTACCCCGTAAAGCATCTGAAATTCGTACATATCTTTCGGGATGTTCATTTCCCGAATTATTTGCATCGATTGCTCAACCAGGTATCTATCGTGCGTGGCAATTCCCACATACATTTTATTTTCAAACATGTATTTTAAATCCGTCAGGAAATGCTGGCGAACCTCGTCGTATTCTTTAAAAGCGATGTTTTCAGGTTCAACATAAATTCCTTTACACAGCCTGAAGCTAATCGGGTAATTTTCGTTGTTCAGATCGTTCAGTGCAATCAAATCGCTTTCGGTGCGACGTAAATAAGCCTGAAGCACTAAACCCACATGTTTTGGAAATTCGTTCCTTAACCGGCGAAAAATATCCAGTTCCATGTCAACACATTGCGAGTCTTCCATGTCAATACGAATGAAAGAATCTTTTTGTGCAGCAAACTGTATAACCTCGCGAAGGAAGTTGTAACACACCTCTTTATCGATAAGTATTCCAAACATGGTTGGTTTTATCGAGAAGTTGCCTTTTACATTTTCAGAAGTAAAACGCTCTATCACTTCCAGGTATTCGTCTCGGTTCTTTTTTGCTTCGTCAAGTGTACTAATAAATTCACCTAAAATGTCGACAGTGACTTCAATCCCTTTTTCGTTGAGGAGCTTCGAGGCAAGCAAACCTTCTTCCATCGATTCGCCGGCAATGTAACGCTTCGAGAATACCCAAACCAGTTTTTTAGGCATGTAAGGCAGTATATTTGCTATTAACTTATTCAACATTTTATTTTTTAGGTAAATACTAATTTTTGCTGCATAAAAATACGATGCACAAGTACGCTCGTGCAATGATGTTTATCATTGGCAAAGCATGATTTTAGGCAGCTTTTTATAGAACTTGTTGATTACTAATAAGATCAAAAAAATGTTAATTAGAGTAGGGCATTTCCGCTAAAAAAGTATCTTTGTCGGGATTTAAAAGTTGAACCTAAAAGTTTATTGGAAGTAACGGGTGCATTTAACACCACTTATTTTAAATAAATTGATTGAAGAAAAAATTAGAAAAAGATGAAAGGAACATCGTTAGTAGTTAGTGTAGTGCTTTTTGTTGCAGTTGCAGTATTGTACGTTTTGCATTTTACTGGAAACGGAGCAAGTGAAGGAACCGAAATAAAAGCTGCAGCCGGAACAGGTGGCGATTTGAAAATCGCTTATATAAAAGCTGATTCGGTGCTTTTAAATTACGACTTGTCGCAAGATTTGCACGAAGAGTTTACAAATCAGCAGGAAGCTTATACAACTGAATACGGAACAAAACGTCAGTCGTTTGAAAAGGATGCAGCAGCTTTCCAGGAAAAATTACAACGTGGAGGCTTTTTAACAGAACAACGTGCTGTACAAGAACGCGATCGTTTATTGGGTAAAGAGCAGGAAATTCAGAAACTGGATCAGGAGTTGTCTACTAAACTAGCTAAAATTCAACAGGATAACAATAATAAAATCCTCGACAATATGATGGATTACCTGGAGCGTTACAACGAAAAAGCCGGTTACGATTACATTTTAAATGGCGCAAATGTTTTAATTGGGCCTGAGACAACTAATATTACTGCCGAAGTATTAAAGGCATTGAACGAAGAATATGACGTTGCAAAAACAGAATAATAAAGTATAAAGCATAAATGGAGATCCGGGTTAGCGCCCGGATTTTTTTTGCATTTTATTTTAGCTTTGTCTTATGTTTGCCGATAGATATCTGGAAAAGAATCAGCACAAAATCCTCATTGATGAGTTGCCGGAAGCAGCAACGGGAATAATTGTCGTTATTCCGTGTTTGCGAGAAACGGAGTTGACGAATACATTGAACTCACTGAATGAATGTGATTTGCCGAAGTGTAGAGTTGAAGTTATTTTGCTTATCAACCAATCAGAAGTGGCTAATGCAGACACTATCCGCTTAAACACACAAACAAAAGCTGAGGCCGATAAATGGATAGCGGAGAACCCAAAAAGCGGCATTCGGTTTTATACCGTTGGTCCGGTTAACCTGAAAAAGAAGTGGGCCGGAGCCGGACTTGCACGTAAAAAGGGGATGGATGAAGCCATCAGTAGATTCAACACCAACGATCGAAAAGATGGAATTCTGGTGTCGCTTGATGCTGATACACTGCTGGCAAAAAACTATTTGGTTGAGCTGGAAAAGCATTTCAACGAACATCCAAAACAGGTGGGAGCAACACTGGCCTTTGAACACCAAAAACAACAGTTGGGTGAAAAACATCGCGAGGGTATTGATCTTTACGAACTTTACCTTGATTATTACAAAAGGGCACTACATTTTTCCGGTTATCCGCATTCGCTGTTTACCATCGGATCGGCATTTGCCGTTACCGCCGAAGCATACGTAAAACGCGGAGGAATGAACAGAAGGCAGGCAGGTGAAGATTTTTACTTTTTGCAAAACCTGGTGCAAATGGGTAAGGTTGGAGAAATTACGTCAACAAAAGTTTATCCTTCGGCACGCCTTTCTAATCGCGTTCCTTTTGGTACCGGCCCCATTTTGCAAAAATGGATGAAAGGGAGGAGGACCTGACTCTTACATATAATTTTGAGGCCTTTAAAAACTTGCAAGAGTTTTTCGTTCAGAAAGACCGACTGTTTAAAATTCAGCAGGACGAGTATTCGGAGTTTATGAATGCTTTAAATAAGCCGATAAAGGAATTTCTTGATATTGATCAGTTTAGCGTAGAACTTGATGATTTAAATAAGAATTGTTCGCGCCTGGAAACTTTTCAAGTGCGCTTTTTTCAGAAATTCAACGCGTTTAAAATTTTGAAGTTCCTGAATTTTGCGCACGAAGAACACTATCAAAAAGCTAATCTGCAAGAGCAGATTGTGTTGTTAATTAAGGAACAGTAAATTCAGTGCCATCGCCACCATTATTCCGATTAATTCGTAAATGACAACATCGTGTTTACTATATTTTTGGGGTTGTATGTAATAAATAAAGTAGAGTAAGCGCAAGAAGTAGTATGTCCGCTAATTCCATTGTTTTGCAATTGTAATAGCAAAATTAAGAAAAAGAAGATTAATAGAATATTAATATGTGTGTTGGAGTTAATGTGTTGAATACTAGTTGGTATGGGGTGGTTTATTCAAAACATAGTAATTAAATCTTTTTTCAACTTTGATTTTATATCAAACTTTGTACTTTTGCTGCAAATGATAATGTTTAACTTTAAAATTCGTTGCTATGGCATACAAAATTTCAGATGAATGTATTGCATGCGGTACTTGTATCGATGAGTGCCCAGTTGACGCTATTGCGGAAGGTGATATCTATACCATCGATGCAGAGCTTTGCACTGACTGTGGATCATGCGCAGAAGTTTGTCCGGTTGAGGCAATTGCTATTGAAGAATAGTCCGCTCAGCATAAAAGACAAGAAAGCTCGCTCATGCGGGCTTTTTTTATGCCCAAACGCAACCTTTCCTGTTTATACTCCGTCTTGAAGATATGAAATTCTTATTCCCATTTTACGTTTTATTGCTTGGTATGTTATCGGCCTGTAATGATGATAATATGGAATTTTCAGATCCCGAATATCCAAGCAGGTACTGTATTTTATCTGATGCAGAACGTAACGATTTGTTTGTTGATTTTCAATCGGATTTCAAAATGTATTTCGAGGTTGACTCTTTTGGCTTTCTCGACAGAAAAAATGGTATTCACTGGGGAAGTGAGCTTTTTACCGAAAAAATAAATAACACTGAGTCGGTTGAGGACATTATTGAGTCGTTTATTCAAGCGAATCATAAATTATACGGGGGAGCAGATTTTTCGCAGTTGAAAGCCGAACGTGTTAGCAGTGAATGGGTAAGTTATGGCGGAACCCTGACTCAGCAGAATGAAAACGACAAAAATCGCTGGATGATTCGATATGAAAACCAGCTGTTTAATGGTATTGAGGTTTATAATACCAAAATAGGAATGTATGTTTCGGCTAAAGGAGTTTATCAAACTTACGGTCATTGGTATTCTGATATTCACTTACCACAGAAAGAAGATGTTTCGTTTGATGAAGCCAAACAAACGTTAATTGGTAGAAAATTTGGCTATTCAGATTGGGGGGAGGTAAGGAAACGGTAATTACTGCCGATGCGTTTTATGTCGACGATAATCCCGAAATGATTATCATTCCTTATCGCCAGGGCGATTGTATTGAAATGCGTTTATGCTGGAAGATTACGTCTAAAACAATCTGGAATTTTTATGTGGATGTAATGAACGGAGAACTTGTGATGAACGAGCAAACAGTTATTTTTTAATTCGAGCAAATAATTTATACCCTAAAAATGGATTTTTTCTAAAACCCATTTAAATCCATAAAAACAGTTGGCAATATCAGTAGAAAGCCAATAACAATAAGCATTAAAGTAAATGAAGCAGCCCACTTAAACCACTTTTCGTAGGGAATACGTGCCACTCCCAAAACACCAATTAACACGCCACTGGTGGGAGTAATCATGTTGGTAAATCCGTCTCCAAGTTGAAAAATCACAACAGTAGTCTGGCGCGAAATTCCAATTAAATCAGAAATTTGCGACATAATTGGAATGGTTAATGCCGCCTGTCCCGATCCGGAGGGGATAAACACATTCAGCATGGTTTGTATCAGGTACATAATTCCCACGGTTCCTACTTCACCAAAACTTTGCATCGAGTTGGAAACATAGAATAATATGGTATCGATAATCTGACCGTCTTCAAGAATAACCACTATTCCACGGGCTAAACCCACAATCAATGCGGCCGGAAGAATATCTTTGGCGCCATCTAAAAACAGTTTGGTAATGCTGTTGGGCGACTTGTTGGCCGCAATGCCGGCAAATATTCCCATGGCAAGAAAAATAGTTGCAATTTCTTTAATGTACCAGCCGTGCCCCATCACACCAATTACCAGGAATACAATGGTAAAGGTGAGCAGGGTTAAGATAAAATATTGCACCGAGCGCCACAGTGTTAAAATTCCCATTACTATAAAAAATACGGTAGCCACCGGAATGGCCGGAATATTAAACATATTATTGCCAATAGCAATTGAACTTTGGGGGATAGTAAAAGAAAAAACGATTAAAGCAACAGAAATTACAGTCAGTGCAAACCAGGCTGCCCTGGGATTTATCTTTTCGATTTCTACTGCTGTGGTTTCATTTCTCGATCGCCAGTAAGCATCGTCCTCGTATACAACTGATTTTGCAGGATTTTTCTTAATTTTGGCGGCATAACGCAGAATAAACGCAAAGCCAAAGAAGTTAATAACTACCCACATCAATATGCGGTATTCCAAACCTGAAAACAAAGGAATATGCGAAAGTCCCTGCGCAACACCAATGGTAAACGGGTTTAAAAAGGCACCGGCAAAACCCATGGCAGCAGCTATAAAACACAGGGAGACACCAACAATCGAATCGTAGCCCATTGATATGGCAAGCGGAACAAAAATGATGGTGAAAGCAATGGTTTCTTCACTCATGCCAAAAATTGCTCCAAACAGACTGAAGATCGTCATTATAGAAATCAACACAATATTGTGTACGCCAACAAAGGCCAGCACTTTTATTTGCTCCAACCGTTTTATACGTTTAAGAAAGGTGAAGATGCCAATATCGATGGATTTGCTGTCGTTAAGAATCCAAAACGAACCACCAATCAGTAAAATAAGTGCTATAATATTTGAGGTGCGTAAAAAGCCATCAAAAAAGGAAGAAAAAACCTGCCAGGTTTGTAACTGGCTGTCGGTTTTATGAAACGATCCGGTTTGTATGACACTGCGTTCAACACCATTAACAACCACACTTTCGCGCTCAAACTCGCCACCGGGGATTAGCCATGTAAGTACAGCACAAATAACAATCAGGAAAAATATAATAACGTAGGTATGCGGAACTTTTTTAACATGCAAACAGATTTTGTTGCCAAGGTAATAAAATCTGAAAAAACCAAATTTGAAGTATAATGTCTGGTGGTACTAACTTTCCTTCAAACTGAGAAAAGTTCTTTAGTAAAAAAAAGGGCCACCGAAATTAACCGGCAACCCTGATGTTTAATTTCTAAATCTTCTTTCCAATATAAAACACATATCCATAAAAGTCCTTGTATTTGTTATACAGTTTCTTTTCGCGCCGTTGGTTGGCAACAAAACCTTCAGCGGTTTTATTACCGGCATGTTTTTTCAGGAAAACTTTTTGCGCTTTAGTTTGTAGCATATAAAAATGCTCAATCCAGCAGTTGTCGGGCAAAATAAAAGAAGCCACTGGTAAATAACCAGCTTGTTGCATTTGTGCTACTTTATTCGGGATAGTATCGATTCCGGGATAGGCATCCATCCAGAAATCATGGATTTCCTGGGGACGCTCCCCGGTGAACCACGATGCTTCACTCACGGCTACATATCCTCCCGGCTTCAGAAACTTTTTCCATTCGCGCAGGCCGCGTTCAAAACCAATGTTGTAAATGGCACCTTCCGACCAGATTAAATCCAGCTCCTCAGGCTGAAATGGCAGCTGGTCCATCGAACCAACTAATCCTTTAACGCGCTCCTGTAAATTAAGCTCTTCAGCATTTTTATTAAACAGGTCGATAAAAGTGGGGAAGAGATCGAGTCCCGATATTTGCCCCGGCGTATGTTGCGCTAAAATCATAGTTTGCCCACCGGTGCCACAACCCAGGTCAGCAATTTTTGCATTTTCGCTAAGATCCTCGATAAAACTCAAAGCTTTAGTCGTTACTTCCGGACTGCCCGGTCCCTGGCGTTCGAGGTGTGAAAAATATTCGCAAATTAAATTTAAATCGAATTCGTGTATAGATGAATTATCCTTACTCATTTTTTAAAATATTGTGCCCAAAAACCACGTTGTGTAATGCTTTTAGGTTTTAGGCGGTTTCTAATAAAAAGATACAAAAAATACCACTGACAGGAAACTGTCAGCGATTTACATATGGATAACCAAAGGCCAATTGCCAAAGGTTATTTACTTCACGGAATCCAAATTAATTCTTAACATGCATTAATTTTACAGACGTAAAGATAGATGTTTTTGTAAAAATGAAGCAGCGATTCAACTTTTTTCAATATTATACGTTGGATTGAGACCGTTTAAATAGGAAGATAAAATTGACAATGAAAAAAAGATATATCACTTTGTTAATCGGCATCATCGCCGTATTTTTTGTTTTAAATGTTAATGCCCAGGAACATAACGATCATGATGATCATGAACACCACGACCACACGCACGGACACAAAACCGAAATAGGATTTGGAAATTCACTCGTCTATTTTTTTGGTGAAGAGGAATTGAGCTATGGCCTGCATTTGCATGTGGTAAGAAATATTGGTCATTCGAATTTTGGTGTGGGGCTGGCCTATGAACGTATTTTCGACGAGCACACGCACAATACAATTGGCGTTGTTGGTAGTTATACGCCTGTCGACCGACTTCATTTTGCACTAACGCCCGGTATTGCTTTCGAAGGCAAGGACTGGGAAGAGAAAAACTTTGCCCTGCACTTTGAGACAGCCTACGATTTTCAGGTGGGCAATATACACATGGGACCAATGGTGGAGCTGGGCTACAATTTCGAACACGTTCATTTGAGCACGGGACTGCATATTGGTTTTGGCTTTTAGACCGGTAAAGAACTGTTGCCTGGCTATAAAAGCAATTCATAAAGAATGAAGTTGCTTAAACGAATTTATGCTAAGTTTTAGCTTTTATATATTCATGAGGATATTTCGACATACGATTCTGAAAAGTTAAAACAGATGCTTTTTTAACCACCCCATTTTGAATATTTATGGCCTTTTCTATGGTCGTATCTCCCATCCAACTTTTACTTCCTCCCAAAATTGTTGGTAAATAAACAATCAGTGCAGCAGAAATAGACCTCGAAGCACTTTCCCAAAGATAACTCGGTGTATGATCAACAGCATAATAGTCAATGTTGTCAATCTTTAAAATTGGATCGTTGAAGGTGGTTGGCCGGGCAAAATAAAATCCCATTCCTTCATCACAGCTAACATCAATAATTAATGTTCCTGCCTTTAAGGTATCTTTTTCATCTTCTGTAACAAAATCAACAGGATTATCCGTATCCTGGTAGGTGCCATTAATAATAATTTCAGATTCATTGATTAAATCGGACAGAGGCCTGACTGTACCATCGTGTTCTATCGTTACCATGCGGGCTTCGCCATCTTTCCCATCACGGATGCGTACATAATGAACGTCTAAAATTTCTTCTCGAACTTCATGGTCCGGCCTTTGAATACAAATGGTAATGTCTCTGAACCCATGAGATTTAAGTGCATAAATAGCGCCACGGCTAACAGCCCCGAAACTAAATATTATTACTTTGCGCTGATTGCCATAATGACCATCGATACCCCGTAATTGTAGGGCATGAATAACGGCACAATAGCCGGCCATTTCATTGTTCTTGTAAAAAGCATGTCGGCCAATTTGTCCATTTGGAGACCACACAAACATATCTTCAAAGGCAATTAGTGTAAGTTTCCGGTCTATGGCTGTTTGGGTAATATCTACCTGTTGTGCGCAATGCGGATATCCCCAAATAAATCCTCCTTCACGTATTTCCTGTAAATCAGCTAATACAGGTTTGGCAATAATTACAGAACCCAAATCAGATAACAGTTCATGACGCGTTGCAACACCTCCCGTTTGTGCTCTAAAAAAATCATCATCTATATTAAAAGGAGCACCATATCCTTTTTCAAAGACTAATTGTTTCCTGATATTCTCTGGTAAACGCGACAGATGATCCGGATGAATCGGCACACGCTTCTCGTCTTGTTTTCTTGAAGTTCCAATCACTCCTAAGGTTAGATTTTTCATAAATTCTCCTTTGTAAATTTGATCTGAGCAAATTAATGCTGGCCCGACTATCTGTAATTCAACGAGAAATTATTTGCTGGAGTGAAGTATATTGTATTTAAACAGCAAAATGGGGTAATGACTGATTGAAATCAAAAATGGTATAAACCTTTTGTAAAGATACTCTATTTATTAAGAGATACCGGAATTGTGCTGATAATAAATGAATTAATAACTGAATAGCTTGTGCGCCACTATGCTGTGGCTCTATTCGTTGTCGGCGAGCGCAATGAAAAGTTACACGGAACTCCTGACTGCTTTTGACAGGTGCTTTAGGGGCTGTAACCCAAACCTGTCATTGGCGATGCAACAAAGCAATCCAGTCCTTCATCCCCTAAAATAAAACAGCCAACCCTGTAACCAACAACAACTTCGCGCGTCTTTAAAATATCTGGTTCATTCATCTCCGGAAAACTAAAGCTATCGAAAACATGATTAAAAACTTATTAAAACACAGCCTGCGGGCATTAAAAAAACAAAAAGGATATGTTGCTATCAATATTTTAGGACTGTCCATCGGAATAGCCTGCAGTATTATCATAGCGCTGTTTATTATCCACGAGTTAAGTTACGATCAGTACAACGAAAACAAAGACCGGCTTTACCGTTTAACGCACGACGGTAAAATTGGCGAGCAGGAAGTAAATGCTTCTTATACGGCGGCGGTTATCGGGCCAACAATGGCAATCGATTTTCCCGAGGTGGAAAAATTTTGCCGCCTAAACACATGGGGCGATGCCATTGTAAAAAAAGAAGATATCGCTTACGTGATTGACGATTTTGCAGAAGTGGATTCTACCTTTTTTCAGCTGTTTTCCATTCCGCTGCTGAAAGGCAATAGCAAAACCGTACTGAACGAACCCAACACCATGGTGCTGTCGGAGTCGACGGCTAAAAAGATCTTTGGCGACGAAGATCCCATCAATAAACTGTTACGTGTAAATACTGGTCAGGATCCTTACCGTGTAACCGGAGTAATGGCCGATTTCCCCGAGGAAACGCATTTAAATGCCAACATCCTCACTTCGTTTATGACTAACCAAAGATCGGACGACAAGGAGTGGTTAAACCACAGTTTCTCCACTTACATATTGCTAAAACCGAATACTTCGCCCGATAATGTTGAAGCAAAGTTTTCGGGCATGATTGAGAAATATGTTGGCCCGAGGGTGCAACAGCTGTTTGGCGTTTCGTTGAGCGATTTTGTTACACAGGGCAACCGTTACGAATTTCACCTGCAGCCGGTAACAAAAATACACCTGCAACCAGAGGTGGAGCACGAAGTAAAACCTGCCACCGATCCAAAATACCTGGTTATTTTCAGCAGTGTGGCCATTCTGATCATTGTAATTGCCTCCATTAATTTCATGAACCTTTCAACTGCGCAGGCCACCAAACGCGCCAAAGAAATTGGGGTAAAAAAGGTAAGCGGTTCGTCAAAAGGAATGCTTATTCTGCAATTTCTTACCGATTCAACACTGATTTCATTTATTGCACTCATTCTTGCCGTGGTTATTGTTTTTATATCGCTACCGTTCTTTAACGATGTTTTTGATACGCAGGTACGGTTTGACCTACTCGAGCATTTTTATTATATCCCGATACTGTTGGTGTTTGCCCTGTTTGTAGGCTTTATTGCAGGCGCTTATCCGGCCTTTTATCTCTCGTCGTTTAATCCCAATACTGTGTTGCGCGGAAAACTTCGCGACGGGGCAAAAAACGGAAAATTACGCCGCATTCTGGTGTCGGTTCAATTTCTTATTTCCATTATTCTTATTGTAGGAACGGTTATTATGTACCGACAATTAACCTATATGGTAAATAAAGATGTTGGTTTCGATAAAGATCGTTTGATGGTCATTAACAGCGCCGGTGCAATTGGCGACCAGGTAAAGGCTTTTAAACAGGAAATACTAAAAATACCCGGTGTTGAGTTTGTTTCAGCGTCGACAGCTGTTCCCGGACACAACACCAACAACAACGGTTATATGCTGGAAGGCCGCGATGGGCAGACCTTCCTGATGCAAACCGCCTATGTTGATTACGATTTCCTGAAAACCTACAACATCCCGCTTAGCGACGGTCGCTTTTTCGATCGTGAGTTTGGGGCCGACCACGACGCGTGTATCGTAAACCGGAAAACCATTGAAGAGTTTGGTATCGACGATTATACCCAGGCACGATTTGTGGTTGTATTTAACGACGAAGGCGATAAAAAATTTATGCCCATTATTGGGGTTTCCAATAATTTTCATTTCGAATCGCTTCACAATCGCATAAACCCGTATGTGATGCGTTTTAAAGAAGACGACAACAACTGGGGGTTTATATCGGTAAAATTTAATACCGATGCATCGGCAGCGGCCATTAGCCAGATAGAAGACAGCTGGAAACGTTTTGCATCGAATAACCCGCTGCGCTACTTTTTTATGGATGAAGACTTTTCGCATATGTATAAATCCGAGCGGCAAAATGCCAAACTATCGGTGGTGTTTGCCATACTTGGGATTTTTATTGCGGCGCTCGGATTGTTCGGCCTCACCTCGTTTACCGTTGAGCAGCGAACAAAAGAAGTGGGTGTACGCAAAGCGCTGGGAGCTTCCGGGTACAGTATTTTTTACCTTATTTCGAAAGAAATCGTTGTACTGGTTTGTGTGGCAACCCTTGTGGCCTGGCCGCTTATATACTGGGTAGCTACCAACTGGCTGCATAATTATTACTACCGTATCCACCTCGGTGTATTTGAGTTTATTATTGGTTTTATTGTGGCCATTTCCATAGCATTGGCTACCATTAGTTATAAAACACTGCAAACACTGCGGATTAATCCGGCGCATACCTTGAGGTATGAGTAGCTTCCTCGTCCCCTTGGCGAAGAGCCTGTCCCGATCGTAGCATCGGGAGGGAATCAAAGGGGGATTGATTTGTGACACGCAGAAGATTAGCTAATCCTCCGTCCCGATCGCAGCATCGGGACACCTCCTTTTAAAAAAGGAGGACGCGGCTGCTTCTTCCCCCTTGGCGAAGGGCCTGTCCCGATCGCAGCATCGGGAAGTACCGCTGATGGAGTGCAATGGAATCAGTGGGGAGGTGGTGCCTGATTGCCACGGTCGTTCCTTCCTCGCAATGACACCGCTACCGCGCGAATTCCAACGTGTGGTTAATAGTACGGTGTTTAAGCTGACCGGACTATTTCAGTTATTTTTCGTAAGTTTAGTCGTAATTACTTTTAATATGACTAAAGTTAACATAGGCGAAGCTGAAAACCCCTATCTAAAAAAATGTGCTGAACAATTTCACCGAATAAGTGATCATGTTCCTATCGTGTTGTACGATTATATCTTACATCCTGATGGTTCCAGTGAGTTTCAATATGTGAGTTCCAGTTGCGAGGAGATTCTGGAATTAACAAAAGAAGAAATGCTCAATGACTCGATGTCATTTTGGAGCAGGGTACATCAGGATGATATTGAAATGTTGCAATCAGAAGATGAAAGAACAACCCGGGAAAATTCTTTTTTCAAATCTGAATTTCGTTATATTACAAAATCAGGAAAGACAAAATGGTTGCAGGCTGCGTCAAATCCCTCTAAGTTATTGTACGGGAATACCAGTTTATTTAGTGGCTATTGTTTAGATATTACCGAAAAGAAAAATCTCGAAAGCCACCTTAAAAATGAATTAGAAACGAAGGATAAATTTTTATCGATCCTTTCTCATGATATACGAACACCTTTGGGATCGCTGATGGTATTCGCTGAATTACTTTATGAAAAGCTAGACAACCAGAATTATACAGATCTTCTTGAATATGCGTCGATTGTTAAAAATACCTCAGAACAAACATTTCATTTTTTCGATAATTTGCTGGCTTGGGGAAGGTCACAGAAGGGTATAAACGATTTTAACCCTGACTTTTACTCGATTGATAGCATTATTCGCGATGTAATGGGATTGTTGAATGCAGCTGTATTGCAAAAAAATATTCAGCTTGAATTTGACATCGATAAAAATATTGAGGTATATGTGGATAAGGCCATGATAAAAACAGTACTTCGTAACTTGTTGTCAAATGCGATTAAGTTTACTGCTGATCATGGAAAAATAAGCGTCTCAACAAAAGTAGCAACTCAGACTATCGAAATCTCCATTAAGGATAATGGAAGAGGAATGAGAAAGGACAGGCTTGATAATCTTTTAAAATTGGATAAAATTGTTTCTGAAAAAGGAACAAAAGGCGAAAAGGGCTCCGGGCTGGGTTTGATTTTGTGTAATGAATTTGTTCAGAAACATAGTGGCACCATTAAGGCCGAAAGTGAACCCGGCAAGGGGAGTACCTTTACCATTGAACTGCCTCTAAAACATGTGAATTGAATAGCAGCGTAGCTAAACGTACATGGTATTCTATTCGCTCTTCTATAGAACATCAATTTGAAATGCGTTCATTTCTCCTGCCTGCCCCGGGCCGGGAGATGAATTGAATAGCAGCCTGACTTCAAACACAAAACAAATTGATTATCATACTGTTTCTCTTGTAATAAGCTAAATTTGTTGATTATGAAGTTTTTGCACACCGATAATTCCCGGACAACTTTTTTAATACGTATGATGGTTGGCCTCGTTTTCCTATCCGAAGGCCTTCAGAAATATCTATTTCCTGCCATTCGCGGAGCGGGGCGTTTTGAGAGCATTGGATTGCCAGCACCTGAATTACTGGGGTATACTGTGGGAGGTTTTGAGGTGGTTTGCGGGGTGTTCATTTTGTTGGGGTTTTTAACACGTTATGCTGCTTTCCCGCTTATTACTATTATGATTGTTGCCATTGGTACAACCAAAATAACGATTCTTGCAGATGATGGATTTTGGCAAATGATGCACGCTGCCCGTACCGATTTTTCGATGTTACTCGGTAGTATTTTTTTGCTGATAAGGGGAGGCGGTACCTGGTCTTTCGATTATCGATTGTTCCATTAACTTTTCAGAATATAGGAAACTGTTTATCTGAACAGTGAGATTGCCGTGGTCGTTCCTCCCTCGCAAGCACGTAATAAGTATTTTTTATCCGGCAGCGTACATTAAAATTTTCTATTCCGGTATGACTTATTGTTGCAAGTTATCCTGAATACGGTTGTTATAAATTATTGATGGTAGATAGAAGAAAAGAAGGGGAAAGCTCTATGGACGCTTTTTGAAGATGATTGATAATTTACAAACCCCTAAACACAAAACCAATCATTAATACAGAAGTCGCTTTCCCCTGGCTGAAGTTAGCAAAGCCAATACCATAATTTTATAAATCTGATATTTAGGTGTTTAACAAAATGTACATTTGTTTGGGTGTCTCTATTTGGGAAATATTTCCTGTAATGGTACAGGAAAAAGGAGACAGACAGGAGTGGCAATGGTTCTACTCCTGCGCGAATTATTCTTCCGTCAACTCGTCACTCGCGGCTTCCTCAATCCTCCTCCTTAATCAGTAATCTTTTTATTCGGATTGCTGCGGTCGTTCCTCCCTAGCAATGACTTTTTATTTGGGGAGTACCCCGAAGCGGACAATGACTTATTCATCCCGGCATGATTTATTTCTGTCCGCTGCCCTGATCATTATACTATCGTGTCATTGCGATTCCGATGAGTTTTACGATTCGGGAGAAGCAATCTCTCTAATCATTGCAACAAAAAAGGCTTAACAAGTTGTCAAGCCTTTTGTATTGGGGTATAAAGATCCGATTCTTACCGTTTGCCTTTAAGCATTGTAATGGTTCCTTCCCAGTAATGGTGCGAGTTATTGTCTTCTGTACTGTTGTAATCATCCGACCATCCTCCACCTGTTGCTCCGGCAAAACGTCCGGATCCTCCTAAAATTACAAATTCATCTCTCCAGTAATTCACCACATAATCGGGGTGATCATCCAGCGGCGGCGAAACTACAGCTCCTTCAATAGAGACAAATAGCGAATCACCATTGTCGGCTATAATATAAGCATCGGTATTACCGTAAAAAATAGAGTCTCCACTGGCTGTTGCGCCAAGAATACAAAAATCAAAATGGATGGTTGAAACGCCCACATGCGTTCCTTCGCCAACACCGTGTACAATAACATTTGTGGTGCCGGGACATTTGTCGCCGGGAGGCATGTAAGTTCCCAGGTAATGCACTTTAAAAGGTACGGTCACCATTTTAACGTCTCCATCTTTGCCGGATCCGTACTTTCCACTTTTCAGGTCGTTTGTAACATCTTCATTGAAATCTGCACAAGCAAAACACAAGCTGATGCAAAAAACCAGACACAGCAGTTTCTTGAAATTTTTCATAATTGGTAATTTTTGGTTAATAAAAAGTCTGGTTCTTCCACAACTGAAAATGGACGTAACTTTTCATACGCATATTACCGAATAAAAGTTATCCTATCTGTTTTATAGGAAGAATGTTGTTTGCTGAGAAGCATTGACTCACGGAGAAGTAAGCTCGCAACCACCCCGTCAGCGAAAGCATATTTATCATTCTGGTTTTATCATTTATCGCTGCCACCCTTCCTGAACCCCCTTTGTCGGCCAACACACAAGCTTTGCCCTGACATTTCCTCCGTCGGCTGACGGAGAAACAAAGCGGAATATCTGATTTAGTGGAGGGGAAAGGAAATTAGTGGAGAGGTGGTTTGGTTAGGATACCAAATAATCTCGTAGGGATTCGATTTTGGTAACCCCGGATGAATGATCCGTCGGCAGACGGAGCGAGAAATCCGGGGGTAAAAGGTAAACCGGAAAAGGCGCATCAGCCAAAGCATATCAGGGCAGGGAAGATCTATGCGCCGCAATTAGCAAAGTTAAATCACCACTCCGTAAGTGAAATATTATTGTTTCTCCACGGCGGAATGCCAAATTGTTGGGAGGGTCTCAATAAACGCTGGTAGAAAAAAAAGAAGGGGAAAGCTATATGGACGCTTTTTGAAGATGATTGATAATTTACAAACCCCTAAACACAAAACCAATCATAAATACAGAAGTCGCTTTCCCCTGTTTCATCTTTTCCAAGAGTCATACCAAAACTGAATGAGGTCTGACCTTTAGGTATTTAACAAAATAGTTCAATTTAAACCTTTCTCTATTTTGGAATTATTTTCCTTATTTGAGCCAATTTCCCGGTGAAAGGAAGTACGTGTATAATTACTTCTTCACGTATTTCGGTACCGGAATCATAATATGAACATAGGGCGTTCCGCTCCACATTACCCACGGGCCGCCGTTGTTTAAATTTGTTGGTATTCCTTCAATAACTGATTTGTCCGGTGAGACAACGACGATATGCGGCACTTGTATTTCCATCCATTCGTTGTCGGGAGTAGGACTGGTATCCCAGGGATTTGCATTGCTGCGCGGAGCTCCTCCCTGCAAAAAATAGCCAAAGCCTGTTCGGGTAATATCAGGGGTTCGTTTTTCTTTGATAGCACTAAAAAGCTCAATAATTTGATCGTCGACACACATGGGATTATAACCGGCCATGTGGGGATTGTCGGGGAAACAGGTCCACCCGTTGGTTCCTTCACGCAAAACGATTGGTTTTCCGTCGGGTTCTGACGAGTAGTCGAGAATGGTGGCATTTTTAGTAATCGAAGGTGGTCCGGCACTCATGGCTTCTTCGATTTTGGCTTTTATATCGTTGGGTTGCGCTTGTATGGAAAGGTGCACTAAACCTAAAAGTAAAATAGTTACAATTGAAAGTGTTTTCATCTCAGTATATAATTAAGGTATTCAATCAGCCAAAATGAGATTATTTAATCCTTGAACTGTTGATTGTAATATCTGCAGTTGCCCATATTTTCGTTAGTTGTTGATCGATTTCAGCAACTTTATCACTGTTTCCAAGCTTATTGTAAGCCCGTTTCAACCCGTGTAAAGCCCAACCATTTCGTGGAAAATTGGCAAGGTCTTCCCGATAAGTTTTAATGGCATCCTGATAGTTTTGAGCTTCAATTTGAACAGCTCCCAAATGATGGCGTACCGAGAAAAACCAATCAGGAGGTTCATTGTAGTTTAATGCATCTTCTACTGTTATGGCTTCGGTTAGTAATTTAACCGATTGCGAATAATCTTTTTGCGTAGCCATAATCTCAGCTTTCAAAACATGATGCGCTATCTGAACCAACTCGTAAGTTGAGTTAATATCCCAAATGGTCAGGTCTTTCAAACTTTCGTCCTGCGCTAAAATTTCAAGATTGTCAAGTTCCTTTTGCGCTCCGTCAACATCTTGTTTTGCCAGAAATGCCATTCCCCGGGCATAAGAACGAACTGCAGAAGGATAACTTAATGAAGGCGTTTCATCGGGTAAAGCAAGAATTTTATCCCACTTCCCGAATTTTACGTACACATAGTACGGGATAGTGTAAAAATGCTGAAGTGTTCCCCAGCCGGGTTCCTTCATCAACTGTATACTAATCATTTCGCCTAATTTTTCGGATGCCAGAATTCCCCAGTAACTGTTCCCTTCCAGTGTAGCTGTGGCTGCCATAAAATGATAATTGTGCGGATAATATGTTAGTGGATACACGCCCTGCGCATGACAGGCAGTGGTGTATGAGCTGTCGGCTGCAACGGCATTTATATTTGCAAAAGTTCCTTTATGATAGTGACCGGTGCGGATATAAATATGCGAAGGCATATGCACTAAATGTCCTGCTCCGGGTACAAGCCCGTTGTCGAATACATGAGCAGAAGGAATACCTCTTTCCGGAGTATTTGAGGACTCGACTGCATGAATGTACAAGTGATGAGCTCCCGGATGCAGTGGATTCTGGGCTATAATCTTTTCCAATACTTCCTCGATTTCCGGTGTCCAGGGTTGTGGTGTTCCGTCAGGGGTATAAAGATCCCAGGGGTGTATATTCATTAACGCTTCGGCATACATCGTTCCGATATCTGCATCGTTGGGGAAAGCTTCGAATACCGTTTTCATTGCCTCGGCAAAAGCTTTATCCAGAGGAGCTCTGTCTCTGGGTACGTCTTTGGTATAACGTTCAGCCATAGCCAGAATTAGTGCTCGTTCTTTTGGCGTAACATGATCAGCCAGTGCAACCGCTTTTTGTATGGCATCATAAGCCGGCGGGTAGTTTGTGCTTTCCATGTAACCCGCCGTGTTATAATTTGGCCCCAGCACATAAGCATAACCCCAGTAGGCCATGGCACAATCAGGATCGAGTTTCGCGGCATAGTAAAAAGAACGCGCCGCTTCAGCATGATTAAAAGCATAGGCCAAAATCAATCCCTGATCAATATATTTCTGAACCAGCTTGTTTTCGGTACTTACCGGAAACGAATGATTACCAAGATCATCAAACAGAGGTGCTTTTTGGTTGGTGCTGTACCAGTCGTCATCATCGGTAACAGGCATCGCATTACATGTTATCGTAGTATAGCTTAATTGTTTATTTTCCTTTTTTCCCATTCTACAACCCGAGAAAACGAGAAACAATAAAGGGATCAAGAAAAGTTGAAAAGTTTTCATAGTCATTCTTTTTAATACTGTTCTGGATTTTGCTGATTATTATGTTCCTGGGATAATGAAGGTTGTAGTGTTTACAATCTCGCTTGTAGGAATTACAAATCCTTCATCTGTCTGTCTGATGTCTGCCAGTCAACCTTCCCGAATAAGATCAGGACAAGTCAGGACTTGTCACCAAAGTTTTACTCAAAGTTTTACTCCTTATTCCACCGGTTTAATATTTTGGTTAATACGGAATAAATTGCCCGGATCGTATTTCTTTTTAATCACCGACAGGCGCTCGTAATTTTTTCCGTAGGCCGATTTTACCAGGTCGACACCTTCTTCGCCCAGACCGGCAAAGTTTACATACAAACCACCTGGTGACGATTTCTGCATATGTTTCAGGAATCCCCGGGCATAAGCCAGTACTTCATCATCAGCACTCGCATCGGCCCAGCAGGCATCAATGCTAAACAGGTATTTGTTTTTTCTTCCGGTAAATGCAGTTGCCGTATCCTTTATACGCGACATTGCTCCTCCATAATGCCAAATAGCGATCAGTATCATTGGCTGAGGTGGATTTACCGCCTGGTCAAACAGTGCATCAACCGTTTCATCGTTAAGCTCTTTTAAATAGGTTGATTTAAAATAGTAATGCTGGGCAGCTTTAGGGAAGAACGGATCAAACATACCTTGTAGCATCGTCCACGGAATTGGGGTGCTTAAATCCACGAGTGGAGTACTAATTTCCCGTAATGGCTGCAATAGCTTTTCTCCTTCATCCACTTCTCCGCAATGCACCGTTGCCAGAATCAGCACTCTTCTTCCATGTGTTTCTTCCGGAAAATCAGGTGCCGGAGGAATCGTCCAGAACATGGCACTTCCTGAAATTTCATCAGGCGAAGATTCGATAAATTCACGCCACACGGGAAGGATCTTTTTTGCTTCTTCAGCAGGATAAAAAGGAGCGGCCAGTGTTACCATCGGGCCCACGGGATACATGCGATATTCAAAAGACGTCACAATACCAAAATTTCCACCACCGCCGCGAACGGCCCAAAATAAATCAGAATATTCTTTTTCGCAGGCGGTTAAAAAGTTCCCGTCGGCAGTTACTACGTCTACCGACACCAGGTTATCGATGCTTAAACCGTATTTCTTTCGCAGCCAACCCAGGCCGCCGCCCAATGTTAATCCGGCAATACCCGTTGTTGATACCACACCCGCCGGCACCGCCATATTCAATACTTGAGTTTCGCGGTCAAGATCGGCAAGGGTTGCACCTCCCTGTGCATGAACGGTCCCTTTTTCCGTATTCAGACGAATGCCTTTCATTTGCGAAAGATCGATCATTAATCCGCCATCGTTTGAAGCACTGCCGCCCACATTATGACCTCCACCGCGTACCGAAAACAGAATGTCGCTCGCGCGCGCAAAGTTTACCGAGGCCATCACATCGGCCACTCCCGAACACTGGGCTATCAGCGCAGGTTTTTTGTCGTGCATGCCGTTCCAGATTTGTCGAACTTCATTGTAATTGGTATCAGCAGGAGTTATTACCGCTCCTCCCAACTTTGCGCCGAAATCGTCGATCAGCTGCTGATCGATGTTCGATTTCTCACCGGATTTTAAAATAATTTCCATGACTTTATAATTTTTGGTTAAAATGAAACCTTGCAAGTGCATATTTCACTACGGATGAACATTGTAGGTACTGCAATGCCATTCGGGTGAAATATTATCCTGGTAATCAGAGCGTAATTGAGTGGGGATTAGAACGAGCGGGATGGAGAGTTGCTAACTCATACAACTACCTGCGAAGGAAGGATTCCGTATTTCTCGTGAAAACACTTGGCGAAATAGGACGGATTGCTGATGCCAACTTCCAGGGCTATTTCGGTGATGTTTTTCTTTCGTTGTTTCATTAACGAAAGCGCTTTACTTAGGCGCAGGTCGCGAATAAAACCATTTGGAGAAGTGCCTGTTAGGTGTCGTATTTTTCGATACAAATGTGGGCGGCTAACGCCAATCTCGCGGCTTAAGCTTTCCACGTTAAAAGCTTCGTTGGGGTAGTGGCCGTCAACAATGGTAAACAGTTTGGTAAGAAAAGCTTCTTCCGCTTCATTCATTACTTTTACTGTTTGTTTTTCTATTTCCTGATCGCAGAAAACACTGAGTTTACCAAGAAGTGAAGAAGTGATAATTTCTCCGTTACCGGCAATCTTGCAAAAGCGGTAACTTTGTTCCACAGCCCGCTCAAAAATGGCGTTACCGTGATCGGTAACCGGTTGCCCAACGCTTATTCCCATTTTGTATCGGATATTCCAGCTGGCATCTTTTAGTTCAGCGATGTTTTTATTAAACGTCTCACGAATACCGATGGCACACTGAACGGCACTTTCGGGTGTGTAAAAGGTTGCAATAATACTGTCGTTTTGTAATTGTCTTAATATTCTTCCCTGATATTTGTGAATATAATCGCCGGCAATTTGTCGTGGTTTTTCCGGAAACTTTAATCGATCGAAATCAATGCTTTTTTTAATGGTTGTTAGCGAAATTATATCGAGCGTTAGAATAAAACGATAACCCGTGTCGGCCTGGCTGGCATTTTTCATTACAATGCCGTGGTCGAGTGCCTGGTCGTAGGCCATAAAGGCTGAATACATGCCTCCATCCACTTCCACAAGATTACATGTTTTTATGTCGTTTGCTTCTTTGTGTACGGCACGGCATGCTTCTTTGCTGGGGCCTTCCATCAGGCAAAACACCATGCCATCTTTTTCGTTCACCCAAAACTGGTGGTATTTTACGTTGTATTTCGACTGAACTTCAAGGTCTTTGAGGTGTGCTTTTTTAGCTTCTTCGAGTTTTATGCCGGGGGTTATGTGGTAATCCATAAATAGTGGCATAATCCAGTTTTAAACGTTCAGTATACATTGTAACATGGCGTTGTAATAAATAGTTCATCAGGCAGATACGCAGGCGGTACAATGAAAGCTTAGTCGTTTGATGACTGTGCTTCCTGCATTTCTTTCATTTTCTTTTCGAGATGCTCTCCCAGATGGTGCATACCTTCTTCGGGGCTAAAGCTTACCAATAGCAGGTCTTCCAATACTATACCGGTATGTCCGGGTTTCATATAAAAAGCTTCTCCTTTTTTAAAGGTCTCTTTGTTGCCGTCATCGTATTCAATCTCAATGGCACCTTCAATTACATAACCCCAGTGAGGCACCTGGCACAGGTCGTTCTCCAGTCCCTCAAGTAGCGGGCTAAAGTTGGTGCCTTTGGGCGTATTGTTAATATCTACGGTCATTCCTCCCCAGCCGTGAATCATTGGTATCACCATGTCTTTCGGAAAATCATCGAGGTGGACATGTGTATCTTCTGGAACATCGTTAGTGTTTAAAACAACCTTGCCATTTTGACTAATGGCTGTTGAGCTAACAAAAATAAGGGCAATAAAGCTTACAATAATTTTAATTCTTTTCATGACTGTAATTTTTAGTTAAACTATTAATGGACAAGTATTCTGGTCGCATTGTTACTACAAATTTACGCCATTACGACCATGCCAGTCGAACACAAATGAATCATAAAATGCAACATTTGTATCATGAATGTGTATATGGGGCGGAGGTTTGTTATTCTGCATTTTAAATTCTATATAAAGAATGGTATCTTGGTCAATTCTTCCCCGTTTAATAGATTGTAGCAATAAAACGGGGAGGAGTTATTTTAAAATGAGATACAAATTTCTGGTAAAAGACAGATTACGATGAAGACAAGAAAGTTAGGAAAGAATGGTTTTGATGTGAGTGAAGTTGGTTTGGGAACCTGGCAGATAGGGGCCGATTGGGGGAAGAATTTCCCAAGCGAAAAGGCACTGGAAATTTTAACCACAGCAGTAGAAAACGGAACTACTTTTTTTGATACCGCTGATGTTTATGGCGCCGGACAAAGCGAAAAATTTATCGGTGAGTTTTTAAAGCAAACGGATAAGGCTATTCGAGTGGCTACCAAATTTGGGCGTGGTGGTGATGTATTTCCCGATTCGTATTCAAAAGATGCCATGCGGAAATCGATAGAAGGATCTTTGTCGAGGCTGGGAGTAGATGCGCTGGATTTATTGCAACTGCACTGTATCCCGACCAGCGAATTACAAAAAGGCCATGTTTTCGACTGGCTGCGCGATTTTAAAAGCGAAGGCCTGATTAAAACTTTTGGTGCAAGTGTTGAATCGGTAGACGAAGGAATGCTATGTCTGGAACAGGAAGGAATACAATCTTTACAAGTAATATTTAATATTTTCAGGCAGAAACTGGTAACCGGGTTATTGCCGCAGGCCGAAGCAAAAGGAGTAGGTATTATTGTACGTTTGCCGCTGGCCAGTGGTTTACTCACAGGTAAGTTTAGTAAAAATACGACCTTTGAGAAAAACGATCACCGAAACTTTAATAAAGATGGCGAAGCCTTTAACGTAGGAGAGACGTTTGCCGGCTTACCATTTGAAAAGGGTGTTGAGCTGGCTGATGCATTAAAAAGCTTCGTTCCCGGAGATATGAATATGGTGCAGTTCGCGCTGCGATGGATTCTCGACCACAATGCTGTTTCAACCGTTATCCCCGGAGCAAGTTCTCCGGCACAGGTAACAGGAAATAGTGCGGCTTCTGAGCTGGCTCCGTTATCCGATGAACTTCACGCTAAACTGTCGGAATTCTATCTGTCGCGTGTTCACGATTCAATTCGTGGTGTGTACTAAATTTAACGGGAGTGCGTTAACCTTTTAAAAAAGAATCAGTAATGTCAAAAAATACTAAGTTTCTCGTTTTGTTTTTAGTGCTTGCCTTAAATGCCTGCATTTTTAATAACGACGACGATAAGCCCAAATCGTATTTGTTTGTTGAACAATTTACCCAAACCGATGGCGTTCTGATTTCCGGTCCGGAGCCACCATCGATGCAAATAGATTTCCCGACTTATCGTTATGATTCCGGGTTGAGAACTCTGAATGGTATTATCGATTTTGAAATCAACAAAGACCTTCGATTCATTTATGGCAGTGGAACCTGTTTATCGGGTACCGCAGGTGGAGGATGTGGAACCGGACTTACAGGTGTTTACGAAATGCCTTTTGAACAAGGAGCATTTGAAATGCTGAAAATTGAGGAGGACGGTATGATACGATTTATCTACGAAGACGAGGTTTTTAGTTTGGGTGTAAATGAAGAGCATGCGGTGGTAACTTCCTACATGGATACCACCGATATGGATGGGGTAAACAGTATCTCTGAAATTACCAGTACACACACCATTTCGAATTTTGGATTTATCAATGAGGAAGATGTTTTTCCGTGGGAATGGTAATCTTAAGCCACGAGCAATCAACTCTCTTCTCCCGGGATGGTCAAACACTGTCGGCTGCTAATGAAAAAGCCGTCTCGAAAATCAATTCCGAAACGGCCTTAAGCAATACATTCATGTAGTGCGTTTATTATTATTTGGTTGCAAAAATTTGCGTAAACTCTTCGTATGCATCCATGCTTTTTACTTTTTCAGCAAGATTGTCTTCCAGGAAATCTACATTTCCACCCTGTTTTTTAAATCTTTCTACATAGGCTTGTGCTGCCTGCGAATTTCCCTGATCCAGTTCGCAAATTGCCAACATGTACAGAGTTGCCTCATCGTATGGTTTGTAGCGAACTGCTGATTCAAATTGCCTGATCGCCTTTTTTGTTTTTCCGTCATTAAATAATTTATCAGCACCTTTGGTGAAATAAGTTCTGGCAATTTCATTAAAATCGCGTTTTGTGGCCGACGATTCTGACATTCCCAGTTTTACCTCAATAGCAACTTCTTTTTCCATTGCAACCGGAACACCGTTGTTTTTACCAGGCATCCACATATAATCGGTTTTGTCAATGATTCCTGTAATCAGGTTATCCACTTCGGGCGAAACACTGTTTACTACTTCAATGTTCGACAAACTTCCATCAGTGTTAATAATAAATCGAACGACCTCGGTACCTTCAGTAACCCGGCTGAATTCACTATCGTATTTAAAGTTCTCTGCTATAAAGGTTTTTAGTGAATTTTCATTGTTGGTTGGCGAGTACTTAACTGCTGTAAATTTTGGTGGAGTTACTTCTACATCGCTCATCATATGAGGAGGTACATTTTCTTGTGCATTTGCAAAAATGGTTGCAAATAAACATGCGAATAAAAATTTAATTGTTTTCATGACTTTGAGTTTTAATAGTTTTCAAATACTTGTTAATTCATTCTCTTTTTAAATTTCAATTGTTTTCTGTTGTAGTTTCTATATTTCTGTTTTCAGTGTTTTCCTTTTTAATAATTAAGAACTTTTGTTTTATTTCTTTACACCGGTTAATGTCTTAAATTTTGTTGGGTTTGATGTGCTTGTATCTGACTTCAGTATTGGTTCATATACTTCTTACTTGCAAATTTAAGGCAGAATATGATGCAAGTGTTAGCAATTTTGATTCAAAAAATGACAAAAAAAGATCAAAAGGTATTATATTCGCAGAATTGCAGATTTTAAAATTCCAGTTGGTAGTAAGAAGGTTTTATTCCAAATTCGTTCTGAAAACATTTTGAAAAATAGGATGGACTGCTAAAACCTGTATCGAATGCAATTTCGGAGATGTTACCACTTTTGTTACGAAGGAGTTCTTTGGCGCGGCTCAGGCGGTATGCTTTTATAAACGAATTGGGCGACTGGCCAATAATCAATTTCATTCTTCTATAAATTTGCGATTTACTACAGCCCAGCTGTCCTTCAAGCATCGAAGCATGTAAATCCTGGTTTTGCCAATGCTTTTCCATGTAATCCATCAGTTCAGTTAAAAACCGAACATCGTCGGGTGAAACTGATTGTATACGGTTACCTTTTATAACTATTTTCATGCTTTCGCTTTGAAACAGGTTTCGCACTTCGAGAGTGATCAGAATTTTTGATGTTGAAACGTAACACAACCTTTTGGCCAGTTTTACCGCTTGTTGAAATTCTATACTATCGTTATTGCTAAGAAAACAACCGCTTATTCCTGCTTTTAGAAATAACTGTTGTTCCAGGTTTTTAATGACCGGCGTAAAATCTTTATGCATTTTTAAAGCACAATTAACTGCAGCGCTCACCGAATCAAAAGTAACTTGTGCAGCATAATGGTCGCGTTTAATTATGGTTCCCTCAAATTGGTCGCTATACTCTACTAATAATCTTTTAAAATCTTTTTGAATAGCACCTCGTTCATTTGCCGCCATGCTGTACAACTCATTCGATTCAATACTGAGTGCCATTATAGTTATAAGCGGACGGGTGGCAATACTGTTGATATCAACTTTTTTGGTTTCGGTTTGTCTTTCAATTTGTTTTAGAAAAAAATCAATTATCCTTGAATCGACTTGTATAATATGGTTGGGCACATTCGCATGTTCTTCCTTGTGCAATTGTTCAACGCAGCTGCGATTGGGGGCTTCAAACAAACAAAAGGCTATTCTTCTTATCTCGTCGAAACAATAACCCAGTTTTCGGCAGTTGTAACGGTATTGGATTTTTAAATCTTGAAGGTGCTTTTGTGCTATTATCGCGGAGGGGGGATCATCATTTAGCTCGTGACTATCGATAAAGTATGGCATATTCTCAAGCTTTTAATTAGTGGTTAAACACTTGGGAACTACCAGAAAGTATATAAGGATAACCGGGTTAGCATGGATGCAAAAGTGGTAATTAGAGAAACGCTTGGGTTGAGTAAATGTTCAAGAGAGTTGATAATTGGTGAATCATGGTATTTTGTTTTTTTATGTGTTTCGGTTTCCCTGATTTCCATCATTTCAAAAACGACTTGGAAAAGGTTGATTTACCTATACATTTTTGTACCTTGAAAAGCAAACAGATAACAGCAAACAATATGAAACTATTACTTGAAAATATAAAAGAGTTGGTTCAGGTAGAAGATCAACCCGTTCCGTTCAGAGCCGGAAAAGAAATGGCAAAAGTTAATACTATAAAAGATGCTTTTCTGATTATCCGCGATGAAGTGATTGAGGAATTTGGCCCAATGGAGGAGCTGAAAGATAAATATATTGATGATGATTTGTTGATTGAGATCGATTGCACTAACCGGCTTGTTTATCCCAGCTTTTGCGATTCGCACACACACCTGGTTTATGCGGCACCTCGCGAAAAAGAATATGTAGATCGGATAAAAGGACTTTCGTACGAAGAGATTGCCCGCAAGGGAGGAGGTATTCTGAATTCGGCAAAACTGTTGCACGAAACTTCGGAAGACGAGCTGTACGAAAGTGCTATGGATCGTGTTTGGGAGATCGTGAAAATGGGAACCGGAGCGGTTGAAATAAAAAGTGGTTACGGACTAAATACCGAAGACGAATTGAAAATGCTTCGTGTAATTCGCCGGATAAAACAGACTGCACCCATTTGTGTGCGTGCCAACTTTTTGGGGGCACATGCCATTCCATTGGAGTATAAAAGTAATCCGGCTGAGTATGTCGACATCATAATCAACGAAATGATTCCGCAGGTGGCAGCTGAAGAACTGGCCGACTTTATCGATGTGTTTTGCGACCAGGGTTTTTTCTCAGTAGAAGATACCGAACGTATTCTTATGGCCGGAATGAAATACGGGCTGCGACCAAAAATTCATGCCAACGAACTGGGATTAACAGGCGGTATTCAGGCTGGGGTAAAATACAACGCCCTTTCGGTTGATCATCTGGAGTTTGTGGGTGACGAGGAAATTGCTGCGTTAAAAGACTCGGAAACAATGCCCACCGTTTTGCCGGGTGCTGCCTTCTTTTTAAATATGAAATTATCGCCGGTGCGCGAAATGATAGAAGCCGGTTTGCCGGTGGCATTGGCATCGGATTTTAACCCGGGATCGTCGCCAAGTGGAAACATGAGTTTGATATCGGCGATGGGATGTATAAATTTTAAAATGTTGCCCGAGGAAGTGATAAACGCTACCACACTAAACACGGCCTACGCCATGGGAATTAGCGAAAGCTACGGAAGTATTGCCAGGGATAAAATTGCCAACCTGTTTATTACCGGCGAAATTCCGGGAATAGAATACCTGCCATACGCATACGGCTCTAACCTGGTAGAAACGGTGATAATTAACGGCGAGATTCAAAACTTCTAGTCTTCGAATCCGCTCAGTCTGACTGTCTTTAATCACTGTGAAAAATCATAATGAAAATCTTTTGCAATTTATACATTCGCATAAATTGTCATTTCGACGAGTTAGCGAGGAGAAATCTGTTACAAAACGAAGAGATTTCTCTCTGCGTTCGAAATGACAGAAAAACCGAAACGAGATGAAAAAAATAATCGAATGCGTTCCAAATTTCTCTGAAGGGCGCGATATGAGTATAATCAAAGAAATTACAAATGCCATTGAAAGTGTGGCGGATATCAGCTTGCTGGATGTCGATCCGGGAAAAGCAACCAACCGCACCGTAGTAACTTTTGTTGGTACGCCTGATGATGTGATTGAAGCTGCTTTTCGCGGAATAAAACGTGCTGCAGAGTTGATCGATATGAGTCAGCACCATGGTGAACATCCTCGTTTTGGCGCTACCGATGTGTGTCCGTTGGTGCCAGTGGCCAATGTCACGATGGAAGAAACCATCGAATATGCCCGCAAGCTGGGACAGCGTGTTGGCGAAGAACTGGGAATCCCGGTGTTTAGTTACGAATTTGCCGCTTTTAAAGAAGAACGCCGCAGTTTGGCTACTTGTCGCTCGGGTGAGTACGAAGCTTTAAAAGAGCGCATTACTACTGAAAAATGGAAACCTGATTTTGGGCCGAATGAATGGAATAAAAGAGTGGCAGGAAGTGGTGCAACAGCCATCGGAGCACGTAATTTTTTGGTGGCATACAATATCAATCTGAATACTACTTCAACGCGTCGGGCGAATGCAATTGCTTTTGATATTCGTGAGGCCGGTCGTGTTAAACGTGAGGGAAATCCAATTACAGGAAAAATTATAACTGATGAAAACGGTGAGCCGGTTCGTATTCCGGGAAGCCTGAAAAAGACCCGTGCCATTGGCTGGTACATCGAAGAATATGGTGTGGCACAAATCTCCATCAACCTGACAGATATTACGGTAACGCCCGTGCATGTTGCTTTTGATGAAACCTGCAAAAAAGCTACCGAGCGCGGAATTCGAGTGACTGGTTCCGAGTTGGTGGGCTTAATTCCGCTGCAGGCCATGTTGGATGCCGGAAAATATTTCCTGCGTAAACAAGAACGTTCCACCGGAATTTCAGATGAAGAGATTATAAAAATTGCCATAAAATCATTGGGGCTTGACGAGCTTGGCCCGTTCGATCCGAAAAAGAAGATCATTGAATATATGATCGAAGACAAATCGGCGAAAAAGCTGGTGGATATGACACTAACCCAGTTTAAAGATGAGACGGCGTCAGAATCTCCGGCGCCGGGTGGTGGTTCTATTTCTGCTTATGTTGGAGCCTTGGGAGGAGCTTTGGCTGCCATGGTGGCCAACTTATCAGCACACAAACGTGGCTGGGATCAGCGTTGGGAAGAATTCTCCGATTGGGCAGAAAAAGGAAAATACTACCACACCGCTTTGCTGAATTGTGTGGATGAAGATACCGATGCTTTCAACAAGATTATGGCAGCTTTTGGATTGCCAAAATCCAGCGAGCAGGAAAAAGCTGAGCGTAAACAAGCCATTCACGATGCTACAAAAAATGCCATTGAAGTGCCGTTAAAAGTGATGCAACTGGCGCACGATTCGCTGGAAGTTATGCAGGCCATGGCAGAAGTTGGAAATCCGAATTCGGTTTCCGATGCCGGAGTAGGAGCTTTGTGTGCACGAACAGCTGTTGAAGGTGCTTTCCTGAATGTGAAGATTAATGCGGCTGGTTTTGGTGATGCTGAATTTTTGAAGGATGCTTTGAATAAGGCAGAAAACTTATTGAAATCAGCTAAAGAAAAAGAGGCAGCAATTCTGGATATAGTCAATAAAAAGATTGAAGGATAACTTAGTTTGTCATTTCGAAGGAGGAACGACTGAGAAATCTCTTACTCTACCGAATTCAGCTACAGATTTCTCTCTTCGTTCGAAATGACATTCATATATGCTACTGATTTGATAAATTAAGGCGGTGAAGAAAATTTCATCGCCTTAATTTTTGAATTTTATCGCTTACCGTTCCGCGTTCTGTCCAGCGAATGATTTGAAACAAAAAGCGGATAATTTTTCCCGGATCGGTAATCAGCCGGGTTTTATCGGCTACTTTTTCATCTCTGATTTTGATGGTTTTCGGCCAACCAGTTTTTTCAACAGCAGCTACTTCTTTTGCATATTTCCAGGCTCCTTTGCGGGCAATCTTCATACTAAAATCGACCAGCAAATTATCAACTTGCCCTAACCATAAAAGCAGTTTGCGTAAAAACGGCCAGATGGAAGAAAGTCCTTGCTGCACTTCGTCAACCATCGAAGCCAGTATTTCGTTTATTCGATTAAAATCATCTTCCAGCTCTTCGATAGAATTAGTGCTTGAAATTTCTGCGGCCGCTATGCCAAGATCGAGATTAATATGGGCGTTCATTCCCAGTAAAAGATGTTGAACCACCAGCAGATTATTGTTTGAAGCCGCTGTAAAAGCAATTTCCCACGATTGTGTTACCGGCTCGTTATTCATCCACGCAAAATAGGCATCGATGTAACGTTTGGCAAAAACAACATCGAGCTTCGCCATTCGCGGGCCATCATCAAAGTAATTATTCTTAATTTCTTCTTTTACTTTGACTGTCACTTTTTGGTAGAGCACTGCAAAATAACCCAGTGTATCGCCGGTTTTTAATGATTCTTCAATAATTAAATTCAGCGTGAGAATAACATCGTCAATATTTTCGATTGGTTTCATTTGGTGCCTGTTTTGGTTGCGACATAATTATGCAACAACAAACCTCGTCAGCTCTGCTGCGAGGAGTTTCAATTTACTCTTTCCAAATTTCAGCACACCTCTGTTTCTCGGCAATGCGTAAAATTGAAAATCCCAGTTCAATTGCCCGGTTAAAGTCTGCACAGGCTTGTTCTTTCTCTCCCAATTCGTAACGAGCCAGCCCTCGAAGGAACCAGGCATTTTTGTTATCCGGATCCAGCTCAATTGCGTGGTTGCAATCAGACACTGCTCCTTCCATGTCGGCAGGAAACCGGGTTCCTGCCCGGTTAATGTAGGCTCTGGCATCATTCGTATATTGTGCAATGTAAACATCGAGATCTGCTTTGGCTTCTTTCGATTTCCCTATGGCAAGGTAAATTCTGGCACGTGTAAGATTTAGGTCAGGATTTTCACTTATTGAAATCTTTTGCGACAGTTCCTCTAATAAATCCTGGAAGTTTGGTTTTGTCCAGAAACCCATGGTCATTTTTATCCGCCCGTTGCACATGTCGTCAATTAAATCGAAAGCCAGGTAATAATCGGTTTTTATAATTTTATATGTTCCGGATTCCGGGCACATAATGCCTTCTTGATCATCGAAACGAACTGTATTTTTATCAACTTTGTAATCGGTCACCACGTCAACGTTTTGGTTGTCGTTAAAATCAACTGCAACCGTTCCGTCGTTTTTAAATTCCAACGAAACAGGTCCTGTCTGGCTCATTCTAACCCATTTCCCTTCAATTGGTATAGATGTGTTTGCCTGTGCAGCTAATGAGAAGGTGAAAAGACACAGAGCAATGGTTGGTAGTATATTCATTGTGAGTTTCATTCTTGTATTGATTTAATTGTTTTCCTGTGGTTTAAAATCTTTTTGTAGTTGTATTAATACAACGATTCCCAATCGTGTTAACGCAAAAACAAGAATTCCGCACAAGGGAGCAACCAATGCTATCTTTAATCCGTCGGCAAATACACTTGGCGCTACATCTCCCATTGCCTGAACTTTATCGAAAATCGAGATTAGTCCAAAAGTGCGACCTAAGAATCCCCAGGCTACAGCAAACCAGCTTATCGATTTCATCAATTCAATGGTTTTGTACTTATCGCCTTTTATGATAATACCCCGCACAAACAGCCCGATTAGTACCAAAAATGCCAGCATAATAATGTAGGTAAAAGCGGGGCCGCCATCGTTTAGTTTGTCAATTATTGAATTCATAACTTTTAGTTTTTAAATAAATACTAATCAAATGTAAGCCGGAAATTGATTGTATTTATTTTATTGCGACAGATGGACGATTCTGTACGTGTTTTTTCAAAATTACGTTTATAAACCGATAATGAAATGGTATAAATGCAACAAAGCGAAGAAAACCCGCAATTCGTCGCTAAAAAAATGCCGGTTCATGAAAAATCAGTAGTATTGTATAAATGAACCTTTTGAAGAAAATAAACTTTAAGACAATCCTTTTCCATTCGCTGTTTTGGGTGGCGGTTTGGTTTTTCTTTTTCTATTTTTTTAGCTACAACTCTGATAAAGTTGATTATGCGCTGTGGTTTTCAAGTGGACTATTGCCGCTAACTATTGGTGTTACCTATTTTGTAAATTACCACCTCATTCCCCGTTATCTGCTGGCTAAACGCTACTGGAAATTTGCCCTTTACAGCTTTTATACTTTCGTCTATATTTCCTACGTTATTTCCTTGCTGATTTATACCTGTCTTATTCTTGTGCTCAAATTTAACCTGAATGAGATGCCACCAATGAGCAAGAATTTCTTCTTCGTTCTACTGCTGGTTATAATTGTTGTTGGGGTAATTAGTTTTGTAAGCATTCTAAACCAGAGCTTTAAAACAGCTACTGCAAACAAAGAGTTACAGAATAAAATTCTGGAAACGCAACTTCAGTTAAAAGAGCAGGAACTGCACTATTTAAAACGCCAGATCCATCCGCATTTTCTTTTCAATACTTTAAATACAATTTATGGATTTGCCCTGAAGCAGTCGAAACAAACGCCCGATATAATTCTGAAACTTTCGAATTTGCTGGATTATATTTTGTACCAGGTAAACAAACCACTTGTAAGTTTAAAAGAAGAGGTACTGCATATTCAGGAGTACATTGAGTTGGAAAAAGTGCGTTTTCAGGATACGTTGAAAGTGGATTTTAGTGCATCTGAAATTAATGATGAAATTCAGGTGGCGCCCATGTTGTTAATACCTTTTGTTGAAAATGCCTTTAAACATGGTAACTTAGTGAATGGATTTTTGAGGATAAAAATTGAAGTTCGGGTTGACAATGACTGCCTGGAATTTGTGATAGGAAATTCATTTATTCAAGAGGATAACGAACATAAAAATGGCGGGCTTGGGCTGTTGAATATCCGAAAACGGCTGGATTTAAATTACCCGAATAATTATGAGCTTACAAACGAAATAAAAGAGAATTGGTACTTTGCAAAACTTGTGATTTGCGACCTGACAAAAACAAAACAATCAGACCGGGGAGATGAGTAAAATACGTTGCATTATAGTCGATGACGAGCCCATGGCACGCGAAATTCTGGAGAGCCATCTCCGGAAGATCGAAACCGTTGAAGTGGTGGCGTTGTGTAAAAATGCCATCGAGGCATTTAATGTGATCAGCAGTCAGCCTATCGATTTGGTTTTTCTCGATATAAATATGCCGGAGATTTCGGGCTTGTCATTCGCCAAATCCATTAATAATTCGGTAAAAGTGATTTTTACAACAGCTTACCGCGAATATGCTGTTGATGGTTTTGATTTACAGGCGGTAGATTATTTGCTAAAACCTATTTCGTTTGGCCGCCTGATGCAAAGTATCAACAAATACCTGAGCGAAAATCAGCAGGTGGATTTTGACGAGCCGGCACGGATTGAGCCCGAACAAAGCGAATCGATATTTGTGCGCTCCGACCGGAAAATGATAAAAATTAATTTCCCGGAAATCCTTTACATTGAAAGTCTTGCCGATTATATTAAAATACACCTGGTTGATAAAACAGTTGTAACGCGAGAAACTATTTCCAGCATCGAAGCCAAATTACCTCAACAGGATTTTCTGCGCGTGCATCGTTCGTTTATAGTGGCTGTTAATGCCATCAACTCATTCACTTCAGAAATAATCGAAATTGGTAAAAAGCAAATACCGGTAAGCCGCAGTTATAAAGATGTGGTGCTACATAAGCTTCAGTTTTGAAATCTTTAAGTCAGTGTTAATGTCTGTATTTCAGTATAAAAATCGCATCACTTGTCTGGAATATTAATCGAGATAAATATCCGTATACGTACCTATTTAGGCTGACAGCCTAATTTATTTCAGCCCATTGGCAAGCGGATGCGATGCCTTGGGTATATTTTCAGCCCGATGTCATCCATTTTGTCAGTCTGCGCAAGGCGCTGCCTTAGGTTGAAATCAGTTGTTCTTTCAGGACGAAAAAATTAATTGGGTTACCATTAGGATAATTATTTTAATTGATATGACCGTGCAGTCATTTTTATTTCTATATTTGTGACCACGTAGTCATTGTTATGCCAAAAGAGACATTTATAAAGCTAAAAGAGGAAAAGAAAAAGCAAATTACAGATGCTTTTTTAAGGGAGTTCGCGGTGAAAACCTACGACGAAGCTTCCATATCTATGGTGGTGAAACAACTGGGAATTGCCAAAGGTAGTGTTTACCAGTATTTCAACGATAAACTTGATTTGTTTATGTATTTGGTAGGTGAATCGGTGGCGGTAAAGTCTCGGTACACAGCTTCATTAAAAAGAGAGGACTACTCTGATTTCTGGACTTATTTTTCTGATTTGTATGTATATGGATTTCAGTTCGATGATGAAAACCCCTTGCAAAGTCATTTTTTGCATAACCTTACACAAAACCTCAATTCACCTTCCATAAAACATTTGTACAACGAGTTGCTGTCGCAGGTTGTGACAGGGTTTGAGAAGATGGCGGAATATGAGGTGCAAGAGGGCTTGTTTCGTTCTGATATTCCGGTAAAAACACAAGGATTTTTTCTGTATAAAATCGGTATCAGTATCCAGGAACAGTTGGAAGTAACCGGCGTAATCAATCCGAAGGAAAGTATAAAAACGCAACAGCCGGTTTATTTCGGAAAAAAGAACGATTTAATGGAGGTTGTTGCTGACTATATTAAACTGGCCAAACCGGCTTTTGATAAAAACTAAACGAATGATACAAGTTGAAAATTTGGTGTTTCAATACCCCGGAAACGATGGGCCAACATTAAAAGGTCTTGATTTTTCCATTAAAAAAGGGGAGATATTTGGCTTTCTAGGTCCTTCGGGAGCGGGGAAAAGTACCGCGCAAAAAGTGTTGTATAAAATTCTGGAGGGCTACAAAGGACAAGTGAATATTGATGGGAAAAATCTTTCGGAGTGGAATAATTCTTATTTCGAACGTATTGGAGTAGGATTTGAGTTGCCCAATCATTACCAGAAATTAACGGGGAGGGAAAACCTGGAGTTGTTTGCTGCTTTTTATCCAAACAGCGCGAAAAAAACGATGTTGGAACTTTTTGAAATGGTTGACCTGCAGGACGCCATGGATAAACCGGTTGAAACCTATTCGAAAGGCATGAAAATGCGCCTGAATTTTATTCGCGCCATTCAGCACGATCCTGATATTTTGTTTTTTGATGAGCCAACCACCGGTCTTGATCCGGTAAATGCACACAAAATAAAACAGCATATTCTGGATTTGAAAAACTGTGGAAAAACCATTTTTGTAACCACGCACAGTATGGAAACTGCAGATGGTATCTGCGATCGTGTATCGTTTATTGTGGATGGGAAACTGGTGCTGACCGATACACCACGAAACCTGAAAAGCAGTTATGGGAAAGAAGCTGTTAAAGTTGATTTAAAAAGTGGCAAATCAGAGGAATTTCCGCTGAAGAATCTGGGTGTTAATCCGGAATTTCTGGACTTTATAAAAAAGGATGCGGTAAAGCGTATTCATACGCTTGAAGCTACTTTGGAAGAGGTTTTTATACGTGTAACCGGAAAATCACTCGATCATGAATAGCTTTGGTTCGCAATTAAAATGGCAGTTTGTTTTGCTGCAAAAGAATAGCATTATCGCGGTCAGTTTTGCGGTAACGCTGATGTACGGGCTCGTGCTGTATTTCCTGCGTGATATTAATGGTTTGGATAAATTGGTGGTAGCACTTGTTTTGAATGATCCGTCGGTAATTGGTTACTTTTTTATTGCATTGTCCATTTATATCGAGCTGAAACATCAGATTTTGCAGGCAATATTTGTAACGCCCTTCAACTTGCATCATTTGCTGATCTCAAAAGTTATTTCCATTTCTCTGATTGGCGCGGTTTGCTCCCTGGGACTGGCTTTTTCAGTAAAAGGATTCGATTTTAATATTGTCCTGTTTGCTATTGGCTCGCTTGCTATTTCTGTTCTTTCAGCTTTGCTGGGATTGTATATGCTTACTTTTTCAGATGAGATCTTAAAGTTTACCATGACTTCCATTCCCGTATTCCTTGTATTTGTAAACCTGCCGCTCATTCAATATCTCGGAGTATTGGAGTTGGGCGTAGTGAAATATATTCTCCCCATTCAGGGAAGTCTCGACCTGATAGATTACGCGGTTAGCGGCACGACAGTTAATTTTGTTTATGCCGTTGTTTCTATCGTTGTTTTTATTCCGCTTTTTTACTGGATGGCATTTCGCCGCTTTTCAAGCAAAATCGTTCACCAATAAAACACGAGAAATGAAAAAGATTTTAAAACTGGCTTTTACTGATTTTAAGCTGATCTTTCGCGATCCGTCGTTAAAATCGTTTTTAATATTGCCTCTTGTTTTGTTTGCACTGATAATCTGGGCAGTACCGCCACTTCTTGAAGAATATGTTTTTCTTGTTCCGTATCTTTCTTTGTTTTTGGTGGTTGCTGTTATTGAAAATACCCAACTATTTTGTTTTATAAATACAATGGTGTTGATCGACGAGAAAGAATCGGAAGTGGCTAAAGTCTATGGCATTGTACCGCTGAGCAAACTGGAATACATCGTTTCCCGTTTTTTGATACCGTATTTATTCACCGTAGCTTTGAACCTGATTTTATTGTTCGTTCAAACCATTTGCGAACTTTCGGTAGTCTCCATATTGCTTATCTCGTTTTTGGCGGCCCTGGTGGTTCCGGTTTATGCATTAGCTGTAAATTCAATAGTGCAAAACCGTATGCAGGGAATGGTTTATGTAAAAGCTTTTAATATGCTGGTATTGATTCCGGTAGCCGCTTTTTTTGTGCCGGATAAATTTGTGCATTTGTTTGGCGTATTTCCAACGCACTGGGTATTTCAATCCATCCATGTTGCTACACAAAGTTTGTCGATTGGTTTACATGCAGCCATCGGTTTTGTATTCCTTTTGACTTTACTGTGGTTGGTTAGTCGTATTTTTATTCGGAAACACTTTGGTTAGAAGTGAGCCGGTGTTATTTACCAATCGCCACTCAGTCCATCTTCAAGAGCTTTTTTGTAGCTCTCGCGTTTAAATTCGTATAGGAACGGTGCTTTGTGTGCTCCGCCTGTTTTCCGCTCATTCAGCTTGTTCAGAATTTTATACGATAAAATCTTGCGTTGAAAATTTCTACGGTCGAGTTCGCGTCCTAAAATCGTTTCGTACAACTTTTGCAATTGCGGCATGGTAAATTTGCGGGGCAGCAGTTTTAATCCAATAGGTTGCTGGTTAAGTTGTATGCGCAACGTTGTTAGCGCTTTATCGATAATGTTTTTGTGGTCGAGATACATCTCAATATCGGCAAACGGGCTGATCCATTCGCAGGCCTCTGAAAGTGCATCGGGTTGTGGATTTACTTTCGAAAACTCAACCAATGCATAAAATCCAATTGAAATGAATCGTTTTTTAAAGAATTCGACAACCTCTGGCGGTTCATTTTCTAAAAATTCAGGATTGGGCTTTTGGGGTTTATTCCTGTCCGGATTGCTGAATACTTTAAATTGCTTCAGAAAAATGTTATCCAGTCCGGTTCGTTCTTTTAACGTTCGCTCTGCTGCTTGTTCCAGTGTCTCGTCGTATTTTAAAAATCCTCCGGGTAAACCGTAGGCTTTTGTGTGTTTTAAACGTAGCATTAAAACCTTTAGTTCGTTGTCGTGAAAACCAAATATTACACAATCGAGAGAAATATGATCGAGAACTTCCGAAACCTTTATATGATGATTAGTTGCCAATTTTTAAATATTTTATAAAGTGCAAATTAACCGATTTTTTTTTGAATCTGCGTATTCTGTGCAAACCTAGCTTTATTGGCGATTAACGCCAATGACTTTTTACGCCATTTAAAAGAATGTAACACGAATACCTATATTCAATTTATAGAACCTTTTAGTTGATCAATTCAGACGTTTGCGAAATTCGGAAGGGTTCATTCCTACTTTCTTTTTAAAGATCAAACTGAAATAGTGAATGGTTTGAAAACCAAGCTCCAGACTGATCTCTTTAATACTTTTGTCGGTAGAAATTAACAACTCCTTTGCCCTGATGATTCGTAGCTGCAAATGATACTGTCCCGGAGAAACACCCGTGTATTTTTTAAACATTTTCCGGAAATAGGAGTACCCAACATTATGCTGGCGCGCCAACTCTTCCAGGTCGAATTCCTGTGCAGCATTTTGGCGCATTTCAAAACGCACCTCCTCAATTACTTTGGCAATATGTTTCCCTGAGAATCCTTTTCGTTTTTCGAATGATACGATATACCCCAACAGTTTTACAACCATTCCGGATGCTATTTGCTGAAATCCGGGGCGCTCTTTCTCCACCAGATCATTAATTTTCAAATAGGTATCAATAATTTCTTCTTTAATTCCGCATTGTATAACAGGCTGTCTGCGCGAGAATGCCGGGTTTTTTAAAAGCTCATCGGCAATCTGGCCTTTAAATCCAACATAGTTTTCTATCCACCCGGTTTTTTTTAGCGGACGGTAACGGTGCCACTGGTTGGGGAAGATTAAGATTAAACTCCCCGGTTTTACCTGAAATTTTTCGTGCTCATTCTCAAAAATACCGCTTCCTTCGGTAATATAGTTGAGCTGGTATTCGTCCAAAATCCTTCCAGTTTTCCAGTCAAAATAATATTTTGAAGGATGTTTTTGCGGCGGATACAAAGTTTCCGGCTTTATGCGTGCCGTTCCTGCAACACTTAAATATAAACCCCAATTTATATCGTCCTCTGCAGTTGTAAGATATTTAAAATAGTCCTTGCTCATAGTTGTGCCAAAAAATATAAATAATTTGCCAATTTCTGTATTGTTTTCACTAAAAAATGCAAATATTTTTGGATCATCAAATCGAACTAAAATGTATCAATTTAATTAAACCATAAAATTAATCAATATGCAAGCTCTACTTGGAATTATTTTTCATTCGCTTGGCGGAATGGCATCAGGAAGCTGGTACATGCCTTATAACTGGGTGAATAAATGGCGTTGGGAAATCTACTGGATTGTCGGTGGTATTTTCTCCTGGCTAATTATGCCTTATTTAGCCGTTGTTTTAACTATCCCAGATTGGCAGGGAATTCTTCAATCAGCTCAGGGACCTGTTATCAGAAATACTTTTATTATGGGTTTGCTTTGGGGGGTAGGAGGACTTACTTATGGCCTTGCAATTCGTTATTTGGGCATGTCCTTGGGTAATTCTGTTTTATTAGGAATTACGTCTGTGGTCGGGTCGCTGGGTTTACCGATATTACGTAATATTCCCGGAATGGCAGAGTTGCTTCCCGATGGACTTTCATTTTCTGACCTTTTTAGTACTACCGGTGGTAGAATAGTGTTGTTAGGTATAGTTATCCTGGTGGTCGGTATTATTCTTAGCGGACGTGCAGGTATTATAAAGGATAAGGATCTGGCCGGGAACAAAGAGGGTGTTAATAAAGAATTTAAACTTGCCAAAGGCCTAATAATTGCAGTTGTATCAGGTGTTTTAAGTGCATTCTTTAGTTTCGGAATCGATACCGGAAAAGAAATGGCCGAAGTAGCCCGGTCGATGGCTGTGGAGCAAAACTATTCTTTCGTGAGTGAATCGGTAGGCGGATTTAAATACCTCTTCGAAAACAACATTATATTTTTTGTGATTCTGTGGGGTGGTCTAACAACTAACCTGATCTGGTCGGTTGCACTGATCTTTAAAAATAAAACAGGCGGCGACTTTATTGACAGGAAAACGCCGTTACTGAGAAACTATCTTTTTTGTGCACTCGCCGGAACTACATGGTTTCTTCAGTTCTTCTTTTATGGAATGGGCGAAACCAAAATTGGCAACGGTGCCAGTTCGTGGACACTTCACATGGCTACCATTATACTTACGGCCAACTTGTGGGGATTTTACAGAAAAGAGTGGCGAAGTGTTTCCAGAAGAGCTTTTAATATGATTCTTTTTGGAATCGGAACCATTCTTTTATCGGTAATCGTAATAGGAGCGGCCAAATGGCTATATCCTGAATTAAATGCTTTAGGATAATGAAACGTTTAGCTTTTAAAATGTACCTCAACGAAGGGCAGAAAGAGGAATATATAAAACGTCATTATGAAATATGGCCGGAACTAAAGCAGCTGTTAAAAGAGGCGGGCGTTTGCGAATATTCCATTTTTTTGGATGAGGAAACCAATACCTTGTTTGCCTTTCAGAAAGTAAATGGTGACGGAGGCTCGCAGGATTTGGGGCAAAAAGAGATCGTACAAAAGTGGTGGGCTTACATGAAAGATATCATGAAGTCGAACCCCGATAATTCGCCAGTGTCTGTTCCGCTGGAAGAAGTTTTTTACATGGAATAGTTAGAAACAAATAAAACAATTATGATGAGTGAATTAATAAAAAAGGCTTACGAAATAGCCAAAGAGCAATATGCGGCAATTGGTGTTGACACCGAAGAAGCCATTGCAAAAATGAAAGATGTAAATATTTCGTTGCACTGCTGGCAAACGGATGATGTTGGCGGATTTGAAACAGCTGATGGCGAACTTTCAGGTGGAATTCAGGCAACCGGAAATTATCCCGGAAAAGCAACGACTATTGAGCAAATGCGCACCGACCTTGAAAAAGTACTGACTTTGCTCCCCGGTAAACAACGTTTAAACCTACACGCAATTTACGGCGATTTTCAGAGCGAAAAAGTGGATCGCGACGAGATTGAAGTAAAACATTTTCAAAGCTGGATAGATTGGTGTAAAGCACAGGGAATTGGTATGGATTTTAACGCCACTTGTTTTTCACACGACCGTGCAGCCGATGGTTTTACCTTGTCGAGTAAGAACGAAGAAAACCGAAAGTTTTGGGTGGAGCACGTAAAACGTTGTCGCGCTATTTCTGCCGAAGCAGGGAAGCAGCTGGGTACACCTTGTGTGCACAATACCTGGATTCCCGATGGAACAAAAGATACACCGATTGATCGTAATGGATACCGTGCAAATTTGAAGAAATCGCTTGACGAAGCGATGGCAACCGAGTACCCAAAAGAGCACATGAAAGACGCAGTTGAGAGTAAATTATTTGGTATTGGTGTGGAATCGATGACGGTTGGTTCGCACGATTTTTACCTGGGATATGCCATTAAAAACGATAAGTTGATTTGTTTAGATAACGGGCACTTCCATCCAACCGAGCAGGTAGGCGACAAAATTTCTGCGGTACTTCAGTTTGTTGATGAGATATTGTTGCATGTTACCCGTCCGGTTCGCTGGGATTCTGATCACGTTGTTACATTAAACGAAGATGTTCAGTTGATCGCTTCAGAAATTATGCGTAACAATTTTCTTGACCGTGTAAATATTGGTTTAGACTTTTTTGATGCATCTATCAACCGTATTGGTGCGTATGTAACTGGTACGCGCGCTGCTCAAAAAGCTTTCCTTATTGCTGCTCTTGAGCCTACAAAAGCTTTGGTAGCCATTGAAGAAGCTGGTAAAAACTTCGAGCGTTTGGCCATGTTGGAAGAATTGAAAACGATGCCGTTTAGTGCTGTTTGGGATTATTACTGTTTGCAGGAGGGTGTGCCAACCGGTATGGATTATATTGGCAAAATTCAGCAGTACGAAAAAGACGTGCTTTTAAAAAGATAAGTTAAGTTTCTAATTTCAATCCTCTTCTGTCTCTTTTTGATAGAATAGGGGAGGATTTTTATCATCAAAAAATGATCGAGGTAATAGCTGTTTTCGATATTGGAAAAACCAACAAAAAAGTATTGTTGTTCGACAGCAATTTTAAGGTTGTAAAACAGCACGAAGAGAAGTTTCCGGTAATATCCGACGATGACGGATTTGAGTGCGACGACATCGATCTGATCACTTCGTGGATAAGCAAAAGCCTGGAAGAAATTGCAGCCGGTAACGAATACGATTTGAAAGGTGTAAATTTTTCAACTTACGGTGCATCGTTAATGTTTCTTGATGAAAAAGGACAGCGACAGACACCGGTTTACAACTATTTAAAGGAGATTCCTGAAACTATTGCAGCGGATCTTTTTAATCAGTATGGTGGTAAAAATGAGTTTTGCCGAAAAACGGCCAGCCCGGCGTTGGGATTATTGTTGAATTCCGGAATTCAAATATTGTGGTTAAAACAAGAGAAACCAGAAGTGTCTAAGAAGGTAAAATCTGTGTTACATTTTCCGCAATATTTATCGTACACTTTATCAAACGAGATTGTTTCGGAGCCGACATCGATCGGGTGCCATACCTTTATGTGGGATTTCGATCAAATGCAATATCATCAGTGGATATCGGATAATGAAATTGCTTTACCGGAACCTGTCAACAATGCTGTGGTTTTTCCGGTCGACGTGGCTGGAAAAAAGGTGAAAGTTGGAATAGGTATTCACGATAGTTCGGCTTCGCTGGTGCCTTATTTAAAAGCCAGTCCGGCAAAATTTATTTTGGTATCAACCGGGACGTGGTGTATAAACATGAATCCATATTACGAAGAGCCATTAACCGCTGATGAGTTGGAACAAGACTGTTTGTGTTTCTTGACACCAACCAAGGATCAGGTAAAATCGTCTCGTTTATTTATGGGGTATTTTCACGAGGTTTGGGCTGAAAAACTGGCCAAACATTTTGATGTTCCCGGAGATTCATTTAAAGCCGTTAAAAATAATCCGGAATTAATAAGCGCGCTTTCAAATAAGTATGAAGACACTTCCGTATATTTTTCCAATGGCAAGGAAAGTTTTCAGGAAGGGTTGAAGGCAGTTGACCTGAGTGTTTTTACAAATTACGAGGAATCATACACCAAATTGATGATCGATCTGACCGCACTTTGTGTAACAAGCATCAAGCTGGTTGTTCCTGAAAATGATAATACTGAAATTTTGTACGTTTCAGGAGGTTTTGCCCGAAACCCAACTTTTATTGAGTTACTGAAAAAGAGCTTTCCGGCTAAAACGGTTCTGATATCAGAGATTGATAATTCAAGTGCACTTGGTGCTGCAATGGTTATTGCCGATACTTTATCGGATGCCGATGTTGCAAACCTTGATCTCGGGATTCAGGTGTAATTCGCCGGTAAATATGCATTGTGTGTTCTAATACTGTAGCGGATTTAATTTAGATGTAGAATTAAAACGTCCCAAAAATAGCGTACTTCTCGCTGTTGCAGTAAACCTGGCTGTAAATAAAAAAACCTTCGCGACTGGTTTCCATTTTTCGGTTGATATGAAGAATAGGGTGGCCCTCTTTTACATTCAGGTACTCCTGAATTTTATCATCGGCCAAAATGGCCATCAGGCGTTGTTCGCCACCGGTAACTTCAATGTCGTAAATAGTGCGCAGGATGTTGAAGAGCGATTTGTTCTCCAGGTTTCGACTGATAAAACGACGCAGGTTGATGTTGGGCATCATGGTAATGTCATAGAAAACAGGCTGTTTGTTCATGATCCGCAATCGCTCGAAATAAATACAGCCAAATTCTTCTTCATTATTCAAGAGTGGATAGGCGAGATTTGTGGTATCCCACTGTCTTATCTCCGGTTTTACAATAATTTTTGTGATCAGGTTTTCTTGTCCAACTGCACTGGTGGTACCCGATAACGACAAAATTCCAACCCCTTGTGGAACGCCCATCACGATACTTCCTTTGCCTTGTTTTTTTTTGATGTATCCTTCGTGAACAAGACGATCAAGTGCTTTCCGAATGGTTGGTCGTGTGGTCTGATGTACCGCACATAGTTCGTTTTCCGATGGTAGAATGTCTCCTTTTTGGTAAACTCCATCTGATATGTGTTTGCGAATAATTTCGTAAACAACTTTGTATTGCGGTAAATTTTTGTTCAGACGCATTTTTTGATTTTTTGTCGAGTGACAAATATAAGCGATTTTCTTATTAGATGTAAAGACAAAATTAAACAAATGTGTTTACAAGTTACTTGTAAATATGTCAAAAAGATTGTAGATTAGGGTTTTAGGTAAAAACGATGAATTAACTTGTAAATACAAGTAGCGTAGGTTATGTTTGTCCAAAATATTAAAAAATTATGGCTACACCAATTATAATGCCTCGCCAGGGGCAATCCGTTGAATCCTGCATCTTTACCGAATGGACGAAAGAGGTAGGCGAAGAAGTTAAAAAGGGCGATGCGCTCTTTGCTTATGAAACTGATAAAGCATCCTTTGAACAGGAAGCTGAAGAAGATGGCGTTTTGCTGGCTGTGTTTTGCGAAGAAGGAGATGAGGTGCCTGTTTTGCAAACTATTGGCGTAATTGGAAAGCCGGGCGAAAACATCGATGAGTTTTCTGCCGGAACAGCACCGGAAGATGGTGCTGAAGTAAAAGAGGAGGTTGAAGAAGTTTCTGAGGAAAAAGAGGAAGAGGTTCAGGTAGTATTAAAAGAAAATACTGAGGGTGAGAAAGTGAAGATTTCTCCGCGGGCTAAAAGGCTTGCGGAAAAGAAGGCAGTACCTTACGAATCGATTAAAGGTTCAGGTCCCGAAGGACGCGTTATTGAGCGTGATGTGAAAGCGTTTGCTGCATCGCAACCTAAAATGTCGCCACTGGCAAAAGAAGTTGCTAAAGCTGAAGGACTGGAACCAGCTAGCGAAGGAAGTGGATTGGCCGGAACAGTTAAAGCTTCAGATCTTGGAGCAAATCCTGTTTATGCCGATGATTTCGAAATCAAGAAAATGCCACATATTCGCAAGTTGATTGCCAAAGCAATGTATCAGTCCTTGCAGAATTCGGCACAATTAACGCACCATTTAGGTGCAGATGCAAGAAGAATGCTTGCCTTACGAAAAGAAATAAAAGCTAAAGAAGGTGCTCCGAATATTACATTAAACGATATGGTTTGTTTCGCGGTTATTAAAGCGCTGAAACAATTTCCTGATGTAAATGCACATTTCCTTGGCGACAGCGTAAAATATTTCAATAAAGTACATTTAGGGCTGGCTGTTGATACCGACCGTGGTTTGATGGTTCCGGTAATTAAAAATGCCGATGACCTGTCAATAACCGGATTGTGTAACCAGCTTAAAGATGTTGCGGATTCTTGTCGTACAGGAAGCGTAGATCCGGAGTTACTTTCTTCTGAGGCTGCATCGTTTACCGTTTCGAACCTTGGAAATTACGGTGTTGAAATGTTTACACCGGTAATCAACTTGCCGCAGGTAGCAATTCTGGGAGTAAATACCATTGTGCCTCGACCAAAAGATCTGGGCGACGGAGTATACGGTTTTGTGCCTTATATGGGCTTGAGTTTGACTTACGATCACCAGGCACTTGATGGCGGAATGGCAACACGTTTTGTGAAGCAGGTAGCTATTGAAATTGAAAACTTAACGATTGAATATTAGCCCCTCCTTACCTCCCCGAAGGGGAGGAGAAGAGACGTTGATATGTGTTTGTTAGAGAGTTTACGATGTTAAAAATAGGTGTTTGAAAAATAGATTTTAAAAAAATTAAACCCTCCCCTTTGGGGGAGATGGAGGGGGCTTATGAAGTACGATTTAGCAATTATAGGTGCCGGACCGGGTGGGTATGTTGCCGCCGAAAGAGCCGGAGCAAAAGGACTGAAAGTGGTTCTTTTTGAAAAGAAGGAACTTGGCGGTGTTTGTTTAAACGAAGGTTGTATTCCTACAAAAACTTTGCTGTACGGTGCTAAAATATACGATAGCGCAAAAAGCGGAAGTAAATATGGTGTGGAAGCGAATGATCTGTCGTTTAGCTTCAAAAAAATGATGGCCCGCAAGAATAAAGTGGTGAAGAAGCTGGTAGGCGGCGTTGGCATGAAAATGAAGCAGTTTAATGTGGATGTGGTCAACGACGCTGCAGTGATAAAAAAGAGAGGCGCTGAAGGTATTGAGATTGAAGCAGGAGGCAAAGAATATAATGCAGCCAACGTGATGATCTGTACCGGCTCCGAAGCTTTTGTTCCTCCAATTCCTGGTGTTCAGGGGAATGAAGAAGTTTTAACCAATCGTGAGATTTTGCAACTGAAAGAACAGCCAAAATCGTTGGTGATCATTGGCGGTGGTGTAATCGGAATGGAATTCGCCAGTATTTTTAACAGTCTGGGTACGAAAGTTACCATTATTGAAATGCTGGATGAAATCCTGACCGGAATGGACAAAGGACAAAGTGCCCTATTGCGTCAGATGTACGCCAAAAAAGGCATTGAGTTCAACTTGTCGTCAAAAGTTACAAAGGTTGACGGAACAAAAGTAACCTTCGAAAAAGACGGAAAAGTAACCGAAATTGAAGGCGATAAAATATTAATGAGCGTTGGTCGTAAGCCGGTAACTCAGGGATTTGGATTGGAAAATCTGGGTGTTGAGTTATTTAAAGGCGGAATTAAAGTCGATGAAAAAATGCGCACCAATATTCCGAATGTTTACGCTGCCGGCGATGTAACAGGTTTCTCATTGTTGGCACATACTGCCAGTCGCGAAGGCGAAGTGGTGGTCAACAACCTTTCCGGTCGTCCGGATAAAATGCGCTACAATGCTATTCCTGCTGTAGTTTATACTAATCCTGAAATTTCGGGTGTTGGCTTGACCGAAGAGACAGCTAAAGCAAAAGGTATCGATTATAAAATTGCCGAACTACCAATGGCTTACGCCGGAAGATTTGTTGTCGAAAATGAAGGTGGCAGCGGATCGTGTAAAGTATTGGTTGGTGCAAAATACGGCGAGGTGCTCGGTGTTCACATGATCGGAAATCCATCGAGTGAAATGATCTACGGTGCCTGCATGGCCATCGAAGCCGAAATGACACTGAAAGAAATGGAAGAAGTGGTATTCCCGCATCCAACAGTTTCGGAGATATTTAAAGAAACTGTTTTTAGTTTTGGGCATTAAAGCCCCCTTTGTCCTGCGGACATTTCCCCCGAGGGGGAAAACAGAGGGCTGCTAAGAAGGCAGAAATGAATTATAAATTTAAATAATAACCAATAGCAACCATGTCCTCCCCCGAGGGGGAGTTAGTGGGGGCTTCAAAACAAAATAGTATGCCTAAGTCGCAATTTATTGATCCGGTTGAAGTAAGAAAGCCGGGTTCAATTCAATTCAAAGAAATACCTGTAAATCAATACAACAAAAGTATTGAAGAGGAAAAAGCAAATTTTTCGAACGACCAGTTTATGGATATTTTCCATGATATGGCTTTGATTCGGGAGTTCGAAACCATGTTAAACCTGATCAAAACCAAGGGCGAATACGAAGGAATCGAATACAACCATCCCGGTCCTGCTCACTTGTCAATCGGACAGGAATCGGCAGCTGTTGGTATGGCTTACCACCTGGGAGTTGAGGATTTTATTTTTGGTTCGCACCGTTCTCACGGCGAGATTTTGGCCAAAGGTATGTCGGCTATTCATAAAATGAGCGACGACCAATTGATGGATGTAATGACCAACTTCTTCGACGGTACAATTCTGAACATCGTAAAAGAAGGTCATGAAGGCAACGTAAAATCATTGGCACGCCGTTTCCTGATTTACGGAACACTGGCCGAGATTTTTGCCCGTGAAACAGGTTTTAATAAAGGTCTGGGAGGCTCGATGCACGCTTTCTTTACACCGTTTGGTGTATATCCTAATAATGCAATTGTTGGTGGTTCGGGCGATATAGCTGTGGGAGCTGCTTTGTTCAAAAAAGTAAATCAGAAAGATGGTATTGTAGTGGCCAATATTGGCGATGCATCAATGGCTTGCGGCCCGGTTTGGGAAGGTCTGACTTTTGCATCGATGGACCAGTTTGAGCAATTGTGGGAAGGAGCCTACAAAGGTGGTCTGCCAATCATTTTCAATATTATGAATAACCAGTACGGAATGGGTGGACAAACCTGTGGAGAAACCATGGGGTATGATATTGCCGCTCGTATTGGTGCGGGTGTAAATCGCGACAGCATGCACGCCGAACGTGTTGATGGATACAATCCGCTGGCAGTAATTGATGCGTACAAGCGTAAAATGGAGCTGCTAAAAGATAAAAAGGGGCCTGTTCTGCTTGATGTTTTAACTTACCGTTACAGTGGTCACTCACCTTCTGATGCTTCGTCGTATAGAAGTAAAGAAGAAGTTGAAGCCTGGGAAAAGCAGGATTGTATTGTTTCTTATGGAAAAGAGCTGGTTGATAACGGAGTAACGAAAGAAACAGAACTTGAAAATATAAAAGCTGATATTGTTGAGTTGATGAAATATGCCATGAAACTGGCCATCGACGAAAAAGTGTCGCCAAACATGGATATGGAAAAATATCCGGAATTAATTGGCGACATGATGTTCTCTGAAGAGAGCGTTGATAAAATGGAAGACCGCGAGGTAGAGGTGAATCATCCGATGGAAGAAAACCCACGGGTTAAACAACTTACCAAAAAAGAGCGTTTTGCTTTTGATGCCAACGGAAAACCATTCTCAAAAATTAAACAGTATCAGTTACGCGACGGTATCTTCGAAGCTGTTGTTGATCGTTTCTACAAAGATCCGACATTGGTGGCTTATGGCGAAGAAAACCGGGACTGGGGTGGCGCTTTCGCTACTTATCGTGGACTCACAGAGGCTTTACCGTACAACCGTTTGTTTAATTCGCCAATTTCTGAGGCGTCGATCATTGGAACAGCCATTGGTTATGCCATGTGTGGTGGTCGTGTAATTCCTGAAATTATGTACTGCGATTTCCTCGGACGTTGTGGCGATGAGGTTTTCAACCAAATGCCAAAGTGGCAAGCGATGTCGGGTAACGTAATTAAAATGCCTGTTGTGGTTCGCGTTTCTGTAGGATCAAAATATGGTGCACAGCACTCGCAAGACTGGACGTCACTGGTAGCTCATATTCCCGGATTGAAAGTTGTTTTCCCGGTAACGCCCTACGATGCAAAAGGTTTGATGAACACTGCTTTGCAGGGAACTGACCCTGTGATTTTCTTTGAAAGCCAGCGTATTTACGACATTGGCGAGCAGTTTCACGAAGGTGGCGTACCGGAAGAATATTACGAAATTCCGTTTGGCGAGCCGGATGTAAAACGCGAAGGAAAAGACATTACAATTCTTACAATTGGAGCAACGCTTTACCGCGCATTGGAAGCTGCGGACAAACTGAAAGAAGAATACGGCATGGAAGCAGAGGTTATTGATGCCCGTTCCATTGTTCCGTTCAATTACGAAAAAGTGATTGAGTCGGTTAAAAAGACCGGTAGAATAATCATCTCAGGCGATGCCAACTCAAGAGGTTCGTTCCTGAATGATATGGCACGGAATATTACCGAGCTGGCATTTGATGAGTTGGATGCACCACCGGTAGTTGTTGGTTCGCGTAACTGGATTACTCCTGCTTACGAATTGGAAGAGTATTTCTTCCCGCAGGTTGACTGGTTCCTCGATGCCATTCACGAAAAGATCGTTCCGTTGAAAGGACATGTAGCAAAAAATAATTTCACAAATGCGGAGCAGATTCGTAGAAATAAGTTAGGTATATAATTTTAGTTAGTTATAAAGCATGGTGTGAATAAGTTTAGGTAGGAAAGGATTTTTTATATTCACACCTGCTTTTTAACCAATAACTGTAATAATAGATATGAATTTTTTAAAAGAATACCCGGATATTGAAACATTAATGCGAATAGGAGGCGATATTAGCGTGCCTCATGTTAATGGTCACATCCATACTCCATACTCTTTCAGCTCTTTCGATAATATTGCACAGATTTTTGAGCTGGCAAACGACGAAGAGGTTGAAGTGTTGGGGATTAACGATTTTTTTGTTTCCGACGGATATAACGAATTTTATAATTACGCTGTAAAAAACGGCGTATTTCCATTGTTTAACGTTGAGTTTATTGGGTTGATTCAGGAGCTTCAACGACGCAATGTTACCATAAACGACCCAAATAATCCGGGCCGCATTTATTTTAGCGGGAAAGGGTTGAATTATCCGTATCGGGTTTCAGAAGAAAGCAAAAAGTTTTTGGATGATCTGATAGCTGAAAGCCAGAAACAAGTCGCGAAGATGATTGAAAAGGTGAATTACCTGTTGCAGTCTATCTATCCTGATATGAGCCTTACGTACGAGGAGGTAAAGAAAAAATATGCTAAGGAGCTGGTGCGCGAGCGCCATATCGCCAAAGCCATTCGTATTTTGGTAGAAGAGAACTATCCTCAAAAGTCGGGAAAAATGATGTTCTACACCGAACTTTTTGATGTAGAACCAAAATCAAATCCTGAAGATATTGCTGCTATCGAAAACGAAATCCGCGGTAAACTTCTAAAAGCCGGAGGTTCTGCTTTTATTCCTGAATCGCCTGCTTCATTTCCACCTGTGGAACGCATAAGTGAGTATATTTTGGACGCCGGTGGTATTCCATGTTATCCGGTATTACTCGACGACAGAAAAGGGAATCTGATCACCGGTTTCGAGAGGGATTGGAAGGTTATGGACGAACAATTTAAAGCAATGAATGTGCATATGATCGAACTGATCCCGTCACGAAATTCAGTGCAAAAATTGCGCGAGTTTATAAAATATTTTACCCGTTTGGGATATGTGATCTCGCTTGGATCAGAGCACAACACGCCGGGAGTTTTCCCTCTTGAAGTGAAGGTTGATGGTGAGGATATTTTACCCGATGACCTGAAAAAAGTATCATACGATGGTGCTTGCGTAATTGCAGCTCATCAATATTTAAAAACCAATGGTGAAGAAGGATTTGTAACTACAAATGGTAATCGTACCGAACGGTCGATAGCAGACCTGATCACCTTAGGTAATGCGGTTGTTAAAGAAATGATCGCATAAAAAAAGAGAACGGAAGCCTGTGGGGGGTTTCTGTCACAAAAAAAATAACGATCCAGAATATTATGGAAGGATTAAAAAATCTGATTAAGATATCGCAATTCTATGGCCAAAATCCAGAGATGGTTATTGCCGGAGGCGGAAACACCTCCTATAAAAACGACGAAAATATTTGGGTGAAAGCCAGTGGTTTTGCACTTGCTACGATTACCGAAGATGGTTTTGCAAAGCTCGACCGTAAAAAATTGGGACTCATCTCAGAAAAAACATACAGTGCCGATTCATTTGAACGCGAGCGCCAGATTAAAGACGATTTGATGGAAGCAACCATCACAAAAGATCGCAGGCCATCGGTTGAAATATCAATGCATGATGTTATCGATTTTGCTTATGTGGTGCACCTGCATCCAACAAAAGTAAATGGTTTGATGTGTGGCAACCAGGTGGAAAAATACCTCGATGAGTTGTTTGGCGACCAGGTGGTTTATATTCCATATATCGATCCGGGTTATGTGCTGTTTAAAGGGGTTGAAAAACAACTGGACAAATTTAAAGCGAAAAATGGTAAAACTGCGCAGATAATCTTTTTGCAAAACCACGGAATTTTTGTGGCAGCCGATTCTATCGATGAAATTGAAACGATTTACAGTGATGTATTTGCAAAACTGAACGGTGCGTTAAAAGAGGAATTGTCGGAAGAAGCCCTTCCAATTCGCGAAGATGTTGCTGAATTTGTTCCGGCCATCCGTATGATGGTTTCAGAAGTGGAAATTAAAACGCTGAGACTTCGGAACAATGCGGTAATTGCTCAATTCACAAAAGATGCACAGGCTTATGAAAAAGTGACAAAGCCATTTACTCCTGACCTGATCGTGTATTGCAAATCGAAATATATATTTATTGAAAATACTGAAAACGTTGAAGACCTGTTGAAAGAGGCCAAAGAAAAGATCGAAGCTTTTATTTCAACAAACGGATTTGCTCCAAAAGTAATCCTACTGAAAGGAATTGGCTTGTTGGCTGTTGGCGATCATGCCGTACAGTGCGACACGATTCTGGATGTGTATGAAGATGCAATGAAAATCAGTGCTTATTCTGAATCGTTCGGTGGTCAGCATTTTATGACTCCGGAACAAATTGCATTTATCGATACCTGGGAGGTTGAGAATTACCGCCGCAAAATTGCTGCCGGAACATCTGTTGGCCGTGTTCAAAATAAAACCATTATTGTAACCGGCGCTGCCATGGGATTTGGTGAAGGTATTGCCCTCCATTTAACCGAAGAAGGCGCCAATATTGTTGTGGCCGATATTAACGAAGAAGTTGGACAAAAAACGGCAGCAGAACTGGCTGCGATGAAAGGTAATAACAGGGCGATTTTTGTAAAAACCAATGTGGCCGATATGGAAAGCCTGGCCAATTTGATGAAAGAAACCGTTGCTACTTTTGGTGGACTGGATGTATTTGTAAGTAATGCCGGCGTATTACGTGCGGGTGGTCTGGATGAAATGACACCGGAGAATTTTGAGTTTGTTACCAAAATAAACTACAACGCCTATTTCTATTGCACAAAAGTAGCCTCTAAAATATTGAAACTTCAAAATGCTTATAAGCCGGATTACTATTCTGATATTATTCAAATCAATTCAAAATCGGGTTTAAAAGGAAGTAAAAAGAATTTCGCATATGCCGGTGGTAAATTTGGTGGAATAGGTCTTACTCAGTCGTTTGCATTGGAACTGGCACCGGATAAAATAAAAGTCAATTCGGTTTGCCCGGGTAACTTCTACGAAGGTCCGCTGTGGAGCGATCCTGAAAATGGATTGTTTATTCAGTACCTAAATGCCGGAAAAGTGCCGGGAGCAAAGACAATCGACGATGTGAAGCAATTTTATTTAGACCAGGTGCCACTTGGAAAAGGATGTTCGCCAAAAGACGTGGTGAAAGGAATTTTATACCTGATCGACCAGGAGAATGAAACGGGACAGGCGCTGCCAATTTCGGGTGGACAATCGATGTTGCATTAGAAACTTAAGGCAAAAGTAGAACGTTGAGAACAGCTGTGCTGGTCGAATTGAAAATCGGCCACAGCCAAATCCCGACCGAAGCGTCGGGAGCAAAAGTTAAAAGTATAAAGGCAAAAGGTTGGGAAGGATTAAGGATGAATGATTAAGAAAGCTTCGAGTCACTAGCTACGAGTTTCGAGTTGGAAGCTTCAATCTTTTATCAATCTAAATCAATCTCTTTTCAATCTGATAAAATAAAAGAAAATGAAGACAAAAGCAGTTCGATTATACGGTAAAAAAGACCTTCGGGTAGAAGAATTTGAATTACCACAAATTAACGAAGATGAGATTTTGGCAAAAGTAATAACCGACAGCCTTTGTATGTCGAGTTACAAAGCAGCCAACCAGGCAAGCGACCACAAACGTATTCCGGATGATATTGCCGAGAATCCGATTATGATTGGGCATGAATTTGCCGGAGAAATTGTTGAAGTAGGAGCAAACTGGCAAGATAAATTTAAGTCAGGTCAGAAATTTTCAATTCAGCCGGCAATTTATTACGAAGATGGTCCGGTTGGTGTGTTAAGTGCTCCTGGTTATTCATACAAATACATTGGCGGTGATGCCACTTATGTGATCATTCCGAAAGATGTGTTGGTACAGGATTGTTTGCTGGCCTATGAAGGACCGGGTTATTACCCTGCGTCGCTGGCCGAGCCGTTGAGCTGTGTTATTGGTGCTATGCACGCTAATTACCACACCACTGCCGGAAGTTATGTGCACAAGATGGAAATTGTAGATGGTGGGAAAATGGCAATTCTTGCCGGTGTTGGTCCAATGGGATTGGCTGCCATTAATTACGTTTTGCGCCGCGAAGACAGAAAACCATCATTGATGGTGGTTACCGATATCGACCAGACAAGACTGGACAGGGCTGCTGAGCTTTACACTGTTGAATTTGCCAAAGAGCGTGGCATTGAATTAAAATACATCAATACCGCAGAAATGGCCGATCCGGTTGCTGGATTAAAAGAATTAACCGGAGGCACGGGATACGATGATGTCTTTGTTTTTGCTCCGGTTGCTCCTGTAGTTGAGCAAGGCGATGCAATTCTTGGTTTCGATGGTTGTTTGAACTTTTTTGCCGGGCCATCAAACACGGAATTCTCGGCAAAAATGAACTTTTACAATGTTCATTATGCTTATACGCACATTGTTGGAACATCGGGTGGTAACACCGACGATATGAAAGAAGCATTGGAAATTATGACTGCAGGATTAGATCCGGCAGGACTGGTAACCCACATTGGTGGTTTAAATACAGTGCCTGAAGCAACTTTGAGTCTGCCGAATATTCCAGGTGGTAAAAAATTAATTTACCCACATTTTGATTTTCCGCTTACGGCAATTGATGATTTTGAAGAGAAAGGAAAAGAAAATCCGGTGTATGTAGAGCTGGACAAGCTGTGCAAAAAATACATGGGATTATGGAATGTGGAAGCAGAAGCCTATTTATTGGAAAATGGCGAGAAACTTTAGAATTTAATCGAAGCTTGGTGTGTTGACATCAATCGGGTGTTAGATATAAACTTGAAAATAAACGTAAAAACAGCAGCAAGGTTCTCTTGCTGCTGTTTGTTTTTATGATGTGTTAAAGCTCAGTCGGAATAAATTCCAATTACTACAATTCCCCCTGTTTTGTTAACTCTTTTGCTCGCATTAAAGCTTCAACAAAATAATAATCAGCGTAAGTGAGTGGAACATCAATCTCGGTGCGATTAGGCATGTGCCCGACGCTGTGTTTCAGAATAAAATTGGCATTCTCACCGGGGTTTGCCAGATACTCGTCGGAACTTAAAGTTCGGATTTGTATTTTTGCTACATTCAGATACGATTTAGCTTTGTAGTCTGCTACATACTGACTTAGTTCCAACAGGGCAGAACACATAATTGCACCTGCCGAGGCGTCGCGCAATGTATTTGGAATATCCGGTGCATCGAAGTCCCAGTAAGGAATTTTGTCCTCAGGAAGATTTGGATGATTGATAATAAAGTCCGCAATATGATTTGCTTGTTCCAAATAGCTTTCCTTACCCGTTTCACGGTACATCATGGTGTAACCATACAATCCCCATGCTTGTCCGCGTGCCCACGCTGAATCGTCAGAATATCCCTGTGCGGTATTTTTCTTTTCAACTGCTCCGGTTATGGTATCGTACGAAATAACATGGTAACTGCTGTAATCATCACGAAAATGATTTTCCATGGTGGTGTTAGCGTGTGTACGTGCTACATGGCTGAATGTAGTATCGTTAAAGGTTTGGGCGCTCCATTCAAGCAATTCCAGATTCATCATATTGTCGATAATTACCGGGTATTGCCACTTGGCACTCCATGGTGCATAATCCCACGATCGGATACAACCAACGGTTGGGTTAAACCGGGTGATCAGCGATTTTGATGCATTGTGAATCACTTCTTTATATTTTGGATTACCCGTAATTCGATAGCCGTTTCCAAAACTACAAAATATCATAAATCCAACATCGTGATTGTCGGTAGTGAATTGCTGATCTTCAACACGCAAGGTGTAATTTTCTGCCCAAAGTTTCAAGCTGTCTTCAGGATTGTTTTCATACAAATACCATAAAACGCCTGGGAAAAATCCGCTAACCCACCAGTCAGAATTGCAAGTAACCAGCTTCCCATCTTTGCCAATTGTTTGGGGAAGTTTATCCGGTTGATCTTTCAGTGATTCGGCCATTCTGAGGCTTTGTTTAGTGGCAAGCTCAAGCGATTGATCGATTGCCGAACTTAGTGATTGATTATGATTCTGTGGTGTTTTACAACTGGTAAAAAAAATGATTAGAATAAAAACAGAAGTGGTTTTTAACATGGCTCGAAAGGATTTAATAAAATGCAACAGACGAAAATAATAAAAGAAATGCCCCGAAGGGCATTTCTGTAGATTGTAGATACTTAATCAAATCTAACTAAACTATAAGAACTATCGAATTGTCAATATGTCCTTTTATTTTCAGATCAGAACTACTAATTATATCCAGGATTTTGATCCCACTGAACATCTTTGTTACGTTGAATTTCGCTTAATGGAATAGGGAACAACAGGTTGTTGCTACTTACTCCACTAATGGTACCTTTAATGGTACTTTCTGTATTCAGTGCTGTCCGCTCCACTAAGGTTCCGGTTCTCATCAATGTCATGCGGCGGTTTTCCTCAGCAAACAATTCGCGGGCACGTTCGTCCAGAATAAAATCAAGGTCGATATCTGATGAAGATACTTTTCCAAGGTCGCTGTTTCCACTTTCTGCACGGGCAGCTTTAAAAGCACGATCGCGTAAAACATTAATATCTTCAGCTGCTCCGCTTGTGTTGTTTTGTTTAAAACGAGCTTCAGCACGAAGCAGGTAAGTTTCACCAAAACGCATCATCGGGAAATCTTTGATATTTGTCCAACCCCACTGATCATCCGGATCGAATGAGTCCCATTTGCGGGTGTATGGATATGCTACCTCGATGGTGTCGCTTGCTGCAATTAAGGCAGTATCGCCTTCATGAACTTCAACTACCTTAACCGCATTGGGTGAATCTTTGTCAACTCTGTAACCGTTGGCATCTACACCCCAGGTAGCACTATAGCCAACTGAATTGTAATAGAAGGTTCGGGTAATGTTGTTTTCCGAATTACGGATGTCGCCATCATTGTATAACTCGTACTTCACCCAGTTGCTTGGGCGCATACGACCATTACCACGACCTCCGTAAGGATGTACAAAACTGTCATCAACATCATCATAATATGGTGTCATTCCAGGCACATTGTGGTAAGCAGGCACCCAGTTACGACGCTGCTGAGGAGCTCCGGTAAAACCACCGGCCACATTTTTTGTATATTCCAGTTCGAATGTCCAGATAGCTTCTGAATTTCCCTGCGAACGACGCTGGTTTCCGAATTTAAACATATCGCTGAAATAGTCGCCATCCACATCTAAAGCAATACCATAACGTTCTTCAACCAAGCTAAATAAACCACTGTTGATAATTTTGGTTAAAACAGTTTCTGCCAGGTCTGGTTGGTCAACACGTAAGTATACTTCTCCTAAACACTGCATAGCCATATGTTTATTAGCGCGGCTTTCCGTTATTGTACCGTTAATGTCGGGTAAGTTATCAGCGGCATATTTTAAATCTTCAATGATTTGAGTGTTTACCTGTGCCACCGGAGTACGCTCGAGGTCGGTGCGTGCTGATGATGTTGCTTCAACAAGTAAAGGAACATCGCCATAAAGTGTGGCAAGAATATTATAACAGTAACCACGGAAAAATCTGGCTTCTGCAATTTTTGCAGGATCGCCATCCTCGCCAATTGCTGCAAGTGCAGTATTGGCATTGTTAATTACCAGAAAACATCTTTCCCACATGTAGTAAACAGCGCCATTTTCCGAGTTTAAATCTTCATATTTAAAGAATGGAATTTCAACGCCTTCAATTCCTCCGGGAGAACAAACATCGGTTCCTACCTGCCACACGCAGTTCCAGCCTTGTCGGCCTGCCCAGGTCCATATTGTTCCAAAGTTGTAGTGTAATCCTTTCAACGCTGCTTCAACACCGGCTTCGTCAGTTAAAGTTTCAGGAGCATACGACGACATTGGTTTTTCATCCAAAAAGTCTTCGCTACATGAGACAGCTATCATTGTAATAGCTATCAGTAATATTAAATATATTTTATTCGTTTTCATAATTGTTATACGCTATTATAATGTAAGATTAATACCAAATACGATTGTCCTCACACTTGGGTAGTTGATATCCCAGTTGTTCGAACCTCGGCCAATACTTCTTTCTTCAGGGTCCCAGCCAATCCAGTCGGTGAAGGTGTAAAGGTTACGACCACTCAAATACATGCTCAATGCATCAACACCAATTTTGTTGGTTAGCTGCGATGGGAAGTCGTAATTGAGTGTAATGTCTTTAATTCTTGTAAAGTTATTTTTAACCGGGAATCCATATCCGTGAGGATTTGAATTTTTATTTAGCGAACGCCATTCGTTGCTTTGGTTTTCAGGAGTCCAGTATCCAATTTCGGCAAAACTGTTACGACGTTCAATTTCGTCGGAAGCCATACTCAGGTGAGCATTTCCGCGCATTGCACCTTGTGTGGTTTGAATAAATACATTAAAGGTGAAGTTTTTATAGCTAAATGTATTGGTTAAACCACCGGTCCACTTAGGTGCTCTTTGTCCCAGAATCGAACGGTCATCGTCATTAATCACTCCGTCAGGCACACCGTCAGGACCACTTATGTCGGCTAATTTTACATCACCTGGTTTTGCTACCGGATCCCAATCTAAATGATCGCCATTGGCAATTTCATCTTCCTGCCAAATTCCCACTTTGGTATAATCGCGGATTACTCCGATAGGTTCGCCAATAAACCAGCCACTTCCCAGGTCGTCCTGTCCATCGCCATATAATTCAACAATCTCAGTTTTGTTTGTAGAGAATACAATTGAGCTGTTCCACTTAAAATCAGTAGTAGAAATATTTACCGTATTCAATGTAAGTTCAAGTCCCTTTGTTGAAGTTTTACCAATATTTGATGTTACTGAAGAGAATCCAGATGCGATAGGAAGTTTTCGTGCCAACAGCAAATCAGAGTTTGTTGCTGTATATACATCCACCGAACCGTTTATCCGGTTATCAAAGAATCCAAAATCCAAACCTGCGTTAAAACTTTCTTTTGTTTCCCAGCTTAAGTCGCTGTTTCCTAGACGGTCGGTAACCATTGCAATATTGGTTATTCCGCCTAATGCAATTTGGCGGTCGGCCATTGTTGTAAATGTTCTGTAAACACCCACAGCTTCGTTACCCGACTTACCATACGATAAACGCAGTTTCAGGTTGGTAATGTTTTCAGCATTCGCCATAAAGTTTTCGTGGCGCATATTCCATCCCAACGCAACAGATGGGAAAGTACCATATTTTAAGTCGTCAGAAAATACAGAAGAACCATCACGACGTACTGTAAATGTGAATAAGTAACGGCTGTCGTAGACGTAATTTAAACGTCCCATTTGCGATATTGAAGCGTACCTGTCGGCATAAGAACTAACACTTGAGCTTGCACCCGCCTGCATTCTGTTCCAATCCAGTTCGTCGTTCACAAAATCGCGCGCTTGTGCCCAGTTATTGTTATAGTTTCTTTCCTGGGCAGCATATACAGCAGTAACATCAAAATGATGTTTGTCGATATCGCGGTCGTAACGTAAAATATTCTCAATTGTATACGCTTGTGTTTCTGCGTGGTAAATTTCTGCTGTTCCCAGCTGGTCGTTTACCGATGCTCCGGTATAGCTGCTGGTTCGGCGTGGGATATACGAGAAACCTGCATTTAAACGATAGGTTAACCCGGTTAATGGTTTCCACATGTCGCCAAATGTTACAAATGCATATCCGTTTAAATTCACGTTATACTGACGTCTTTCAGGATTGGTTGTTGTTGGAAGCAATGGGTTTGCCCAAAGCGTTTCGCCGAACATTGGATAAATGGTATACGATCCATCTTCTTCAAACATTCTTCCGTATGGACTCATCGCCTCAGCATTTAACAGGTTGGCACGGCCACCGTCTCTGTTGTGATGAACGATTGATGAGTTGGTACCGATTTTTAAGTAATCAGTAACCTGAGCATCAATGTTTGTACGTAGAGAATAACGTTTGTAGTTGTAACCTTTAACAACACCTTGTTGATCTAATATGTCACCAGAAATGTAATAGTTCATATTCTCGGTTCCACCAGAAATGCTAACATTATGATTTTGCTGAACACCGGTTTGTGAAACTGCGTCAATCCAGTCGATAATGTGGTTGTTTGCATAGTTCTCAACCTCATATTCATACTTTACAGGTGCGTCATACAATGGAGAACCATTGATTCTGTTTCCTTCAGCATAGCGGTTAAGCAATTCTTCAGGAGAAACCATTTCCGGAATATGAGCAAATTCCTCTACTCCGTAATAGCCTGAATAACGGATTTTTGGTGCTGATGATTTACCACGTTTTGTAGTTATTAAAATTACACCGTTTGCTCCGTTCATACCATAAATTGCGGTAGCCGATGCATCTTTCAAAATCTCGATTGATTTGATGTCGTTAGGGTTGATGTCGTTGATCGATCCGTCCATTTTTGAAATAGGAATACCGTCAACTACAACATACGGACTTGTAGAAGCGGTAAGTGAACCACCACCGCGAACAACAATTGAAGGAGACTCTCCCGGGATAGAAGAGGCCTGGCTAATATTAACGCCGGAAACCGCTCCCTGAACGGCCTGCATAACGTTTGAAACAGGAATTTTTGCCAGTCGTTCTTCCGATACGGAACTTACTGATCCGGTAACATCCGATTTCTTTTGCGTACCATAACCTACTACCACAACCTCGTCAACACCAATTACGGCATCTTCCATGGTAACCTCAATGCTGGTTTGATCACCAACAGTTACCTCAACCTCTTTCATACCAATAAAAGAGAAAACAAGGATATCTTCAGCGCGAACATCATTAAGCGAAAAGTTCCCGTCAACATCGGAAATAGTTCCGCGAGTTGTTCCTTTTACTAAAATCGAAACACCGGGTAATGACTCGCCGCTAGTGCTAAACACTGTACCAGTGACTGATTTTTCCTGTAATGCAGTTCCGGAACCGGCAAATGCTGCTGTTCCGTGAACAATGATTAACATCAATGTAACAGCCAGGGTTTTTAAAAGCCCATTGCAGAAATTACATTGATTCAATTTACTCTTCTTTTTCATAAAGATTTACGATTAAATTATTAAAATTGAAATAGTTATAATTTTAAATATTTAGTTGGTTTCTGTGGTTGCTTTGTATACTCTTACATAATCAACTTGGAATCGAATTGGGAACTCGGTAAGCGCAGGATCTCCGCCATTGCCTCCAATTGCCAGATTAAGTAGTAAGTAGAATTTCTGATCGGAGGTAAAAGGGTTACCGCCGTCAGGGTTAATAGTTTGTTTCAGATCGACTTGGTTCAACAATTCATCATCAATATAAATGCTGATCTGTTCTTCATCCCAATGCATCGACCAGGTGTGGAATTTTTCGGCCCAGTCGGGATCGGCTTGTGTAAAATGCTTTAACGGTATTTTGGCATCGTCCCAGTGGGGCTGGTATTTGATTTCCGATCCCCATGCAGCATTAGCTAAAATGTGTGGTACATTGTTAATTCGATAAAACTCCATAATATCTATCTCGCCGCAATAAGGCCAGTTTTGCTTGGTCCCCAACATCCATATTGCAGGCCATGCACCGTTCGATACATTAATCTTTGCTCTTATTTCAAAGTAGCCAAACGGGAACCACTCTTGAAGATCTTTAGTAATAAGGCATGCTGATGAATACTCAGCGCGCGAACGATTCGTGCGCCAGTCGTCGCTAAGCGGATTATAATTTGGGTTATACGTGTTTTCTCTCTTTCCTTCTATGGTTAAATGGCCGTTAACGCAATACGCATTTTGTGGTTTATACCATTGAAGCTCCCGGTTGCGCACAAAACCATATTCGAAACTCCAGTTTCGCGGATCAGGATAACCGTCGGTATCAAAATTATCCTCCCAAATAAGTTGAAAGTCTTTGGGAACTGTTTTTTCTAAATCTTCTTTTTTGGAGGCATAGCAACTGCACCCAACAAAAAAGCATATAATTAGAAACAGCTTAATAAGAATAGTTTTCGTATGGTTAATACGAGTCATAAATTAAAGTTTTGGTTCAATGGTTTCGTTTCCTTCTGTTTTGAATAGAACTTTACAAATTTGTGGTTAAATTTTATTAATGATTTGAACAAAATCGAAGGACACTTTCAATTAATTGAAATCGATTGCATAAATTTGAAAATTACTAACACTTATTTGATGATGTAAGTAGTTGTTTTTCTAATAAAGAGTCGCAACTAGCATATTATTAGCGCCTTATGTTTTAATAGTAAAAGTTACTATTAATGAAAGGAGTGCCGGTTTTCGGCAGAAATTTGTTATTTTGAAATTGAAAACTTTAAACGACGTGTAGACTGCAATGCAGAAGACTTTTATTATACTATTTTTTGTACTTGTTTATAGCTATATAACCACGGCTCAAAACGAGCTTTATTTCTCACATTTGGGAACTGAGCATGGACTGACCATAGATAAAGCTAATGACATTGTTCAGGATCAAAAAGGATTTATTTGGATTGGTACCATAAATGGATTGACCCGGTATGATGGTTACGACTATGTAACTTATCAGCCCCAATATCATGATTCAACTTCTATCTCGAACCGTGAAATTACGAAGTTACTGGTTGATAAAACCGGAAATTTGTGGATTGGAACAGCAAGTGGTTTAAATTTTATGGATGTTCGGGACGGTACAATAAAACGCTATAAAATCAGAAACCGAATAATGTCGTTGCTGGAAGATGACAAAGGTTTTATATGGATTGGTACCTGGAGCGACGGACTCTACATTCTCGATCCGGAAACAGGAGAAATGAAACACTATTTAGCCAATGATGTAATTAGCGATTTACACCTTGATTCCAAAAATATTGTGTGGATTGCTTCGTACAACGGCTTGCTGCGTTTTAACCCTGAAACCGGAGATTATAAACGTTATGTTCCGGAAACAGGAATAAATTCAATTTCAAATGCAACCGTTACCCAGGTAGTAGAAGCAGATGAAGGGGTTCTTTGGATTGGAACCTGGGGAGGAGGATTGAACAAAGCTGTTTTAGATGATGACGGAGAGATTGTTCGTTTTCAGGTGTATCGGGTGGAAGACAGAGAGGGCAGTATTGGAGATAATGGAGTTTATCGTTTGTTTTACGATCAGTTTCATAATCTTTGGATCGGCTCATGGAACGAGGGATTAAGTTTATTGAAACGCGATCAGCAACAACTTTCGCCTGAAGAAGCTCAATTCTGGGTTTATGAAGTTTCGGTTGATAATCCGGGGAGTTTGTCTTCGAATGCAATTTCAACAATTTTTGTCGATAAAAGCGGCTTACTTTGGGTTGGTTCAGCAAAAATCGACAGAGCTTCGATAACAGATAAAGGATTAAGCCGTTATGTTTTGCCATTGAGGATCGACAACCTGGGAAACAAAATCGTAGTGCAGTGTTTTGCGGCCTACAAAGATCAATTATGGGTGGGAACATCTTATAATCTGTTACAATATGAAAAACAAAATGGGGTATATGTGCTGAAAAACAATTACGGAGAACAAACTTATACGCACAATGGGAATACTTTTATCGCTTATTCCATTTTCGACATGTTTGCAGATAGCACCGGATTATGGTTGGGTACGGAAGATGCCGGAGTAATTCATTACAATTATACGTCCGATCTCAGTCTTGATCTTACACATCGTGAATATTATAATTCACTAACACAGCCTTTATTACCCGGGAATAAGGTTGTTGATATAATTCCATCAAAAAAATATTCGGATGTAATTTGGGCCGGTATCAGAGAACGGGGCTTAGTTAAAATGAAGACCGATTCGCGAGGGAAACTGTCAATTGAAAGTATTGGCCGGAGAAATGGATTTGGCGCATTAAGCAGCAATATAATTAGAACCTTGCACGAAGATCGCTCAGGAAAGGTTTGGATTGGCACCGAAAACGGGCTTAATTGTTACGATCCCGAAACTGGAAATATGAGCTATTATTTTTATTCACCTGCTGATACGAATTCGTTAAATGATAATACCATAAATGCCATTCTCGAAGATTCGTTTGGTAATTTGTGGATAGGGACAAACTCAGGATTAAACAAAAAGATTGAAACTTCTGACAAATCGGGAAATACTTCTGTAAAATTTAAAGGATTTCCCGAAACTGAATATATCCAAAACGGATATATATCGGGTTTAATGGAGGATCAGCTCGGGCATTTGTGGATTCGTACTTTCCAGGGAATGTTGGTGTTTGGTGTTGAAAACGAAGAAATTGAGGAAAAATACTTCTCGCAGGATTATCGAAATGATCGATTGGAACGAAATACCGAAATGCCTTTGTTGGATGGTAGAATGTTAGTTGGTAATTTAGCACGTTTTGCATTGTTTGATTCGCAGAGTATTAATAATACATCGGAGTCGTCCGGCGTTGTTTTATCCGATATCCGTGTTTATGATAAAAGCATGAACCGGGAGAATAAGTTGAGAAAAGATTATGGTTTAACTTCGGCGGTCGCCTATGCCGACAAAATTGCGCTGTCGAATAAGGATAAAATGATCACGTTCAGTTTCTCCGATATGGATTTTATTAATTCGGGGGAAAGTGGTTATTCTTATAAATTGGAAGGCTTTGATACTCAGTGGAACAATGCTGAAAGAAGAAATACGGCTACCTATACAAACCTTCCTCCGGGCGATTATACATTTAAAGTTGCCGTAACCCAGGGTAAATCTCCTGACCTCGATACCGTTTCTTCATTTCGGGTAATAATGATGCCACCATGGTGGAAATCGAAATTAGCCACAATAATTTATCTGTTCATATTTTTAGGACTTTTGTACTTTTTTCAAAAATACTCGATTATTAATGCACGAAAAAAGAGTGAGCTGGCATTTGAACATTTGAGGGCAGAGGAATTAAAAAAACTTGATGAACAGAAAACACTTTTCTTTACAGATATCACACACGAGTTGCGAACGCCGCTAACACTTATTCTGGGCCCATCAAAAGAATTATTGGACGATAAAAACCTTACGCCCGAGTCGCACAAGCTGGCACACCTGATTAATACCAGTACCTATAAACTTTTGCGTTTGGTTAATCAATTGTTGGAGTTCAGGAAAATTGAAAAAGGTATTCCTGATAGTCTATATATTCAATACTGTAATTTGACAAACCTGCTTCATGAAGTTTTCAAATTTTTTAAACCAATGGCCGACTCGCGGCAAATTGAATTTAGTTTAAATACCGCCCCCGAAAATATTATGGCCTATTTTGACCCTGACAAAATGGAGAAAATAGTGTTTAATCTCTTGTCGAATGCATTTAAATATTCGCCCGATAACAGTGCTATTTCTATAAATGTATTCGAGCGCAACAACACCGAAAATGAAAAAAAGGTGGTGATAGAAGTACAAGATAGTGGTATAGGAATTGCCAAAGAATACCAGGAAAAAATATTTGAGCGCTTCTTTCAGGTGAAGCAGATACGAACACAAAGTACCGGCGGAATTGGATTGTTTATGGCCAAGGCAATGATTGAGCAGCATGGCGGAACAATTCAGTTAGATAGCGAAGTGGGTAAAGGAAGTTGTTTTCGCTTATTTTTACCCATGAGTAAAGAGCTGGCAGCAAAGGCTGTGAAAAACGAGAAATGGAAACCGGAGGATTCTCTAACTGGCTCCGCTCAACCGGAAGATACTATTTTCGACAATATTTTACACGACAATCCTTTTGGTGGCTTGGATAGTAAAAAACCACATGTATTGGTTGTTGAAGATGATACTGACCTGAAAGAATTTTTGTGTACCGGCTTATCAAAACATTTAAATGTTGAGTGTGCCGGAAATGGGAAGGAAGCACTTGCGAAAATTAAAGAAAACGTTCCCAATCTGATTCTTTCAGATGTGATGATGCCAGAAATGGATGGTTTTGAGCTGTGTAGCATACTTCGGAACGATCTGGATTATTCGCATATTCCTGTAATTTTTCTTACGGCCAAAACCATGCACGAAGACCAGATAAAAGGATTAAAACTTGGGGCTGTCGATTACATTCACAAACCGTTTAATATGGTTTCTTTGTCGCTAAAGATTTTCAATTTACTGAACCTGCAAAAACAAAAACAAGAACGTTTGCGCACCGAACAACTGCTGGAGCCCGGGCATATTGAGTTGTCATCGTTGGATGAGGAATTTCTGAAAGCTGCCGTTCAGTCGGTACAAAACAACCTGGATAATACTGATTTTGATGTGGAAGCTTTTAGTGCCGAACTTAAAGTTAGTGCCAACCAGGCCTATCGAAAAATAAAAGCATTAACCGGGCAAACAGCTAATGAGTTTATTCGTACGCAACGTTTAAAAGTCGCATCGGGCCTGCTTGTTCAGAATAAACGATCGATTAGTGAAGTAATTTATATGGTTGGGTTTACAAGTCCGTCGTATTTTAGTCGTTGTTTTAAAGATTTCTACGGTTGTACACCAAAAGAATATATTGAGAAAAATACATAGCACCGGTTAGTACATACAGTTTGAGGTCCTATTTGTTGAATATGTACAATTGTCTAGTTAATTTATGGCAATATATTCCAAAACAGACTGATATTTTTGCAAAACCTTGTCGGAATAATTAGAATTAAATCAATAAAACCAAAATAACCAGTTATCATGAAACTACGATCTAACCAACATCTTTCAATTCTACTTACTGTCTTTTGTGTGTTTTTAATGGTTGTATTAATGGGATGCAGTTCGAAAAGGGACCAGCCTAAAGGAACTCAAAATTTTGCTCCGGGGCAACCATGGTTAGATAGCGACAGCTTGCATATTAACGCACATGGAGGAGGAATTCTATATTCCAACAATACATATTATTGGTTTGGCGAACACAAAAGCGAACATACCAGTTCTGCACAGGTGGGGGTAAACTGTTATTCATCAACCGATCTTTACAACTGGAAGCACGAAGGTGTTGCACTGCCTGTTAGCGACAGTGTTGGTAGTGAAATTGAGGCTGGTTGTGTGATGGAACGCCCGAAGGTTATTTACAACGCAAAAACACAAAAGTTTGTATTGTATTTTCATTTGGAACTAATAGGAAAAGGCTATGATGCCGCTCGCGTAGGAATTGCCGTAAGCGATAATGCTATAGGACCATATACTTATTTGTATTCGTTACGGCCAAATGCAGGAATGTGGCCACAAAATATGACCGAAGAACAGAAAAATAGCAACGTCACACTGGATGATTTTTCCGATTGGTGGACGGATGACTGGATGCAAGCCGTTGATAATGGTTTGTTTATCCGTCGCGATTTTGAAGGAGGGCAAATGTCGCGCGATATGACCTTGTTTGTTGATGATGACGGGAAGGCTTATCATATTTATTCCTCGGAAGAAAACCTTACACTGCATATTGCCGAACTGAGTGATGATTACTTAAATTACACCGGAAAATACATCCGCGTTGCACCCGGTGGACACAATGAAGCGCCCGCAGTTTTTAAGAAAGACGGAACGTATTTTATGATTACCTCGGGTTGTACAGGCTGGGATCCCAATGCTGCCCGAATGTTTACCGCTGAATCGATTTGGGGCCCCTGGGAACAACATTCAAATCCTTGTGTTGGCGAGGATGCCGATCTGACATTTCACTCACAAAGCACCTATATTTTACCTGTTACCGGGAAAGATGATGCTTTTATTTTTATGGCCGACCGCTGGAATCCGAAGAAACCAATTGATGCAACATATATTTGGTTGCCTATTGAGTTTGAGGACGAATTGCCGGTATTAAAATGGAAGAATCAATGGGATCTTAGTGAATTTGCCGAAACAAAATAATAATCTGAGTTCGATACTAAATATTAACCTGAGAAATACAGAAATGTGCAAGATTTAGAATAGAACTCAGTTAATAGTAATTTATAAAAGCCGCAGCAGGACATTCTTACTGCGGCTTTTTTGTCAACTCATTCCAAACTCCTTTTTATACCGCGCCGGAGAAATTCCGGTACTTTGTTTAAAGATCCGGGAAAAATGGTAGCGATCGGCAAAACCTGTTTTTTGTGCAACTTCATCAATACTTAAGTTCGAATGATGAAGCATGATACATGCGCTGTCGATTCGTTTGTTACGCACATATTTCTGAACCGAAACACCTACTTCATTCGAAAAAAGCCGGATAAAAGCATTTGTTGCCATTTTGGCTTTTTCTGCTAAAGTTGGATTTTTTAAATCATTCGCTATATTTTCCTCAATGAATCGTAAGCATCTGATAATCCGATGATCGTTAGATATTAAATCCCAGTTTGATTCCGGTAATTCGGTGAGTAAATCGGCAATTAATGACTTTATCGCTAAACTTAAATGAAAGCTGAAAAATTTGTTGTCGTGATTCAGGTGATTTTTAATCAACTGAAGTTTCGAATGGAGGTGGTCTGTTAGTTTAAACCTAAAAATACCCGGAGAAAAGTTGTCGTAGGGAATCCCAATATTAAAATGAATAAAAAAATGCAAAAGACTTGGTTTTGAAGACGCTACATTGCGCTCGGAATTCAGGTTTACCGGCCCTCCTTTCATATTATATCCGGCGTCAGGTATTTCATAATCGTACAAGCGAGTTGCATAAGATGTATTCGGAGGAATTAAGATTATTCTGTCAGGCGATAATTCATATTCAGTATTATTATAAACAATTTTAGCTCCTTCATAACTGTTGTGGTAAACACGCCAGTAAGGAAACGAAAGCTCTGAATGCTCCCACTGCTCAAGCCACCAGTGTCGACAGCAAAGTAACTGTATGTTATAGCTTGGAAAAAACTGAACAACATCAGAAGGATCACCTTTTTCCGGCTTGTTTTTAAGAATTACCATAAATCCTGATGTTAGAATTAGATACAAATGTAATAAAAATAGTCATTGCTATTAGGGCGGTATAGTGGTACCTTGTGGTCGCTAAATAAATACGATAAACTTTAAAAATCTAAATAAACAATTATGGCTAACAGACTAATTGGCGACTTGCCAAAAGTAGGAATTCGACCCGTTATTGACGGGCGTGAGCGTGGCGTGCGCGAATCGCTTGAAAAACAAGTGATGGATCTTGCCCAGGCAGCAGCAGCTTTTATCAGCGAACAATTAAAATTTCCGAGCGGCGAAACAGTAGAATGTGTTATTGCCGACACATGTATTGGAGGTGTAGCCGAAGCTGCCCTATGTGCCGAAAAATTCAGAAAAGAAGGTGTTGGCGTTTCATTAACGGTTACGCCGTGCTGGTGCTACGGCACTGAGGTGATGGACACCGATCCACTGCTGCCAAAAGCCGTTTGGGGTTTTAACGGAACCGAACGTCCGGGGGCCGTTTATCTGGCTGCAGCCCTGGCCGGATACACCCAAAAGGGATTGCCAACCTTTGGGATTTATGGTCGCGATGTACAAGATGCCGGCGATACAACAATTCCTGAAGATGTAAAAGAAAAGTTATTGCGTTTCGTAAAATCGGGTCTGGCAGTGGCTCAAATGAAAGGTAAATCGTATCTGTCGATCGGATACAGTTCGATGGGAATTGCAGGTTCGATGGTGGATTCAGGATTCTTTCAAAAATACCTGGGAATTCGTACTGAGTTTGTGGAGTCGGTTGAAATTCTGAGAAGAATTGACGAAGGTATTTACGATGCAGAAGAGTACCAAAAAGCATTGGCCTGGACAAAAGAAAACTGCAAAGAAGGGATTGACGTAAATAAACCGGAAGATAAGGTAGATGCTGCCCGTAAAGAAGAAGAGTGGGAGACGGTGGTTAAAATGACGCTCATTTGTCGCGATATGATGATCGGGAACGAAAAGGTTGTTGCTAAAGGATATCGCGAAGAAGGATTGGGAAGAAATGCAATTCTCGGTGGTTTCCAGGGGCAACGCCAGTGGACCGATTATAAACCAAATGCCGATTTTACGGAAGCCATTCTAAACTCCTCATTCGATTGGAATGGTATTCGTCAGGCTTTTGTTTTTGCTACTGAAAACGATAGTTTGAATGGTGTCTCGATGTTGTTTGGGCATTTGCTGAGTAATACCAGCCAGATATTTTCTGATGTACGCACTTATTGGAGTCCGGAGGCTGTAAAACGTGTTTGCGGAAAAGAACTAAGCGGTTTGGCCGAAGGTGGAATTATTCACCTGATCAACTCGGGTTCAACAACGCTTGATGCAACGGCCCAGCAACGCGATGAAGAAGGAAATCCGGCCATGAAACCTTTCTGGGAGATTACTGAAGAAGAAGCGCAAAAGTGTTTGGATAATACGCTGTGGCCACAGGCTGAACGCGGCTATTTCCGTGGAGGAGGTTATTCGTCGCAGTTTAAAACTGCCGGACAAATGCCGGTTACGATGAGCCGCGTAAACCTGGTTGACGGACTGGGACCGGTGCTTCAAATTGCCGAAGGTTGGACCGTTGAACTTCCTGACGATATTCATAAAATTTTGGATGAGCGCACAAATCCTACCTGGCCGACAACATGGTTTGTGCCACGTGTAAATGGCGCGGGAGCGTTTAAAGATGTATACTCGGTAATGGCCAATTGGGGTGCTAACCACGGGGCAATTAGTTACGGGCATATTGGTGCTGATTTGATTACGCTGGCCTCGATGTTGCGCATTCCGGTAAACATGCACAATGTTGATGAGGATAAGGTGTTCCGGCCAAGTGCATGGGTGTCGTTTGGCGAAAATAAAGAAGGAGCAGATTTTCGTGCCTGTGAATCGTACGGGCCGCTTTACGGTAAAAAATAATTCTTATGCCTGAAAAAGATCTGGCAATAGTATTCGATTGCGGAGCCACAAATCTGCGGGTGATCGCCATGGATGTACATGGCAAAATTGTGGCTTCGGAATCGACTGCAAACAATACAAGTCCCGATCCCGAATTTCCGGGGGGCGTAATCTGGGATGTGGAAGAAATGTGGGCAAAACTTTGCTCTGCATCGCAAAAAGTAATGGGCGCCATCGATACAAAACGAATTGCCGGCGTAACCGTTACAACTTTTGGGGTTGATGGTGCATTTGTGGACAGTGCAGGCAAAATGCTTTACCCGGTCATTTCGTGGCAATGTCAGCGTACAACGCCTGTTATGAACGAGATTGGGAAATATATTCCACTTGAAGAACTGTATGCCGAAGCTGCCACTTTTCCGTATGCGTTTAATACTATCAATAAATTTATCTGGATGAAGGAAAACCGGCCTGAGGTAATTGAAAAGGCCTATCGTTTTTTGTTTATCACCTCGCTGTTTATTTTTAAGCTAACGGGCGAATTGCGGAACGACGCTACTATGGCCGGTACCTCTATGTTGATGGATATGCAAAAGCAGCAACCCTCGGAGAAGATATTTGCAGCGCTGGACATTCGAAATGATATTTTGGGTGATATCGCTGAATCCGGAGAACCGGCAGGAGCCGTTCATCAAAAGGCTGAAACTGAAACGGGGATTCCGGCAAATGTACCGGTGTTTTTTGGCGGACACGATACACAGTTTGCGGTATTTGGTTCGGGAGCAAAAGAAAATGAACTGGTGCTGAGCAGTGGAACCTGGGAAATAATTATGGCGCGTAGTGCCGGGTTTAAATCGACAAAAAAGGAACTTGAAGCGCAGTTGACCACCGAAATGGATGCCGAGAAGGGACTTTGTAATATAGGGCAGAATTACCTGGCTTCGGGAATACTGGAGTGGTTTGCCAAAAATTTCTATTCGGAACTAAGCGGTGATGCTTTGTACGCTAAAATGATTTTTGATGCGGGTGAAGTTCATCCCGGAGAATCTTCGGTTTGGGTAAATCCTTCGTTTTACGGCGAAGGTGGAAGCAACAATTTTGGTACAATTAACGGTTTAACGATAAATACAACAAGGGGGGAAATATACCGGGCATTTCTTGAAAGCCTGGCGTATCGTTTGCGATATGGAATAGAAGCGCTGGAAAATGCTGGCGGTTTTAAAGCTGAGAAAATAATTTGCGTGGGTGGTGGATCAAAAAACTATCTTTGGAATCAATTGCGTGCTGATATTTGCAATTTACCCATACAACTGGTCGATCAGAAGGAAACAACCGTTTTGGGAGCAGCCTTGTTTGTGTTTGCCGGAAGTGGCGTGGCAAAATCACCCGAAGGAGCCCGGAAGTTGGTGGATTATAATCCTAAAATTATTGAGCCATCAGAAAGTCAAAAGCTGTACGGCGAATTGTATCAGGCATTTAAAGAACGCATGCAATACATTTAATTGAATAGTTGAATAACAAAACTTAATTATTAATTGTGGATGCATTAAAAAAACTTCCGGCGGAGGTCGTAAAACATATTTATCAGGTTAGCGAAGTTGCCGGTTATTTATGGGAAAAGGAATGGGCCGAAAAAAGCTCAGGAAATATTTCCATTGATCTAAGCGGACTTTTCCCGGAATCAATTATAAACCGGATTCATGACGAAGTTTCCTTCGATTTTCCAATCGATGCAGCCGGGATGGTACTTTTTGTTACCGGTTCGGGTTGTCGGTTGCGGCATCTTGTAGATAGAGTAGATGAAGTTGCAGCAATTATAGCTGTTAATTCAACCGCTACGGCCTATTCGGTTTTGTGGGGAGGCAAAAGTGCCGGATTTAAACCCACTTCCGAATTGAGGGCGCACATAAAAATTCATCTTTTTAATGCAGCAAATCATACCGGCCGAAAAGCTGTCGTTCATGCACATCCAGGTGAGTTGGTTGTTTTAAGTCACCATAAACTGTTTAAGGATGAGGCTTTATTTAATCACTCGCTCTGGAAGATGTGCCCGGAAATAAAATTGTATGTTCCGCGGGGAGTTGGTTGTGCCGGTTATGCTCGGTATGGAACCGAAGAACTGGCAAATCTAACGCTTGAAGCATTGAAAAACCACGATATTGTTTTGTGGGAAAAACACGGCGCTTTAGCAACCGGAGTGGATATAGAGGAAGCGTTCGACTTTTTGGATGTGGCCAATAAGGGAGCTAAACTTTTGTTGTTGGCATGGAATGCCGGATTCGATCCCGAAGGACTGTCGCCTGAACAACTGGATGATTTGATGAAGCCCTGAATGTGTTAAATTCTGAGTTAGTAAAACCGTAATAATTCAGGTCTTCGTTTAAAACTTATACCTTCGCGCCCAATTTGAAACGATTCACGTATGAGTTTAAACCGCACAAGCAAATTTTTTATTCCCGTATTCACAATGGTTATGGCTGCTATGGTGGCTATGTCGCCATTTGCAATTGATACCTACATTGCTGCCTTACCCGATATTGCTGAATTTTTTGGCGTAAAGCTAAACGTAGCTGAGTTGACCATTACATTGTATTTTATGGGATTTGCCTTTGGAAACTTTTTCGGTGGACCCTTGTCTGATGCTTTTGGACGAAAAACAATTGCCCTCACCGGAATTGCGCTTTACGGTTTGGCCTCTTTACTCATAACTACCTGCACCAAAATCGAATATGTTCTGTTGTTGCGTGTGCTTCAGGCTTTTGGAGGAGGTTTTGCAACGGTTACGGGGAATGTGTTTATTCGCGACTGGTACAGCGGAAAACAGGTAGCTCGTTTTGTTACCATCATTAGTATGATCATTATGCTGGCTCCTCTGTTTGCTCCGGTTATGGGCGCCGCATTAATTCATTGGTATGGCTGGGTGAGTATCTTTTGGTTTTTGCTGGCATTTGCCATTCTGTTGTTTTTATCCATGTGGTTGCTTATTCCCGAATCGCGAGCTCCGGAGCTGATCACCCGAAAAATTACGGGGCGGCAACTGTTGGAAAAGTACCGGGTATTTTTCTCGAGTAAACAAAGTACTATTTTGCTGTTTGCCATTAGTTTACCCATGTCGGGCTTGTACATTTTTATTACGGCGGCATCGTTTATTTATATCGAGTATTTCAATATCAGCCAATTGCGCTTTCCGCTGTTTTTTAGTGCAAATGTTGTTCTGAACATCATGCTTTCGTTTTTAAATACTATTCTTTTGAAGAAACACGATCCGGAAAAGATTTTGCGCTACGGCTTATTGTTGCAGATGCTTTCGGGCGTAACACTGGCCATTTCGGTGTTGATGCCCGAGCCGCAATTGTGGGCAGTATTTGCATCAATTGTGTTGTATGTGGGAAGTTTAGGTTTGGTTTTTGGAAACGGAACGGCCACAATTCTGAATCATAATCCGGAGGTTGCAGGATCGGCAAATGCTACTATCGGAATTGCCCGCTTTGCCATTAGTGCGCTAATCGGAAGTATAATGGCAATGTTTCACACCGGCGATCTTATCCCATTCGGCTTGGTATTGTTTTTCTGTACCCTCTCAGGAAATATCCTGTATAATTGGGCTTTGCGGATTAAAGCGTAAGTTTTTTACTATTTCCCATCCTGTAATAGTTTTACAGCCTCCTGAAGATGCGTCAATATGTAGCAGGATAATGTTTGTTAAGGAATTAGTCGCTACCTGTTGTTACCAGATTCCACTCAATCCATCTTCCAAAGCTTTTTGGTAGCGTTCCATATTAAACGAATACAAGTACGGCGATTTGTGTGCACCACCTGTTTTCCGTTCTTTTAGCTTGTCGAGAATGTTGTAGTTTAACATTTTGCGCTGAAAATTGCGTCGGTCCAGATCACGGCCAAGAATCGTTTCATAAAGTGTCTGAAGTTCGGGCATGGTAAATTTCCGGGGTAACAGTTTTAAACCAATGGGTTGCTGGTTAAGCTGTAAACGCAAAGTGCTGATGGCCTCCTGAATAATTTGTTTATGGTCGAGCAGCATCGAAACATCCTCATTTAAAGATACCCAATCACACCGGTCGGAGAAAAGGTCGGGTGTTGGTTTTACTTTCCGAAAGTCAACCAAAGAATAAAACCCAACAGAGATAAAACGTTTATCAAAAAAAGTCTTGTCAGGCTTTGAGCCGGCCATGTCGGCATCGAGTATCGCTTTATTCGATTTTGATCTTTCCGGATCGCTAAATACCTTAAATTGTTTTAAAAACAGCTTGTCAAGCCCGGTGCGCTCTCTAACTATTCGTTGTGCCGCCTGCTCAAGCGTTTCATCATATTTTAAAAATCCTCCGGGAAGCGAATATTCCTTTGAATACTTTAAATGTAAAAGCAATACTTTAAGCTCATTGTTGTTAAACCCGAATATCACACAATCGATTGATATGTGATTCATGTACTCTGTTGAATTGATCGGCGTTGTTTTATCCAAGGTCTTTAATTTTTATGCTTACAAATTAGAAAAAATTCTCGAAGTACTAACTGGATATGTTTAAAAATATAATAATGTGTCGCATTGACACTAGGTGTGAAATTTATTCCTATCTTCGTCGCCGTAGATAAGACATATCGATAAACTATAACAATAAAATTTAAATTAGAACTAAATCATTCTCCATGATCTGTAATAAACTTAGACTAAACAGTGTGCTGACCCTCCTTGTATTATTACTTGTATCCGGCAGTCTGTCGGCAAGTGTTTCACAAAAAAGCGTAAAAGAAATCGTTAAGTCAATGACCCTGGAGCAGAAAGCTCAGTTGGTTATTGGCACAGGAATGTATTTCCCATTACCCGATTCTATTCGCGAAAAAATGCCACCAATGTTTGGTGGAGGTTTGGATACCAGCACTCCTTACGGAAAAATGATTGATAAAATCAGAGGTTATTTACCCGGAACTGCAGGCGTTACAGCAGAATTTCCTGACTTAGGAGTAACCAGTCAAACATTGGCTGACGGTCCTGCCGGATTACGTATCAGCCCAATCCGCGATGGTGAAACCGATACTTATTATTGTACAGCTTTCCCGATTGCAACCGTAATGGCTTCATCGTGGGATACTGATTTAGTAGAATCGGTAGGAAAAGCGATGGGTAAAGAGGTGCTGGAATATGGTGCCGATGTTCTTTTAGCACCTGCATTGAATATTCAACGTGATCCACTTTGCGGACGTAACTTCGAATATTATTCGGAAGATCCGCTGGTATCCGGCAAAATGGCAGCTGCCATGGTGAATGGCATTCAGTCGAACGGAGTTGGAACTTCCATCAAACACTTTGCGGTAAACAACCAGGAAACCAATCGTATGTCGGTTGATGTAATTGTTAGCGAACGTGCTTTGCGCGAAATTTATCTGAAAGGTTTTAAAATCGCGGTTCAGGAAAGTCAGCCATGGACAGTGATGTCATCTTACAATAAAGTAAACGGAGTTTATACTTCAGAGAGTCATGATCTGTTGACTAAAATTCTTCGCGACGATTGGGGATTTAAAGGTTACGTAATGACCGACTGGGGCGGGGGTAGCGATGTTGTTGCCCAAATGAAAGCCGGAAACGATATGATCCAGCCCGGTTCGCCTGAGACCATAAAAACGCTTATCGAAGCCGTTGAGTCAGGAAAGCTCGATGAATCGGTTTTGGATACAAATGTTGAGCGTATTCTGAATATTATGGTTGAGACACCACGATACAAAGGATATAAAATATCGAACAAACCAGATTTAAAAGCACACGCGGAAGTAACTCGTCAGGCCGCTACCGATGGAATGGTATTACTGGAAAATAACGGTGCACTTCCATTTGCAAACAGCATAAAAAATGTAGCCGCATTCGGAAATGCTTCCTACGATTTTATTTCAGGAGGTACCGGTAGTGGCGACGTGAATGAAGCTTACACGGTTTCGTTGTTGGAAGGCCTGCAAAATGCCGGTTACCAAACTTACGACGAACTTAAAAAGACTTACGAAACCTACATGGAAGAAGCGAGTAAAGTGCAGGATAAATCCAAAAACTTTATTGCTGCTTTAATGGGTGGAAAAATTCCTGTTGAAGAAATGGCTTTGGATGCCTCGATTGCTGAAGAGATGGCTGCAAAAGCTGATATTGCCCTAATCACTATCGGCCGAAATGCCGGAGAAGGTGGCGACCGCGAAGCTGTTGAAGGCGACTTCTATTTGAATAAGAACGAAAAAGACCTGATCAAAACAGTTACCGACGCTTTTCACGCAAAAGGTAAAAAAGCGGTGGTTATTCTGAATGTAGGCGGCGTAGTTGAAACCGCCAGCTGGAGCAATATTCCTGATGCTATTCTTTGTGCATGGCAACCTGGACAGGAGGGTGGTAATTCGGTAGTTGATGTACTTTCAGGAAAAGTAAATCCGTCAGGTAAACTGGCACAAACTTTCCCTGTGAAATATGAGGATGGTTCGTCGTCGGATAATTTCCCCGGCGAGGCAATAAAAGTTGAGGGAGCAGAAGATAATACCGCCGACCAATCCGGTTTCTCGATGATGCGCCGCGTACCCTGGGAAGTGGTTTACGAAGAAGATATTTACGTGGGGTACCGTTATTTCAATACTTTCGATGTGCCGGTTGCCTACGAATTCGGATACGGAAAATCGTACACAACATTTGAATACAGCAACCTGAAACTGAGCGACAAAAATTTAAATGGTAAAATTACGGTTTCCATCGATGTGAAAAATACCGGTGATGTTGCGGGTAAAGAAGTGGTTCAGGTCTATGCCAGCGCGCCGGGTAAATCACTTGAAAAACCGGAAGAAGAGTTGGTAGCCTTTGGAAAAACTGCGCTGTTAGAACCGGGAAAATCTGCAACTCTATCATTTGATATTGATGCGGCACTTTTGGCTTCGTTTGATGAAGGAAGTACAAGCTGGATTACAGAAGCCGGTGATTACACCATAAAAGTTGGAGCCTCGTCGAAAGACATTAAAGAAAAAGCAACATTTTCTGTTGCCAACGATATAACAGTTCAGAAGGTATCAAAAGCTATGGTGCCTGAACGCGACTTTGAAAAAATGCATAGGTAGTGGGACTTGGTTAAATACTCTCTCCCTGGAATAGTTCAGGGGGGAGTTCCCTTTTTCCTTAACCTGTGTAAAAACGACCTTTTTAAGACTAAACAAATTGTAAACCTACTACCTATGAAAAACGTACGCATAATTCTATTTCTTGGCATTGCCTTGGTTTTTGGGGCATGTTCAACTCAGCCACCCATGCTAATAAAAGATAGTGTAACTATTGCCGATGGAACGGTGAGTGGTTCTTTTGATGAAAGTACCGGAATTACCACTTTTAAGGGAATCCCGTTTGCTGCTCCGCCTGTAGGAGATTTGCGTTGGAAAGCACCACAACCCGTTGAACCCTGGGAAGGCGTGAAACAATGCACCGAATTTTCAGCCAGTCCGATGCAGGCAACTCCCGCACCTTTTATGATGTGGACGCAGGAATACATTGCTCCAAAAGAGCCCTTAAGCGAAGATTGTTTGTACCTGAATGTTTGGACTCCGGCTAAAGATGCTACTGAAACACGCCCCGTGTTTGTTTACATCTATGGCGGTGGTTTTTCAAGTGGTGGAAGTGCTGTGCCTATTTACGATGGCGAGGAAATGGCGAAAAAAGGCATCGTTTTTATTAGTATAAATTATCGTGTAGGAACTTTAGGATTTTTGGCGCATCCGGAACTTACTGCTGAATCGCCAAACAACGCTTCCGGAAATTATGGGTTACTCGATCAGGTTACGGCACTTGAGTGGGTGAATAAAAATATTGCAGCCTTTGGTGGCGATCCTGAGAATGTGACCATTGCCGGTCAGTCGGCTGGTGCGTTTAGTGTCAATTATTTAGTGGCAAGTCCGTTAACAAAAGGCCTTATTCACCGTGCCATTGCCGAGAGTGGTGGTGCTGTTCTTTCAACCAATGCGTTAGCACGTGGTGGTAGCCTGAAATCTGCAGAGGAAGCGGGTATAAAATTCGCCGAGTCTTTGGGGGCATCATCTATTGAAGAATTGCGGGTAAAAAGTGCTGAAGAAATTTTAAGCAGCAGAGGTGGTGGTGCACCGATCGTTGATGGTTATTTTCTGCCCAAACCGGTTAGTGAAATATTTGCCAGCGGAGAGCAAAACGATATTCCTGTGATAATTGGATGGAACGAAGATGAAGGATTTGGCCCGCCATCTGTTTCAGGAGAACAGTTTAAAGCCTCTTTAAAAGATCGATTTGGCGACATGGCCGATGAATTTCTGGCAAAATTCCCAATGAATACAGAAGAAGAAGCCCAAACCATTCAGAACGATCTGGGTGCCTTGCAAACTTTTGGTGTTCAGTCGTATAAGTGGATGCAACTACAAAATGAAAAGGCAACATCGAAGGTGTTTATGTATCGTTTTGAGCGCGATGTTCCTTATGCCGATGGAATGAGTGATTTTGGAGCTTTCCATACAGGGGAAGTTTCATACGCCTACAATAACCTGAAAATGAGCCCGCGTCCATGGACCGAGGCGGATTATAAACTGGCCGATCTGATGTCGGACTACTGGGTGAATTTTGCTACTTCAGGAGATCCAAATGCAGACGGATTGCCGGAGTGGGAAGCAGCTTCGCCTGATAACCTGAAAGCAATGCGCTTTAATACAACATCAGCGTGTGACGATGTACCAAGCATTGAACTGCTTCAATTTCTTGATAAATTTTATACCGAGACCAAATAAAACTATAGTTACCATTTAATTGATTTCAAGCCCGCAAGGAGGTTCCGATTATTAGCTTGAGGATAAGGAAGAAGTAACGGATATGTTCCTATTTCTCATTAGAACGGACCATCCACAGCTAAATATGCCCGCCAGAAAAGTATTGCAGGTGGTAGTCCGTTTGAAGACTTTACCGACAGAACTTATAAAGGGAAAACCATCGAGGCAGCCAATGTTTACGATTTGAAAGTTGTAAAAGAGACAAAGCGGGGCCCCAATTATCAATGGGGCTCTTTTTATGACCTTTGGGAAAATATTCCCGTTTTATGATACATTTTAATTGCTGAAAATCTCGCGGGTAGATTAGTTTTGTTGTCAAACAATAGTAAACCAATGAGGACATTTGCAATTATCTTTCTATTTATTGCGCTAATCGGATGCAATTCAAAAACTACCAAACAAAATTCAGTACAAACTACGGAGCCCTTATGGTTGGTAAAATTTGCTGAAACCGTTTTACACGAAGCAGACAGTTTGATTTATTATCAGCGCGAAAAACCCAAATACGAGTACGATTACGCTTTTCTGGGCGATGCCATTTATAAATTAAAAGACGTTGACCCGAAATATGGTGCTTACCTGAAAGATTATATCGATTACTTTTTGCACGAAGATGGCGAAATTGACGGTCAAAAAACTTCGGATTACAACATCGACCGTGTAAGACCCGGTAACAGCATGATTTCGTTGTACCAGGACTACGGCGATGAAAAATATCGCCTGGGAATAGAAACGCTGGTGGAGCAAATGAAAGGCCAGCCGCGGACAAATTCCGGTGGTTTTTGGCATAAAAAAATATACCCCTATCAAATGTGGTTGGATGGTTTGTACATGGCCTCTCCGTTTTTGGCTCGTTATGCCAAAGAATTCGATCAGCCACAGTGGTTCGATGAGGTTACTTTTCAACTGCAGGAAGTGTATAAAAGTACGCTCGATGAAAAAACGGGGCTGGTTTACCATGCCTGGGACGAAAGTCGCGAGCAACGCTGGTGCAACAAAGAAACCGGCCAGTCGAAACACTTCTGGAGCCGTGCTACAGGCTGGTACATGATGGCTTTGGTTGATGTGTTGGAATACTTACCTGAAGATCATAAAGACAGGGAAGCACTGATCAGCATTCTGAATGATCTTAGCGCATCCCTTTTAAATGTGCGCGATGTGGAGACCGGCTTATGGTACCAGGTGTTGGATATGGGCGGCGAAGAAGGCAACTATGTAGAAGCATCGGGATCGGCAATGATTGTTTATTCCTATGCAAAAGGAGCTAAAAAGGGTTGGCTGCCGGAAAGCTATCTTGAAATCGCCGAAAACGCTTTTGATAGTACAACTGAAAACCTGGTTTCGGAAGATGAAAATGGTTTAGTAACTTTAACCAATACTTGCGGAGCCTGTGGTTTGGGCGGAAATCCATACCGCGAAGGAGATTATAATTACTATATTTCGGAGAAAAAGGTGGATAACGACCAAAAGGGTGTGGCACCAATGATTTTAGCAGCAATTGAATTAAATAAATAACAAGAACATTATGAAGAATCTGACTCTAATCCTGACGATACTGGCATTAATTGCAACGGCTTGCACAACTAATAAACCCAAAGAAAAAGTCGCTGAAAAAAGTGTGGAAGTACAAAAAACACAAGCCTATATTGGTTTAAAAGATGGCGGCGAGTGGAAATGGGTAACCAAAAACAACGGCAACGAACAATGGGAGTACCAGGGGGGCGAATTTCATCCGGTATCACAATTGAAAGTGGATGAAAAACATACCGATCATTCATTCGATATCCAGTTTGAAGGACCGGGGTGGGAATCAGATAAAGTGGGCTACCGTATTTATCTCGACTGGCGAAATGCTATCGATATTTTTGGCAAGAAGACCGATTCGTTGGTTTTGCATAAGGTGGGATTAGATGGTTTTGATTCGTACCACGAAGTGAGCGACTGGGGTGTTGATGTGCTGAAAGTAGGCTCATCGCTGGGAATGGGGTCAGTAGCTTTTTGGGATGGAGGAAAAGCTATCCGTGTAGAAAAAACCGACAGTTTATTTAGCGAAGTGGAAAGTAGTGCTGAAAAGTCGAAAGTCAACATAAATTACTACGGCTGGGAGATTAACGATACAAAAACAACCTTGCAATCAACACTCGAAATTGAAGCCGGAAGTTACCTGACAAAATATACACTGAAACTCAGCGAGGCGCTGCCGAACCTGGCCAGCGGAATTGTAAAACACGAGGGCACAGATGTGCAGATTTTCACTGATATAAAAGAAGACTGGACCTGCCTGGCAACTTTTGGCGTGCAAACCTTGCAGGAAGATAAGTTGGGTATGTGTGTTTTTGTAAAAACAGATCAGTTGCTGGAAATTACCGATGATGAATATAGCGATGTATTAGTGATGAAACCTGAAAACAACGAATTGACCTATTACTTTGGTGCGGCCTGGGAACAAGATGCTTCAGGAGTAACATCAATGGATGAGTTTAAGGCGCTGCTAACTGAGCAGGCAAAATACATCCGCTAAATGAACAAACTGTTTCTGCTTTTTATTTGCCTGCTGTTTCTGCTTTTTTCACAGCACTAATTTAATTTTCCGGACGATACATCGTTTAACCTACAAAGTACTTATCGGAAGATCGCCAAAGATTTTCCGCATGCAAGCATTGTGTAAGATTTTAACATTCCGGTGATAAATGAAAAGCATAACATGATCTACCACTCCTTTGGCGGGCGTGAGTTACACATCGATATCTTTTTTTCAAAAATCAGTAAAGCAAACCAGGCAGCTGGGGTGCTGTTGATTCATTATGGAGGTTGAGCCTCCGGAACAAAATTGCACCTGGTACCTTTGGCGCAAAAGCTGGCCGAAGCCGTACTTATCGTTATTTCATTTTTGGATAAGGCGTTGAAATAGTTCTTATTTTGTCTTCCAAACCAAAACGCCGGCTGTAGGAATACTTGTTTCTCCAATCAGTATTTCAGAACCGGTAGGTAGCTCCATATTGTAGTTAATATTCGAGTAATTCACAGCAATTCCATAACCATCACGGTATTCAACCATAACTCCTTTGGGATAGTTTTTTACGTCGATATCAAGACGATCATAAAGTTTGTCCAGAACGGCATGCTCTAGTTTTCCATTGTGACTGTCAACTCCAATGTAGGTTACCGTTCCTTTGTTGAGTTGATTAAAAGTTACGGCTGTTTTTCCGGCATAAAAATCGCCGCTGTAGGTTCCCCAGGTTTCTGTGCCGTTGTTGGCTTTCAAAATATCTCCCCAGGTTGTCCAGGCGTATTTTTTATTGTCCATTATTACGGTGTCGGGCGCATATGGACGAAGCAAATCATAGAATTCAATTTCGCCACCAATGAGTTCGTAAAGCGGCTCGGCATGTTTGGCCTGCCACAAATGGCCCAATTCATTTTGATGACCCGTGCGAACGGACATTACCAGGTTGCCGCCATTTTTTACATATTCAGTTAGCTTATCAATCAGCTTTATACTCATTTGCTGATAGGCCGGAGCAACAATTACCGGGTACTGTGCAAAATCCATGGTATCGCGAATAAAATCAACCGGTGCGCCAAATGCTTTTAGTGCTTTGTAGTATTTCAGCACGTGGCCTTCGGTATACCAAACGTTAGTTTGTTTGTTGTTATTTATGGCAACCGCATTATCCGGATTGTACAAAATGGCTGTTTTTCGATTTAAGTAATCCTGAGGAATTTGTCCCTCAGAAGGATTGTTACGAAGCACTTCTATTTCGTCGATAAATTTTTCGTATTCTAAGCCGCCCGGAGTAGGCGTCACTCCATCGGGACCAACAATGCCGTAATGGTATTGCTCGTAGCCGTAGATAGGTGCACGAAAACGGTAGGTGCAGGTGAACTTACTACCTCCTGCAAAAACATGCCATAACCACAGCCGTACGGCTCCCGGCAAAGGTTGCGAGTTGATCGATCCCCAGTTTACTTGTCCGGGTTGAAGTTCCATAACACCGTAAATTGGCGTTAGTGGACGAAAGTAATCGTTGGCCATTGCAATTCGCGAGTATTCGCCCACGCGGTAACCTTTTGGCCCAATTCCGGGATGTTCGCCATAAACCATGTAGCGGGTGTAGGTAATAAAATCAAGCTCCTTGCTGGCACCAACATAACGTGCGTCGTAGTAGGGGATGTAGTTAGTTGTTATCCACTGGTCGGGATTGACAATCTGGCGAATTACTTTTGCCTGCTCATCCAAAAAGCTCGATGTTTCGTAATCGCAAAAACGACTGTGATCCAAACGCTGGTACAAATTCATTCCCCATTGCGAGTGCTTCGGAATGTTTATCTCATCAAAGTTATTGTAGGTGCTGCTCCAGAAATTGGTTCCCCAGGCCTCGTTCAACGTTTTAATGTTGCCGTATTTTTCTTTTAACCATTCTCTGAAACGTTTTTGGGCATCTTCGCCATAATCCACATTTGCAGCAGGTTCATTGTCCAGTTGCCATCCAAAAATACGGTCGTCGTTACCGTAATGTTTGGCCAGTTCTTCAATCATTTTAAGCGAATAACTGCGGTAATATTCGTTTGAGAAAGAAGCATGTTGGCGTGCTCCGTGATCCATTCTTGTCCCGTCTTCGTGCTGTTTCAGAATATCAGGATGTTTGCGTACTAACCACACCGGAGGAGTCGCTGTTGAGGTACACATTACTACTTTCAGATTGTATTTATCGGCTAAAGCCACTGCACGGTCGAGCCACGAGAAATCGTAAACGCCTTCTTCCGGCTCCAGTTGTGCCCACGCAAACTCGGCAAAATGGGTAAATTCAAAACCCATCTCAGCCATCTTTTTTATATCGCGTTCCCATTGGCTTTCGTCCCAGTGTTCGGGGTAATAATAAGCGCCAACTGAAGTTAATTCTTTAGGAGGAAAATAATTTCGTTCTTGTGCGAAAGTGCCTGTTGAAAACAGATTAACTAAAAAGAAGTTAATAAGTATTAGTCTGATAAGTTTTTGTTTGTTCATGAATTTTGGTCTTTATATAAACTGTGAAATAATTGCACATTATTATGACGTGCAATTTTTCGATAATATCTAATCGGAAGCCATAAAAATAAGGGAAAAGTGTGAGATCAGGAAGGCGAAAAACAAATTTATAAAAAGTAAAATCGCTATTATTTCAACGGTTCCGAAATTTGATATAAATACAGGGAAACTATTAGCTTTGTAGTAATAACAGTATAAATTTAACCGGTAAGTTATGGCAAGCGAAAAAGTATTAAAAAGCAGTGAACGCTGGGAAGATCTTGGCGATGGCTTGGCACGCCAGATTATGGGCTGGGACAACCAGATTATGATGGTAAAAGTAAAATTTGAAAAAGGTGCCGTTGGAGCCGAACATTCGCACTTTCACACACAAACTACTTATTGTGTTAGCGGCAAGTTTGAATTTACCATGGACGGCGAAAAAGTAATTGTAGAGCCAGGTGATGGTTTGTATGTAGAACCGAATATGTTGCACGGAGCGCTTTGTTTGGAGCCCGGAATTCTGATCGATGTTTTTAGCCCGGTTCGGGAAGATTTTTTGTAGGAATAGGAAAAAACGTTATTGAGTAATTTAGTGAATGAGGACTATTTTGAGTAAAATTTAGTATTACAGGATAGTTCCCGATAATTTGTAACAGATCTCTCGCTGCGCTTCGAGATGACAGGGGGCTTGAAACTTTTGCCTTACACTAAGAGAATTTGTCTTTTACATCATCTGACAGATCGTTTGTGGTTTTTCGGTTTTTTTCGATGTATTCAGACGGCAGCATTTCGTATTCTTTCGAAAAATATTTCGAGAAATACCGCGGGTTGTTAAAGCCTACCTGGTACGCTACTTCTGATACCGAAAGCTGACTTGTTTCGAGAAGGTGAGCAGCTCGTTTTAATCGAATAACGCGGATAAATTCGATGGGTGTCCGATCGGTTAAAGCCAGCAGTTTTTTGTATAGACTTACGCGGCTCATTCCCATTTCTGCACCAAAACCTTCAACGGTAAACGACGCTTCTGCAATATTCGCCTCAACAATTTTTAGGGCTTTTTTTATGAACTTTTCATCTTCCGAATCAACCTGTATCTTTTCCGGGCTGATTCCGATCATCGACTGGTAAGACCGGCGCAGCTGCTCGCGCGAGCGCAATAGATTTTCAATACGCGATTCCAAAACTTTAAAGTCGAAAGGTTTGGTAAGGTAGGCATCAGCTCCCGACTCGTAACCTTCAACAACCGGAGCGGTATCGGTTTTTGCCGTTAGCAGGATTACCGGAATATGTTTGGTTTTTCTGTTCGATTTTATTTTAGCGCATAGTTCAACGCCGTTCATTTCGGGCATCATCACATCGCTAATCACAATATCGGGCAATTGTTTTTCAAAGGTCGCCCAGGCTTCTGCTCCGTTTTCGGCCTCAATAATATTGTATTTTTCTTTAAAATTTTCCTTTAAGTAAAAGCGCAAATCGGAGCTGTCTTCCACAATCGCCAGCGTTTTTTTCTCCCGGTCGAAAGCCGGAGCTTTATCGGTTTTTGTTAATGCGGGTTGTTTGTTGGTTTTTCTTTCTGTCGTTTCAAGTTGCTTGTTGGCGGCTATTTCTTCATCAGTAAACAACTCCACAGGAATTTCCACCGTGAATGTACTTCCTTCATTCAGCTGGCTATCAACATTAACATCGCCTCCCAGCAGGGTAACGTATTCCTTTACCATCGACAAGCCAATTCCGGAGCCCTGGTTGATTTCTGTTCCCGTAGTATCGGTTTGGTAAAAGCGGTTAAAAATCTGCATCTGTTGTTCGGGCGTAATCCCAATTCCCGTATCCGATACTTTTACAATTAAAACAGGTTTTTCGGCCGATGAATCCAGGTTGATATCCAGGCTGATTTTGCCTCCGCTGTTGGTAAATTTGCAGGCATTGCTTAGCAGGTTGGTAAATATTTTATCGGTTTTGTCTTTATCAAAATAAGTGTACAGGCTATTGTGGCTGCTTGAAAAGTGGAACGAGATATTTTTACTTTCCATCAGGTCTTCAAACGACGCTAAAATCTCGTGAATAAAACCGATCATCTCGCCCCAGTTTTTATTTACTTTAATTTTTTGGAGCTCCATTTTCCTGAAATCGAGCAACTGGTTTACCATTGCCATCAATCGACGGGCGTTGCGCTGAATCAGAATAAGGTGTTTTTTATCGTCGTCGTTTTTACTGTTTTCAATTAATTTATCGATGGGGGCGATTATCAGCGAAAGTGGTGTGCGAAATTCGTGACTGATATTGGTGAAAAACTTGGTTTTTAATGTGTCGACCTGGTGAATACGTTCAGCCTCACGGTGTTCCTGTTCGGCTTCAAATTTCAATCGCTGACGTTCGGCCAAAATCCTCCAGCTTATAAATAACAAGCCGGCAATAACCAAAATATAAAGTATATAGGCGTAGCCGGTTTCCCAAAATGGCGGAAGAATTTTGATGCTTAAAGGCGGATTCATTTCGCGCCAGTTGGAATTATCGTTACTTACCCTGATGCGCAGCCGGTAATCTCCGGGATTCAGGTTGGTGAATGTAAGTTCGTGCATTCCGCGGTTAACTTCCATCCATTCGTTGTTAAAGCCACTCAGCTGGTATTGAAAATTGTTTTTTTCGGGATGAAAATAGCCGATTGCAGCAAACTCAACCGAGAACACATTCTCTTTATGTTTCAGTGAAATTTGCTTGCTGTAGGTAATCGATTTATCCAGAATAATCCTCTTTCGGAAAGGCTCGTTAACTTTAATATTTTGATTGAATACCTTAAAGTTGGTAAGCACGATTTTTTCGTTTGGCGTTTGAACCACAATATCTTCGGGTTTAAATAAATTGAACCCGTTTGCACCGCCGAAAATCAGCTCTCCGGAGCGTGTTCGGTAGGCTGACTTTTGGTTAAATTCGTTTCCCTGCAGGCCATCCTGCAATCCAAAATTCTCGATATCAACCTCCAGGTTTCCAACTGGCAGCTGATGCGAATAGTTTTTTACGCTGATTTTTGATATTCCTTTTAAGGTAGCAATCCAAATGTTTCCGTTTTGGTCTTCCTGAATGGTTTTTATATTGGAATTGGCTAGCCCGTCGGCTTCTGTTAAAACTTTAAAAGTGCCTTGTGTTTTATTTAAGATGTTTAGCCCCTGCATAGTTGCCGCCCAGATTAAACCCCGTTCATCTTCGTGGATGTCGTTTACACTGTTGTTGCTTAACTGTCCGGGCGTTTTCGGATCGGCATCGTAATGCGTAAAACGTTTGGTATTCAGGTTTAATACATCAAGGCCGTTGGAAGTTCCCAGCCACAGGTTTTGCTCGCTGTCCTCCATTATCGACATGATAAAATTGGAGCCTACCGAATTTATATCGTATGCAGTGTAATGAATAAACTGTTCTTCCGAGCGGTCAAAAAGATTCAATCCGCCATTTAACGTCCCGATCCACAGGTTTTGTTTCGAGTCTTCAAAGACCGACCAAACCCGGTTGTCCGACAAGGAACCGGAGTTATCCGGATCGTGCAGATAGTGTTTAAATGTTGCTCCATTGAAACGGTTTAAACCGCCCTGGTAAGTTCCGGCCCACAGTGTTCCTTTACTGTCGATATGCAAAGCAACAATTACGTTTGCACTAATAGAGTTAGGATCGTCAGCATCATGGAGGTAAGTTTTAAAGGTGTTATTGCTGCGGTTAAAATAAACTAATCCACCACCATTTGTGCCAATCCACAGATTTTCCCGGTTGTCTTCAACAAAGCAGTTAACATCGTTGTACGGCAAGCTGTTTGGCACCTCGGCCGAGTACCTGTAGTGGTTAAAAGGAATAAGGTTTTTGTGGTAGTAGCTAATGCCTTTTTTATAGGTTCCGGCCCAAATAATATTTTCATTATCGCGATACAGGCAGGTTATACTGTTTTGGGCAATTCCGAACGGACTCTCAATATTGTTTTGTAGAACGCTTATGGTTTTTTTCTGCTTGTTTAGGATGTTGATCCCGCCGTGATCAGTACCAATCCATATGGATCTGTTATCTTCTTCAATAACCGACGAAACCAAATTGGTGGAGAGTTTAAATGGAGATGACGACTGTGTGTATCTGCTTATTTGTTTGGATTGATGATCAAAAAGGAACACGCCATAAGGTATACCGGGCGAATAAATCCAGATGTCGTCGTCGGCATCGATAAAAAACTGGAAGTTATTAGCTTCACTCATCACTTCATCGCCCAGAAAAAATGTCTGCTCGGTTTGTTTGGTTTCCGGATTGATTTGCAACAGCTCGCCGGCTCTCGAAATAACCCAAATCATGCCCTTACTATCTTCTGCAATATCGCTTAAGGAATTATCATAATTTGGCCTTTTAACTTTTGATACAAATTGAATGGAATCAACCGTTTGGTTTGCAGAGTTGAACTTGTATAAACCATAGTTGGAATTCAACAGCCAGGTGTTTTTTTTGCTGTCGATAAAAAACGATTGCAGCCCGGCGATTGGAATGCCGGTGTTCCGGTAATTTCTTCCCGGTGCTGAAAAGCGTTCGAGTACGGGATCGTAAATAGTAAATTCGGCATAGGAACGAATCCACAAACGGCCGTCAATGTCTTCAAATAAATATTCAATTCCGTTAAATGGTATCGAGGTACTGTCGTTAAAATCGTGTAGAAAAGTCTTAAATCCGGAGCCATCGTAGCGGTTTAAACCCTGCGCCGTTCCGAACCACATAAAACCTTGTTGGTCTTTTAATATTGCCCTTATTTCGTTATTTGATAAGCCGTTGTTAATGTTAAGGTGCATAAACTTATAAGGCTCGTTCCCGGGAATGGAAGTAGCCTGTGTGCTTAATGCAGGTAATAATACATGGGCAACAACGAATAAAAACAGCAAGAGTTTATGCAGTAAGGACTTCATTTCAGGTTACAATCGTTCATATAAAGAGTCTGATTTCAGACTCTTGCGAATGTAAGCATAAAAATAAAAACGGGAAACAGAATGGCATTTCTGTTCCCCGTAATTCAAATCAACTAAACTTGTTTGCTTAAAACCTGAGTTTTTCTAAAGTCGAACTCAGGCTTATAGTTCTACGATAATTTCTTCTCCTGTGTAGTTTACTGTTTTTACATTACTTGCTTTTCCAAGCATAGCTACCGGTTGTTCGCGCGAAACTTTAATGATTCGGAATTCGCGGTTTTTAACCATTTCCGGATATTCGCCGTTGCGTGCTCCAATATGCAGGCTGTTTTCACTTTCTGAATAAGTAAATTCGATAGTACTGAATTCGCCACCTTCATAAGCGTAAGTTGTTCCTTCGTCTTCGTATAATTTAAACGAAGCATCTTTTCCGGTGTACACGTAAATATCGATCGGTGCACCTTTTTTCTCGTCGGTGTACTGAATTTCAGGTCCAACAGGAATGATAGAACCTTCGCGTACAAATAGCGGCATTCTTTCGTATGGTGCTTCCACGCTTAACTTTTGGCCACCGGCAAGGAATTCGCCTGTGTATAAATTATACCAACCTCCATTGTTCGGAAAGTAAACATCGCGTTTTGTGGCGTTGTATTCGTATACCGGGCAAACCAGCAACGACTGGCCAAACATAAACTGGTCGCCAATATTCAGCACCCGGCGGTCGTCGGAAAAATCCATTGCCAAACCGCGCATAATCGTGTAATCATCGTGATAAACCGCACCCGTTAAACTGTAAATGTAGGGCATTAAACGGTAGCGCAGTTTGTTGTAATATAACATCGATTTGTATGCCGGATGGTTTTCGGGTGCAATGTTGTATACCTCGCGGTACGGATACTGCCCATGAACTCTGAAAAGTGGAACAAAAGCTCCAAACTGGTACCAGCGTGTATTTAATTCGCGCCATTCTTTCATGGCTTCGCTGCCTTCGGTGGCACGCTCAAATTTCTTTTGCACACAGAAACCGCCAATGTCCATTGTCCAGTAGGGGAGTCCCGACATCGAGAAGTTGATACCAGCCGAAATCTGTGCTTTCATGTCTTTCCAGGTGGTGCCAATATCGCCACTCCACGTGGTGGTTCCGTAACGTTGCATTCCTGCAAAACCCGATCGGGTAAGAATAAACACGCGGTCTTTCGGATTTTCTTCGCGCTGACCTTCGTAAATTCCTTTGGCGTTCATCAGTGCAAATGCGTTAAAATATTGCGTTGATGATCCCAAAGCCGTCGGATTCATCAAGTCTTTTCTGTAGTCTATGCTTGCATTTGAAAGGATGTCCGGCTCGGTAGCATCCAACCACCACGAGTCAATTCCCAGCGAATATAAGTGCTCGTTAATCTGTTCCCAGAAGAGTTCTCTGGCTCCCGGATCGTAGGCATCGTAGAACGAACCAATGTACCCCGGGTAAATCCAGTCGCGAATACTGTCTTTAATGGCTTGTTTATACATCCAGCCATTTTTGTCGAATTCGTTGTAATGTTCAGTTCCCAAATAAAATTTTGGCCAAACCGATATCAATATTCGGGCGTTGTTATCGTGCACCATGTCTATCATTCCTTTGGCATCAGGGAAACGTGCTTTGTCGAACTCGTGGCTACCCCATTTGTCAACTTCCCAGTACGACCAGTCTTGCACAATATTATCGATAGGAATTTCTCTTTCTCTGAATTCCTTCAAAGTACTTTCCAGTTCTTCCTGTGTTTTGTAGCGCTCGCGACTTTGCCAGAAACCCATTGCCCATTTTGGCATCACCTGGGCTTTTCCGGTAAGTGTGCGGTAGCGGCTGATCACATCGTCCATACTGTTTCCTTTCATAAAGAAATAGTCGATTTGGTCGCCCATTTCCGAGTAGAACGAAATGTTGTCCTGCACATCAGGCTCAACAGGCGATAGCGCTTTCAATCCGATGTACGAAACACCACCATCAGGAATCCAGTCGAGTTTTACGTGGTACTTTTCGCCGGCTTTCATATCGTACTGAAATTTAGCTACCGATGGGTTCCATGCCGTACGCCATTTGTCAGCCATCAGTTCGCCATTCACCCAAATTTTAGTGTATCCTGCGTAATACAACAGAAAACGAAAAATGCCACTTTCCTTCGGCTCAATATCTCCTTCCCACACAATGCGGGCGTGGTTAAAATCAAAACCTTCAGGGAAATTTTCAATGGTTTCCAGGTTTTCGTAATCAATTGTTGATTCTGTGCGGATTGTATAAATATGGTCGTTCTCGTTATTGTCGATGTAAGTGGCTGTTAAGCCGCCTTCGTTTCCTTCGGCATCGTAAAGTTTAAACTGATCGATCTGTCCATAAGGGCGAGGATCGCCAAAACGCGAAAGCGAGTAGTTGTCCCAAAGCAGTCCGTAGTTGTTTGTTGAAACAATAAAGGGTACCGACACTTTTGTGTTGTACTGAAAAAGCTCCTCGTTTTTTCCTTTGTAGTTTATTTCATCGGCCTGATGTTGTCCAAGTCCGTACAAAGCTTCATCGTCTGACGATTCGAAAACCTGACGGGTTGACCAGGCACTTACACCATCAACTTCGATTGGTTCGAACGATTTTCCACCGTTTTCTTTTTCCTGAAGAATAGGATTGCCATTCTCATCCATAAACAGAACTTCCCCGGTTACGGTTGAAACTTCAACTTTTGTTTTTGCTGTTGAAATGATTAGATTTTCGCCGTCTTCTTCTACCTGAAACGAAACAGCTTCCTTCTGAGGAATAGTTATAAGACTTTCTTTTGTGCTGAAAGATTTGCTTGCGCTTGCCGACACTTTAATGATCTCGTCGTGTACCGGCGTAATTTTAATGGCCTGCGCCTCTTGCTTGCCGGCTTGCTGTGGGTAAACAATAACAGCATCCTGGGTTTTTTCCCAATTCTTTTGCGAACAGGAAACAGCCAAAATCCCGATTAACAGAAATAAAAATAGTTGCTTCATTTTGTATAGATATTTGTTTTGTACTCAATTTATGGATTATTTGTGTGAAACACTTACGGTTATAAGTATTTACGCTCTGAAGCCAGTTTGAATTTTCGAGGATTTAAGCTCCGGGCAGGCCTGTGTAACCTGCCCGAAATAACTTAAATCTGTAGAAAACATTTAACTAACTAACTAACTAACTAACTAACTAACTAACTAATTTTTATCTTACTAAACTTTATTCTTATTGTGCAAAGTGTAATGAGTTTCCACTTTTGGAATAGACCAGTTCATTCATCTTCGTTTTTTGGTGTTGATTAAGTTGGTGTAAAATTATGTGAAGGAATTGTGTGATGATTACTAAAATGTGTGAGATAGGTGGGCAATTTGTTAGTAGTGAAGTATGAAATGTTAAAATGTGATGTATAAAATGTTCCCAACTGAGGTTTGTAGGAAGGGAGGATTAAGGTGTTGGTGGTTTTGAATGGCACATAACAATCTCTAACAAATAGTTTTCTAGTTGGTATAAGAGTTTGTTTTTCAGTTAGTAAGTGTCTTGTTTTATCGTTGTTCTAAAATTAATCCTAAAATATTTTACTATTTCTTATGTGTCATTCAAACATATTGGCTTAATTGTAGTCAAAATCTCATTTGGTTTAGCAAAATTAGTAATAGATAAGATTAAAATTCAATTAAGATCAAATTATGAAAAGACGATTTATTCTGCTTGTGATGTTCCTTTTATCAACTGGAGTATCATTATTTGCACAACAAGCCCTGTTTGGCGGACAACAAATTGTTTCTCCGGAAATAAATGACGACAACTCAGTAACATTCCGGGTGCTGGCACCACATGCGGAATCGGTGTTAGTAACCGGCGACTTTCTGCCAACCGAAAAAGTTCAATCTCCTATGGGGGAAATGGAAGCACCGGGAAAGGCCGAAATGACACAGGATGAAAAAGGAGTGTGGTCTTTCACATCAGAACCATTGAAGCCCGAATTATACAGTTATTCTTTTGTTATCGATGGTTTTACGACAACTGACCCGACTAATCCTTTCCTGATTCGTGATGTAGCGTCGGTAACCAATATTTTCATTGTTGGAGGAGGCCTTGCCGATCTCTACAAAGTGAACGATGTCTCACACGGATCGGTAACACGTCGCTGGTACGATTCGCCGGGATTGGGAATGGATCGCCGACTGACCATTTATACGCCTCCTGGTTACGAATCTTCTTCTGAAAAATATCCTGTTTTTTACCTGTTACACGGAGCTGGTGGTGACGAGGAAGCCTGGATCGCTCTGGGTAGAACAGCCCAGATTATGGATAATCTGATTGCACAGGGAAAGGCCAAGCCCATGATCATAGTAATGCCAAATGGTAACGTTGTTCAGGATGCGGCGCCGGGAGAAGGCAACGAAGGCTTTTATAAACCACAATTTATGGTTCCCAAAACCATGGACGGCACATACGAAGCCAATTTTATGGACATCGTAAAATTTATAGAAAACAACTACCGTGTTAAAGCCGATAAAGCCAATCGTGCCATTGCCGGACTTTCAATGGGAGGCTTCCACTCGTTCCATATTTCACGTTATTATCCTAACACTTTTGATTATGTGGGCTTATTTTCTGCCGCATTAATGCCTCGTGAAGATGCAACCAACAAAGTTTACGATGACATTGACGGCACGTTAAAAAAACAAATGGATAATGGTTTTAAACTCTACTGGATAGGTATTGGTAAAACCGACTTTCTGTATAATGCAAATAAAGAATACAGGGCAAAGCTTGATAGCATGGGAATGAAATATACTTACATGGAAACCGACGGTGGCCACATTTGGCGAAACTGGCGTATTTACTTGTCGGAATTTGCTCCATTGCTTTTTAAATAACAATTATCTTTACAAACCAGTTGCAACAGCCTGTTAATTAATGGTTTTTGCAATTGTTGCAGCTTTAACGAATGAAGAACCTAACGAAACTGTTTCCAAATTTAAAACCAATAAATATATTCTAATGAACATAAAAAGACTTTTTCTAGCCATCGCAATTTTGGCTTGCTTTTCGATATCGTATGCCCAGGAACTTTCTAATTTTATGGGGCAAGCACCTATCATTTCTCCCGAAATTACTGAAACCGAAGTAACATTTCGCTTTATGGCTCCTAATGCCGACTCGGTAAAAATTACAGGTGGTTTTGCGCCAACTGTAAAAATGACAACTTCATTTGGCGAGATGGACGTGCCCGGGAGTCTCAATCTTACAAAAGATGAAAAGGGACTGTGGTCGATTACCTTGCCTATTCCTGAGCCAGAACTTTATACCTATAATTTTATTGTTGACGGAACAAGTATTAACGATCCGAACAATACTTTTATGCAGCGCGACGGTACACGCTATTTAAGTGTTTTACTGGTTCCCGGTGAACTGACTGAGAATTATTTTGAAGCCGAAAAACGAGGAAATATACATCAGGTTTGGTACGATTCTCCCACTATTGGACTTAACCGTAGAATGTTCGTTTATACTCCGTATGGTTACGAAGCTGGTGACAAAAGTTACCCGGTATTATACTTGTTACACGGTGCCGGAGGCGATGAAGATGCATGGAGTTCGATGGGGCGTACCCGTCAGATTTTGGACAACTTGATTGAAAAAGGACTTGCCGAGCCTATGATTTGTGTAATGCCAAACGGAAATCCGAATCAAAAGGCAGCTATTACCACTCAATTGCCGGTAGCAGAATACGATTACAGAGATCCTGCAAACAGAGACCTCTATGTAAATAGTATTGTGAAAGACATTGTTCCTTATATTGAAAAGAACTATCGTGTGATTTCTGATCCGGCTCACCGTGCCATTGCTGGTCTTTCAATGGGTGGCGGACATACGATCTCTGCAACGTTGATGTATCCGGGGTTTTTCGATTACATCTGCCCGTTGAGTATGGGAATTGGCGGAATGAGATTTGGAGGCAGTGAAGCCGACCAGGAGGAAATGATGAAGAATTATGAGACACAGTTTAAAGCACTTAAAAAAGAAGGTTACAAACTATACTTTTTGGCTTGTGGTGATTCTGATTTTCTTTTTGAATCAGCCAAAACGCTCAATAAAATGCTAACAGATACTGGTTTAGAACACACTTTTTATGTAACTACGGGTGGCCATACCTGGTCGAACTGGCGGATTTACCTGAATACTTTTGCGCCAAAGTTGTTTAAATAAAACCTAAAATTATGAAAAACCTAAAACTGATTCTAGCATCTCTATTTTTTCTCGCCATTACCTTTACAACAATGGCACAGGATACAAAATCTGATTATTTTGTCGGCGACTGGAAAGTAGTTGTGAAAGGTACACCGAGTGGCGATGCCGAAATGGTGATGCATCTGGAGCGATTAGATGGGAAGCTTGTTGGAGAAATGCGCGCGGAAGGAATTGAGGCGTCAAAGTTTAGTCAGGTTTCTGAGAAAGAAACTTCAGTTACTGTGTATTACTCTACAATGGGATACGATATTAATATAAGTTTGGATAAAGTAGATGAAAATAATCTGAAAGGAAGTTTGATTGGCATGTTTGATGCCACCGGAGAAAGAATATTGGAAGAATAAAGAAATTTGTAAATACTTTCCATAAGTGAAACGGATTCCTTGTTAGCTTCCAACTTTACAATATTTTGTGACTAAGTAGAGTTTAAATGAAAGAATGGAATATAGAATTCAGAAAGGAGCTACGGCTTCTTTCTGTTTTTATTACAATAAGTTATTCTTTTTGGTTGATCTAATTTTTATCTTTGGGCTAATAAAAAGAACCGAATAGTTCAGTTAGTTAAAAAGAATCAAAATCATAAACGTATAAATCAAACCAAATGAGGAAGTTAACACTGCTCTTTGTCCTATGTGCTTTTCTGTTGGGCTTTTCCAATGCCCAAACCAGTTCAATTGTAAAATCACACACATTGACCGAGATGCCACCGGAAAGTGCCGGTATTTCCGTTGAACGTTTAGCACGTATCGATAAAATGTGTGAAGAGGAAGTTGCCAAGGGAAATCTTCCGGGAATTGTTTCGCTGGTTGCAAGGAACGGAAAAATCGTTCACTGGAAAGCATACGGAGTTGCCAACCAAGCCGGCGATAAAATGGAACGCGATGCTATTTTCCGTATTGCTTCACAATCAAAAGCGATTACTTCAACAGCCGTAATGATGCTTTGGGAAGAAGGAAAATTTCAGTTGGACGATCCTATTTCGAAATACATTCCGGAGTTCAAAAATCAGCAGGTTCTTACCAATTTTAGATACAGCGATACCACATGGACAGGCGTTCCTGTTAAAAATGAAATTACAATCAGAAATCTGTTGTCGCATACTTCGGGCATTGGTTACGGTGTTATCGACGGCGATGAGCGCTTTCAAATGTTATACAAAAAAGCCGGTGTTACCGATCTGTTTACTACCAAAAATATTACCATTGAAGAAAGTGTGAAAAAGCTGGCAAAAATGCCTTTGCATCACGAACCAGGGACGCAATTTACTTACAGTGAAGGACTCGATGTATTGGGCTATTTTATTGAAATTGTTTCAGGAATGCCCTTCGATAAGTACCTGAAAACACATATTTTCGACCCGCTTGGAATGGAAGACACCTGGTTTTATCAGCCCGAAAAAAATATTGATCGTGTGGTTGAAGTTCAACATATGGTGAATGGCGAATGGCAAAAATACCCGGTAACTTTTTACAATACCGATTATCCGGTAAAAGGTGCCAAAACATTTTTTTCGGGAGGTGCCGGGTTGTCAAGCACCGCGAAAGACTATGCTATATTTCTGCAGATGTACTTGAATGGTGGAGAATATGATGGAGTTCGTTTGTTGAGTCGTACTACAGTAGATCTAATTTTATCGAATCAGATTGGCGAAGTTTGGGGCGACTCTGATACAAAATTCGGGTTGGCCTTCGAACTGTTAACTGAAAAAGGCGAAGACAAAGGAGGATTAGGAAGCGCAGGAACTTTTCGTTGGGGCGGTTATTTTAATACCCAGTATTTTGCCGACCCTGAAGAAAACGTAATCGGTATAATCATGAAACAAACACAAGGTCCGGTTAGCGATGTTACCGGTTGGAAATTTCGCCAGCTGGTATTTCAAACGATTGATGATTAAGAATTGAGACGGAAAAACATATAAAAATGCCTCGCAGTTTTGCGAGGCTTTTTGTTTGGTTTTCTCTTGCATACATTATGCAAGGAATGATTCCAGCATCCAGATTTCTTTTTCAGTATGCCCAATCCAGTCGCTCATTATGGCGGCGGTACCTTCATCGTTATTTTCTCCGGCAACTTCCAGAATTTCGTTAAAGCTTTTCAGAAAATAACGCTGGCTTTTCAAAACACTTTCTACAGCCGGCTTGGCTTTCGAAACATTGGCTACCACATCCAATTTTGCTGTTTTGGTGTAATCCTCGAAAGTATGCAGTGGCTGACCTCCCAGCATTAGAATGCGCTCGGCAATTTCATCTACAACATCAGCTGCCTGGTTATAATACTCTTCAAATCGCGCATGCAATGCAAAGAACAATTGTCCTTTAATGTTCCAGTGCAAACCGCGTAGGTTCTGATAATGAATCTGATAATCTGCCAACAACTGATTTAATTTCTCTACTGTAATTTGATTTTTTGCTTTCATACTATGTGTATTTTAATTAATTAATTTTTCTCTATTCTTTCAACACTTCAAAGGTACTATTAGTGGTATTTATTATATTTATGGAACTATAATAAATGCTTATAATATGAATATTGCACAACTCGAATATTTGAAAGAATTGTATGTATGTGGTTCATTTTCGGTGGCTGCCGATCGGCTGGGAGTAACACAACCCGCATTAAGTTTGCAAATACAGAAACTGGAAGAGGAACTGGAATTTAAATTGATCGACCGCTCAAAGCGGCCATTTCAGTTTACCGAGGAGGGAAAGCTGTTTTACGAAAAGTCGCTGGAGATTTTAAAACAGATTGAGGCGCTGAAACAAATTTCGATTAATATTAGCGAGGAGGTGAGCGGGAATCTGAGAGTAGGAATAATTCCAACACTGGCGCCTTATGTGGTGCCACTTTTTATTCATCAGTTGGAGAAAACTTATCCGGCTTTGCAGCTGGAAATTTATGAGTTTAAAACTGAGGAGATTATAGATAAAATAAAAATGGGCGATATTGATTGCGGCATCATTTCCACACCGATTTCGGCAACAAATATTGCCATAACACCACTATTTTACGAACGTTTTTTTGCTTATTTGTCTGAAGAGCATCGTTTATTCGATCAGAACTCCATCGATATAAAATCTGTTAAAGAGGGCGATATTTGGTATCTGGAAGAGGGGAATTGTTTTCAGAATCAGGTGAATTCGATTTGTCAGTTGAATCCGCAAAAGAAAAATAAACAACAATTGGTATATCACAGTAACTCCATCGAATCGTTACGGCGTATTGTTGAATACAAAAGTGGCTTGACTTTTATTCCTGAGTTGGCCACCATAAATATTCCGGCAGATCAGGAAGAGCTGATAAAAGAAATCGTGCCGAATCAGCCGGTTCGCGAAATTAGCCTGATAACAGCCAAGCGTTTTGCCAAAGAGCGGCAGGTAAATGCTTTGAAGGAAGTAATAAAAAGCAGTATTCCGGTCCGCATGCTTCAACAACCTAAAGACGGAATTGTAGATACTCTTTTGTAATTAGTAGTGATGCCCTCTCGCTGAGTGAGGGCATAGCTAATCATTTAGTTCTCTTTGGCATACGCATACCAATACAATGTTCCTACAAAAAAGCCGCCTCCAACAATATTTCCAAGCGTTGCCGGAATCAGGTTTTTTACTATAAATGTTGCCCAGGTAATATCAGCTCCTTCAAAAATTGCCAGCGGGATAAAAAACATGTTGGCAATACTGTGCTCAAAACCCATGGTAACAAAGGCCATAACCGGCCACCAGATGCCTAAAATCTTTCCGCTGGTGTGTTGTGCCGACATACCCATCCAAAGCGCCAAACAAACCAGCCAGTTGGCACCGATACCTTTTAAAAAGGTGGTGAAAAACGGATTAGAAGTTTTCCCAACCGCAATCTTCTCAACGGTATTAATCCAGGGCTCAACATTTACCAAATGCGTGAGGTGAACCAGAAAATAAGCAACAAACACAGCCCCAATCAAATTGCCCAGATAAACCAATGACCAGTTACGAAGCGGAGCTGTCCAGCGTTGTTTGCCCCCCAATACATTAGGCATAAAATAGGCGTTGTTGCCGGTAAAAAGTTCTGCTCCGGCCATCACAACTATCATCAGCCCAACAGGGAACATGGCTCCCATAAGAAACTTCGGAATTCCCGGGTTCTCAGCACCTATTCCCGGAACTCCGCCACCAACCAAAATGGCCAGCAAACCACCAAAAGCAATGTAAGCACCGGCTAAAAATGCCAGTGTCAATATTTTTTTTGCTGAATAACTGTCTTTTGCAATGGCCAGTTTCCCGGCCTCGTTAATGATTTCTTTAGGTAAATATAAACTCATTGTACTTTCTTTATGATACTAGATACTGGATGCTGGATTCTTGATACCAGATGCTCGATATTTGAAACTTATCAATCAATAGTTGCATCGCTTTTGCCTTTTTACTTTAACCTTTTGCCTTCCTCATTATTTCACAATTACCGCTTTAAAATGCGGTTTCAGCATTTCAAAAGCACGGTCGATCTGTTCGGGAGTGTTCTCGCTAACATCCTTAAATTGATAGTCCATTCCCAATGACTCCCATTTGTAAATGCCCAGCTTGTGATAGGGGAGTATTTCAAATTTTTCCAGGTATTTATTTCCGGAGAAAGTTTCAATCAACCAACTTAACGATTCATCGCTGTCGGTGTAATCAGGAACCAGCACATAACGCAGCCAGTATGGTTTTTTACTTTGCTCGCGAAGTTGAATATTCTCCAACAATCGACCAAGTCCTTTTGCGCCTGTAATCGATTTGAATCCCTCCTCTGTTGTGGCTTTAACATCAAACATTACCAGGTCGGCCAGTTCCGAAATCAGATGTTTGGCTTCCGGTGTTCGGATCAATCCATTGGTATCAATATTTGTGTGAATACCTTCCGTCTTTAATGCTTCAAAAAAGGGAATAAGCGCCTTGCTTTGCAACATAGGTTCTCCGCCCGAAACGGTAACTCCGCCATCATCGCCAAAGTAAGTTTTCATATTTATGGCACGTTTTATCAGGCTCTCGATTTCGGTTACAGTTCCGCCTTTTAAGGCAATGGTATCTGCATTCTGACAGTATTTACACTGTAGGTTGCAGCCCTGTAGAAACACGACCAAACGAATTCCCGGGCCATCGTGTGTACCAAACGATTCGATGGAATGGACGATTAAATTATTTTTAGTTGGAGACATACTATTTAACACAAAAACATGCCAACCAGTTTAAACCGGTCGGCATGCTTGTGTAGTATTTAATGAATAATTACATTGTTTCGTGGAACGAACGCGTAAGTACTTCCTGCTGCTGTTCGCGTGTTAAACGAACAAAATTTACAGCGTAGCCCGATACCCGAATTGTTAACTGCGGGTGGTCTTCAGGATGCTCCATGGCATGAAGCAGCGTGTCGCGGTCGAGCACATTTACGTTTAAGTGCTGTGCATTGCAACCGAAATAACCATCGAGTGTACGAACCAGGTTTTCAATACGCATTTCAGGAGTTGCTCCCAACGATTTTGGAACAACAGAAAGTGTATTTGAAATACCGTCTTTCGAATCTTTATAATCGATTTTGGCCACCGAGTTCAGCGACGCAATTACCCCGTGTGTATCGCGTCCGTGCATCGGATTGGCTCCGGGTGCAAAAGCAACTCCTTTGGCACGTCCGTCGGGAGTAGCTCCGGTTTTCTTTCCGTAAACCACATTCGAAGTAATCGTTAATACCGACATGGTTGGCATAGCATTTTTGTACACCGGAAGTTTTTCCAGCTCCATGTTAAAATGCTCCACTACATCACGTGCAATGTGGTCAACACGGTCGTCGTCGTTACCATATTTCGGGAAATCGCCTTCGATCTGGAAATCAACAGTCAGGCCGTTTTCATCGCGAATCGGTTTTACTTTGGCGTGTTTAATAGCCGAAAGCGAATCGGCAACAATCGATAATCCTGCAATACCGTAAGCGATATTAATTTTCGGATTGGTATCGATAAGTGCCATTTGAGCTTTTTCGTAGTAATATTTGTCGTGCATAAAGTGGATGATGTTCATCGCCTCGTTATACACACGCGCCACTTCTTTCATGGCTATTTTGAAGTTGTCGATTACTTTGGCGTAATCCAGGTATTCCTCTTCAATGAATGGAATTCCATCAACCATTTGTGTTCCTGTGTTTTCGCAGCGTCCGCTGTTAATTGCCAAAAGCAGTGTTTTTGCCAGGTTGGTACGTGCACCAAAAAACTGGATGTGTTTTCCCAATTCCTGCATCGATACACAACATGCAATTCCGTAGTCGTCGCAGTTTGAGCTGGTACGCATCAAATCATCATTTTCGTACTGAATTGATGAGGTTTCGATAGATACTTTGGCGCAATAATCTTTAAACCCTTTTGGCAGGTTTTTCGACCAAAGAATAGTAATATTTGGCTCAGGCGATGGCCCCAGATTGTAAAGTGTATTCAGGAAACGGAACGATGTTTTGGTTACTTTGCTTCGTCCGTCGATAAGCAAACCACCAATACTTTCGGTTACCCAGGTTGGGTCGCCGGCGAAGATCTGGTCGTATGCTTCCATGCGAAGGTGACGAACCATACGCAGTTTCATAACAAACTGGTCGATGTATTCCTGTGCATCGCTTTCGGTAATTTTGCCGTCTTGAATATCCTTTTCGATAAAAATATCGAGGAAAGACGAAACACTACCTAACGACATAGCAGCACCGTCTTGTTCTTTAACCGCAGCAAGGTAAGCCATGTAAGTCCACTGAACGGCTTCCTGTCCATTTTGTGCCGGGCGCGAAAGATCTAAACCGTAAATTTTACCCATTTCGATCATGTCGCTCAAAGCGCGGAGTTGCTCCGATACTTCTTCACGCAAACGAATGGTAGCATCAGTCATCGGACCGGTGATCTTTTGCAGGTCCTCTTTTTTCCCTTCAATCAAACGGTTGATACCGTATAATGCTACCCGGCGGTAGTCGCCAATAATACGCCCGCGGGCATAATTATCGGGTAACCCGGTAAGAAATCCCAGCGAGCGGAATTTCCTGATCTCGTCGGTGTAAGCATCAAAAACACCATCGTTGTGGGTTTTGGTGTATTTGCTAAAACTCTCGTGAACGACAGGATTGGGTTTTAAGCCGTGTTCTGATAAAGCTTTTTTTACAACGTTGTAACCTCCGTAAGGTTTCATGGCACGTTTTAGCAATTTGTCGGTTTGTAAGCCAACAATTACTTCGCTTTCCTTGTCGATGAAACCGGCATCAAAAGCCGTCATCCCCGAAACTATATTTACATCCACATCGCGTAAACCATTGTTCTGGCGCTCTTCTTTAAGGGCATCTTTACAAATGTCCCATAATTTGCTGGTGCGTGCTGTCGGGCCTTCCAGAAATTTGTGATCGCCGGTGTACGGGGTGATATTTAAAGTTACAAAATCTTTCACTTCAATGGCTTTGCACCATCGTCCTGTTTTGAAAGTGTTTTCTAAATCCATAAACTTTTACCTTTTTCTAAAATAAACTCTTACTAAACCAATTTGTTCGCAAAAGTACTGCTAAAAAACTTCTTGTAATATCCCTATTAATGGGGATTTTGCTTTCTTGTTAATGTCTTAAACTTTACCTAAAATTCAGGTAATATTGCAACTGGTTTAAATTTTTTTCTTTTGAACTGGACCAGGAAATATTCACCGAATAGTAGTTGAGGTTAAACTATAATCCCTCATATTTGTATTTATTGAAAACTGATTAGAAATGGCAGATCATCATCACGATCATGGGCATCATCACCATCATCATCACGAAGTAAGTGGGAAAAAATTACTGTGGGTAACGGTTTTAAATCTTTCCATTACAGTGGTGCAGGTAATTGGTGGAATTATCTCGAATAGCTTGTCGTTACTGTCTGATGCACTGCATAATCTGGGCGATTCGTCGGCTATTTTTATTGCTTTTTTGGCGGGTAAACGAAGCCGCAGACCTTCGGATGAACAAAAGACTTTTGGTTATAAACGTGTTGAAATTCTGGCCGCGCTTTTTAACGGAGTGGTACTGATTGGAATTTGTTTGTACCTGTTTTTTGAAGCCTACGAACGTTTTGTAAATCCGGAACCCATAAAAGGAAAAATCATGTTTATTGTGGCCACATTTGGTTTGCTAGCCAACCTGATCTCGGTAGTTGTATTGAATAAAGACAAAGGACACAATTTAAATGTTCGGGCTGCTTATTTACATTTGTTAGGTGATACATTTTCGTCGGTAGCTGTGATTGTTGGAGGTATTGCCATCTGGAAATTTGAGGTTTTCTGGATCGATCCGCTAATTACCGTTTTGGTTGGGGTGTATATTATCTATCATACCTGGGGTGTAGTAAAAGAGACGGTGGATATTTTAATGCAGTCTACGCCACACAATATCGATCTTGGAAGCATAAAGAAAGAAGTTGAAAAAATTCAGGAGATCGATAATATTCATCATATTCATGTTTGGAAACTGGATGACAGGCAGATTCACCTCGAGGCACACATTAATATGAAAGACAATATCAGTATGTTGGAAATGATGGAGGTTCGAGCAAAAGCCGAAAAATTACTTCATGATAAATTTAGCATTGAACACATAACACTGCAGGCCGGCTACCATTGTTGCGATAAAAGCGCTGAGCTGCTGGCTCATTAAGACTTAATTGTCTTTATTCATTATTTTTTGCGAGATCAAACGATTCAAAATCCCTAGTTTACGCGATTGTCATCCCGGTAAAAAACGCCCAACTTTACACTTGTAATTTTATAACAACATGATTTATGATTTTTGCATTTATCTCTTCATTAACAGTTAATTCATCGCAAAACGAATTGGCATCAACGGTGTTTATCGATTTCTCATTCTACCTCATCATTGCCGGGGTGATCGGTTGGGGATTGTTCCGAAAAGAAAAAGGGAAATACCTGAGCAAAACATTGGTTTCTTTAATGATTGTGGCGCCGTTGTTATTTCTTCTTTTAAGACTGGGAAAATAGTGTGGTAGTTATTCCGTAAAACCATCAACATCGATGAGGCCATTAGCCACAGCATAAATAACCAATGCGGCTGTAGATTTCACGCCAATTTTATTACTAATGTTTTTGCGATGCGAAATAACGGTGTGAATACTGATAAACAGTTGTTCAGCTATTTCCTTATTCGATTTTCCGGTTGCCAGCAACTTTAGTACATCAATTTCCCGTTCACTTAATGTGTTGTCAATGTCGTTTGTTGAGGTAGGCGCTGCATTAAAATGCTTCGAGATAATTTGTGTTATGGTTTCGTGCCGGTCGGTAATAAAAATATTATCAGCAAAATTATCAGAAAGATTTCGGTCGTAATGATTCGATATTAAACCGATTACGTTGGATTTATTGTATAAGGTAAGTATGTTATTCAGGCTTTTTTTCGAATTGTTTAGGGTGACCGGATTAACGATTACAATTTTAAAAAGATCGCTTTGCCCAAACTTTAAGGCCTCTTCAAGCGTTTCGGCATATGACAGTTCTATGCTGTCTTTCATCCTTTGAAGAATGGCAGCAATTCCCTCGCGGATAATTACGGAAGGTTCTATAATTAGTATTTTACAGCGCGTTTCCAATTAGTTGAGACCTTGTTTTTCAAATTGTTCCACCTGTGGAATTAAAATCTCATTTTCAATTTTTGAATGTGTTTGCAGATCCGCATCTAAATCGAAAAGCGCAAATAATATTTTACGTCTTAGTTTATTGTCTGCCTTTTGCGGAAGATGCTCGATCAAAAGTTTTTTTACATCATCGAGTTTTTCCTGAATATCATCGTGATGTTCGCGGTAATCAATAACCGAATAATTTTCTGCCGCATTATCATCTATCAGGTTTAAAATGTAGGGAAAAACCGTATTGTTTTCGTAATCAAAATGTTGGTCAACTTCATTTTTATAATCGTTGAAAAACCTTTCAACCAGCTGCATCTCCGGTTTCTGACTGTATTCGCTCATGAGGTGAATGTTCTGTATAATCTCCGGAAAAACCTCATCGGAGTAATAGGTATGCGATTTCATCAGGTAATTCACGATCTGCTTAATTTCCTGTGCGTTAAAAGTCAAATCATGATGGAAAGAGCTGTCGATGTTAAGGTTGGCCACCATTAAAAATACCTTGGGGCTAATTTCGTAATCCCGACAGATATCTTCAACCGTTTTTTCGCGAACTCCAAGCTTTATTCCAAACCGCTCAAGCACAAGAATTAACTGCGGATGGTTGAAAAGCAGCTTCGACATTTTTATGGTTTTCTGAATTTGTTCCTGCATTGATCCTCCGGATAGATATTTGAGGACAAAATTATAATTTTTATTTAGACGGAATCAAAATAAGTGACAAATAGGTGGTTTTGAGTGAGGAAAATTAAAGAATGAGTAAGGCGTTAATCCTAAAGGAAGTTGTTTTTTACAAAATGATTAAAAGCTTCTTTGTACTGATCGCTTACCGGAATATAAACTTTGCCGAAAACAATTCGGCTGCGTTCTATGGTATCAATTTTTTCGAGGTTAACAATAAATGAGCGGTGAACTCGCATAAATTTGGCCTCTGGAAGTTTGGCTTCGAGTGCCTTTAACGAGCTGAGTGACATGATTGGCTTTGCCTGGTTGAGAAGAAAAACTTTAACGTAGTCTTTTAATCCCTCAATATAAATAATGTCGTTAAAGTTGATACGGCGGATTTTATATTCCGATTTTAGAAACAGAAATTCTTGGTTGGAATCTACTTCGTCGCCTTTTTTATCGGCTCGCTCGTAAGCGATTTGTTTTTTTGCTTTTTCTGTTGCTGTGTAGAATTCTTCGTAGCTGAATGGTTTTAACAGATAGTCGATAGCGTCGAGTTTAAAACCCTGCAAAGCATATTTTTCGTAAGCCGTTGTAAAAATAATTTTGGGTTTGTTGGTCAGAATTCGCGTAAACTCCAATCCATTTAAATCGGGCATTTCAATGTCAAGAAAAATTAGATCTACTTCATTTTGGTCGAGAAATTCCATCGCATCAATCGGATTATCGAAAGCGCCTGCCAGTTCCAATATTGGTGTTTTATTTACGTAAGAAGTTACCAATTGAAGTGCAAGAGGTTCGTCGTCGATGGCAATGGTACGTATCATTTGGCTGTGTCTATTTCAAGTTTTACACTAAAAATCTCAGGTGTAGAATCAATATTCAAATCGTATTTCCCAGCAAACAACAAGTTGAGTCGTTTCTTTACATTTTCGAGGCCGATACCCGAGTGGTTTTCATCCCGCTTTTCAGCTTTTTCTTTGGCTACACTGTTTTCGCACGAGAAAAATACTTTGTTGTCCGACGTTTTCATTTTTACTTTTATAAAAGATTTCTCGCGGTAGCTAATACCGTGTTTAAAGGCGTTTTCGATAAACGGAATAAACAGCAGTGGCGGTATTTTTAGGTCGTTCTGCTTGCTCGGAAGATCGATTTGAATATCTACTTTTTGCGATACACGCAACTGCATCAAATCGATATAGTTGCGCATAAATTCAATTTCGTCCGACAGTTTGGTTACGCCATGTTCCGACTCGTACAAAAGGTAGCGCATCAGTTTAGATAGTTTCAGAATGGAAGCCTGTGCATCGTCGGTATTAATGGCCACCATTGAATAAATGTTGTTCAGTGTATTAAAAAAGAAATGCGGACTTACCTGGTTTTTCAGGAATGCCAGTTCTGAGTTCAGCTTTTCCTTCTCCAGTTCCTTTTGTCGTTTCTCGCTGGCTGTATATTGCTCAATGGCTCGCAAACCAATTGAAAAGCCAACAATTACGATTGAGAGTAAACTGTAGCCATAAATTTGCATTAGTTTGAAAGGAGGTCGCTGAAAACGTGACTCACGTGTTTCTTCCTGAATTTCTTCTACAATTCTTCGGTCGCGATCGGGGCGATGATAAAGGTGGTTAGAATAATCGAGAATAAAATAAAAGCAAATTACGACCACTATTGCCAGCAGAAGGAATAATGCCTTTTTATTGTTCATATAAAACTTTGGAACCAGCCAGAAATAATTGATGTAAAAAATAACTCCAATTATAGATGCATTGATATAAAAACCCCAGGCAATAAAATTGTTATTTCCTGAATACCGGCTTATAATAATTTGTGGTAAAATAATTAAGACGAGCCACACCAGCAGGTGCATAATTATTGGTAGAGTGTTTCTTCTTGCCCGAAGTTTTTCCATTTCAATTGGTTTTGAACAAAGTTAAAATTAAAACCAAAATTCACGACAGAATCGTGAATTTAGGTATCTGTTTATTCGTGTCTTATCGCATCAATTGGATCGAGGTTGGCTGCTTTTCGTGCAGGATACCATCCGAAAAATATGCCGATTATGCTACAAACAAGGAACGATGATCCTACTGCTTGAGTGTCTACCACAAAGGGCATATCTAATACGAAGGATGCCAGGTAGGAGAGTGCTGAGCCGAAAATTATTCCGATTATTCCGCCTAATATACTTAGCAGAATAGCTTCTATAAGGAACTGCATCAGGATGTTGAGTCAACGACCGCCAACCGACATTCACATGCCTAATTCTTTGGTGAGCTCGGTTACCGAAACGTTTTGTGCAAACACTAAAGTCAGTAAACTTACTGCGATTAAAAAGATAATTGATTTTATTCCATTCATAGCTTTTCGTTATTAATTCTGGTTTAAAACTATGGCGGGCAGCACTTTTAAACGAATGAAATAGAAGAACCGGACGATTTTATCGACGGATTGGGAAAGTTTACGTAAGGCCGTTTAAAAAATCAGGGAATTTCGCATTCTGAATACTTTGGAAAGCAATGAGATAATGGATGGTTTTTAATAGCTGATTTTCCATTCAAAATATCTGTAGCGTTGAATTTGTTACCTTTTTTGCTGAAAAACTGTCATTATTGACTATCGAATATTTATATTTTCGCTGTGATTAATTGGAGGCAGAAGTACAGCAATATTAGAGGATGCTTCAATGATTTATTCACACATTTGTTGAAGCAACATGGGGTTTGACCATTAATTCTGAAAATTTGTGTGTTTAAATGTAGTCTGTTTACTGTGTTTTTGCGTCATTAAGGATAAAGGGGATTACAAAAATCAATAACAATATGAAACTAAAAGCGATTATTTTTCTATTGGCCATTTGGAGCCAGAGTTTATTTGCACAAAAGAATTTTGAAGTAGATGTAAATAACATCGGAGCAACTGTTCAGCCCGATATGTACGGTGTATTTTTCGAGGACATAAATTTTGGTGCCGATGGAGGACTCTATGCCGAGTTAATAAAGAACCGTTCGTTCGAATTTCATCAGCCATTTGTAGGGTGGCTACCTTTCGGAAATGTGGAAGTGAAAAATGAGGATCCTTGTTTTGATCGAAATCCGAATTACGTACGTTTGAACGAAACAGGTCTGCGACGTGGTACCGGATTGGAAAATGAAGGTTTCAGAAGAATTGGTCTAAAAAAGAATGATACCTATCGTTTTTCGTTTTACGCCCGCTCGTTAGATGGTGACGAAAAGAATTTCGCAATTGAATTGGTGAGTTCAAATGATAATATTATAGGAAGAGGAAAAATCCTTGTCTCGGGCAATAATTGGGAGAAATACCAATGCATCATAAAATCGAATGCCACCGATGCAAAAGGTAAAGTTCGTGTGGTGTTAAGATCGGCTGGTAAAGTTGACCTGGATCATATTTCACTATTTCCGACTGAAACGTGGCGTAACCGCGAAAATGGTTTGCGAAAAGACCTTGCTGAAGCACTCTATGATTTGAATCCAGGTGTGTTCCGTTTTCCCGGTGGATGTATTATCGAAGGAAATACACTTGAAACCCGCTACCAGTGGAAAAACAGTGTTGGCCCGGTTGAAAACCGCCCACTGAATGAAAACCGTTGGAACTATACGTTTAAGCACCGCTTTTTCCCTGATTATTATCAATCGTATGGTATGGGATTTTATGAGTACTTTTTGCTGAGCGAAGATCTGGGCGCCGAGCCACTTCCGGTAATTAGCTGTGGTTTGGCTTGCCAATATGAAAGTGAAGAATGTGTGCCGGTTGGTGATTTGCAACCCTACATCGATGATGCTGTTCACCTGATAGAATTTGCTAATGGACCGGTTGACTCGGAATGGGGAAAAGTACGTGCCGAAATGGGGCATCCCGAGCCATTCAATTTAAAATACCTGGCTATTGGAAACGAACAGTGGGGCGAAGGATATGTGGAACGCCTGATCCCTTTTATGGAAGTGCTTCGTGAAAAATATCCCGAGATAAAGATTATAGGTACTTCGGGGCCCGCACCTGACGGAGAGAATTTTGATTACCTGTGGCCAAAAATGACAGAGCTTGAAGTTGACCTGGTGGATGAACACTATTACCGAAGTCCGGAGTGGTTTTTGGCAAATGCAGCACGTTACGATACTTATGACAGAAACGGGCCAAAAGTATTTGCCGGAGAATTTGCTTCGCACCACAAAACACGCGATAATAACCTGCGTGCAGCAATTTCTGAAGCCGCATTTATGACTGGCTTAGAGCGTAATGCCGACATCGTTCAGTTGGCAACTTATGCCCCTCTTTTTGCTCATTACGATGCGTGGCAGTGGAAACCCGACATGATTTGGTTTGATAACCTGCAAGTAGTGCGCACACCCAATTACTATGTACAGCAAATGTATGCACACAACACCGGAACCAATGTTTTGACTATTACTGCCGACGGTGCAAATATTACCGGGCAGGATAGCTTGTATGCCAGTGCGGTAATCGATGAAAACACTTCAGAAGTAATTGTAAAAGTTGTAAATGCATCTGATGTAATTCATGATATTGACATCAACTTAAAAGGGCTAAATCATTCGATCGAAAATGCTGAAGTAAAAATAACTGGTTTACATAGCAACCAGCCTGAAGCAATTAATACACGGGAAGCACCGAATACATTGGTGCCGGCTCATTCATCTGTTTGGGCTGACGAAAGTGGCTTTAAACTGAAAGTTCAGGGAAATGCTTTTTATGTGTGCCGTGTAAAAATTGAGAAATAGAAAATAAAATTTACATACAACAACTTATAACCTCTATCGTAACTTCGTTCCGATTGTCTCCTTTGGGGGACAGGAGCGCCGAAGAAGCGACAGGGGGTAACTTTATAATGAGGATAAAATAATATCGAATGAAACACAATAATAAATTACAGCTGTTAGCATTATTCTTTTTGGCTTTCTTTTCAGCTTGTACTACTTCCGAGAATTACGAAGCTTATCTGTTTACTTATTTTACCGGTAATGGTCCGGGAGAGGAGGCTGTTCGCTTTGCGGTAAGCGAGGATGGATATAACTACCGGGCCTTAAACAACAACCAGCCGGTATTGGATAACGACGATATTAGCTCAACCGGTGGCGTACGTGATCCGCATATTTTGCGCGGTGCCGACGGTGCTTTTTATATGGTGGTTACCGATTTGTATGTACCCGACATGGGCTGGAAAAACTATGCTATGGTTTTGCTTAAATCAGAGGATTTGATCAACTGGCAATCGTCGGTGGTGAATATTCCGGAGACTTTCCCTGATGAGTTTGGAGATGTTTGGCGCGTTTGGGCACCGCAAACCATTTACGATGAGGAAGTTGGGAAGTACATGATTTACTTTTCGATGAAACAGGACGATGAACCAGATATTATTTACTATGCTTATACTAACGAGGATTTTACCGCTTTGGAAGCCGCTCCAAAACAATTGTTGTTCAGCCCAACCAACAATGCCTGTATCGACGGTGATATCATAAAAAAAGATTGGAAATTTTACATGTTCCATAAATCGGAAAGTGGTGAGCCGGGTATAAAACTGGCCATTTCGGATAAACTGACGGAAGGTTATGAATACCCGAGCGTGAAACGTGTTGACAAAGAAACGGAGAGAGTAGAAGGTTCAGGCGTTTTTAAAATGAATAATTCTGACGAATGGATTCTGATGTACGATGTTTACGGGTTGGGAAGATACCAATTTACAAAAAGTGCAGACCTGGAACATTTTACAGTGATCGATGAAGCGATCTCAATGAATTTTCATCCGCGCCACGGAACTGTGCTGCCCATCACAAAAGCCGAATTAAAACGACTGATTGCGAAATGGGGGAAAATGGATGATCCGCTGGTAGAAGCCACTGCCGACGGATTAAAAAAGCAAAATGTAAATATCGACAGTGAGAAAAGAACGATTCGTTTCCCGGTAAAAAAAGGCGTTGATATTACGTCCTTTGATCCTCAATTCGAAACATTTACGGGTGTAAGTGTAACGCCAACCAGACCACAGGATTTTTCTGACGGAGCGGTTCAATACACCATCGAGATGGAAGGAGTTGGCAAGCAGACTTACAGTGCGGTTGCTTCAGAAGATCATAACCCTGTGTTGGATGGATTTTATGCCGATCCGGATGTGTTGTATTCTGAAAAAACAGGCAAATACTACATCTATCCAACAAGCGACGGGTTTCACAATTGGGGCGGTTATTACTTTAAAACCTTCTCATCAGAAAATCTGGTGGACTGGAAAGATGAGGGCATCATTCTGAACCTGCGTGAAGATGTAAGCTGGGCCGATCATAATGCCTGGGCGCCTTGTATTATTGAGAAGAAAATAGACAGCAAGTACAAATATTTTTTCTATTTCTGTGGACGGCAGAAAATTGGTGTTGCCGTTGCCGATAATCCGGAAGGCCCGTTTGTTGATAGCGGTGAACCTCTAATCAATTGGAAACCTGATGGTGTTAAAGGAGGGCAGGAAATTGATCCGGATGTGTTTACCGACCCAAAAACCGGGAAAAGTTACCTGTATTGGGGAAATGGTTACCTGGCAGGTGCCGAGTTGAACGACGACATGGTATCGTTAAAAATGAATACACTGAAAGTGATGACACCGGACAATACTTATCGCGAAGGAGTGTACGTGATTTACCGCAAAGGTACCTATTATTTTATGTGGGCCGAAGACGATACCCGCAGTCCGAATTACAAGGTGCGTTATGCTACCAGCACAACGTCGTTGGGAGAACTTTCCATCCCTGAAAATAATATCGTAATTCAGAAAGACCTTGAAAAAGGAATTCTGGCAACCGGGCATAATTCGGCCATTCAGGTTCCCGGAAAAGATGAGTGGTATTTGGTGTATCATCGGTTTACCTATCCAAAAGGAAAAGACATGGGTTACCGTGCAGGTTTTAACCGCGAGGTGTGTATTGATAAACTGGAGTTTGATGCCAACGGTAATATTATTGAAGTGAAACCTACTTTGGAAGGAATACAACCAGTAAAGTAGCTTAAAACGTATTTTATTGAATTGAAAAAGCTGGCCTAAGCTGGCTTTTCTTTTTGTATAACTTTTAAAGACATTTGTGCTAGTTGAAATGTACTCTGAAATTACTTTTGTATACTGCTGTTAATGTGAAATGTTTTAATGAAAAGCTGCTTTAAAATAGGTCTGGTTTGTATTACGTTGTTTCTTTCCTCTTTTGCTTTTGCAAACGGAGGGAAGATGAGTTTTTCGCACTACACCAATGAAGACGGATTACCATCATCGTATATAAAGAGCATTAGCCAGGATCAGTTTGGTTTTATTTGGCTGGCAACCCGGAGCTCGGTGTGTCGTTTCGATGGGAAGTATTTTAAAACATTTCAGGCGGTTGATGAGGCGGGAAATAGTTTTGATATCTGGAGTAAATGGAATCATTTTCATCGAGCAGATTCTATGCTACTGGTGCAAAGTACGGATGACATTTTTTATTCATTTAATTTTCAGAAAGAAATATTTGAGCGATACCAACCAGCAAATAAGCTGGGAGGCGTTCTTGAGTTACGTGAATCGAAAAATGGTTATTGGGTATTAAAATCAGATACCATTTCCTTTTTCAATACTAATTTAAACAAACTGGAAAGTTTTGATGAGTATGTAGGTTTCGCTTCTTTTGACGACAATACCAATGTGGTTAATGTACAAGAGAAAAATGGACGTTTAATGGCCATTAGTGATAATAGACAATTGCTGATTTTTGATTTGGAGCGAGAGCAGCAAAGGCAGTTCAAACTTCCACAAGGTATAGTAGTTGAGGCAATAACCAATTTTTATATCGACAACAATAACTTTGTTTGGATTGGAAACTATGCCGATGGTTTGTATCAAATAAATCTTACCAACGGGCAATCGCGAAAATTTTCTGCCGATCAAAAAGGCAACAGGCACTTATTGCATAACCTGGTTCATAAAATAAACGAAGACCAACAGGGGAGGGTGTGGATTGGCACGGAAGATGGTTTGTGCGTTTGGACACCTTACACCGAATCTTTTGAATATTATCAACACGATATTCGAAATCCGGAAGGTCTAAACACCAATCCGATCTATGATATTTTTTGCGACCGCGATGGAAACATGTGGTTAGGAACTTATTTTGGCGGAATAAACTTTTGGAGTAATACGCCTGATTTCTTCCAGGTGTGGCAAGCCGGCACCGGCGAACAACATTTAAGTGGAAATGCGGTGAGTTGCATAACTGAAGACGAAAACGGTAGCATTTGGGTGGGCATGGAAGATATGGGAGTAAACCAGATTGACCTTGAAGATGACCGGATTGTAAGAGAAATAAATGAAAGCAATGGCTTGTCGTTTAATAATGTACACGATTTGCTATTTGAAACGCCTGATCGTTTATGGATTGCAACCTATACCGGGGGATTAATATATTGAACCTTCAGAATAACCGGTTTGAATACATTAACACAGCTAATCATCCGGAAATTCCATCAAACGACATTTATAGCTTGTTACATGTTGGCGATAGTATTTTTATTTCAACATCGGCAGGAGTGGCCGTTTACAGCACAAACACAAAAGAATTTGCGCGTTACCAACCTGATATTTTAGATGGGATTCAGGTAGAATTTATGTTCGACAGCGAAGATCGTATCTGGTTTTCATCATCTGTGGGCACTTACTATTTCGATAAAAAGAAAGACTCTTTTGAAAAGCTGAATAAGTTTAATTTCCTTAAAAATATAAATTTCGTAAAAACCGATTCAAAAAACCGGATATGGATTGGCGATTGCCTGCATGGTTTGTATGGTTACGATTTGAAAACCGAATCGGTATTCGAGTACAATGAGTCCAATGGTTTTCCGTTTTCATGGATTTTTAGCTTTGAAGAGGGGCGCGATGGTTATTTGTGGGCAAGTGGAGACAACGGTCTCGCAAAATTCAAACCCGAAACCGGAGAGCTGGTTTGGTATAACCGTGAATCGGGACTGCCATTCGAGCAGTTTAACTACCGGGCGTCGTACAAAAGCAAAAGCGGTGAAATTTATTTTGGGGCTAACAGGGGAATGATTTCCTTTAATGAAAAAGATAAGCAGGATGTAAAAAAGGAACTTGATGTGGTATTCCGGGGCATGCAGTTGTTTAATCAGCCGCTGTTGCCAGGGGAAGATCAGGCATTGGAAGAATCGCTTAACCTGCACCCGGAGATTCATTTAAAATATAAGCAAAACGTTTTTACCATTGAATATGCCGGCTTGCATTTTCGGAATAAGGGAAACTGTGAATATGCCTACTACCTCGAAAATTTTGAAACGTCGTGGAACTACGTTGGAAATCGTGATTTTGCAACGTATACAAACCTTGGTCCGGGCGTGTACTTTTTTCATGTAAAAGCCTCAACTGATAATACGACATGGGGAAATCACGCAAACACATTAAAAATTATTATCGAGCCTCCCTTTTGGTTATCAAGATGGGGATTTCTCATGTATTTTCTACTCCTGATTTTGTTGTTGGTAGTTTTTTATTCGGTCGCAACTCGCATTCAAAAATCGAAAGCGTTGGCCGAAATGGAACGAAGGGAGCGAGAATACCATACCGAGCTTAATAATTTTAAACTGGAGTTTTTTACCAACGTTTCGCACGAGCTTCGTACGCCTTTAACCTTAATCGTTGGGCCGCTAACACGAATACTCGAAGATGATAAGCTTACGCCGGCACTAAAAAAGAAGATGAAAGGCGTAATGAATAATGCACATCGCTTGCTTATGCTTATTAATCAGCTTCTTGAGTTTAGAAAAATTGAAAACGGAAAGGAAAAGTTAAGAGTAAGCCATCAAAATATTACTACTCTTTTAAAAGACATTGAAGAAGCTTTTATTGAATCTGCCGAATCAAAATCGATTGCATTCACATTTGAGGTCATTAACCTGGATTCAAATATTTGGGTAGATTGCCAGAAACTAGAGAATGTTCTTATTAATTTGATATCTAATGCATTAAAGTTTACGAACGAAGGTGGTGAAGTGAATGTGAAAGTGGAATTGATTGTCGAAGATTTGGTGTATAGAACACTGAAAATTACAGTAGCTGATAACGGAATTGGAATTGATCCTTCGAAGTTGAGAAAGATTTTTGATCGTTTTTACCATGTTGACGGAGCAAACGAAACTCAGGTTGCCGGATCCGGAATCGGCCTGGCATTGGTTCACAGTTTGGTAAAATTGCACAAAGGAACGATAGGGGTGGAAAGTGCCGTTGGTAAGGGAGCTGTTTTTACAGTTCAATTCCCTGTGTCACGTAAGGCTTATAACGACGACGAAATTTTGATTGGAGCAGATCAATATATTCCGCATGTAACCCTGGCAGACGATATGAAACCGGTTCCGGTTCTACGTGATGAGGTAGAACGGCTCAGTGCGAATCCAACAATCTTGGTTATTGATGATAACCGTGAGTTACTGGAATTTATCACAGAAACACTAACCAATGAATACAAGGTGATAACTGCCATTGATGGTACTCAGGGAATGGAGAAGGTTGAAGAGTCGCTGCCTGATTTGATAATTAGCGATGTAATGATGCCGGGTATCGATGGGTTTGAGTTAACCCGTAAGCTGAAGTCAGATATTCGAACATCGCACATTCCTATAGTTCTGTTAACAGCAAAAAGTGGCGAAGAGAATGAGTTTGAGGGGTTGCAGACAGGTGCCGACTATTACATTGAAAAGCCATTTTTGCCGCATATTCTTATTCAGCTGATCGAGAATGTGCTGAATACACGGAAAAGTTTAATCGAACGTTTTAAATCGGACGCACAGATGCTGCCTTCCGAGGTGGCTTTCTCCGAGTCGGATAAAGACCTCATAGAGAAGATCAGCAGCCTGATTAGGGAAAACATCGATAGGCCAAATCTTGATGTATCCTTTCTTGTTAACGAAATTGGTATAAGCCGTTCGTTGTTGCATGTAAAACTGAAAAAATTAACCGATTGTTCGGCGACTGAGTTTATCCGCTCAATACGTTTGCGCGAAGCTGTAAAACTAATTGCCGACGGGAAATGTAACATATCAGAAGCCGCTTACAAAACCGGCTTCTCAAGCCCGGCTTATTTTAGCCGCCGGTTTAAGGAATATTTTGGCGTAACTCCAAAGTCTTATTTTGATAAATAACATCGAAGCTCACAATGCTTATTCTTGCTCAAGACCTATAAGTTTGCATAAACCTTGCACCCTTTCGTGTACCTTTTCTGGTTTTTCCTCAGTAATTCATTTTTCGGTAAACATTGTTTCTTCTGTTTAAAATTATTGATGGTGGTTGGTTGATTGTAGCACTTGTGTAAAATTCAGAAATACAGATGTTTGAAGTGTTTGTTGACATTTGTGATAGTTTTCTGAACATCCGTTATGGTAAGAACATTGCTTTTTGAACTACTTGCATATTGAAGCTAAATCAGAACTAATTCTTTTTTATAACTAAGTGAGTAAACAATAAAAAATCACAATATTTTATGCCTATGATGAATGTTCTAATCATTTAGTAGTCAGTGCTTAAATCAACCAATAACCTAGTTGTTCGACTTAACAATCAAAAAAAATGCAATTAAGGGAGGTCAATCACTAATCTGAATTAAGTTAGGACAGACCTAGTTTTTAAATTAAAAACCACATGAAATGAAATCTATTCTCACAAGAAAAACACAAGTACTCATCTACGTTTTATTATTGGTGATATGTCCGATAATAGCGTTAGGACAATCGGCAACAATAACAGGTGTTGTTACCGATGCCGATGGTAACACAATTCCCGGAGCGACTGTCGTTGTGCAAGGAACTACAAACGGTACGGCCACTGATCTCGATGGGAAATTTGTATTAAATGCAAATGAAAACGATGTGATTCAGGTGTCGTACATTGGATACAAAACGCAACAGATTAAATTAGGTGGAGAAAGCAACATTAAAGTTGCATTGGAGCTTGATGCAATTGGAATTGAAGAAGTTGTTGCTATTGGTTATGGTACCGTAAAAAAGGCCGATGTTACAAGTGCTGTTTCTACGGTAAAATCGGAAGATTTTATAAAAGGAGCAGTAAAAGACGCTGCTCAGTTGGTACAAGGTAAAGTTGCGGGTTTAACAGTTTCGTTGCCAACCGGCGATCCAACACAGGGAGCACAAATCATGCTTCGAGGTATTTCTTCGCTGAATGGAGGTAGTGCGCCATTGGTTTTAATCGATGGGATTCCTGGTAATTTGGAGACTATTGCTCCGGAAGACATTGAGTCGGTTGATGTGCTAAAAGACGGATCGGCAACGGCAATTTACGGTACCCGTGGTACAAATGGTGTAATTATTATTACAACCAAATCAGGGGCTAACGAAATGGAGCCAACAGTTGAGTATTCTGGCTATGTATCGTTGGCGCAAATTAGTAAAAAGCTTGATTTTCTTAATGCAACTGAATTAAGAGAAAAGTGGAATGAAGGGTACACTTATACCGGTGCAAACCTCCAAGACTACGGATCGGATACCGATTGGCTAGATGAAATAACCCGCGACGCGGTAAGCCATGTCCACAACCTGATTTTTAGAGGTGGAAGCAAAAATACCAACCTAACGGCATCGCTGAACTACAAAAACAATCAGGGTATATTCATGAATTCTGACAATGAAAAATATACCGGAAGAATTGATGTTAATCATAGCATGTTCGATAATAAACTAAAAGCTAATATTGGTATTATTGCCAGCGAGCAAAAGTTCTGGACAGGTGGAGACGGATATAGTTTTAATACCTATGTTTATCGTCAGTCAATCATTCGCAACCCTACCGAGCCGGTATTGAATGACAATGGAACCTGGTTTGAAAGAGATGTTTATTTCTACGATAACCCGGTTGGGTATATCAAAGAATCGCAAGGAGAAAACCGTTATCGTAATATGCGTTTCTCCGGAAGTTTAGTTTATTCTCCAATAGCCGACTTGGATATTAAAGGTTTATTTGCCAGAAAAGGCAACTCAAATATTCGTGGATTTTATCAAACACACGATCATGTTTCAACAACGAAATATGGTTCGGATGGATATGCTTCGCGAGGAACTGATGACTATGTAGGAAACTACACCGAGATTTCTGCAAGCTACAAAAAAACTATTGGAGATCATCGTTTTTCGGCATTAGCAGGTTACAATTACGAGGATAATGTATACGAAGGTTTTTGGGTAAATAATAAATATTTTCCAACTGACTCGTACTCGTATAATAACATCGGCATTGGCCAGGGATTGCCTGAAGGAGAAGCCGGTATAGGCAGTTCTAAATATTCAGACAAGTTGATTGCATTATTTTCGAGGGTAACCTATAGTTATGCCGATAAGTACCTTTTAATGGCTAGTTTGCGTCGCGAGGGGTCATCTCGGTTTGGAGAAAACCACAAGTGGGGTTATTTCCCTGGTGTTTCGGCAGGATGGCGTATTAACGAAGAAAGTTTTATGAACGGAGTGCCATGGGTTGATAATCTGAAACTGCGAGCTGGTTTTGGTGTAACAGGTATTAATGCCGGGAACAACTATCAATCACTTAGTAGTTTGAATTACGACAGCTATTTTATGTATAATGGTAATTGGATGAGAGAACTGATTCCTGCACGTAATGCCAATCCTGATTTAAGATGGGAGAAAAAAGAGGAGTTTAACATCGGTCTTGATTTTGACTTATATGGTGGACGTATTGGCGGTGCCTTGGATTATTATAATCGCACAACAAAAGATGCTCTGTGGAATTATGACGTACCGGTACCTCCATACTTATATGGCAGTATTATGGCCAATGTAGGTGTAATCGAGAATAAAGGTTTTGAGGCGCTTATTAATGTTATTCCTGTTCAAACTCAGAATTTTGAGTGGAGTGCTAATTTGACGTATTCAACAAATAAAAATAAGTTGGTTTCTTTATCAAATGATCAGTTTCAAACAACCAATGATTTCTTCTACGAAGGATATACCGGCGAACCAATTCAGATTGAAACACACCGACTTGAAATTGGCGAAGAGATTGGTAATTTCTACGGTTTAAGAAGTGTTGATATTACCGACGATGGTATCTGGTTAATTGAAACTCCTGAAGGAGATATTATTCCAGCCACAGAGTCGTCAACCGCCGATCGACAAGTGTTGGGTAATGGTTTACCCAAACATTACATGAGTTGGAACAACAGTTTCAGGTACAAAAACTGGGAGCTGAATATGAATTTAAGAGGAGCTTTTGACTACCAGATTCTAAACTTCCAGCGTATGTTCTACGAAAACCCAACCATTGGTTACAATACGCTTGATTCGGCCTATGATAAAGTTTATGGGAAAGCAGTGCTGTCTGATGTGCAGCGATTTGTGAGTTACTATGTTGAAGATGGCGACTTTATTAAACTTGATAACGTTACTTTGAGCTACAACTTTAACGTTAAAAACAGTCAGATCTTTAAAAATCTGAGAGTTTATGCCTCGGGTATGAACCTGGCTACTATTACAAGTTACAAAGGTATTGATCCGGAAGTTAACCGCATTGGTTTATCGCCGGGTAACGACGACAGAGATCAGTATCCAACAACACGAACATATACATTCGGCGTTAATGTAACCTTTTAATTATTAGGAGTTGTTAATTTTAAAAACAGGAAAAATGAATTTCAAAAACTATATAAAACGAATAGCGGGATACACCGTTTCTGTTATCGGGATTTTAGCCTTGCTAACTACTGGAGGTTGTTTTAATCTTGATGAAGAGGTTTTTTCAGAAATTACCGAAGAGTCATTTACGGCATCAGAATCTGATATTGTTGCATTAATGGCTTCGGGCTACACGCCACTGCGTTATATTATGGGCTGGCAAGGCTTATTTGATGTGCAGGAAGAGCCGGGTGACATGTTTGTTACACCAACCCGCCCAAACGGCTGGGATGATGGTGGTACTTATAAAAGAATGCATTTCCATACTTGGAACAACCTACAATGGCAACCACGAAATACCTGGATTAATTGTTTTGATGGGATCAATAATGTAAACCGTGTAATTCTGCAAATCCAGTCGGGTTCGCTTCCACTTGAAGAAGGACAGGCCGAACCAATTATTGCAGAAATGAGAGCATTGCGCGCGCTATGGTATTCAATTCTTGTTGATACACACGGTAACGTGCCGCTAATTACCAAGTTTAGTGATGAAATTCCTGAACAAAAAAGCCGTAGTGAGATTTATGAGTTTATTGTTTCTGAACTGAATGAAGTAATTCCTCAATTGTCAGAAGATGTTGACCAGTCAACGTACGGAAGGCTTACAAAATGGGGCGCTTTACAATTACTGGCACGAGTTTATTTAAATGCCGAAGTTTATAAAGGAAGTGCAGAATGGGATAAATGTATAGATGCGTGTAATCAGATTATCAGCAGCGGTAAATACACGTTGGATTCAAATTACAGAAATATCTTCAGTGCTGATAACGAAGGTTCTCCTGAGATCGTTTTTTCAGTTCCTTACGATAATATTTACGGAACAGGATGGAATGCACACATGAAAATGTTGTTGCCTAACCACAGATATGTATTCAACATGACTTCTCAGCCTTGGGGAGGATCTAGTTGTAATCCTCAATTCATAAATAGTTACAACGAGGATGATAACCGTTTGGAAGATAGTTGGTTGATTGGTGACCAAATCAGTGCTTCAGATGGTAGCGTAATTATGACATTGGTAAATGAGATGCCAAGCATTTATTATTGCGAGTTCGAACAGGGATATCGTTGTCAGAAATATGAAATTGAAATGGGATGCCAGTCGAATATGAGTAATGACTTGCCTTATTTCCGCTATACGGATGTTTTAATGATGAAAGCCGAGTGTTTATTGCGCACAGGAAAAAGTGATGAAGCAGCTACAATTGTTTCGGAAGTTCGTGCACGTTCGTTCGATGATCCTGCAAAAGCAACAGTTACCGGCGAAGTGCTGGAAGGAAATACAACCGTACAATACGGTACTTTAGCAGAAGATGGAAGTATTGACGATCCGGGTGATGAAACCCCTGTTCAGTACGGTCGTTTTCTTGATGAATTAGGTTGGGAATTTGCAGCTGAATTCAGACGCAGAACTGATATGATACGTTTTGGCGTTTATCAAACCAAAAGCTGGTATAACCATACTCCGCAAGGCGAGCATACTACATTGTTCCCAATTGGAGAATCAGAATTAAATACCAATCCGAACCTGGTACAAAATCCGGGATATTAATAAATTAATTTGAATTTCACAGGACCAGATAGAATTTTAAGCTAAGTTGAACCATAACGATGAGGGAGAGTTTATCGGAGATCACTAAAATTCTACACTGGTCCTGTTATTTTATTGAAAAGAAATTAACTTTAACTTATGTATAGGTAGTGTTTCCTCTTTTTTGAATTTTATTTCGGTACTAATATGTGCGCTGTATCATGAGATTATGTGGTGTAGATTGTTTTTTGAATTAAAAAGACTTACGAGGTGATGATAAAATTAATTTGTTGGTGTTTCATAACTGTTAGTGTACTTTATTTGAATATTGGCCAATTGTTGGCTGCAAAAACTTTTGATTCCACAAAAACGGACTCGATTGATTTTAGACAGGAAGTTTTAAGTTATAACCTGCCGGATTTTAACCTTGAACTGGTTAAATCATCGCATACCGTTGCCGGTTTGCATCCAATCTCCGAACCTGAATTTGATTTTACTCCGGGCGAGTTATTAGCCAGAAGAAACAAGCCTGGTTTTTATCACCTTGGAGATATTAATTTCCGTGTTAAAACGGAGGGTGAATCGGCATGGACTTCGTTTTCATCGGCTGCTTCCCGCAAAAGTGTTACAACTCTGGAACCGAAAAGCGAAAGTCAATTAGCGGTTTCCGATCTTAGTGAGATTCTTGAAAACAGCCCGGTACAGGTACTTCGTTACTGGGAAAAGCACGATGGACATCTTGCTTTGCGTTTCGAGATCAAAAACACTTCATCAAAAGCTGTTGAAATTGGTGCCTTTGGAATTCCGCTGATTTTCAACAATAACCACGACCGGAAAACACTGGACGAGGCACACGCCGAAAATGTTTTCTACGATCCGTACATTGGTATGGATGCCGGTTATTTACAGGTAATTCGTTTAAAGGGGAGCGGACCGGTGTTGTTGGTACTACCTTATGGAGAAACTCCTTTCGAAGCGTGGAATCCACTGCTTGACGATCCAACCCGAAGAGGAATTACATTTGAAGGTTTTCACGAATGGATGCCTTTAACCTTAGCTTACGCCGAAAACGAGTGGAAAGAAGCCACTCCCTGGAACACCCCTTCATCGAAAATACTAAAACCGGGAAAATCGGTTAGCTACGGTGTACAGTTTGTACTTACCGACGCGATTAAAAACATCGAACCTGCACTGATCGAAAACGACCGTCCTGTTGCATTTGGTGTACCGGGGTATGTTGTGCCACAAGATGTAAATGCCGATTTGTTTGTAAAGTACAGCCAAAAAGTAAAAAGCATTCAGGTTGAACCTGAAGGCGCGCTGGAACTGAAAAAACTGGAAACAACAGAAAACGGTTGGGTAAAATATGCTGTTGCCGCAAAAGAGTGGGGAAGAGCACGTTTAACAATCACTTACAAAGACGGTTTAACACAAACCATTAACTACAAGGTTATTAAACCTGAAGGGCAGGTTGTTGCCGATAACGGAAACTTCCTGATGACAAAACAGTGGTTTGATGACGAAGAAGATCTTTTCGATCGTGGTCCGTCGGTAATCACTTACGATTACGAAGAGCAAAAACAGGTAACCGAAGATAGCCGTGCCTGGATTTGCGGATTAAGCGATGAAGGAGGTGCCGGTGCATGGTTAAACGCCGTTATGAAACAATTGGTTCAACCCGATAAAAAAGAGATTGCGATGTTGGAAGATTTCGTTCAGAAAACCATTTGGGGCGGAATTCAATACAACGAAGGCCATGAAAAATATGGTGTTCGTAAAAGTATGTTCTACTACGAACCTGATTCAATGCCTGCCGGAACTTACAGTAATGATGTAAATTACAACACCTGGGCTGCCTGGGATAAAAAACATGCCGAAACAGTTGAGCGTTCGTACAATTATCCGCACGTTGCTGCTGCATATTGGGTAATGTATCGTTTGGCACGTAACTACGAAGGTTTGGTATCGCAACAAACCTGGGATTGGTACCTGATGAGCGCATACCAAACTTCAATGGCAATGATGGAGCTGGCTCCGTATTATGCGCAATTCGGACAGATGGAAGGTAGTGTTTTTGTTCATATTCTGGATGATTTGAAAGCTGAAGGATTGTGGGAATACGCCCGCAAACTGGAAGGAATGATGAAACGCCGTGCCGATCACTGGGCATCGTTAAATTATCCGTTTGGAAGCGAAATGCCATGGGATTCAACTGGTCAGGAAGAAGTTTATATGTGGTCACGTTATTTTGGTTACGGCGAAAAAGCAGAAACAACTTTGAAAGCTATTTTGGCCTACATGCCAACAATTCCTCACTGGGCATACAACGGTAATGCACGTCGTTACTGGGATTTTCTTTACGGCGGTAAACTGTCGCGTGTTGAGCGTCAGATCCATCACTATGGTTCGGCACTAAATGCCATTCCTGTTTTGTATGAATACAAAGAGCATCCCGATGATTTGTACCTGCTACGTGTTGGTTACGGTGGTTTAATGGGGGCAATCTCGAATATTACCCAAGATGGTTTTGCACCAGCAGCATTTCACTCGTTCCCGTCAACATTGAAAAACGATGGTATTTCGGGCGACTACGGAAGCGGTTACTACGGTTATGCCGTAAATACTTCAACTTACGTAATGCGTGACGACGAATTTGGCTGGTTGGCTTTTGGTGGTAATGTTACAGAAGATGGCGATGTGGTGAAAGTTGATTTAACAACAGCTGCAAAGTCACGTATTTATGTAGCTCCGTTAAAAATGTGGTTAACACTTGACGCCGGTAAATTTAAAGCCTTCTCGTACAATCAGTCAACAGGAAAAGTTGTGGTTGAATTAGAAGAAGCCAACGATTATACACCAAACGCTTATCTTAGAATTAAATCATTCGCAGAGGAATCAGCGGCAAGTTCGGTTGCCGGTCTTGAGAAAAATGAGCGTGGACAATATGTTATTCCACTTAAAAACGAAGTGGTAAAAGTTGAAATGAATTAATCAATAAAATCACCCGATTAGGAATAGTAAAGATGAAGCACTTTTTATCCTTTTTTTTAGTAGTCCTGTTTGCCTTTGCAGGTTCAGCACAAATCACAAAAGAAGACTGCGCAAAAGCTGATTCAGTAATGAAACTGAGCGAGTTGGTTTACAACCCGGTTACTCAAATTACTTGGGTCGATTCATCATCGGTATTCTGGTACCGTCTAAAAACACGTGATGGTATGAAGTATCAGCTGGTGGATGCACAAAAAGGATCGAAAAAGATTGCTTTTGATACCGATAAACTGGTTGCTGTATTGAATCAGCAGCTGGAGAAAGATATCTCTGCAAAAGATTTGGTTTTGCGCGATCTGAAATTTGATGCAGATAAAAAGACTATTCATTTTAATTTCAAAAAGACTTACTGGACTTGTGAGCTGAAAAAATATGAGTTAAAGAAAGACTCGGTTGAAAAAGAGCGAGAAGGCAATGGTTATTGGGGGAGTTATTCTGATGAAAAGGGTAAAGATCCGGTGTCTTCACCCAACGAGGAGTGGACGGCTTTCATCCGGGAAAATAATGTTTACATAAAAAACAAGGAAACAAACAAGGAGTTCCGCTTAAGTTATGACGGAGCTCCCGGAGATTTTTATTCGTCGTCTTTTTCCTGGTCGCCCGACTCGAAAAAGTTGGCGGTAAACAAAGTACGCGATGCAGAAAAACGTGAGATCTTTTTTGTTGAATCGTCGCCAAAAGACCAGTTGCAGCCCATTTTGCATAAACGTGATTACCGCAAACCGGGCGATGCGATGCCAATAAAACATCCGGCATTGTTTGATGTGGAAAGCAAAAAGCAGATCCCGGTAAATACCGATGCTTTTAAACACCAGTTTAACCTTACCAACCCAAGATGGAAAGAGGATGCTTCAGCATTTACTTTTGAATTTAACCAGCGTGGTCATCAGGCCTACAAAGTGGTTAAAGTGGATGGCGAAAGCGGCGATGTAAATGTGCTGATTGACGAGCAAAGCAATACATTTATCGATTACAGCGGAAAGCGCTATCGTTACGATCTGGAAGAAACGAATGAAATAGTATGGGCATCGGAACGTGATGGTTGGAATCACCTGTATTTGATCGATTCAAAAACCGGTGAGGTGAAAAATCAGATCACAAAAGGAGAGTGGGTGGTTCGAAAGGTAATAAAAATTGACGACGAAAATCGCACAATATTCTTTTACGGATCGGGCAAAAACGAGGATGAAGACCCATATTATTTGCATTGCTACAAGATAAATTTTGATGGTAGCGGCTTAATTGATCTGACACCTGAAAAAATGAATCACGACGTGTCATTCTCAAAAGATATGAGCTATTTTACCGACACCTATTCAACGGTTGAAACGCCACCATTTACTGTGGTGCGTAGTACTGAAGACGGAAAAGTGCTCATTGAGTTGGAAAAGACCGATATTTCTTCGTTGCTCGAAAAAGGTTGGATAGCGCCCGAGCCATTCGTAGCAAAGGCCCGCGATGGTAAAACGGATATTTGGGGAAATATATATCGCCCAACGAATTTCGATGAAAACAAAACATATCCGATTATCGAATATATTTATGCCGGCCCGCACAGTTCGTTTGCACAGAAAAGTTTTAGTGCGGTGCACTCGGCTTATTCTGGACTTGCTGAATTAGGTTTTATAATTGTGCAGATGGACGGAATGGGAACGTCAAACCGTTCGAAAACTTTTCAGGATGTATGTTGGAAAAACCTGAAGGATGCCGGTTTCCCCGATCGTATTTTGTGGATAAAAGCTGCGGCAGAGAAATACAGTTATATGGATACCACGCGTGTTGGTTTGTTTGGTGGATCAGCGGGTGGACAAAGTACTTTAGCCGGACTTTTATTTCATCCTGAGTTTTACAAAGCCGGTGTTTCCTCGTGCGGATGCCACGATAACCGTATGGACAAAATATGGTGGAACGAGCAATGGATGGGCTACCCGATCGGGCCGGAATATGCCGAATGTTCGAACGTGGAAAATGCCGATAAACTGCAGGGTGAACTGATGCTGATTGTTGGCGAAATGGATGATAATGTTGACCCGGCATCAACCATGCAAGTTGCCGATGCGCTGATAAAAGCAAAAAAAGATTTCGAACTTGTGGTGCTTCCCGGAGTAAATCACACACTGGGCGGAACATATGGCGAACAAAAACGTCGCGATTTTTTCGTTCGTAATTTTTTACAACAAGAAACGCCTGATTGGAATGCTGTAAAATCAAATTAGAAACAAGTTAAAATACACTGTGTAATGAAAAGTCTGAAAATTCATAAAAAGTCTATATTTCTGTTGAGTCTGATTGCCGGAATCTTATTGTTCTCCAATTTGTTTGCGAACGAACCGGTTAAAGAATATGAAATTGTTACACCGCCCAAAAAATTAGAACTCGATCCGTTTTATAAAAAGTACGTCAATGTAAATGGCATTCATATTATAAGTTCGTATCGGGTGCCCGATTCTGCGTTTGTTAAGGCTTGCGAGATCATTGATTTTATGACCGGCGGTTTACCAACTGAAGTGCTGGATCAGATGGTAAAACTGAATACACGCGTAGGGATTATGGCGCGTTACGAAGGAACAACTGATATTCCTGAACATGCACATTTAGCCAACGATACAACCCTAAACTGGGATGTTCGTGCACGCGGTTTGGGTGGAACAATGGAACATCCGCTGACAACATGCGCCGAAGAAAACCTGCTGTGCTACCAGATTGATAAATACCATGCTGAAGACATTCTTATTCATGAATTTGCACACACCATTCACGGTGTTGGAATTATACCGCTTGACGATAAATTTAACGATTTACTTCAGGAAAAGCTCGATGCCGCAATGGCAGCCGGAAAATACGAAAATACTTATGCTGCAACCAATATTTGGGAATACTGGGCCGAAGGTGTGCAAAACTGGTTTAACGTAAATGCCGAAGTTGAAACCACTGACGGCAAACACAATTGGGTGAATACTCGCTCGGACATGAAAAAGTACGATCCTGATTTGTATGAGATTGTAAGTCGTTATTTCCCCGAATTTGAGGATAGCCCGTCGTGCCACGCTGCTGTAAATTTATATGTGCAGTAACCCGAAAAAGAAATTAATATGGAAACACTAGTTCAGTCAGTACGTAAGGTGGCATCAATTGTCAAAGACGATTTGCGATTGAGCGATATGCACATGTTTCGAAAATTGTCAGAAACCGAATTGCTCGACCTCGAGTTTAATTCCGTGTATAAAACATTTAAAAAACGAACTGTAATCTACCGCGAGGGTTGCAGGCATGCTGGTTTATACGTTATTCTGAAAGGCATTGTGAAAATCTATAAGATTGGAGGAAACGGGAAGCAACAGATTCTAAAATTTGCGCAGCAAGGCGATCTTATCGGTTACCGCTCTTTGCTTACCCACGAGTTGGCCTGTACTTCGGCAAAAGCTTATGACGACACGCTTGTTTGTCACGTTCCGTATAATACCATGTTGCATTTATTTCAACAAAACTGGGATTTCACCCACGGAATGATGAAGTTTATGTGTAAAGAACTGGGTGAATCGAATACATTTATTACAGATATCGCTCAGAAAACTGTTCGCGAACGTACGGCCGAAATGCTACTGATTTTAAAGGACGAATTTGGGGTTGACAATTACAACGCGCTTCAAATAGCTGTAACACGCGAAGATTTGGCCAATATGGTTGGTACAGTTACCGAATCGCTTATCCGCGTAATGTCGGAATTCAGAAATGAAAATTTGCTGGAACTCACGGGACGAAAAATCGTATTTCGCGATGTAACCAAATTACGGGCAATTGCAAATATTTAGATAGACGTAAAGCCTCACATAAAGCGACTTTTTAAAGGCTCAAACATACTCATAGTGCAGTTATATCCCGATTTTCATCAGTTTTAAATGAAGAATAAACTATGCGTTTAAACAAAATGACAAGGTTAATTATTTGGATGATTGCAGGAGTTTTTATCCTGTCGTCGTGCGGAAATAAAACAACAGAACAAAAATCAACACACATTTCTAACCCCGTTTTGCCCGGATGGTTTGCCGATCCTACGATTAAAAAGTTTGGCGATATTTATTATATCTACGCCACCACCGACAACGAAATGCTGGCATCGGGGGCACCAACTGTTTGGTATAGTCGTGACCTGCAAAACTGGTACAATTACATAATGGAGGTGCCGACGTTGAATTCGGTAACACTGCGCAATTTTTGGGCACCTGATATTATGCAGGGCGAAGATGGGCGTTATTACCTGTATTTTGGAAACTGTCAGGCGGGTTGTAATATCTACGGCTATGTTTCGGATACGCCGGTTGGCCCATGGAAAAAATTACACGATGATGATACTCCTGTAATTGCACAGAATTATCCGATTGACGGTTTCCCATCGTTGGATGCTCAGTTTTTTAAAGACGATGATGGCCGTATTTATGGCTACTGGGGAACCTGGGTGCATTACAACAGTGGTTATGCGGTAGGAGAGTTAAATGCTGAAACAATGGACGTAATGTCGAACTCCACCAACATTCCGCTGGAGCAAACGACTAATCCATTCGAGGCTCCTTATATGATGAAAAAGGGTGATAAATACATTCTGATGTATTCGGCAGAATCATGCCACAACGAAACGTATAAAGTACTTTATGCCTACGCCGATAACCCGTATGGACCATTTACTCCGGGAGAAAATAACCCAATTTTGCAGACTAGCGAAGATGGAACCACTCACGGACCGGGACACCATTCGGTGCTGGAAAATGGCGAGGATTATTACATCGTTTACCACAAACACGATGTTCCGTTTACTGCCGGAGGAATGGCGCGTCAGGTATGTATCGACAGTATGATCTTTGAAAACGACTCAACAATTAAAGCGGTGGTACCTTCGCAAAAAGGTATTAAAGCTTTTATTCCGTCAGAAGTTCCGGAAGATATGGCATTTAAAGCTACGGCGTCGGCTTCATCATTTTATCATTTACAGTCGCCCGATTACGATTACAAGTATTTACCCGATTTTGCTTTTGATAACGACAACGCTACCTTGTGGAAAGCTGCCGACAATACTTTTCCACAAAGCCTGTCGCTTGATCTGGGTGACGAAAAAGTCATAAAGCGAGTTGCCACACAGTTTGAATTTTCTCCTTACTATTATCAGTACAAAATCGAATATTCAACCGATAGTACAAATTGGGAAGTTTATGCCGACCGCTCAGAAAATCGCACGCCGGGAAGCCCGATGATCGATGATAATGATGTAAACGTCCGCTACCTGAAACTTACTATTCTGGCAACAGAAAAAACAGGGACTTTCGCCGCGGTATGGAATATGAAAGTTTATGGAGAAACATTCGATACCCCATTAAATCTGGTAAATAAATCGTCGGGAAATGAGCCTGGTGCAGCAAGTTCACAAAGTATGATTATTGGATTTAATGCAAATGATCTTGCAGTAAAATCGTTCGATAAACTGGCAAACACCGGTACATTGGGGGGCGATTTAGTTCGAAAAGGAAATGTAAAGCTAGTTAACGACAAAGAAACCGGCACAAAAGCAATTGAGTTTTCAAAAGGAGCCTTGGAACTGGATGGAATTGCTGTTCCAAGAAGTTTGGAGTGGAACGGTGCATTTACAATTTCTACATGGGTGAAGAACCCGGAAGTGAGCGACAGAGATGAGTGTCTGGCTTCGTGGTGCGACAGAAGCGAACACTATCTGGCAAACTCTTACAATGCTATTCATTATAACAAGAGCAATTACGGCGCAGTTGCACATCTCGACGGGCATTTTGACTTACCATATAACAATATTCCTGAAGCCAATAAATGGCACCACATTGTTGTTACATTCGATGGTGTAGTGGAAAAAGTTTATGTTGATGGTGAGTTGGATACTGCCCAGAATATGCTGTTATCGTCGGCAGTTGAAAATGCAAAGATCAGAATTGGCGCTTCGGATACAGGCGAATATTATACCGGACTCATGGCTTCTTTTCAAATGTATGATTATGCTTTGTCGCAATCAGCGATTGAGAAAGCTTTTCAGGAATCAACTCTGAAATAATTATCTTCTTATATAAAAGATTCAATTAAAATATTCTTTATAATAGTATCTGTTACTCGTAAAAAAGGGGTCTGTCGGCTCCTTTTTTTATTAGACTGAATATAAATACATACTTTCTGAAAAAGTCTTACATATAAGTTTTGTGCGGCTTGTCTATGGTCGGAAACATTTTGTAAGTATCAGAAATTTAATTTATTGTATGGGTTTGGTTGTTATGTGAAGTAGCCGTGTTTTATTTATGTTCTTCAGCATAAATATGCATTTTGTCGAATTTGGAATAATAAAAGTTAAAAATACTTTTATAGATTTGCTTCATCAATATTATTATGAAACACTATACTAAACATCCGAAGCATTTTGTTGCAGTAGACTGCGTAATTTTGGGCTACGACGAAGGCGAACTTTGTTTGTTGCTTTATCCGCGGGGTTTTGAGCCATCAAAAGGAGCGTGGTCGCTGATGGGAGGATTTGTTCAGGACAACGAATCGGCCGACGCTGCTGCAAAGCGCGTATTAAAACAAACCATCGGACTTGAAGAGATCTTTATGGAACAGGTTGGTGCTTTTGCCAATCCTGATCGTGATCCGGAAGCACGGGTAATCAGTCTTGCCTATTATGCGTTGGTGCGAATGGATGAGCACGATAAAGCCTGTGTCAGAGAGAATGGCGCGCACTGGTGGCCTATTTCAGAATTGCCCGAAATGATATTCGATCATGGCGAAATGGTAGAGCAGGCACTGGTGAAATTGCAGCAGGAAGCCGGTTATCGTTTAATAGGTAAAGAATTGCTTGCTGATAAATTCACACTGCTTCAGTTACGAAAATTATACGAAGCTATTTTTCAACGTGAATTTGATCCCGGAAATTTCAGAAAGAAAATATTATCGCTGAATGTATTGGAGCGCCTGAATGAAAAAGATTCATCCGAATCGAAAAAAGGTGCTTTTTATTACAGCTGTAAAAACGAAGTTGCGGAGCGCGGTCTGGATCGGATAGTAAAGGTTTGATCGCCTGTTTTTTTGGAATAAGAGTAATATAAACATTTAAAATAAAATCTAAGAATATGAGCAGTACATTAAAACAAATGGAAGTATGGTTTGTAACAGGTAGTCAACACCTTTACGGCCCAAAAACATTGGAACAAGTAGCAGATCATTCAAAAGAAATTGCTGCTGCATTTGATGCATCTACCGAAATTCCGGTAAAAGTTGTAGTAAAACCTACAGGAACCGGATCGAAAGAAATTCATCGGATTTGTAAAGATGCAAACAGTAACGATAACTGTATTGGTATCATTACCTGGATGCACACTTTCTCTCCTGCTAAAATGTGGATTCACGGTTTGCAGGAATTACGCAAACCAATTCTTCACTTGCATACTCAGTACAACAAAGAAATTCCATGGGATGATATCGACATGGATTTTATGAACCTGAACCAGAGTGCACACGGCGATCGTGAATTCGGTCATATTATGGCTCGCATGCGCATGAACCGCAAAGTGGTTGTAGGTCACTGGCAAGATACTAAAACAGTTAAAAAGATTGCAGTTTGGACACGTGTTGCTGCTGCTTTTGCCGATTCGCGCGATATGTTAATTATCCGTTTTGGCGACCAAATGAATAATGTTGCTGTTACCGATGGCGATAAAGTTGAAGCGGAAAGAGTATTTGGATACCACGTTGATTACAGCCCGATTGGCGATTTGGTAAAAGTTCAGGATAACGTGCCAGACGAAGAGGTTGCCGAGTTGGTAAAAATTTACGAGCAAGAATACGTTTTGGCAGACAACTGCAAAGAAGGTGGTGAATACCGCGAGCAAGTTGTTAATGCTGCACGAATCGAAATCGGTTTACGTCGTTTCCTGGAAAAGAAAGGTGCAAAAGCCTTTACTTCAAATTTCGACGACTTGGAAGGTGTGGATCAGTTACCAGGTTTGGCATCGCAGCGCTTAATGGCTGATGGTTATGGTTTTGGTGCTGAAGGCGATTGGAAAACGGCTGCTTTATGTCGTAACATGTGGTTTATGAGCCAGGAGCTGGAAGATTATAAAGGATGTTCATTCCTTGAAGATTATACATTGAATTTCGACGGTGAAAAGAGTGCAATCCTGCAAGCTCACATGTTGGAGGTTTGTCCATTAATTGCCGATCATAAACCAAAATTAGAAGTTCACCCACTGGGTATTGGCGGTAAAAACGATCCTGCACGTTTAGTATTTACAAGTAAAACAGGTCCTGGTGTTGCAGCTACTGTTGTCGACATGGGCGACCGTTTCCGTATGATTGTGAACACAGTGGATTGTATCGACTCAAAAGAATTGCCTAAACTTCCTGTAGCAAGTGCTCTTTGGATTCCTCAACCTAATTTCGAAGTAGGTGCTGCAGCATGGATTTTTGCCGGTGGTACACACCACACAAGCTTCTCGTACGATTTAACTGTTGAGTACATGGAAGACTTTGCTGAAATGACAGGAGTAGAGTTTGTGTTAATCGACAATGACACTAACATTCCGGACTTTAAGAAAGAATTACGCTGGAACGACCTTTACTATCATTTGGCCAAAGGATTATAATTTAAACTAAATCAAAAAATAAATCAACTTTTATGGCTTTATTAGATTGGATTGTTATTGGCTTGTTTGCTCTGGTCCTCATCGGTATTATCGTGTGGGTTGTATCGCAGAAAAACAAAAATTCCGAGGACTATTTCTTAGGTGGCCGCGATGCGTCGTGGATTGCAATTGGGGCCTCTATTTTTGCATCTAACATCGGGTCTGAACACTTAATCGGATTGGCTGGTGCCGGTGCCTCAAGTGGTATGGCAATGGCGCACTGGGAAATTCAGGGCTGGATGATATTAATTCTTGGATGGGTGTTTGTACCGTTCTATTCGCGAAGTATGGTTTTAACCATGCCGGAGTTTTTAGAGCGGCGTTATAACCGTGAATCAAGAACTGTACTGTCGCTTATTTCATTAGTTAGTTACGTGCTTACAAAAGTGGCTGTAACGGTATATGCAGGAGGTATTGTATTTCAACAGGTTTTCGGAATTGAAACCATGTGGGGAATCGATTTCTTCTGGATTTCAGCAATTGGACTGGTTTTAATAACAGCGCTCTACACCATTTTTGGTGGTATGAAATCGGTATTGTATACTTCTGTACTTCAAACTCCGATTCTATTGGGTGGATCGTTAATCATCCTTGTGCTTGGATTAAAAGCAGTAGGGGGTTGGGACGAAGTAATGCAAATTGCCGGTACGACTACGGTTAACGAGTACGGCGATTCAATGGTGAATCTTATTCGCGATAACCGCGATCCGGATTTTCCATGGTTAGGAGCATTAATCGGCTCGGCAATTATTGGTTTCTGGTACTGGTGTACCGACCAGTTTATTGTGCAACGTGTACTTTCGGGTAAAAACGAAAAACACGCCCGTCGCGGTACTATTTTTGGTGCATACCTAAAACTTTTACCAGTATTCTTATTCCTTATTCCTGGTATGATTGCATTTGCAATGAATGCCAAAGGAGGAATTATGCTGAACGGACAAGAGTATGTGTTGCCAAGTGCCGATGCCGCTTTCCCTTCGTTGGTGGCGCAGTTGCTTCCGGCCGGTGTTAAAGGTTTGGTTGTTTGTGGTATTCTGGCTGCTTTAATGAGTTCGTTAGCTTCGTTATTTAACTCGTCGGCAATGTTATTTACCATCGACTTTTACAAACGTTTCAAACCAGATACAGAGGAGAAAAAACTGGTTCGCATCGGACAAATGGCTACTGTAGTAATCGTAACACTCGGTATTCTTTGGATTCCGATTATGCGTACTATCGGAGATGTACTTTACGAATATTTACAAGATGTACAGTCAGTATTAGCACCGGGAATTGCTGCGGCTTTCTTGCTTGGTATTACCTGGAAACGCGCATCAGAAAAAGGTGGTTACTGGGGCTTAATGTCAGGGTTCATTATTGGTGTTACCCGTTTAGGTTCAAAAGTTTATTACGAGAATGTTCCCAACGCAGCTGATAACCTGTTTAAAACTGTGTTCTTCGACACCAACTGGTTGTTTTTCTGTGGATGGATGTTGCTTGTATGTTTGCTTGTAATTGTAGTTGTAAGTTTGCTTACTGAAGCACCTTCGAAAGAAAAAATACAAGGCCTTGTTTTTGGAACTAATACTCCTGAAGAAAAAGCTAAAACACGTGCCAGTTGGAACCATTGGGATGTAATTCATACTGTAATTATTTTAGGTATTACATCGGCATTCTATATTTATTTCTGGTAAACAAAAACAAATAATATTATGCTTGAGCAATTAAAAGAAGAAGTTTTTAAGGCAAATCTTGAGTTGGTGGAACTCGACCTGGTAATTTTTACCTGGGGAAATGTTAGTGCCATCGACCGCGAAAAAGGTTTGGTTGTGATAAAACCAAGCGGCGTTTCATACGAAAATATGAAAGCCAGCGATATGGTGGTGGTTGATTTGGAAGGAAATGTGGTTGAAGGCAGCCTGAAACCATCGAGCGACACTGCAACACACCTGGTGCTTTATAAAGCTTTTGAAGGAATATCGGGAGTTGTTCATACACACTCGGCATGGGCAACCAGCTGGGCGCAAGCCGGAAGAAGCATTCCTGCTTTGGGTACAACACATGCCGATTATTTTTACGGTGCAATCCCATGTACGCGTAAACTTACCGAGGAGGAAGTAACTACGGCATACGAAGTGGAGACCGGAAACGTAATTGTGGAAACTTTTGATGGACTCGATCCGGTTGCAATACCGGGAGTTCTGGTAAATAACCACGGTCCGTTTTCGTGGGGAACAACTGCCGGCAATGCCGTTCATAACGCAAAAGTTATGGAAGAGGTGGCAAAAATGGCACACACCGCTTTGCAGTTAACTCCGGGAGCTGAGATCGATCAATTTTTATTAGATAAGCATTACCTGCGCAAGCACGGTAAAAATGCATACTACGGGCAATAATTGTCCTACAGGTACATTAAAAAATTAAGGACGAAAAGCTGGTGAAGAACTAACTTTTTCACTGTCTTTTCGCTCCTCTTTAAATCAAAAAAATGAAAAAATATACAATTGGACTGGATTATGGTTCTGATTCAGTTCGTTCATTAATCGTAAACGTAGAAACCGGCGAGGAGATAGCAAGCGTTGTATTTGAATATCCACGTTGGAAAAAAGGAGAATATTGCGATGCGCCAAACAACCAGTTTCGTCAGCATCCGAAAGATTATTTAGAAGGTTTGGAATACACCATCGTTGAGGCGCTGAAACAAGCTCCTGCGGGTGTAGCCGAAAATGTTGTGGGTATTTCTGTTGATACCACCGGATCAACTCCGGTTGCTGTTGACGAAAAAGGTACACCACTGGCACTAACTCCGGGATTTGAAGAAAATCCAAATGCGATGTTCGTACTTTGGAAAGACCATACTGCAGTAAAAGAGGCGGCAGAAATTAACGAATTGGCAAAAAAATCGGATATCGATTTCACCAAATACGAAGGTGGAATTTATTCATCAGAGTGGTTTTGGGCCAAGTTATTGCATGTTACGCGCGAAGATGCAGGTGTTTACCGTGCAGCTTACTCGTGGGTAGAGCATTGCGACTGGATTCCGGCAGTTCTTACCGGAGATACAAATCCAAAAACATTAAAAAGAAGCCGTTGTGCAGCGGGTCATAAGGCCATGTGGCACGAAGCTTTTGGTGGTTTGCCGTCAGAAGAATTCCTTACTCAGCTTGATCCGATGTTGAGCGGTTTGAAAGACCGTCTGTTCAAAGAAACATTTACCTGCGATGTTGCTGCAGGAACATTAAGCGAAGAGTGGGCGAAGAAATTAGGGCTTTCTACCAATGTTGTTATTGGGGTAGGAGCTTTTGACGCTCACCTTGGTGCTGTTGGTGCTCAAATCGAGCCTTATCATTTGTCGAAAGTAATGGGAACATCAACCTGCGATATGTTGATTGCTCCGCTTGAAGAAGTAGGTGATAAGCTGGTAAACGGTATTTGTGGTCAGGTTGACGGATCGATTGTTCCCGGAATGTTAGGTTTGGAAGCCGGTCAGTCGGCATTTGGCGATATTTATGCCTGGTTCCGTCGTTTACTGGAATGGCCTATGCAAAATATTTTGGCCGACTCTGATTTGATTGATGAGGAAACAAAGAAAAAACTGATTGAAGAGACATCAGGAAAGATCATTGCAAAATTAAGCCAGGAAGCCGAAAAAATATCGATTGCAGAAAGTGGAATTGTTGCACTCGATTGGATGAATGGTCGTCGTACTCCGGATGCCAACCAGGCATTAAAAGGAGCGATTATCGGGTTGAATCTGGGATCGGATGCACCACGTATTTTCAGAGCTTTGGTTGAAGCAACTGCTTTTGGCTCAAAAGCCATTAACGACCGCTTTATTTCAGAAGGAATCCGCATTGATGGTGTGATTGCTCTGGGTGGTGTCGCTAAAAAATCGAAACTGGTAATGCAGATTGTTGCCGATGTATTGGATATGCCAATTAAAGTGGCTCGTTCCGAACAGGCTTGTGCATTGGGTACTGCAATGGCAGCAGCGGTAGCAGCCGGTGTATACAAAAATCTTGGCGATGCTCAGGCAAAAATGGGTGGCGGATTTGAAATGGAATACCATCCAATTCCTGAAAATGTAGAGAAATACAAAGAACTTTACGAAAAATACAATAGACTAGGTAAGTTTATTGAGTTCGATTTGAATAAATAACCTAAAAAAATAAACCAATGAAGTATTTAGGAATTATGACTTTAGTTATAATGGTTTTTGGCTGTGCGCAAAAAGACGCCACAGTGGGTATATCAAGCGAAGATTTTGCGTTTGATTACGATGGAAAAACCATTGAACTTTTTACCTTAAAAAACGATAACGGTCTGGTTTGTCAGTTAACTAATTTTGGCGCAAGAGTGGTAAGTTTGTATGCCCCGGATAAAAATGGGGAACTGGGCGACGTAATTGTTGGTTACGGTTCGGGTAAAGACTTTGTAGAAAAGAAAGAGAATTTCTACGGAGCGGTGATCGGTCGTTATGGCAACCGTATTGGCAATGCATCATTTTCGATTGACGGAGTTGAATATCCACTTGAGAAAAACGATGGCGACAATCATTTGCATGGTGGAACCAATGGTTTTCATCATCAGGTGTGGGATGTAGAAAGCGCAAGCGATTCTGAAGTTGTTTTTAGCTTGGTTTCGCCAGATATGGAAACCGGATATCCTGGTACTGTAAACGTAAAAGTAAAATACCAGTTAACGGATGCAAACGAGCTGAAAATTGAATATTTTGCCACAACAGATAAGAAAACGGTATTAAATCTTACCAACCATTCGTACTTTAACTTGAAAGATGGTGGAAGAACTTCCATCAACGATCATTTAATGTATCTGAACGCTGATTACTATACTCCGGTTGACGGTGGTTTAATCCCAACGGGAGAATTGGCTAGTGTTGCCGGAACTCCATTTGATTTTACAACTCCAACTGCCATTGGCGACCGCGTGGAAGCCGATGATGTGCAGTTAAAAGTTGGAAATGGATACGACCATAACTGGGTGTTGAACACCAACAACGACGCGGCTGTTTTAGCTGCAAAAGTAGTTGATCCGGAATCGGGAAGAGTATTGGAAGTATACACCAACGAACCGGGCGTTCAATTTTACGGAGGTAACTTCCTTGACGGGACTATTGCCGGTAAAAATGATATTAAATACGACTTCCGTGGTGCATTTTGTTTGGAAACGCAGCATTTCCCTGATAGCCCTAACAAGGCCGATTTTCCTGATGTTTTCGTTAATCCGGGAGATGAATACCACTCGGTTTGTATTTACAAATTCGATGTTGAAAAATAGATTATAAGGATTTTTTGTTTTGAGTTAGTTAATAGTTAGTTAGTAAAGGTTCTGATTTGTTTAGCAGGCAGGAAGAACCAAAAAGGAAGGAGGTTGATTTTCAACCTCCTTTTCTTTTGTTGCTACAATTTTCTTCAACTGTTTTTTTAGTAACACTTTTGGGCATTGCTTTTTTCTCTTACTCCCATTTCTCCAATCAGCCAATAGGATTACGGGGGAGTATAAACGCCTAGCATTTTTCCGATCGTTATGTCAATAACCCAACCCCTCAACTTTCCAGAGTTTTTAATTCTATTACGATTTAAAATACCTAATCCCGTTAGTATTTTTCATCTTTTTAAGTTGAACGATATTGCTTCTTGTATTTGCTCGGAGACATTTTAAATTGTTCCTTAAAACATCTTGTGTAGTAGGACTGTGAAGAGAACCCCGATTCGTATGCTATTTCTGTAATTGTTTTACCACTGTTACGTAGGTAATCCAACGATTTTTTAAGCTTAATAGAAATGACAAATTCGCTAACCGACATATCGGTTATTTTTTTTACTTTCCGATAGAGATGAACCCGTGATAATCCAAGTTTAGAAGCCAGCTCGTCCACATTAATATCGTCGTGGCCAATATTTTCCAGGATTATATGTCTTAGTTTTTTCAGAAATTGCTGATCCAGTTGATTAATACCGTTTTCGGTTTCTTTAAAACTAAGTGTTTCGCGATAATGCTCTCTGAGTTTTTTACGCGATACCAACAGATTGTTTATTGTTGATAGTAATAATGCTTTACTGAATGGTTTTTCGATGAAATAGTCGGCTCCATCTTCCATCCCCTCAATTTTATTTTTAATGGATGTTTTAGCGGTAAGTAAAATAATTGGGATATGGCTTGTTTTTGTATCTGATTTTAATTGCCGTGTCATCTCAAAACCATCCATTTTAGGCATCATAATATCACTTATAATCAGGTCTGGTTCTTCCTCAAGCACTTGTTCTATTCCTTCTTTTCCGTTGGTAGCTGTATAAATTTTGTACCTGTCTTTCAGCATCATGCGAAGGTAATCAAGCATGTCGGGCATATCTTCAGTAATTAATATCGAAAAGGTCGCCTCTTTGTCAGGTATCAGCGAGTCAATAGCTTCGGCCGTTTGGGGTTCATCAAGAAATGGGTAGTCTTCATTAGGAGAGGTTTCGATATTCCTGTTTTTGATCATTTCATCTTCCACAAGGTGTAAATTACCCACAGGCAGCCACACAAAAACCGAAGTGCCTTCTCCTTCGGTACTTTCTACCTTAATTCTTCCGCGATGAAGTTCAACCAATTCTCTCGAAAAATTGAGTCCAATCCCGGATCCTTTTACAATTCTTGATTCGTCTTTTTGGTAATACCGCTCAAAAATTTTTGGTAAATCTTCTTTTGGAATTCCTTCTCCTGAATCTTTTACCTCGATACAAAATTCTTCAGCAAATAGTCCCGGATTATTTATTTTGTGTTTCCGGAGAATAATTTTTATTCTTCCTTTCTGCGGTGTGAATTTGAAAGCATTGGAAAGGAGATTAAACATTACTTTTTCTATTTTTTCATAATCAAACCATATCACCGGGTACTTAATTGTTGATTCGTAGGTGAGGCTTATATCTTTTTTGTCGGCCAGTGTTTGGAAAGAAGCGCATATATCGTTTAAAAAATCATCCAGATTATTTTCGCTTGCTTTGATTCTCATTTTCTTGTTTTCTATCATCCTGAAATCAAGCAGTTGGTTAATCATTTGCAGTAAACGATGTGTGTTCCGATGCATAATCTGGTAGTTTTTCTTTATATCGGAAGGGGGCATTTTTTCTTCAATTAAACTTTCAAGTGGACCTTTTATCAGTGTAAGCGGAGTCTTAAATTCGTGCGATATATTTGTGAAGAATGTGAGTTTTGCTTGTGTAGCTTCTTCCAGTTCTTTGTCGATTTTCTTCAGCCGCTCATGTTGTTCTTTTAACAACTGGTTTTGTTTTTCAATCTCTTCATTTTTATCAACCAGTATTTTATTCAACTTTTTTTTATCATTCAGGTTAAGGTAAATCATGAAAATTAAGGCCGTTGTAAGTGTTAAAACGGCAATAAGAAAGAACAAAATTAAATTCTTTGTTTTGTTACGGTTTGTTTCAATGGTAAGCAAAAGTTTTTGCCTTTCTATTTTATTGTGCAATAACTCAATCTGGTCGGTTTGAGCCTTTAACATTGGAGCGTTATTTTTATCGATAGTTAAAGTGGGAATAATATTTTGTTTTGAAACCTTCCGTTTGTTTAAAATATCATTGGCTATTTGTATGGCCAGACCTCCACCGGTTTTGTACATAAATGTGGCATCAAGCACATTGTCGAGTACCATTTGGATACCTCCTTCGGTTCCCGGAAGTCCATCAACGCCAAGAACATATGTATGGCGAGTTTCTCTGTATTGCTGCGTAACTTTTCGTACTTCACGAGCCATCACATCGTTGTGTGCAAAAACCAGATCAAACTCCAGTTCGTCATTAATCGCTTCGTTAATTATTTTATTGGCGCTATTGGTTTTCCAATCACCTGAAACTGATTTGACGATGGTAATATCAGGGAAATTATTCAAAACTCGGGCAAATCCATTATGTCTCTCTTGCGACGGAGATGAGCCTTCCAGCCCTCTGATTTCAAGTATCTTTCCTCCGTTTTGTAGCAACCGGGCTGCATGATTTCCTGCTTCTACACCTATAATATAGTTGTCGCCACCAATAAAGGCTGTGTATTTATCGGTTTTAACTTTTCTGTCGATAACAATTACCGGAATACCGCTATTGTATACCTGTTCAACTATTGGCGCTATCGGTTCTGATTCGTTTGGAGAGACAATTAATAAATCAATTTCCTGGTCTATTAGCTCTTTAATTTGTTTTATCTGTGTGCTCGAATTATCCCTCCCGTCTTTAATTATCAATTCAATATCGGGGTAGAATGATAATTCAATTTCCATAAGTCGAATCTGAGTTCGCCGCCATAAATCGTTAGTAGTACATTGCGAAAAGCCAACTTTATATTTAGGTGTTGCCCAGGAAGTATAACTCTGAACAAAAAAGATCAGAATGAATATAGGAATTAGTTTAGCCAAGATAGTTAGTTGCTTAAGTTCAGTTCAAAATTAAAAGAAATCATCAAATTAGCATTATGTATTTCCAATATAATCATGATTCAACCATCAATTGATGACTTGGTTTTTGAGTTCTTGGAAAGATAGATTAAGAACATTTGTAAAAATTGTGTAACATAACTTCATATTGTGTTACATGGATGAATATCTGGCAAAAGTTACAAGCTTTTGTAACATTTCTTTATGCTTTAGTATCATGTGTGATTGACTTGCCTGTTTGCTACATGTAATTTTGAATCATAAAAAGTGTTTGGATAACAAATACAAAAATTACTAACTTAATTATCTATAAACTATGAAGAATCATCATGTAAAAATTGCGGTATTAGTACTTTTTTCCGCATTCTTTATGATCTCCTCGGCTTTCGCACAGGAAGTGACGGTTACAGGTAAAGTTGTTGACAATGATACGAAGGAACCGCTTCCGGGTGTATCTATTGTTGTTGATGGCACCACCAAAGGAACGATTACAAACTTTGATGGAGAATATTCCATCGATGTAAATACGGGGGTAATTCTCGTGTATTCTTATATCGGATATTCCAATTTAGAGAAGGAAGTTACCAGTGGTGGAACGATGGATGTTGAACTTTCAATGAGCACCGAGTCGTTGGACGAAGTGGTTATTGTTGGTTATGGCTCGGTAAAGAAAAAGGATGCAACCGGTGCAGTAAGTTCGGTAAAGACCGAAGATTTTAACCGGGGTGTCAGCAGTTCTCCAAGCGATTTAATTCAGGGAAAAGTATCTGGTGTAATGATTACAAATTCAAGTGGTGATCCGGGAGCCAATACTTCTATTCGTATCCGCGGTAACTCGTCGGTGCGTTCCGGTAACGATCCGCTTATTGTTGTTGACGGTGTTCCGCTTTCGGGAGGAAATACTACTGCCAGTGCCGATCTTGGTATGGGTAATTCTGACGCGCGTAACCCGCTAAACTTTATCAATCCAAACGACATTGCTTCGATGGACATTTTAAAAGATGCATCTGCAACAGCAATTTATGGTTCGCGCGGAGCCAATGGTGTAATTATTATTACGACTAAAAAAGGTGCCGGAGCAAATTCAGTTGAGTTTAACTCTTCATTCAGCGTGTCTAAAGTTGCCAACCTAATTGATGTTTATTCTGCTGATGAATTTGGTGCAATGGCTCCCAACCAAGACCATGGTGGAGATGTAAATGCACTTGATCAAATCTTCAGAACTGCATTTACGCAAAACCACAATGTTGCTTTTACTGGTGGTAACGAAGATTTGAAATATCGTTTATCGTTAAGTGCACAAGATCAGGAAGGCGTTGTTAAAAATAGTGGCTTAGAAAAATATACTGCTAACCTAAACGCAAGCCAGGAGTTTTTCGACAATAAATTGAAAATTGATATTAACATGATTACTTCTCATGTTGAAGACCAGTATGCACCTATTACAAACGATGCCGGTTTTGAAGGAAGTTTGCTTAGTAATGCACTGGCCTGGAACCCAACGGATGATTTATATAAGTCGGACGGTTCCTATAACCAGTTATATCTCGATTTGGTTAACCCATTGGCGATGTTAGATATGGTTAACGATAATGCAAAAACCTTGCGTGTTTTAACCAATGTTTCGGCTTCATATAAAATATTACCGGAATTAACTTACAAATTAAATCTTGGTCTCGATAATACAAATTCAAGTCGCAGTACTGCTGTATTGGCAAGTTTATTCCGCGCAGGAATTTCGGAAAGAGGTAGAGCAAGTGTTAATGATTTGAAATCCAATAGTAAGTTAATGGAACATACCTTGGATTATAATAAAGTATTCAGCGAAATCTTCCGTTTTACCGGTATGTTGGGATATTCATACCAGGAAACCAAGCGTTCGGGGAAATCAATTAGCGGTCAGGATTTTACATACGATGAGATTGATTATATTTATCAATTACAGGCCATGTCGCAAGAAACAAGAAGCGTATCCTCTTTTTACGATCCGGTAAACGAGTTACAATCATTCTTCGGAAGGGTTAACTTTAGTTTATACGATAAGTTTCTTGTAACAGCTACCATGCGTGCTGACGGGTCAAGTAAATTTGGTGAAAATCAGAAATATGGTTATTTCCCTTCTGCAGCTCTTGCTTATCGTATTTCTGAAGAAGAATTCATTCCAGAATCATTCGATGATTTGAAATTCCGTTTAGGATGGGGGCAAACAGGTAACCAGGAATTTCCTGCAGGTGCTTCACAGGCACAATACGAAATTACCCGCGACGGTATTGTCCGTAGTCAGTTTGATAATCCTGACTTGAGATGGGAAACTTCAACCACATTTAACCTTGGTGTAGACTTTACCATGTTTGACTCAAGGTTATCGGGTACAATTGAATACTTTAATAAAAGAACAGAAGACTTATTGTTTTATACAACCGCAGCTTTTCCGGCTCCATCGAGCGGTAGGGTATGGACCAATCTTGATGCTGAAGTGTTAAACACGGGTGTTGAGATCGCTTTAAGCGGGCGTATTGTTGAAACAAAAGACTTTTCATTCGATTTAAGTGCCAACATAAGTTTCTTGACAAACGAGTTACAGAACTTTAATAGAATTGTAGAAACCGGTGGTTTACACGGACAAGGAATGTCTGGAGTTACCAGTCAACGATTTGTTGAAGGCCAACCATTAAATGTTTTCTACCTTTTGAAATTCCAGGGGCTTGATGCAGATGGAATTAGCATTTACGATGAGGATAAACAATATGTTGGAGATCCTAATCCTAACCAGATTATGGGTGTGTCTGCAAGTTTACGTTACAAAAGCTGGGATATGATTGCAAACTTTAATGGCGCGTTTGGCCATCAGGTATACAACAACACTGCAACATCAATACTTGTTGCCAGTAACCCAACAAAGGGACGTAATACTTCGCCATTATACGTAATTGAAGGAGAAAGTGCTGACAATGCCATTTCTGCTTCAACCCGTTATCTCGAAGACGGTGATTTTATCCGTTTAAATAACCTCACAATTGGTTATACTTTTGAAGATGCACCATGGGTATTTAAAAACGCTCGTCTTTCATTAACCGGTCAGAACTTGTTGTTGTTTACTGATTATACCGGCTTTGATCCAGAGGTAAACGTCAATAAAGCTATTGATGGTGTTCCTTCATTTGGAATCGACTATGTACCATATCCAAATTCGAGAACATTTTCGTTTGGCCTGAATGTATCATTTTAATTACTTAAGAACTTGATTAACATGAAAAATATATTAAAATTTTTAGCCGTTTTTATCGCGATCACAGTATTGAGTATCGGCTGTACGGACTTAGACGAAACACTGGAAGATCGCTTGACAAAAGATCAGGTAACAGCAGCTAATGTTTCTGATTTATTGACAGAACTCTACAAAACTCTAAATGATGTTGATGGCTCGGGGGCTGATATTATTTATGAACATACAACTGATGTTTTAATAGCACCTACCCGTGGTGGCGACTGGGATGACAATGGCGCCTGGCGTGCATTGCATCAACATAAATGGGATTCGGAGCATTCAGGTATTGGTGGCCGCTACCAAACTTATACCGCCGGTTTATTCTCGGCTATCGACTTATTACAATATGAAACAACTGCACAACAGGAAGCAGAAGCACGTTTTATTCGTGCCTTGTATATTTTCTGGATTACTGATGGTTGGGGACAGGTAGCAATGCGCGATCCGGGTGCCGCACTTTCTGAAGATCCGTATGTACTATCTGGTGCTGAGGCAATTGATTTCGTTATTTCAGAATGTGAGTCGATAATGAGTAGTTTGCCTGCAAATGACAGTCCATGGGTGGCAACACAGGCTGCAGCACAGGCTCTGCTGGCTAAGGCTTACCTTAATAAGGATGTTTTGTCTAGTGATCGTCAGACTTTCTCTTTCAGCGCAGATAATATGTCGCAAGTAATATCAAATTGCGATGCCATTATTAACAGTGGAAATTATGCATTGGAAAGTGATTATTTCATGACGTTTTCAGCACAAAATGAAAACTCAAAAGAAATTATTTTCTCGGCACGTAATACGCGAGGTATTGAATCGGGTGGCGTTCAAGGACGCTATTATTCAGTACTGCATTACAATCAAAAACCTAGTGGTTGGAATGGTTTTACCACTTTAGCTGATTTTTATGATTCGTTTGAAGAAAATGATACGCGTAGACATGGAGAAGTTGCCGATGTAAAAGCAGCTTCAGGACTTGATGCCGGTTTGCTTTACGGACAGCAGTACGACGAAAATGGAACAGCTTTGGAAGACAGGGCCGGTAATCCTTTATTCTTTACAAAAGAAAGTCCTATTGTATCCTCGGGAGCCACTTTGGAAACCAGTGGGATTCGAATAATGAAGTATACACCCGATTACGAGAATGTGGATTCGCCAGAGAATGACCTGGTTCATTTCCGTTATTCAGATATACTTTTGATGAAGGCAGAAGCATTATTGAGAACGGGCGACAGTGCCGGTGCATTGGTAATTGTAAACCAATTACGCTCAGTACGTAATGCGTCCGAACTTTCATCGATTACTGAAGATGTATTGTTAGCCGAAAGGGCACGTGAATTATATGGTGAAAACTGGAGGAGAAATGATTTGATTCGTTTTGGTAAATATTTAGATTCTTGGGATCAAAAAGAAGCTTCGGATGCGAAGTATTTACTCTTCCCATTTTCTGCATCGCAAATTGCATCAAATCCAAATTTGGTTCAAAATCCAGGATACTAATATCTAAATCAATTAATCCGCATTACGTAGTTTAGTTTATAAATCGAAGTAAGCCAATGAGTGTGAACTCATTGGCTTCTTTTTGGCGCTAAGTTTAACAGCGTTAAAAACGAATTGGTTTATAAACTTTTGAGTAAAGTTATTTAGTCGGTAAATTGTTAGCAGAAAAGTTTTTAGATTTGTTAGAAACCTGATTGACTAACAAATCAGACTAAACCAAGAAAATAATCTTAAATGGTGAAGAATGTCATAACCGCGATAGTCGTATTCGGCCTGTTTTTTTCTTGTGCCAATAAAACAGAAGAGCATCTGGCGGCTACTTTATTTCAGTTTGTTCCGGCAAAAAACAGTGGAGTCGATTTCGTCAACAGTGTGAAGGACGAAAAAGACTTTAACATATTTACGTACCGTAACTTTTACAATGGAGGGGGAGTTGGAATTGGAGACATAAACAACGATGGATTTTCTGATATTTACATGATTGCAAATATGGGAGAGAACAAACTCTACCTCAATCAAGGTGATTTTACGTTTAAAGATATTACCGAAAAGGCTGGAGTTAGTGGTAAACGGGCTTGGTCTACCGGCGTTGCAATGGTCGATGTAAATCAAGACGGATTACTTGATATTTACGTATGTAATGCCGGAAACGTTGAAGGCGACGACCATAAAAACGAACTCTTCATCAACAATGGAGATTTGACTTTCACCGATAAAGCCACAGATTATAACCTTGATGATGCAGGTTATACAACTCATGCTGCTTTTTTTGATTACGACAGTGATGGTGACCTTGATGTTTACATTCTGAATAACAGTTTTATTCCGGTTAATAGCCTTGGTTATTCAAACCGACGAATGCTAAGAAGTGATGAATGGAGCCTACCCGATGAATACCGGGGAGGTGGTGACAAACTTATGCAAAATGATAACGGCAAGTTTGTGGATGTTAGCGAGGAAGCTGGAATTATGGGGAGTCTGATTGCTTTTGGAATGGGCGTTACCGTTGGTGATATTAACCAGGATATGCTGCCTGATATTTATATATCAAACGATTTTTACGAATGCGATTACATGTATATCAACCAGGGAGACGGAACTTTTAAAGAAAGTTTGCGTGATTATATCCAGCATTTAAGCATGTCGTCGATGGGAGCTGATTTGGCAGATATTAATAACGATGGTTATGCCGAGATTTTTGTTACCGATATGCTTCCTGAAGGTGATGAACGCCTAAAAAATACCAGTGAGTTTGAAACCTACGATCTGGTTGATATGAAATATGATCTTGGGTTTTATAATCAGTACATGCAAAATGCTTTGCACCTAAATAATGGGAATGAAACCTTTTCTGAAATAGCCTATTACAGCGGTTCGGCACAAACAGATTGGAGTTGGGGCGCTTTATTGCTGGATATGGATAACGACGGTTACCGCGACATTTATGTGTCTAATGGTATTTATTATGATCTCACCGACATGGATTTTATGGACTACTTTGCCGATAAAATTATGCAGAAGATGAAACAGTCGGGAGAGAAGGAGGAAGTTGAAAACATTATTAGTCAGATGCCCAGTAACCCGATTCCAAATTATGCCCTTCGCAACAATGGTAATCTTACATTTGAAAATATGGCTGCCAGCTGGGGGCTTGATGTACCCAGTTTTTCAAATGGTTCGGCTTATGGCGATTTGGATAATGATGGTGATCTGGATTTGGTAATCAGTAATGTAAACCAAATCTGTCATTTGTTTCGGAATACTACGAGTGATAAAGGGCTAAACAATTATATTGCTGTTGATTTAAAAGGGGGTGACAAAAACATTTTCGGTATTGGCGCTGCAGTATATGTCTATTACAACGGGCTTACTTTAAAACAAGAGGAGTTTCCTACTCGTGGTTTTCAATCTTCTGTAGGTTACCGGCTTAATTTTGGTCTGGCAAACCATCAGCAGGCTGATTCCGTAGTGGTTTACTGGCCAAATGGCTACAAGCAGCGCATTGATAATGTAGCTGCCAATTCCTGGTTAACGTTAGATGTTAATAATGCAACAACAAGCTACAATAGCCTGCCGAAAATAGAAACAGAAGAAGAAATTTTTGAGCAAAAACAAACGGCTTTTGAGAAACATAACGAGAACGTTTATATTGATTTTGAACAGGAAGGACTGGTGCCGCATAAAACGTCAAGAGAGGGACCTGCCATTGCTGTTGGAGATATTAACGGAGATAATCGTGATGATGTTTTTATTGGTGGCGCAACCGATGAAATTGCACAACTTTGGATTCAAAATCAGGCCGGAGACTTTATAAAAAGAAATAGTAATGATTTGGCTACCGATAAGTTATTTGAAGATACTGCCGCTTTGCTTTTTGATGCAGATGATGATGGCGACACGGATTTGTACGTCGGGTCCGGGGGAAACGACGCACCATCTGCAGACGAAAAGTTAATGGATCGTTTGTACCTTAATGATGGCCGCGGTAACTTTACCCATGCAGCATCTGCTTTGCCCAATATGCGTTACAATACATCGGTAATTGCGGCCAACGATTTTGACGCAGATGGCGATGCCGATCTTTTCATTGGAAACATGGGAGTTTCACAAATTTATGGTATCAATCCAAAACAATATTTGCTTGAAAACGATGGTCACGGAAATTTTACGGATGTAACAGAATCAAAAGCGTATAAGCTTATGGATGCCGGAATGGTTACTGATGCGCTGTGGTATGATATTAATAACGATGAGCGTAAAGAACTAATTGTTGTTGGCGAGTGGATGGCACCCAAGATATATGCCTCAAATGGGCGTCGTTTACAAGAGCTTTCAAGTAGTCTCGATTCGCTAACAGGATGGTGGAATGCAGTGTCGGCAGCCGATCTTAATTTAGATGGTACTGCTGATTTGGTACTGGGCAACAGGGGCTTAAATATGTACTACCATGCCAGCCACGAAAACCCGGCAAAAATGTTTATCCACGATTTCGATAATAACGGAACTGTGGAGCAAATTCTTACTCGCCATTTAGATGGAATGGACAAACCTATTCCTTTAAAGCGGGAACTTACCAACCAAATTGTTTCGCTTAAAAAAACAAACCTGACCTTTTCCGACTTTGCAATAAAATCTATTTACGAAATTTTACCTTCCGAACTGCTCGATAATTCGTTGGTGAAGGATACCCGGATATTTGAAAGTGTTGTGGCATATAACAATGGCGATCTGCAATTCAGCATCGACACTTTACCTGCAGAAATACAGTTTTCCAGTGTGAACCGAATTCTTACAACTGATGTAAATGGTGATAATTACCCGGATCTTTTGCTCGGAGGCAATGATTTTGACTATAAACCACAATTCGGCCGACTCGATGCCGGATTCTTCCATCTGCTGGAAGGAGGAGAACAGGGGTTTTCCCGAATATCAAGATCCGGGATAAAAGGCACCGGAATGGTTCGAAGCCTTAATCAAATCACCATTAACAAAACTAAACATCTGCTAATTGGCATCAACGATGAAAAAGCTCAGCTATATAAAATCAAATAATATCGTTTTACTTGTTTTGATTGCGGTTATATTAAGTGCATGTCAGTCAAAAGAGCGGCAATTTAAACTTCATTACCCAGATAAAACCGGAATCGATTTTAAGAATGAAGTACATGATACCAAGCAGGCTAGTATTCTTGATTATTTAAACTATTACAATGGCGGAGGTGTTGCTGTAGGCGACGTCAATAACGACTCTCTTCCCGATCTGTTTTTTATCGGAAACCTTGAAAAGAACGGATTATTTCTTAATAAAGGGAATCTGCAATTTGAAAATATTACTGAAAAAGCGGGAGTGGCAGGTAATTCCGACTGGAACACAGGAGTAGTAATGGCCGATGTGAACGGCGATGGCTGGTTAGATATTTATGTAATGGCCGTTATTGGAATCTCAGGTTTTGAAGGGCATAATGAGTTATACATCAATCAGGGAGATGGAACTTTTAAGGAAGAAAGCCGGAAGTATGGGCTCGATTTTGATACCTATTCGTCAACCGCTGCTTTTTTTGATTACGACAAAGACGGCGATCTCGATATGTACTTGTTGAATCAGGCCGTACACACCTCTAAATCTTATGGAGCAGCCTCGCTACGCTTTAACCGTAAATACGAGTCGGGCGACAGGTTGCTTCGTAACGATGATGGTTATTTTAACGACGTTAGTGAGGAGGCAGGAATTTTCGGTGGCATCATCGGATATGGACTCGGCCTGGGAGTGGCCGACTTTAATAACGATGGCTGGGATGATGTTTTTGTTAGTAACGATTTTTTTGAAAACGATTATTACTACCTCAATAATGGCGACGGTACATTTTCTGAAAAGTTGACCGAGTGTTTTGGAATGACCAGTCGGTTTTCTATGGGGAATGATATTGCTGATATTAATGGCGATGGTTTTATGGATTTAATTACGCTGGATATGTTGCCGGAAGATGAAAAAGTGCTGAAGGCTTCAGACGGTGATAACAGTATGAGCCTGGAAAAGCTAAAACAAAAGTTGGGCTATCATCCGCAGTATTCGCGTAATATGATGCAGCTCAACAATGCAGGGAAATCGTTTACAGAAGTGGCTTTGCAGGCAGGAGTTGCCGCCACCGACTGGAGTTGGGCTCCTTTACTTGCTGATTATAACCAGGACGGATTTCTCGATCTTTTTGTGGGAACAGGTATCGAGCGTCGTCCAAATGATCTTGATTATATACGGTTTATTTCAAACGACCAGATTCAAGGGACCCTCGAAAATACCAACCTGATGGATAATTTGGCTTTAAAAGCTATGCCAACCGGCATTATTCACAACTATATTTTCGAAGGAACAGGATTTGAATTCATCGATCAATCGGGAAAATGGATACCGGATGATACCCTGAAAAGTACCGGGGCCGTATTTGCCGATCTTGATAATGATGGCGACCCGGATATTATTACCAATAATTTTAATGCCCAACCGGTTATTTACGAAAACTTGAACAAGGCAGGAAATAACTACCTGAAATTGACTTTCGATTGTCAAACAAAAAACCGCTTCGGACTTGGAACAAAAGTGGTGTTGTATAACGATGGAAAAATACAAATGCGCCAGTTGAATGTTACCCGTGGTTATCAATCTTCGGTTGATCCGGTGGTGCATTTTGGTTTAAATAAAGCAACCGTTGTGGATTCTTTGCTGATAATCTGGCCCGATAATACCTGGCAGACACTTCATCATGTGGAGGCAAACCAAATGCTGATCGTTCGGCCTGAATCCAAAAGAGAACCTTTTAACTGGAAACGCTTAAACCCTGAACTTGAACTCTGGTTTGAGGCTCCTGACTCCACAGAAATAATGCAGGCAAAACATGTCGAAAATGCCTATTCCGATTTCGATCGCGAGAAACTTATTCCTTATATGATTTCGGCAGAAGGGCCGGCAATAGCAGTGGGTGATGTAAACAAAGATAACCGACCCGATTTTTTTATGGGAGCTGCAAAACACGATACCGCCCGTCTATTCATCCAATCCGAAAAAGGGTTTGAAGAAAAAGTACTTCCGGCTTTTGTTGATGATGCTGTTTTTGAAGATGTAGATGCGCATTTTGTTGATGTTGATAATGATGGCGATTTGGATTTGTTTGTGGTTTCAGCTGGTGGCGAGTTTTATGGGCAAATGCCGGAATTAAAAGACCGGGTATACTTAAACGACGGATATGCAAATTTCACTCGAAGCGAAGTTGCAATTCCCGATTATTTTACCAACGGCTCCGTGGCTCGGTTTTGTGATTTTGATGGGGATGGCGATCAGGATATTTTTGTTGGAGGGCGAGCTGTCTCGTACCGCTTTGGGGCAATTCCGAAGTCTTATTTGCTGGTGAATAACGGAACTGGCCAATTCAGTATAAGCGATCAGCCCGATATTTCAAAGGCTGGAATGGTGACAGATGCTACCTGGTGTGATGTTAATAATGATGAACAGCCCGATTTACTGGTGGTGGGAGAATGGATGAATCCTCGTTTTTATGTGAATAATGCCGGTGAATTCTCGCTTGTAAAAAGCTTTATTCCTGAAAATCTCGCAGGTCTGTGGCGTGCAGTAATTCCTTTTGATGTGGACAACGATGGTGAAACTGAATTTTTGTTGGGAAATTGGGGGACGAATTCCAAGTTGCATGCTTCAAAAAAATTTCCGCTTCGGTTGTACTTTCATGATTTTGATGAAAATGGCCAAACCGAAACGGTATTGGCCATGGAAAATAAAGAAAAATATTACCCCGTGAATACAAAAGATCAGTTGGATGAACAGCTGGGAGAAATTACGGGCAGATACAAGAATTATCGCGATTTTGCAGGTGAAACCATGCCGCAAATATTTGGAGAAAAGTTACTTAATGATGCTTCTTTGCTCGATGTTACATGTTTGGAATCGGGCTATCTGGATAAAGTAGGTTCTGAATATCATTTTGTTTCGTTTTTACCAGAACTTCAGGTTGCTCCCATCAATGAATTTCTTGTCAGTGATTTTAATCACGACGGGAAACAGGATGTGCTTGTGGCTGGTAATTTTCTTGGGGTGTCGCCTTTTCATGGCCGATATGTTGCCAACTCCGGTATTGTGCTAGCGGGTGATGGAAGCATTAAACGAGGAGTTTATTGTGGTTTGGATTATTCACAAAAAGAAATAAGAAAGCTGAATTTAATTGATGTTGGAAATGAAAGTTATGTGTTGGCAGCTCCAAACAACGAAGCGTTAATCTGGAATAAAGTGAAGAAATAAGGAAAGTGGATAAGTTGAATTTAGTGATGTTTACCTGATTATGAAACGAAGAAAATTATATATTTCTATACCAATTCTGTTTCTAATTTTTACTGCAGCCCTGTGGTATTTTTTTCTGAAAAAGTGGGATTACAAGGTCATGTTTACAGCGCCGGTAAATTCGTCAGTAGCTTATTCATTTATACAGAATCATAACGAATGGGATGGAAAAACACTAAAAGCAGGACAGCTTATTATTAAGGATGAAGAACCCTGGAAACAGCTGGCAAGCGAATTACAATTGAATGATGAGAAGTGGGATTTCAACTGGTTTTTAAAACAGAAAAATGATTCAGTAACGAAAGTTGTTGTTCAGTGTTCTCAGCCTAATCGAAAAATGAAGAATCGCTTTGATATCCTTTTGCAGCGCTCAATATTTTCAAAAAGCGTGAAAAAGAATATCAAGATTATTCGCGATAAAATGATAGAAAGAAGCAACGAATTTAGCTACACTTTTAAAGATTATAACAGCATTAACGAAATTGCCTGCATAGCCATTTCAACGCAAAGTACAATACGAGGAAAAGCTGATGAGATGATTCGTAACGTGCTAGACCTAAATATGTTTGTTAAGGATAATGAACTGGGGCTAAACGGAGATCCGATGCTTGTTATTCATCATTGGGATCCCTCAACTAATGTTATCAATTTTGAATTCTGTTTTCCTGTTATGCATCCTGAACGCATTCCTGATCATCCAAATATAAAATTGAAAAAGGTAGTAGTATCAAAAGCAATATATGCTGAATATTTTGGGAACTATTGTTACTCTGACTATTCGTGGGGAGCGCTGTATAAAAAACTTAAAAAAGAAGAAGGAGATGAACCAACGGGAAGAATTATCGAAGTTTTTTACAATGACCCGCACTCTGGAGGAGACGACAAGACATGGAAAGCAGGTATTTATATGGAACTGAGAAAATGATTGTTACAACATCAAAAAATATTTGCTACTTATGTTCATTTTTCACACTTTTGGAATATCACTCTACTGGGTGAATAATTTAAATAGAATTGTTCTAAAACCTTGATCAGTCTGTGAGCATTCTGTTTTTTTGATCTGATCAAATGTATAAAATGATTGTTTGGTGTTCTGATTAAAACTAACTAACTATGACTTATCTGAAAATCAATCGCAGCTTTGTGTCAAACAAATTGCTGACACTTTCTGTAAGTATACTTTTATTTGTTACTGCTTGTCAGTCGAATAAAAATACAGAATCAAAACAGCTTTTAACTCCACCTTCTGCTAATGATGCATTTTACCAGGAAATTGCCGACGAAATAGGACTTGATTTTGTACACTCCATTGGCGACGATGAACTTTCCAACATTGTAGAGTCGAGTGGTGTAGGGGCTGCCTTTATTGATTTTGATCAGGATGGCTTCATTGATATTTACGCTTGCAATGGTACCTGGAGAGAAAATCTCAGCAGTGGTGATAAACCTAAAAATCCATCACACAATCACTTGTATAAAAATATGGGGAACGGAACATTTCGGGATGTGACGGAGCAGGCCAAAGTAGGCGGCCCGTGGTACGGAATGGGAATAACTGTTGGCGACTACGATAACGACGGATTCCCGGATATTTTCCTGAGTAACTTTGGCGAAAATGTATTGTTGCATAATAATGGCGACGGTACTTTTACGGATGAGTCGGAAAGTGCCGGTGTAAAAGGTGGCGGGAAATTTAGCGTAGGTGCTTCGTGGCTTGATTTTGATAACGACGGATTCCTTGATTTATACGTGGGCAATTATTTGTTTTTCGATCCGGAATATGATTATTATTATGCACCTGATGGTTTTCCAGGGCCACTTGCTTATGACAGCCAACCAGATATTTTGTATCGCAACAATGGTGATGGAACTTTTGAGGATGTTACGCAGGCAATGGGAATTGAAGATTTGGATGGACGAGCGATGGGAGTTGGTATTGCCGATTACAATGCCGATGGTTTTGTTGATATTTATGTTGCTAACGATCATACCGTAAACTATTTGTGGCAGAATAATCAAGGAAAAGGTTTTACTGATGTGGGAACAATGTCGGGAACCGGCTTTAGCCAGTCGGGAGAGGCAACGGTAAGCATGTCGGTAGATTTTGCCGATTTTAATGGCGATGGATTGCTTGATATATTTATCTCTGACGACACATATTGTTCATTGTACAAAAACCTGGGCGGTAATGTTTTCAGCGATATATCATATTCCGCTGGCATTTCAGTGGCATCAGGGCAATTTGTTGGTTGGTCCTCCAGCTTTCTGGATTTTGATAATGATGGCGACGTGGATATTTTCAAAAGTAATGGTGAATTAAAACATTTATATGGCCACGAAGATCAGCTATTTGAAAACATTGGAAACGATAAGTTTGAAGATATATCGGTTGATCTGAGTTCTTATTTTCAGGAGGAAAATGTTGGACGAGGCGCCTGCACCGGAGACTACGACAACGACGGTGATTTAGATATCTTCATCATGAATATTGATGGTGCCTGCAAGTTTATTCGGAATAATAAAGGCAACCAAAACAATTGGATTGAATTTAGCTTGCAGGGAACAAAAAGTAATAGAGATGGAATTGGAGCATTGGTGAGTATAACATGTGGCGAAACCAAACAGGTTGCACAAAAGAAAAGCACAACCGGTTATCTCTCACAGGGCGATCCGCGTATGCACTTTGGCGTTGGGAAAAGCGAAACGATTGATCTGGTTGAGGTAAAATGGCCTTCGGGAATTGTGCAAAAAATAGCCAATATTCAGACCAATCAAATTTTGCCAATTATTGAACCGGAATAATCCTGATTATGAGAATTATTAAACAATTACAAAAAATAGCAATCCTGTTGTGCTCTGCTGCAGCTATTTTTCTGAGTGGTTGTTCCGGAACATCCATGAAGGGTGCAATTCTGATAACCGAAATTCCGCAGGAACTTGAGCTGGATTATTCACCATGGCATGTTCCACAATTAGAAGGGGCACGAATTGTTGCTGTTCAACCCGGCGGAAAAACAAAAATATTATCCGTTGATTTTTATGCAGCTATTACACCCACGGTTTCTCATGATGGAAAAAATATGCTTTTTGCCGCCAAAGAACAGGCTGGCGATAACTGGCAAATCTGGGAAATGAAACTGAGCTCGGGAAAAACGAGGCAATTAACTTTGGGTGAAACCGATTGTACAAATCCAACGTACCTTCCTATCAATCGCTTTGCATTTACAAAACAACTGAGTAGCGCTAAAATAAAAGATTGTAACCAGGTGTTTACTGCTAATCTCGATGGGAGTAATCTGCAGCAGATAACATTTAGTCCGCAAACTTTTGCGGCGCTTACTGTTTTGAAAGATGGCCGTTTTCTGGCCATGGAAAAACAGATTTACCCGAAGGAGGGAGAGCAAAATCTTATGGTAATGCGACCTGACGGCACTAAACTGGAACTATTCTATAAAAGCGAAAACGGAAAATATGTGCAAAGCAAAGTGATAGAAAACAGCAATGATAAAATGTTATTTGTTGAACGTAGCGGGAGTAAAAGCAATATCATTTCGCTTTCGTACGGTATGCCGTTGCACAGCCATAAAATATTGAGCGAAGGAATTGAAGGTGAGTTTCTGTCGGTTTCAAACGGAGAAGAGGAAAATGCGCTGGTTGTTTACCGAAAAAGTGAAGATGAAAATTTTGGCTTATTCACTTTTGATACGGCAAAGAGTTTAGTGGAAGAGATATACCAAAGCAAAGGTTATAATGTAATAGAGGCAACAAAGGTTAAAGTCATGCAACGACCAAGAAACTTGCCTAGTGCAGTAAAATTGGAGGAACCATCGGGTTTGCTTCTGTGTCAGGATGTGAATTTTTCGGGTCATGTAGAGACAAACAACGATAGAGCTCAAAAGATAGAATTTTTGGGTGTTGATACCAGTCTTGGCGTGATTAGCGTGGAAGAGGACGGTTCGTTTTATGTGAAAATTGAAGCTGACCTCCCGTTTCGTATTCAAACATTGTCGGCCGATAATGAGGTTATAAATGGCCCCGGAAGCTGGTATTATATTCGTCCAAATGAACGGCGAGCATGTGTAGGTTGTCACACGGGACCTGCGATTTCTCCTTTCAACAGGCAGCCATTGTCAGTTAGAAAAGATCCGCGTATTATTAAGCAGAATTCGGATCTGAGTTTGAAAAATGCTAATGCGAAAGATTATGAGCATGAATAGGAAAAAGATATATTTTACCCTCGGGGTTATCATTTTGTTTGCGCTGCTGATCTTTTTCCCGGGAAGACAAAAGGCACGGCAGCATGTTAATTACATGACTGCTGTGGAAGATCATCCTCTGAAATGTACATCGTGCCATTTACACATGATTGATAAAGACCGGCCAATAGGCCAATGGTTAAGCGAAGATTATTATTCGCCGATTAACCTGGCAGTTTCCAACAATGGGCAAAAATTATTTGTGGTAGCACAGGATGCTAATGAGTTGTTGTTGGTTGATGTAAACAGTAAAAACGTTGAAAAGCATATTCCGGTTGGGAAATTTCCGCATAGTGTTGTGTTTTCTAAAGATGGCAGGCAGGCCTTTGTGAGCAACCAGTGGAGCGATAATGTAATGATTGTTGATCTCACCTCTGGAGAAGTTAGTGATACGATTACCACAGGAAACGGTCCGTCGGGAGTAATGCTTAGTACCGATGAACAGTTTTTATATGTTGTGAACACTTTTTCTTCTGATCTTACCGTAATTGATCTTGGTAAAAAACAAGAAGTAAGGCGCTTGCCGGCGGCGTATAACCCAACAGGGATTGTGTTGTCGCCTAATGGCAGTAAATTATATGTCTCAGGCCGACGAGCTCATATGGTCCCTTTTGGTGAACCAACAGTGACAGCTATTACCGAATTCGATGGCGAAAAAAAAATTGTTCGTAATACCTTGCAAGTAAAGGATGCGTATTTAATGGAAAATATGGCATTTACTCCGGACGGAGAACTGGTTTTAATGTCGCTAATTCGGCCTAAAAATCTACTTCCAACGGTTCAGGTAGAACGCGGCTGGATGATGAATCATGGTTTTGGAATTATCGAACAAACGGGCAAGCAGCGCGTTGTTCAGTTTTTACTGGATGAACCCAATTCGTATTTTTCCGATCCTTATGATATTGTAGTAAGTAAAGATGGTAAAAGGGCTTTTATCTCAAGCACTGGAGTAAATCATATCTCTGTGGTTAATCTCGATTCTATTCGTTCAATCTTACAAAATTACAGCGAGGAAGAATTAAACTATTTTGCCAACGATTTATCTTTTAGCCGGCATTATATTGAAAAACGCATACCTACCGGAGCAGCACCAAAAGGATTGGCACTATCGGATGACGGAACAAGGTTATACGTTGCGAACCAGTTGGATGATCAGGTTGGGGTTGTCGATTTACAAAAACTCGAGAATCTAGATCCTATAGATTTGGGTGGGCCCAAAAAAATAAGTGTTAACCGACGAGGACGGCAAGTTTTTGTAAATGCCGGCGGAACATTTCAGAATCAGTATTCATGTTATACTTGTCATCCCGATTACCACGAAGATGGGTTGGTATATAATATGGCCGGAAAAGGTATGGGCCGAAATGTGACAAATACACAATCGTTGCGCGAAATAAACCATACGGCACCTTTCAAATGGAATGGTAAAAACCAGACCGTGTATAAACAGGATGGAATGCGGTTCTCAACAGTATTAACACGTACCGAGGCGTTTAGTTATCCTGATCTTGATGCGCTGGCCTCGTTCATAATGACCGGCATTAAAAACCCTCCAAACCTAATGTATAATCCCAATGGAGAACTTACCGCATCGCAAAAACGAGGAAAGAAAATTTTTGAACGAACCGAAGATAACTTTGGAAAAGAAATTCCGATGGATGGAAGGTGTGTAACTTGTCATCCGGCACCTTTTTATACAAATTTTCAATTTGCTGATGTAGGTACACTATCCGCAACCGATGACACCATACAGTTTGATACACCACACTTAAATAACATTTTTGCATCAGCTCCCTATTTGCACGATGGGCGTGCAACAACACTCGAAGAAATATGGACACTTTATGGTGGCGAAGATCAACATGGAGTAGTAAACGATATGACAAAAATGCAGTTAAACGATTTGGTTAATTATCTGAAATCGCTGCGAAGTGCAAAACTTGAAACACCTGAACAGGAGGTGTTGAACTCAGGTATGTAATAGTTTTTTTTAAACGACAAGAAGGATATCAATAAAATCAAATACGAATGAAACGAACATCTATAATATTACACCCAGAGGATAATTAAAATCGTGCGAGTTCCATAGTATACCGATAAAAATGAACAATTTTAATAATATGAAACCTACATGACAATTAACTGACGCCCGAGAGAATGAAAATCGGGAAGGATGCGTGGGGTACCAATTCTATCAATGATTTGTAATTTAGTTTAGGCATAAGCCGAATAACTAAAAGCTGATAGAAATGGGAACTTCACAAGTATTATTCGATCAAGTAGTATCCCGGGGATGCGGACTTGATGTACACAAAAAAGTGGTAACAGCCACAATTGATGGAGAAGGGGTAAAAAAGCAAACACTCGATTATCCCACCATTACGAGTTCTTTGAAAGAATTGAGAGATTGGTTATTGGGAAACGGTATTACGCACGTGGCAATGGAAAGTACGGGTGTGTTCTGGAAGCCTGTTTACAACGTACTGGAACCTGCCGGGTTGACAGTTTGGATAGTCAATGCAGCGCACATCAAGTATGTTCCGGGCCACAAGACGGATAAAAAAGACAGTGCCTGGATATGCAAATTATTGCTGGCGGGTCTGTTAAAGCCCAGTTATATTCCGCCCAAAGAGCAACGGGAGTTACGGGATTTGACACGTTACCGTACCAAATTGATACAGGGCAATGCATCGAACAAAAACCGTATAATGCGGCAATTGGAAGATGCCAATATCAAATTGTCCAGTATGCTGAGTTCTACCAGTGGTGTTGTAGCCACCAAATTGATAAATAAGCTTTGTGATGGAAAAGAGGTAACGATGCAGGATGTGGAAGAAGTTTATCACAAAAAAATCGGGGCAAGCAAAGAAGATATTTACGAGGCTTGCCAGAGTTTTATCACTGAACATCATATTTATATGATAGGCATCCATCGCCAGGAGATTGCACACAGCGAACAAACCATAGCGAATTTGAGTGGGCGCATCAGAGAAATCCTGCAGCCTTACGATAATGTGCTGGAGTTGCTGAAAAAAGTTCCGGGCATCAGTTCAAAGAGTGTAGAAGACCTTGTTGCAGAAATAGGTTTGGACATGAGTGTATTCCCAAGCGAAAAGAACCTTGCATCCTGGGCGGGCATGTGCCCGGGTAACAACGAAAGTGCGGGCAAAAAAAAAGCGGAAGAACCACCCAGGGAAATAAACAGGTGAAAAATGTTTTAACAGAAATAGCCTGGGCAGCAACAAGAACAAAATGTACATTTTACAAGGCAAGGTATCATCGGTTGGCAGCGCGTAGGGGCAAAAAACGGGCCTTAATAGCAGTAGGACATTCGATCCTGAAGTCTGTTTATCATATCTTAAAAGATACTTGTGAATACAAAGAGCTCGGAGCAGATTACCTGATTGAAAGGACGAAAGCAAAACGCAAAACATATCTAAAGAGCGAATTGGGCAAATTGGGATATACCGTTGAACTAAAGGAAGTGCCACTTGCGAAAGAAGCAGTTTAGTATAAACCATACAAAATTAGAAGGTCGATTTTTTCTGGCACCCGTTATTTGCGAATAATATCGAAGCCGAGTATGAAACTGACCTCAACGGCTAAGCACCCAAGAGAGTGCAAGAAGCACGAGTATGAAATTTTAATTTTCTTAGCTGTTGTTTCAATACTGTTAATCGTCAATAACCACATTTATCGTACCGATGAGTGCTCTCTTTTCTTGTAATATATAGATAAGAAATTACAAATTTTAAACAAAAAATAGGGTGAATTAGCCCTTTACAAACAAAATATTTACGTATGAAAATCAAGTTTAATCAATCAGTTTCAGGAAACATCGTCTGTGCGTTTCTAGGTATTGTCTTAATGGGATTTACATTGCAAAGCAAGGAGGTTAAATCTGATGAGGCGCAAAACGTTCCGGTGTACGGAAACTGGAAAAACTTTACCAAAGCTGATGGTTTGCCCGGAAATAAAACGTATGCCGTTCATGCCGATGGAGACCGTGTTCTGGTTGGTACGCATGAAGGATTAGCTGTATACGAAAACGGTGACTGGACGACTTATACTACTGAAGACGGACTGTCGCACAATGGTGTTATTGCTATTGATGTAAACGAGATCACCGGCGATGTGTGGTTAGGAACGATGGGAGGACTAACGCGTTGGTCGGGAGGATCTTTTGAAATATACACACAAATGAACAGCGGGATGCCTAACGACCTTATTTATTCGGTTGTGTGCGATGGAAAGGATGTGTGGATAGCAACCGGAGGAGGAGCTGGAAAGCTGGATACCTATACAGGAGTGTGGGAAATATTTACCGAGGAAAATGCACCAATGCACGAACCCTGGACATACAGTGTTTGTGCTGGCGGCGATAAAATTTTTATCTCTGCCTGGGGTGGCGGAGTAGTTGAATACAATAAGAAAACGAAGAGATTCAGAGATTATGTAGATCCGGATGGGAATATGGAAATTGACCTTTTTCCCGATGATGGAGTAGTACACGATATTACAACCGGAGGTGCATGGTCGAATGGGATTTTGTGGGTTGCCACCTATTTTGGTTTAAGCCGATACGATGGTGTGCACTGGAAAGGTTATTTTGACCACGACAGTGGTTTGGCAAGTAATTTTATAAATTACGTTTATGCTAAAGGTGATGTGGCCTATGTGTGTACTGATCAGGGGTTGAGCATAACGGATGGTGAAACATGGATTACCTACAAAAAGAATGAAAATGACACAAATGGGAAAGCAATTATTACTAAAGGTGAAGATAAATCGGAGAAATCTTTTTCTCCGTCAATATCACATAATTTCATCCTTGGTGTTGATGTGCAGAATGATATAATTTGGGTGGCCACTTCATCGGGTTTAAGTCGTGGCGAACGTATGAATAAGTAACAAAAAAAGCATTTCATGAATAAGATAATTGATTACAAACTGATATTTCTATTCTTTCTGGCTTTTATGTTTATTGTAGGGCCGTCAACAGCACAAGAAGGAAAAGTAATGTACGGAAATACTCCCGACAGCATTTTTCCGTATGGTAAATTTCAAAAAGCATATAAATACCATTTTGTCGAGCCCATTGAGTTTCATGGAGCCGGCCGGGAAAAGAAAGCACCTAACGACCTGACAGAAGTTAGGTTAGGGTTTTTGGGACCACTTGAAAACTCCGAATTGGTTCCGCTCGGTAAACAAATGCTGAATGGAGCAACACTCGCTATTGAAGAAGCAAACAAATTAGGGGGATACAACGGTTTACCCTACAAATTAATGGTTCATAACGATGTTGGATTATGGGGAGCTGCAGCTAACGAAGTCATAAAAATGGACGACGAAAAGGTATGGGCATGGCTTGGCTCCATCGATGACATTGTTTCGCACGTGGCGCTGAGGGCAACACTAAAATGTGAAATACTAATGGTTTGTACCGGAGATCCGGATCCTACCTTTACCGAAACAAACATCCCATGGGGTATTAGGGTAATTAGCGACGACAGACAAAGTGGATATGCATTGGCCTACCACATTTTTCAGCATGAAGGGCACAAACGCCTTGCCGTTATCAGGGCAAATAACCGTTATGGCAGAGTTGGTGTGATGGAATTTAATGGTGTGGCTACACGTTTAGGTCATCCCGTTCGTATGGAAGAGCGATTCGAAGTAGGCGAAACAGATTTTAACATGCAACTGGCCAACATCAAAAAAGCAAATCCCGATGCTATTTTAATTTGGGGAAATGCAACAGAATCGGCCTTGGTGCTGAATCAGTTACGCGAAATGGGAATGGAACAACCTGTATTTGCTTCAGACCGTGTGGTTTCTGATGAGTTCCTGAAAATTGCAGGAGATAAAGCACAGGGAATTGTAACAACATGTCAGTACAATCCTGGGGCAGATAATCCGATATTGAATGCGTTTCAGGAGAATTACAAAAAACGTTTTGGAATGGAAGCCGATGTTTTTGCCGTGCATGCCTACGATGGCATGAATTTAATGATTAAGGCCATTGAAGAAGTTGGACTAAACCGTGTATTAATCCGCGATGTGTTAACCGATCTCAAAACTTTTCAAAATTATAAAGGTGCCAGCGGCGAGATTATATTTGATGCCTCGTGGAATGATATTGGTAAAATATTTATGGCGAAGTACAGTGATGGAGAATTTCAGTTTTTCCCTGCCGAGCTAATGAAAGAACGGGGACACTCCACTCGAATGGCAGGCTACTAACTTTAGCACTTAACTGAGAAGAAGTATCTATTTCATGGGAAAATTCAGATCCATAAAAGCCTTTTTTATTGGGCTAATTTTGTTTAGCCAGACAATGGTATTTACAGTAGATACAATGGCTCAGCAAGATTCCGATAAAGTCATAAATATTGGTCTTCTAGTATCGGACAGTACAAAAACTGAAGCAAAACAAGGAGTAGAATTGGCCATAAAAGAAGCTGGGAAAAAGGAAATATTAAAAGGAAAAAGAATTAATCTGATAGCCCGGTCGATGGAAGGGCTTTGGGGAGCAGGCGCTACACAAACTGTCGATCTGGTATTTAACCACAACGTGTGGGCTATAATTGGTAGCCACGATGGTAGAAATGCGCACCTGGCCGAACAGGTTATTGCAAAAACACAGGTAGTTTATATATCAGCATGGGCAGGCGATCCTACGTTGGCTCAGGCTTATGTGCCGTGGTTTTTTAGTTTAGTTCCAAATAATATTCAACAAGCGGCACAGCTTTATCAGGCGATTTATTCGAATCAAAAAGAAGAGCGCATTATGTTGATTGCCGACGAAGGCTATGATACGCAAAATGCGCTTAATTATTTTTTACAGGAGATTGATAAACATAACGAAACCGTACCCCGCGTAATTCGTTATAAAACTGCTGATTTTAATGAACGAACCATAACAAAGATAAAAGACTATCAGCCTGATGTTTTGGTTGTTTTCGGGCAACCATCCGAATCGGTGGATCTTGTTAAATTATGTAACTCATCATTGGTTCAGTCCAAAGTGTATTTAACTTTTACTGCATTGGGCGAAAATGACGAACATACATTTTATTTTGCTGATTTTGAAGAAGCAAGAATTCCGAATACCTTTTTCATGACAAGTTCAAAAGGGAAGGAGTTTGCTGAAAATTATTTGAATGAATTTGATAAACCGGCATCGCCTACAGCCGCTTACGCTTATGATGCAGCCTGGCTTGTAATAAAAAAAATAAACGAATCTGATTTTGACAGGGAAAAATTTAAAGACATTATACGTTCAGCAAATGATACAGGCGTAACCGGAAAGATTCAGTTTGATGAATTGGGCAGAAGAATTCAGTCGTTTGAATGGATTCTCGTTCATGAAAACTTATTAAATCCTGATCTGAAATGAGAGGAAAAAATGCTGAATTTGTTCTATTTTTGAGGTTGTTCGGAGGAATTTAGTGAATGGTAAATCTGATCTCATTTAGTTGCTTGGTGTAAATATGTGCCCCTGTTAATCGGGGTGGGACGTTAAAACTTATGAAATGATGAAAAATAATAGCGTATTTCTTGTAATTATTCTACTGCTTTTGGTGTTGTCAGCATGCGAGCAAGGTAAAAAAAAGACTCCGGAACAGGAAGCAATAGAGTTGATGACCGCCCAAACAATGGGGATTGCTTATCTCGAGGAGTTTAAACTTGAGGAAGCCGAGGCTGAGTTTTTAAAGTACATTGATTTGTCTCCCGACGATAAACTTGGGTATGCCAATTTGGGGTTAACTTATCTTCGCATGGGGAAATACCAGGAGGCAGAGGAACAAATTCAGAAAGCAATTAAAATTGATGAGCAGGATGCAGATATTCGTTTGATTTTGGCTACCATCTACGAAATGGACAACAAAAGAGAAAAAGCCATTTCGGTTTTGAATGAAGCATTGACTTTTGCTCCTGATCATGCAAAAATATTATACGATCTTTCTGAGCTTTATTCTGTTGCCAACGATGAGGAATCAAACACTGCAAAAAAAGAATGTATTCAGAAATTGGTAGATGTAGTACCCCAAAATCTGGTGCCGCAGCTCAGTCTTATAAACATTTACATCAACGCAAATAAAGGTGATAGCGCATTGGCACGCCTTGAACTGATTGCCAAACAATTTCCCGCATTCCCAAAAGAAGCAATTACATACTACGAAAAAACGCTGGATCTTTTGCGTAAAAACGATTTGGAAAAAGCAACTACGCAGTTCACGATCTTTCATAATTACATGAAAGTTACTGCGCCATACCAGGCCGGAATTATGGAATTAAAAGGTCCGGGAGGAAACCTAATTGGCTTCCCTTTAATCGAGTATAACAAGGATCTCATTATTCAGGATGTAGAGGAAAAGTCTTACCTCGATGTAATAAAATTCAGCGAAGTAAGTGCTTCAGCAGGACTTAATAATTTAGAAACGATTGCTGCAAATGGTAAGGTTGGTAAATCGTATTTGGTGTCGGCCGACTACGATGGCGACGGTGATATCGATATTTATGTTGAAAATTTTGATCAGGAAACAAATACCAGTAATCAATATCTTTTTAGTAATAATATGGGACGTTACACTGATGTTGCGTCAGAAGTAGGGATAAAGCATCAGGAAGCAGCACAGGCAGTCGGTTTTGTTGATTATGAAAATGATGGCTTTCTTGATCTTTTTATTACAACAAAAGATGGAGATTTGCTTTACCGGAACGCCGGCAAAGATGAGTTTGTAGCTAACACGACAGATGCCGGATTAGAAAACAAAAGTGCGGGGCGAAACATTCTGTTTTTTGATTACGATCATGATGGCGATCTGGATATTTTGAAAGCAACAGATAATGGTCCGCTAATGTTTCGCAATAATAGTGACGGCACGTTTACCGAAAAAATAGCGCAAACAGGTATTGATAAAAAGCAGGTAATATATGATGCTGCTTTTGGCGATTTTGATGAGGATGACGACATTGATTTGATTGTAACCGGACCATCAGGTACTGTGCTCTATGCCAATCAACGCCAGGGGGTTTTTATGAATGTGAACTCAGAAAGTGCGTTGGAAGAACATTTTGCCGGACAATCTGTAGAGGTTGGCGATTTTAACAATGATGGTTTTCTTGATGTGTTGTTAACGTCGTCAGAGACAGGGGAACTCCGGATTTTTGAGAATCATGGAAACAGTCGTTTTTCGAAGTTGGAAAATGTGGATAAGATGTTTGCATCCACAGCTAATACACAGATGGAAGATGCAAAACTCTTTGATTTTGATAACGATGGTTACCTGGATTTAATTCTGGCAGGAACACCTGTTAATGAAGGAGAACGCGGGGTATTCCTCTATCATAACGATGCCCCGGGCAAATTCTCTGATGTATCAAACTTGCTTCCTGAGAATGTATTGTCAGCAAGCCAGATTGATTTGTTTGATTATAACGAAGATGGCGATATTGATGTGTTACTGGCACGAGCGAATGGCGGTGTTTACCTGTTGCGTAATGATGGTGGTAATATTAATCACTATGTAAATATGAAACTGGTGGGGTTGCGCACCGGAAGTGCCAAGAATAACCATTTTGGTATTGGGGCAAAAATTGAAGTACGAAGCGGCGATCTCTACCAAACGAAGGTGATTGATAAACCCGGCGTTCATTTTGGACTGGGGCATCGTAAAAATGCTGATATCATAAGAATAACATGGACCAACGGAGTACCACAGAATATTTTCCGTCCGGGAGTAGATCAGGCTCTAATTGAAGCGCAAACCCTGAAAGGATCGTGTCCTTTTCTGTACACATGGAATGGCAACAAATACGAATTTGTAAAAGATATAACCTGGAGAAGTGCACTGGGGATGCCACTGGGAATTATGGGGGAAAATACGGCTTATGGTTTTGCTGCCGCATCGGATGATTATATTAAAATTCCGGCAACAGCACTTCAAGCAAAAGATGGAAAATATCTTATGCAGGTAACATCCGAACTTTGGGAAACCATTTATATGGATAAAATTCGTTTGGCAGTGGCCGATCATCCCGCGTCGGTAGAGGTGTTTGTTCCTGAGCAGTTTACGCCACCACCATTCCCGGGCTATGATTTGCACCAGGTACGTCAAAAAATAGTTCCTGTATCGGCTGTCGATCATAATAATCACAATGTGCTTTCGTGTATTGAGAAAGAGGATGATGTGTATTTGTCGGGGTTTGATGCCGCAAAATACCAGGGTACCACCGAAATGCACACTCTTACGATTGATCCTGGAAGTGAGACCGATACCGAGCATTTGAAATTATACATGAAAGGCTGGGTATTTCCAACCGATGCCAGTATCAACTCAGCTTTGTCGCAAACCAGCACGCTGAATTCAATGTGGCCGGTTATCCAGGTTGTGAATAAAAAGGGAGAGTGGGAGAATGCCGTGGAGAATTTTGGTTTCCCGATGGGGAAAGACAAAACAGTAATTGTGGATTTGTCGGGTAAATTTAAAACGAACGATCATCGGGTGCGCCTGGTTACCAATATGGAGATTTACTGGGACTATATTTTCTTTTCAAATGTTCCGGAAGAAGTTTCTGTGAAAACAACTTTCTTAGACCCCGAAGCGGCCGATTTTCATTATCGCGGATTTTCTCGCATGTATAGAAAAGGAGGACGTTATGGTCCCCATTGGTTCGATTATTACGATGTGGATAAAAATCCTCAGTGGGTTGATCTGGTGGGAAATTACACACGTTACGGAGATGTACTCCCTTTATTGCTGCAGTCTGATGATCAGTATATAATTTCAAATGCCGGTGATGAGATTTCTATCTCTTTCTCCACTACCTCACTGCCGGAATTGCCAGACGGTTGGAAGCGAAGTTTTTTTATACATAGCGTAGGTTGGGTGAAAGACGGCGATTTAAATACTGCCTTTGGAAACCAGGTGGAACCACTGCCTTTTCATGGCATGAAAACTTATCCTCCTTCAGAAAATGATAAGTATCCGATGGATGCCGCACATAGAAAATATCTGGAAAAATATAATACCAGGAAAGTAACGATTGAGGGCTACCGAAACTTTGTACGTAATCAAGCATATAATGACGAGAAAAATTAAGCGAAGGGTACTGCTTCTGTTACTGAGTTTGCCTTTGTTGATGGCAGCTCAAAACAAGGACGCTTTTGTAGATGTAACAAAAAAGGCAGGCATCGGTTTTAAATATAATTTTGGAGATAACACTTACGTAAACATAATAGAAAGTAGTGGTTCGGGGATTACCATTTTTGACTATAATAATGATGATTTGATGGATATTTTCCTGATGAACGGAACCTACCTTGAAGGTATTTCAACAGAAGACGGTAAAAAATATACCAATACTCCTGACGCTTTGTACAAAAACAATGGCGATGGTACTTTTACCAATGTGGCAGAACAGGCAGGAGTCGACGATCGATACTGGACGATGGCTGCCGGGGCGATCGATCTTGATAAAGATGGGTTTCAGGATTTGTATTTGCTGAATTATGGCCCGAATGTATTTTTTCATAACAATGGCGATGGTTCATTTACTGATATTACAGAACAGTTGGGATTGCAAGGCCCGAGCAACTTAACGGCTTTACAAAACTAAGCATCGGAGTATCGTTTTGGGATTACAATAAAGATAACCTGCTGGATTGTATGGTTGGAAATTTTCTGGCTTTCGACCCTGAATATGTTTCAACACAAACTCCTGTTATGATGCCACATCCGTCAGAATACAAAGGTCAGGCATCTTTTCTATACGAGCAGCAAAGAGATGGAAGTTTTAAAGATGTAACCGCACAAAATAATTTGTATTATCCTGATTCGAAATGTATGGGACTGACCATTTTTGATTACGATAAAGATGGAGATCTTGATATTTACCAGGCCAACGATCACCAGGCCAATTACCTGTTTAAATATGAAGATGGAACCTACAAAGAAGTTGGAATTCAATCGGGTGTAGCTGTGAATACACACGGTGCCACAACCGGCTCGATGCATGGAACAATTGGCGACATTGACAATGATGGTTTGATTGATATTCTTGTTGGAGATTTACGTTACGGAGCGCTGTATAAAAATCGGGGAAATGGTTTTTACCGGGATGTTGTCGAATCGGCTGGTGTATCGGCATCATTGTCGGGCAAAGGAAGCTGGGGAACAGTGTTTATTGATTACGATAACGATGGCGACCTGGATATAATCTCTTCTAACGGAACCGCGGAAGAATTGATTCTGCAATATCCTGTTCTCCTGGAAAACGATGGAATGGGACATTTCACAGATGTTGGTAAAGATCTCAGTTCTTATTTCGATTCTAAACGATCGGGCAGAGGACTGGCTGTGGTGGATTACAACAACGATGGAAATATGGATGTAATTGTTTCTCATCTTGATGGTGATGGAAGCCCAACCTTGTTAAAAAATAATGGAACGAATACCAACCACTGGCTGGGGCTTCAACTGATAGGACAAAATGGCCAGGCATCAGCTGTTTCAGCAAGAGTAGAAGTAACTTACGGAACCACAAAAAGGGTATTTGTTAATCAGTGGGCAACTACCTACCTTTCAAATAACGATCCGCGTATTCACATCGGATTAGGAAAAACGGAGAAGGTGGATCAGGTAATTATTTACTGGACGAACGGCGAAAAAGAGGAATATAAAGATTTGAATGCAGACCGGTATCTGACCATTAAGGAGGGAACTGGTATTATCTCAGAATAATAGCTAGCCCGAACTCACGTTATTTTATATTCGATTGAAAAACTTTTGTTTTATCACGATTAAAACCAGCAATAATTAAGTTGGGTTCTCCAGTTACGTATAAAAGCGATTCAATCATTCCATCAAGTAGAATACCACTTTCCGATGGCCCCATAACTTTAAACTGAAAGGAACCTGAAGCCTTATTTTTACCTTTGTTAAGCATCAGGTAGCCAATGTTTGCATCGTAATTACCGGAGCCAACTTCCCAAGTGTAATCATTTCCCCCCAATAAAATATCGGGATAATTATCGCCATTAAAATCCCTTACCAGAAACCTGGTATTTGGTGCTAATTGTAATCGTGTTGGCAGCTTTTCCCAACGAAAAATTCCATTATCGTTCCACAATAAGTAATTTGATGTGGTATTGGCATAAAGTTTTTTGTGAATGCTTCGTTTTGCCTTTTTGTCGAAAATATCATCAAAATCGGCATAGCTAAAAGCGGTATAGCTTTCAAACTTCTTTTTGAAGTAGGTTGATTGTTCAGTGAGTTCATCGAGGTAGTTAACCGGGTATTCTGTTCTTTTTCCTTTTTCGTTTTCCCAGTAGGCCGTTCTAATCGGCTCAATAATTCCATTGTTATCCACATCCATGGCATAAAGGTTCATTGGATTTGTTGGGTTAATTTCAATTTGGCTGTTGTCGCCCAGGTTCCCCAAAATATAGTCCTCATCTCCATCCTGATCAAAATCACCAGAAGTCGCAGCATACCAGAATCCATGTTTATCTTCAAGTTCATCTATTTCAATAGGCACCAGTTTTTTTCCTTCCTGGTTTCTTAAAAAAAGTATTGAATTATATTCGCGCGTTACTAAAATGTCTTGCCATCCGTCCTGGTCAAAATCAGTAACTATGGCGTTGGTTACCATTCCCAAATCTAGTTTTGATTCAGGTAGGGCTTCAAATTTTCCTTTATTATTTCGAATGAGCCACGATTCATGTGCAAAAGGGAACCGGTCTTTCTGCACGCGCGAACCGATAAAAAGATCGGTGTAACCATCCTTGTCATAATCCAGAGGCACAATTACAGAAGCGATAAATGGTGGAACGGGCAACGATTGTTTTATAAATCTGTCGCCGTCGTTCAGGTAGAGATAATGCCGAAGGTCGTTCTCTTTTTCACTAAGATTAACGTTGTTGGCAAGAAAAAGATAATCACTTGTCTGGCTTTCTCTGCGTGTTTCCAAACCACCGGCAACTGCGGCAACATCTATGTCTCCGTCCTTATCCCAATCCTGAATAGCAAAACCGGCTTCCGAGAATTTTTTAAATCCTGTAAGTCCTTCAATTTCGGTTTCTTCAAAACCATTGTCGCTACTAAAAAATACTTTTGTCGGAAGCATATTTGTTGATCCGATAATAATATCCTGTTTTCCATCACCATTCAGATCGCCATTGGCAATACGTGGTCCTATTTGAGAAAATTTATGAGGAATAATCTTCTGTCCAAGAAAGAAATCAATGAAATTCTTTTGCTGATGGGTATAATCCAAAATACTGTCTACCTGAGAGAAAAGAAGTTCTCCTGTACCGGGAAGAAGATTTTTCTTTCCTACAGGTTGTGCATCCGCTTCCCTTAAATTTATCGTTTTATTCGGATTTAAATTCGTGAGTTTCGTTCTTTTTTGTCCCGAAGGCCAGGTAACGATTACCGAATCTGCCGGTGCATTTAGCGGAAGCCCGAAATGTACGGCGGGCTCAACTGTTGAAGCGTAACCACGCGATGGAAAATACTCGGCGAATTGATAGTTATCATTTTGCCACACTTCAACTTTAGCACCAATGGCCATTTTGTTAGTGGCTGTTCCTTCCAATTTTATTCGCAAAAATGAGGAAGTTTCGGGAAAGCGTTCGCGAGAGTTGTTTTTATATATAAATGCATTCGAGTTAAAATTATTTGTCACATAATCCAGATCCCCATCATTATCGAGATCCCCAAATGCAGCTCCGTAAGAAAAGGACGGAATTTCAGGCAACCAATCATCGGTTTTTTGGAAACACAGATTTCCGCAATTTCTGAATGCCAAATTTGGTACCTTAACTTCGGGTAAATGATCGAGAATATTTATATCGGCCGACTGATTTTTTTGGCTTAATGCCATCATTTTTGCCCAATCTTTATCCGTCATATCTTTCGGATAACCATTGGTAACCAAGAGGTCTTTGTCGCCATCGTTGTCATAATCGGCAAATAACGGAGACCAACTCCATTCTGTATGATATATTTGAGTGTATTGTCCAATTTCACTGAATGGAAGCATTTCGGTATTCATAAAACCGTTATGCAGATGAAGCATGTTTCTGATGTATTGGTCTTCGTAATCAAACCTTTTATTCATCATATAAATAACGGAGCTAAAACCATTCAATGTTTGTTTTTTCTTTTGATAGGTTTGCGGAAGCATGTCGAGTGTATAGATATCCAGGAAGCCGTCGTTATTCACATCCGCCATATCGTTACCCATTGATGAATGGGTTTGGAACGAGAGGTATTTTTTAATTTCATTGCTGAAAGTACCATCTCCCCGGTTAATATATAAAAGATCGTTGGTGAGGTAATCATTTGAGACATAAATATCCGGATAATTATCACGGTTTACATCGCCAATTGCCAACCCCAAACCATATCTTTCAAATACTATTCCTGCTTCTTTGCTAATATCGGTAAAAGTATTGTCGCCATTGTTCCGGTACAGAATGTCGTTATTTTGTGCGCTACCATCGGTTATTTTAGGACGGTAGGCTGATGAAGATCGCATAACCAGGTTGCTGTTAAGCACATATAGGTCAAGATCACCGTCCAGGTCATAATCCAGAAAGGCTGCATCTACTGAAGCTGATGAACTGGCAATACCATATTCTTCTGCTTTTTCGGTAAACGAGGGTATATTATTTTCTCCGATACCGTTATTTACCCACAATCGGTTTTTTCTTTTTTCGAAAGTATTTCCAACTGTCGAAGTCAGGTAAATATCCAGCCAGCCGTCGTTATTAATGTCGTTTATCGTAACACTGCTGTACCACTGGTTGTTGGTTAATCCTTCAAGATGATTAGTAATGTCTACAAATTTAAAATCACCCTGATTCAGGTAAACACGTGGCGAAACTTTGTTTCCGGCAAAAATGATGTCTTGCAAGCCATCATTATTAAAATCGCCAATACCAACACCGGCACCATTACTCACAATAAGCATGCTGTCTTTTTCTTCAATAAAATTATTGAACTCAATTCCTGAATGTGATGAAGGGATGATTTCGAAAAGCGTGGAAGGAGATTTAGAACAAGACGTGATTAGGAAGGGGAGTATAAAAGCAATGGGGAAAATCACTGCAATTAATTTTCTCATTTCGTTCAAACGTTTAGTTAAGTGTACGAAATATACAAATTCTATTGGATTTTAATTTGACAGATCTGCCTACTTTTTAGAGTTGTTTGTGTTTGCAATTTAACAGGCACCGATAAAAAACCAGTAAAAACAATATGTATTGTATACTTTACCAAACAGATGATAATTGCCAGATTGCAGCATTGGTAACCTTAGTGCTCCCCTTTGTTGAAAAAAGTTCCACTTTATTATAGCTAACCCCCGGAAAAAAAATATCTGTTAATACTGCATTTCCATTGTCAACAAAAACTTCTATCGAGGCTTTGTCGATAAACACATGAAATTGTAAGTTTTGTTTTGCAATATATTTTGTGCGATGTACTGCTTCAAATTCATCAGAAAAATTGGCTGTTCCGGCTTCTGTTCTATCAATGTATAATTCTGAATTATTTTGAGAATAACCGATTTTGATTTTCTCGCCGTTTTTATTTGAAAGCTGAATTCCAAATTCATTTCCCTCTTTATTCTGTTTAAAATTGAATAGCATCTCCGACTGCATAACAGAAATATTAGCAGTGGGGATTAAGGTATAACCCGACACTTCTGAAACCAGTAGAACTCTGTTTTTTAGGCGTAATGTTTCCAGTTCTTTTACAGGTGCCGAAGCTAAAATGTAATTGCCATTTATTTTTCTGAGTTTCAGTTGGCGGGGAAGAGTCATTGCACTTCTCCAGCGTTGGGTTGGTACTTTCTGTGCATATAGCCAATTACTCATCCAGCCAATGAAAAGACACCGACCATCCGATTGCGGGATGCCATTCCAGATTACACCTGCATAATTATCGCTGCCGTGGTCGAGCCATTTTTCCTCGTTTTGTGTGGTACTGAAAGTTTTTCCATCGAAATCGCCAATAAAATACTGTGTTGCCGAACCGCCTTGTGGCCCACCGGGATTGATACTAACCAGCAATACCCACTTGGTTTCGTTAGTTCCTTCTATTTTCACGGGAAATAAATCAGGGCATTCCCACACTCCGCCGTGTGCGCCTTTTTCTTGTCCAAATTCGCCGGTTTTTTCCCAGTTGATTAAATCTGTTGATGCGTAAAATTCAATGTGATCTTGCACGGCAAGTGCCATTATCCATTTTGAAAATTCTTCTACCCAGCTTACTTTAGGATCTCTAAAATCGGCGATACCCGGGTTTTTTAGCACCGGTTCGGGGTACTTTTCCCAGGTGCGACCGTTGTTGTTACTAAATGCTAATCCTTGTGTTTGGTAATCGTTTTCACCATTGGCTGCTCCTACCGGATCATGATAAGTAAAAATTGCCACCATGGGCCCCTTCCCATCTTGTCCCAGGCCGGAAGTATTCTTTTTATCAACCACAGCGCTACCCGAAAAAATATAGCCATTATCATCAGGATACAACGCAATAGGTAGATGTTCCCAATTCACCATGTCTTCGCTTACAGCATGCCCCCAATGCATCGGTCCCCAAATGTTGCTGTCTGGGTAATACTGGTAAAACAAGTGATATTCTCCTTCGTGAAAAACCATTCCGTTAGGATCATTCATCCACATTGAATCGGGCGTAAAATGATATTGCGGACGATATTGCTCCGAATAATACGAATTTGAAACCGTTCGTACAGATGAGTTTTCTTTTTGTTGCAAACATGCGCAAAATATCAGCACTGCTAGTATGCCAGTTATTTTTCTCATTTTTCCATTATTGCATGAATTTCGCTCATGACGTATTTCGGAGTAGCACCTGCTTTTGATGCTACAAAAGCACCCGTTGCGCAGGCAAAAGTAAGCGCTTCAGAAGGTGATTTTTTTTGAAGGAATGAGGCTACCAATCCGGCCAGAAAAGCATCGCCGGCACCCACCGTATCAACCGCTTCTACTTTAAACCCAGGGTGCTCGTATAGTTTGTTTTCATGAAACATCGCAGCTCCTTTTTCTCCCCGGGTTACACAAAGCATTTCAACTTTATAGTGTTGTACAAACCACTTGATCAATTCTTTCTCTGTTTTTTTTTCAATTCCATTCCAGCTGGCAAAAATGTGTAGTTCGTCGTCGTTTAGTTTTACAATATCCGATTTGGCCAGTAAAAGTTCCAGAACATCTTGTTTGTCGTATGGTTTGCGCAGGTTTACATCAATTAGTCTTACGGCATCATTGTCGAGTAATCGCAGAAGTGTTTCGCGTGTTGTTTGGTTGCGCGATGCCAGCGAACCATAAATGAACAAGCCCGCACTTTCTGCTTTTTTAGCCAAATCATTAGTTAGCTGAATATTGTCCCAGGCCACCGGCTCACAAATTTCGTACGAGGCATTGTTGTTCGAATCGAGGTGCACTAAAACTTCGCTGGTAGGTAACTTCTTATCGGTTTGTACTAATGAAGTATCAACTCCTAAATTTTGCAAAAAATCAATAAGTTGTTTGCCCGCACTGTCGTTGCCAACTGAACTGGCTATTGATGCATCAAGCCCTATTGCATTCAGGTGTAAAGCCACATTCATTGGTGCTCCGCCCGGTTTCGCTCCTGATGGAATTCTGTCCCACAAAACCTCTCCGATGCAAAGTATTTCCTTATTTGTAATATTCATTTCGGTATGCACATATAATTATTTAATACTTCTTTTTTTCATATCAGCCTGTATTTCTTCCAGTGATTTACCTTTTGTTTCAGGTACTACTTTCCACGCAAAGAAGAAATGTATCAACATCATAAAAGCAAAAAAAGCAAATGATGAACCACCTCCAATTCCCGGCATATTGGCAAATGCCGGAAATCCCCAAATTAATGCCGCTGCCATTATCCAATGGGTGAAACTTCCAAGAGCCTGTCCCTTAGAACGCACTTTGTTCGGGAAAATCTCGGAGATAACTACCCAAAGAACGGCACCCTGCGAAAAAGCAAAAAAGGCAATAAATCCCATTAAGTAAATCATTACACCATATCCGCCAAGGTCGCTGTAGTCTTCGGTAAAAAACGATTTGGAGAGCATACCCAAAAAGAAAACCATACCTACCGAACCCGCCATTAATAGTGATCGTCGTCCGTATCGGTCGATAAGTGTTAATGCTACCAACGTGAAAACCAGGTTTGTGGCACCAACCGAAATAGATTGAAGTAGTGATATGTTGGCATCAAATCCGGCCATTTCGAAAACACGTGGGGCGTATATCATTATGGCATTTATGCCTGCAAGTTGGTTAAAGGCTGCCATTAAAATAGCGATGGTAATCGGGAAACTGTTTTCTTTAACAAAAAGTTTTCCGTGTCCCATTTTTTCTTCTTGTTCTACTGATTTTTGAACAAGCCGAACTTCCTCCTGCGGATTATTGGCTTTAATACGCGTAAATACAGTTAGTGCTTCATCATTACGGTTTTGGTTAACCAGCCAGCGCGGACTCTCCGGAACCCTATTCAATAACAGAAAAAACGATGCTGCAGGAATGGCTTCCACTCCAATCATCCATCGCCATGATCCGGATCCAATGGATTTGGCCAAGAGGTAATTTACCACAAATGCAAGAAATAAGGAGATTACCACAAAAAGTTGATTTAACAGTACTAAACGTCCGCGTCTTTTGGCCGGAGAAATTTCGGCTATAAACATCGGAGTTACAACAGAGATACACCCCAGCAATATTCCGGTTAAAAAACGAAACAGAAGCAGCATAGTCCAGTTCACGGCAAAAGCAGCTCCCAGGGCCGAAAGTGCAAATAATCCGGAAAGAAAGATTAATGTGTTTTTGCGTCCGTATTTTTCGGCTGGTTTTCCAATAATTAAAGTGCCAATTATGGTTCCAATTATAGCAATGGCAACGGTAAATCCCAGCCAAAAATTATTGAGTACAAATAACTGCTCGAGTTGTGAAGTTGTTCCTGACATCATTGCAATGTCGTAACCAAACAAAAAACCACCTAAGGCAATAATTAGGGCTACTGTTGATACATTTTGTTGTTTCATTAAAATGGTGCTTAATTTTCAGGAAAAATAAGCAGTAGTAAATTGATAAAAGTGCAGCTATGTTACAAAAAGCATTGAAGATGTTACATAAAATGTATGAATGACACATTTGTTGTGCTATGTTACATTACATAGACACATGTTACGCTTCCTGGCTTGCAGTAAGCTGACGGAATGAATAAGTACATCACTTTATTTCAATCCGAATTTGAAGTGGAAGTGATGAAGGGAACTTTTCGGTATTTTAATAACAATTAATCAGGAGTCATTGAAATTAATTTTTTTGCAACTCGATTAAATAATGCGTCATTTTCTTCTGAACAGATTTGTCCGGCAATCTTTAGTTCTTTCAGGTTTTCTATTGACGCGTCGTCCATTTCATGACTGGCATTGCGAAGATCAGGATCAATACGTACATAGTTATTCGGTTTGCCTACCGCATCAAATATTTGGGCGAGCTGATAATCTACTGTTTCTGCAACACCAGACATCATTATATCAATAATTGGTTTTACCCACTGAACCAGTCCCCAATCCTTAGCCTGTTTGTAGTAATAAGGTTTCTCAACTTTTCCGGTTCCCAGGCTTAAAATAAACATATCTTTTGCCTTTGGCTTACCCTTTAAATTACGTGCTTCGGCGTAAGCACACAACGATGGATTGTTGGCAAATACACCTCCATCAACCAAAGGATAGGGAATGGCTGAGATGGATTTTACTTTTGCAGTTTCAAAATAAGTTGGAGCAGCTGATGTTGCCCTCGCGACTTCCCTGACAAGAAAATCATTGGCGTTATCCGTTTTAGCTGAATGTTGTCTGAAAAAATGCGCTTTTCTTCTTCTCAGGTCATAAGATGTTACCAAACAGGGTTTAATCAATTCACTAAGTTTTAAATCTCCCAGGTAATCCTTTAATGATTCTTCCAGTTCTTTAGCTGAATACTTTTCGTCGATAACTCCTCCGGCAGATTTTATTTTTTGCTTTAGCGTGATGTCGAATATTTCGTCTCCGTTCTCAATGTATAAATCTACCGCATCAGAAGCTGAGAACTTTGCTTTTAAAGGATCCGATTCGGAAGGACATAAATAGATACAAGTTAGAATTCCTCCGGTGCTTGTACCTGCAATTAAATCAAAATAATCAGCAATTTTTGCATCCTCATTATTACTTTGTTGTTTTAATTTCTCTTCGAGCGCTACCAGGATTTGACCTGGGATAATTCCCCGGATTCCACCGCCGTCAATTGATAAAATTCTCATGATAATGTATTTTAAATTAAGTGAATAAGAACGTAAATAATCGGTATTGGTTTGGCTGATATGTCCGGCCGCATACAGTGAAGAATGTTCAGCCAGGATTTTAGATACGGGTATTGCCTGTACTTAAAAGGTTACCTGCCGTTACTTTGACGTTCAATCATCCAACCCGGATATTCAGGGGCCAGTTTGCTAACTTCATCCAATTCCTTTAGTTCGCTGGCTTCCAGGTTTATATTTACTGAACTTAGATTCTCGGCTAACTGTTCAGGCTTATTGGCGCCAATAATTACCGATGAAACAGCGGGTTGATGCAGCAGCCATGATAAGGCAATTTGAGCCACACCAACATTTTTATCTTCGGCAATTTTTCGCATCACATCTATAATGTCAAAGGCTTTTTCTTTATTCACGGGCGGAAAGTCAAAATTCACTCTTCGGCCTTCTTTTGTTTCTTCATCGCGGCTGTATTTGCCACTTAACAAGCCTCCTGCCAGGGGGCTCCAAACCATTAATCCTATTTTTTGATCGAGAAGCAGGGGAACCAGTTCGCGTTCCAAGTCGCGTCCGGCTATGGTGTAATAGGCTTGCAACGAAACAAATTTGCTCAGGTGTTGCTGTACCGAAATACCCAGTGCTTTCATCAGCTGCCAGGCTGCCAGATTACTGCACCCAATGTATCTTACTTTTCCGCTTTTAACCAGCATATCAAGTGCTTCAAGCGTTTCTTCCAGTGGTGTTAGTTGGTCGAAACCATGAATCTGATAAAGATCAATGTAGTCCATATTCAAACGTACAAGGCTTTCGTCGGCCTGTTGTAGTATGTGCTTTTTACTTAGCCCAACCTCATTGGGGCCTTCGCCCATTTGACCGCGTACTTTTGTGGCAATCACCAGGTCGTCTCGTTTTAACCCAAGGTCGCGGATAGCCTGCCCGGTCATTTGTTCGCTCAGACCTTCACTGTAAATATTAGCGGTATCAATAAAGTTTATCCCGCCGTCAACCGATTGTTTCACCAGACTGTTCACCTGGTCTTGTGGCAATGTTCCAATAGCTGTCCACATACCACGGCCGCCAAATGTCATGGTGCCCAAACAAAGTTCTGATACGTATAATCCTGTATTTCCCAATAAATTGTACTTCATAATTTATATTTTTTAATTTTCATTATAATTACACTGATTGTAAAAAAGAGTTTGGTATTATACTTCATATATACTAACCAATAAAGTTCGAAGGGAATCATTGCTGATGTATTCCAATCCTCCGGACGTTAGCCTCCAATAAGCTCCTTTTTCAAAATTGAATTTTATATTATTACTCAATTGTTTTAATTTGTTGATGTAATCTGAATGTGTTCCAACGGCTCCATGTTGCATAAAAGTAGGCACATTTACAATCGTAGTTTCAATGCTGATCCCTCGTTGTTTTAGTCGTTCAACATGAATGGAATCTCTTTGTAATGAGAAGGATATTGTCTGCAGTATTTGTTTTTCATAAATACCAGTTTTTATATTTTCATTCCAATTGTTTGTTTGCAAAGCCAATATAATAGCGATGGGTACCAGCACGATTTTGCCAATTGTATAACGAAGGTATTTGCCAAATTTGTTTTCACCAGCCAGTTTGTAACGTATTTTGGAGAATAAACGGAGCATGCTATTTAGTTGTTTCAATTATTAACCCTTATTGCTTGCTGAATGTTCAGTAATTCACCCGAAATGAACTCCTTAGAGAATTATTGTACGATTAAATTTTGCAGATCTAATTTGTAGTAATAGTTAGTATCGTTTTTTATGGTATTCATGTTTCTTTAGAAGAACAAGATGTGAAGCCAAAGAAGTACAAAAAGCAAAAGCTTACTTCCAAAGGAGTTCATTCAGAAGTGGTTCTCCAATACTTTCCAATCCGAAGAAAGGCCGCGATGCTTCATGTTCGTTGTCGTCGGTGGTTGGTTGAAGCTACTGGTGAGGTTGTGAGTTGGGAATGGGATTGGGATTGGGTGGCAAGGAAGGCCTTATACAAAGGATTTCGAGCCTTTTTTAAGGAGTACTTGGACACGTTCTCAATCAGCGCAAATAGTCTGGAGAAGCTTTGTCATATAGATGGAAATCGTTTTGGTCAGCAATATATAAAGCATTTAAGTAGTTACAACAATTGGGAACAAAAGGATCTTGCCCGGGTAAATAAAAAAGGAGCTAAACTTTCGTTTAACTCCTTGATTTTTAATGGTCGGGATACCAGGATTCGAACCTGGGACCCCCTGCTCCCAAAGCAGGTGCGCTAACCGGACTGCGCCACATCCCGATAATAATTTATGCGGTGAGGGCGGGATTCGAACCCGCGGTACAGTTTACCCGTACGCCAGTTTAGCAAACTGGTGGTTTCAGCCACTCACCCACCTCACCAGTGGTTTTTAGTGCTAAATGTCATCTTGCTTTGCAGCAATTTCATTTATTACTTTTCCATTATTTCTTTTTGAACGTTGTTGCTTTGTTAAAGCGTGTGCAAAAGTAGAAATTGTTTTTACACTGGCAAAGGAAATTGAAAAAAAATGGTGAAAAAAAAAGAATTCACATTTTGCGGTGTAAGCGAATGAAGATAGGGGATAGAGCTATCTTAACATAACTTTAATCGATGCGAAATGTGATTCGTTTATTCCCGTTTTTATCTGGTTATAAACCAATAAGTTTCAATGGTTGAAAGGAGGGCTGGAATTTATTCAATCAAAAGTTGTGCAATTTGTTTAATATTTTGTTTTTATAGATTAAACAAAATGGATTTCTGTCTGTTTATTAAAGCTGAGAAATTAGAACCAGAAATACCAGAAAAGATGAGTTACAGAGAAGAAATAATATATACCAGCGTTAACCATAAAAAGAATGGAAAGGTAAACGGCCAAAATAAGCACGAGTTAATTGGCGATAATCATATTGCCACATCAATGGATACGCCCATGCGCAATGATGCTTTCGAGCTGAGTGACGAAAGAAAAATGGCGATTATTGAAGACAAATTTCGCGATATAATGAAAACTATGGGGCTTGATTTGAATGATGATAGTCTGAAAGGAACGCCGCATCGTGTAGCCAAAATGTTTGTACAAGAAATTTTTAGTGGATTAAACCCGGCAAATAAACCAAAGATCTCGGTATTCGAGAACAAATTCAATTATGGAGAAATGCTCGTGGAAAGGAATATCAATCTGAATTCCACTTGCGAACATCATTTTCTGCCGATAGTAGGGAAAGCACACGTAGCTTACATTTCATCGCGCGAAGTAATTGGATTGAGCAAAATTAACCGTATTGTCGACTATTTTGCACGCCGTCCGCAGGTTCAGGAACGCTTAACGGTACAAATTGCCAACGAGCTTAAAACAATACTTAAAACTGATGATGTAGCAGTTGTTATCGATGCCAAGCACATGTGTGTATCGTCACGCGGAATCCAGGATGAAAGTAGCAGTACTGTTACTGCCGAATATTCCGGAAAGTTCAAAGACAAAAGTGTTCGCGAAGAGTTCCTGAGATATATCGAACTCTAACTTTCTTTTAAATATCGAATGCCATCAACACTTGCCCGTGACGTTGATACAAAACACCATTTTTTATAACAGGATGCGAGAAATGCTCTTTTGTTCCTCTTGATATTTTAAAATCACTGATCTGGTTCATTTTACCGGATTCATTAAAATCGATTAACGACAAGGTTCCGTTTTGGCCATAATAATAAAGCATGTTATCAGCTGAAATAACAGCTCCCCAACCCAATTTTAGCGAATCAGTTAATTCTCCACTGCTTGCATCAATACTTCTAAAGAGCTTTTTTGAAGTTGCTGTACCGTATAAATGGTTGTCAATTTTTACAATTCCTCCCATGTAACTGTCGAAGCCTTTATTGCACCATACTTCAGTAATCTCAGTTCCGTCTTCCGAAAGTTGAAGTTTTACTCCGCAATTTCCATCGCCGGCTGCGTAATAAATTGCTCCATTATCGTAAATCACACCATTGCTATGTGTGTCGCCCATACCCGGTTGACGTTTGTCAAGTGGTGTATTATCTTGTGCATGTGTCCATAATAGCTCACCTGTTTCAGTATCAAAGCCCATCATATTATATGCCGAAAATGTGACAAAGATATTGCGCGATGGCATCTTAATTAACGTTCCAGGATTGTAACCTGAGCGTTCGCTGTGTCCTTCGTTGCTCCAAATTAATTCTCCTGTAAAACGGTTTAAGGCAACCACATTGTGTTCTTCTCCGCCGGGTGTCCAGAAAACTTTGTCGCCATCAATAACAGGTGCTTCCGAATGGCCAAAACGGGGATAAATACCATTAAAATCTTCAACAAATCGTTTTTCCCAAAGGAGCTCACCGTTCGAGCGATTTAAGCAATGTAAATTTCCCATTCCCGAACCAACATAAATTAAATCGTCAACTACGGTTGGTTGCGAGCGCGATCCCGGATAACTCTTTACCCATTCTTTTCCAAATGGCACTTCCCATTTTTTCTGGCCGTTTAAATCAATACAGAATAATGTTGCTGTGCTATCAATTGCTCCTGTTATAAAAATTTCATTGTCGGTTATGGTTGGCGAGCCAAATCCATCTCCTATGTTTTCAACATACCAAAGTTCTTTCGGTCCGTTCTCCGGCCATTCTTTTAAAAGATTTTGTTCATCGAAAATACCTTTACGGTCTTCGCCACGCCATTGGAAAATCTCGGTTTTGTTTGAACTGCATGAAAAGAAGAATAGGGTTATGGATAGAAAAATCAGGAATTTCATTTTGGTGTTTTTGTTTATAAATAATGGTATGCATTATTAGCTGATTATTACAGCTTAAATGAGAAAATTGCTGTTTTTTCAGTTAAATAACAAGATACCGCATTTGAGATTTGATGTATATCCGGTTGAAGATTTTGTTCTAAGAATCAAAATAGCGATACACCTCGTCGTAGTTTTTAACTTCCATCAGGTCGGCACGCATTTTTGCCGCCCCAGGAAAGGAGTTCAGGTAGATTTTGTAAAAACGTTTCAGGATATTGAAATTTTTGTCGGGGCTCCAGGTTTCTTCAAACAGTCGGGTGTGTGCAAGCAGTTTTTCAATTCGGTCGTGCATTGAAATTTCTTCTTTTTCAGGATTAAAAAACCAGGGATTCTGAAAAATGCCACGACCAATCATTACTCCGTCAACACCGGTTTGGCTGACCCGATCCAGTCCTTGTTGGTAAGAAAATAAATCGCCGTTTCCATGAACGGGAATATGGGGTTTCAGATTTTTTTTTAGTTGAACGGCTTTTGCAATTTCGTCCCAGTTGGCATCGCCATCCGATTGCATGCGTTGCGTACGTCCGTGCAGAATAATGGCTGCCGGATCAACTTCCAGTAAATTGGCAATCCAGTTTTCGGTGATGTGTTCTTTTATTCCTGTTCGGGTTTTAACACTCACGGGTAGGTGAGTAGCTTCTTTTGTGGCCAGGATAATTTCTTTGGCACGCTCCGGTTCGCCGATCAGTGCACTACAGGCACCAATCTTGAATACCTTTTTTACCGGGCAGCCCATGTTTATGTCGATGCCGTCGAAATCGTAATTTTCGCTAATGTATTTGGCAATGTTGTGATAGATTTCCGGATCACGCCCCCAGATTTGGGCAATAATTTTAATGTTAAGTTTTTTGAGCAAAGCACGTTCCGAGTCATTTACAATCAATCGTTCCGAAACCCGTTCGCGTCCAACCGGATGATTCATACCCTCAACAGAAGTAAACTCCGTAAAAACCAGGTGTAGCTTTTCAGGTGCTGCCATTCCCATTACGATCTCACGAAAAACTGTATCGGTAACATCCTCCATTGGAGCTAACGAAAAAACAGGACTTTTAAAATCTTGCCAAAAATTGTTCATTGCTTGCAAAAATAGAAAATGTGTGGAAATGCCTGAACGTCATTCCGAATTTAGTTCGGAATCTAATTTATGCCATATAATGATCCTGAAACACCTGCCTGACGGCAGTCAGGAGTTCAGGATGACGTCTAATGTTATCTCTTTATTGAACGTTTAATTTTTCTTGCTCAGCTTTCATTAACGAAAGGCTTTTTCTGAATTTGCGACTGTTGCCAAAACCGATGCGTAAATCCAACTGGCGGCCGGTTCCCTTTACTTTTTCATCAGCACATTCGGGAGTGCAACAACCATGGTATTTCTCGGCACACTCCGGGCACTGAATAAACAGGATATGACAACCTTGATTATCGCAGTTAGTATGCAAATCACAGGGTTTTCCACACTGATGGCACTTTGAAATTACTTCGCCGTTTACACTTTCGCCCAAACGTTCGTCAAAAACAAAATTTTTACCAATAAATTTTGAATCCAGCTTAGCCGTATTAATCTGGCGGGCATATTCCAGAATTCCGCCGTGCAGCTGGTTAACATCCTGAAATCCCTTGTGTTTTAAATAAGCACTTGCTTTTTCGCAGCGAATACCTCCGGTACAGTACAACAGTATTTTTTTATTTTTTTTGTCTTCTAACAAGTCGGTAACAATTTCCAGCTCTTCGCGGAAAGTATCCGCCTCCGGGCAAATGGCGCCTTCAAAACGACCGATCTCACTTTCGTAATAATTGCGCATATCAACAACCACGGTATTTTCTTCTCCGATGTGCTGGTGGAATTCAACGCCTGATAAGTGTTTGCCTACGTTGGTAACATCGTAGGCACCGTCGTCCAAACCATCGGCAACCAATTTAGGGCGCACTTTTATGGTTAATTTATAAAATGATTTTCCATCGTCTTCAATGGCATATTTAATCGGAATCTCCTTAAAAATTTCATGACGTTCCAATGTTTTTATAAATGCCTTCCAATGATGCTCCGGTACGCTCATTTGTGCGTTAATCCCTTCGCAGGCCACATAAATGCGTCCGAAACAATCCAACGGAAACCAATCGCGAAATAGTTCATCTCTGAATTCTTGTGGATTTTCCAGAATATGGTAGCGATAAAATGAAATCGTTTTGCGTTGAAAGGTTTCTTCTGCCAACTTTTTTTTCAACTCTTCCTTGTTTACCCGATTATATAAAAACATGTTACCTGCGTTTAAAATGCGCCGCAAAAATACATAATTTGGCAAAAAGAGCAAAAAAGATGATTTATTCTTTAATGCGCAGTATTTCAGCGCTACCGTTTTTTCTTGTAACTTTAAATATCTTCTGATATAAAAATCTGTAACATAAATATTTACCACGATGAAAAAACTGATTTATCTGCTGACTGTTTTGTTTTTATTCGGTATTTCATGTACAACTGAAGACCCAAAAACAAAAGAAGCAGAACACTATCTGGAACAATTGCGTGTTGAAAGTGAATCGATAGGGTGGACAGCTACCGTTTCGGTCGATAATGAGATGGTCTTATCAAAAGGATTTGGATTAGCACACTACGAGCAACAGGTGCCGGTTTATCCCGGAAAAACAAAGTTTAGGATTGGAAGTATTTCAAAGGCCCTAACAGCTGCCGGGTTGGGGATTCTGATAGAGGAAGGTAAAATAGATCTTGATGCTCCTGTCCAGAAATATGTTCCTGGTTTCCCGGAAAAGAGACACGAGATAACCACACGACAAGTGGCCGGACATTTGGCCGGAATTCGTCATTACCGCGGAAACGAATTTCTTTCCTCGAAATACTATCCGACGGTGAAAGAAGGATTGGCGATTTTTATGAATGATACACTGCTTTTTGAGCCGGGGACAAAATACAGCTATTCCAGTTATGGTTTTAATCTGCTGAGTGCAGTTATGGAAGGGGCGTCGGGCGAGGAGTTTCTGCATTTTATGCAAACACGGGTTTTCGATCCGCTGGAAATGACAGAAACGACAGCCGAACGTATGGATTCTCTCATATTGTTTCGCGCCGGTTATTACGATATGAATAACGGAAAGGTGATAAATGCACCCTTCGTTGATAATAGTTACAAATGGGCAGGCGGTGGTTTTATTTCTACCTCTGAAGATTTGGTAAAGTTCGGAAATGGCATGCTAAACAATACGCTTTTTTCAGAAGAAGTAAAACGACTGTTGATTACTCCTCAAACCTTGAGGAATGGTGAAAAGACAGGATATGGAATGGGATTTTCTTCCGGGGTTGACGAATTTGGACGTGAATACTACGGGCATGGCGGTGGATCGGTAGGTGGTTGCAGTAATTTGATTATTTATCCTGGCGAAAAAATGGTGGTAGCCGTAATTACCAACGACACCAATGCGAAAGTGGGGGGTGAGATATACAAAATAGCAGAACTGTTGTTAGAAAATTAGCATTAAAAAAACCCGGAGTATAAATCCGGGTTTTGAAATATAGAAAGTATTTATTTACAAATGAATGATCGAATCTGCATTTCCGTCAGGATCACCATTAACAGAACCATCTGAGTTTTTTGATCCCATTAATAGCACACCAGCTGCGTGTGGTGCAGCCATTGATGTTCCGCTAATTGTGTTATAACCTCCATTTTTCCAGGTTGAAAGAATACTGTATCCCGGTGCACAATAATCAACGCCACTTCCGTAATTCGAGAAATAAGCCCAATTGTCATTAATATCACAGGCTGAAATAGTGTAAATATTTGTTCCATTAACTCGCGCAGGAGAATGGTTATTAGCATTGTCACTTTCGTTACCGGCAGCCAGAACAAATGTACAGCTTGATGAGGCCGCTAAAACAGCAGCGTCAAGAGTTGTTGAAACACCACCGCCAAGGCTCATATTTGCCACATCACCTGAAGAAGCATTGTTTGCTACATAGTCAACTCCTGCAACAACTCCTGAAATGGTCCCGCTTCCTCTACGGTCGAGCACGCGCACGGCAACAACAGATGCTCCGGCTGCAACGCCAACAACACCTTCGTTGTTATCAATTGCTGCAATTGTTCCTGCCACATGCGTTCCATGTCCGTTTTCATCATCAGCACCAGCTTTACGCGAATTTGTAAAATCTTTACTAAGACCAGTATTAACATTTAAGTCGGGGTGATCCAAATCAATCCCTGAATCAATGACCCAGGCAACTTTACCTGTCCCGACAGCAGCACCTCCAACACGGGTAATGCCCCATGGCGTTTCCTGCGTTGGAGTTTCGCCTCCCGTATCGCCACCATCTCCTTTATTTGGTCCTTTTCCCGGAGGCGGAGCCAGCGATACCACTTTGTCGGCTTCTATGTATGCAACCGAGGGCTCATTCTCAAGTTTCTTTAATTGCCCGGGAGCAATTTTTACTGAAAAGCCTTTTAAGGCAGTTCCGTACATGTGTCCAAGTTCACCGTCCGTAATACCGGCACGTTTTAAAATTTTTGCTGATTTGGCTTTTACTGCATTTTGTTTCTTTTCGTAACCTTTCAGTTTTGCCAGTTCTTCCGTTAATTCAGCGTCATTCAGAACTACTATGTAACTATTCTTTAATGAGGATGCTGATTTAAGCTCAAAAGCTTCATCACCGGTTTCGTCGGTTACAATTGTTTTATCACACGAATAGATTAATATTCCGGCACAGAAAAGAGCCAGAACTTTCAAATGCATTTTTTTCATAAAGTAATTTTTAGTGAGTAAATAAATTATAAGCGTTTTGTGTTTATTCTTAAGCATAAAAAAGAGCTGCTTGTAGAATACAAACAGCTCTTTTAATATTTTTGTTTAAACACTATTTTAATAATTCACTCACTTTCTCAATAATTTTATTGAATTCATCCTCCTTAAAACCAATGGAAGCAACGGCAATTTTTCCATTTTTATCGATTACAAAATTACGCGGAATATTTTGTTTCGCGTATTTTGAAAAGATATCGCGTTCGGGATCGGGGTAGAAGGGGAGGGAGTAATTGTTGTCGGCTTTAAATTTATTAACGGTTGCCCAGTCGTGTTCGCGGCCAATTACCAAAACCTCAAAATTTTCGTTTTGCTTCAGTTTTAGATAAACTTCCTTTTCAAGATGCGGTAACTCTTTGCGGCATGGCGGACACCAGGTGGCAAAAAAGTTAATCCACACTACTTTCCCTTTCAAATCTGAGAGTTTTTTTACCGAACCATCTTCCATAGTTATTGAAAAGTCTGGTGCAGTATCTCCTTCTTTTACAAGGGTATATTCGTCCTGTGCATAACTATTTATAGCTAAAAACGCCAGTAGCAGAAGTGTTGTTAATCGTTTCATGTCGAAATTTTAATGTATTATAATCTTGTGCAATGTAGTTATATGAGGTGAAAACAAAAACACCCACTTAAATTTTAAGCAGGTGTTTTCCGTTTATTGTGGTTGTTCTATTATGCTTTTTGCTTCAAAAAATCAGTAACCGCAGTTTCAATTCGGTCTTCAATTTTTGATGTGTCTGATTTTACAAATTTATCGCCGGTGATATTCTCGTAAAGCTCAATGTATCTTTCCGATACCTCATTTACAAACGATTCCGGAATTTCAGGGAGTACATCGCCATCGCGCCCCTGGAAATTGTTATCCATTAACCACTCGCGAACAAATTCTTTCGAAAGCTGCTTTTGGTTTTCACCTTTGTCAAAACGTTCCTGATAACCATCGGCGTAGAAATAGCGTGACGAGTCGGGTGTGTGGATTTCATCAATCAGATAGATCTGACCATCTTTTTTACCAAACTCGTATTTGGTGTCCACCAATATCAAGCCCATTTCTTTGGCAATTTCGCTACCGCGTTTAAACAGTTCCAGCGAAATACGCTCCAGTTCCACGTAATCTTCTTCCGAAACCAATCCTTGTTTAATAATCTCTTCGCGCGAAATATTTTCGTCGTGAGCGCCTTGTTCTGCTTTTGTTGTTGGCGTTAACAGTGGCTCAGGAAAAGCCTGGTGTTCTTTTAACCCTTCTGGAAGTGGAACCCCGCAAATATCGCGACCGCCATTTTTATACAATCTCCACGAACTTCCGGTTAAATAACCACGAACAATCATTTCTACCGGGAAAGTTTCGCAAAAATGACCCACTGTTACATTCGGGTCGGGTGTTGCTATTTTCCAGTTCGGAACAATATCAGAAGTGGCATCCAGAAATTTCTCTGCAATCTGGTTTAGTACCTGCCCTTTAAAAGGAATTCCTTTTGGCAGCACCACATCGAATGCCGAAATCCGATCTGATACGACCATCACCAAAAAATCATCGTTGATGTTGTATACGTCGCGAACTTTACCTTTGTAGTGGCTCTTTTGTCCCGGAAAATTGAAACTTGTTTTTGTAAGTGCGTTACCCATTTTGTTGAATATTTATTGTTGTATTGATACTTATTTCCTGCTTAAATACCTCTTCGATTTTTACTACAAATTTAGCTGGTTTTTGTTTGATGCTTTAAATTGCCAAATTGAAAAACTGTTTAATTGTATAACTGTTTATTCATCTGGTAATTAGTTGGATAATGTTTTATTTGGCGTTTTTACCCGTTGAATCAGTTTTTATCTCAATTTTTTGATCGTCGTATTTATCGTAAGCTTCTACAATATCGCGAACCAGACGGTGACGTACAATGTCTTTTTTATCGAAATATATAGTTGAAATATTTTTAATGCCTTTTAAAATGCGTAATGCCTGTATCAGCCCCGAATGACTTTTCCGAGGCAGGTCAATTTGGGTAACATCACCGGTAATAATAAACTTGGCGTTTAGTCCCATCCGGGTTAAGAACATTTTTAGCTGGTTAACCGTGGTGTTTTGTGCCTCGTCGAGGATTACGTAGGCATTGCTCAATGTCCGTCCGCGCATAAAAGCCAGCGGGGCAATTTGTATCACACCGTCTTTCAGAAATTCCTCCAGTTTTTTCGGAGGGATCATATCCTGCAATGCATCGTAAAGCGGTTGCAAATACGGATCGATCTTCTCTTTTAAATCGCCGGGAAGGAATCCCAGGTTTTCACCTGCTTCAACAGCCGGGCGGCTCAGAATAATCTTTTTTATCTCTTTGTTTTTTAGTGCCCGAACAGCCAATGCAATAGCTGTGTATGTTTTTCCGGTTCCGGCGGGTCCAATGGCAAAAATCAAATCGTTTTGCGAATTGGCTTCCACCAGCCGTCGTTGATTGGGTGTGCGTGCGCGAACAGGTTTTCCGCTGTTGCCAAAAACAATAATATCTGGTTCACTGCTACCATTTTCTTCAATTGATGAAACTCCCGCATCCAAAATTTCATGAATCGTTTCTTCGGTGAGCATGTTATACTGATAATAATGATCGAGAATGAGGGCGAACTTTTTCTCAAAAGTGTTTATTTCTTTTGGTTCTCCCTGAACGAACAAGGCATGGCCACGCGCAGTGATTTTAATTTTTGGGAAAAGCCTCTTAACTAGTTCAATCTTCGAATTGTTTACTCCAAAAAACTCAAGGAGATCAATTCCTTCCAGTAAAATTTGTTTATCCAATGTATATTTTTAAATAATTAAGCACGACAAATTTACGAAAATAAAATCCCGTTATCGAATGTTTTAAGGCTTTGATCATCAATTTATGAATGATTGAAAAGAAACGACTATTTTATTTTGAAAACATTTTAACCACCCAAAGAATAAGATAAAGACCTAAGCCAACGCCGGCGAATAGAACACCAACAACAAATGCAATTCTAATCATTTTTACATCCCAACCTAATTTTCCGCTGAGCCATTCTGATACTCCTAAAATCATATGTATAGTTTAATTTAAATTTGAAATGCAAGATATTAAATTCTTATTTGGATTAGGAATAAGAAATGTGATAAGTCCTAAAAAATTGAACTTTTAATTAAACGCGTGTATTAACACCAAAAAATATATGCGCTCTAATTCATTCGTAAAAATTACCGGCCTCTTTGTTTTCCTGGTTTCTTTATCAATCTATAGTTTTACTTTAGAACCTTCCACTAGCTTTTGGGATTGCAGCGAGTTTATTCTTTCGGCCACAAAACTGGAGGTAAATCATCCGGCGGGAGCTCCGCTTTTTATGTTGTTGGGGCGCCTGTTTACGTTGCTTTCGTTCGGAAATCCTCAAAAAATAGCCTGGACAATCAACTTTATGTCGGGCTTTTTTAGTGCTTTAACCATTTTCTTACTTTATCACGTCATTATAAAATTGGTAGCAAAAATGTCTGATTCCACGACATTGATTATCGGGAGTGCTGTTATTGGCGCTTTAACATTCGCGGTCAGCGATTCGTTTTGGTTTTCGGCAGTTGAGGGAGAGGTGTACGCACTTTCCATGTTTTTTCTCATTCTTTCGTTTTGGGCAACATTAAAATGGGACGAGCAATTCGGACAACCCGGCAACGAAAAATGGATATTGTTTTTAGCACTTATAACGGGCCTGGGAATAGGTGTTCATTTGTTGAATTTGCTGGTTCTGCCTTCGGTGGTAATGATTATGGGATTCAGAAAATATGGGTACTCTATAAAAAAGCTGGTGCTATTTTTCGGACTGGGAGTTGCAGTATTATTAGGCGTATTATACGTTTTAACACCCGTTGTAATGATACTGCTCTCGAAATTCGATTTATTATTTGTTAATCGGCTAAGTTTGCCTTTACACTCGGGCACACTTTTGGGAATATTTTTTATTCTTGCACTACTCGGTTCGCTAATAATTAATTTCAGAAAGAAACAAAAACATCTTTTCGAACTTATTACACTGTCTGTATTGTTCGTTTTGCTGGGCTTTTCAGTTTATTCTGTAAATCTCATTCGTTCGTCTGCTAATCCACCAATAAATTTTGGACAGCCCAACAATATTTTTTCTCTCATCAATTACCTGAACCGCGAGCAATATCCGAAACGACCGTTGGTATACGGCCAAAATTATAACTCGCCCTTACTTGATGTTAATGAACGTTCGTCGTATGATTTTATCGATGGGAAATACCAGCCCATACAATTGGCTCCCGACTACGTGTACGACGATCGAACTTGTAACTGGTTTCCGCGTATGTCGAGCAGCGATGAAAAGCACATAAAAGCCTATAACAGTTGGATAAATATTTCAGGAAAACGTGTGGTGACCAAACAACGTAACGGCGAACAAAAAACACTTGTTGTTCCGCGCTTTTCCGATCAGCTGAAATTTTTTGTCCGCTACCAGTTTGGTTTTATGTTTGGCCGTTATTTTATGTGGAATTTTGTGGGCCGCCAAAACGACCGGCAGGGTAAAGGAACGATTCTGAATGGCAATTGGCTCTCGGGGATTAATATTATTGATAATTTCCGACTTGGGCCACAAGATAAAGTTCCGTTATGGTTAAAAAACAACCGTGCCCGAAATACATATTTTTTTCTGCCACTATTGTTGGGATTGTTGGGTGCAGTTTATCAATACAAAACCAACCGCGAAACTTTTTTTATTGTACTGGCCCTGTTTATTATGGGCGGCCTTGGACTTACCGTTTATATCAATGAAATTCCCATCACGCCGCGCGAGCGCGATTATGTTTTTGTAGGGGCGTTTATGGCATTTTCCATATGGGTGGGAGTAAGTTTGGTGGCTGCAGTCAGTTTAATTCAGCAAAAAATAAAAAATGCAAAAGTTGCTGTTCCGGTTTTTCTGGTGTTGCTTTTGGCAGGGCCGGTATTAATGGTATCTCAAAATTTTAACGATCACGATCGTTCGGGAAGATATGCAGCCCGCGATTTTGCCGCTAATATTTTACAATCATGCCCCGAAAATGCCATTCTTTTTACCAGCGGCGATAACGATACTTATCCGCTGCTATATTGTCAGGAAGTGGAAGGTTTACGCACCGATGTGCGGATTGTAATTATGCCCTTTTTGTCGGCCAACTGGTTTATCGGTGGTTTGCGAAATCAGAAATATAACGATCCCGGATTAAAAATGATGCTCGCTCAGGACAAATATGATCATGGCGAACTGGCTTATGTTCCTGTGCTGAAAAAATTTAACCGCGATACCTCGTGGCAGGAAGCGTTGAACTTTCTAAATATTGAAAGCAACAAAGCAAAGGTGACATTGAACTCGGGCGATCGTGTAAACTTTATCCCCCTAACCAAATTAAACTTGCAGGTTGAGGCTGGTGGGAAAAGTGGAAAAATTCCAGTGTCACTAAACGGAAAAAATGGCTTATATAAACACGAGCTGGCATTTTGGGATATAATTAGTTCGAATGCTGCAGAGCGACCCGTCTGTTTTGTGTCGAAAGGCGAGGCGGCAAAACACGGCTTGGGGGCTTATTTGCAATGCGAAGGATTTGTGCATCGGCTGATTCCTGAAAAGAGTAAATCAAGTAGTATGTTTTCCATTGGGAAATGTGATCCGGAGCGTATTGCCGCTAAATTGATGGATGAATTTCAGTGGGGAAATATTTCTATGCCGTCGGTGTATGCCGATTGGAATACCGTTGTTAATCTTAGTGTTTTTCAGGCACGCAATACGTTTAACGAAGTGGCGGAATTGCTCATTCAAAAAGGTGAAATGGAAAAAGCTTTTCAGTTGTTACAGAAGTGTGCCGATGAAATTCCATTGTCGAAAATTCCTTATGATATTTTTGCGATAAAACAGGCCGAATTAATGCTGGCAACTGGGCACGAAAAGGAAAGCAAAATTTTATTCGATGAGATGGAAAAGAATGTTACCGAGACGCTCGAATTTTACAACAGTTTAAACGAAACACAACAACTTAGACTAAAAGAAGCTGTTCAGCGGGAGTTGTATTATTTAAACCAGTTGATTGTTGTTTCTGCGAAATTCGAAGATCAGGCAAAACGCATGGAATTGGAAGAGCAAATGAAAGGTTACTATCAGGATTTGATAAAAAATGCGTCGTAGATAAAATTTTCTGCGACGGATTAAAAATCCTTATTTCTGAATTGCTGTTTGGCTGATTATTACCATCGTTTTTTATCGTTTTTGAAGTCAAACAACTATCGACAAAAAAAGGCGATGTTTGTGATGAATCGATGTGAAAAGGCACCATGTTTTGTGTGGTATCCTGAAGTTGCTGCAACATTGGAGTTTCCACATTTTTAATGTTTACCAGCGAAAAAAGCAACACACACGAAACCATCGCTGCTTTTAAGGGCAGGTTCGACCAGGAGAATATCCAGCCAAATAGTCCGAGGAAAGAATTTTGCGTGGTTTTGTAGCCGCGGCTTTTCACCATAAAAGCGTATTCCAAACGGCCACGAACCGCTTCATCGGGGAAATGATTCGTTGCATCTTCCTGAAAGATAGAACTTAATTCATTGTCGTTTATCCTATTGTTTTTCATACTGTTCTGTTTAAAGTAACTCTTTATCAGCCATTTTTTTTGTGAGCGCGGTGCGCGCATAATACAATCTCGATTTAATGGTTCCTACCGGTAATTCCAGTATCTCCGAGATTTCTTTCAGACTAAAATTTTCCTTGTATTTCAGCAGCAAAATTGCTTTCTGATCTTCTTCCAGATTTTCAATTTCAGCAAATAATTCGCTGATGAGGTTTTCTTTGTTCCTCGTCTCTTCGTACGAATTTTCGTTGCTCAGAAATTGCTCTGGATTTTCATCTTTACATACAATTTTTCGCACTTCGCGGTTGCGGTACTCGTTTTTACACATGTTGTGCGCCACCGTAAAAATCCAGCTTGTAAATTTGTTTCCGGGTTTAAAAAGTTCCGGTTTGTTGATGATCTTCAGAAAAATGTCTTGTAAAAAATCGTTGGCCACTTCTTTGTCGTTGCCCAGCATACGAAAAAAATAGTAGTACAAACGCAGATTAAATCGTTCGTACAATTCGGAGAAAGCCGACTGGTTGCCATTTTTTATGGCTGTCATCAGCTCTTCGTTTGTTAACCGGGAGATATTTTTCTTCTTTAAAATCACTTGCGTTTAAAAATAAGAAAAATCATTGATCCGTAGGCTGCCAAAATGATTATTGGTGCAAGTGTAATTCTACGAAAACTAAAAATAGCGTCGTTAAATTCGCCCTCAACAGCTTTCGGGCCTGACATTAATCCGAAGCCCATTATTAATAAGATTATAACTAATGCGAGGAGAAGATATTTTTTACGGTAAAAAATTTCCATGTTTATTCTTAATTATACCTTTACGAAAGGGTATACACCCAAAAAATAAAAGGTTCAGAATTTATGCAAAAAAAAGTAGAAGAGTTTAAACGCTTGCTGGATATAATGGACGAATTGCGCGAGAAATGTCCGTGGGATAAAAAACAAACGCTGGAATCGTTACGCAAACTAACCATTGAAGAAACCTACGAATTGGGAGATGCCATTTTACAAAACGATTTACAGGAGATAAAAAAAGAGTTGGGCGACATACTATTGCATATTGTTTTTTACGCCAAAATAGGTGATGAAAAAGGAGCTTTCGATATTGGCGATGTGCTGGAAGGAATAAACGAAAAGCTGATTTATCGTCATCCGCATATTTTTGGCGATGTGGATGTTGAAGGCTCGGCAGATAAAGTTGCTGAAAACTGGGAAGCCTTAAAACTGAAAGAAAAAGGTGGCAATAAACGTGTTTTAGAAGGTGTGCCTGCTGCCATGCCTGCACTAGTAAAAGCCAACCGTATTCAGGAAAAAGTGAGAGGCGTGGGTTTCGACTGGGAATACAAAGAACAGGTTTGGGATAAAGTTAAAGAAGAGGTTGACGAGTTAAGTGTTGAGATCAACAAAGCCGACAAAGATAAAATGGAGGCCGAGTTTGGTGATCTGCTTTTTGCCGTTGTAAATGCTGCGCGTTTGTACGACATCGATCCGGAGGCAGCACTGGAGCGTACCAATATAAAATTTATAAAACGCTTTAATTACCTCGAAAGTAAAACCCTTATGCAGGGAAAAAGCCTGCACGATATGAGGCTTGCCGAAATGGATGAGATTTGGGAAGAGGCTAAGAAGGAGGAGTAGGTTTTAAGGCAAAAGGTAAAAGTAGAAACTTGCAAGTTACAAGTCGCAGGTTTTACAGTGAATCGGCAGTTGGCAAAGTAGCATTGGACAGTCTCGGTTTACAGTCTCAATTGGCAGTTTCTTAAATTCAAGGCAAAAGGAAGCGAGTAAAGATTAAAGATGAGTGTGGCAGTATGAGGTATTCTATTTTAATCTGTCAGCCGTAATTATTCTAAAAGTGTTGCTATTAATTGTTAGTCTAATATTACGTGCCTTATTTGTTATGTAGACATTTTTACCTTTTTGTTGAAAATCGGATTCTTCTGTTTCGTTTATAACTGAGCCAATTATTTCTTCAATTTTGTCGTTAGAGAGTTCGCTATTTAGTTTTTTATTAATTCTGTCATAAACAAGATCGGTGTAACAAATTCTGGCTATTATTTCATTCTTTAAACTTTTCATAAATCTTTTGCTTCGCCTTCAATTCAAGCATTCAGGCATTCAAAATTTCAAACCCTCAAATCCTTCAATCTGCTTGCAACTTCTTCATTAACCAACTCATATTCTCCGCCAGCGTTCGAATAGTGTTAATGCCTTCTTCGTCCTGGAGTACATCGCCCTGATTTTTACCAAAAGCAAAGTTCCAGTAACTTGAGCCGGGAACAATCATCTGGTTAATCAGAAAAAAGCGATTCATGGTATCGAAAGTAGGTAAGGCACCACCTCGGCGCACTGAAATTACGCCGGCACCAACTTTTCGTTTTAGCAAATGACCGTTGCCGCGTGTAACATAACCGGCCACATCTATTAAGGCTTTTATCTCGGTGCTAACGTCGGCAAAGTAAACGGGAGTACCCAAAATAATACCATCGGCTTCAATCATTTTCTCGATGCAAATATTCAACAGATCGTTTTTAATGTGGCATTTCCGGTCCTGAATTTCGCGACATTTACCACAAGCTGTACAACCGTGAACCGGTTTATTCCCCAGCTGAACGACTTCGGTTTCTATTCCTTCTGATTGAAAGATCTTAAATGTTTCTTCAATTAAAATAGATGTGTTTCCGTTGCGTCTCGGGCTTCCGTTAAAGGCTACTACTTTCATGTATTAAATTGTTGAATTGAGAATTTGTAAAACTGATAATTTGTAAAATTAATTATTGTTGGAATACGTATGCGATAATGTTGGCGCCCATTTTTAGCGCTTTTTGGCGCAGATCTTCCGGGTCGTTGTGTACGTCAATATCTTCCCAGCCATCGCCAAGGTCGGTTTCGAATGTGTAAAAGCAAACCAGCCTGTCGTCGACAAATAACCCAAAAGCCTGTGGTTGTTTATTGTCGTGCTCGTGTATTTTCGGAATGCCTTCGTTAAAATCGTATTTCTGATGGTAGATATCGTGCGATGGAGGCAGCTCTACAAATTCCTGGTCGGGAAAAACCTTTTTCATTTCGCGGCGGATGTATTCGTCCAATCCGTAATTATCGTCGATGTGTAAAAAACCACCGCCTTCAAGGTAAACGCGTAAATTCATCGCGTCGTTTTCAGATAATATGATGTTTCCGTGACCGGTTAAATGCACAAACGGGAAATTAAATAACTCGGGGCTGCCAATTTCAATAGTCGAAGGTTCGGGGTTTATATTGGTTTTCAGATTTTCGTTACAAAACTCGATGAGGTTGGGCAGGGCAGTAGGATCGGAATACCAGTCGCCGCCGCCGTTGTATTTCAATAAAGCAATTTTTACACTGCTGCCTTGTGCTACCGACCCGAGGGTAAAAAGAAGAAACAGGAATAAAAATGAAATTCGCATCGTTAAAATTTTCCGTAAAATACGATTCCTCGCCGAGATGAAAAAATGGTATACCAATCAATTTTCTCCGAAAACAAAAACTAACTATCCATTGTGCCCTGCATCAGTAAATTAAGGGCTTCGTTGAAAGAGCCGGCAGCAGTAATTTCTCCTGAATTTACAAAAAAGATCTCGTCGGCATTCTCGATGGTATTTAAGCGGTGAGCGATAATAACTTTTGTCGTCGATTCGGGCAAATTGCTAATGATCGTTTCCAGTTGTTGTTCGGTAACGGTATCGATATTGGCAGTGGCTTCATCAAGAATTAGCAGCTCGGGTTTGCGCAAAATGGCCCGCATAAAAGCAATCAGCTGTTTTTGCCCCAGGCTTATTCCATCACCGGTCATTTGAATTGGCGTTTCCAGTCCACGGTCGAAACGTTGCAATAAACTTCCCAGCCCGGCTTGTTCCATCAATTGTTCGAGCTCGTCATTGCTCATCGATTTTAATGCTTCATTTCCATAAAGAATATTTTCCCTTACGTTTCCCGTGAAGAGAATTGGCTCCTGCAAAATGACTCCTATTTTATCAGCTCTTTCACTTGCTTTGTACGATTTTATATCGCGGCCATCAAGCAGCAGCGTCCCTTTTGTGGCATCGTATAAGCGGGCAATCAATGAGGCAGTGGTTGTTTTTCCACCACCGGTTGGCCCGATAAAAGCATAGGTTTTTCCACGCTCCAGGTTAAAGCTTACTTTGTGCAACACTTCTTTTCCGTTTGGGTAGCTAAACGAAACATCTTTAAAATGCACAAGCGATGAACTTGCATGTGTTTCTTTGTCGTGGTTTATGTTCAGGTTGCTTTCCAATGAGAGCAAATAGGAGATTCTGTCCCATGCTGCCAGGGCTTGTTGAAAGTTGGCCCAAAGTATGGCTAGCTGTCGTAAGGGATTGTAAAAGTTGGCAACGTAGGCAATAAAACTAATCAGCAAACCAACGCTAAAATTCCCCTGAATAATGAGCCAAATTCCTAAAGCTAGAACAATCAATTGTCCTACATTAGCAGCAAAAGTATAAACCGGGTTGAGTACATTGTTGGCAATACCGGCATAAACCGAGCGTCTGTAGTTTTCCTGGTTCACTTTCATAAACCGTTTACGGAAATAATCGCGACGGTTAAAAGCCACTACCACTTTAAAGTTGGCCAGACTTTCCTGTATTTCGGCCGATAAATTACCCAGGCTTTCAAGGCTGGCCTCGTTTTTACGACGAATCCACGGCGAAATAAGTTTGGTAAATATCAACAGGAAAAGGGCAGGAGAGAGTGCTGCCAATCCCAGTGGTAGATTGATCGCCAATAGCAGAATTCCCGCTCCGGTCATGGTAATTATTCCGCCAATAAAACGCATCAGCGATTGCGAGAAGAATTCATTTACTTTTTGTGTGTCGTTATTGATGCGTGAAATGAGATCGCCCGACTTGTTTTGGTTGAAAAAATCGAGCGGTAATTCCTGTAATTTGTTAAATACTGAGTTGCGAAGACTATACAACATTCGCTGTCCGATGCCGCCCATCATAATCATTTGCGCGTAATTTACGAAGAAAGCCAGTATGTACATGGCCAGTAAAATTCCGGCAAAAAGCAGCACTCCATTGTAATCTTTGGTTTGCACGTAATTGTCGATTGTATATCCAATAACATATGCTCCCGCTAAACTTAATCCTGCATTCAACGAAATTGCTGCAAAAGCTATTATCAGGTTACGTCGTTCGCCACTAATAATTGCAACCAGTTTTTTTAACGATGCCAGTAAAGGGAGTTTCTTTACTGCATTTTTCGATTTTTTATCCAGATTATAATTCATAGTGGTTTGTGCTTTTTTGTGAATTATAAATCTGAATGTATTCGGGCGAGTGTTCTTTCAAGTAGTCATGACTTCCTGTTGCAACTATTTCGCCTTCCATCAGCAGAATAATCTGATCAAAATCTTTTACCGGCGCAATTTTCTGCGTTACTGAAACCAGCGTTAGGTCGGGATAGTTTTTATGAATATTGGCAAGTATTTTATCCTCGGTTTTACGATCGACACGCGATGTGAAATCATCGAGCAGGAGTATTTTTGGATTCAGTGCTAAAGCACGCGCCAGCATAATACGCTGTTTTTGTCCGCCCGACAAACTGGTTCCCCGCTCCGATGCTATGGTATCGAGCTTTTGTGGCAGGGTATTGGTGAATTCAGAAAGTTCGGCTGTTGCTACTGCCTTTTGCAGGTCTTCTTCAGAAACCTTGTCGTTAAAAGCCACGTTTTCCCGAAGGCTCATGTTGAAAATTACATTGTCCTGAAAAACAAAGCCAACCTGCCGGTTCAGTACTTCGCTGGTATAGTCATTTGCCTGAACATTGTCGATGGTAACCTCTCCTGATTCAGGAGGAATAAGATTGGTAAGCAAATAGAGTAACTGACTTTTTCCGGCAGCTGTTGGTCCGATAATCGCTGTTTTACTTCCGGCTTTTATATCGAATGAAATATTCTTTAGCACCGGTTTTTTATCGTAACTAAGGTTTACTTTTTCGAGCTTTATATTTCCTGCAATTCCGGATGCTACCGTTCCTCGGTCGACAGGCAATTTTGCATCCAGTACTTGTCTTATTCTGCTGTGTGAAGCCGTTGCCGAGGCGATAATATTGCTCATAAATCCAATCATCATAACCGGAAAAATTAGCATCATCACATAGCTGTTAAATGCAGCAAAATTACCAAGTGAAAGCGACCCCATAACCACATAATGACCACCCAATGCCAGAATGATTACGATGGCGAAGTTGGCAACAAAAGTTACTATGGGAATAAGCACGGAAAAAAGGCGAACAATGGAAAGTCCCAGATCACGCGACTCAACGTTTTTTTCTACAAACTTCAGAATTTCGGGTTGATGTGCGTTTAATACTCTGATAAGTGCCGATCCTAAAATACTTTCGTTTATAACACGGTTAAGGGCATCAATTAATTCGCGACTTTTCTTAAAAAGAACTTTTACTTTTTTGAATACAATATAAAATGCCACCGACAAAATGGGCACTATCGTGAGCACCGCCAGTGCCAGCTTCCAGTTGATGGAAATAAGCAAAACAGCCACCCCGATGATAACAAACAACGACGAAATAATGGATACAAAAGCTTGCGAGACAAACATCTTTACTGAATCCATATCAGAGGTAAGGTTGGTAAGGAGTTTCGAAGGGTTTGCTTTTAGGACAAAGAGATAGCTTTGCTGTGAAATTTTTTTGGCCAGTTTGTTGCGCAAATCTTTGGCCACTTTTTCGGCGGTAAGTGTTTGTACTACTCCCTGAAGAAAAGTAAAAAGGAATATGCCGAATGCAGCCACCATAAACTCTGTAATAATATTTCGTGCATCGAATTCGTTAGCCGTAAAAGCATCAATAGCACGTGCTATAATACGCGGAATAAAAAGGTTAATACCACTCCCTGCTAATGCCATTAAAGTTAAGCCTGCGACAAGTAGTTTGTAGGGGCCAAGTACACGAAACAAGCCTCCGCGTTGTTTTGCTGCTGTGTTTTTATTTTGCGTTTTGCGCATGTATCAAAAAATGTGGTGCAAATCTATCCAATTAAACCGTTCAAAGCCCAAAATGATTAAATGGATGCCAACTAATTGATGAAAAATTTTTCGGAAATTTTACAACATGCAGATTAACAGTTCTTTATTTTTGCTGAGTAGGTGTTGTTGTTGGATCATTGCGCTCGGATAGATTGAAATACTGAAAGGCCTGAAATGTAAATGGAATAATTAGGAGGGTGGTGGTAACAACCGAAGAAATACCATTAAGCACCCAAAACCAATTTGGATAATCAGTGGGATTGGTCATCTCGGAAGAAAAAATAGTTGATGAAATGCCCATTATCATTGATGGAATAGAAAGAACAAGGCCAACTACGTATACAATAATTAAGGCAATAAGGTTGAGCAAAAGTGTATTCCACCAACTTGAATTTACCAGTTTCCACGAGCGACTCATCGCATCGCCAATTCCTTTCTTTTCGAAAATAAGTATGAATACGATTAGTGACAGGGTGTTGGCAAAATACAATCCGGGCACAATAAACATCATGGCACCAAAAAATACGATAATTACAAAGATGAGGTTAGCCCCAAGCGCCAGGAAACTATTCGAAAAAAAATTCGGACTAATATCAGCCAGTTTAAAATTTCCTTTTCCGTGTTTTATGTAAGCCTCAAGATAGCTGTAGTAGGTGCCAACAAGTAGCGACTGCACAAACAGACCAAAAAACATAAACATAAACAGATTGAGGTAGAAAGGCCCGATGTCGGCCATAAGACTTTCGGGATTGGAAAGATCGAACTGACTTAACACATTACGTTGAAAATATACCTGTGCACCGGCATATAAAACAATAAAAGGCAGCACATAAATACCTATCATTCGCAACAACGCTTGTGATTCTTGTTTTAAAAAATCGAATGAATCGGAAATGATAACACCCAGGTCGCGTTGTTTGCGAAATCGGATTTCTTTTTGCTCCATGAAATAATAAGGCTTTATTCAAATGTCTTTATATCAATTTGATATTTGTTACGCTCGCTTGCACTTCTCGAAACCAGTTCGCCAAGGAATCCTGCCAGAAAAAATTGTCCACCAATAATCATTGATGTTAATGCAATATAGAAATACGGGCTATCAGTAATTAAATGACCGGTAATACCCTGATTCAGCTGAATGATTTTTTCAACGCCGAGGTAAGCTGCCGCTGCAAATCCAACAAAAAAGATGAGTGCCCCCAAAATGCCAAAAAAATGCATGGGGCGTTTCACAAAGCGCGAAATAAACATTACCGAAAGTAAATCGAGCGGACCACGAACAAAACGCTCGAGGCCAAATTTAGTAACTCCGTATTTGCGTTCGGCATGTACAACTACTTTTTCGCCAATGTTATTGTAACCGGCCCATTTTGCAAGTACCGGAATGTAGCGGTGCATTTCGCCGTAAACTTCAATGCTTTTTATTACATTTTTACGATAAGCTTTCAAGCCACAGTTCATGTCGTGCAACTTAATTCCACTCATTCGGCGAACTGTCCAGTTGTATAATTTGCTGGGTATGTTTTTGGTGAGAACCGGGTCGAAACGTTTCTTTTTCCAGCCCGAAACCAAGTCGAAACCGTCTTCTTTTATCATCCGGAATAACTCCGGAATTTCATCGGGACTATCCTGAAGATCGGCATCCATGGTAATAACTACATCGCCCTGAACAGCCTCAAAACCGCAATATAATGCAGCAGATTTTCCGTAATTTCGCCTGAATTTAATTCCTTTAATGCTCGAATTTTCTTTTTGAAGTTGCTCTACCACTTTCCATGAATTGTCGTGGCTTCCATCATCAATCATCATAATTTCATACGAGAAATTATTTTTCTCCATCACTTTTTTTATCCACGCCGCCAGCTCGGGAAGCGACTCCTCTTCATTAAACAGGGGAATAACTACGGAAATATCCATTAAAATCGCCTTTGTAAATTATTAATAAGAATCTTCAACTTTCTTTTTTGCAATTGCTGCAACTATAAGCGAAATTATGATTCCGCCAATCAGCCCTGACATTGCTGTTTGTTGTAGTGTTTTTGCTATTGTAGGCACCTCTTCAAATTGTTCCATTGCCTGGTCGATATTTGCATCAGGAACGCCATTGCTTTCCATAAATGCCAGGGTTTTTTGCTGCATTGTAGCCATAAGGTTTTCCATGTAATCGGGAGCAATAAAGCTGTGGAAAATGAAATTATAAATCAGCAAGATTACCGTTGATACTATTATTACCAGCATCGCAAACTTAAAAGCTTCAACAAAACTAATGTAACCTCCAAATTCTTTGTTTCTGTAATTCTTTGTGAAGATTAACAGCACAACAAATGATATTACCAGTGATGAAATGGCGATAATTACTGAACCAAACATCCCCATTGATTCCATAAGGCCACCGGCCCAGATAACGACACTAAGAAAAATAGAAATTAAAGCTGCGTAAATACCATACGTTAACGATGATTTTAAAAGAGTAGAAGATTTTTGTTCCATGATGTTTGTTTTAATTATAGGTTTGACAAATATAAATGATTTTTTGTAGCAATAGCTTAAATCCATGTATTGATAGTAGTATCTGGATACAAGCCTGAACAAATTTATGTGATTTTACAAATTTTACTTAAAAATTTACATGTGTTTATGTTTCATTTTCAATCTGATATGTATTCGCAAAGCTTTTAAAATTACGCTATGTGTAAATTTTGTTTGGCGGAAGAACAAAATTTTCTACTTTTGTCGCCGGGTAAGTCCTGTGCGACCAGCTCCTGCTGAATCCCCCCAGGGTCGGAAGGCAGCAAGGGTAGGCGGTTGTAGCGGTGCGACACAGGTAGCTTACCCACTTTTTTAGAAAAGAAAAAGCGTTCAGAAAAAAGTGGTGAAAAAGTTTAAAAAAGGTATTGTAGAATTAAAAAATAATTCTTTCCTTTGCAGCCGCTGATTTGAAACAGCAACGTTCAAAAAAAAATATTGATACAATAAGCCGAATTAGCTCAGTTGGCCAGAGCACGTGATTTGTAATCTCGGGGTCCCCAGTTCGAATCTGGGATTCGGCTCATATAAAATACTTTGGGAAGATACCGAAGCGGTCAAACGGGGCAGACTGTAAATCTGTTGGCTCAGCCTTCGTAGGTTCGAATCCTGCTCTTCCCACCAAAGGGAATAACTGAAAAGTTGTTCCCTTTTTTTATGCCTTTTAGTGAGAATCTCTCTGACTGTTAATGAGAAAAAAATTAGTGCGCCAACTGTGGCATTTCCTTCTCTTGAGATACCGGAAATATCAGGATAGGAACATTTGTTTTAGCCATAAGTGTTGATACCAGGTCGGTGTGGAACAGTTTGTAAAATCCTGAATGTTTTACTTTAGACAGCGAAATAATGTCGATGTCTTTGTTTGCCACAAATTCTTCGATTCCTTTTATGAGGTCCTTGCTTTCGAAAAATTCGCTTCTGATGTGGTATTCGCTGTAATCTTTATCAAGCATTGCATTTAATTCGTTCACTTTTTCCTGTTGCTTTTGAGCATTATTCATATCAAAATGGACGCAATAGATTTTTTTCTTGAAAGGCTTCAGAGTCTTTAGTAACTTATTGAGTGACGATTTATCAGCATCGTAAAAATCAGTTGAGTACATTACATTTATCTGTTCTTTTCCTTTAAAAACCGCTGATAACGGAACTGCCAAAACGGAGTGATGTGTTTGTTCAATTACATTTATAAGCGTTTTTCCAAGGAACTCGCCATCGACACTTTTCTTTGCTTTGGTTCCCATTAAAATTAGATCAGGATTATAGCGTTTGCAGGCTGCGGTAATAACATTCTCAGGCGTTCCTTTTAGCATTCGATAGTGTATTTTTACGGCGTTAAAAAGCTCAGGAGGAACTTGTTTTTTTAGTTCTTTGCTGAAATTTACCAGTTTCTGTTCTGCTTTTTCGTGCGCTTCTCTTAGCTCCATCCTGACATATTTTTCCCAGGAAGCCGTATAACGACTTGGGTGGTTGAAATTCGGGTCAGGATAAACGTATAGAACCTTGATCTCGGCATTTTCTTTTATAGCCAGTCTAATGGCATATTGGCACAGATTCATGCAGTCTTCACTAAGTTTTACAGGAAAGAGAATCTTTTTCATATTGGTAAAGCTTGCATCATCTTTTACCTTGTCGAGATCGTACTCTTTGTGTAGCTGCAAAAGTTCAGCAATTGCTTTTTCCGATTGCCGGGCTTTCACCTTCAATAGTACTTCATCGGGATTATATCGCTCATCAGACGTCAGTCCCTCGTCGGTAAAAAATACTTCAATTCCCTGCTGCTCCAGCTTGTCTTTTACAAAAGATCCCAACTGCGGTGTCGAAATTCTAAGAATTGTAACTAATTGATTTTCCATAATATTATCATACTTAATGATTCATTTTATTTGTTTTCCATAGTTCTCACCCAACGCGGCTTTTTTTTTACCGACAGACTAATGGCTTCTACTTTTTCTTTCGCTTCAACAATCATTATCTCGGCATTGCTTTCGGCTGTTGTAATATCTTCGTTATAAATATTTTGCGTTATTTCTTAAATATGGTCAGTCCTAATTTTGGGTTTAGCAGTTTTATATGTCATCCAAATCATATTTTTGCGTTACACCACCAACGGTAAAAACCGGCTTTTTACAACCGTGTACAATCTCTGAAACAAATTTTCCGATTTTTTTACCGGTGAATCTTGATTCCTGGTGGGTTCGAATAATTATCATTCCGGCGTTCACCTCTTCAGTGTAGTTGAGTACTGCAGTATGTTTTTCCTGATCGTGTATTTTAACAATTTTAACCACGCACTCAACACCCCTTTTTTCAAGCATCTGTTTAATCTTTCCGGCATTTTTGTACGCCAGGCTTTTGGTTTCTTCAATATCGATGTGGAGAGCGGAAACAATGTGAATTTTTGCTTTCAACCGTCTTGCGAAAAAAGTAACCCAGTACAGCCTTTTTTTTGTGCCTTGAATAATGTCGATCGGTACTACTATACTTTTAATTTCTGTTATCGGATATTCTTTGTTAACCGAGAGCACCGGACAATACGATTTGCCTACATAGCGACTAATGTCGGCTCGTGAAAGATGCTCGTTGTTAGCATGTTCACTTTTATCTATCATTACAAAGTCGTATCCACCGCGTTCTGATTCGGCAATCAGCGTGTTGATTATCTTTCCCCATCCGATTCTTAGTATTATGTTATCCGGAATGTCGACACCAAGACTTTTATTTACAAACTCTGTAAACTTGTTTAGGGCTTCCTGGTGACGAATTTGGTTCCGTTTTGATTTTGGATTGTGAAGAAACGCCGGCCCTGTTTTTAAAACGTCGAGGAGAAAAATGCGCATGTTTAATGCATTAGCAAAAAACAAGGCTTGTTTCAAAATGCTTTCTCCATCTCGGTTTTGAGGGATGTGTGTCAGAATACTATTCGATCTATAGTTCATCCTTGTCCTTGTTGAAAATTATATCCCAGCGCAATGCTAAACAGGTTGTTGCAGCTCCTTTATGTTTTAACATATACGGAAATGGAGGAATTAGTTACAGAATTCAAATAAACAACATATAAAATAATGATGTTAAGGCGGGAGATAAAATTGTAGAAGAAAAATTACCGCGATTTATTTTTGCGGGCAACCAGAACAGCACCAATAAAAACAAGTAGTGCGCCAGCAATGGTAACCATTGAAAACCGCTCGTGTTCCACCCACGAAACATTAAGCTCGGTTAATATTCCCATAGTAATAAAAGTAATCATCGGATTGAGAATAATGATTATACTGACTTTATTGGCTTCAATATATTTTAAAGCATTTCCGATGCAGGTATAGGCAACAAATGTGTTGGCACCCAAAAATAGCAGAAGCAACCACCAGGTCCAGTGTAATTCAAGCAGTGGTTGAAACTCAATAAACGGCAGGTACAATATGGCAGGTAATCCAAACAACATCAGGTTTAAACTATCGACTGAATGATTACGAACCAGTTTCTTTTGTATAATGGCATAAACCGACCAGGCAACAGCACCCGAAATCGTTAACAGGATACCCAGCTTGTATGTACCGGCGGTTTCGAAAAAAGCCTGTAACTGATCGCGGTAGAAAAAAGAAAAACCAAGTATTGCGATGGAAAATCCAATGATCTGATTGCGGAGTAGTTTTTCCTTAAAAATGAGAAAGCCGGCGATAGCTAAAATAAGCGGTCCGGTTTGAATAAAAAGCTGGGCATTGCTTGGTGTTGTATGGTGGATTCCCAACATATAACCCATGTAATTCCATGAAAGGGCCAGCGCAGCAAGGATTAAAAGTATAGGCGGCTTTACTAGAATCTTGAATGATTGCGGCGTTTTAAAAGCCTGCCAAGTGGCCAGAATAATAAAAGCCACCACAAAGCGCATCCAAACCACGGTAATCGGATCGACTTTACGCACGGCAACTTTTAAGGCAATGGCTAAAAAGCCCCAAAGGAAAGCTGTTATAGCTGCGTAAATGATGCCTTTTCTGTAGTTTTGCATACTACTTGATTACTCGAAACAAATATCCCGGAAATATTTCCGGGATGTTTGTTTGTTTTTATGTTGTGATTTTTATCTTAATTCTGCTCCAAAATCCCGCTCAAAAGCTTTTATTAACTTTTGCATGCTCTTGTCAATCTGCTTGTCTTTTAGCGTTTTGTTGTCATCGCGCAGGATGAAACTTACAGCATATGATTTTTTACCATCAGGTACACCTTTACCTTCGTACACATCAAACAAGTCGACTTCGCGCAATAGCTGGCGTTCCATTTTAAAGGCAGCTTCTTTTAACTGGCTAAACTTAACCGGCTTGTCAAGTAACAAGGCAAGGTCGCGACGAACTGCCGGGAATTTAGGAAGTTCGTCAAACAATACTTTATGCTTTTTATGTGCTTTGAAAACACTGTCCCAATTAAAGTCGGCGTAATACACCGGGTTTTCAATTTCAAATTTCTTCAACCATTTTCCGGCAACAACACCTAATTTCAGTACAACTTTATTATTGAGTGTATAAGCCAGCGCTTCACAGAATAACTCGTCCTCACATTCGTCAATCTGCATTTTATCTATGGAAAGACCAAGTCGTTTCAGAATATTTTCAGCATATGTTTTTAAGCCGTAGAACGAAGCAGCTTCTTCTTTCATCGTCCAGCTTTCTTCTTCTTTGTTACCGGTCACAAATAGTCCCAAATGACTTTCTTCCCAGTAATTATTAGCCGGCTGATCTTTTAACTGCGTTCCTTTATAAAAGTAGGTGTTCCCAAATTCATAAACTTTCAGGTTTTTATTCTGACGGTTGGCATTGTAGGCAATACATTCCAATCCTCCGAACAACAAAGTCTGGCGCATGCCATTTAAATCGGCACTTAGCGGATTGAGCATTTTTACACTTTGCTCATCTTTGTATTCTTTTAATCCTTCGTAGTAGCTCGATTTTGTTAACGAGTTCGACCAGATTTCGTTAAAACCTTGAGAAGTCAGCATTTCTGCCACCAGGTTTTTAACACTGTCAGGATTTGGTTTATCAGCAGTTTGCAACGAAGATTTTACCTGGGTGGGAATTTCAATGTTGTTGTAACCGTAAATTCTAAGGATTTCCTCAATTACATCGGCTTCACGTTTTACATCAACACGGTAAGCCGGAACCAGTAATTCCAAACCTGTTTCGTTCTCGCTTTCAATTTTTATTTCCAGCGATTCCAGGATACTTTTTACGGCATCAGCACCAAGATCTTTACCGATTAAACGGGTGATGTTTGCAAACGAAACACTCACTTTAAAATCTTCAATCGGCTCCGGATAAATATCAATAATGTCAGAAGAGATCGTTCCTCCGGCAATTTCTTTAATCAATAATGCGGCACGTTTAAGCGCATAGATTTGTCCGTTTGGGTCAACACCACGCTCAAAACGGAACGATGCATCAGTATTTAAACCATGACGACGAGCTGTTTTACGAATATAAACAGGATCGAAATACGCGCTTTCCAAAAACACGTTTTTGCTTGTTTCTTTCATGCCTGATTCGATACCTCCGAAAACACCACCAATACACATGGCTTCTTCGGTGTTGCAAATCATCAAATCGTTTTCGTCCAGTTCACGTTCCACTTCATCAAGCGTTGTGAACTTGGTTTTGGCCGGTAATGTTTTTACAATCACTTTTCCACCGGTAATTTCATCAGCATCAAAAGCGTGCAAAGGTTGGCCGGTTTCAAATAACACAAAATTGGTAATGTCAACAATATTATTTATTGGTGAAAGACCAATCATTTTTAATCTGTTTTGCAACCATTCAGGCGACTCTTTTACCTCGATTCCTGAAATCGTAACCGCTGCATAACGCGGGCAGGCTTCAGTATTTTCAACTTCAACAGGAATTGCCAGATCGTTGTTGTCAACTTTAAAGTCGTCAACCGATGGTTTCGTATATTTAATGTCTTGTGTCTTTTTCAGGAACGCTGCCAAATCGCGTGCTGCTCCGATATGCGAAGCTCCGTCGATACGGTTGGGTGTAAGATCGATTTCAATTACCCAGTCCGATTCAACATTAAAATAATCTTTTGCCGGCATTCCCACTTTGGCGTGAGGATCAAGTACCATAATACCGTCGTGCCCTGTACCCAGTCCAATCTCATCTTCGGCACAAATCATACCCATCGACACTTCGCCACGGATCTTCGATTTTTTAATTTTAAATTCCTGGTCGCCATCATAAAGCGTAGTTCCAACAGTAGCCACAACAACTTTTTGTCCGGCTGCCACATTTGGCGCACCACAAACAATTGGTAAAGCTTCATTGGTGCCAACATTTACAGTTGTTTTGCTTAAATGGTCCGAATTGGGGTGTTGCTCGCAGGTAATAACTTCACCAATTACCAAACCTGCCAAACCTCCTTTTACTGTTTCAACCTCTTCTAAACCGCCTACTTCTAAACCGGTTTGCGTTAAAATATCGCAAATCTCTTCGGGCGATTGCTCCAGTTTAATGTAATCTTTTAACCAGGAATATGAAATCTTCATCTTAAAATGGTTTTTCTGTCAATTTTTTTGAATCGCACAAAAGTACTGATTTTTATAACATATACATAAGTAGGTTTCTGCTAATCACAAAGAATTAAAGCTGGCTGCTCAGTTCATGGACGATTTTCTGTGAAAGCTATTCAAAACCATAAAAAACTTGAATTCTGTCATTTATGGATGGAGTTAAAAATATTATCTTGCGCAGCTTATTACAAAAATCACTAATAATTAGAAAATGAAGAGACTGCTATTTTTTGTTTTTATTCTGGGGGTTGGGGTCATATCGTGCCAAACTCAGAAAAAGGAAAGTACAAGTAACATGGAAAATCCGTTTTTTAAAGAATGGAACACGCCATTTGGTGTTCCTCCGTTTGATGAAATTAAAGTAGAGCATTATGTGCCCGCTGTAAAAGAAGGAATTAAACAACAAGAGGCTGAAATTGAGGCTATTGTTAATAATTCTGAAGCGCCAACTTTCGAAAATACAATTCTGGCTTTCGACAAGTCGGGGGCTTTACTGAATAAAGTGAATGGTGTTTTTGGCCCGCTTAGCAGTGCTGATACCAACGACGAGATGCAGGCTGTAGCACGCGAACTTTCGCCACTTCGTACTGCACATCGTAATAATATTGCAATGAATGCCGGCTTGTTCGAGCGCATTAAAGCAGTTTACGATAAACGCAATGAGCTGGATTTCGATCAGGAGCAAATGCGGGTAGTTGAAAAATATTACGAAGACTTTGTTCGTGGCGGTGCCAATCTTTCGGATGAAGACCAGGCAAAAATGAAGGAGATAAATATCGAACTTTCGGATTTATACCTGCAGTTTGGCGAAAATCTGCTGGCTGAAACCAACAAGAACTTTAAACTGGTTATTGATAATGAAGAAGATCTTGCCGGTTTACCTGAAGATGTAATTGCACGTGCAGCCACTGCTGCCGAAAAAGCCGGAGAAGCCGGGAAATGGGTGTTTACAATGGCAAAACCAAGCTGGATTCCTTTTCTAACTTTCTCTGAAAAACGCGATTTGCGTGAAGAAATTTACCGCGCTTATTTTATGCGTGGCGACAATAACAACGAGAACGACAACAAAGAGATCATCAAAAAGATCGTTCCTTTACGCGATCAGAAAGCCAAATTATTGGGTTACGAGAATTTTGCTGCTTACAAAGCAGATGTAAACATGGCCAAAACACCTGAGGCTATCACCGACTTCCTGATGGAATTGTGGGAGCCTGCACTTTTGATGGCTAAGCAGGATGTGAAAGACATGCAGAAGATCATCGATCAGGAAGGTGGCGATTTTAAACTGCAATCGTGGGACTGGTGGTATTATTCAGAAAAACTGCGTAAAGCAAAATTTGATTTGGACGAGGCGGAAGTAAAACCATATTTCAGTTTGGAAAATGCCAAAAAAGGAATCTTTTATGTGGCCGACCAGCTTTACGGTTTGAAATTTATCGAGCGTGATGATCTTCCGGTTTACCACGAAGAAGCAGAAGCTTATGAAGTTCAGGAAGCCGATGGATCGCATCTTGGCGTGTTGTACATGGATTTCCATCCGCGCGATGGAAAAAGGGTAGGAGCATGGTCAACCAGTTTCCGTCCTGCATCCTATGTTGATGGAGAGCGTGTTTCACGTATTGGTTCAATAGTGATGAACTTTACTCGTCCTGCTGGCGACAGTCCGGCATTGTTGAGTTTTGATGAGGTTAGTACCTTCTTCCACGAGTTTGGCCATGCATTACATGGTTTATTTGCCGATGGTCCATACGACAGAACTGCTGGTAGCGTGCCACGCGACTTTGTTGAGCTGCCATCGCAAATTATGGAAAACTGGGCAGCCGAGCCTGAGGTAATGAAAGTATACGCCAAACATTATAAAACAGGCGAAACTATTCCTGATGAGTTGCTGGCGAAACTGATTAAGGCGGGAACCTTCAACCAGGGATTTATTACCGGTGAATATGTGGCTGCGTCGTTGCTGGATATGGATTACCATACTACCGAAAATCCAACGATTGCTGATGTAAATGCTTTTGAAAAAGAATCGATGGATGCTATTGGTCTGATACCAGAGTTTATTCCTCGTTACCGCAGTACTTATTTCTCACACATTTTCTCGGGCGACGGATATTCTGCAGGTTACTATGTATACATCTGGGCAGCAGTTTTAGATTCTGATGCTTTTGATGCATTCAAACAAACCGGCGATATTTTCAATCCTGAGTACGCGGCGAAATTCCGTACTTTACTTGAAAAATGTGGATCGGACGATGGGATGACCATTTACCGTAATTTCCGCGGACAAGAACCATCGAAAGAGCCATTGTTACGTAAACGTGGTTTATTGTAAGCAGTTATTCTAAACGAATATGATATAGAGAAAGGTCGCCAGTGGCGGCCTTTTTTGTTTTGAAAAGTCATTCCTTTCTCTGTCTTCGCATTTTAAAATTTTTCCCTTTTAAGGGAAAATGTCGATAGACAAAAGGGTATTGTAACCCTGTATTTACTTTACCCCTCACCCTACCGGGAGCTCCCCTCAAAAGGGGAGCCTGACAGCGTAGCTTCTGTGTTCCATATATTCTCAGATGGGGTGTTGATTATTCATCGAAATCATTTCTTTCAAAAAAATAGGCAAGAGATGTAATGCTTTTGTAACGCCTGCGTCTTAACTTTGAAAACAAGCAAAAACGAAAACAAAAAAGGAGCACATGGTTGCCAAAGATTTTAAAACAAGTGTACTACCGGTTAGTAAAAAGTTGCTTCGCTTTGCAACGCACTTTTTACACGACGAAGAGCAAGCGCGAGATGTGGTACAGGATGTGTTCTTGAAATTGTGGCAGCGAAAGGAAACGCTTGAAGAAATAGAAAACATTGAGGCTTTTGCCATGCGAATGACACGGAACCGTTGCCTCGATGTGATAAGAGCAAACAAAACAGTTCCGATTGATGAAGATATCGACCGAAGATTAAAGGCGAAAACGATAGACGTTCATTCAAAAGTTGAGTTAGGCGAATCGGCAATGCAAATAAAAAAGCTGATAGGGCAACTGCCCGAGTTACAGCAAAATGTAATGCACATGCGAGATATTGAACAACTCTCGTACGACGAAATTGCCGAAGCCACCGGACTTCAACGAAATGCGATAAGGGTAAACCTTTCGAGAGCACGAAAAAAAGTGCGCGATGAATATTTAAAGATCAACAGAAATGATGAAAACACAAGAAATACTACGATTACTGCAACGCTACTTTGATGGCGAAACTACCGAGGCTGAAGAGCAACAATTGTATGCTTATTTTCAGTCGGGAGAGGTAGCTGAAGAGTTGGCAGAGTACACCGAATTTTTTGGAGGAATAGCAGAGTTGTCGAATGTGGAAGACGATGCGACCATTGAAGACGATGTAATGGACTACATACTTGAAAGTGAGCACCGTGATAAAACAAAATACCTCACCATGTGGAAAACGGTAACCGGAATTGCCGCATCAATAATCATCGTTCTTGGTGGTTTCCTGTTCTACCAGGAGCAGCAAAAACCTTATGACGATACATTCGACAATCCAGAAGAAGCTTATGCTTATGCAGCCAAAACACTTCAGTTTGTCGGGAGTAAGTATAACGAGGGATTGGCGCACTTATCAGATTTCGAAAAACTAAGAAAAGGAAATGAGCCAATAAAAAAAGCAACGGAACCAGTTGTGGAGTTTTATGAAGGAATTAGAAAGATAGAAACAACAGAAGCAAGTAGCCCGCTACAGGATTTAGATAGCTTGTAATTAGCGGAAAGCTTCGATTTGAAATAGTGAAGAAAGCATTCAGTAACGATGCAGTTGGCGCGCATTCTGCACGTTCTGGATGGAAACAGAAAAGTATAAACAATTAAAAAAACGAATATCATGAAGAAGTTATTATTGATTTTAGCAGTTGTATTGCCCATGGCAGTGCTTGCACAGAAAAGTCCGGTTGACAAGCTCTTTGAAAAATATGCCAACCAAAAAGGAATGACTACAGTAAACATCTCAGGGAAACTGTTAGGGTTTGCTGCTCAGCTTGAAACGGGAGATAAAGAAACCCAGGATTTATTATCAGGTTTAAACGGCGTCCGCATTTTGGCGGTTGAAGATGATGAGTTGAATAAAAAGCTTGATTTTTACAAAGAACTGGAAGCTGATGGTTTTTTCAAAAACAACGATTTTGAAGTGTTGATGGAAGTAACTGAAGACGATGAAATAGTTCGTTTTCTTGCCCGCGATGCCGGAAACGGAAAAATATCAGATTTAATTCTTGTGGTTGGAGGAAACGACAATGCCCTTATCAGCATCAGCGGAATTATCGATCCTGAGAATATTGGTAAAATTACCAAGGCCGTTAATGTTGATGTAGGTGATTTTGAATAGTTGAGTATACCATTTTAATCTATCCATATCTATTAGAAATCCGGGTTTTACCCGGATTTTTTTGTGCTTTATGAGATAGTCACACTGAGCGAAGTCGAATTGTGATTTCAATTCGAAATTATTTTCAGGAATTAGAAGGTTACAAAATTAGCCTCATTCTGAATAAAATGAATTGGCACGTCTTTTACAAAACCTTTCAGCCATTCCGCACAATACTCCATACCGGCTTCTTCCGATTTTATATGGCCAACGAAAATAACGGCTTTGTTTTTTCCCAGTGTGGTGGCATCATTGGCGTAAAGGTAGGTTTCCCATTCGCTGGCTTCGCCGGCAACCATCACCTCAACCTCGGGCATATTTAGCATTTGAATATGGCGAGCACCACCGGGGGCTCCAACAGCAAGCCCCACTTTTGTAAATTTCATTTTGGGGTTGCCAATCACACGAACAGTCTGTAGCCCCAATTGGCCTTTTAATTCACGCGCAAAGTCCGCTAATTGTTTCTCCGGCATTTTATATAGTGTTCCTGCATCGTTTACCTCATAATTCTTCCATCCGAGTTTATTCATCATTCCTGCATATATGCCATCCGGTTCTGTCATATGAATATGATCGTGAAATCGAAATACCACAAGCTTGTTGTTTTCTATAAATTCCCGCTTTTCATGATAAACAGGATCGGTTGCATAAGCATCGGTTTCATCCAGGTGGTTATAGAAAATTGGTTCGTGGGTAATTATAAAATTGCAATTCATTTCAACTACTTTCTGCAAAGTCTTCATATCAGCAAACATACACACTGCAATTCCTTTTATTTCTGTATCAGGATTGCCAGTTTTAAAAACGTCAACCGTTGTTTCAGCCCAATCGCAGGTAACATGCTCTTTCATTAGGTTCACTACCGAGCGGGGAGTTTGTTTATTTTGTGCTAATGTCCAAATTGGCAGGATTAGTGCAAAAAGCAAAAGTTTTTTCATTGGTTTAAATTTAAAATGGTATTGATGTCATCAAAAGTAAATAATTTTTATCGGTAGTGGTGCCGCATGACTGCAATTGCTGGTGTAAAACATAGATATTGTTCAATATACCTAAATAGAAAGCAACAATAGTTGCACACATTTTATGTTGTAAAAAATAGTTTTGTCAACAGAGTAGAAACTCAAAATAATTTACGGTGATAAAATTCGAATCTGAAAGAAAAAATCCATTAAAAATTAAGAACTCAAACCAGTGGATATAAAAGTCTGAGAAGCTGATTTTTATAGGGTTTTTACCTTGTTCGGATTATTAATTTTGTAAGAAAATTGATAAAAATGGCAAAAGTAAAAGGAGCAGTTGTTGTTGAGAAGGAGGGCTGCAAAGGATGCAGTCTATGCGTGGAGGCTTGTCCGCACGATGTATTGGCATTGCACAAAGAGGTAAACAGCAAAGGTTATCATTATTCGTATATGAGAGACCCTGATGCTTGTATTGGATGCGCCAATTGTGGTGTTGTTTGCCCGGATACCTGCATTACGATTTATCGTGTAAAAGCAAGCTAGTAAAGGATTAATTTAGAAATTAAGGATTAATCAATCAATCGACAATTAAAAAATTAGATATGGGAGAATTAAGATTAATGAAAGGTAATGAGGTGTTGGCCGAGGCTGCCATCCGCTGCGGATGCGATGGTTATTTTGGCTATCCCATAACTCCTCAGTCGGAAGTGATGGAAACACTTATGGCACGTCAGCCCTGGAATGACACCGGAATGACAGTATTACAAGCCGAAAGTGAAGTTGCGTCGATAAACATGGTGTACGGTGCTGCTGCAACCGGTAAAAAGGTAATGACTTCATCATCGAGCCCGGGCATTAGCCTTATGGCCGAAGGAATCTCATACGTTGCCGGAGCTGAACTGCCCTGTTTAATAGTAAATGTACAGCGTGGCGGCCCGGGACTGGGTACAATTCAACCGTCGCAGGCCGACTATTTTCAGAGCGTAAAAGGTGGCGGTCACGGCGATTATAAATTGATTGTGCTGGCACCGGCATCGGTTCAGGAAATGAATGATTTTGTTGATCTTGGTTTTGAATTGGCCTTTAAATATCGCAATCCGGCAATGATTTTAGCCGATGGTGCCATTGGTCAAATGATGGAAAAAGTGGAGTTGGCCGACCAAAAGCAACGCTGGACAAAAGAAGAAATTGAAAAAATGAGTGGCGATTGGGCAACTGTTGGAAAACATGCAAGCCGCAAAAAGAATATTGTTACCTCGCTTGAAATGGATTCGGATATAATGGAAGAAAATAATAAACGCTTCCAGGAAAAATACCGAAAAATGGAAGAAGAGGAAGTACGCTACGAAGCCATTCAATGCGACGATGCAGAATTTGTTATCGTAGCATTTGGAACTTCCGCGCGAGTTTGTCAGAAAGCAGTGGAAATCGCCCGGGCAAAAGGTTTAAAAGTTGGCTTGCTTCGCCCGATTACCTTGTTCCCGTTCCCTAAAAAAGCGATACAGGAACTGGCGCGAAAAGCCAAAGGTTTCCTTTCGGTTGAAATGAGTGCCGGACAAATGGTGGAAGACATTAAGCTGTCGGTTTACGAGGCCGGAAGCAATGCACGTGTGAATCATTTTGGACGAATGGGAGGTATTATTCCTACACCCGACGAGGTGGTTGACGCACTGGAAGAGAAATTTTCGTGGGAGTTAAGTTATGGAGTTAAACGTAGTTACTAAACCGGAGGAGATTATGGATATTAAAGAAATTGTAAAGCCGGAAAATCTGGTTTACCAAAAATCAGAAGTACTGAATGACGATATTATGCATTACTGCCCGGGATGTTCTCATGGTGTGGTTCATAAAATTCTTGCTGAACTGATTGAAGAAATGGGCCTACAGGAAAAAGCCGTTGGTATTGCACCTGTAGGTTGTGCTGTTTTTGCCTACAATTATATCGATATCGACTGGCAGGAGGCTGCGCACGGACGTGCACCAGCTGTGGCAACGGGCGTTGCCCGCGTAAACCCCGATAATTTTGTGTTTACCTACCAGGGTGATGGCGACCTCGCGTCGATTGGAGCAGCTGAAATTATGCATGCCTGTAACCGAGGTGAGAATATTCTGGTGATTTTTATTAATAACGGAATTTACGGAATGACTGGTGGCCAAATGGCACCAACAACACTCGAAGGAATGGTAACTTCGACCACTCCAGCCGGACGAAATGTAGATTTGAACGGTTATCCGATGAAGATTACTAACCTGATAGCACAATTGCCAGGTACTTCTTATGTAACACGCCAGGCTGTTCATACTGCGGCAACGGCTCGCAAATGTAAACGATCGCTGAAAAAAGCCATTCAAAACGTGCTGGATAAAAAAGGAACTTCATTTGTTGAGGTGGTTTCAACCTGTAGCTCGGGATGGAAAATGAGCCCTGTTGATTCCAACAAATGGATGGAAGAGAACATGATTCCTTATTATCCGTTAGGCGATTTGAAAGACAGTGTTAAAGGTGAACATTCGGAAAATTAAAAAATTGAAGCTATGACAGAAGAAATGATAATTGCCGGATTTGGAGGACAAGGTGTACTTTCGATGGGTAAAATTCTGGCCTACTCGGGCATTATGGAAGATAAGGAAGTTACCTGGTTCCCGTCATACGGTCCTGAAATGCGTGGTGGAACTGCCAACGTTACTGTAATTGTTAGCGATACACGCATTAGTTCGCCTATTTTACAGGAGTTTGATACCGCCATTATTCTGAACCAACAGAGTATGGACAAATTTGAATCAGCTGTAAAACCCGGTGGTACTTTATTGTACGACCCAAACGGAGTAATCAATCCGCCAACACGTACGGATATCAACATTTTTAAAGTGGAAGCCACAAAAACCGCTGTTGAAATGGGAAATCCAAAAGTGTTTAATATGATTGTTTTTGGAAGTTACCTGAAAGTTCGGCCAATCCTTTCGCTGGATAACGTGGAAAAAGGTCTGGAAAAATCACTTCCGGAACGTTACCACAAATTAATTCCGCTAAATCTGGAGGCTATTAAAAAAGGGCAGGAGCTTGTGGATGATGTCCAAGTTGTTTAAAGGACTAAGACAAATAAATGCAAGCCTTTCATCTGTATAGATGAGGGGCTTTTTTTATGGTTTATAAAAGCCCTTTTTCCTGCAGTGACTTCTCAATCCGTTTGTGATTCGCATTGAATTTGTCTTCGATTTCGCAAAACACCTTATTATACTGCGGGTGTTGTTTCAAATTGTCCATCAGCGGATCGATTGGAGTAAAAAGAATGGTCCAGTAATGAAAGTTATCCTGTTGTGTGAACGCTTTTAAATAGTCGATTGCCTTGTCGGTATCTCCTTTGAAGGAATAGTAAAATGCCAGTGAAAAATTACTGTAAATGGAAGGATCGTTTTCTGCCCATGATTTGTACAACCCAAAATATTTATCAGCCAATTCCTGATCGCCCACTTTATCAAAGGTCACTGCAATTTTCCCATTTTCCGATGGATAAATGTCGAGGTTGTACATTACTCTGGCTTCAACAAAGGCTTTGTAATAGATAGCCGCCGTTTCAAAATCACGGAGATAGTAGTAGGATTTTGCAACTTCCTGCAGGATGTCGAGGCGGGTTTTGTCTTTTTCAAAAGCTGCCAGCAATGATTTATTGAGCTGGTTCAGGTCTTCATTTTGAGCATACTCGATAAACGCTTTTACATATTGCGAGTAAAGATTTTCAGGAAGATATTTGAGTGAAATGTCGATGTACTTTGCTGCTTCATCAACAAAGCCCGATTGGATAAAAGCATTACTAATGTGCAGGTAACTGAAACTTGCCGCTGCCGAATCGTAGGCCGCAACGATATCAATTTCAAGCCCTTTTAGAGCGTACTCCAGGTACTTCTCGGTGTTGGGTAAATGGTTTACATATAATTCCACCAGAAAGATTAAAACGACATCAGAATTCGGACTGATTTCCAGCGCTTTTTCAAGGTAAGGAAGTGCCAGCTCATACTCCTTATGCTCCATGTAAAAAAGTGCTTTGGCCGTTAAACTCTGCGGCAGCTTCGAGTCGTAAAAAAGTGCCTGATCGGCATAATAATTTATGGAGTCGGCAAAATGTTTTTCCGTTTTGTGTTGGTCTAAAAGATAAAAGGCAATTGCAATACCCGCATAAGAACGGGCAAATTCTTCGTCGTGTTGAATCGCTTTTTTGAAATACGGGATGGCCGTTTTCAGGTTTTCTTCCGTTGGTTTGCCAAGCAAATCATATCCTTTTAAAAACAGGTCGTAAGCCACCATGTTATTGGTTGGTGCTTTTTCAATACGTTTTATTTCTTCAGGAGTAACAATGGCTTCTATCTGTTCAGCGATACTTTTTGCTACATCGGCCTGCAGGGTAAAAATGTCTTCGGTATCGCGCCGGTATTGCTGGCTCCACAAATGTTTATCGGTTTTTGCTTCTATCAATTGAATATTTAAAAGGATTTGGTTGCCAATTTTCTGTCCGCTGCCTTCTACCAGGTAGCTTGCATTTAATTCGCGTGCAATTTCGGGTGTCGGTTTCGGATTATTTCGGTACTGCTCTACCGAAGTGCGGCTAATTACCCGCAGATCTTTAATTTGCTGAAGATTGTTCAGCGTGGCTTCCATCAATCCGTTAATGATATACACGTTTGTAGTGTCGTTACTGTCGTTTAAAAATGGCAGCACGGCAATCGACTTTGCCTTATTTTTATCTTCTGAGGACGGACCTAAAACAACGTACAGAATGGCGGCAATTATAGCGATGGCAAAGAATGAAATTAATAAAACCGGGAATTTTTCTCTCGGAGAGGGAGCATTCTGTTCTGACTCAACTTCCGGTTCCTGCTCCTGAACTTCGTGGTTGCCCATTTCTCCCGGAGGAAATCCATACAACTCGCGGAAGCATTTAATAAAATAGGAAGGGCTGCCAAAACCAACTTTATACGAAACTTCAGAAACCGTGTACGATCCTTCCTGAAGTAACTCGGTAGCATATTTTAAACGAACATTGCGGATAAACTGGCTGGCGGATAAATCGGTTAGTTTTTTGATTTTTCGTAACAGGTTCGAGCGACTCATGCCAACGGCGTCTGCCAACTCCGAAACACCAAACTGTTCGTTGGAAATGTTCTCCTCTACAAGCTGAGTAATTTGGTTTAGAAAACTTTTTTCTGCGGTGTTAAGATTTGGCATAGTTGACTGCTTCGGATAATTACGACACTAAAAGTACAAAAACTGTTTGTTAGTCGCTTATGCTAGCTGTGGTTTTGGAGATATTTTATTATCAGGAGCATGTTTTTCGATGTTTTTATGAGCTTCCTGGAGCGCTTATTTGGCAAGCTTTTCAGGGCTCTGCATTAAGTGTTGCATCATAATTTATATGCTTGCGCCATAATTTTTAAGCCTTCAGCAAACTTCATACACATGGCTGCATAGTTCATTAGACCTGCGTCACGCTTCGCCCGACCTTTACACTAACAAAAACAACGGATATCGCGCTAAAGATTTCCACAAAAAATTAAAATCATGAAAACACGAATTTATTTTCTCGACCATTTAAGAACATTAATGATTTTCCTGGTTGTGGTTTTACACTCAGGATTAGTTTACGAGCATGTTTTGCAAAACTCATGGATTGTTGTCGATCCGGTAAAAGCAAATTCAATTGGTTTGATCCGACTTTATCTTGATCTTTTTGTAATGTTTATGATCTTCTTTATCTCCGGGTATTTAATCCCGATGTCGCTGAAGTCAAAAACATCAATCGAATTTATTAAGTCAAAAGTGAAACGTATTTTGATACCGTGGGTAATTGCAGTTTTTACTTTGATTCCTGCTTACAAATTCATCTTTTTATATTCACGTGGTTTACCACAGGAAGAATGGTTCTCGTACTTTCACTTTTTTGAACGGGCCGGAAGCGACCTAAGTTTTTATGCCAATAATCCGGCACAAAACTGGTTGTGGTTCTTGCCTGTACTTTTTATGTTTCAGGTAATTTATCTGGTACTTGCAAAAACAAAGGTTCTATCCTTAAAAATTAACCTGAAAACTGCCGTAATTATAATGTTTGTAGTTGGTGTAGTTTACAGTGTTACAATTGCTCAAACGGGACTTAACGGATGGTACCATTCGGCTATTCTGCATTTTCAGCGCGAGCGTTTACTGGTTTATTTTATGTCATTTTTGCTGGGTTCGCTTTGCTATAAGCTAAAAGTGTTCGAATCAACCCAAAAGAACAAGCGCCTGTATGTAATTGCAAATGTAGTATTGACATTCACACTGGGTATTTTTACTGCCGTCGCACTTAATACCTTTTTTAATATCATCGATCCAACGCGGAATTACTATTTCATTTCACAATTTGCCGACCGTGTAGCTTATTATGCTTTTGGCCTGGCATCGCAACTTACTTTGCTGTATGTATTCCTTTACGGTTTCCGTAACAGCTTAAATAGAAGGTATGCATTTATGGATGAACTGAACCGCAATTCTTACTCGGTTTATATTATTCACACGATTGTATTGGGAGTAGTTGCACTGTCAATAATGGCAATACCTATTCCGCCGATGGTAAAATTCCTCATGGTTACCTTATTAACTTTTGGTCTTTCGAATCTGCTTATTTACTCGTGGCGAACCATTCGTCAGCGCACGGTCAATACAAAAACAGTTGCCACTGCGGTAATGTCGGTAGTGATTGTATTAGCTGCTTTTACTGCATATCCCGGAACAACAGAAAGCAAAGAACAGAAAACAGAGACAACAGAAACAAACACAGCTCCTCAAAGCGGGACCAGTATTCATGCAGCTGTAGTTGCAGGAGATTTGGAAGCAGTACAGCGGATAATTGAATCGGGTGCCGATTTGAATGAAAAAGAACCCGCTGGTGGTTCAAGTCCTCTAATGACTGCCTGTGTATTCGGAAAAACAGAAATTGCCAAAGTACTGATCGACGCCGGTGCCGAACTGAATGTTACGAATAATGATGGTTCTACAGCTTTGCACACCGCAGCTTTTTTCTGCCGTACCGAAATAGTTAAGACATTGTTAAACAAAGGTATCGATAGTTCCGTAGTAAATAATTCAGGATCTACTGCCTTGCAGTCTGTTCAGGCTCCTTTCGCAATGGTAAAAGGAATCTATGAATACTTTGCCAAAGTGTACGAACCACTAGGACTTCAACTTGACCTCGACAGGATAGAGAAAACACGTCCTGTAATTGCTGAAATTATTGCGAACAACGAATAAATCCAAAGCCATAAAGTTATTCGTCGGAAAATGTTAGTCGTGCTGCAAACAGTAGTGGTAACCAGCATGCGTAACCATAAAAGCGGAGGAGGTAAATTTATCTCCTCCAACAATCAAAAACAGTCTGCACGGAAAATAACCTAACCTTACTTTTGGTCACCCGTATAGAAAATTATACATTAACAGTCGTGAATTATGAACATATTAAAGCGTTTACTGACAGTGGTTTTGTTCACCACATTTACAAGTTTCTTATTTGCCCAAACCATTGGCATAAAAGCCGGGTACACTTTGTCGGATTTGTTACTTAAGGAAGATGGCGAATCTGTTAGCGATGAATTCGACATGAGGTCGGGATTTCATATTGGGCCTACGTTTGAATGGGGAATTGGAGAAGGGGCTGGTATTGAAACGGCTTTGTTGATTACCACCAAAGGAGTAAAAACGAATGAGTCGGAATTGTTTGAAGGTATTGCGTATAGTTCAAAATCGAAAGTGAACCTGTGGTACCTCGATATTCCAGTGTTTGGGAAATTATATGCCGATGTAAACAAATCCCGGATTTACGGAATGCTTGGGCCATATTTTGGAATTGGCCTTAGCGGAAAAACAAAAGTAGAAGAGAAGGGTGGCACCGAAAGTTTTAATGAAGAGTGGAACATCGTTTGGGGACCCGATGAGGACGACGACCTAAAACGCCTTGGACTTGGCCTGGCTGTTGGCGGAGGTGTGGAAATTAATTCATTCTTGTTTGAATTTACCGCTCATTTTGCTTTGAATAATATTTCGCCACAGACCGATTACGATATGGTGGCCCGCAACCGTTCGTTTATGTTTTCTGTGGGGTATAAATTTCATAAATAGCAGGGGGGGATTTTGCCCTGCACTAACAAAAATTGATTAAGTTTGCCGCCAAAATCGCCACGATGGATATTAGTGGAAACTGGACATATAACGAGGATTTTGAATACGGAAACTCAGTGGGATAGGTGGAGCTTAGGCAAGCCGGAAACGAGGTAAACGGCGTATTTTCGTTTGCCGAAGAGGTGAAAAACAACTATCGCATTCAGGTTACCGAAAAAGTAAAAGGCACTATTACCGATGGAAAACTGCTGCTGGAGAGCGTTGATGTTAAAGCCATTCAAAACGGCCGGGAGATCAGTTACCTGCCCAATACTTTTGAAATACAACACATTGCCGAAAATCAACTGGTAGGATCAACATACGACAGCGAAAACGTGTGTGGCGTTTTTGTGTTGAAGCGAAAAATATAATTGCCGGGAAACAAGCTTTCCTTCTCTTTGCTACCGAGGTTTAGAAGATTGTTGCAGTTGCTGAACGGCGGCTCAATAAAAGGAAGGTATTGAATCTGTCATTCGCTGCAGTTTATAATGTGTGGAATATTCAACTTCGGTTGGAATTGTCGTTTTCGCTATCATTGATTTTCTAAACCGATTATGTTTTTGGTGTTATTCACCAAAATTGGTTTTTGAAATTATATTACTTTTAAGGCAAAGCGAAATTAACAAATAAGCTCAATACACTGAACAATATGCAACAATTAACAATCACACACAAAAAATGGCTTAAATCTATTCATTTGTTGGCCGCGGGTATTTGGGTTACCACGGGCTTAACCATGTTTTTACTAAATTTTTTAAGCAGCAATATTGAAACAGGAGAACAACTTTTTCTGATGAATCAAATTGTTCATTTTATTGACATGAAAATATTGGTTCCGGCAGCTATTCTTTGCCTTATTACCGGATGGGTTTATTCTCAATTTACAAAATGGGGCTACTTTAAACATGGGTGGATGACTTACAAATGGATTATTACGCTACTTATTATTGTATTGGGAACTATTTTTTCGGGGCCATGGATTGAAGAAATGGTTAAAATTTCGGGAGAAATAGGGCTTAAGGCACTCAATAATACCAAATATCAACTGCTCGACAGAAACCAAACAATTATGGGCCTTTGTATGAATGGCACGCTAATTATTACCATTTTTATTTCGGTGTTTAAACCTAAAAAAAAGGCAAAGTAATTTGTTTCTTTCTGCTCTAAACAATTTTTACAGAAAGTAAGGAAAGGCTGTATTATGCCGCTAACGAATTGGAACCGCTTTTTACCCAATGAAAACGAATAGTCTGAATAAATTCTAAAGGTTTTGTAGTAAGGAGAATTATCATAAAACCCAAAAAGCTTAACCCTGACATAAATAAACGAATACAATAAAAGCGATTGTAATGGTATTTTGAACATACAGTCAAGGATTTTGAACAGCTATATATGCACCGTTGCTAATAGGTAAACTATTTTTGAATCCGGAAAGTGACCCATCGGTCCTTCCTGATTAAAAATTAAATATAATAATTATGAAACTACTAAAGCCGATCGTTGGAATACTAATAAGTCTATGTGCGTGCAGCACAAGTTTAGTATTTGCACAAAGCGGTGACCAGATTTTAGACGGGATTGGTGAAACAGGATTAATTGCCCGTTATACATTGGAAGAAAATGTAAAAGATTGGTCGAGAAATAATTTACATGGAAGTATTCAGGGCTCTGCTTACACATTTATTGACGATGAAGAGTTCGGCAAAGTACTTTCTTTATCCGGAGATGGAAAAACCTTTATCAGTATCCCTGGAGAATTAATGGCAGGCGAGGAGTCGCTAAGTATTTCGGGATGGTTTTACCTGAATTCAGCAGAAAATGGTGCTCCACTTTTCGACTTTGAGAAAAACCACAAGTCGAGTTTTTCGGCTGCAATCACAGCAGATGGTTTTGTGGCTCAGGTTTCTACCGATACCGATAAATATAACGCAAGTTCCGAGGCAATTGAATTAAATAAATGGAATCATATTGCTGTTGTTCTGGATATTCCGTCAAAAACCTTTGCTACCTATCTTAACGGAGAAATGGTTAGCGAGGTGAAAAATTTTGAGGTGGAATTAGAACAACTATTTGGTAGCACGATTGGAAAAGATGGTAAGTTCGTTATTGGAAAATCCCTGACATCAGATGATGTATCATTAAAAGCAAAACTGCACGACTTCAGGATCTATAGAATTCCTTTAAGCAACAGGCAAATCGGGTGGATTCACTTTAGTGCATTGCATAAGGAGGAAGCAGAAGAGATGATGAGAAACCGACAGGATGCCGATCTTCAGGAGTTTCCTGAATCGACACCACAGTTGTATAACGCGTATTTAACCGATGTTCCAACTATCGAGGTGGAAACCGAAGTGGGCTTTCTCCCTCGTTTGCCACGCTTTGTGAGCGGTGTTTTCAGCAAGAACATTCAGGGATCTGATGTGCGTGTGCTCTGGCCATCGCCCGAGGATAACAGCGCTGTGCAAAATACGGGGAAATATACTGTTACCGGACGAGTTGCCGGAACCGATATTCAGCCAAAAGCTATTGTTACAGTAAAAAAAGTGAAAAAGCATACCGCTCCTGAGCGCACACTGGAAGCTTTTGAGTTGAATGAAGTGACGTTAAATGCCGATATTCATAATCATAAAACAAAATTTATTGAGAACCGCGATAAATTTATTCATGGCTTACAGCATACCAATCCCGATGATTTCCTTTACATGTTCCGAAATGCCTTTGGACAGCAACAACCCGAGGGCGCAAAACCGCTTGGCGTTTGGGATAGCCAGGAAACAAAATTGCGGGGCCATGCAACAGGACATTATTTAAGTGCTTTGGCACAAGCTTATTCGAGCTCGGCCTACGACAAGTCAGTTCAGGCAGAATTTGCTGATAAGATGGAATATATGGTGAATACGCTGTATGAATTATCACTACTATCGGGACAAGCCAAAAGTGTAGGAGGGAAAAGTGTGGCAGACCCGTTGGCCGTGCCTCCCGGACCGGGACAAGCAGATTATAATTCGGATTTAAGCGAAGACGGTATTCGCACCGATTACTGGAACTGGGGAACAGGATTTATTAGTGCCTATCCGCCAGACCAGTTTATTATGCTGGAACACGGCGCAAAATACGGAACCGATAACGATAAAGTTTGGGCTCCCTATTATACCTTGCATAAAATCCTTGCCGGTTTATTGGATATTTATGAAGTGAGTGGAAATGAAAAGGCCCTGGAAATTGTAAAAGGAATGAGCGACTGGGTTGCTGCCCGTTTAAATGAAGTGCCTGAAGAGACTCTTATAAGCATTTGGAACACCTACATTGCCGGTGAATTTGGAGGAATGAACGAAGCAATGGCAAGACTGAGCCGATTGACCAACGAGCCTCGTTACCTTGAAACTGCTAAATTATTTGATAATATTCGTGTTTTCTTTGGCGATGCCGGGCATACACACGGACTGGCAAAGAATGTAGATATGTTCCGTGGCTTGCATGCCAATCAGCACATTCCGCAAATTATGGGAGCACTCGAAATCTATCGCGATTCGAAAGAACCGGAATATTTCGATATTGCCGATAACTTTTGGTATAAAACTACAGGAGATTATATGTACAGTATTGGAGGTGTGGCAGGAGCACGTAATCCGGCCAATGCTGAATGTTTTACCGCTGAACCGGCAACGCTTTACGAAAACGGTTTCTCGGTAGGCGGACAGAACGAAACCTGTGCAACCTACAACATGCTTAAATTGAGTCGCAACCTGTTTCTGTATAATCAGCAAGCCAAATTGATGGATTATTACGAGCGTGGGCTTTACAACCATATTCTGGCATCAGTTGACAAACATACCCCGGCAAATACCTACCACGTGCCTTTGCGCGCCGGTTCTGTTAAACATTTCAGTAATGCACATATGGATGGGTTTACCTGCTGCAACGGTACGGCAATCGAGAGCAATACAAAATTGCAGAACTCGATTTATTTCCGCAGTGCAGATAACAAGGTTTTGTATGTAAACCTTTATGTGCCATCAACATTAAAATGGACCGATAAGAATATAACTGTTAAGCAAACAACGGCTTATCCAAAAGAAGACCATACCACGTTAACGATTAACGGCAGTGGTAAATTCGATCTAAATGTGCGTGTGCCGCACTGGGCTAGCAAAGGATTTTTTGTAACTATAAATGGCAAGAAACAAGATGTAAATGCGGAGCCGGGAACTTACCTTACCATCAGTCGTAAGTGGAAAGATGGTGATAAAGTGGAGTTGCGCATGCCTTTCCACTTTTATTTAGAGCCGGTAATGGATCAGCAAAACGTAGCCAGTTTATTTTACGGACCGGTTTTATTGGCAGCTCAGGAAGAGGATCCACGAAAAGAATGGCGTAAAGTAACGCTTAATGCAAAAGATATCAGTAAATCCATTTTGGGTAATCCTGAAAAGTTAGAATTTACTATTGAGGGTGTTGTTTATAAACCTTTTTACGAAACATACGGGCGTCATTCAGTTTACCTCGACGTGACTTTAAAATAGTTCTCATTAACTACCAAGAGGAAGGTAGAAGGATCCGAACCATAATTGTTAAAGATAATATGGATCGGATTCTTTACTATCTAACGATTATTTTAGAGCTTAATTCTGCTGATTTCATAAGAACGAGGTTTTAGCTACAGCTATTCAAATTCTCAATCGCACTTATACATCTTTAACAGAAACTTTTTCATTACAAAATCGTAAACAGGCATATCTTTTTACTCCATTAAAGTTGTGAATGCCAGGCACATATTTATTTACCAAAAATCAACGTTATGAAAAAAATCTGCATTTTTCTTATGGTAATTTTCGGGGTATTTGCCTGTGATGCCCCATTTGAAGAACAACCTGAAATGGACCTGAAATCAGGTAACAGGATTGAACGTACCATTAAGTTTCAGAAAGCAAGTGGAGTGATGGAAGTCATTCAGAATATGGACGCATGCACCGCAACGGGCTTACAAATGATAATTTCCGGAGGGGGAAATGCTACTTTTCTGGGGAACTTTACTGTTTACAACAAACTTTGTATTGATGGGGATGGAAACCCTGTTTCTCCAATCTGGGGAGAATTAACCGCTGCCAATGGAGATAAGATCTATACCATGGTAAATACTGATCCATGGGTTGATGAAGATGGTATGCACTATCTTTATAAAATACGAGAGGGAATGTCTACCGGAAGATTTGAAGGTGCGACCGGATATATCGATATGTATGGTATAATAGATCACATTAACATGACCTGGGACTTGAAAGGTGAAGGAATGATCAAGTTCTAGTGCAATTTATTAAGAGACTGAATAATGGCATAAAAAAACCGCTTCAAAACGAAGCGGCTTTTTAATATAGCGTTGAATAAGTTTATTATTCTTTTCCTTCTTCAGGTTTTGAATAATCCATGGCTGCCATACGTTCGTAAGACTTGTAACGCCATTTGGCATTGTCTTCAGCAGCTGAGAATAATTCGTCAGCCTCTGCAGGGAAGGTTTTCTTTAATGAAGTATAACGAACTTCACCATTTAAGAATTCCTGGAATTTGCTCCAATCCGGTGCTTTCGAATCCAACTGGAATGGGTTTTTGCCCTCTTCTTCCAATAATGGATTATGACGGAACAACGACCAGTATCCCGCTGCTACTGCTTTTTTCTCTTCTTCCTGTGTTTTACCCATACTTGCGCGCAAGCCGTGGCTAATACATGGAGCATAAGCAATAATAATAGATGGACCCGGGTAAGCTTCTGCTTCTTTTAATGCTTTAAAATATTGCGATTGGTTGGCTCCCATTGCAACTTGCGCAACGTAAACATAACCATAGCTCATCATCATTGCTCCCAAATCTTTTTTACGGATTTTTTTACCCGAAGCAGCAAACTTCGCAACCGCTCCAACAGGAGTTGATTTTGATGCCTGACCACCTGTGTTTGAGTAAATCTCGGTATCCATTACTAAAATATTGATGTCTTCGCCACTGGCCATTACGTGGTCTAAACCACCAAAACCAATGTCGTAAGCCCAACCGTCACCACCAAATACCCAAGTCGATTTTTTAACCAGGTATTGTTTTAGTTTCACGATTTCTTGAGCATCAGCATTTTTGCTTGACGAGATTACATCTAATACATTTTTAGAGGCAACAACAGATGCATTCGCATTGTTTTTGTTTGCTAACCATTCAGTATACACCTCTTTTTCAGCATCGGAAGCACCATTTGAAAGTGCACCTTCCATAATAGAAGCAATACGATCGCGCTGCGCACTCACTCCTTCAGCAAAACCAAAACCATATTCGGCGTTGTCTTCGAATAATGAGTTTGCCCAGGCCGGACCGTGTCCGGAATCTTTATGCTTACAATATGGAGTTGCCGGAGCAGAACCACCGTAAATTGAAGAACATCCGGTAGCGTTGGCAACCATCATACGTTCTCCGTATAATTGAGTAATTAATTTAATATATGGCGTTTCACCACAACCGGCACAAGCTCCCGAGAACTCGAATAATGGTTGAGCAAACTGCGAGTTTTTAACCGACTTGGTTTTGTCAACAACAGTTTCTTTTAATGAAACTTCGTCAACCATATAGTCCCAACGTGCAATTTCATCTTGCTGGGTACCAAGTGGTTTCATTATCAGTGATTTCTCTTTTGAAGGACAAACATCGGCACAGTTACCACAACCCGTACAATCGAGTGCACTTACCTGAATTCTGAAGCTCAATCCACCAAATACTTTTGCCGGTGTAGCTACCTTTACTTCTGTTCCGCCGGGTGCTTTTTCAACTTCTTCTTCGGTCATTAAGAATGGACGAATAGCAGCGTGCGGACAAACATAAGCACATTGGTTACACTGAATACAGTTGCCAGCTTGCCATTCGGGTACGTTTACTGCAACACCACGTTTTTCGTAGGCGGCAGTTCCTTGTGGGAATGTACCATCTTCGCTTCCTGCAAAAGTAGAAACGGGAAGATCGTCGCCACGTTGACCGTTAATCACGTCAACAACGTTTTTAATGTATTCCGGACGTTTTGCATCTTCTTCAACTTCACCAACAACAATGTCTGCCCATTCGGCAGGAACATCAACCGAAACTACATTTTTACCACCAGCGTCAACGGCTGCGTAGTTCATGTTTACAATCTTTTCGCCTTTGTTACCGTACGATTTTACAATGGCAGCTTTCATTTCTTCAACTGCTTTTTCGTAAGGGATAACACCGGTTATTTTGAAGAAAGCCGATTGCATGATTGTATTGGTACGAGTACCTAAACCTAATTCTTCACCCAACCTGGTTCCGTTAATGATGTAGAATTTGATATCGTTTTCTGCCATGTACTTTTTCATTGAATCAGGCAGATTGTTTTTGGTTTCTTCTGCATCCCAAATAGAATTGAGCAAGAAAGAACCACCTTTTTTCAATCCTTTTAATACATCGTACATGTGTAAGTACGCTGGTACGTGGCAGGCTACAAAGTCAGGTGTTGTTACCAGGTAAGTTGAACGGATTGCTTTGTCACCAAAACGAAGGTGAGAACAAGTAAAACCACCCGATTTTTTTGAATCGTACTGGAAATACCCCTGACAAGATTTGTCGGTAGCATTACCAATAATCTTAATTGAGTTTTTATTTGCGCCAACAGTACCATCAGAACCCAAACCATAAAATTTAGCCTGGTATGTTCCTTTTGGAGTCATATCGATTTCTTCTTTTAACGGAAGCGATTTGAATGTAACATCATCCACGATACCTACAGTGAAATCACTTTTTGGCTCATTTAGCTCCAGGTTTTCGTAAATAGATACAATTTGCGATGGAGTAGTGTCTTTTGAACCTAAACCATAACGACCACCAACAATAACCGGTGCATTTTCTTTTCCGTAGAAATGAGAACGAATATCAAGGAATAATGGCTCACCACCAGCTCCAGGCTCTTTTGCACGATCGATAACAGCAATACGTTTTACTGATTCAGGAAGAGCTTCAATAAAATATTTTGCTGAGAAAGGACGGAAAAGGTGAACAGATATCAAACCTACTTTTTTGCCTTGTGCTGTTAAATAGTCGATTGTTTCTTTAATGGTTTCGGTTACAGAACCCATTGCAATAATAATGTTTTCTGCATCCGGCGCACCATAATAAGTGAATGGACGGTATTTTCTACCTGTCAATTCGCTAATTTGATCCATGTAATCAGCAACAATGTCAGGAACTGCATCGGTAAATTTGTTTCCTGCTTCTTTTGCCTGGAAGAAAATATCAGGGTTTTGAGCAGTACCACGCGTAACAGGATTTTCAGGGTTGATCGCACGGTTGCGGAATTCCTGAAGAGCTTCCTGGTCAACCAGTGGTATCATATCTTCCATTTCAAGAGCTTCAATTTTTTGAATTTCGTGTGAAGTACGGAATCCATCGAAGAATGCTAAGAAAGGAACTCTTGATTTAAGGGTTGCCAGATGAGCAACACCAGCTAAATCCATTTCTTCCTGAACAGAACCGGCACCCAACATTGCAAAACCTGTTTGACGGGCAGCATAAATATCACTGTGATCGCCAAAAATTGATAATGCGTGACCTGCTAATGCACGAGCACTTACGTGGAAAACTGTTGGAAGTAACTCACCCGCAATTTTGTACATGTTAGGGATCATTAATAACAAGCCCTGCGATGCAGTGTAAGTAGAAGTTAAAGCACCCGATTGTAACGCTCCGTGAACTGCACCTGCAGCACCACCTTCACTCTGCATTTCAGCCAAACGTACCGGGCGTCCAAACATATTTTTCTTTCCAAAAGCAGCCCATTCATCAACATACTCTGCCATGGTTGACGACGGAGTGATCGGATAAATACAGGCGACTTCGCTAAACATGTAACTCATGTACGCCGCGGCGTAGTTACCGTCACATGTTACCATTTTTTTTTGTTTTGCCATCTTTATTCGTCTTTAATTTATTTAGTTTATAATTGATATTTTTCTGATTGTATTGTTTGAGATTCCTCGCTTTGCTCGGAATGACAGTTTTGCTGTGGGTGAGCTATTGGGAGGGAAGTTTTGACGGCCAAGCCGCCAAAACTTCCCTCCCAATTGCCTTTAAACAACTATATATTTGTCATTCTGAGCGAAATGCAATGAAGCGAAAGAATCTTTTCATAATCATCAAACTTTATTTTTTAGTACAAAAATCCAAAGAGCCACAAAGGAATTTTGTTTCCTTCGCCAACTTCAATCACATCTGAAGCGGCATAAATTCCTTTTTTGGGTTCCAGTTTTCGTCCGCCAACATTGAATTTGTATTTTTCGTTGACGCAAAAATCGGCAACCGGCGATTTAGCCAGCTTACACACATAGCCTACCTGGTTATAAAAGAACGTTTGTCTAACCGTGGCTTTATCAAAGTTATTCGGAGCAATAGCATTCAGCAGGTTTGTATTGTGCATGTACACTTTGTCCGGCTTTTTCATCTGGTCGTCGTCACTGCCACCATTCTCATAAAGCAGGTTGATGAGTCGGGCATTCTTCAAATACTTCAGGTAGTTCATAATTGTTGCACGCGACGTTTCAACCGAAGATGCTAATTTACTAACATTTGGAGTAAATGGCGTTTCTGAGGCAATGATGTGCAACAGTTTTCTGAGCTTTGGGAGATATTTAAATTCAATCTGGTTAATGTACGGAACATCGATCTCAAGTGCCAAGTTGATATTCTTTAACAACTTGTCGATATAAAAATTCGGATCGTGAATATAGTAAGGGAAATAACCGTGTCTTAAATAATCATCGAAATAAGCTAGTGGCCTGATTTCGTCAACAATTTCTTGGGCAATTTCAATGTGGTTATTCAGTATTTCCTCCAGGGTATATGTGGTAAACTTACTTCCTGTTTGATGATTGAGGTACTCGCGAAACGATAATCCTTCAAGGTGATAAATGCTGGCTATTCCTTCCAAATCAGGATTGTCTTCCGTAATACGCAATACCGGCGATGAGGTGAAAATAATCTTCAGATCAGGAATTTCATCCAGGCATTTACGTAAATCGGCCGACCAATCGGGGTACTTTTGTATCTGATCGAGCAATAGTAGTTTCCCGCCACGTTTTGCAAATTCGTCGGCAAAAGAACTAATCTTACGTTTTGTGAAATAAAAATTATTCAGATTAAGATACAGAACATCGTTGCTGTTGGGGTAATGCGTTTTTATATAGTCGAGCAAAAATGTTGTTTTTCCAACGCTCCTGAATCCCTTGATGCAGATAAGCCTTTGGTTCCAATCGATATTGTTCATCAGCTCTCTCTGGATGGTATCTTTTGAACCCTGAAGTAATGATCTATGTACTTGTTGAAAAAATTCCAATGTTTATGATTTTAGTTAATTGAACTATGTCGATTTTTGCAATCTACACATAGCAAATTTAATAAATTTGTGTAAGGTCTGCATGTTTAATTTGTCGCTATGACAAAAATCATGAATCATTAATACTGGGTTAATCTAGAACTAACTTACACTAAGCCAGAGAATCCCATAAAAGCCATTGCAAGAATACCAGCTGCTATTAATGCAATTGGAGTTCCTTTTAATCCTTTTGGTACATCTTGCAAATCGAGGTGTTCACGAATTCCGGCAAAGATGATCAGTGCCAACCCGAAACCAATAGCATGCGATGTTGAAAATATTACGCCTTCCAGCAGGTTGAATTCGTTTTGTACAGTAAGGATAGCAACACCTAAAATTGCACAGTTTGTTGTAATCAATGGCAGGAAAATTCCAAGCGCCTGGTAGAGCGGAGGACTTACTTTTTTCAAAATGATTTCCACCATTTGCACCAACGAAGCGATGACTAGAATAAAGGCTATGGTTTGTAAAAATCCTAATCCGAATTTTTCGAGCACGTAATTTTGAATCAGATAAGTAACAATCGTTGCCAAAATCATTACAAAAGCAACAGCGCCGGTCATTCCAATACCAGTCGACACTTTTTTGGAAACTCCCAAAAACGGGCAGATTCCCAAAAACTGCATTAAAACAATGTTGTTTACAAGTATGGCGCCTATTACAATTACTAAATAGTTCATTTTCTATCCTCCTAATTTTTCTTTAAACGATTAATTAGTGCAATCAGGTATCCTAAAACAATAAATGCACCCGGGGCCAGCACAAATACAAGCGTTACGTAGTTCTCGGGGTAAATGGTAATGCTAAAGATTTTACCGCTTCCCAAAATTTCTCTGATACCTCCCAGCAAAACCAGGGCGAAACTAAAGCCAAGTCCAATTCCCAGGCCGTCGATTGCCGAGGAGAGTACTTTGTTTTTCGATGCGAAAGCTTCCGCACGTCCTAAAACTATGCAGTTTACAACAATTAACGGGATGAATAAACCTAGGCTTTTGTACAAGGCCGGCAAAAACGCCTGCATTGTTAATTGTACAATAGTTACAAAGGTTGCTATGATAACTATAAATGCCGGAATGCGTACTTTTTCAGGAATCGCACTTTTTACCAGCGACACCACAATGTTCGACATGAGCAAAACAAAGGTAGTGGCCAATCCCATACCAAGTCCGTTAATTGCCGACGAGGTAACACCCAACGTTGGGCACATCCCGAGCAGCAGTACAAAAACCGGATTTTCTTTTATAAAGCCTTTTGAAAAGTTTTTCCACTGATTCATAATACCTTCTATTTGTTGTTTTCATTATAAGAATCGTATGCACGATTCAGCGCATCTAAAAAAGCTCTTGATGTAATTGTTGATGCTGTTATAGCATCAATATCTCCACCATCTTTCGAAACCATAAATTTGGTTGTTTCCGGGTTTTTACCAATTACGTACTGATTAGGTTTTTCCGGGTTGTTAAACCAAACATCCATTTTTGATCCCAAACCAGGTGTTTCTGCATGTTCTAAAACGGAGTATCCTGAAAAGTTCCCGTCTTTGTCAATTCCGGTCATTATTGAAATAAATCCACTAAAACCACTTTTAGTGTAGGTCTTAACGGCAGTTCCAACCAACTCGCCATTTTTATAGGCGGGAAAAAATTGCAGGGAGTCTTCTCCTTCACCAGGACTAACCACTACTGTTTCTCCCAGCTCGTCAAATTCTGGTAATACCGTTTTAATTGCTTCGGTTTGTGCTTTTAATTTCGCCACCTCAATAGGACCTTTTGTGAAATCGTATACAAAACCTAAAGCCGCTGCTGCAATACCGGTAACCAAAACCAGTGTTAACACCATGTTCGTAAAACTCGATTCTCGTTTTGCCATTTTACTGTCCTCCAAATCGTTTAGGTTTAACATACATGTTTATCAAGGGTACAAAGGCATTCATAATTAAAATTGCAAATGAAATACCTTCGGGGTAAGCGCCAAACATACGAATGGAGATGGTGATCAATCCAATTCCAATACCGTAGATCCATTGTCCTTTGCCGGTCATTGGCGAGGTAACCATATCGGTTGCCATAAAAATAGCTCCCAACATTAAACCACCAGTAAAAATGTGGTAAACCGGGTTGACATACATCTCAGGATTAATCATCCAGAAAATACCTGCAACAACAAGAACAGTAAGTATAATCGATACCGGCGTTTGCCAGGTAATCACTTTTTTCCACAGCATGTAAAGTCCACCGAGAATCAGTAACAGTGCTGATATTTCACCCATCGATCCATTATTAAATCCGATGGCTATATCGCTTAAATCAGGCAATCCTTGCAGTTGTGAAACCGGGATGCCGTTTTTAATACCTTCTTTTATTACTGCCAGCGGAGTAGCTGCCGAAACTGCATCAATACTCATCGATCTTGTGGCTGGCCACGATGTCATTTGCACCGGGAACGAAATCAACAGGAATACACGTCCAACAAGGGCCGGATTAAAAATGTTGGCTCCCAAACCACCGAACGAAAGTTTTCCGATACCCATGGCTGCAATCGCACCTATTATAATAATCCACCAGGGGAGATTTGCGGGCACGTTAAATGCAAGGAGAATGCCTGTAATTAAAGCTGACCCGTCGGTTAGACTGGGTTTTACTTTCATTACATATTGTTGAATGAGGTATTCGATGGCCAGGCACGACAGGATTGAAATTAACCCCACCCGAACGGCATCGAGGCCAAACATATAAATACCCCAGGCCATAGCCGGAATCATCGCATATACCACCCGAAGCATAATCTTCTGGGTTGATTCGCTCGAGTGAACGTGCGGTGATGGTGAAACTGTTAATAATTTACTCATTATTCAGCTGTTTGTCTTGTTCTTTTTTCCTGTCATTTCGACGACGTAGGAGGAGAAATCTCTAACATCGAAGCAACAGATTTCTCAGTCGTACCTCCTTCGAAATGACAAATGGTTTGATTACTATTTTTTTCGTGAACGAATCATCGCTCCAACTTTTCCTTTTCCCAAACGGATATAATCGAGCAGCGGACGGCTGGAAGGGCAGGTGTAGCTGCACGATCCGCATTCGATACAATCCATAATACGTTCGTTTTCTGCACGATCGAAAATTTGTTTTTCTCCCAAAGTCATCAGCAGGTAAGGTTCCAGTCCCATTGGGCAAACTGATGTACATCGCGAACAACGAATACAAGGTTCAATTTCCTGACGTTTGCTTTCTTCTTCTTTAATCAGCAGGATTCCAGAAGTACCTTTAGTAACCGGAACATCGAGCGATGCAATGGCTCGTCCCATCATGGGGCCACCACTAATAATTTTCCCTGTGTTTTCTGGCAGACCGCCGGCAGCTTCAATCAATTCTGATGTAGCTGTACCAATGCGCACCATAAAATTCGATGGTTTTTCAAGGCCTTTTCCGGTAACGGTTACCACGCGCTCAAGCAGTGGCTTGTTTTTCTGAATAGCCTCGTAAACCGCAAAGGCAGTTCCAACATTACTTACTACAGCACCAACCGCAATCGGTAAAGATCCCGAAGGAACTTCTTTTCCTGTAACAGCATTGATCAATTGTTTTTCGCCTCCTTGTGGATACTGAACTTTAAGGGACTGAACGCTCACTCCATTATATCCTTTGCATTTTTCATTCAGCAGCTTAATCGCATCGGGCTTGTTGTTTTCAATGCCGATAACGGCTTTGTCCACGTTCATGGCTTTCATCAGCAATTGGATACCCACCATAATTTCGTCGGCTTTTTCCAACATCAAACGGTGGTCCGAAGTAAGGTAAGGTTCGCACTCCACGCCGTTAATTAACAGCACTTCGGCTTTCATCCCTTTTGGCGGTACCAGTTTTACGTGGGTAGGGAAGGTTGCACCACCCAAACCAACTATTCCGGCTTCCTGAATCTTCTTAACGATATCAGGTCCGTCAATTGAAATTTCTTTTATCAAATCTTCAGAGCGGTCGATCCCTTCAACCCACTCGTCGCCATCTACATCGATAAAAATACCTTGTTTCGGATAGCCCGAGCTGTCAGCCGAAAAGTCAACTTTTTTCACTTTTCCTGAAACCGAAGAGTGTATGTTGGTTGAAACGAAACTGCTGCTTTGTGCAATTACCTGTCCTGCTTTTACCTCGTCGCCACGTTTTACCAATGGGGTAGAAGGAGCACCAATGTGTTGCGCTACCGGAATAAATACCGTTTTTGGAAGTGGCAGTACCTCAATCTTTTTATCTTTCGATAGTTTATTTTCGGGAGGATGTACTCCGCCTATTTTGAACGTTTTTAACATCCTGATTTATTTTGCTGGTTCACACTCTTTTTTTTCTGCTGGCTTTACTTTCCGCGGAGGAAAGTTTTCTTCGATAATGGCGCTTGTTGGACACACGGCCACACATTTACGGCACAGTTTACACTTGTCGGAATCAATGTAGGCCAGATTGTTTTCCATTGTAATGGCATCGAAAGGACACTCTTTGAAACACTTGCTACAACCAATACAGGCTACTTTGCAAGCTTTACGCGCTACGCCTCCTTTATCCTCGTTACGGCACGATACCACAACTTTGCGGTTTTTTGGCATCTTCTTACGCAACTCAATCAGGTCTTTCGGACAAGCATCAACGCAGGCTCCGCAGGCTACACATTTATCGTCGATAATTTGTGGAACACCAAGCTCTGAACGCAAGTCGATAGCATCAAAATCACAAGAGTCGTAGCAGTCGCCATAACCCAGACAGCCAAACTGGCAATCGCTTTCGCCACTGTAAACCGATGAGGCAATAGCGCAGGTAGTTGCTCCATCGAAACTACTGGTTTTTGGGCGGTTATCGCAGGTGCCGTTACAACGGATGTAAGCCACACGCGGATCTTTCTTAACGGCTTCAAGCCCCAGGATAGATGCCACGCTGTTCATCGTGTCGTTGCCGCCAACCGGACAGTATAAATCGCCCAATTCGCTTGCGTTTACAAGGGCTTCGGCAAAAGCCCGGCAGCCCGCGTATCCACAACCTCCGCAGTTGGCTCCCGGCAATGCTTCATCAACATCGTCGATGCGAGGATCTTCAATAACTTTGAATTTCTGTGCCACAAAGTAAAGGATTACCGCTGCTGCGGCGCCAATTACGGCTAATGTGACAATTGTATATACAACAGTGATACTCATTTTATTCAGCGTTTTCTTCGAGTTCGAATTTCAATACTTTTTTTAATAAATGCCTAAAAAAATATAATGTTATATAGTATGGTACAAGTATAAATAATGACAAAAGTCCCGATTTTAGTTCATCTCCGGTAATCTCGAGCGCAATGATTAAAGTGCCCAAAACAACAAAAAACGGAATTACATAACCCCAGGTTAGGGCTGTAAAACCTTTCGATTGTTTAAAGAGAATGGTGACCTCGTCGCCAACTGTGTAGTAGCCTTTGTATTCGGAAACCTCAATTTCTTTATCCTGATAATCGGAAACAGTGCATGCACCCTTGGCGTGGCAAGTAGAACAGGCCGACTGACTCACAATATTCACAGTTAGTGAGGTGGCTTTTATCGCTTTAATATAGCCTTTATGTCGAATTATAGATTCCGTAACTGTCTGTTTTTGCTATTTGCAGATGGCAAAACTATATAATAAATTGAATCTCGATATGACAAAAAAGCAATTTTTCTGAAAATGAGACTATTTATAAGTAGTCTAATTTAGATTGTCGAACGTTTAATTAGTTGGTTCGAAAAAGTGCAGCAAGACGTTCTGAGTTTAAGTTCAGATTTAAATTGCATAGCAATCTTTAATGCTTGGTTTTGTGTTATTAAAGTGGAATTTGTCAATCGGACGCTACTCAGGTTTTTACCCAAAACAAAAGAAAGCTACTCTTCCTTTTTTGCTTCATCTTTCAACGAATCAACATCCCATGCACAATCGCTATCGTGTATCGAGTAGTTTTTCTCGGCCTGTAGTGTTTCTTTTACCTGTTCCTCAAACCTACGGGTTTCCTGAATAAATTTGCTTTGGTCTTCCAGCCAGTGCTGGTAAAGTTCTTCGGTTACCTGATGTTCGTGGTGTTTAAAAGTGCGTGTGGCGCGGTACGCTTCGTATTTCGAAAAGCCCAGTTCTACCAGAGCATTGTTACCTAACTCCGCTGCCGAATGGAAGTTTTCGCGTTGTACTTTGTTGATGTTTAAATTCAGGTATTCAAATACATGAAATATATCGTTGGCACGCGCCAGTATTTTTACGTGCGGGTATTTTTTGCGCACAATTTCGGCCACTTTCAGTGCATTTTCATGTTCGGCCATACTTAATATGAGCAAGCGGGCCTTTTCAATTCCAGCTTTTTCGAGCATGGTGGGGCGGGTAATATCACCAAAATACAGTTTGAAACCATATTTACGCAGCGTTTCAACATTGGACGGATTGTTATCAAGGATGGTAACTTTTATTCCATTAGCTATAAGAATTCTTCCAACGGTTAATCCAAAGCGTCCGAACCCGGCAAGAATTACCGGAGTTTCTTCATCTTCAATTTCGTCGTATTCTTGTTTGTTTTGCCAACGTGCCAAGATCGGACTCACCGCTTTGTCGTTAAAAATGAGTAACAGCGGCGATATGGCCATCGACAAAGTGACCACAAGTAGTAACATCCCTGAAGTTTGCTCGTCGAACAATTTATTTTGTCTCGAGAAAGAGATGAGAACAAATGCAAATTCGCTGGCTTGCGACAACAGAAAAGCAAAAAGAAACTCAAAACCTTTTTTCAGCCTGAACATTCGGCCTAAAAACAAGAGAACGATAAACTTTAACAGAATGAGTAATAATACAAACTGAATGATCATCCACGGATTTTCAACTAGCAACGTGAAATTAATGCTGGCACCCACCGAGATAAAGAAAAGTCCTAGCAGCAATCCTTTAAACGGATCTATGGTGGTTTCCAACTCATGCCGGTATTCGCTGTCGGCCAAAACAACACCGGCAATAAATGTTCCCAGCGCAGGCGATAAACCTATGGCATCCATGCCTAACGCAATACCAATAACCATAAGTAGTGCCAGTGCTACAAATACCTCGTGTAAACCAGTTTCGGCAACCAAACGAAAAATATGTCGTGCCGCAAACCGGCCAATAATCACCATAACTGAAATGGCCCCAATAATGATTAATAGCTGCAACCAGCCCGGCAATTGCGCTACCTGTCCAATGCTGTTAATTGATGTGTCGGAAAGATCGGCAGGTGTTCCTAAAGTTGCTATTAACGGCAGTAACGCCAGAATAGGGATAACCGCCATATCCTGAAACAGCAGAACCGAAAAAGCTGATCGGCCGGCAATGTTGCGCATCAGTCCTTTTTCCGATAATGTTTGCAGTACAATTGCCGTTGATGAAAGCGCAAGAATAAGCCCGATGGCCACAGCACGGTTTAGCTGGAACTTGAGCAGCAATGCAACGCCGGTAATTATTCCGGCAGTAATAAGTACTTGTAAACCTCCCAATCCAAAAATTGAGCGCCGCATTTTCCATAAAAGTTTGGGCTCCAGTTCCAATCCAATTATAAAAAGCATCAGTACAACACCAAACTCGGCAAAGTGCATAACTTCTCCGGCTTCGTTACCCACCAGGCTTAAAACAAATGGTCCCACTACTATTCCGGCAAGCAGATAGCCCAGTACCGAGCCAAGCCCCAGTTTTTTAGCGATAGGAACCGAAACAACGGCTGCCCCGAGGTAGATTAAAGCGTTTAAAAAGAATTCCTGATTATGCATCTTGCTTTATAATTTCGTTGATATATTCAATAGAATTAAATTGCTCCGAATTGATTTTGTTGTCGCGAAGCATCTGTATGACCGAACGATAATCGTCGGCATATTTTTGCACATGATCCCTTTTTAAGGTATGCGACCCATGCACCACAAAAGGTGGCAGGTATTTCATTCGGCAAAGATTGGCCGATTGTTTAAAAGGTGCCAAAAACTGGTTAATGGTGAAACGATTTTTGCCCTCGGCTCTATACACTTCTTTGCTTCCTCCGGTTGTAATGCACGACATGGCCCATTTCCCCTCCAGCGCCCGACCGTGTGTTCCATAGGCAAAACCATGTTGCAGCACCAGATCCATCCACTCTTTTATAATCGCCGGGGCGCTATACCAATAAAACGGATGGTGCCAGATGATGATATCGTGTTCCGTTAATAGTTTTTGCTCAACAGGTATATTCATAAAAAAATCGGGATACTTTTCATACAGGTTATTGATGGTAATACCATCCATGTCTTTAACCGCCTCCATCAATGTTTTGTTAATGAGTGATTTTTGAAAAGCAGGATGGGCAAAAAGTATAAGTATCTTTTTCATATGTAAAAGCTGTTTTGTGCCGAATTTAGTGAATAAAATTATGAAACATAAACAAACTAAACTATGAAAGTGAGTACTAATTCCTTATTTTTATCTTCGTATATAAAATCATAAAACCCAAAAAGTGAAAAAGTTTATAGTCCCCTTGTTTTTTCTGCTCCTTTTTACAGTTTCTTGCAAAAAGAATAATAATAAAGAAGTTGGTCCAAGTGCTGAATATACTTACTATGTGCAGGCATTTACAAGTGGTGTAATTTCGAGTAGAACAGCAATTGCAGTGCACCTTACCAAGCCGGTTGAATTTGAAGACCTGGCAGACGAACTATTCGAGTTTAAGCCTGCCATAAAAGGAAAAGCCGTGCAAGTTAGCGATCGTATTTTTGAATTTCGCCCATCTGAACCATTAAAACAAGGTGTAACATACGAAGCTAATTTTTTATTGGGAAAGGTGATGCAGGTAAAAAGCGATCTGCAGAAAATGCCATTTCGGTTTTCAACGGTGCCGCAATCATTTTCTGTAACTGTTGAAGGATTGAAAAATTACGAAGATGTTGGCTCGGAACAAATGCAATTAACCGGCTATATTTTAACTGCTGATGTTGCCGAAGCTCAGGCTGTGGAAAAAATACTTACAACCAGCTTAAACAACAACGAGTTGCCGGTAAGATGGAATCATAATACCGATGGGCGCAAACACTTTTTTACCGTTGATAGTATTGCGCGTTTGCAGGATAACCCCGGGAAACTGGAAGTAAAATGGGATGGCAGTTCGCTGGATTTGAATGAAAAGGGAGTGAAAGAACTTGAAGTGCCGGCATTAAGCGATTTCAAGGTGCTTGAAGCCAGTGTTGTTCAGCAGCCCGAGCAATGCGTGAATATCCGTTTTTCTGATGTGCTGTTAAAAACACAGGATCTTAACGGATTGATTGACTTAGAAAATAACCAGGACCTAAGATTTGAATTGGATGGAAGCCTGGTGAAAATATGGATAGAAAAAAGGATTTCGGGCGAAATAAATTTAACCGTTCACGAAGGCATAAAAAGCAGTAATTATGCACGCCTTAAATCGGGTGCTAACTTTTTATTGCAATTTACCAACGCCGAACCCAGGTTGCGTTTGCTCGGAAAAGGAGTAATTGTTCCTCAAAGCGAATCGATGATCTTTCCGTTTGAAGCAATAAGTTTAAATGCCGTTGATGTAAGGATTATTCAGATTTTTAAAGATAATGTTGCTCAGTTTTTTCAGGGAAACAGCTTGGATGGAAAAAATGATTTAAAACAAGTTGGACGCCTGATTTATGACAAAAAGGTTGATCTTTATTCCGAGGAGCCAATCAATTATAACAACTGGAACACATTTAAAATAGATTTGGCTAAACTCATCGACATTGAACAGGGAGCCATTTTTCGTGTAGAGTTGCGTTTTAGTAAAGCTTATTCATTATACAATTGCCCTGATAACGAAACGGACGAAACGTTGAAGGAACCCGATTTAAACCAGGAAGAAGATTATAAAACCAATTGGGATACGCCCGGTTGGTATAGTAATCATTATTATCCTGACGGCTATAATTGGCGCGAACGCGATAATCCGTGTCATGTGTCGTACTACAATTCCGACCGTTTTGTGAGTAAAAATATTATGGCGTCGCAGATGGGAATTGTGGCCAAGGAAGGAAAAGACTACCGAATGTTATTTGCTGTTTCAAATTTAATTTCAACTGAACCGATGGGTGATGTTGACTTAAAGCTTTACAATTTTCAGCATCAACTAATTGAAACAATAAAAACTGATTCGCGCGGTTTTGCAGAAGTGGATTTGAAGAAAAAGCCATTCTTGCTGATTGCACAAAAAGGCGATCAGTTTGGCTATTTGCGCCTCGATGATGGAACCTCCTTGTCGATAAGTAATTTCAATGTATCGGGGCAGGAAATTACCGATGGAATGAAAGGTTTTATTTATGGCGAACGCGATGTGTGGCGTCCCGGCGATACGTTGTTTCTCAATTTTATTTTGGAAACCAATGCCTCCCGTGCTGAAAATCATCCGGTAATCTTTAGTCTTACTAATCCTAAAAATCAACAGGTTGAGCGACGTGTTGTTACCAACAGCGAAAATGGTTTTTATCAGTTAACCACTAACACTCAGAAAGATGCGTCAACTGGTAACTGGCGGGCAGAAGTTCAGGTGGGAAACAGCCGCTTTTCGAAACGGATAAAAATAGAAACCATAAAACCTAACCGCTTAAAGATTGAGCTCGATTTACCCGAAAATAAAATGCTTGACCAAAGCAACAAGGTGGTGCCAATAACAGCAACTTGGTTGCATGGCAGCCCGGCAAAATCGTTAAAAGCAAAAGTTGATGTATTACTGACCAAAGCCAATACTACGTTTGATAATTTTCAAAACTATACTTTTACAGATCCGGCAACAAGTTACGCGCAAAAAGAGCAAACAATTTTTGACGGCAAACTGGACGAATCAGGCAAGGCAAACGTTTCGTTCGAGCCGGAAGGTTTGGAAAATGCTCCAGGAATGTTAAATGCATGGTTCACATCGCGGGTGTTTGAGAGCGGTGGAGATTTTAGTACGTCGATAGTCAGTGCAAAATATTCTCCTTTCGAATCGTATGTTGGAGTGCGTATGCCCGAATCGGACGATAACTGGTATACCACTGATACTGATTATTTGCCCGAGATTGTTACGGTAGATAAAAACGGGAAACCGGTTTCAGGAAATGATTTGGAAGTACAACTGTATAAAATTAACTGGCGCTGGTGGTGGGAGTCGGGATCTGAAAACCTTGCGCACTATGTGTCGGGACGATCTTATCAGCCGATGAGTAATTGGAATATTTCCAACGCCAAACATAAATCTAAAATTAAACTCAACGTAAAATACAATAACTGGCAGGATAATGGTCGGTACTTTTTATGGGTGAAAGATAACACTTCGGGGCACTCAACCGGAACCACGTTTTACATGTCGAAGTGGGGAAACTGGCGCTCGGATGGAATGGAACAGGGAGCAACCATGCTTAGTGTTCGCACCAACAAGGCGAAATACAATGTTGGCGATGATATTGAGGTTATAATTCCTTCGTCGAAAGCGGGAAAGGCACTGGTAAGCCTTGAAAACGGAACCGAAGTGTTGGATATGTTTTGGGTGGAGACGACGGATAAAGAAACGCGTTTTACCTTAAAAGCCAATAAAAAAATGGCTCCCAACTTTTATGTGAATGTTAGTTTAATACAAGCCTACGCGAATACCGAGAATGATGCTCCTTTGCGGCTTTACGGTATAATTCCGGTTAAGGTAGAAAATCCGGAAACTATTCTTCAGCCTGAAATAAAAACCCTTAGCGAAATTGAACCGGAAACAAATTACACCGTAGAAGTGTCGGAGAAAAATGGCAAAAAGATGACGTACACTTTGGCTGTTGTTGACGAAGGATTGCTGGGATTAACCAATTATAAAACGCCAAATCCGCACTATACTTTTTATCAGCGCGAGGCACTGGGAGTTAAAAGCTGGGATATGTACGATTATGTTGCCGGTGCGTATGGCGCTCGTCTTGAAAAAGCATTTGCTATTGGTGGCGACGGAAGTTTGGTGGAGTCGGATAAAAAGGAAGCCAACCGTTTTAAACCGGTAGTTCAGTTTGCCGGGCCTTTTACACTGGAAGCCGGGAAAACCCAAAAGCACGAATTTAAAATGCCGAATTATGTTGGGGCAGTTCGGATGATGGTGGTGGCCGGAAATCAGGGCGCGTATGGTGCCGAAGAAATCTCGGTTCCGGTGCGTAAAGGATTAATGTTGCTGGCAACTGTTCCACGCATGTTGGCACCGTTGGAAACATTCGATCTCCCGGTTGATGTGTTTGCGATGAAAGATCATGTGAAAAATGTTTCGGTTTCGGTGAAAACAAACGAACTGTTTGAGCTTGCTGGCGAAAAAGAGAATTCAATACAATTTGATGAGACAGGTGAAAAGATGACTTTCTTTAAATTAAATGTAAAGGATGATATTGGTGTTGGAAAAATTGTTGTAGAAGCAAAATCGGGCGACGAACGTGCCATTTATGAAGTTGAAGTAGATGTTCGGAATCCGAATTTACAGGTTACCAAACAGGAAATGAAACTAGTAAACAGCAACGAAAGTTGGGCTTGTACTTTGCAATCCCCTGGAACACCGGGCACCAACAAGGCGTGGATTGAAATCACCGGATTTCCTCCACTAAATCTGACGAAACACCTTAATTACCTGATTCAGTATCCGCACGGATGTGTAGAACAGGTTACTTCGTCGGTATTCCCGCAATTGTTTTTGGGGCAGTTAACCGATGTAACAGCCAATCAGAAATTAGAAATAGAAGACAATGTGAGAAAAGCATTGGTAAAACTGCAGTCATTTCAATTAGGTAGCGGCGGATTTAGTTACTGGCCCGGATCATCATTCGTAAATAAATGGGCAACAAATTATGTAGGGCATTTTATTTTAATGGCAGAAAAAGCCGGTTATTCACTTCCGTTTGGCTTAAAAGATAAATGGTTGCGTTATCAGCGAAGGGAAGCCAGAAACTGGAAGGGAAACCGATCATTCGAGCATTCTTCTCAATTACGAAACTACGACTTAACACAAGCCTATCGTTTGTATACGCTGGCGTTGTCCGGAAGTCCTGATATGGCAGCAATGAATCGATTGCGCGAAAAAGGCAATAAATCACCTGATATTACCTGGCGTTTGGCAGCGGCTTATATTCTGGCAGGGAGGAAGGATGCCGCTGAACAATTGGTTGCCAATGTAACTACCCAAGTAAAAGACTACCGCGAGTTTGGTGGGACTTTCGGCTCGTCGTTGCGCGACAAAGCTATGTTGCTTGAGGCATTGACCTTATTGAATGATCAGGAGAATGCTTTTGAAATGTTACAATCAATTTCTGATGAGATGAACGAACGTGAATGGTTAAGCACACAAACGGCTGCGTGGTGCTTGTTTGCTGCAGCGTGTTTCTCGGAAGAATTTTATGCTGGCGATAACGAGACAAGTTTTGATCTTGAAGTGAATGGTAAGAATCATCAGTTACGTACAAAAATTCCGGTTGTTAAAATTCCCGTAGAAAATAGTACTGCGGATCAGGTTAACCTTGAAATGGAAAACGAAGGAAGCTCTGCTACTTTTGTGCGGGTTGTAACACAAGGAATTCCTTCGGGGATTGATTCCGTTTCCTCGTCTGCAAACCTAATAATGAATATAAAATATCTCGATAGTGCAACCAACGAAATCAATCCTGCAAGTATTAGCCAGGGCAGCGATTTCAGTATGGTGGTTACTGTAAAACATCCGGGAAAACGCGTTGATTATGAAGAAATGGTATTGTCGACCTTAGTTCCTTCAGGATGGGAAATTTTAAATAAACGCATTGGAGATGTTCCGGGTGAGGAGCCGAATTTTGAATATCAGGACATTCGCGATGACCGGATTTATACTTATTTTGATTTGGCTATGAACGAGCAAAAGTCATTTGTATTCTACCTGAATGCTTCGTATAAGGGACGTTTTTATCAGCCTCCGGTAAGTTGCGGGGCCATGTACGATAATTCCGTAAGTGCTAAAAAAGCAGGTAGAATGGTTGTAGTGAAATAACATTTCTGTGGTTTGGCAAAATTATTAAAAAACAGACGTTGGTGGAAATGGTGGAGTATTGGTTTGTTATCATTACTCGTTCTGTTTTTATTTAGCGGTATTTTTGTCCCGCGTCCGTTGTTTACAACTTCCTACTCAACAGTTGTAGAAAGTAGCAACGGAGATTTGTTGGGAGCTCGTATTTCTGATGATGAGCAGTGGCGGTTTCCTGCCGGTGATCGTATCCCACATAAGTACGAGTTGTGTGTTTTGCAATTCGAAGACAAACATTTTTATCATCACCCCGGAGTAAATCTCGCGTCAATAGCACGGGCCATTTTTCAGAATATAAAAGCCCGAAAAGTGGTGAGCGGAGGTAGTACAATTACTATGCAGGTAAGCCGACTGGCTCGTGGAAACAGAACACGGAACCTGAAAAATAAACTGATTGAAGTTTTTTGGGCTTTGCATATTGAGCTACGTTATTCAAAAGCTGAAATACTAAAATTATATGCCTCGCATGCACCTTTTGGCGGAAATGTAGTGGGAATTGAAGCTGCATCCTGGCGATACTTTGCACGCGAAAGTGAGCAGTTGTCGTGGGCCGAGTCGGCAACTTTAGCTGTACTTCCTAATGCACCTTCGCTAATATATCCAGGCCGATCGGATGACAAGTTGAAACAGAAACGTGATCGTCTTTTGCAAAAGCTTTTGGCAAACGGAACGCTTGATAGTATGACTTGCGAGCTGGCAGTTGCAGAACCATTGCCGGAAAAAGTAAATGCCTTGCCAAATGCGGCCTATCATTTTACCGAATTGGTCAATAAAGAAAAGAGAGGACAGCGAATACATTCTACTATTGATTATGCGATTCAAAACCGTGTGAATATAGTGGTGCGAAAACACCAGCACCGTTTAAAGTCTAATTACATTAATAATATGGCAGTGGTGGTAGCCGAAATACCATCAAAAAAAGTGAGAGCCTATGTGGGAAACACCTTTTCAAGTGATGGTTTAAATCATGGAAATTTTGTGGATGTAGTTCAATCTCCAAGAAGTACCGGCAGTATTTTAAAGCCATTTTTGTATTGTAAAATGATGGATAACGGCTTGCTTTTGCCCGGCATGTTGGTGCCCGATATTCCCATTCGTTTTGGAGGTTTTACACCTATGAATTTTGATCGGCAATACATTGGTGCCGTTTCGGCAGAAGAAGCTTTGGCACGGTCGTTAAATATTCCGGCAGTACATTTGTTGCGTGAATTTGGCGTAGCACCGTTTTATTCATTTCTGAAACAAGCCGGGATGTCGACATTGTATCAGTCGCCCGATTATTACGGTCTTTCGTTGATTTTGGGTGGTGCCGAAGTAAAACTGTGGGATTTGGCCGGAATGTATGCTTCGCTGGCAACAATTTTAGATACTTACAATAAAGAGGATGGATTGTATTTTTCGAAACCTTTTTCTCCGTTGCTAACGAATGAAGATAAAAGTATTGATCAGCCTGCTGAATTGGAACAATCCGTTATCAGGGCGGCATCAATATATTCAACATTTAAAGCACTTTTGGAAGTAACGCGCCCCGAATCGGAAAAAGGATGGGAGCGATTTGCCCGATCAAAGAAAATTGCCTGGAAAACGGGTACCAGTTTTGGCTTTCGTGATGCCTGGGCAGTTGGTATTACTCCCAAATATGTTGTTGCGGTTTGGGTTGGTAATGCCGACGGTGAAGGGAGAGCTGGTTTAACAGGTGTATCTGCTGCTGCTCCGGTAATGTTTGATGTATTTTCAACATTGCCAGGTGTCCAATGGTTTAATACCCCTATTGACGAAATGGACAGTATGGAGGTTTGTAATGAAAGTGGCTTTTTGCCAGGAGAAAATTGCGACAACAGAAAGGTTATTCTAGTGCCGAAAGGAAATAAAATTGGCGTTTGCCAGTGGCATCAGCGCATTCATTTAAATGCAGCACAAACACATCGTGTAAATGCCAATTGTCATCCTGTTTCAAAAATGGTGCATAAAAACTGGTTTGTTCTTCCGCCAGCAATGGAGTATTATTACAAACAAGAGAATGTGCTTTATGCTACTTTGCCACCGTTGATGCCGGGTTGTACGGAGAGCCAGCAGCAGCTCGACTTTATTTATCCGAGAGAATGGAACAGGGTTTTTATTCCGGTTGAACTGGACGGAACTAAAGGGAAGTTCATTGTAGAACTGGCACACCGTTTAAGCAATGTTGATGTTTATTGGTATTTAGACAATAATTTTCTGGGTATTACTCAGAATATACATCAGTTTGAGCTTAGGCCGGAGCCAGGATGGCACACAATTACTGTTAGCGATAATCTGGGAAATATACTCACAAAAAAGTTCTTTGTGGTTAATCGTTAGTGTTGTTAATGTTATTTCAGCAAATGATATCAAAAAGTCATGAAACCGTTTCAGAAAACTTTGTAATTTTGCGGCTGATTTAAAAGGGCAGATATGACAGACATTAAACTTAACACAATTCCTGAAGCCATTGCTGCAATACAGAAAGGTGAGATGGTAATTGTTGTTGATGATGAAGATCGTGAGAATGAAGGTGATTTGATTGTTGCCTCAGAATTAATCACCACCGAAATTGTAAACTTTATGGCTTCGCAGGCTCGGGGCCTCATTTGTGTTTCTTTAACCGAGGAACGCTGCAAAGAGTTGGAGCTAGAACTGATGGTGGGAAAAAACACCTCTGCCAATGAAACTGCTTTTACAGTTTCTGTTGATGCCATTCATCCGGATGTAACAACAGGGATTTCGGCTGCCGACCGTGCAATAACTATAAAAATGCTGGTTGACAAAAAAACCAGGCCGGAGCAATTAGGCCGTCCCGGGCATATCTTTCCCTTAAAAGCTATGGAGCGTGGTGTGTTGCGAAGAACCGGACACACTGAAGCGGCTGTCGATTTGGCTCGTCTCGCTGGATTAAAACCATCGGGTGTTCTTGTGGAAATTATGAACGACGATGGATCGATGGCTCGTTTACCTCAATTGTATGAATTCGCACAAAAGCATAATTTGAAGCTGGTTAGTATTAAAGATTTGATTTCTTTCCTCTTCCAAAGCGAAAGCCTGATTGAAAGGGGAGAAGAAGTAGCTTTACCAACAGATTATGGTGAGTTTAGAATTGTTCCTTTCCGTCAGAAATCAAATGGTGTAGAACATGTTGCACTAATAAAAGGTGAGTGGGAGCCTGACGAGCCCATTATGGTTCGTATGCACTCGTCGTGTATGACCGGTGATATTTTTGGATCGATGCGTTGCGAATGTGGCGATCAGTTACACAGCTCAATGGAAATGATAGATAATGCCGGAAAAGGCGTTATTGTTTACATTATGCAGGAAGGACGTGGCATTGGACTTCTGAACAAAATTGCTGCCTACAAATTACAGGACGAGGGACTAGATACCGTTGAAGCCAATATTCATCTGGGTTTTAAAGCCGATGAACGCGATTATGGTGTTGGTGCTCAGATATTAAGTAATCTTGATGTGCGGAAAATGCGACTGCTTACGAACAATCCGGTTAAACGTGTTGGTCTTGAAGGATATGGTTTGGAAGTTACAGAGATCGTTCCGATCGAGATTGCACCCAATGAGCACAACCAACGTTACATGAAAACGAAACGCGACCGAATGGGGCATCATCTAAGAAAATTTGACTACGACAAATAGAGCTTTATAAAAAAATTATAAAGTTGTTTTGTTTGATGGAATTTCATGATTAGGTTTGCCCTATAAATCTATTCCATGAAGCACCTATTTGTTATTATTCTTCTGACTTTTACAGCGGTATTAAACGCCTCCGAAAAAGGAAAACAACCTCACATTATTTTAATAATGACTGACCAGCAACGAGCCGATGCGCTGGGTTGTATGGGAAATGCTGCAGTTTTATCGCCTAATATCGACAAGCTTGCTGACGCTGGTGCGACCTTTGTTAATGCATACTCGTCGGTTCCCAGCTGTACGCCTGCACGTGCGGGTTTACTCACCGGTTTATCGCCATGGCACCACGGAATGTTGGGCTATGGCCGTGTAGCCCGAAAGTATAAGTACGAAATGCCGCGTATGTTGCGCGAAGCGGGTTATTACACTTTCGGCATTGGAAAAATGCATTGGTTTCCACAAAAAACCTTACACGGTTTTCATGGAACCTTGGTTGACGAAAGTGGCCGCGTTGAACAGGATGGTTTTATTAGTGATTACCGCGATTGGTTTAAACTTCAAGCCCCGGGGAAGATCCCGATAAAACCGGAATTGGATGGAACGAGCACGGTGCGGGTGTATACCAACTCGACGAAAAATTACATCCTACCTACTGGACAGGGCAAACAGCTATTGAGTTAATAGAAAATTATACCCAGGAGAAACCACTGTTTTTAAAAGTATCTTTTGCTCGACCGCATAGTCCGTACGATCCGCCACAACGGTTTCTCGATCTTTATAAAGATGCACAAATTCCGGCTCCTTATTTAGGATACTGGGATAGAAAATATGAAGGATTGGAAGGTGGCAAAGCGGCTGCTTTTGGCGATTTTGGTGTTGAACACGCCATTGAAAGCCGACGACATTATTACGCCAACATCACTTTCATCGATGAAATGGTTGGGAAGATCATTCAGGCCTTGAAAGCTAACGGGATGTATGAAAATGCACTTATTTGTTTTACTTCCGATCATGGCGATATGTTGGGCGACCATTACCACTGGCGAAAAACCTATGCTTACGAAGGTTCGTCTAAGGTTCCTTTCATAATTAAATGGCCCGAATCGTTTGAGGGACAAGTTACACGCGGCTCGAAATTGGATCAAGTTACCGAATTGCGCGATTTTCTGCCCACATTTTTAGATGCGGCCGACTCCGAAATTCCTAATGAAATGGATGGTTTATCTGTTCTAAAATTGATTGAAAATCCACAAACCGAATGGAGAAATTACATCGACCTTGAGCATGCAACAACATACAGCGAAAAGAACTACTGGTGTGCTTTAACCGATGGCACCTGGAAATATATCTGGTTTTTCAGAACCGGAGAAGAACAACTTTTTAATTTAAAATATGATCCCGGCGAGCAAAATAATCTAACTGCTAACGAGCCGGATGAGTTGAAAAAATGGCGCCAGAAAATGGTGAATCACCTTAGCGAAAGGGGAGAAGGTTTTGTGAAAAACGGGAAGCTGGTGCAGCGAACAGAGACTTTGCTGTACAGCCCGAATTACCCTAAAAATGAACGATCTGAAACTGAAAAATTGAAGCACTGGAGAGAAGTTTATAAAGGAGTTGTTAAATAAGACGATCATTTGAGTTTTACATTGGTCAGTGTATAAACAGCTAAAATGCATACGACCATTAATTTTAAAGCCTTAACTTTTGTTACGTACTCAATATATTCCGTACATTTATTTAAAATTTTAAAACTCAAATAGAATGGATGGAAAAACAAAAGCAATTGTTGCGCACATTTATTGGATTGGCTGGATTATTGCCCTCGTAATTAATTCCAGTGAAAAAGATGAGCTGGCAAGTTTCTATATTCGGCAGATGTTGGGATTATGGCTATTTGCAACAATAGTTAGTTTTATTCCTTTCTTGAATATCGTTGGATGGCTGCTCACCTTAGTTTTTTGGATAATTAGTCTTGTAGGAGCTATCAATGGCGAACAAAAGGAAATTCCATGGGTTGGTGAATATTTTCAGGATTGGTTTAAGGCCTTATAATTGATTAATAACTAAAAAAGACAGGTTATTGCCTGCCTTTTTTAGTTATTAATCGTTGTCTTTTTTGTCTCGATCCCTTTGCCTGTATTTCCTGAACATGTGGATTCTAAATTCATATTCAGCTTTATAAAGTTTTATAACTTTTAGCGGTGGCAAAATCTTAAGGAATTCTTCGTTGTATTTCTCTTGTACGTTTGCTTCTGTTTGGCTTATTCCAACATGCTCACGCGTGAGTTTTATTAACTCTTTATTCGAAAGATTTTCATCGGCGTTTCTCACTTTATCTTCCAGATCGTGACGTTTTTGCTGGAACTCAAACATTTCTTTTTCCTTCTGATTATAAACCGGCCAGAATTTTTGTGCTTCTTCCGGTGTTAAATCCAGATTTGTTGTGAAAAATGCAACTTTTTCATTCCGATAGCGCTCCCAGCGGTCATCATCATTTCCTCTTTGTGCGGTTGCCTGTGTTTGGGAAAAGATCAACAATCCTAATGTTAATATTGCAAATAGCTGTCTCATATTACTCTACTCTTCGGTGTATTCAAAAATCTCGTATGTGCTAAAATTAGTGCTAACGTATGCCATTAAGTCATCGTCACTAAATGTATTTCCATTATCATCGCTTTCCAGTAATGAGAAGAACGAGCTTTCGTCAAGACCCTCCAAAATAGAATGCATTTGGCTATCGGGGTAATCTGCCGAAGCTGTTGTTTCAATAACTTGTTGCTGTGGTATAAATGTTTTTAATGGTATATATACCAGCATGAATATGATAGCAAAACTGGCAGCAAGACCTAGTGCAGGCTTTAAAAGATTAATAATCTTAAATTCCTTATTGTCGGCTACATGTTTCTCCGCTTCAATTTGCATTTGCATGCGTGCGGAAAAATCGTCGAAATAATTCTTGGGAGTGCCAAAAGCGTTCTCCTTCTTTATTTTCGATAAATTTGGTGCTATGTCTTTTAATTCTTCCATTGCGGCATTTTAGTTCATTGACTATTTCTTATCTAAAAGGTTTAAAAACAATCTACTAATCTGTATTTTTTAAGTAATCCTCAATTTTTTTTACGGCATGATGATATGATGCTTTAAGCGCTCCTACTGATGTGTCGAGTATTTCAGAAATTTCGTCGTATTTTAGGTCGTCAAAATATTTCATGTTAAAAACAATTCGTTGCTTTTCGGGCAAACGTACAATTGCCTTTTGTAATTTCAGCTGAATCTCATCTCCTTCAAAATAAGGGTCTGAGGTCAGGTTGTTCATTAAGTATTCACTAGCATCGTTCATCGGCATAAAACTCTTTTTCTTTTTTGAGTTAATGAAAGTGATCGATTCGTTGGTAGCAATACGGTACAACCAGGTAAAAAGACTCGACTCTTCCCGAAAATTATCGATACTGCGCCATACTTTTAAAAAGGTATTCTGTAAAACGTCGTCAGTGTCGTCATGGTTTAGAACAATTTTACGGATATGCCAATACAATCGCTCCTGATAGGTGCTTACCAATTGATGAAAAGCAAGATCGCGCTTATTCACGTCCTTTAAATCGGCTATGATATGTTTCTCAGAATCCGGCATTAACTTTAAGATCAGACATAGAATGCCACCAAAGGTTTAAAAAATTATCAGATTCTGAAATTTAATCCTTCTTCTTTTAATTTATTGTACACATCAAGATCAAAAGCATACAGTTTGGCTGCCCGGTGTGCAACATTGGTTTGCTTTTCTCCGGTATCGACTAAGAGTCCCATATTCTGAATCTTCTTCCTGAAATTTCGTGTATCGAGCGTGGTATTCAGTAGTCCTTCGTACAAGGTTTGTAATTCGGTTAAAGTGAATTTATCGGGTAGCATCTGAAAACCAACCGGATGGTATTTTACTTCATCGCGCAATTTTTTTAAGGCTTCATTAATAATCATTTTATGATCGAAAACCAACTTGGGCAGTTTGTCAATCTCGAACCAGTTTAAAACTTTTGCCATTTCAGATTGGCGTAAATCGTGGTATTCCGGGTTGATAATGGCATAATAGGCAGTGGTTAGAACACGCTTAAAAGGAACACGCTCAACCTTTCCAAATGTTTTTACCTGGTTAAGATAAACATTTTCGAGCCCCGTACTTTTCGATAAAATAAACTTGGCATATTCGTCAATGTCTTCCTCGGCAGGCAAGTGGGAGCCAATTAAACCCCAATAGTCTTGCCCCAAATGCATTGGGTTTTCGGAGTAAAGGACTTCTACGTCCTCGAAGTTGTCTTTTTCAGCAAAAAAACGTCTGGCAACCTCAGAATCCGATTGCCAAAGAAGTACACACAGTTTATTGTCTTTAAAGCCAAAAATTACACAGTCAATAGATAGATGTCTTAGTATCATAAGTTAAATGTTTAGACAAATGTAACCACAGATTTTAAAAAAAACGAATATCATACTTGTGAAATGTACAGTAAGCCCTGTTTTGCTAATGAAAAAGTATGGTAAAGCATCAATATTTAAATACCAAAAAAAAATTACCTTTGCACCGCAATTTTTAAATAAGTAAAATGGCTTTAAAATGTGGTATTGTTGGTTTGCCAAACGTAGGAAAATCAACATTGTTTAATTGTTTATCGAGTGCCAAAGCACAATCAGCAAATTTTCCTTTTTGTACTATTGAGCCCAATTTGGGTGTTATTACTGTACCCGACGAGCGATTAACCAAGTTGGAGGAATTGGTAAAACCGCAACGTGTGGTTCCAACAACTGTTGAGATTGTTGATATCGCCGGTTTGGTTCGCGGAGCAAGTAAAGGAGAAGGTTTGGGTAATAAATTCCTTGGTAATATTCGCGAAACAGACGCGATTATTCATGTGTTGCGTTGTTTCGAAAATGAAAATATTACGCACGTTGATGAAACAATTAATCCGGTGCGCGATAAGGAAACCATTGATATTGAACTTCAGTTAAAAGATCTGGAGACTGTTGAAAGCCGTATTACTAAAGTTGAAAAACAAGCACGCACAGGAAATGATCCGGAAGCCAAGCGCATGTTCCGTATTCTATCAAAATACAAAGATGTGCTGATGCAAGGAAAATCGGCCCGAACTATTGAGGTGGATCCGTCGGATGCAGCCGCAGTTAACAGCTTGGAATTGTTGACAAATAAACCGATACTGTATGTTTGTAATGTTGATGAGCCTGCTGTAATAAAAGGTAATGCACATGTTGAAGCGGTTAAAGAAGCCATAAAAAATGAAAACTCCGAGATGCTGATGATTGCGGCAGCAACAGAAGCTGATATTGCTGAGCTGGATGATTTCGAAGAACGCCAAATGTTTTTAGACGATCTTGGCCTGGAAGAAGCCGGTGTGAGTAAATTGATAAAAACAGCCTATAAATTACTTCAACTGGAAACGTATTTTACGGCCGGTGTAAAAGAAGTTCGTGCATGGACCTACAAAAAAGGAAGCAAAGCACCTCAGGCGGCAGGTGTTATTCACTCCGATTTTGAAAAAGGATTTATTCGTGCCGAGGTAATTAAATACAACGACTTTGTAACCTTAGGATCGGAACTGGCATGTAAAGAAGCCGGGAAAATGTCGATTGAGGGAAAAGAGTATGTGGTAAATGATGGCGATATAATGCACTTTAGGTTTAATGTTTAAAAAGCCTGAAGTCGGGAGACCGAAGTCGGAAGAAAAGAAAAGGCGTGGAAGATATATCTTTCACGCCTTTTCTTTTTTCTCTCCTTTGGGAGGCCAGGAGGGATAAAAAATCTTTTTGTAGCGAAAGGTCTGAGAAACAAAAAGGGTTGCAATTCAAAAATTGCAACCCTTTTTTTTATGCTATAAGTTTTTGATTAACGCTGCGGTTGAACGTCGCTCATATCTTTAACAATACCGTTTTTGTCCACTTTAATTACAACTTCTTTTGAAATCTCCAGCTGTATTGCTGTTTCCTCAATCTTTACAACTTTTCCGTAAATACCACCAGTTGTAACCACTTTGTCGCCTTTTGCCAGACTTTCACGGAACTTACGCGTTTCTTTTTGGCGTTTCATCTGTGGGCGAATCATAAAAAAGTAAAATACTACGATGATTAGCAACAGTGGTAAAAAGCTCATTAAAGGATTGGCATCACTACCTTCTTGCGGTTGCATCATTAATAAAATCGAATTCAACATGACTATAATTTTTAATATTTAATATCTATTAGTTCGTTCTCAACTTGGGCAAAAATAGCTAAATGTTTTAATTCTTTGCTATTTCCAAGTACTTCAATTGTTTTGTATTCTCTACCAACCAAACCTGCGGTGTTAAATTCTACTTCAATTAAAGCGTTTTTCCCTGGTTTTACAGGCTTGTTATTAAAGTTCGCTTTTACGCAACCACAGTCGGTTTCAAGGCTTTTGATTATAAAATTGCTGTTGCCGTTATTTGTTAGAACAAAGGTGTGCAATACAATTTCTCCGGCTTGTAACTGACCAAAATCATGAATGGCTTCATCAACCGAAATTTCGGTTATTGCCGGTTTTTCAGTAGTTTGTTTTTGATTGCTGCTGCTACTTTTATTGGCATCGCACGAAACTAAAGTAATTAGCAATAATATAAAAGCCAGTTTTTGCATTATAGCGATGAACGTTTAAAGTTATCAGAAAAAATATGCTGCATTTTACCGATTTTAAAAGTTGTCGGCATTCTTTTAATGTATAGTAATTATACCCTATTACTCGCCAATAAGTCCGCGTCCTTCTTTACTAATTTTTTCGGTGCGTTTTAAATCTTTCAGTGTTTTATCCAGAATACCGTTAATGAAATTGCGGCTTTTCTCGGTGCTGTAAAATTTCGAAAGTTCGATATATTCATTCAACGTTACCTTTGTAGGAATGGTTGGGAAATACAGGAATTCGGTAATGGCCTGTTGCATGATTAGAATGTCCATAAACGCAATTCGTTCCACATCCCAGTTACGCGAGTGTTCTTTAATCAGTCCGCGCAATTCATCGTGATTGATGATGGCTTTTCGCAATAGGTTTTTCGTAAAATCGCGGTCTTCCTGGTCTTTAAACATTGGCATTAGCGATTGTTCCGAATCCGAAAGTTCGTTAAAACGCCGGAGCGTTTTCGAGATCATAGAAATTACAAATTCTACATCATCGTTCCAGTAAATGCTTTGCTCTTCAAGCACCATATACAGGTCTTCCGAAATAAGAATAATCTTATTAAAAAGTTTTTCAATAAACTTGCGGTCGTTCAGGTACGAACGATTGTCGTCGGCCATGTATTCGGTGTAAATATCCGACTCAATCATCATCAGGTACAACTCCTTAATTAGCTCAGGATGATCTTTCCAGTGTAGTTTTTTCTGATCCAGGTAGGTATTCAGTTTCTTGTTATTACGCAACTGATGAATAAGCTGGTTGGTTATAAACTTGGTATTCGGATTCAGATCATTGTGTGTTGGCTGATGTTTGTTTCTTTTGATCTCGATACGGCCTTCGGCATAATCTGCAATTTCTGTTACCAGCGATAACAGGTAGTGATAAAGGTCGTAAGATTTGTGGATACAAAAGAACAGTTCTTTCTCAGTGTTATTGATCGATTTCTCGTCGTGGGAGTAGTAGGCGTACAATACTTGTAAAACCTTAGTGCGGATAATCCTTCTGCTAATCATTATTAATGAACTTCGTATAATTTCGATGCAAAATTACATCTTTTTTTGAATCCCTGCACAGAAAAGAAAGCAATTGCAGAAAGTTATTTTAATGTGAAGGAAGTGAACGCTGATGATGCTGATTTAATCAATTCATGTAGAATGAGATTAATGGTTTGAAACTGTTCTGTTAGTGCATTAAATTGATTGTTTATCTTCGTGTGAAGCTATCACCTGGTAGGGCTTCTCCGATAGTCATTTAAGGGTTAAAGTATCCAAAATCTGTTACAATTACACTTCCCATGTTTTATGATGAGATACAATTGGTATTATTTCCGATAAAACGAAGGGTATTTGTTGTTAAAGCGGTAGCCTAAGCCCAGCATAAGATAGTTAGGCAGGTGAGAATCTTTTACACTGTAACCAATGTGAACAAAAGAATTCCTGGTAATTTCTGTTTTAAGGGCTATAATCTGGTAGTAAGCTTTAAGATCGCCTTTGCTGTATAAGGCATTTTTTCCCAGTCCCAGTCCAACCGTAAAATAAGGCATTACATATTCGGCACGAACCGACAGCCCCAATGCCAGTTGTTGATTAAGTGGTGGTTTATAAAACACCTGACGAGGTTCCATAACGTAATCTTCGGTGTACACATTGGCACTTCCATCGTAAACCCCATCGAGCGATATGCCCAGGCGAAGTTTATAACCGAGGTTATACATCGGGGAAAAACAAAATCCCATTACCGGGTAAGCTTCAGGCGATGCAATCTGTTCTTCCATAAAATCAACTCCGGTACGGCGCCATGAACCAAAAAAAACAAGATCGTAGCTAATATGTCTTTTAAACAAAGGAACCATTGATTCTGACGGGAGAATAATAGGTTTCTTTTTGGGGATGAAGGTATATAAAACACCTGCTTTTACACCAAGTGTATTAAGTCCGGCATTGGGGAATTTCGTGTTGCCGTTAGAAAAATGGGTGACTGCTACACCGGTGTTAAAATTCAAATTATCGGCAAGCACCCAGCTAAAGTAAAAGTTGGTGTTGATGTAGGCATTTGCTTTTGATCCAATTACGGTGTTATTGGGATTGTTTTCATAGTCATAGGGTTTCCATCCCAGCGATAAGCCAAAATTCCACTCGTAGTTTAACGATAGCTTTGGGGATATTTGGCTCACCCGTGCTCCCTGAAACAGGTAAAATGAAAACGGGTTTCCCAGCTCTTCGCTGTGGCTTAAATTATAATGTGCCAGGCCAATTCCCTGATAAGGTTTTCCGTAAATCTTGTCGGCAAGGGTGTTGGGGGAAAAACGAAAGGAATATTTTAAATGCGTTGAGAAGGACGATTTGATTGGATTTGAGGTGGTGTTTGCATCTTTAAAGTAAGTATTTGTTGGCAATATGTAACCCGGACGAATTTCAACTCCCACCCCGTGAATAATGGGCGTTGAGAAAAAAAGTGAGTCGAATGCACCAGGAATAGTATTGTAATTTTCAGAAAGCGTGTATTCGGTTATTTCGCTGGTCGGAAGATATGTCTTTTGGGCATGAGCAATAACCGAAACGAAAAGCAAAATATAAAAATGAGAAGTTCCTTCCAATGTATTTTATTGCCCTTCATACTTTCTGTAAATCTGTAGATTAAATCCGAAAAGGAATTTAAGGGAGGTAAATATAGGTTTTTATTTGTTGAATATAATGGAAATTTTACTCGATTAGAAAGAAGAATTTATCACTAGTCTTGTCGGTGCTTTGTTCCGTTTTGCTCCGAATCTTCCTCAGTAACGTCAATTGAATGTGTGTAAGTTGATTTGGAAAAATAATAGGTTTCATCATTTTCTTCCTCGTCATCATCGGGTTCATCTTCCCAATCGAATTTTTCGCGGCGCACAATGTATTTGCGGTAATAAAAGGCCAGCAATACGCCAAAAATAGCTCCCGATAAATGGCCTTCCCACGAAATTTCGGGACGGATGGGCAACAAGCCCCAAACCAGTCCGCCATAAAGAAAAACCACAATTGCTGATAGCGTGAGTAGGCGTACATCGGAGCGGATAATGCCACTTACAAAATGAAAAGCAGCCAGTGCATAAACCACTCCGCTGGCACCTATGTGCCAGGCTTCGCGCCCCATAAACCAGGTGCTGATACCCGATAAAATATACAACAGGAAAAAGATGCGATAAGAAATGCGCCGGTAGAAATAAATGAGCATAAAACCCAGAATAAAAAAGGGCAGCGAATTAGATATTAAGTGGCTGAAATCGGAATGTATAAAAGGGGAGAAGAGAATTCCCTGTAATCCATTTACGTGTCGCGGGAAAATACCAAATTTCACAAAACTTAAACCCGAGGTTAGTTCAATGATTTTGACAATCCATAAAAGCAATACAAATAGAGCCGGAAACAAGAGACTGTGGAAAAAGATCTTTTTCTCCATCTCCGGATCAAGATTTTGTGGGTTGCTCGGATAGTAGCGGAATAGTGGCATATATATGTTTAACTATAGGATTTTTCTTGTGATGTGGTAACTACAGATAATCTGAGTTGTCATTTCGACGAAGAATGAGGAGAAATCTTTCACAATTGGAACAGATTTAGCTCCGCTGATTTTCAATTCTCAGTCGTGCCTCCTTCGAAATGACAGAATATCAATTCAGCAGTTCTCTAATCAACTTCACAAACGAATAAATCTCTTCTTCGGTGGTATCAAACGAAGTCATCCAGCGCACTTCCGATTGTATTTCGTCCCACATATAAAAGAAGAATTGTTCGCGCAAGGGCTCAATAATTTCTTTTGGTACGATAGCAAAAACACCATTTGCCGAAACCGGTTGTGTGAGTTTTATTTCCGGAATTTTTGCTACTTCGGCTTCCAGTAACTTCGCCATTTTGTTGGAGCGCGCTGCTGTTTCTTTCCACAGGTCGTTCCCGAGGTAAGCAATAAACTGGGCACCTACAAAACGCATTTTCGAGTACAACTGCATACTTTGTTTACGCAGGTATTTTGTTTGTTTTGTTAACGAGGGATTAAAAAACAATACCGCTTCGCCCATCATCATTCCGTTTTTTGTGCCTCCAAACGATAGAACATCTACTCCACAACCTACCGTAAATTCTTTAAAATCCATGTTGAGCGCAATGGCAGCATTGGCGATTCGGGCACCGTCCATATGTAAATACATATCGTATTTGTGCGCCAGATCGGCCAGAGTTTTTATTTCTTCGGGCGAGTACACGGTTCCCATTTCAGTTACCTGCGAAATTGAAATTACTTTGGGTTGCGAGTGGTGTTCAAAATCAAAACCCTTTAAATGGGGCAGCACCGCTTCGGGCGTAACTTTTCCATTCACCGGTTCAACCGGAATTAGTTTGCAGCCGGTAAATTTCTCCGGCGCACCACATTCGTCTTCCTGAATATGCGCCGTCTCAGCGCAAATTATTGAATGATAACTTTGGGTAAGCGTTGATAAACTCAACACATTGGCCCCGGTGCCGTTAAAAACAAAAAACACCTCGGTGCCGGCACCAAACTTCTCCTTAAAAATATCGATGGCTTTTGCCGTGTAGGGGTCGTTGCCATAACCAACAACGTGTCCCTGGTTGGCGGCTTCCATTGCTTTTAAAATTGCCGGGTGAACTCCTGAATTGTTATCGCTTGCAAATCCTTTATTCATCGTTTAAAATTGTAACTTTATTAAAATTATCTTACGAATTAAGTAAGAAAAAACTAAAAATTATATGAATCAGCCAATTCCTTTAGCTCAAAAGATTTATTTTCTTGGCATTCATCCCGAAAAAGGAGGTATTCGATCGGGATCAGTGTCGGCAATGCATTTTGTTGTTATCGGCACACTATTAATGGATTTATACCTTCAAAATAAAATTAAATTTGAAGGGAAACGGGTGGTTGTACTTTCTACTAAATCCGATAGTAAATTGCATCGTTTTGTTCTGGAAAAAATGAGTAAAGCAAAATCGCCAAAGAAGATTTCTACCTGGATTAATAAACTCAATTACTCGCAAAAGCACATTAGAAGCGAAGTACAAAAAGGACTGATGGAGAAACGTTTGGTACGATTGGAAGACAAGCAGTTTTTGTTTTTTAAATGGAAAAAACCGGTTGTTGTCAACAAACAGGTGATGTATAGGATGGTAGCCGAAATTGATAGCCAGATTTTTAAAGGAACAACTGCCGAAGATGAACTGATCTTTTTATCGTTTTTAGAACCGGCAGCGCTGTTAAGGCTTATTTATCAAGACCGTAAAAAACGGAAGCAAGCCAGAGCCCGGCTAAAACAAATGATGGTTGAAAACAAGGTGTCGGGGGCAGTTACCGAAGCCATTGCTGTATCGCAGGCTGTTGCTGCTACAGTGGCTGCAAGTGCTGCTGCAACGTCGGCTGCAACATAGAATTTATGAAAAAGGAAAAGCTCAAAAAAATAATTCTGTATATAACCGGACCGGGTGTTTTGTTTGTTGAATTGATTGCCTTGTTCGTACATTTATTTACCCCGACTAATACACGCACGTGGATGATTGGCGGTTTATTCGTCTTTTTTGTGGGTTTTGTTCCGCTTTATTGTTATGAATATTTTAGGCAGGAATTTGGAAAAGAGGATAAAAAATCGATTCGATTTAATAAAAAAAGTGGAAGAACCGAATGGCGGGGAGGGAACATTCACGGAAAGATTCCGACAAAAACCAAAACTCACGGGAAGTACTTTAAGTGAAATACTACTCCTTTAGCCAGTCTTTTAATTTATTGCTTAAAGGACTTGTGGCAGGACCTAAAAAATCAACTACATTTCCCTCTTCGTCAACCATAAACTTCTGAAAATTCCACCATACTTTTGCATCGAGTGTTCCATTTTCTTCACTGTTTGTCAACCACCGATAAACCGGAGGAGGATTTTCTTTTATCGATATTTTTTCCATCAGTGTAAAACTAACTTCGTATTGCGCACAAAATTCCTTGATCGTTTTATTGTCTCCCGGCTCCTGTTTCCCAAAGTCGTTACACGGAAAAGCAACAATTTCAAAATCGTCGCCGCCATATTCTTCGTACAGTTCTTGTAGCTTTTTGTATTGTGGTGTTAACATGCATTCCGAAGCCGTATTTACCACAAGTACTTTCTTGCCTGCCAGGCTCGAAAAATGTAAAGTGTCGCCTTCAATTGTTCGGGCCGAAAAGTCGTGCAATGTTTTATATTGAGCCAAAACAGTAGTGGTGCAGAAGAAGAGAACGAAAAAGATATAATTTCTCATTTTTATTAAGTTTTTCACTATCAAATGGTTCTAACCTGAAAAATTCTTCAAATTTTTCACACAATGTGTTGACGATTGAAAATCAGTAGGATATGTTACTGAGAGAAATCAATTCGATGATTTTCAATGTCAAGGTTAGCCCTGACAAATAATTGTATTTCAATTATTTCGTCAGCCCAATGGATGATTAATTCATTTAATCAGGCTAAAAATACCACTTTCGATGTTAATAAAAAAACGCTGCTAAAAAGCCATATTTAATTATCTTTGGTCAACTTCTAAAGTGAATATGGAGAATTTTATTGTATCAGCACGAAAATACCGACCGGACTCGTTTCAGACGGTTGTAGCACAAGCATCGATTACCAATACGCTAAAAAATGCTATTAAGAGCAATCAGTTGGCGCATGCCTATTTGTTTTGCGGACCGCGAGGGGTTGGGAAAACTACATGTGCACGTATTTTTGCCAAGACAATAAATTGCACAAACCTTACCAACGCTACCGAAGCTTGCAACGAATGCGAGTCGTGTTCATCGTTTAACAGTAGCCGTTCGTTTAATATTCACGAATTAGATGCCGCCTCGAACAACTCGGTTGATGATATTAGAAATCTAACCGATCAGGTACGGGTGCCGCCACAAATGGGGAAGTACAGCGTGTATATAATCGATGAGGTTCACATGTTGTCGTCGCAGGCTTTTAACGCCTTTCTGAAAACGCTTGAAGAGCCGCCAAAACATGCCATATTTATTTTGGCAACAACCGAAAAACATAAGATCATACCAACGATTCTTTCACGTTGCCAGATCTTTGATTTTAACCGAATTGGCGTTTCTGATATTTCGGATCATTTGGAATATGTGGCCAAAAGCGAAAATGTTGACGTGGAAGGCGAAGGGTTGAATATTATTGCGCAAAAAGCCGATGGTGCTATGCGCGATGCACTTTCAATTTTCGACCAGATTGTAAGTTTCTCGGGGAAAAAGATCACGTATCAGGATGTGATTACCAACCTGAATGTGTTGGATTACGATTACTATTTCCGTTTGGTTGACGAGTTCTTGAAAAACAATGTTGCCGAGGTGATGGTAATTTTTAACGACATTCTGAGCCACGGTTTTGATGGGCATCATTTTATAACCGGTTTGAGTAGCCATTTCCGGGATCTGTTAGTTTGTAAAGATCCTGTAACGATACAACTGCTGGAAGTTGGTGGCGATATAAAAGAACGCTACCGCACACAGGCTACATCTGCCGAGAGCGACTTTCTGCTTGATGCCATGCAAATTGCAAATGCCTGCGATATACAGTACAAAACGAGCCAAAATAAACGACTACTCATTGAACTGGCATTGATTCGGATAGCGCAGCTAACCTTAAAAAAAAAATAGTTGAAGGTCAGGAAGACATGCTGGAGCCCATTTTTTCGGGCAAAGATCTGCCGGAAGAAAGTGTTGGAGCAAAACCTAAAAGTGAGCCGGTAAATCCGCCGCAACAAAATACTCCACAGGAAAAATCAGTAAGTTCTGCACCCGCAACTCCACCAAAAAGATTAGTAAAACGTTCGGGCCGAGGGCTTGGTACAACGTCGATAAAGAGAGCTTTGAAAGGCGATTTTGATGATGAGAAAAAACAAATGTCGGCCAAAGAACAATTTAAGTTGTATTCGAAGGCGGATGAAACTGAGCCTTTTACAGCAGAACAGCTGGAAGAAAAGTGGAAAGCATTTTTACCGCGACTGGACGACCGCCCGAGTTTAAAAGCTACCTTGTCATTGTTGCCAAAAATTCAGGAAGACTGGACTTTGTTATTGGAAGTTGATAACCGAATTCAGGATGAACTTCTGGTAAATGTAAAACCGGAATTGATTTCTTATTTGCGGAAAGAATTACACAACTCGAAGATTAATCTAAAAACGGTTGTTGCCGATATAAAGCGGGAGAAAGTGATCTATTCGGATATTGAAAAGTACCAGGAAATGGCCAAAAAAAATCCAAACCTGGCTTTATTGAAACGCACTTTAAACCTTGATTTTTAAAAGAAAGCCAGTGCCAGGTCAACTATTTAACTGAGAAGCGTCATGCTGAATTTATTTCAGCATCTTTTAAATAATGAAGATTCCGAAACAAGTTCGGAATGACATACTTAATATTTAAGGCCTGACTTAACATTAGGGCGACAAGCGTTTAATCTTCCATTCCTTTTCAACAAGCTCATAAACAATTCTGTCGTGTAGACGGCTTTCGCGGCCTTGCCAAAACTCTATTCGTACCGGACAAACCAGGTAACCACCCCAATTTTCAGGACATTCAGGATGCTCTCCTTTGAAAGCGTTTTGTAAGGATCTAACTTGTTCCTCAAGTTTGCTTCTGGATGTTAATGTTGCACTTTGAGCAGAAGCGCAGGCGGCAATTTGACTTTCCAGGGGCCGAGAATTAAAGTATTGTTCCGATTCTTTACGTGTTGTTTTTTCTGCAATTCCATCAATACGAACCTGGCGTTCCAGTTCCGACCAGAAAAAGTGAAGACCAACTTTATTATTCTTTTCGATGGCTTTCCCTTTCCGGCTGTCGTAATTAGTAAAGAAAGTAAATCCTTCTGTCGAAATATCTTTCAGCAGAACAATTCGTGATTGCGGAAAACCGTCAGCTTCGGCAGTAATCATACTCATGGCCGAAAAATCGTTCACATTGGCGAGTTGTGCATCATTTAGCCAGTCTTTAAACTGATCGATAGGCGATGCAGCTACACTTTGTTTGGTTAGTGCTGCGTATCTGTATTCTCTTCTTGTGGAATCTAATTTCATCTCTTTCTAATTTATCCCGTCTTTTCAAACGTTAACTTATGCCGGAATGAATCTGTCAGCATAACCATTAATAGAATATTTTGTTTACATCTCTATCCTCTGCTGAACCATTTATTTAAAATCGTGTTTTAATAAAAGATGGTTTAGTATTTATATAGTGTATTTTGAATGACCATAAATGAATTTGATCTTTTAACATCAACCGAAATGAATTACATGTTTTATGCGAGTTCAATACAGCGTTAACTTAAAATTATAACCGTATGAAAAAATTAGTTTTTATTCTAGTAATTCTGTTGAGTGTGAATGTAGCATTTGCAGGAGACGGGAAACAATTGGCAATTGGCGACAAGGCTGTTCATACTGATGTGAAAATGAAAGATGTATCAGGGGCGGAGTTGTCATTAAGCGATGCCAGTATGGAAAATGGACTTTTGGTGATGTTTTCATGTAATACATGTCCGTTTGTTGTAGCCTGGGAAGACCGCTTTAACGAGGTGAAAAAATGGGCCGACAAAAATGAAGTTGGTATGATCGTACTAAATTCGAATTACCAGAAGCGAGATGGTGCCGATAGTTTTGCAGAGATGAAGAAGAAAGCCGAAGCCGAGGGCTACAATTTCAATTATGTGGTAGATGAAGAAAGTAAGATTGCCAATGCTTTTGGAGGTCAAACAACTCCTCATGTGTTTTTATTTGATGGAGATATGAAATTGGCTTACAAAGGAGCAATTGATGATAATTACAAAGATGCTGAAGGTGTTACACAAGCGTATTTAAAAGAAGCACTGATAAGTTTGGGAAACAACGATGCTGTTGCTATTACCGAAACAAAACCTGTTGGTTGCGGAATTAAACGAAAAGTAGAATAATTTTAGATTTGATTATTTATAGCGCTAACTCTCATCTGTAACGGATGGGAGTTTTTTATTTTTCAAAAAAGCTGAAATTTACTTTTCCGTAGGTTCTTAATTCTTTAAAACAGGAGTGCGACGAGAAATTATACTCTTTAGGATGTTCAAGAATAAAAAGTCCATCTTGTTCTAAAATATCGGTATTTAGTACTGCATCCGGAATTTCGTCAAATTTTGGATGATCAAATGGTGGATCGGCAAAAATTATGTGGTATCGATCTGTTGTTTTTTGCACATACTTAAATGCGTTGGCTTTAAAAACCTTCGCGTTTTCAATTTTAAGAGCATCTATAACTTCCAGAATAAATTTGTAGTGTGTAAAATGCGTTTCAACTAGCGTGGCGCTCAAACAACCTCTGCTTAAAAATTCATAGGCCATACTTCCTGTTCCGGAGAACAGATCCAGAATGTTCTTATTCGAGAACTCATAACGGTTTTCAAGAATGTTGAACAAGCTTTCTTTTGCAATGTCGGTTGTTGGCCGGGCTTTAAACTTTTTGCCTGGATGAAATATTCTTCCTTTAAATGTGCCTCCTATAATTCTCATATGAACTACAAAAATAGACTAATATTTTTTGTTATAAGTGCTTTGTCGATAAATGGTGGTATTGCAATACCGGCAGAGATTGGTGTTGATTGTGGAAAATGCTTTTGCAACAGGTCCTCCAGTCCGGTATGGGCATTTGTTTTTCCTGCATACAATGTAGTAATATCTTTGGCCGAAATAGTAAACTGGCGTAAAACGGTTAGAATAAAGTAAACCACGTCGTTCGGGTGTTTAAAGCTAAAATTATTGATCAACTTCAATTCGTTTTGGCTGAACAGTGCCAGCGAAAAATGATTGGAGTTAAAAAGGAGTAAGAGTTTTTGGGCGGCTTCTGAACTCCCGTTTTGTTCAATAAGTTGATACAAGGGGTGTGTGATTTGTGCAGAAGGCAAGTGTTCGTTTATCGTTTGCATGAAACTTTCAGGAATGGCAAATAGTAACTCTGCTTCAGGTGTAGCAATTGAGTTATTGATCCAGGTTGACTTGTCATCGTTTTCAAAAAGAAGGGGAGTGATTTCCTTGTTAAGTCGCTTCTGGTAGAGCTGTTTAGGGACCAGCGTGAAGTTTTGGGAATGGTAGAAAAGAACTATTTTATCAAAGTTATTTTGAAGAATTGTTTCTTCGGAAAACAGCGATTCAAAATGCCTGGCTAATAAGTTTTTGTTACTTATTTTTAGAGTAATATCTTTAAAATAGAGTAGTTTTTCTTGTTTGGGGCAAACAATAGAAAAAGAAAATCCATTCAGGCTAGCCTGAATGGATAATATTTTCTCACCGGAAGTTTCCGGTTGAAACGTTTCGTCTACAAATTCATGCATGGTTTATTCCCAGTTACCTGCATTATTGTTTGTTTCAGCCAACGAACCAACTCTTAAACCCGGATATTTTTCGTTTGTTCTGCGCTGATCGTTAAGGTTAATGATCAATTGCTCATCTAAACCTCTTAGAATAACGTTGTTATGTGCTTTTGCTTCAAAAACAGGAACCTTAATACCAGAACCGGTAGTTATGATTGTAGCACCCAGGTGGAACTCTGTAGGTTCGCCGGGAACCGGAACATAACGCAAGCTGTTTGCATCGTAGCTACCTCCGTAAAGGGCATCGATAACTCCAACTTTTACAGTATCACGAATGATAAGTCCCATTTCAATCGCTTTTTTCTCAGTAATTTTTGCTTCGATCATACTGTCAGTCAATTCACCAATAGCTCTTACGTTTCTAACAGAGTCTGTTGAAACAAAACTGATTAAAGTGTCCCAGCTTCCTGTAAACTGACCATAGATATCTTTGTAGGCCAATTGAGCTTTACGAATATCTTTTAACTTTGCAACGGTTTCTTCATAGCGCGCATCTTTAGCTTTTTCGAAAGCAATTGGGCGCTGAATACTTTGGTAGATAAAATATGTAAGCACAATGGCTACAATGAATAGTACAATCTGAATTACGGTTCTCATTTTTATTTTTTTATAAGTTCATTTTTCGTTTGCTTGCAAATTTAAAAAAAAAAATAAATTAGTTTCTTTTACCCTATGTTATTTTAGCTTGTATGATCAAAAATCACTTAAAAGCCGTATTAACCGAAAAACTGGGCTTCCCGCCAACAAATTCTCAAGCTCATTTGATCGACACTTTAGCTTCATTTATCTCCGGTGTGGAGCCCGATCGAATAATGTTGATTAAAGGCTACGCCGGAACGGGAAAAACAACCATGATTTATTCATTGACACAATGTTTGCTTTCCCTCAAAATTCGTTCCGTTTTATTGGCTCCAACAGGACGTGCGGCAAAAGTAATGGCTTCATATTCAGGAATGCCTGCTTTTACTATTCACAAAAAAATATACAGGCAACAATCAACGTCGGATGGAATGGGGCGTTTTGTTTTGAATAAGAATTTGTACAAGAATACTTATTTTATTGTTGATGAGGCATCAATGATATCTAATGAGATGAGTGAGAATGCAGTTTTTGGTAGCGGTCGATTGCTTGATGATTTACTCGAATACGTTTATTCAGGCGAGAATTGTCATCTCGTTTTAGTTGGTGATACTGCACAGTTACCTCCGGTAGGTTTAACTATCAGTCCGGCGCTGGAAGCCTTTAGCCTGGAGCAGTATGGTTTTTCGGTAAGCGAAGTGGAACTGAAAGACGTTGTACGTCAGGCGGAAGGTTCTGGTATTTTAAACAATGCCACGGAAATGCGAAATATTATTGCAGAACACCATCACGAAGGTTTTTTTCCAATCGAAACACAAAATTTTCCTGATGTTGAGCGCATTTCGGGAGGTGAGCTTATTGAAACAATTTCATCGTGTTACGACAAGTATGGTTTTTTTGATACCACGGTAGTTACCCGCTCAAATAAACGTGCTAATCTTTTTAATAAAGGTATACGTGGCTCAATTTTGTACAAAGAGAATGAGATTGAACGTGGCGATTTAGTGATGGTGGTTAAAAATAATTATTTCTGGCCCGACGAAGATACCAAGCTGGATTTTATAGCTAACGGCGATATAGCCGAAATCATTTCGATATACGGATATGAAGAGTTGTATGGATTTCGCTTTGCTGATGTGTGTTTGCGTTTTGTCGACTACGAGGATGTGGAACTGGATTGCAAAATCTTTTTGGAAACGCTGAGTATTGAGACGGCATCTTTTCCGTCTGAACGCAACCGCGAGTTGTTTAAAGCTGTTTCTGAAGATTACCCGGACATCCGAAACAAAAAAGAACGTTGGGAAAAGATCAAAGAGAATCCGCATTTTAATGCATTGCAGGTAAAATATGCATATGCATTAACTTGTCATAAAGCGCAGGGCGGGCAGTGGAAAGCTGTTTTTGTCGATCATGGCTACCTGGTGGAAGATATGCTTGACACGGAATACTACCGTTGGTTATACACCGCTTTTACGCGTCCAGCAGAAAAATTATACCTGGTGAATTTCGATAAAGGATTTTTCGACGGAGAAGAAGGCTTTTAGATCACGTATTTCTTTCCTTCGGTTGCCAGTTCTGTATTTTCAAAAACCTCACGGGCTTCGTTTTTAAAGTCGTCCAATTTTTTAAAACGGCTTGAAAAATGACCAATCAATAGTTTTGAAGCCTTACTAAGTTTTGCCATTTCTGCCGCCTGACGGGCAGTAGAGTGGAGTGTTTTTTCAGCCAAATCTTTTAGCTCTTCCAAAAATGTAGCTTCGTGGTAAAGCATATCCACACCATCAATAATTTCTGCAATTGGCGGATGAAAAGCTGTGTCGGTGCAAAATGCATACGATTTTGGTTTTGGTGCGGGAATCGTAAGTTTTTCGTTCGTAATCAGCTTTCCTTCTTCAGTTACAAAATCAGCGCCTGCTTTTATATCCTTTATTTTTGCCAGCGGAATGTTGTAATACGTTATCATTTCCTTTTTAATGTTGGCTTGTTTTTGCTTTTCTCTGAACAAAAAGCCTAAAGTAGGGATGCTGTGTTTTACCGGAAACGAAAGCACTTCAACGTTTTTATTCTCAAATATCGTTTGAGGTTTTTTCTGGTTTAGCGGATGGAAAACAGGGTTTATGCTCATTTCTCCACGAATAAAATCGAGCTGAGGCTTAATAAGTGCTTTTAGCTCAGAGGGAGCATAAATGTGCACATCGCTTTTTACACCCAGCAGATTCATGGTCGATAGCAAACCAATTAATCCAAAATAATGGTCGCCATGCAGATGTGAGATAAAAATATGCTGGATCTTACTGAAACTGATTTTATTTCGTCGCAGTTGTATTTGGGTTCCTTCGCCACAGTCTATTAAAAAACAACGCCCAGGTACTTCAAGTACCTGGGCTGTTGGATATCTATTAGAAGTCGGCAATGCTGAATTACTACCCAGTATGGTTAATTCGAAAGACATTCTGTAACTACAGGTTTTCTTTCTTTTCCAATAACTCCTCTGCTTCTTCAACCGTTTCGGTAATTAGCAAAACGGTATGAAGCATCGAAATCTGTACCAGGTTCTCTACATCGGGCTGCAAACCGCAAAGGATAAAAGTTCCTATTGCATCTTCGCATAACCGGTTGGCGACTAAAACTGATCTTAATCCTGACGAATCGCAGTAACTAACACTACTCAGGTCAAGAATGATGTTTTTCTCACCATTGTTATTAATAACTACCAGCTCCGATTTCAGGTCGGGCGCATTGTTGGTGTCTAATCTGTCAACGTTTACCTTAACTAAGGTATACTTCTCGTTTTTCCGAATATCGAATGCCATGCTTCAATTTACGAAATTCAAATTACATACACCAAGTGCTTATTTATCTTTTTTCTCGTCTTTCTCCATTTGCTTTTTCAAAGCAGCCAAATCACTTACGTCACCAAGCGTAGTTTTTTCGACATTTTCGCTTACTGATTTCATGGCGCGTTTTGTATTGCCTTTTTGAGCTTTACGTTGTTCGCCTTCAGCTGCGCGTTTTACATCTTCGAAAATACGTGAGTGAGATACAATGATTCGTTTTGCAGACTTGTTGAACTCGATAACTTTGAAATCAAGTTTTTCGTCTTGCTTAACGGAGGTACCGTCTTCTTTTACAAGATGACGAGGAGTCGCGAATCCTTCAACACCATAAGGAAGTGCGATAACAGCACCTTTGTCCAGCAATTCAACCACAGTTCCTTCGTGGATTGAATCGGCAGTGAAAATGGTTTCGAATACATCCCATGGATTTTCTTCAAGCTGTTTGTGTCCCAAACTTAAACGACGGTTGTCTTTGTCGATGTCAAGTACTACAACTTCAATTTCTTCACCAATTGCTGTGAATTCTGATGGGTGTTTGATCTTTTTCGTCCAGCTTAGGTCTGAAATGTGAATCAAACCGTCAACACCTTCAGTAATTTCTACAAATACACCGAAGTTTGTGAAGTTGCGCACTTTTGCAGCGTGCTTGCTTCCAACAGCGTATTCTGTATCAATTTTCGACCAAGGATCTTCTTTCAGTTGTTTAATACCCAACGACATTTTGCGTTCGTCGCGGTCAAGAGTAAGAATTGCTGCTTCAACTTCGTCGCCAACGCTTAAGAAGTCTTGTGCACTGCGCAGGTGCTGGCTCCAGCTCATTTCTGAAACGTGGATCAAACCTTCAACTCCGGGGGCAATCTCAACGAATGCACCGTAGTCGGCAATAACAACAACTTTTCCTTTTACTTTGTCGCCAACTTTCAACTCTGAATCCAGGTTATCCCATGGGTGAGGAGTTAATTGTTTCAGACCAAGAGCGATACGTTTTTTGTCATCATCAAAATCAAGGATAACAACGTTCAGTTTCTGGTCTAATTCAACAATCTCGCTTGGGTGAGAAATACGTCCCCAAGACAAGTCAGTGATGTGGATCAATCCGTCAACACCGCCAAGGTCCATAAATACACCGTATGAAGTAACGTTTTTAACGGTTCCTTCCAGTACCTGACCTTTTTCAAGTTTAGCGATAATTTCTTTCTTCTGTTGTTCAAGCTCAGCTTCAATAAGTGCTTTGTGTGAAACAACAACGTTACGGTATTCGTGGTTGATTTTAACCACTTTGAATTCCATTGATTTACCAACGTAAATATCGTAATCGCGGATAGGTTTAACATCAATTTGCGAACCTGGCAAGAATGCTTCAATGCCAAATACGTCAACGATCATACCGCCTTTAGTACGGCATTTGATGTATCCTTTGATGATTTCATCGTTTTCAAGCGATTCGTTAACACGCTCCCAAGAACGGGTTGCACGCGCTTTTTTGTGCGAAAGGATCATCTGTCCTTTTTTATCTTCAAGACTTTCGATGTAAACATCTACTTTGTCGCCTACTTTCAACTCTGGATTGTAGCGGAATTCGTTTAAGCTAACAATACCGTCCGACTTGTAACCTATGTCAACAACTACTTCGCGTTTGGTTAAAGAAATAACAGTCCCTTCCAGAACTTCTTTTTCTGTAACAGTGTTCAGCGTGTCGTTGTAAAGATTTTCAAGACTGCCTCTTTCTTTTTTAGAATAAGCGTCTCTTCCTTCTTCAAGGCTGTCCCAGTCGAAATCAGTATCTGCTTCTGCAGTTGTTTCAACGGTTTTTTCTTCTTTTTTTGCTTCTGCTTTAGGAGCGTCCACTTTTTCGTCAGCCGCAGTTTCTTCAACCGGAGCCTCAGCTTTTTCTTCAACCACAGTTTCTTCAACCGGAGTTTCCGCTTTTTCTTCAGCTACAGTTTCTTCAACCGGAGCTTCTGTAGTTTCTTCAACTACCTCTTTTTTTTCTTCCTGAACAGGAGTTTCTGGCACTTCTTGTTCAAGATCTTTTTTCTTCTCTTCAGTCATGTAATTTTAATTAAATTAATGAGTTAGACTTTATATTTGTTAAAAATTGCGCGCGCAAAATTAAAACTAAATTCTATTAAAACAAAAGATTCATGTTATTTTGTTGAAATAGAGGCAAATTGAGTGGGTTTTAATACAATTTTCTATCAGGATTAAGATACTATAGTTTTATGCTGTGTTTTTCAATTGCAATCCGAGTTTCTTTTATTTACTTTTGGAGCCTTACTTTTATACTCTTTTTCTAATTTTATATGATGATAAAGTAAATCAGATTAGCGATAAAATAAATAAACCATACAGAATGAAAGGAATAATTTTAGCCGGCGGTTCCGGAACTCGTCTTTATCCAATTACACGATCTATCTCAAAACAAATCATTCCGGTTTACGATAAACCCATGATTTATTATCCCTTGTCGGTTTTAATGCTGGCAGGTATTCGTGAGATACTAATCATTTCAACGCCTGAGGATATTGGTTTGTATGAAAAATTATTTGGCGACGGGTCGCAACTGGGGTTGAAACTGTCGTATAAAATCCAGCCATCGCCCGATGGTTTGGCGCAGGCATTTATTTTAGGCGAGGAGTTTATTGGCGACGATAACGTTTGTATGATTCTTGGCGACAATATTTTCTATGGTTATAAGTTCAGAAAGATTTTGGAACAGGCTGCAACTATGGAAGACGGAGCAACTGTTTTTGGTTACTATGTAAATGATCCGGACCGTTACGGGGTGGTTGAGTTCGATGATAATGGTAAAGTAATTAGTATCGAGGAAAAACCAGACGAACCAAAATCGAATTATGCGGTAACCGGCCTTTATTTTTATTCCAACGATGTAGTTGAAAAAGCAAAAGGCTTAAAACCATCGAAGAGAGGCGAATTTGAAATTACCGACCTTAATCGTTTGTATCTTCAGGAAAAACGTTTGAATGTAAAACTACTGAGCCGTGGATTCGCATGGTTAGATACAGGTACACACGACAGTTTGTTGCAGGCATCAAACTTTATATCAACTATTGAGCAACGACAAGGCTTGAAAGTTTCGTGCATTGAAGAAATTGCTTGGAAAAAAGGCTACATCACCACAGAGCAACTGATTGATTTGGCCAAACCGCTCAGTAAAAATCAATACGGCGAATATTTATTGAAAATAGCCGAAAAAAAAGCATTTACATTTTAGTTAAGGGATGAATATAGTACAAACGGGAATCCCCGGATTGGTAGTGATTGAACCGCGGGTGTTTGAAGATGACAGAGGTTATTTTTTCGAAACTTTTCAGCAAAAAAGGTACCTGGAAGCAGGAATTGAAAGACCATTTATACAAGATAACGAATCACGCTCGACAAAAGGCGTAGTAAGAGGTTTGCACTATCAATTGGGCGATGCGGCACAGGCAAAATTGGTGCGTGTTATACAAGGAAGTGTTTACGACGTTGTTGTTGATTTGCGAAAAGGGTCGCCCACTTTTGGGAAGTGGTTTGGAGTTGAACTCAACGAAAAGAATAAGAAACAGTTATATGTGCCGCGCGGTTTTGCTCATGGCTTCTCGGTTTTAAGCGAAACAGCTATTTTTACCTACAAATGTGATAACTTATACAATCGCGAAACCGAAAGATCGATTAATCCGTTTGATGAAACTTTAGGGATTGACTGGCAGTTGAAAAAAGAAGAGTCTGTTGTATCGGAAAAAGATCAGAATGCTCCGGCGTTTGAAAAGGCTCAAATGAATTTTGTGTATTAGCAGCGATGAAAATATTAATAACAGGAGCTTACGGACAACTTGGTAATGAATTAAACGTATTAAGTGAAAATTATCCTGAATGGGAATTTGTTTTTACCGATGTTGATTCGTTGGATATTACAGATGAAGAGCAGGTGAAAAACTATTTTGATGATAATGGTTTTGATCTGGTAATTAATTGTGCAGCATACACCGCTGTTGACAAGGCGGAGTCGGATTTTGAAAATGCACAAAAAGTAAATGCACTGGCGCCCAAATTTCTGGCAAGATATTCGAAAGCCAACGGTGCAAAGTTTATTCATGTATCAACCGATTATGTTTTTGCCGGAGATGGGCATTTTCCTTATGAAGAGACAGATGCGGTTGCCCCGAATGGAGCATACGGAAGAACAAAGTTGGAAGGCGAACAAAACTGTCGGGCTGAAAATCCTGAAACAGTTATAGTCAGAACAGCTTGGTTGTATTCCGCATTTGGGAATAACTTTGTAAAAACCATGCTTCGTCTTGGTAAAGAAAAAGAGGAGCTGGGCGTAGTTTTCGATCAGGTGGGATCGCCAACATACGCAGCCGATTTGGCACAGGCCATTTTAAAAATAGCCGAAAGCGAAAATTTTGTACCGGGTATTTATCATTACTCCAACGAGGGAGTGACCAGTTGGTACGATTTTGCTTTGGCAATTTTCGAAATTTCGGGTGTGGATTGTAAGGCAATACCAGTACTCTCGGAGAATTTTCCAAGCCCTGTGAAACGTCCGGCCTACAGTGTGTTGAATAAAGCTAAAATTAAAGAAACTTATAAGTTGGAAGTGCCTTATTGGCGCGATAGTCTGAAAATTTGTTTAAAGAAACTGATAAAATAACGACCATGGAAAATCAAGAATTAATGGAAGTAAGAGCGAAAGCACAGGAGTGGCTTTCGGATACTTATGATGAAGAAACAAGAGCTCAGGTTCAGGCATTGCTTGATGCCGAAGATCCCACAGAGCTGATTGATTCTTTTTACCGCAGTCTGGAGTTCGGAACCGGCGGTCTTCGCGGCATTATGGGCGTTGGCACCAACCGCATGAATATATACACTGTTGGTGCTGCAACACAAGGGTTAAGTAATTATTTGAAGACGAATTTTGCTGATCTTGATGAGATAAAAGTAGCTATTGGTCACGATTGTCGGAACAACAGTCGTCTGTTCTCTGAAACCAGTGCAAAGATTTTTGCTGCCAATGGAATTAAAGCGTACCTGTTTGATGATCTGAGACCGACTCCGGAATTATCATACGCCATTCGTGAGTTGGGGTGCCAGAGTGGTATCATTCTTACGGCATCGCACAACCCAAAAGAGTACAACGGTTATAAAGCATATTGGGAAGATGGTTCGCAAATTGTTGGCCCACACGATGTAAACATTGTTAATGAGGTTGCAAAAATAAAACCTGAAGATATTAAGTTCGATGGCCCGGATGAGTTGATTGAAATTCTGGGCGAGGAGATGGACAATAAATTTCTTGCTGAAGTAAAAAAGGTTTCCATTTCTCCTGATGTGGTTGAACGCCACAAAGACATTAAAATTATTTACACACCAATTCACGGAACAGGAGTGAAATTAATTCCTGCTGCCTTACGCGAATTTGGCTTTACCAATATTTTCAATATTCCGGAGCAGGATGTGGTGAGTGGAGATTTTCCAACAGTAGTTTCACCTAACCCGGAAGAACCTGCAGCTATGGAAATGGCCATGAAAAAAGCCGCAGAAATTGATGCTGATGTTGTAATGGCTTCCGACCCGGATGCAGACCGGATTGGTGTTGTGGTGAAAGACGATAAAGGAGAATACATTATTATAAACGGTAATCAAACAGCATTGCTTTTTTTCTACTACATTATTGTAAAAATGAAAGAAGCAGGCATGCTGAAAGGAAATGAGTTTGTGGTGAAAACAATTGTTTCTACCGAGATGATTGCCGAAGTTGCCCGCCGAAACAATATCGAATATTTTGATGTTTACACTGGATTTAAATTCATCGCCGAGGTAATTCGCGATAACGAAGGCGTGAAAAAATACATCGGTGGCGGCGAAGAAAGTTTTGGTTTTATGCCATCTGATTTTGTTCGTGATAAAGACGCTGTTTCGGCATGTGCTTTAATGGCAGAAATTACTGCCTGGGCAATCGATCAGGGAAAAACATTGTACGAATTATTGCAGGATATCTACCTTGAATATGGTTTTTCGCGCGAGAAAATGAAATACGTGGTTCGTAAAGGGAAATCGGGTGCCGAAGAAATTCAACAGATTATGACGAAATTCCGCAACGATCCTCCAACAGAATTGGGGGGCTCGCCAATGGAATGGATAAAAGATTATTCAACATTAGTTGCAAAAAATCTGATTACCGTCAAGGAAAAGAAAATCGATCAGAAAATTACTTCAAACGTACTGCAGTTTTTTACACAGGATGGAACAAAGATTTCGGTTCGCCCATCAGGTACAGAGCCTAAAATTAAGTTTTATTTTGAGGTAACCGGCGAATTGAAATCGCGCGAAGATTTTGATGCAGAAGAGCAAAAAGCCGATGCCAAGATTGATGCCATAATGGAAGAACTTGGATTGTAAGAAGAAAATGCGCTAAGCGATTTTGAACCGCTTAGCGCGTAAAATAAAAATACCTAAATCAACAAAAATGAAATTTAAAATTTTAACTGTCGCGCTGCTGTTTGCAGCTGTTTGTGCGGTAGCTCAGGAGGAGATGCCGGAAATGGTGCCGGAAATGACGGAAATATGGGATCCGGAAGTACCAACAATTACACCGGGAGAAACGCCCGCTGATGCTCCATCGGATGCAATTGTATTGTTTGATGGCGTTGATATCGATCGCGAATGGACTAACGGTGAAGGCGGCCCTGTTGGCTGGAAAGTAGCTGATGGTTCTGTCACGGTGGAAAGAGGGACCGGAATCATCCAGACAAAGCGTGTGTTTGACGATTTTCAATTGCACATTGAGTGGAGATCGCCTGCTGAGGTAGTTGGTGAAAGCCAGGGACGAGGTAACAGCGGCGTATTTCTACAGAAACGCTACGAAGTACAAGTATTGGATAATTACAATAACCGTACTTACCGTAACGGACAAGCCGGAAGTTTGTACAAACAACATGCACCGCTTGTAAATGCCTGCAAAGGCCCGGGCGAGTGGCAAGTGTACGACATTATTTACACAGCACCACGTTTTAACGACGATGGTACGTATTTTACACCGCCAACTGTAACCGTTCTGCACAATGGTGTTTTGGTTCAAAACAATTCAAAATTGCGCGGACCAACAGAATACATTGGTATTCCTGAGTACAGTGTTGAAAAACATGGTGCCGATGTTATTCAGTTGCAAGACCATGGAAATCCGGTGAGTTACCGTAATATCTGGATTCGCGAATTGTAGATCAATTTCAAAAGATATATGAAAACCGGGGGTTTGTACTTCCGGTTTTTTTTGTATTCAGACCTTCAAGGTTTTCAAAACCTTGAAGGTCTTTTTTTTGTGAAAACACGTAAGGTGGTGAAATACAAGCTCTAGCAAATCTGCGGCTAACAACTTTTTCCGTCGGATTGCCAGCCGCAATTCTGCGAGAGCCAACCTGAGGCGTAGGTTTTGCTCCTGCAAATCAGCGAGAGCTTACTTTTTCTGTCGGAAATGCTCCTGCAACTCAGCGAGAGGGAAACTTTTGCAAAAGATTGGCTCCTGCAATTCTGCGACTACTAACTTTTTGTGTAGGATAAGCCCCCGCAATTTTGCAGCTGCCAACTTTTTAGGAAGGGAGACCTTGCACAACCCTGCGAGGAGGATTTTTTCTGAAAAAATATTATTACTCCTGAAGAGATATAGTTTGGCAAAGGAGTATTATTAGTTGATAACCGTGCCTTTAGCACCCCACCAATAAAAAGCATTCATTTTTAGCCGGTTTGTTTTTACAGATGGATCTTCGCCTTCCAGTTTCAAAGCTTCGTCTACTGTTTCAACATCAAAGATTAATAGTCCCCGGTGATTGCCACCTCCTTCAAACGGACCAGCTACAATAAGTTTCCCGCTTTCTGCCAACTTATTTAAGTGTGCCATGTGCATTTGCTGGTAATAGGCTGCTTCAGTTGAGTCCTTACTTTTTGTTTCTCCACTCTCAAGCAGCATAAAAACATAACGTTTCATGGTGTAGGTGGTGTCGCCTTCGGTGTAGGAGAATTCGCGTTGATCCTGTGCCGAAACTGCAAAGCCAATGGTTAAAAGACAAAATGCAAAAACAATTCTTTTCATGAGTAACACTTTGGTTGAAACCGATTATTTCTTCAACTGATCTTTAAAAATCTTCTTGAATTTCTCCAGTTTCGGCGCTACTACAAACTGACAATAACCTTGCGTTTTGTTGCGCGCATAATAGTTTATATGGTAATCTTCGGCAATATAAAACTTCTCGAATTCAGTAACTTCGGTAACAATTGGTTTGCTGTAAACTTCTTCTTTTTCAAAAAGGTCAATAACACGTTTTGCAATGTCCTCTTGCTCTTCGTTATGATAGAAAATTGCGGAACGGTATTGCGGACCAATATCGTTGCCTTGTCGGTTCAGCGTTGTTGGATCGTGTGTCATAAAAAATACTTCTAATATTTCGGAGAAGCTCACCACTCCTGTATCAAAAGTAATCTGCACTACTTCAGCATGGCCGGTTGTTCCCTCACAAACCTGCTTATATGTTGGGTTATTTACGTGGCCGCCACTGTAACCCGGTTTTACATCAACAACCCCTTTTAACTCTAAATAAATGGCTTCGGTACACCAAAAACATCCTCCGCCAAGTGTGGCTTTTTGCAAATCTTTACTCATAGAACTGTTTGAATAAATTAATAGTATTACTAGTAGTGTGAGTGTTCTCATTTCTTCTTAGGAATTAATCGTGAAAAAGTTTTCTTCTCGAACTCCCAGGCAAATCTGAATTGCCCAAAAATTGAAGCAAATAGTAAAAACAGAACCTGGTAAGCCGGAACAACGGTTACAATGTATAGTGGTACCTTTATCCAAAGGCTGGTTGCCTCGGTTATGCCTATCAGATCGAAAATACCTTTACGAACGTACAGTGCAGCGCTTCCTGTTATGGAAAAAACAATTAGTATGATTACTACCTGAAAGTTGCTGGTAAGATTCCATCTCTTTTTTAGTTTCTCAAACATTACTTGACTTTTGTTACTATTAACAAAAGAGAAGAATGTATGTTTTACAGGAGACTAAATATTATGCGTTTGAAAAATAATGTAACCATATATCGCAAAGCGCAAAAAGCGGAATAGCGCATATTTCAGGTAGCGTTTTGAGGGGTAACCGGCTGAACCAACTAATAAACTCACTGCCGACCAGGGAATTGGAGTGAGTGCCGCTACAATTATCAGGAATAAACCATATTTTTTTAGTAATGGCCATTGTTCTTTTAAAAGCGTATTTCGGAACCGTTTAAAACCAGCTCGTTTATAGAAAAACTGGCCAATTAAGAATGTGGCATAACCCATTATGTAGGAGACTACCGCAAAAAAGGTGAGGTTCATAAAATAATGCGCAATGGTATCTTTATTTATGGCCCAAATCATAAATAGCTCGGGAGGTATAAGTCCGAAGAAAAACTCCGAAAAACAATAGGCCAGGTAAACCATCATTGGTTTAGCATATATTTTATCGATCCAGGCATCGGGAGTATATGAAAGTACAAGTTCTTTAAAAATGAAATATGCGGCTAAAATAACGAGCAGCCATACAAAGCCTTTCAATCCATTTTTTATGAGAAATTGTATGCGCGGACTTAACTTCATTGTTGATTTTGTTTATAGGGCAATGTACAATAAATTAGAGAAATTTGAGCGGGAAGTGGCTCCAAATAGGGAGAATAAAAAGAAGATTTCTTTTTAAGTTAATTCCACTACAGTAATCTCCGGGGGCATGCCAATTCTTCCCGGGAAACCAATGTATCCGAAACCGCGGTTTACATATAGAAATTGTTTGTTCTCGCGATACAATCCACCCCAGCGCGGATATTTGTATTGTACGGGGCTCCATTTTATTCCGGCACGTTCAATACCGAATTGCATACCGTGTGTATGTCCCGAAAATGTTAGATCAATATCGGTGGTTTTTATTACTTCTTCGTCCCAGTGCGAAGGATCGTGGCTCATTAAAATTTTGAACGATTGGTCGTCAGTACTTTTCAGTGCTTCTTTCAAATTACCGTGCTGTGGAAACGGTGGTTTTCCCCAGTTTTCAACTCCTGCCAATGCTATTTCTTCGTTGTTTATCGAGATGGTTTCTGTTTCATTCAACAACAAGCGAAAACCAATTTTCTGATGAAATTTCTTGATTGCCGCAAGATTTTTCTCTTTTTCGGCTTCCGATTTCCATTCCGAATAATCGCCATAGTCGTGATTACCAAGTACAGAATATTTACCAATTTTGGCTTTTAGTTGCGATAAAACTGGTGCCCAGCCCTCGGTTTCTTCCGCAAAATTATTTACCAGGTCGCCGGTAAACAAAAGAATGTCCGCTTCTTGTTCATTAATTAACTCAACGGCTTTTGCTACCTGGTCGAATTTTTTATTGAAACTCCCCAGGTGCATATCCGATATCTGAACAATCTTTAATCCACGAAATGATTTTGGCAATTTCTCAAAATGTAAACTTTCGCGCATTACGCGGTAATTGAATTTCCCTTTTGTTACTCCATAAAGAATTGATGCAAATGGGACAGCTGCTAAAACCAGTCCCATTTGATATAAAAACTCTGCTCTCTCCATTTTCCTTCCCGAATTATTTGGTGTTAAACCTTTATTCTTTTTTCTCTTTAGCCAGTTAAAAATCTTTTGAATTAGTAACTGGATATCTTTTAATAATACAAATATGATGAATACAAATTTGGGGATATAAAACAAGGCAAAACTTACAACAAGGTAGCCGACATAAATATAGGTGTCGGACTGTTTTACATGCTTTATCCCGAACATAAACAGGCAAAAGCCTGCAAAAATAACAATTGATATCCCCCAGAAAAGTATGCTCAATGACTGTTTTAAAAGCTTATTTTTGAGCTTAGCGAGTAGCGGTTTTATGCCGCGATAGGTGTATATATCCACCAGTAGCATAAAAAATAACAGGGGAATTAATAACATTGCACTCGCTCTCATATAATGGCTTCTAAATCAATTTTTAAGTCGTTGCAAATAAACAGTTTTATTCGTAAAAAGTTTGTGATTGAGTGCGCAAACAATTCACAAAAAAACTTAAATGTAATACGAGAATAATGGTTGTTGTATTGACGGGGGAAGGTTCGTTTAATCTTCCGAAGCTTCTTCTGTTTTGCTGGAGTTGGCAACCAAACGATTGATTTGTTTTAGCTCATCAGGCGTAAAATGGCGGTATTCTCCGCGTTTTAGTTTGCCAAGTTTTATATTCATAATTCGAACACGTTTTAATCGGGTAACTTCATAGCCCAGATGTGAGCACATCCTTCGGATTTGCCGATTCAGGCCCTGTGTCAAAACAATATTGAAAGTAAAGTCGTTGATGCGTTCCACCTGGCATTTTTTTGTAACCGTATCAAGAATGGGGACTCCATTGCTCATTTGCCGGATAAATGACTGGGTGATTTTTCGGTTTACACTTACAATGTATTCTTTTTCGTGTTGATTGCCGGCGCGAAGTATTTTGTTTACAATATCGCCGTCGTTGGTCATAAAAATGAGTCCCTCGCTGGGTTTGTCTAACCGTCCCACGGGGAAGATGCGCTCCGGGAAATTGATAAAATCAACGATGTTATCTTTCTTGGTTGTGTCAGTGGTACAGGTAATTCCAACGGGTTTATGAAAAGCAAGGTAGATATTCGGAACTTCTTTGGTAATGATTTGTCCATCAACTTCAATCCGATCATTTGCTGTTATCTGAACGCCCAGACCAACCAGTTCTCCATTAACTTTTACTTTCCCACTTTCAATTAGTCGGTCGGCTTCGCGTCGCGAACAATAGCCGGTTTCCGAAATGGCCTTATTTAATCGTTTGCTTTCCATCCGGTTGCAAAAGTATGAAATAAATAGTTAGCACCGGGTGATTACTTTTAGTGTGGTTTAATTCAAATGAATCCGAATATTTGGATTCGAACCAGTTGGATACCATTTTATAATGGGGCTTCTGTCAATATTTTTGGATAAGGAAAATGCCAAAGGCTAATAAAACAATTCCTCCGATTTTACCCATTGAAACGGGGTGCTGGTCCAAACCGAAAAACCCAAAATGATCAATAACAGAAGCTGCAATGAGTTGTCCGGCAATAGACGCCGCCAAAACGGTGGTGACGCCAATCTTTGGTATGAAAAAGATAACCGACGAAACAAAAATTGCTCCCAGCAAGCCGCCCGCAAATACATACCATGGAGCCGTATTTAAATGCCCCCAGTTTGGAACTTCTGTTTTAAATATGAAATTTAATGCGAGAAGTGCCAGAAAACCCACAAAAAAACTTATTAAAGCTCCTTGCATCGGGTGTTTTAAATAGGTCGTTAGTTGGGTATTAATACTTCCCTGAATTGCCAGTAAAAAGCCAATTAGTAAAACAATTGTTGTATATATTAATTTCATGATAAAACTTAAATTGGGTAAAATTAAACCTTGTATTGCTGAATGAGAAGATTAGCTCCAAATTAATTCCAGAATTTTCTCTAGCCAGCGTGCATCCACATCAGAGAAAGCATCCTTTTCCGAGCTGTCGATATCCAAAACACCAATTATTTCACCGGCATTATTTTTAAGCGGAACTACTATCTCTGAATTCGAGCGTGCATCGCAGGCAATGTGATCCGGGAATGCGTGCACATCTTCAACGATAACTGTTTCTTTTTTGTTGAAAGCAGCCCAGCAAACACCTTTATCTTTTTCCAATATCTGGCAGGCAACAGGCCCCTGGTAGGAGTTTACAGTCATTTCTCCATCCTCAATTAGGTAGTATCCCGTCCAGAAAAAGTAATCCATTTTATGGTGGAGCACTGCAATTATGGTTGCCATTCGTGCCTGCGTGTTATTACTTTTTAATACCAGCTCGCTTAGTTGTTTGTAGATTCTTCCGTATCGGCCTTCTTTTTTTGGTCTTCCATTTTAAATTAATTCTACCTGTTTAAATATTGCACGAATAAACAAAAAATCGTTAGTTTAGTTGATCTAAAAACTGAAAAAATGCATCGAATTATAGATGATCCTAAGGAACGCCAATGGGGAATGTTCGTTCATATAGCAGCTTTGGCAACTTTTATTTTGCCGGTAGCCGGTAATATAATTGGCCCCCTAATTATTTATCTTATAAAGAAAGATGAATATGAATTTGTAAATGAACAGGGCAAGGAAGTGCTTAATTTTCAGATTACCTGGTCAATCATCTTTTTCATTTCAATCATTTTTATTATTGTGGGAATTGGTATTTTAATGTTGGTCGGATTCGGAATTGCCTGGCTGGTTTTGGTAATTGTTGCATCGGTATCGGCAAGCAACGGAACGCCTTATAAATACCCTTTTACCATCCGCTTTTTGCAATAATATTAATTACCAGTTCATTCCTCTTCACATGCTCTGTTTGTTTAAACAGAATTGTTTACTTTTGCAGCCTTATAAAATTTTAAAACGATGGCACAAAAACCTTCGATACCAAAAGGTACCCGAGATTTTTCACCGGCAGAAATGGTGAGAAGAAACTATATTTTCAATACCATTAAAGCTGTTTTTCGTTTATACGGATTTCAACCCATTGAAACACCGGCAATGGAAAACCTTTCCACTTTAATGGGGAAATATGGCGAAGAGGGGGATAAGCTGCTGTTTAAAATTTTGAATTCAGGTGATTTTATTTCGAAAGTTCCGCAGGAAATGCTGGACGAGAAAAACTCGAATAAACTCACTTCGAAGCTTTCGGAGAAAGGATTACGTTATGATTTAACAGTACCTTTTGCCCGGTACGTGGTGCAATACCGAAATGATATTGCTTTCCCGTTTAAACGCTACCAGATTCAACCGGTTTGGCGTGCCGACCGACCACAGAAAGGGCGATACCGCGAGTTTTACCAGTGCGATGTAGATGTAATCGGTAGTAACAGTTTGCTAAATGAAGTGGAATTGGTACAAATTATTGATAAGGTTTTTCAACGATTGGGAATTAATACGACGGTGAAAATTAACAATCGTAAAATTCTTGCCGGAATTGCAGAAGCCATTGGCGAAGCCGACCGGATGGTGGATATTACTGTTGCCATTGATAAATTGGATAAAATAGGTTTGGAAAAGGTAAATGCCGAAATGCTGGATAAAGGGATTTCGCAGGATGCTGTGGATAAACTTCAACCAATTTTAAAATTGGAAGGCAGTACCGTTGAAAAACTGGCTCAAATTGAAGAGGTAATTGGTGCCACCAAAATTGGCGCCAAAGGTATTGCCGAAATGCGCACCACGTTTGGCTACCTCGAAAACATTGATTTAAATACAATTGTTGAATTTGATCTGACCCTGGCACGTGGCTTAAATTACTATACCGGTGCTATTTTCGAAGTTAAATCGAACGACGTACAAATTGGCAGTATATGCGGTGGTGGCCGTTACGACGACCTGACTGGTATTTTCGGAATGCCCGATGTTTCGGGTGTTGGTGTTTCGTTTGGTGCAGAGCGTATTTACGATGTACTGGTTCAGTTAGATGCTTTTCCTGAAGAATCGCTGGAAACCACAAAAGTGTTATTTGTGAACTTTGGAGAAAAAGAAGAAGCGTATTGTTTGCCGGTTTTGGCTCAGCTTCGGGAAAATGGTATTAATGCCGAGATCTTTCCCGAAAGTGCAAAAATGAAAAAGCAAATGACTTATGCTAACCGTAAGCAAATTTCGTTTGTAATTCTGGCAGGTGATAATGAAATGGCTGCCAGTAAGTTTACCCTAAAAAATATGGAAACAGGCGAGCAACAACTGCTTGGCTCTGAAGAACTGATAAATATCCTTAAATAGCTGATCAGATTGTCCGATATTGCCAAAATATATTGAGGCAATGATTGTATCGCTTTCAAACCGACTTGTAAAAACCCTTGGGGGAGACGTGCGTTTTCCATGATTAACGTGTTGATTTTCTTCTCTTTTCAAACTGCTGAATTATAAATTGAGTAGTTTAATTCTGTACTTGTCGTCTATTTCCTCAGTTTGAAAATTCATCAATTTTTCCATTTGAAAATTTCACCATTTTACAGTTTAAATCATGGCAAATCGTATTTTCGAAATAACACCCCAAAACCTCACTTTTGAGATCATTCAGGATATTCTGGAAAACAATATAAAGCTTAAACTATCCGAAATATCCATAGAACTTATTAATAAAAGTAAAAAGTATCTCGATAAAAAACTGGCCCAGGCCGATAAACCACTTTACGGAATTAATACCGGATTTGGAGCATTATGCGACATCGAGATTTCGAAAGATGGCTTGAGTAAATTACAGGAAAATCTTGTGGTTTCGCATGCTTGTAATATTGGCCCTGAAATACCGGCAGATGTTGTAAAGCTGATGTTGCTGTTGAAAGCACATGCACTTTCCAAGGGAAATTCAGCAGTGCAGTTGATAACGGTGCAGCGAATTCTTGACCTGTTTAATAATGATGTTTTACCGGTTGTTTGCGAACAAGGATCGCTTGGTGCAAGTGGAGATTTGGCGCCTCTGGCAAAATTATTTCTGCCTTTACTTGGTTTAGGCGAAGTAAATTTTGAAGGAAAAAAACAGCAGTCGAATAAAGTGCTCGAAAAATTGGGGTGGGAGCCCATCACACTGGAAGCAAAGGAGGGCCTGGCCTTGCTAAATGGAACACAGTTTATGAGTGCGCACGCCGTTTATACTTTATTAAAAACCTTTCGGATTATCGATCAGGGCGATATTATCGGAGCACTGTCACTGGATGCTTTTGATGGTTTGATTGAACCGTTTTCGGAAAATATCCAACGTATTCGTCCGCACAAAGGACAGGCAGAAACGGCGAAGAATTTCAGAAATGTATTAACCGGTAGCGAAATGCAGGCCAGAGAAAAAGAGCACATTCAGGATCCTTATTCTTTTCGCTGTATTCCGCAGGTTCATGGTGCTGTAAAAGATGCAGTTACTTATGTCGCAACGGTTATTGAAACAGAAATTAACTCGGTGACGGATAATCCCACGGTTTTCCCGGACGAGGATTTAATCATTTCAGGAGGCAATTTTCATGGTGAACCGTTGGCACTTTCGCTCGATTTTTTGGCAATGGCAATAAGCGAACTGGGCAGTATTTCAGAGCGAAGAACGTACCGATTGATTTCAGGAGAACGCGGATTGCCAGAATTTCTGGTGGCTAATCCGGGGTTAAATTCCGGATTTATGATTCCGCAATATGCAGCCGCTTCAATTGTGAGTCAGAATAAACAGCTTTGTACGCCTTGTGTAGTCGATTCTATTCCATCGTCGAATGAACAGGAAGATCACGTTAGCATGGGCGGAAATGCCGCAACAAAAACGCTTAAAGTGGTTTTGAATACCGAAAAAATTCTGGCGATTGAGTTGTATAATGCGGCTCAGGCGATGGATTTTCGTCGACCAATAAAATCGTCGCCATTTATCGAGCGATTCATTAAAGAGTACCGCAAAAAGGTAAGTTTTGTTGAAGAGGATATTGTAATGTATGAAGCAATTAATAAAAGCATCGATTTTCTCAATAGTACAAAATTTAATCGCTTATAATTTTCATATAAAAAAACAGGCTGTTTGAGACAATTCAAACAGCCTGTTTTTTTATCTTTTATAATTCACTATTCTTTCTTCAGTAAAATAGTATTAATGTTTTCCTTAAACATCTTTTTGGTATCTTCTTTGGTACGTGCAATACCCGAAGCCATTGTCGGCTTACCTTCCATTGGAATGTAAAGAAATGCCGGAATACTTTTTACACCAAACACAGCAGCCAGTTCGCGTTCAACCTGTGTATCAATTTTATAAACCGTTACTTTGTCGGCAAATTCGGTAGCTACTTCTTCCAAAATAGGAGCCGCTGTTCTGCATGGTCCGCACCAATCGGCATAAAAATCGATTAAAGCAGGTTTATCACCTTTGAATTTCCATTCTTTTGGTGAATTTTCATAATCCCATATTTCTTCCAGAAATATTTCTTTAGTTAACATGGTTGTCGCTTTTCCTGCCTCAGAAACTGATTCTGCCGGTTTTTCACTATTATTTTTCTCTGCTTTTGCATTGCATGAGGTGTACCCAAACAACAGAAAAACAGCCATCGTGAGAGTAATAAATCTTGTTTTCATTTTATTTCTGTTTTACTATTATTAACCTAAAATTCTAAAAATTTGTTCAAATTATATGTAATTATATATATATGTGAATAGCAAACGCTATGCCAAATATTATACCCGTAAAACTACAATATATTTTTATTCTTGCCACGCAACCTTTTTTCTTCTTCATTCGTCTATCAGCTGTGATTAAATAAATTTAAAGAGTGATGAAAAAATTAGCATTTGGAATTTTAATGGGATTACTGGTGGCATTTACCAGTTGTTTGGATGATGATGATAATTATTCCCTGGGAGATTATTGGATTGGTTTTGGAATTTACAAAGGAGATGGAGAAGGAGTTGGAAGCCTGGTAATGGATAATGGTTATGTTCTGGTTCCTGCAGCTACATCAGGTTCAGGGTGGTTCCATAATATTTCTGATGGCGACCGTATTTTGGTGAACTACACTATTTTGGATGAAGATGAAACCAGTAGTTCAGAAGAACGCTATTTTGTGAAGATAAACGATATCAGTGATGTATTGATGAAAGGCATTCTGGATATCACTGAAGAAAATGAGGATAGTATTGGTAACGATCCGATAATTGTTGAAGATGCATGGATTACCGACAGTTTGTTGAGTTTCAGACTAAAGTACTGGGGGTATAATGAAACTCATTTTTTAAACCTGGTAAAAGAACCCGGAGAGCTAACGGCTGATGATCAGCCCATTCAACTGGAGTTGAGACACAATGCCAACGAAGATGAAGAATCGGTTCCGTATACCGCTTATGTATCGTTTAGTTTGAATAGCTTGCGAATAAATGGTCTGGATTCGGTACGTTTTGAAGTTGTTGCAACCGACTACCAAGGCATTGCTTACCAAGACAGTGGCGTATTTAATTATAGTAATTTGGAATTACCTACGCCATAAAAATTAAATAATGTAAATACAAAAAGGTGCTCAATCGGGCACCTTTTTTAGTACTATTTTATTTGTACTAAACTTTGTTTGTTTTCTATTCAGGCCATTGAATTTGCTCTATTAGCATTTCCCGTTTGTTTGCATCGAAGCGTGAAAAACCACGATCAAATATTTTATAATCGAAAGTAACTTTTGGAGCACTTTTCATTGCCACAACAGGTGTTCCGGTTATGTCTTCAATGGCTGCTTTAAACAGCGGATCGTTTTTATCGCCAAGAGGGAAGGTGGCAAACAGATCATCATCAACCGGAATATCGGGGGCAAAACCGTTTTTAAAATCGGTAACACCTGCCGCATTGGCATAGCGCAAAACAATAGGTTGCAAGCCCCAGTTAGCTATTTCTTCGCTATAAGTTTCGTTGTAATAATCTTCTGGTTTTAACGTGATTGATGCCGTGTATTTTCCGTAAGTTGTATCTCCTACTGTTACCACCTCATTCATGTAGGCTTTTAGTCCTGTTATTGAAAGCTCAGAAGCTGATGCAGTTCCAGACCCGGTAAGGAAATGAACCCGGTTTAATCCCATTTTTGTTGGTACCTGGTTGTCGAAATAAACCTCAACCTGGCTCATAATTTGTCGGTCGATAAAGTAATCCTGGTATTTATCATTCCATTTATAAGTGACAAGAATGCTGTTGTTGTCTACAACGTAAACAGGAGCAATGCACGAGCACAAGTGTTGCGCTGCAGTAATTGTTCCTCCCGGATTATATCTAAGATCTACAACAAGGTCAGTAGCTCCCTGGCTTATTAAACTAGCAAAAGCTTCATCGAGTGCATTGTTGAAATCTGAAATAAATTGGGCGTAAAAAATATAGCCTATTTTTCTGCCATCATGTTCAACAATATTGGTTGTTAATACCGGATTAAGGGTTAATACCGAAGAGGTGAGGCGAATGGTTGTATCTGGAACAATATTGCTTTCAGCCGGAATACCAATTGTAACATCTGCTTGATCACTGTATAGTAATTCACGATAATTTGATTGCGAAAGGTCATTCCCATCTATCTTCATTAAAATGTCACCACGTTTGAATCCTGCTGCTGATGCAGGTGTTTCAGGATAGACATATTCAACTATTGCAACAATTTTTTGAATCTCAATGAGATTATAAAATGCCAGGGACCAACCATATGTTTTTTCAGTTCCTTCAAAACTGGCTTCCAGTGCATCCACATCATCGGTAATGTACGACCATTTATCATCTACATAAAGCAATTTAGTAAAATAGGCTTTCGGATCGTTTTCGTACTTATAGTCAATATCAGGTAATTCATCGTACCAAAGGTAAATATCATTCATTGCTTCGTAAATGAACTTATTTATCTTTTTTGTATATTCCGAAGCCTCCGGTCCGTCGGGACTAGGATCATCTTTTGAGCAACCAATAAAAATTGCCACGGCTAAAAAAAACAGTATGGTTGTCGTCGCTAAATTTTTCATAATGTATTTTGTTACGTCCACAATTGTTCCAACATCATTTTTATTAACGCAGTATAGGGCGTTTTCGTTTATCCCTACTTCTTTTTTTCCTTTTTTTCGTCGGGGTATTCAATTCGTATATGGTAAATATTTATCAGTTTCTCTAAAAGAGTTGCTTTAATTGTATCAATATCTCTGAACGTAAGATTAGAGTCATCCAGTTGTTTATCTTCAATTTTTTTGTCGATCATGCTATCAATAAGCGCCTTTAGGTTCTCGTGTGTCTTTTCTTTCATACTGCGAGAGGCAGCTTCAATTCCGTCAACCAACATAACAACTGCTGCTTCTTTCGAGCGTGGAAGAGGCCCCGGGTAATCGAATGCATTTGCATCAACGGTCTTGTCGGGGTTTTGTTCCTGGTGTTTCAGATAGAAATATTTTGCTTTTGTAGTGCCATGATGTGTAGCAATAAACTCAATTATCACTGCCGGAAGCTTGTGTTTTTGTGCCATTTTCACACCATTTTTTACATGGTCAATAATAACTTCGGCACTTTTTAAATGGCTGATACGGTCGTGAGGATTCATTCCCACTGCCTGGTTTTCGATGAAAAAATTTGGGCGGCCAATTTTGCCAATGTCGTGATAAAGAGCCCCGGCCCGTACCAAAAACGGATTTCCTCCAATACGAAGAATTACCTCTTCGGCAAGGTTGGCAATTTGCATCGAGTGCTGAAAAGTTCCGGGAGCCTGTTCGGCAAGTTTGCGCAACAATGGCTGATTGCTGTCTGATATTTCTATCAGTGTAACATCTGATACAAATCCAAAAAGTTTTTCGAATATATATACCAATGGATAAACTAACAGAATAAGTACACTGCTTATAGCAAACCACTTTAACATCGAGTAGTCATATGATAAAAATGTACCGTCATGTATCAGGTTTAGCGCCGTAAAAATAACCGCGTAGGTTAAAAATACCCATAATGCTGCCAATACCAGGTGTACACGCCGGTGCATTTTATTCAGACTAAAAACCGCAATAATACCTGCCGATACCTCCAGCAGTATAAATTCGTAATTATTTGGTGCATAAAAACCCATTAGCAAGGTGGAGATGATAAGCGTAAAAATGGCCGTTCGCGAATCGAAGAAAGTGCGTATCATTATCGGGAATACTGCAAACGGAACCATGTAAATGTGCAGATTAGGAAAGGTATTTATAAAGTTCGACAGTAAAATAATGCCCGTCATAAGCATGAGCATAAAACTCAATTTATTTAGCTGTTGAAGAATGTCGCGCCGGTAAAGCAGTAGAAATATAAAAATTAAACTGATTAATACCGAAATAAGTAACACTTTACCAATAGAGACCATGTATCTGTTTACATCTTTTCCGCGTTCTTTTTCGTAACTGGCCTTTAACGATTCCAGCATCTGGTATTTTTCAGCATCAACAATTTCGCCCTCGAGTACAATTCGTTGTCCCTGTTTTACCATGCCGCGTGTAGCTGAAATTGATTGGGTAATTTCATCAATCTCTTTCTGGCTGGTTTCGTTGTCGTACGAAAGATTTGCTGTTATGTACCGTTCAAGGTCAAGGTCGTTTAGCCACGGGAAATTATTTCCTTCGCTAACTAGTTTTTGTCTTGTGTTTAAAAGCGCGTTGTAAGCCGATTTCTCGGAATTTAGTTGGTCAATATCTTCTTTTTGAACGATATTTCCAGTACGCTTATTTATTTCGTTTTTACCTTTCAGTTCTTGATAAATATCAACAGAAAAGAGTAAAATGCCATTGCTGTAAAGCTCATCTAGTTTTGTTGATAGCGAATTAAACATTTTCTTCTTATTCGTATTGGTCGAGTCAATATCGAGTGCAAGATCCTGGCGCAAGCGAGCTATACTCTCGGCTTTTTGGGTAGTATCGTGGGCAAAATAAGGAACTAGCGAATTAATCTGTTCTGTTTTTTCATTATTCAGTTCGTTTGCTGTTTTTAAAATCGCAAAGTCGTAAGGTGCCACCAGGTTTTCGTGGCGCCACGGAAATCCTTTCTGGTATTCGTACTTAAATTTTGGCTCTCCGGGCAATATTAAGTACAAAGCAGCGGCGGTTATCACAAATAAAAGAATTTGGAAAAGTAACCGTGTGTAGCTTTTTAATCTTCTCAAGAATTTATTCATACACCGAATATCGATATTTTGATTTAAATAACAATCGCTTGTACAGGCTTCTTTTCAAACAAACTCTTAATATCTCGTTGACAAATTAGGTTTGATGAAAAGTTTGTAAAGCCCATTTTTTCTTAGTTTTGTGTTTATACACATCAAACAGGTGTTGTTCCTGTTTTACAAAATAAAATTAAGAAAATATTGATGAACTACGGCATTTCAAATTTAAGTATTATTCCTGTTCGGCTTGAGCCTTCGGAAAAAAGCGAAATGGTTACCCAAATTCTTTTTGGCGAACACTTTGAAATGCGCGAGCAAATGGTTGGCTGGACTAACGTAAAACTGGCTTACGATGGGCACGAAGGCTGGATTGATACGAAAATGATTACGCCGATAAATAGCCGTACACTAAACAAAATTGAAAAAAGTCCAACCGCCGTAACATCCGATATTATTACCATTGTTCCTGTTAACGATGAGCAAAACCTTATGCTGGCAGCCGGAAGTACATTGCCGGTTTGGAGACCATATTTGAAACAGTTTTCAGCAATACAAGACACTTATCTGGCAACCGGCGAGGTTATTTACGGGAAACTTAAAAATCCGCGCGAAATTGCCATAAAACAAGCGCTGAAATATTTTAATGCACCGTATCTTTGGGGAGGACGAACGCCGTTTGGTGTTGATTGTAGCGGTTTTACCCAAATTATATACAAAATGATTGGTATAAAATTGCCGCGTGATGCCAGCGAACAGGTAAAAGTAGGAATTGCTTTGAGTTTTGTTGATGAGGCAGAACCCGGTGATCTTGCATTTTTCGACGATGAAGAAGGAAATATTGTTCATGTGGGAATTATTTGGAAACGCAATAAAATTATTCATGCATCAGGGCAGGTGCGTATCGATAATGTCGATCAGTTTGGAATTTTTAATATCGATACGCAACGTTATACCCACAAAATGCGTGTAATGAAGAAAATAATAGAATAAAATGGAACACATCGAACTTGTTATTTATGTTGCTCTTTTTGTAGCCGCGGTGTACCTGGTTGTAAAACATTGGAAAACAGGCCGTAAAAAGTGAAATGTGGAAAGAAGGGATTGATGTTGATGAAGCATTGTGACGATTGATTTGGCGCTTGTGGCTCGAAACTCGAAACGTTTTTGCTTTGTGAAACTTTGCGTTTGAATGAGATTGAATTTGAAGAAGCACTGAGATAGTAAGACTATGAGATGGGGGACCTCCAGATCGAAACTTGTAGCTAGCTTAACCGCAACATTTATTTTTGCCTTTAAACTTTAAACTTTAACTATGTACAACTATAAATATCCACGCGCAGCGCTAACCGTTGATGCAATAGTATTTGTGAAAAGTGACATTGAAATTTTGGTGTTGCTGATTGAGCGTGGTCGCGAGCCTTATAAAAATAAGTGGGCTTTGCCCGGTGGATTTATCGAAATGGATGAAACTTTAGAACAGGCGTGCATTCGTGAACTGGAAGAAGAAACAGGATTGATGGTAAAAAAGATGCACCAATTTCGCGCCTACGACGCTATTAATCGTGATCCGCGCCATCGAACTATTTCTGTTGTTTATACAACGGAATTGGATAAACAAAAGCCGGTAAAAGGCAGCGATGATGCTACCCATGCGAAATGGTTCGCTTTAAACGAATTGCCAGAACTGGCATTTGATCACGGCGAAATTTTAGCTGATTTTTTCAATATAAATAGTGGTAAAGATCAGTGAGATGTTTCCTGCTATTTCGCTTTATATGAATGGAAAGCAACTAAAATTTCCAACGCATTTCAACCCAAAGTTTATCCCCAAGTTCCCACCAGCGGTTTATGGCCGAGCGTAACGAGGTGTTACTATAGCCGGTAAGATATTCGCGGCAAAGCTGCGTAGGATTACCATTTGCAGCATTTTCCTTGTCCTTTTTAAACAATTCCATGGCACGACTTTCAACAAATTCCGTTTCGTTGAGTACCTGGTTTTCAAAAGTGGTAACTTCCGGCTCAACAATTTCTTTTCCGGCACCCCAGTTTACCAATGCCAAACTGTTGGCGCGGGTAAATGCCCACATGGCCGATTGCCGGCTAAAATGTTTGTGACCGCAATAATTGTATGCATCAGGCAAATTCAAGTTACCACAATAAATAGGCACCCGCGGTGATAAGCGTGGTATGTCGGGACTGAACCACACTTTGCCTCCAATCTCATCCGGCAGGTCGTCGCGCAACTGTGCAATCCATGAGTAGGAACAATATTGCACCGAAATCGGGCGGTGACGATAAACGGAGTTGTCTTCCAAAGCATTCATCAAATTGCGCTTATCTTTCGCCATCCAGGGGTGTGCAGCAGGACTAATAATTGTATCTGTTATCTCCTCACCATTTTCATTCTTTGTTTTATGAGCAACTTTCAGCTTGCGTATCATTTCATATTCCGTGCCATCGTAGGTTTGTTTATACAAATCAAACACATCGCTAATATCAACTTTTTTCTCCACTTTAACAGAGAATGGAAGTTCATGGGCATCGAACTTCAGGTTGAGGCCGGGAGCCATCGAACTTAAGACAAAATACTCACGAATATCAAACGGTTTTTCGCCGCTGTAGGCTTTCCAGAATTTAAAAGGTTCTTTTCCATCCCAGTAACCCAGATTTTTTGCCACAGCAAAAACATTGTCGGAAGCCATATAATAGTCCGGATTATTAATATCCAATTCTCCTATTCGTGAAATATTGGCAGAAACTCCCACGTGGTCATTCGGAATACGTTGTGCTGCCCACACGCCACCAATTTTATCCGGGCCTTCGCCAAAAATTTCCAGCTGCCAAACTTCTTTTGTGTCGGCTATGGTTATACATTCGCCATAATCGGCAAAACCGTATTCTTTAATCAGTTTACCAATCAGTTTTATGGCATCGCGTGCCTTTGTGCAACGTTGCAGGGCAATACGCTCCAGCTCTTCAATCAGGAAAAGACCGTTTTCATTTCGCAGCTCTTTTCTGCCGGTGATGGTGGTTTCGCCAATGGCCAGTTGTTTTTCGTTAATGCACGGATAGGCCGTATTCAAGTAAGCGTATGTTTCGCGTGCCTCGGGAATTTCGCCTTTTAACTCCATGCCGTCCATACTCCATGCAGTGTGCGTGTGCATGGTTCCCCAATAAACTTTATGTGTTGTATCGCGATCGAATTTTTGGGCCGGAACAAAATTTACCCAGGTTCGGTAATAGGCGTCGCAAGTGTGTGCTGTAATCACCGAGCCATCGTCGGTGGCATCTTTCCCAAACATAATGCTGGTACAGCTTTCATTCCTGGTTTCATCGGGTTGGGCAAATAAAAATGATGCTGATGAAAGTACCAGCATCAGGAGTAGTGATAATCGTAACATAGTGCAAAGTTTTGCCCAAATTTAATAGAATTGGCAGCCTCGGCAAATTAAATTAGCGATATGTGATGAGTGCTGTTGAAATTTTTACAATTATATTTTGCTTTTAATGCCCGTCAATTCCATGAAGCATCAGAAATGAATGCATCAGAATTTTATGAATTTCAGTTAGATATTCGTTTACTGCCTTGGTACTGCCCGGTAGCGAGAATACCAGCGTTTTGTCTTTTACTCCGGCAATTGAACGGCTAAGTAAAGCATTTGGTTTTTGTGCACCATATTTTAGCCTGATATGATCCATAATTCCCGGAATCTCTAAATCGATAAAGTTGGAAATGATAGTAGGAGCAATATCGCGTGGCCCGATTCCGGTGCTGCCGGTTGTATAAATAATATCGTATCCATCGTTAACAGCATTTTGTAGTTCAGCTTCCAACAACTCTTTTTCGTCAGGAATTACAGTTCGAGATGTCTCGCATAGATACGTTTTCGAGGTAAACCAGTCTTTGCTTAGTTTTTCGAGCAGTGGCCCGCTTTTGTCTTTGTAAATGCCATGAAAAGCACGATCACTCAGGGTAATTACTTTAATACGGAATGTTTTTGGAATGTATTCCAGTTCTTCGTTTTCCGAAAGAGTTCCCGGTTTAAGTACCCGGCAAAAGATCCCTTCTTTCGGCATAACACATTTACCTGCCAGTTGAAAAATCTCACAGTTATCGCCGTGGCATTTTTTTCCAATTTGTGTAACTTCCAATTCCAGTTTTCCGGCTCTGAACCGGTCAAAGGGCATAGCTTTATGAACTGCGATTCCTTCAGTGGTAATGTTTTCGGCAAATTCGCCATATTTAATTTCGCGCCCAAGTTCTCCTTCAAAACTTTTAATACTTTCGGCAGCCAGCAAACTTATCTGTCGGTGCCATTTTCCGGCGTGAGCATCGCCTTCAATTCCATCCAGGTTTAGTTTTAATTCTTTACGCGGAGTCTTAATTGTGCCTTTTTTCTCCGAAATATTTAGCGATTTTATTTTGCAGGTCAGTGCTTCCATTTCTGTATTATATTTTCTCCTTAAAGTCAAGTTTTACATCGCTCATTACCATGTTTTTGTCTACGGCTTTGCACATGTCGTAAATGGTTAGCAACGCAATATTTACTGCGGTTAAGGCTTCCATTTCAACGCCGGTTTGCCCAATACATTTGGTCAAACTTCTTACCAAAACGCCATTTTCCTGAACTTCAGCTTTTACTTCCACTTTGGTTAGCTGCAGTGAATGGCAAAGCGGAATCAACCTTGATGTTTCTTTTGCTGCCTGAATTCCGGCAATTTCAGCAATGGTAATTACGTCGCCTTTTTTAATCAGGCTTTCGTTTATCAGCCGAATGGTTTCGGGCTGCAAGGTAATAAAACCCGATGCTTTGGCAGTTCGTACCTGTTGTGGTTTGTGACCCACATCCACCATATTGGCTTTTCCTTCTTTGTTGATATGTGATAATTGGCTCATATTTTATCCTCCAATATTTGAAAAATCGTGTGATTCGGTTCCTACTCCCTTTTCCGGTTTGTTTTCAAGGGCCTGGTTGTATGCTTCTTCAACGCCCAATTCGCGGGTGCTGTAACGCAGTCCGGAGTGCAGGCATGGAACGATAAATCCGTCGGCAGTTAAACGCAGGCGGTTACATATTTTGCAAATGCCGCCTAAACCTCCGTCTACGGCATAAAACTCACCGGTGCGCAAATCCATCTGCCGAATAAAACGCAGCTTTAAACCTTTATTTTGGCAAAATTCCCGTACTTTCTGTTCGTCCTCCTCGTTTTCGCCGGGAATGCGAACAAAGTTGATTTTTACTGGTTGTAAATCGGCGTCCAGTGCTGCATCAATTCCCATCAATACATCGTTAAGTTCTCCAACGCGGGTAATCTTCTTGAATTTCGCGGGATTCATGGTGTCCAGACTGATGTTCACCCTTTTTAAACCGGCAGCTTTTAACGCTTTGGCATAACGTGGCAAAAGCACACCGTTTGTGGTCATGCCAATATCCTCAATCTCCGGAATAGCAGAAAGCTTACTTATCAGCTCCGGAAGATCTTTGCGCACTAACGGTTCACCTCCGGTAATTCGGAGTTTTCTAATCCCCAGTTTTACACCTGCCTTAACGATGTCGGTAATTTCGTCGAATGAAAGAATATCCTCGTGCTTTTTTAAAGGTAAACCTTCGGCCGGCATGCAGTATTCGCACCTGAAATTGCAGCGGTCGGTTACCGAAATGCGCAGGTAGTTGATATGTCTGTTAAAGTGGTCGTACATATGCAAATTCATTGGTTTGAATGGCGGAAACTCCCAGTGGTACCTCCAGAAGGGCATTTGCAAAAGCCAGTGAATTAATATGCGCCGATCCATGAAATGGAATTTCCGAAGTGGCTCCATTGTCATCAATAAAAACCGGAATAATTGCCAATCGATTGGTTTTTTTTCGTTGGAATGTAAAATTCATCCGGGCTTTTATACGCAAGGGATTGTAATTGGCTCCCAGTAATTTATTGATTGTTGGTTTGGCAATCAGTTCAAATTGCACAAATGACGACACGGGATTTCCTGAAAGTCCAAAAACAAACTTGCCTCCCTTTTCTGAAAAAGTCATTGGGTTACCCGGCTTAATACCCGTGTGATCCCAGTATATTTTAAATCCCTGTTCTTTCAAGATTTCTGGAATAAAATCGAAATCACCGACCGATGCTCCACCGGTGAAAACGATAAAATCACTCGTTCCCAATGCGGCGTTAAAGCTTTTCGTGAGCAATTCGTAGTCGTCAACCAGCATGAGTTCATCCACAATTTCAAGATTCATTTTCTTGAGCTGGGTGATCACCTGGCTGGAATTACTATTCCGAATCTGTCCTGGTTTTGGTGTTTCAGATGGTGGAACCAATTCACTACCAGTAGCAATTACAGTTACTTTTGGGCGTTTTGATACCAAAACCTCAGCATAACCAGCACCGGCAAGAACTGCCATTTGAGGAACATTTATTAACATTCCCTTTTTTAACAGCTTTTCACCTTTTTTATAATCTTCGCCGAGGTAACAAATATTTTTCTTTGTTTTTGGATTGGTACAACGTACTTTATTTTCAGAAAGCTCTTCAGCATCCTCAACCATAAATACGCAATCGCATTCGGAAGGAACAGCTGCGCCCGTCATAATTTTAACACACTGGTTTTTCCCAATTTTGACAGACGCGATTTTACCGGCATTTATTACTTCCAGCACTTCCAACTCATTGGCAATATCTTCGTAACTGCACGCAAAACCATCCATCGCTGATTTATTGAAAGGTGGCATATTTAAATCAGCAACTACATCTTCCAGTAGTACCCGGTTAAATGCATCTTTCAGAAGTATCTTTTCGGTCGGTAAAACCGGCGATAAATTGCCGATATGCTGTTGTATCTCTTTAAATTGGTTCATGAAATGAGTGAAAATTTATTGTTGTTGACCTGAATTTTGCTGTAATCAAATTTAAGGTTTTCTCCGTCATTATATACAATTATCGGATTGTGTATCAGATGATGTGGTTTTTTCACCATGTTTCCGGGCGATTGAACAAAAAAGAATAAACCGGGATTAATAATTTCATGTAATCCACCCGATTCGCAAACAATGGGTGTTTCAGGTAAATACGCTGACAGTTTTTCAAAAGCTTCGATAAGATATTCCGGTGCTGCCATTACAAAGAAAACCTGTTTGGCTCCTGCTTGTAACATCAGCGAACTGTCTTTACTTGTAATCTGCTTTTCCTGTAAAATAACATAGTGTTTATCTTTTTGAAGTACATCTTCGCTGTTGTGCTCATGAATATGCGAAGTGATTTTAAGTCCTGTAATGGGAGTTTGTTTGGATAATGATTCGATTATGCGACAGGCGAAATAGGTTTTTCCCACATTTCGCCCGTTGCCTGCAATCAATAGCAAGTTCGGATAATCGATTTTAGTATCTTGTTTTACTAGTGTCATTTAATACAACCTGAGTTCAGTTATAGATGTTAACCTCAGAATTACAGAAATGTGCGAGATTTGGACTGAAAATATCGCAAGAATAGCGGGCTATTTTAAGAGGTTTTCTGTTTAAAGATTGTGCATTTCTGTAATTTCCTTCGGGATTTACTAATTTTTGCATAAATCGTTTCATATTTTCTTGAATTATCCCGATAGTCCTTCAAAAATCTGCAATAATTTCTGCTAAAAATTTCCAGAAACTGAGGCAAGATTTATAATTGAACTCAGGTTAATATGTTTCAGGGAAGGGAAGGAGCTTCAGTTCTCCCAATGCAGAATTTGCTCTTTCTCCTTTCCAATTTACCCCGGCCTTACCGGGATGCGGGAGGACCACCTGTTTCCGGGTAATCCCATCGGCCGAAATCCCCTGGTTTACACTTTAGGAATATCGGCTCGGAGCCGGCACAAATATAGTAAAGAATCTAGATGTATAGATGTGATTGATTAAAAAGTGCTGAATAGCATTTTTTAACAGAATAAAACGCTGGAGGATGTTAAAAAAATTGGGAATGTAAATACGAATATCAGGAAAGATATTCAAGGGCAGGTTATGAAATACTAGCCTGCCCCTGAATTATTTAGTCTTCACTAACCACTTCTTCCTCAACAATCGGATTTGTCTTTTCGGAGAAATAGGCTGAAACAATTACAAGGGCAACAACTGCCAATGCAATATAAACGCCTGATGGAATTGGAGCTGCTTCTCCTTGTGCATACGAGTGCAAACCCGAGAGGTAATAGTTTACTCCAAAGTAAGTCATCAGTACCGAGCTGATACCCAAAACTGCAGCCACACTCATTGCAAAGCTTCCTCGCATTCCGGGAATGCGGTGCATATGCGTGATGAATGTATACACTAAAATTGTTACCAGTGCCCAGGTTTCTTTCGGATCCCAGCCCCAATATCGTCCCCAGCTTTCGTTGGCCCAAACGCCACCTAGAAAAGAACCGAGCGTAACCATTAACAAGCCAATAATTAATGCAATCTGTATGATGTTAACAAGTTCTTTTACGGTGTGGTTGATTCTGTCGGAATTGCGCTTGTTTCTGAAAATCATCAAAATAAGGTTCAGAAAGCCAAGCAGTGCGCTAATCCCTAAAAAGCCATAGCTGGCCGTAATAATAGCCACGTGAACGATTAACCAATACGATTTTAAAACGGGTACCAGATTGGTTATTTCCGGACTCATCCAGCTCATTCCGGCAACCAAAAGTGTTAATCCTGCCAAAACCGATGTGAGTGAAAGTGTAATTTCCGAGCGTTTGGCAAAGATTAATCCGCCAAGTGCAGTGGCCCAACTTATAAATACCATCGACTCGTATCCATTACTCCATGGAGCATGATTCGAAATGTACCAACGAATTGCCAATCCGGCAGTTTCGGCCAGAAATAGTGCCAATATAAAGTAGAAGGCAAAGCTTTTTAGAAAATGTAATTTTATATTCGGATTAAACAGCGAGAGGAGTTGTAACATTAGCAAAATCAAACCGGTGAACATAAATATCTTCGCTAGTTTGCCAAAGATATTTAGTTTGTTGTACATCACCTCCATGCTTACTTTTGTGTCAGATGGAATGATCTTTTCTCCAATGGTTTGCTGGTTTAGCTTCAGGTTGTTCAGCAATTGGTCGGCTGTTGCCCAATCGCGAATTTGTACCGATTGAAGGTAGGATGAAACGGTTTGCTTTGCAAAATCAGCAGCTTGAGCCGGAAGTTCCTGTGCCTCGTTAATCGACACCCATTTATGGTTGTCATCGTTGGGAACAGGAAAAATAGTAAGAAAATCTCCAGTAAAAATTGCCATCAAAATATTAACGCGTTCATCAACATTCATTATTTCTTTGTCGAGCTTATTCCGGAGATTACTCTCTTTGTTATAAGCTGCCTGCACTGCCGAGCTAAGAATATAACCGCCCATTTCGCGCGTCCTGACTATTGAATTAAATGACGCATATTTACCATTAATTCCAATTGTTCTTCGTAATTCAGGATTTGAAACTTTTATAATTGCAATATTTTTCCATTTTTCGGGATTTGCCTGCATATCCAGAAAAACTTCGCTGGGTGAAAGACCTTCCCAACTGGTTTTCTTCGCCACTTTACGAAGAATTTCGGAAGCCAGCGTAGCAACCGGCTCTACACGTCCTTTTCGGTCTTGAATAAGAAGACTTTCAAAGGATCTGATATGGTCGCTGTTTAGTGGTGTTAATGTTGTATTTTGAGCCTGTGCACCAATACTCAACAGTACGCCGGTTACAAGAACAGTAAACAACTTCTTACGTTTTTCACGCAGTTTTGCCGATGCTTTCAACAGACTTTTAAAGCGACTGCTCTTATTAAATAAGGTAAGTAACATCCCAATAGCCATAATAAGGTAGCCAAAATAGGTTACCGAAGTGCCCATTGAATCGTGGTTTACCGATAGGATAGTTCCTTGTTCATCGGTATCGTACGACGATTGGAAAAAACGATAGCCTTTGTATTTCAGAATGTTATTCATAAAAATGCGAAACGGCATTTCTGTGGCACCATCTTTTAAAACTACTTCGCTGGCGTACGACGACGGACTCATGGAACCAGGATAACGTTCAAGCTGGAAGTCTTTAAGTTGGATAGAAAAGGGTAATGTAATGATTTTGGAACCATAAGAAACAGCTACATCCATTCCATCGATAGATGTATGGGAGAAATCTCCAACTTCACCTTTTCGGCCAAAAACGATCAATTCCTTACTTTCTCCGTTGCTTGAAACCGTTGCTTTAAAAGCATCTGGTGCGCTCATGCCCTGGTTGGGCTGTTGGTAGGCTAGTTGAACCGATGCATTGGGAAGAAACTGTTTGATGGCAAAAGTGAGGTTTTTATAGGTGTAAGCTTTTTGTGTATTTACAAGCGTTTCTGTATTTGGCGTAATAAATTCGCTGTCTTCACTCATCATTCCTGCAACCTCAATTGAGTCATTAGCAGCAATGTACAAGTTGCCATTCTTTATACTCAGCTGAATAGCTGCACTTGTATTACTGCCAAAGCCCAGTGCTATATCACCAAAATTCTTTGTGTTATTGTTCCTGAGTGTAAAGTCTGTTCGTGAAGAACCATTCATTACTGCAATCATGGACACAATAGGTTCTCCATTGGGATCGAGAACAACATTTTCAACAGCCGACGGCATAAATTGCTGATTGTCGATATGGATTGTTTTTCCTTGAAAATGAATCTTTTCCGAAAAACGATTTGCCGTGTATGGCGAGAATTTTACTTCCATTGATTCTTCTACCGTTTCAGTACCATCGCTAATTTTAATGGTAACATACGATGCTTCTGAAACAATAAAGTTGGATGAGCTGTTTTCGCGAATATGCATGCTTCCTTCATATCCATAATAACGGGTTATCATTGCACCGATTCCAATAACTATAAAGGATATATGAAAAAGCAGAACTGTCCATTTTTTACGTGCGATTAGTTTGTATTTGAATACACTACCTATAATATTAATACAGAGTATAAATAAAAGTATCTCAAACCACCTGGAATTATACACGAGAATTTTTGCAGTTATAGTGCCATAATCGTTTTCAAGGAAGGTGGCATAACCAATTGCAATTGCAAAAATAACCAGAAGAATTCCGGTAAAAAACATGGAAAAAAGGAATGAACTTAACTTCTTCATAATTCGTAGTTGTCTGAATAAAACACTAAAAAAATTCCTTTGTTTGGTAACAAAGGAATTTTTTTAAAAACAAAAGTCTTGTTATTATTAGTTTGTTGTTGGATCGTCGTGTGCAATTACTTTCACAAATTCATCAAAATTCCATGGTTTCTTGGCTGCTGGGTGTCCGTCTGGTTTGTCACCCAAATGGCAAGCTTTACAGGTTTCTTCCGTAGGGTCTGTCATCCCTTTTGAAAGTGCCAGTTTTCTGTTTTTCATAATTGCGGCAGATTTGTAATGGCTACCGGGGCCGTGGCACGATTCACATGAAACGCCTTCATCTACTTTAAGACCGGCAAGTGAGCTTTTTTCTACCGAACCTGCAGTTGAGTGACATTTTAAACATGTGGGGTCATTTTTTTCGTCACCTGTTAGGCAATCCATTGCTTTCGCATGTGGACCTGCTTCCCAAGTTTTATACTGCTCGCCTTTGTCGGGTTTGTTATGGCACATTTTACATTTTGCTGCACCAATATATCGGAAGTTTTGTGCGGTCGCTGCGGTACTAAATATGATCGCAAGCCCCAGAATAAATGTTAATTTTTTGAAGTTCATAATTGTTGTATTTAAATTTATATTACTCAATTTACGTTAATAGTCTGCTGTAAAAATAATAAATATTGTGCCAAAAATTAATATAATGCTGTATGACACATTGAACACATCTCTGTTTTCCATGCTTCAGCCACATCAACGGGGTGCTGAAAGTCCATAGCCTCAAAGGCTGTAGAGTATTGCATGCTATCGGCACTTCCTTGTGCAATTATATTGTGGCACAAGGTACAGTCTTTCGAAATCACCTTTTTTTCGCTTGTTGCGTGCCGGTCGTTGTGGCAACGGTAACAACCATCCGATTCCATATGGCCAATGTTGTTTGGATACGCTTTCCAGTCAGCATTCATATATGGGAAAATATTATTTGAATAATCGTTCTGAATTGTGGCTATTGCCTGGGCTATTTCTTCTTTTTGGGTTTCATAGGCGTCCGGATAGCCACTTTCAAACCAATCTGTAATTTGATTTTCGATGGCAATCATTGCCGTGTCTTTATTCGGATAATCCTGGTAAAGTGCCATCATGGCTGCCAGTTTTATGGCGGGTAGTTCTGATGATATTTTACCCTTAGTCATTGATGCATCAATAAAGTTTTGTGGAGCGTTGTAATTGTGCGATGGCCTGTTATGGCAGTCTAGGCAATCCATTACACGTGTTTCTAACGAATCAAGTTTGGCTTCCGAGACCATATTGTACTCATCAGTATATATATATTCTTCACCGGTTTTCGTATTGGTATATTTTACCCATGGAATGATCTGACGTTTTTCGTCAAGTGCTTTGTATTCAATTTTTACTTCAGGGCTAATATGTTGGTGTATTCCTTTAATAACGCCTTGAGATGTAACTTTTGTACTTGTTTTTACTTGCAGATGAACGACATGTTCAGTATTTTCTTCATCGGTTAAAAATGAATGTTTTACTTTATGCTTGTTATCGTAGAATTTTTCTGGCCAGTGACATTCTTCACAGGTTTCGCGTGCCGGGCGCAAATTCGCAATTGGGGTGGGGATGGGTTGCGGATATTTGTTTGCAAGAACGGAATATACCTGATATAAACCCGAAAGCTTACTTTTTACATACCAACTCGCTCCTGATCCCACATGACACTCAACACAGGCAACACGTTCGTGCGACGATCCGTGGTAAGTTACATATTCGGGCTCCATTACCTGGTGGCATAGTTTTCCACAAAATTCTACCGATTCGGTGTAATGAAAAGCTTCGTAGCTTCCTACGGAAGAAATGATGAGCAGAAAAATCGTTCCCACAATAAAAATGATACTGGCATTTCGCGTAGCCAGGTTATTAAAATTTAGTATAGGCCAGTTTAAGCTTCGGCCTTCCTTTTCTGCCAATCTGGCTTTTTTTCGGTTGATTCGCATTCCGATTGGAATCATGATCAACCCAACGATCATGAATATCGGCAAGATGATAAAGATGAATAAACCAATATATTGTCCGCCAAATCCAAAGGCAATGTTTAATAAAAATAAGGCAAGAATACTGGCCAGGTTAAAAACAGCCAAAACTGCTCCCGAGATCGAAATCCAATTTCTTATTGATGATGGTAATTTCATGATTCCTGTTTTTTGTAACTCGCTGATATATAATTAATCGAAGATTGAAATTTTCCTTCGAAATTTCAAGTACAAAACCTAATTTATAAGCAGTCTATATACGTGCTTGTGTATTGAGAAAAAGTTCAGTATGGATGGGTTTGCTATGGCTTCCTTTATTTTTAAATACTACTAAATCAGTAGGATGTGTAATGGTGTAAATATTTTACCACAAGAAATTGTTTGATTTCAACCTTTAAGTTTTTTAATGCTTTTTCAATTATATAAGAGTTAGTTGTATGTATTTGTGCGTTTTAAAGTGCAAAAATGTGCTTGTAGTTTAAGAATTTTGGTCAAAATTATCTTGATAATAAAGTATTGTATAAAATCTTTTGTAAAGCTTAGAGTCGTTTAATATTGGTTAATATGGAATTGTGCTTTGTTTATACCTAGACAGAGTACTGTTTGCTTAATAATTTTGGATTTGACAAAGAACAAAAAACGGGAGGAATACCTTAAAATTAGTACTACTCCCGAGATAAATCGTTGTAACAATATTGTATGAGCCTGTTCTAAAACAACGCCCTTGTATTTCTGCTCTATATGTGATGCCAGCCGTTAATTATACTTTTAAAATTATCGAGTGGAGATTTACCGATTGATGCAATGTAAAGGTGGATAACCAAGAAGATTGAAATAAAGAATCCCATCGCTGAGTGGGTTACAGCAGTGATAAGTACACCGCTAATGTTATATATTTTATCAAAGATCAGCTCAGGAAACATCAATGCAATGCCGCTTATTATTACCAGTGGAACAACCAGATACATAACAGCTACATAGGTGTATTTTTGCAGTGGATTAAATTTTCTTTTTTCAGAAAGCGGGTAGGGTGCTTTCATTCCGTGAAACATTCCCCAAGCATAATAATAAGCCTGTTTCATTGGTCGTTTCAGGAAGTTACGAGGTTTTATAACGTAGAATTTTTTGTTGCTTGTAAAAAAGTTCCCAAACAAAAACAATCCGTAATTTAATGTTATAATCACTCCGGCATAATTATGCAAGGTAATAATCATTTTAAAGCTGATAAGCGACTCCTCGAAACCCGCATTCATGCTTATTCCGGTAATGATAAGGAGTATTATACCTAAGGCGTTTATCCCATGCCAAATGCGTAACCAAAGCGGGTAGAAATATATTTTATTTTCTGAGCTCATTGTTATTTCTTTTTGATTATAATTCTAAAGATTACATGGATGATAATTCCTGCTAATGCGGCCAAAAAGATAATCAGACTAATCGTTTTAAAAATTGGAATTTGATGCGATCCGATCACATAATTTTCATGCGATAGCACGCCTAGCATAGAACCATCTTCTGCTCTTTCCTGGAGATTCTGGTATTTGTATAACGATGCTTTCAACAGCGAATTGGAAGAGTGACATTCCGCACAGCGGCGAACAGCTTCTTCTTTTGAACGAATATTATGCGATACCATTAAATCATCCTCAACTGCAGTGTGGCATTCGATACAACGTACATGTTTAAAATGCAGCTCCTGGTTGGGGAGCCAATCGTGAATGTCAACTACTGCGAGCTTTTCGTTTTCCGAAACCAAACTGAATCTTTTTATATCGTCGTGGCATGATAGACACATGGCGTTGCTGGTTTCAACAATCTCAGCAATGCTGTTGCCAGTGCGTGCAGTTGGTGTATAGTAATGCTGGTCGTGGCATTTGGCGCAGGTGAAGTTATCACCAAAATTTTGGTAGTGTATGCTTTTTTCAACTTCTTCAGCAATTTTATCGAACTCATATTTTGCATAAGACTCATCACCGCCATGACAGTCTAAACAGGTCATCAGGGGTTCCAGTTTTAACGATGCGGCATGCGGATAAGTTAAATAATCGTATGAATGGCAATCCATACAATCAAAATTTTGATGAACACCGTTGCGTAATCGAACCGTATCGATTATTAGGTATGGATTCATCAGTCGTTTTTCCTGCGTGTCCATCATTTCGTTATGAAACGAATAGGTTTGTTGCGAGTGGCACTTTAAACAATCATGATTTTCCGGGTCATCGTAAAATTGTCCGGAACTCTGAAACGAGATTGCCAGTAACAACAGGATTTGTAGTGATATGAAATATTTCATGGATAAATTCGTATAAATAAGTCTCAATTTTTGCAGCACCTTAATTGAATGAAAAATGGTAATATCGCTTTTACTGATATTACCATCTTTATCTTTTACGCATTTTTAATTTTTAGAACATCCAGATACGTGTAATCGTGAAACCAATGGCCAGGCCTTTGTTGGTCCAGTCGTTTTGGTTATACATCATCATATCTTGTGGAAGTATACCTTGTGCTGTACCAACATAAATCTGGAAAGCATGGGTGAATGTAAAAAATTCAACACCAACCGACAGGTTTTCTTTAGCGTGAGTATCCCACGTATATTGTTCTGTAATGTCATTGATTTTAAGTGGTTTGTCGTAATTGAAAATAAATGATCCCTGAGGAGAGAACTTTAATTTACCACTAAAATGAAGACCAACTACATCGTGGTTGTAATCCCAACCTGCCATATTGTAGTGAGTGAAACTTGCTCCGGCCTGTAATGAGAAAACATCACCGAAATTACGTGTAACTAAAGCTTGCGAGAAATAAGACAATCTGTCGTTGAAATCAATATAATTAGCAAACGTTTGTCCTTTTGTATCCACCGTTTTTCCTGTTCCAATCGATTCAGAATTTCTTCCATCAATGGCTACGTTACCAAATAAGGTAAATGATATTGGCATGCCACTGGTTTTTTGCTGAAGAACTTTCCATTTTGCGTTAAAATCGGTGTACATAAATTTTTTGGTAATACCTGCCCCGATTTGAACATTCTTTAATGGAACATAGTTAAGTGCTAACCTTACGTTAGATCCCGGAGCATAGATTCCCCACAAATCAGATTTTCCATTTTCAAGTGAACCGAATTTGTGTTGAATAATAAATTCCAAAGTTCGTGCATCGGGAATATAAGAAGTTTGAGCATCAATCAATATACCACTGTTAAAAGCGTATACCGGATCAGCTTCCTCTTCCTGAGCAAACGAACTGGAAAGTGTTACTCCTAAAATAATCAGAATCAATATATATTTTTTCATCATTATCAGTTTAGGTTTTTTAATTGTTTTGAGCTCCTTGCGTTATCCAGGTAAGCACCAATGCTGCTTCAGCTTCAGAATATTTCACGTGGTTCCCGGTTGGGCTTGGTTTTGTGTAAATCAAGCTTGATGCAGGATCTGAAGTGTTTATATAGCGGCTGGTATTAAGCGAAGAATACGCATTCTCAGGAGAGAGATCAGGCATTTGATTGCCGGTGGTATGGCATGATACGCATTTTGAAGAGAAAATTGGAACGATCTCACCAGAGAAGGATACTTCAGGAGCACCAGGATCAGTCGGATCAACCACTTCTTCTTCAACAATAAAATTGTACGCACAACCACCAAAAATCAATCCCATAACAACTATTGATAATATAATTTTTAGTGCTTTCATAATATTCAAGTTTGTGAAAAAAAAGACTTCTCCGAAAGAAGTCTTTTTACTCTATTTCTTTTGATTAATTATCTGCCGTAGCAGATAATTCAGCTTCCATTGCCTCTATTGAATTTCGTAACAACGCTTTAACGTATTTTGGATTATGAGCTCCCAAACTACGGTCTTCTTCCAATCCAGTCCAGTTAAAGAAGGCTTGAACCTGAACAGTTGGAAATGTTCCTACATGTGGGTGAAAACCGTCATCTTCGTTTCCTTCAACTACTCCAAGAGCAATAAGTTGATCACGAAGTTCAAGCAACATTTCGTGAACCTCTGTTTGCACACCACCGTAGTTAAAATTGGTTTCGTTGGCGCTATGACAATCGTTACAAGCTTTCATACTAGGAATAAATGAGTGACCACCTTGGGCAAACTGATCTACTTTACCATCTTCATCATCGAAATCGTTTTCATTAAATTCTGCCATGTGACAACCTACACAAGACGCCTGGTTTAAGTGTTTTGATGAACCTACTTCAGGGTAAGCAACTGATCCGGGAATTTCGGCAAAGCCCATACCTGCAACAACATTACCTTGTGCACCGTGGTGTGGTCCGTAGTGAGTACTTGTAATTCTGAATGAGTCCGCTGGTTCTTCAACTCCATATTCAGGAGCTGCTCTGCGCGATTGGTGGCAGTTAGCACATAAGTTGCTGTTACCGCCCAGATCCATTGTTATTGTTTTGTCAAACTTAGGAGTGACAGGATCGTCTAAACGTAATGCATAGTCTTGTCCCTCGAATGTTTTGTGAAGACCGTGACAGGTATTACATTCCCATGCTGACGGGTTTGTGATATCTCCAAGAACCTCTCCTAAAGTTGTATATTGAACAAAACCTTCGTGAGAGTGACATTCTGCACATGATGCACGTCCGCCTGCATAATCAACTGCAATAGCTCCTACGGCGTGTGCCGACATCCAGAATTGGCCTTGTTTGGCCTCCATATTGGCTCCTGAGTGGCAAACCAAACAAGTTACTTGGCCATCAACACCATCGGTTCCATCGGTTCCGTCTGAACCATCAGCACCGGCAGGACCCATCGGCCCTTCTTTTGTACATGAAGAAAACATGAATGCCAGAATAAAGCCTAGCATGAATAATTTTGAGATAGATTTGTAGTTCATAATGTAGTATATTAGGTAATAATATTTGTAATTCCTTTTAACGCAATAAAAGTAGTAGGATAACTATTATGAACTGTGAGTGGAGAAGTGATATAACCGAACAAGGGGATTGATAATAAACAATAACAGTATTGATGTATGTCAATTATCCGTTTTCGCTAATAGAAACTAATGAACTTTCGTCTAATATGCTAATGGTATTTCCCTTGGTGTTGATGTATTTCGAGTCTTTAAATTGGTGAAGTATTCTTACAAAGCTTTCTTTTGTCATGTTCGACATTTCGGCTAATTCCTGCCGCGTAAGTGGTACTGAAAAGCTATCAGAATTGAAAATTTCATTCTTTAAATACAGTAATGTATCGGCCACTCTGCCGGGCATATATTTCTGTGTATGGTCAACCAGTTTTTTTAGCAAATAATTGTTCTGTTTGGTGTGGCTACGTAATAGTTTAACTGCAAAATCGTTGTTTTTACCAAAAATACTGGTCAGGTTAGCCGAGTCAATCATACAACATTTTACTTTGGTGATTGCCGAGACGCTAAAATGTTGAAAATTGCCGTTAAACAATCCTCCTCCGCTTATAAAGTCTCCTGCTTTGGCAATTCTAACAATTACGTTTTTTCCGTTTGTGCTTTCTACATAAAATTTGGCAAGCCCTTCGTTAATACAAATTACGGAAGTTGATGCCGTATTTTGTTTGGTAATTGTTTCCCCAACATTATATATAATCTGTCGTTTTTTGTCAACCAAAAAGTCAATCTCTTCTTGTTTAAGGGGAGAAAAGATGTTGTTTTTATGTTCCTGGATACACGATTTGCAACCTCCTTCATTAAACTTACTTCTTTTGTTACAATTGTCGGTATTTATATTCGCCATTTTAAAGTTTTGGTATTTAGATATTTATAGTATTAGGTTTCTCTTCATGTAATCTTTTGCACAATTCTTTTTTAGAACATCAACATAGTAAAATAATTCAATATTAAAAAATGAGATTTGCTGCTTTAAAATATATGAACGAATGTGATCATCAGCCCTCAGATTACTAAAATGATGAATAGTGTTTATAGAAAAAGTACCCGTGTATTGGTGTTCGATATGCGGACGGAGTAGTATTGTAATTATAGTGTTGTTAGTCGCTTAAATTTTGGGTAAGTCGTTTTATTTGTATTCACTTTTAAGTTTTAGTGAGCTGATGGTTTGATAATATTTATATATTTGATTATCATAAAAACCCAAAATCAAAATAGATGATTCGATTATTAGCCCTGGTGATATGCATTTTATTTAGTTTTCAAAATAGTGTTGCTCAAAAATTAAAAAAGAAGTCGGAAACAAACGGCTTAAGAAAAGAAATTTACCATATTGATAAGAAAACCAAGTTTAAGAATGGTCTTGCCTATATTATAAGAACGGATATAAAGGATACCATTTCAATCGGAAATTATAAGAATAGCCGGCGAGTAGGAAAGTGGAGATTTAATGATGGAGAAAAAGGGGAGCCATATATTATATATAACTATGATAACGACTCGCTGTTATTTTGGAATACTGAACATTTTGCTGATACATTTTTAATTAACGCCGAGTGGTTTAGAAGTAAAAAAGGTTGACAGGCCTGCAATGTACGTGGGGCCCAGGAATGAAGTTGAAATGGAGATTTCGGATAATGTATTTGATATAAATCTTATGAAAAGAGGACTTCAAGGAATGACCGTTGTAAATTATGTAATTGATACCCTTGGAAATTTGTCGAGCGCAAGAGTTGTACAAAGCATAGATAGAGATATGCTTCAGTGGATTGACAGAAGTATGCGTAGCTTGCCCGGAAAATTCTTACCTGCTATAATTGCCGGAAAACCAGTTGAATCTTCAATTTTTGTTCGTGTAAATTTAGAAGAATCAAATTATGCGCATGAGAAACCTTCAGAACTTCCTTCGAGTTTATATGTCTATGATATTCGCCTAATGTACTATAAAACAACTACTGTACGCAAGGTAGAAAGAAGGGGAGCTGCAACAGCTTGGTAATATATGAATTGCTAGATTAAGCGGGTACCTCGCCCAGTTGCAACATTTTCAGGATTGGTGATCAGAATTTCCTGCACGCCTTTAGCTTTTGCACGGAAACCGTTATCCAGTTTCGGAATCATTCCTTCGCTGATAATTCCTTCGTTTTTATATTGATCAAATAATTTGTAGTCGAGATCATAAATTACCGAAGCTTCATCGTTTGGATCGGTTAAAACGCCACGTTTCTCGAAACAATAAAAAAGGTAAACCTTAAAGTAATTGGATAATTCAATCGCCAATTCAGAAGCAATTGTATCGGCGTTTGTGTTTAATAACTGACCTTTAGCATCGTGGGTTAGTGGCGCTACCACGGGAATAACATTTTCATCAATCAGCATTCGAAGTTCGCGGGCATTCACATCGTCAACATCGCCAACAAAACCGTAATCTACATCCTGCACCGGTCGTTTGTGGGCTTTAATTAACCCGAGATCGGCTCCGGTAAGACCCACTGCATTCATGTCGCGTGCCTGCAGACCGGCAACAATCTTTTTATTTACCAATCCGCCATAAACCATGGTCACAACCTCAAGCATATCGGCATCAGTAATACGTCGTCCATCAACCATTTTGGTTTCAATTCCCAATCGTTTAGCAATTTCGGTAGCCGTGCGACCTCCGCCGTGAACCAGTAATTTATTCCCTGAAATTTTGCGAAACTGATCGAGCAGTGCATTTAACGATTCGGGTTCTTCAACTACTTTTCCACCTACTTTAATGATTGTTAGCCTATCCATGATTTTGCTGATTACTTTTTGTTTATTGTTTTTATCCTATGAAGAACGTTTCTTACAGTTTAAAATTGTAGTTACAAAGTTACGTCAGTACGCTCAGAGTTTAAGAAAATTATCCAATATTTTTGCGCCAATAGTTCCGCTTTTTTCCGGATGAAACTGCGTGGCATAAAAATTATCGCGGTGCAAAGCGGCGCTAAACGGAAGAATATAATCGCAGGTGGCAATGGTATGTTCGCTTTTTTCGGCGTAATACGAGTGCACAAAATAAACGTATTCGTTTTCCAGATCATCCGTAAAAAGGTCGCTTTTCAGGTTTTTTATGGCATTCCAGCCCATGTGCGGAACTTTGGTAACATATTCTTCGCCTGGTTTAGGAATAAAGCGTTTTACCTTCTCATTGAAAATACCAAGGCACTGGGTATCGTTTTCTTCCGAGTGGGAGCACATGAGTTGCAGGCCAAGACAAATTCCCAAAACCGGTTGTTTCAATGAAACGATAAGTTCATCAAGCTTGTTTTCGCGCAGGTAAGCCATAGTAGTGCTGGCCTCGCCAACTCCCGGAAAAATCACTTTGTCAGCATTCCTAATTTTGTCGTGATCGGCAGTGATTTCTGCATCTACACCCAAACGGTTTAGCGCATTGTTCACCGATTCTATGTTTCCGGCGTTGTATTTTATAATTACAATATTCATTATCTATTGCTTATTTTATTTTTCAAGTAGAAAGTCGATTACATCTACCATCTCATTAAACTCTTCTTCTTTAAAAAGGCGGGTCATGTACACAATTTCTCCTGTTTTGTCGATGATTACGTTTCGGGTAACTCCGGCTCCTTTAGCTGCAAAAGTGTAAAAGATCTCAGCCCCCGGATCAAGTGCCAACGGATAGGTGGTTTTCATTGTTGCTTTGAAATCCTTAACCTTGTTGAGCGGCTCGTCCATATCAACGCCAATCAAAACAAAATCGTCGTTGTTTTTATGTTTTTGCCAGATTTCTTTTTCAATGTGCGGCATTTCTTTTCGGCATACCGAACACCAACTGGCTGTAAATTGTAACATGGTAACTTTTCCTTTTAAATCGGCTGTTGAAACCTTGGTGCCGTCGGTAAGTTTCATTTCAATATTGGGCATTTGCTGGCCAATTTCTACAATGTAACCGTAGTCGGCCGGAATTTCTTTTTCAGGAATAGTGTTTAGCTGGGCAAATGCTGACATGGCATATAATATAATACAGAGGAAGGAAAATAGTTTTTTCATGTGACTTTTGGTTTTTTATAAACTTATTTAATTAAAAACTACGGTTCTGTTTCTGAACACCAGTACTTTACGCTGAAGGTGTTTGTATACGGCCTGCGAAAGCACGATCTTTTCCAGGTCGCGACCTTTTCGAATTAAATTTTGCACCGTGTCAACGTGGCTGCAGCGTGTAATTTCCTGTTCAATAATTGGTCCGGCATCCAGTTCCGAAGTAACGTAGTGGCTTGTTGCACCAATAATTTTCACACCACGTTCGTGTGCTGCATGATAAGGTTTGGCACCCGCAAATGCCGGCAGGAATGAGTGATGAATATTGATCACTTTATTCGGATAATTATTTACAAAATCTTCTGAAAGGATTTGCATGTAGCGTGCCAGCACTACAAAATCGATGTTGTTTTCCTTCATTAATTTTAGCTCGGCGGCTTCCTGTTCGGTTTTGTTTTCTTTGGTTATCGGGAAATAATGAAAATCAATATCAAAACGTTCAGCAACCGGACGTAATGTTTCGTGATTGCTTATAATCATTGGTATTTCAACATCCCATTCACCTGCGGTGTAACGTGCCAGAATATCAAACAAACAATGCGGCATTTTCGAAACAAAAAGCGCCATTCGCGGAACAGCATTGGAAAAATAAACTTTCCAATTCATTTTTAGCGGGCTGCCAATTAGTGTATCAAAATATTCTCCAATCTTATCGGCAGGGATGGCAAAATTTTCCAATTCCCATTCTACCCGCATGTAAAAGATCTTTTCCTGACGGTCTACATGCTGATCGAGGTAGATGATATTCCCTTTATTCTTATTCAGGAATTCAGTTACCGTAGCAAGAATTCCTTGTTTATCAGGACAGTGAATTAGCAGTATTGCCGTGTCCTTTTTTTCGTGTAGTGTTTTTATTGTCTTCATATTTTCTTGACCGCAGAGAGAGCAGAGATTTACCCAGAGAGACGCGGAATTTTAATTTTTGTATTTATTGATTACTCTTTTTACACCTTTAATTAGTTGAAGAACATTAAAATTAATTAGCAATCCAATCTTGCTGTCATTAAGTTTTAAATATGTTAGTACCTGAGCTAAGTGAATATCGTTTAAAGTTTCAACCGATTTTATTTCTACAATTATTGTATCCTCAACTAATAAATCCATTCTATATCCACAATCTAGTTTTACTTCTTCATAAATAAGTGGCAGTGGTTTTTCTTTTTGAACTTTAGGCCCTGCCTTTTTTAGCTCATAAAAAAGACATTCCTGATAAGCAGACTCCAATAACCCTGGTCCCAGATTTTGATGAACTTTAATCGCACATCCGATGATTCTTTCTGTTATTTGATTCTCAATCATATTCCGAGATCTCTGAGTTTTCTCTTATTCTCTGCGGTAAAAGATTATAATTTCCCTTTTGTTGAAGGCAGATCGAAGTTAAATACATCGCGGCGAATGGCCATTTTTATAGATTTTGCAAGTGCTTTAAAAATTGCTTCAATTTTATGGTGTTCGTTAGCTCCTTCGGCTTTAATATTCAGGTTGCACAATGCTGCATCGGAGAACGATTTAAAGAAATGCATAAACATTTCGGTAGGCATGTCACCAACCATTTCGCGTTTAAAATCGGCGTCCCAAACTAACCACGGACGTCCGCCAAAATCAATAGCTGCCATTGCCAGACATTCATCCATTGGCAGGCAAAATCCGTAACGCTCCATGCCTAGTTTATTGCCAACTGCATTTTTAAAAGCTTCGCCTAAAGCCAGAGCCGTATCTTCGATGGTATGATGTTCATCTACTTCCAAATCGCCTTTTACCTGAACATCGAGATCAACGCCACTGTGGCGGCCAATTTGTTCCAGCATGTGATCGAAAAATCCTAACCCGGTTGAAATGTTACATACTCCTGACCCATCAAGATTTAATGAAACCGAAATTGCCGTTTCTTTTGTGGTTCGCTCAACTTTTGCCGTGCGTTGCGGCGAAGCCACACAAGCGTAAATATCGTCCCAATCGTCTGATATTAGCGCACAAGTATTTGCTAATCCTTCTTTTTCCAGCTCTTCAAGCTGATCGCCGTTATTAATAAAAATACCTTTTGCTCCAAGGTTTTTCGCCAGCATAATATCCGTTTTTCGGTCGCCAATTACGAAGCTATTTTCCAGATCATAATCGCCTTCTAAATATTTAGTAAGCATTCCGGTTGCCGGTTTACGGGTGGTGGAATTATCCTCAGGAAAATGTCGGTCGATACAAATATCGTCAAAAACAACTCCTTCATTTTCAAAAGCTTTCAGAATAAAGTTATGAACCGGCCAAAACGTATCTTCCGGAAACGAATCGGTTCCCAAACCATCCTGGTTGGTTACCATCACCAATTCGTAGTCCAGGTTTTTGCATATGTAATGCATATTGCGAAAAACCTTTGGCAAAAACTCCAGTTTTTCAAACGCATCAATTTGCTCATCGGCGGTTTCGTAATTTAAGGTTCCGTCGCGGTCAATGAATAGTACTTTCTTCATCATCTTTAAATTAGTTTTTTTAGTGCACTTAACAGGTTTTCATTTTCTTCTGATTTGCCTATTGTTATTCGCAAACTTTCGTTGCACAAATGTACTTTCGAACGATCGCGAACAATAATGCCTTCCTCAACCAGGTAGTTATAAATTCCCCGTGCATCGTACATTTTTACCAGCAGGAAATTCGCGTCGGATGGATAAACTTTAACCACAAACGGAAATTCAGCAAGAAGTTTCTCCATTTTGTCGCGTTCGGCCATAAGTAACTTTACCCATTTCTGAACCGTTACTTTTTTATTGAGCAGTTCCATGGCTTTTTCCTGCGTAAGAATATTCAGGTTGTATGGGTATTTTATTTTATTCAGGATGCTGATTAGTTCGATGCTTCCAAAGGCCATTCCCAAACGAATTCCGGCCATTCCCCAGGCTTTCGAGAACGTTTGCAAAATAATCAGGTTGGGGTAGTGTTCTAATTCTCCCAACAGGGTTTTTCCCGGAGCAAAATCGATATATGCTTCATCAACTATAACCAGCCCTTCAAATTGATTAGCTAATTCCAACATAGCTTCTTTTTTCAAACTGTTCCCTGTTGGATTGTTGGGCGAACATAAAAATATCAGTTTGGTATTTTTGTCGGTTTCTCCAAGAATGTCGTTAATATTCAGCTGAAAATCTTCGGTTAGTGAAACTTTGCGAAGTTCAACACCAGAAATATCGGCAGCCACTTTGTACATGCCGTAAGTTGGGTCGATGGTTACCACATTTTCTTTTCCCGGCTCACAAAAGGCACGGATTAGCAAATCAATAGGTTCATCGCTGCCGTTTCCAAGGAAAATATTTTCTGATCCTACTTTTTTCAGAACGGCTATTTTTTCTTTAACCAGTCGCTGCAACGGATCCGGGTAACGGTTGTAAGGTTCGTTAAACGGGTTTTCGTTGGCATCGAGAAACACCATCGCATCGCCACTGTACTCGTCGCGTGCCGATGAGTACGGCTTCAGGTTTTTTATGTTCTCTCTTAATAAATTATTTAGTTCCATAACATGTTTTGTACGTCATGCCGAACTTGTTTCGGCATCTGTTTTTTTATCTTATTCCCCAATAAAGATCATTCATTTCAGGATTAACAGATTTTATAAGGTTGATTTTCCAATTCCGATGCCAGTTCTTCAGTTGTTTTTCCCGATCGATGGCCTGGTAAATATCCGGAAAATCTTCGTAGTAAATTAAATCTGTTAGTTTATACTTTGATGTAAACTCTGAACCAACTCCATTTTTGTGATCAGCAATCCTTGTTTTCAGATCACTTGTTACACCAATATAAAATGTGGTTCTTTTTGAATTACTCATTATATAAACAAATCCTCCTTTCATAATTGAGAACCTGAAACAAGTTCAGGTTGACGTTCTAATCAGCTAAATATTTCAAACGTAAAGTTACTGCATTTTTGTGCGCTTCAAGTTGTTCAGTAGTGGCCATTTTCTCAATAGCGGGGCCAATTGCTAAAAGTCCTTCTTCACTAATCTCCTGGAATGTTATCTTTTTCAGGAAACTATCCAAATTTACGCCACTGTATGATCGTGCCCAGCCATTGGTTGGCAGGGTGTGATTGGTTCCCGAAGCATAATCGCCTGCACTTTCAGGGGTGAATTCTCCCAGAAATACCGATCCGGCGTTGGTGATTTTTTCAGCCAGTTCCATATAGTTTTTTGTGCTGATGATCAAGTGTTCCGGTGCATATTCATTGATTAAATCCACTCGATTAGTATCATCTGTTACAACAATCAAGACACTGTTAGAAAGTGCTTTTTTTGCCAGTTCTTTTCTTGGCAGTTGAGCAACTTGAGTCTCAACTTCGGCAATTACTTCCTTTAATGTTTTTTCGTTGTTGGCAACCAGCACAACCTGGCTATCGGCGCCATGCTCGGCCTGCGACAAAAGATCGGAAGCAACAAAAGCCGGGTTCGAAGTTTCGTCGGCAACTACCAGCACTTCAGAAGGACCGGCGGGCATATCAATTGAAACCTCATTCATGCTAACCAGTTGTTTGGCAGCCGTTACGTATTGGTTTCCAGGACCAAAAATCTTGTAGGTTTTCGGAACGGTCTCCGTACCGTAAGCCATTGCTCCGATAGCTTGTACACCGCCCAGTTTGTAGATTTGTGTTACGCCTGCAACCTTTGCAGCATACAAAATTGCCGGATGGATATTACCATTTTTATCGGGTGGAGAACAAAGCACAATTTGTTTACAACCTGCAATTTTTGCAGGAAGCGCCAACATCAATACTGTTGAAAAAAGCGGCGCTGTTCCGCCCGGAATATACAATCCAACTTTTTCGATAGCTACCGGTTTTTGCCAGCAGGCTACGCCGGGCATGGTTTCCATTTTCCTAACCTCCGGCTTTTGAGCATTGTGGAAAGCGTTGATATTGTCAGTGGCCATCGTGATGGCTGCTTTCAATTCCTGATCTACAGCAGCTTCTGCATTTGCGATTTCTTCTGCTGATACCTGAAATTTATCCAGTTTAACACCGTCAAAACGTTCGGTGTACTCCAGAAGCTTTACATCGCCCTGTTCACGAATTTCAGTCAAAATATTTTGTACGCGTCCGTATAATTCCGATACATCGAAAAGTGGGCGTTTTAAAATATCGGTCCAGGTATTTCTATCCGGATTTATGTAAGTCTTCATGAAGTCGTTTTTTTTGTTTTATACCATAAAAGCCAGGTTGTTGCCCGAAAATAGCAAATTATTGTCTTAGCCTTTTATAAGGATTGTGTCAATCGTTCAAGTTTAAAAAATCATTTTCTCGATAGGAACAACCAAAATTCCTTCAGCACCGGCTTTTTTCAGTTTTACGATAACATCCCAAAATTCGTTTTCCTCAATTACTGAGTGCATCGAACTCCAGCCTTCTTTTGCCAATGGTACCAAGGTTGGTGCCTTCATTCCCGGAAGCAACGAAGTCACTTTTTCAATTTTTTCGTTTGGAACATTCAGCAGGATGTATTTTTTACCTTCTGCACGTTGTACCGATTCAATTCTGAAAATGAGTTCGTCAAGAATTTCCTGCTTTTTAGCTGAAAGGTTTGGATTGGCAATTAATACCGCTTCCGATTTCATTACCACTTCAACTTCTTTCAGGCGGTTGCTTACCAGCGTTGATCCCGAACTTACAATATCGAAAATAGCATCGGCCAAACCAATTCCCGGTGCAATTTCTACCGACCCGGTAATTACGTGAATCTCTGCAGTGATGTTGTTCTCATCTAAAAATTTTTTCAGAATAACAGGGTAGGAGGTAGCAATTTTTTTGCCGTTGAAGAATTCGACTCCCGGATAATCAATTGATTTTGAAATGGCCAGCGACAAGCGGCACTTCGAAAAACCAAGACGTTTGGCGATAACCACGTTTTCTTCTTTCTCGGCCATTTCGTTTTCGCCAACAACACCAATGTCGGCAACTCCGTCGGCAACGGTTTGTGGAATATCATCATCGCGCAAAAACAAGGCATCCATTGGGAAGTTTCTCGCTTCCGATACCAGTTTACGTTTACCAACACTCAGTCCTATTCCGGCCTCGTTGATCAGGCCCATTGAGTCTTCGTTTAATCTTCCTTTTGTTTGAATAGCAATTTTAAGTTTTTCCATGTCTGTTTTATATAAAAAAAGGCCTGCCTATTATGGCAAGCCTTTATTAATTAATATCGTTGAGTTTGAACAAAACAATTACAGCCTACCCGATGGTTGGTTTCCCCAATGATGGCCGTGATGTATTGTTCTTCCTGTCATATCTGTTATTTGGTTGCAAGTATAATTATAATATTGAATTCAGCAAGCACCTGTGGTGTTAATTTAAAATTAAAGTTAAGTAGTTTTAATTTCCTGATTTCTTAAAGATGGTTGAATTGTTTGTCGTTTGACATGAGGTAACCAAGGGATTTTAATCTAATAATTCCCCTTGGCTTCGCCATGGGGTTCCGCTTTTTCTCCCCGTTTGAGGGGAGATGTCAGCCTTTATGGCTGACAGAGGGGTGAAATAAAGAAAATTCGAGTTTCAGCGATTTAGCTGAAATAAAGTTGGCGTATTACCCTTGGCTTTGCCACGGGGATAGTAAATTTTAAGAATTTTCTTTATTGAAAAGAATCGATTTATAAGTAGGGTTCCAACTTCAGAAGGGCAAAAAAATGCCGCTGTATTTTATGTTGCAGCGGCATTTTATGTTGTTACAAAAAATGTTATTTCACCTTTTTTGCCGTAATTGGCATTTCGCCTTCAGGCGTGCTTACCATCCCTTTCATGTTTTCGCCATCTACTTTTAGTTTCAGGGTAACATAATTGTAATCTACATAAAGCCCACATTTTAGGCCCTCTTCGCTATAGGCGATCTCTTTCAGATCGATTTTGTATCCATCGTCCAGTTTGATATGTCCAGCCAGCTGGCCTTCTTTTTCTTCTATAACTATTGTTCCGGCATTATAACCGTATGGCGCACTCGGAACTTCATATTTCCATTCACCAATAACATCATCGTTGGTTTTGACTTCTGTCGCCTGAGCCAAGTTCCCTGTTAAAAACAAAACAAAAACAAAGAGCAGTAATTTTTTCATTGCATTAATTTTAAAAGTTTAGAATTTCTTATTTTCAGTTATTTAGACGAAAACAAATTTGATGTTTTACTGCGATTATTACAAACTAAAGGGATGAATTCGGCTATTTGGGGATGAAAAAAACAAGAATCAGGACAGAATATCTAAAAAACGAGACGAGTATTTTTCTGAAACTGGAATTGTTTTATCAATGGAGCGCAAATGCAGGTTTAGTTTCTTTTTATTTTTTTGAATAAATTCGATATTTGAAGTATTAACCATGTAGGAACGGTGACACCTGAGAATACCTTCGGAAGAATACCGGGACTCCAGGTTTTTCATTGTATTTCGTAAAAGCTGACGTTTGAATTTTTTTTCAAGCAAAAAGTTAACCGTAACATAATTATCTGTTGACTCGATATAAAGTAAATCTTTAGCAAGAATCGAAAATTTAGTTTTCCCTTTATCGTCTTTGAAAGCTAATCGTTTGTTTTCTAAAGGTGTAGAAAGTAGATTTTGCAAAGCCTCTATTTGCTCGAGGTGTTTCTTGTAATAAATAATTAAAAGCGCGAATGAATAGGGTATTAGAATTCCGAGGACGGTGTATTTTAATGAAAACAGAAAGTCGTTTATGAAGTTGCCGATAGGATTTCCGTAAAGAAAGATGTATACCAGGCTGATTAGAATAATTTCGATAAACAACCAAAGAAGATATGTTTTTACCCGAAAGTTTGATTGTTTAAATAGTTTTCGAAGTGGAAACTGGGTAAACAAAAATACCAGAGCCGTAACAATACCATAACTTGAAAGCCTTAGTGATTGAATAAGTGGCGAATCGGAATACCAGCGGCCAATGTTCCAGGGCTTAAATACATTTATAAAAAAGATGCTGAATGCAAGGATAATAACAATAAGCAAGTACCTGTCTTTTTTCCGGTCGAGCAAACTGAAGTTGTTATTCAAAAATTTTAGGTTCAACGTATTGCTGTTTATTTGTCAATATTAAATGTTTGTTTCAAGATTTCAAAAAAAACAATTTAATTATTCTCTTGTTGGTGATTCCCAATTAATATTTATTGCTTTGTGGACTCAAAGGCATGGAATTTGTAAACACACAACTCAATTCGTTAATAACAGAAATATTAAAGTCGTGAAATATACAATTATACTTCTATTACTCTTCGTGCTATTTTTTAATTCATGCACTGAAAAACCGGCTGATAATAGTGATTTGCCTGAAATTCTGCTAAAAAAATCGACAGATATTTTACCCATCTCAAGTTTTGTTGAAAATCTCGATTACCTGGAATTAAAAGTTAATGAGGCAGGAATGGAATTTGGCGATATTATTAATGTTAAAGAATTGGATGGTGATTTGATCATTCATCAACGCCGTGCCCGGGAAATCAGTTTTATTCGGTTTACACAGAAAGGCGATTTTATCAATACAATAGTAAGCAATAAAGAGGGAAGTGGTAAAATAAGGAAACCACTGGATATTATTTCATACCAAAAAGATTTTGCAGTGTTGGCTGACGACGGAATTTATAGTATTGGTAAAGACGGTAAATACAAAACAAAATTAGTAGCTGGTAAAATGCCGGGCAGTAAATTCTTCGAATCGAAAAACCAGTTTTTTGTGGTGAATGATGTACCGGATTATGGTTTGTACACTGTTTATTCTGAAAACAGTAAAGCAAAAAATATAACGTTTCCTGGAGAGCGATTAAAAGATTTGGGGCGTTCGAATCTAGCCGTTTCCGGTACTAAAAGTGTAAAGTTGGTTTCGTCGTACAGTGATACGGTTTTTACGTACAAAAACACCGGTTTTAAACCGGAATACCTGATTGAAAGTGATGGTTATCCGTCGTTTGCTGAAATGTGGCGAAACACCGGCGATAAGAACGATATTGAGACCTTGAAATACATTCACAACACACACCACTCGAAAATAAAAAGCTACTTCGAAAACAGCAACTATATTTTTCTTACGTATTGGTTAGGTTCGCACCAAACCACAGCCTTGATTAAAAAGAATGGTTGGGAACCGATGTATTTTGATGAGGCGGTTAATAATATAGATGGTGGTATTTGGGACAATCCTTTATTTCTTTCGCAAAATAATGAGCTTTACATTCCTATTACAGCCTATAAAGTTGGTGGGCATAAAATATCGGATAAGCGTCATAATGAATTTGAGAAAGTTCAGTTGCATATTGCCGCTACGGGAAACCCGCTTATAATGCGTTGTAAACTAAAATAAGTGGAGTGATTAGTTTATTGCTCTTTTTTTACCAGCATTAGCTTATTCCCTTCCAGTTCTGAATAACCCTGATCGTATACAAAATAATAAACACGGCCGGTTTTAGTGGTGTAAATATTCGTGAAATAGGTAAAGTTGAAACCTTGTTTCTTGAGTTTACTCTTGTAAGTTATTCCTTTTTCTTCCGGGTTTAGTTCTTCCAGAATCGAGTGATTGTTTTTAAGAATGCGGTTGATTTTTCGGATGTAATTGGAGGCCCCGCCCACCTTTTTATTGTTGTAGGCATTGCGGCAACTGTCGTTACAAAATTTTTGATCGGCTCGTCCTTTTAACGGCTCTCCACATTCAAGGCAGGCTCTTATTTCCATTTTTTATTGATTTAGTTTGAGATGCTAAAATGCTAATATACAAAAATATATCCGTTTGTAAACGTTTACAAACGTTTATTGTCGACTACAAACGTTTAAAAACCGGCTAAGCTTCACCAGCCACTCTACATTTGTTTCAACAATTGCGTTACAGGACTCGCATAAGATACAGTCCTACATTATTAACTAAAAAATAAATATCATGAATGCATTAAGAAACAGCGTAAGATTGTTAGGTAACCTGGGAGAAGACCCAAAAGTAAAAAGATTAGAGAGTGGAAAAGTAGTTGCCAATTTTAATATCGCAACCAACGAAATTTATCGCGATAGTAACGGGAATAAACAAACCGAAACAACATGGCACCGATTGGTAGCTTGGGGAAAAAATGCAGAAGTTGCTGAGAAATACCTGAAAAAAGGAAAAGAAATTGCCATTGAAGGGAAATTGACAAACCGCCAGTGGGAAGATAAAAATGGGGAAAAGCAATATATGACTGAGGTTGTTGTTAACTCCTTGCTGATGCTGGATAAAGCATCAAACTAGTAAACCGGAAACCGTTAATCTCAAAAAAACAGTAGTGTTACCATTTGTAACGCTACTGTTTTTTTTCATCAGAAAGTTCCTCTCCCTAAAAGTTCCACTCTCCCTAAAACATTTTTACAGGCATTGGTCCTGGTGGTGGCGCTGTTATATCCATGTCATGGAATTCCAGTACCATTTTTTTTAAAACTATTTTCAAATGCCCCTTCCGATGTTGCGTTTTTCTTATACTGTTGATTCAGTATTTCTACTTACTTTCCATGCCGCCGGCAAAATCCATCACACACATGGTATTATAACGCGGATGTGAACCGCATGCCACACCGATACTTTTAAAATCAGGTTGTAAGAGATTCGCACGGTGTCCGCGGCTTTTTACACCATCATCGATCAATAGGAAAATGACGATTTGCTGTGCTGAAGTATTTCCATAAGCAATATTCTCGGCAATACGAACCTGCCATTTTCCATAGCGTTCAATCCGATCTTTTAAGTTCGATCGATTTCTTCCGGTGTGCCCTGTTTTGCCGGTTTTTGACTGGTCTTTTTGATGATCTTTGGCCGCTTTGGTCAAAAGTTTGTCGGGATATAAAACCGGAACAGGGCTGGCTTTTTTCAACACACGCACACATTCTTGTAATGCGCTAATGCCTTCCTGGGTCATTATCGATTTGTCGCCGGGGTAATGCAGCACCTTTCTTTCGTAGTATTTAGCCAGTGGAGCAATGTGTTTTTCGGCATATTCCGAAGGATTAGACCTGAACAAGTTGATCTCATATATCACTTCCTTTTCCAGATCAGTCAAGTAATTCGCATCGACTGCGGTGTTTAATGTACGATCTCTTGTTGTCTCTTCAGCTGAAACTGACAGACTCAAAGCGATTAAAAATAGTGCGATTCTCATTTTCACGATTATACTTTTTAGAATGAAATCTTTTATGCAAATACCATGCTGCTATTTACTTTTCTATCCCAGATGGTAATTACACACCGGGTCTTATTATCTACCCGCTGGTCGTGCGTTGAAACTACAAACGTTATTTTTTCATCTTTATTAAGTTACTCCATTAATATCGGGCAGATTTTCGGTAGAATAAGAATCAAGATTGGTAGTAGGCTCCCCGGTAAGAGAAATTGTGTCATCTGTTTTTCTGATAGCGTCGAATGGTTCCGGACTTTATGCGATTTCTTATGTTGGAAGAGTGAACGGTTGGCCAATCGAAATATTGAATATTAGACGATAAAATTCGAATAACAGAATAAAGGTTAAGTATAAACAGGAAAATAGTTGAACAATTTTGGTATTGCATCAATAGTTGCAAGCAAATGTAAAATAACTTGTTTTCTTTGCTCCCAATTTTTTAAACAGAACCGGGGCATAATTAACCCCGATTTTATATATTTACGTACATGAAGATATTTGAAGGACATTCTTTTCATATACCCGTTCTGGGTGTAGGATATTCAATAGACACTCCTGTAAACGTTGCTCCATACGGAATTTCATCAGTGATTTCGTTAGTTGACGATGGAACAATTGAAAAAATGCGCGAATTTTACTGCAACAAATTTGATATTCCGTATAAGGCTATATCGAAAAAAGTAGAAGACTTTAGGGCAGAACGAATTACCTCCTACCTAAACGTGGTGGAAGAGATTGTGAACAGGAAAGTTGAAGAGCTTAGAAATGCAACATCGAGTGCAAGTGGCGAATTGGAAAAGTACATTGATATGCTTCCTAATACTTCGTCGTTAAAATCGAAATTTGCCGATAGAGGTCGTATTGCTGCCGACGATTTTTCAAAATGGGTGAAAGAAAAATTGCATGTGGGGTCGATTGATGTAAACATCATGACAAAACTGGATCAGGCACACTACAAAAGTGGCGAGCAATTACCGATAGAACAGAACGATGCACATGCTGCTTTACGTGGTTATGCCAACAGTAATTTAAGTTCGTCGCTGGTACTTTCTGCCGGAATGAGTCCGCGTTTGTACAGCTACATCGAGAATTTTAAAGACTTTTTCCCCGATGTGAAAGGTAGGATTAAAAAGAAAATTATTCTGAAAGTGAGCGATTTCCGTTCGGCTTTTATCCAGGGGAAAATGTTTGCAGCAAAAGGTTTGTGGGTGTCGGAATACCGTATTGAATCGGGAGTAAATTGCGGCGGCCATGCTTTTCCAACTGATGGAGTTTTATTTGGACCTATTTTGGAAGAGTTTAAACAAAATCGCGAAAAACTTTTTAGTACTTGTGCCGAAGCTTATAAGGCGGCACTCACCAAAAAAGAAATGCCGCAACCGGCTGAAGAGCCAGAGCTAAAAGTTACCGCTCAGGGCGGGGTAGGCACCAGCGAAGAGCATAATTTCCTGCTTGATGAGTACAATATGGACAGTGTGGGTTGGGCAACTCCGTTTATGTTGGTACCCGAAGTAATAAGCATCGATACAGAAACGATGGATATACTGGCTAAGGGAAAAGAAAAAGATTATTACTATAGCGGATTATCGCCACTTGGTGTTCCTTTTAATAGTATTAAAGGGGCATCGATGAGTAAAAGAAGGTTGCAACTTGCCCAGGATGGAAAACCTGGAACACCTTGTACTAAAGGGTTTTTACGTTATAATACTGAATTTACCGAAAAGCCAATTTGTACCTCATCACGCCAATATCAAACACTTAAATTACAACAACTGGATGAAATGAATTTGCCGGAAGCTGAATACAAAAAGGCCTACGAAAAAATTATTGAGCCCGAATGTTTGTGTATAGGTTTAAGTGTTTCAACTCTGCTTTCGAAAGGAATGGAAATGAAAGATGCCGAAAAAGTAACGGTTTGTCCGGGGCCTAATTTGGCTTATTTCTCAAAAATTTCGACTTTAAAAGAGATGGTTGATCATATTTACGGACGTATTAATTTGCTCGATAAAGGTTATCGGCCGCATATGTTTTTGAAAGAACTGAATATGTACCTCGATATTTTTAAGGAGCGAATGGAAGCTTTTCAAAAAAATATGGATGATGTGAAGGAAAAGCGTAACCTGGCGAAGTTCAAAAAGAACTTGATGGCTGGAATCGACTATTACAAAAATCTTTTCGGCGAAAAGAAAAAGGATGTTGTTCAGGATATGGAAAAGCTGGTTCAGAACTATTCAGTGCTGAACACGGAATTGTAATTGTTTTTAATTACCATACAAAAAGCGGAATTCATTTAGTTGGGTTCCGCTTTTTTTGTTGACATCAGACCTTCAAGGTTTTTAAAACCTTGAAGGTCTCGTTGTTAAAAAAAGGCAAAAAAAACTCCCACCGAGGCGGGAGTACAGGAATTTTTTTCCTTCGGCATATAGCCTTATTGTGATAAGATGTAAAATTGAATTCTATGTTTTTGAACAGATGCTTTATAAAAGCTAGGCTAATGTAATACATTTTTATTAAAATCTATTTATATTTAACAACATAATTCTTTAAAAACCTTAGAAACGCATTGTAAAATGGCTAAAATTTTAGGACTCGACCTCGGAACAAACAGCGTTGGATGGGCTGTTGTAGAAAAACAAGATGGAGAATTCTCTTTGTTAGATAAAGGAGTACGAATTTTTCAGGAAGGAGTAAAAATTGAAAAAGGCATAGAAAGTTCGAAAGCGGCTGAACGAACAGAACACCGCAGTGCCCGAAGATTGAAATACCGTAGAAAACTACGCAAAATAGAAACTCTTAAAGCGCTGTCGGAATATGGTTATTGTCCGCATCTAGCAAGTGAAGAATTAGACTTATGGCGATACAAAAAGATATATCCCAAAAATATTAGTTTTCGTAACTGGTGGCATACCGATGAAGATTCAGAAAAACACCCTTATTTTTTTCGGAAACTGGCAATAACCCGGCAATTAGATTTAAACAAGGAGGAAAATAAATACAAATTGGGCCGTGCTTTTTACCATCTGGCACAACGAAGGGGGTTTTTCAGTAACCGTTTGGATTCAACGCCTGAGAATGAAACAGGAAAGGTAAAAAGTAGTATTAAAGAGTTACAGGAAAAGAAGGGTGATAGAACATTAGGCCAGTATTTTTATGATGATTGTTACTTAAAGGGAGAAAAAATAAGAGACCAGTATACAAGCAGGGAAGATGATTACCTGGATGAATTTAAGCGTATATGTGCATTTCAGAATATCCCGGAAGAATTGCAACAAAAATTGCACAAAGCCATTTTTTACCAGCGTCCGTTAAAGTCGCAAAAAGGTTTGATTGGCAAATGTGTATTTGAACCAACTAAAGCCCGATGTGCCGTGTCGCGGCCGGAATTTGAGGAATACCGAATGCTTTGCTTTATCAATAATATTAAAATAAAGACACCCGATGATGAAAAGTTAAGGATTCTTAATGCAGAAGAACGAAGTAAAATAGTGCCTCGCTTTTTCTTGCAACGCGAACATTTCGATTTTGAAGATTTAGCCAAACAACTTGCCCCTAAAAAGCAATACAAATATTACAGGGACAGGAACAAAAACCCTGAGGATTACTTGCTGAACTATTCAATGAAAACCACGGTTAGTGGCTGCCCTGTTTCAGCAAGGTTCAAGGATCTGTTTGGGGGTGAATTTATTGATGAAGATTTTAATTACATAAAAGGCGGTAACAACAGAACTCCTAAGTTTGTTTCGGATGCCTGGCATGTACTCTACACCTTCGATTCAGATAAGAAACTAAAAGAATATGCACAAAAGCATTTTGATTTTAGTGAGGATAAAATGACTTTATTTTCGCAGAAAATTCACCTAAAACAAGATTTTGCATCGTTGAGCCTGAAAGCCATCAATAAAATTCTTCCTTATTTGCGTGAAGGTTTAATATACTCACATGCAGTCTTTTTAGCCAATATGGAGGAGACAGTGCCTGCTCATGTTTGGAAAAATGAAGAGAATAGAAAAATAATAAGAACTACTATTAAAGAGATTATTGAAAACCATTCTGACAATACCACAATCGTAAATATGGTGAATGGATTTATTACCAATGCCCGTCGAGAGAATGAGGTGTGGAGCGAAGAGGCTAAACACTTGTATTTTAACGATCTTGACAGAAAAATTAAAACGGTCTTTGGAGCAAAGCGTTTTGAAACCTTTTCCGAGTATAAAAAGAATAATCTTATCAATACGACGCAACGACTTATAGCTGAATATATGCCTAAAAACCTTGGGAAAGGAGAACATGTGAAAGCTGAGCGCCTTGACGAAGCAGTTCTAACATTTCTGGGTGATAATTTTGGGGAAGAAAATCTTAATGCAAAAAAATTATATCATCCTTCGGCGATTGAAACCTATAAACCCGCCAAAAGGGGAAAAGATGGCAGGCTCTATCTCGGTAGCCCCATGACATCATCGGTACGCAACCCGATGGCTATGCGTGCGCTACATCAACTTCGTTTGGTAATTAATGAACTGATAAAAGCAGGTACAATTGATTCCAATACTAAAATTAACATTGAAATGTCGCGCGGTTTGTTAAATGCAAACGAAAGAACAGGTTTGAGGCGCTGGCAAGACGACAGGGAGAAAAAACGTAAAGAATATATTGAACGAATAAAAGAACATTTCTCTCCAGATTATCAACCCTCGGTAGATGAAGTATTAAAATATCAACTATGGGAAGAACAAAGACGCATTTGTCTGTACACGGGCAAACCTATTAATATTGAAGATTTTCTGGGTTCTGACCCCCGGTTTGATATTGAACATACCATCCCACGCAGTCAGTCGTACGACAATTCGCAGGAAAACAAAACGCTTTGTGAAAATGAGTTCAATAGAAAGACTAAAAGAAACAGAATTCCATCCGAATTACCGAACTCCGCTGAAATATTAGTTCGAATAGAGCACTGGAAAGAAGAAATAGAGAAACTGGAGAAGGAGATTCAAAAGGCGGTTCGCCAATCGAAAGGGGCTGGCGATAAGGATCAAAAAGATAAAGCTATTCAAAAACGACATCAACTTTCCTACGAGCGCAACTATTGGAAGAATAAATACAAACGCTTTACAATGGAAGAAGTGCCGGAAGGTTTTAAAAACAGCCAAATGGTAGATATTGGCATCATTACTAAATATTCGCGGCTATACATGAAAACCGTTTTTCCAAAAGTATATACGGTAAAAGGCAACACCGTTGCCGATTTTCGTAAAATGTGGGGATTACAGGATATTTACACAAAAAAAGCCCGTGTTAACCATGTTCATCATTGCATTGATGCCATTACAATAGCTTGCATGGATAAAAGTAATTACGAAACTCTGGCAAAATTTTATCACGACAGTGAAGATGCTTTTGAACGTGGACATGAAGCTAAACCTGAAGTTGAAAAGCCCTGGCTAACTTTTGCCGAAGATGTAAAAGATATTGAAAAAGAGGTGCTGGTATCGCATCATACACCCGATGTACTGCCCAAACAAAGCAAAAAGAAACTGCGAAAACGCGGTAAAATTCAATACAATAAAAATGGAGATCCCATTTATTTAAAAGGCGATACTGTGCGGGGGAGTTTGCACAAAGACACCTTATACGGCGCAATAAAACGAGAAGAAACAAATAAAAAGGGCGAAATAGAGGAGAAAATTAAATATGTTGTCCGTAAGCCTTTGGATATGGTGGAAGATAGCAATATTAAGAATATTGTTGATGAACGTATTCGCGAAATTGTTGCGAATGCCCGAAAAGAAGAAAAGAATCTCAAAAAAGAGATAGAAGCATTAAAAAAGAAACTTCAGAAAGCTGAAGAACGCGAAGAAGCTGGGCTAAAGCAGGATATTGCAACTATTGAAGAGCAGATACGATTATTGTATTCTCTGCCGAATAAAAACGGCACTCCTGTTCCCATAAAAAAGGTAAGGTTACTCCAACCTTCCGTAACCAATCCTTTACGCATTAAAAAACAGCGCGATAAATCGCAAAAGAACCCGAAACCCTGGAAAGAAGATTATTTTGCCACCAACGATGGTAATTACATGATGGCAATTTATGAAGGAAAGGATAAAAAAGGGAAGCTAAAACGCGATTTTGAGATTGTTAACAATATGCAGGCAGGCGAGTTTTTCAAATACTCTGTTCAGAATATTTTAAAAGCCCAGGAATTGGGAGAGGCTGATAGTTTATTTCCGCAGAAAAAGATAGCCGGGAAAATTGATTTGCCATTTAAAGCCATTATAAAAGTGGGCACTATGGTAATGCTTTGGGAAAATACTCCGGATGAAGTTTGGGATATTTCAGCTGAGGAAATAAAAAGGAGAATGTATAAGGTTGTTGGTCTTTCTCAGCAGATTATTCAAGGAAAATATTTCTTTGCTACTATAATAATGAGGTTTCATCAAGAAGCTCAGCCAACAACTGAATTAAAAGTTAAAGATGGTGCATTCGAAATGAATGAGAATTTTAAGCCATATCGAAAAATGAATCATAATCAGTTTAATGCACTAATAGAAGGAGTTGATTTCGAATTAACACCTTTAGGCAAAATAAAACGATTAAAATGAACCACCCAATCCTTCAAGGCCCCAAAAACCTTGAAGGATTACGAAAGAACCGAAAAAACACCCAAAGGTCGTAAAGACTCTTCGGGGGTGATGAACCAAAACTTTTCCAAAGTTTCTGAAACTTTGGAAAAGTTACTGCAACAACAAACCTTTCGGAGTTTTACAAACCCGAAAGCATTTCAAGCCCAAAAGAAAGAAACCGAAAAACAACACAAAGTGTTAAAAACCAAAAAACAAACAGAACCAACCGTCAGGTTTTGCTACAAACCGCCCGGAAATGTCGCGAACCATCGGGAAATGCCATTGAACCACCCGGAAATGGTAGAAAACCAGGCAGAATTGGAACAAACCAAACAGAAATGCAACAAACCGGTCAGAAGCGGAAAAAACCGCCCGGAAATGCAACACTACCACGTCGTGTCGCATTTCTGTTCCGTTTTTAGCATTTCCGGAAGAAATTTTCTGAAAAAGCAGGACTCATTGTAATACAATTCAATAAAACGACCCTGAACAGTGGATTGAATGGATATTTGTGGTTAACCTTTACCTCATTTTCCAAATTTTCCGATGTTCGCCCTTAAGCTGCCAATAGTGCAGGATACGATGTTAATTTTTCAAAAAGAAACAAAATCATTTATTTATGAACACGTCAGAATTGACCATTGAAGAAATCATTTATGAATCGGGATTACGCATTAACAACAGTTTAAGCGACCGAAAAGTGTTGAATGCGGTATCGCCACTTGGATACACCGAAACTAAACTTACCGAAGGAGCTGGCCTGTTAAGCGAGGCTACCACCTTAGTTGAAACCCAAAAACGCGAGTATGGCGAGGTTGATGCCGCACAAAATGCCTACGAAACCCAGCGAGCAGAAGCCCATAGCAAATACATGGATTTGCTGGCCATTTGCAAAATAGCCTTTAAAAAGGATGTAAAGGCCATTTCAACACTCGATTTAACGGGGCGCCGGGCCAGTACCCTCAGCGGATGGCTGAAACAAACCATTGGTTTTTACCGGGCTATTTTGGCCAACGACGAATGGAAAGCCGCACTGGCCACCTATGGGCAAACCGAAGAGAAAATTAGTGCCGAACTGGCCGAAATTGAGGCCGTAGCAAGTGCATCGGAAAACAAAAAGAAAGAAATGGGCGATGCCCAAAATGCCACCCAGGAACGCGACGAAAAACTGGAAGAACTGGCCGAATGGGTAAACGATTACGAAGTAATTGCCCGCATTGCGCTGGCCGATAAACCGCAGTTGCTGGAAAAACTGGGTATTGTGGTGAAAGGGTAAACTCATATTTGAATCAGATCTCAGACCTTTAAGGTTTTTAAAACCTTAAAGGTCTATATAAATGAATTAAAGAAATGAAAACTATCCCACTTGAATACGGCAAGTTCTATCACGTTTATAACCGCGGCATTAATGCTTGTAACCTGTTTCGCGAGAACGAGAATTATGAATATTTCCTGCATTTGTGCGATAAGTATATTTCACCGGTTGCCAATACGTATGCGTGGGTGTTAATGCGGAATCATTTTCATTTGCTGGTTCGGATAAAAACTACCCGGGAACTAAACCTTCAAGGTTTCGAAAACCTTGAAGGTTTGAAAGGAACAAACCGAACTTTTGTAAACCAACAATTTTCAAATCTTTTTAACGCCTACACCAAAGCCATAAACAAACGTTACCAACGCACCGGAAGTTTGTTTGAGCACCCTTTCCGAAGAATTAAAATTGAATCGGATGCCCATCTGAAATATTTGGTGTACTACATCCACCATAATCCCATTCACCATGATTTCTGTGAACATTACCTTGATTATCCGTGGAGTTCGTACCTGACAGTTATTTCACCTAAAACAACAAAACTAAGCAGGGCCGAAGTGCTAAAGTGGTTTACTGATAAGTCGAATTTTGAAAAATTTCATTCGCAGGAAGAAATTAAAAAGTTTGATGAATTAAAGATCAGTTGTCAGGGAGACCTTTAAGGTTTCTGAAACCTTAAAGGTCTGGAGGTAACCTAAAAAACCAATTATCATGCTAAAACGTACACTATTTATTTCAAACCCCTACTACCTGTCGTTAAAAAACAGCCAATTACAGGTAAGCGAGCGGGGAGGGATGGTACTAAAAACCGCTCCGGTTGAAGACATCGGCTTTCTGGTGCTCGACCATCCGCAAATCTCGTTTACCATGAAACTGGTGGAAGAACTAAGCGAAAATAATGTGGCAACCGTTTTTTGCGACAGCAAACACATGCCCTCATCGATGTTGTTGCCGCTTGATGCCCATCATATTCAAAACGAATTGTTCAGGGCACAGATAGCCGCCTCGGAACCATTAAAAAAGAACCTCTGGAAACAAACTATTGAGGCCAAGGTGAAAAACCAGGGCAGGCTGCTCGATAAACTGGGGAAGAAAAGTGTGCAGCTTAAAAACATTGCAAAAGCAGTTAAAAGCGGCGACAGCGATAACCGCGAAGGTTTTGCCGCACGCATTTACTGGATCGCCCTGCTGGGCAAAGATTTTATTCGCGACCGCTATGGCGAGCCACCCAATAATTTTCTGAATTACGGCTATATTCTGTTACGCTCTGCTGTAGCCCGGGCATTGGCCGGATCGGGACTGCTGGCCACTCTGGGCATTCACCACCGTAACCGTTACAATGCCTTTTGTCTGGCCGACGATATTATGGAACCTTACCGCCCTTATGTAGATGAAATTGCTTTCGACCTGAACGAAAAATACCCCGGAACTTTTGGTTTGGAAAAAGAACATAAGGCCGAGCTACTTCAATTAATGACAGTGGATGTTAATATTGGGGAGAACAAACGCCCGCTAATGATTGCTTTGCAGCAAACCACCGCCTCGCTGGCACGGTGTTTTGCCGGCGAACAACGTAAAATATGTTACCCTGTTTTTGAATAATTTTTTTACAGACCTTGAAGGTTTCAAAAACCTTCAAGGTCTAAAATGCAATCACTATGCATCGCATCCGCTTAAATGCCTATCATATTATGTGGTTATTTGTTTTTTTCGACCTCCCGGTTACTACCAAAAAGGAGCGCCGCCTGGCAAGCCGTTTTCGTAAAGACCTGATGAAAGACGGTTTTTCGATGATGCAGTTTTCGGTGTATAACCGCCATTGTGCCAGTAAAGAAAGTGCTGAAGTGCACATAAAACGGGTAAAAAGTTTCATCCCCGAGCACGGCCAGGTGAGCATACTTACGGTAACCGATAAACAATACGGAAACATTATAAACGTGTGGGGCAATAAATCGAGCCCCTTGCCCGAAGGCCCCAAACAACTCGAAATGTTTTAACCGGCACGAATAAACCTTCAAGGTTTCTGAAAACCTTGAAGGTTTGACCGGAAAATGTTACATTCGTAAACCGTTCTTTGATATTTTGACGGAATATCAATTATACAACATAGAATAAAAAAAACAATACATCATTCCGCTTCCCTGCCGGAGAAAGGGCATAATCTACCTTGTAATTTTACCTGAAACACCAGTAAAAACAGGAGATACCCACCCCTTGGTTGTGGTTTGATGTAAAATTGAAACGATATTCAACTTGTTTTGTGAATACGATTTCATGATGTTTGTTGTGGTTTGATGTAAAATTGAAACGATATTCAACTTATTAACTGAATGGCCCTACTGGTTTCCGGTTGTGGTTTGATGTAAAATTGAAACGATATTCAACAGAAACTATAACACTCGACCACGGCAAAGAGTTGTGGTTTGATGTAAAATTGAAACGATATTCAACCAGGTCGTTAAAGCGGCCTCCTTCAGCGGTGTTGTGGTTTGATGTAAAATTGAAACGATATTCAACTGCTGCTCCTTTTTGGGCTCATTGTCAACGGTTGTGGTTTGATGTAAAATTGAAACGATATTCAACCATCGAAAACACTGCCACCTATTGAATTAGTTGTGGTTTGATGTAAAATTGAAACGATATTCAACCGATGTCTGAAGCACGAAGTATCTGGTAATGTTGTGGTTTGATGTAAAATTGAAACGATATTCAACGGATCCGGAGAAAGCCAAACGTTACGGCAAGTTGTGGTTTGATGTAAAATTGAAACGATATTCAACGCTCCTTTTACGCATCCAGTCGTGGTAAAAGTTGTGGTTTGATGTAAAATTGAAACGATATTCAACATAAAACAAATGTGTATACCACACCGCACAGTTGTGGTTTGATGTAAAATTGAAACGATATTCAACAAAGTAACTTTGAAAGTGAAAGATGCAATGGTTGTGGTTTGATGTAAAATTGAAACGATATTCAACAAGGCATAATAAATGGCTATTGGCCGATCGGTTGTGGTTTGATGTAAAATTGAAACGATATTCAACATTCATGAGTTATAGCTGCTGTTCGTAATAGTTGTGGTTTGATGTAAAATTGAAACGATATTCAACTTTACGCATGCATCAAAAAGCGCTCGACCGGTTGTGGTTTGATGTAAAATTGAAACGATATTCAACTTTCTTTTGTTCTGAAACAGTAGCTTCAAGGTTGTGGTTTGATGTAAAATTGAAACGATATTCAACATTCATGAGTTATAGCTGCTGTTCGTAATAGTTGTGGTTTGATGTAAAATTGAAACGATATTCAACTTTACGCATGCATCAAAAAGCGCTCGACCGGTTGTGGTTTGATGTAAAATTGAAACGATATTCAACTTTCTTTTGTTCTGAAACAGTAGCTTCAAGGTTGTGGTTTGATGTAAAATTGAAACGATATTCAACGAAAAAGTAACAGACAGTTACACCATTTCGGTTGTGGTTTGATGTAAAATTGAAACGATATTCAACCATAATACAATATTACCACAGGGGGCAGGGTTGTGGTTTGATGTAAAATTGAAACGATATTCAACGCGGCGCAAGGATGGGAGTATGTTACTGTAGTTGTGGTTTGATGTAAAATTGAAACGATATTCAACTTACACGAAATTGGAGAAACAACCATTAAGGTTGTGGTTTGATGTAAAATTGAAACGATATTCAACATCATTTATTTCAATCTTAGAGGCTGCTTTGTTGTGGTTTGATGTAAAATTGAAACGATATTCAACATAACAAATTTACACTTGTCCTATAATTGAGTTGTGGTTTGATGTAAAATTGAAACGATATTCAACGGTAAAGCGGAAAGCCTCAAAATCTCCGTAGTTGTGGTTTGATGTAAAATTGAAACGATATTCAACTAAAATATGGTGTTGGTGAAGATCCCATCAGTTGTGGTTTGATGTAAAATTGAAACGATATTCAACATTACCTTCTCAACAGATCCACACAGACAAGTTGTGGTTTGATGTAAAATTGAAACGATATTCAACAAAACAATTCACAACAACTACTCAGGCAGGGTTGTGGTTTGATGTAAAATTGAAACGATATTCAACACTACTAAAGCACCCCATTTCATTTTCATGGTTGTGGTTTGATGTAAAATTGAAACGATATTCAACAATACTGTTTAAAGGATTGGATGATCCGGAGTTGTGGTTTGATGTAAAATTGAAACGATATTCAACTGGTTTATCTACTTCAATCAATGCGCCCTGGTTGTGGTTTGATGTAAAATTGAAACGATATTCAACTGAACTGATTTTATTGTTTGAAAGACCCAAGTTGTGGTTTGATGTAAAATTGAAACGATATTCAACTCCAAACCATAAATTGAATAACTTGAACCAGTTGTGGTTTGATGTAAAATTGAAACGATATTCAACAATAAGATTTGTGCTGATGGAAGATGAGTGTTGTGGTTTGATGTAAAATTGAAACGATATTCAACGGTTAGGATTCACACCGTCAGAACCGTCGCGTTGTGGTTTGATGTAAAATTGAAACGATATTCAACACTTTACGTATTACTAACAGCTTTTCACGGGTTGTGGTTTGATGTAAAATTGAAACGATATTCAACTTCAAAAAGTCTACAGGTACACAGCAGGGTGTTGTGGTTTGATGTAAAATTGAAACGATATTCAACTCACGCAGTTGGATTGCAGAAATACCGAGGGTTGTGGTTTGATGTAAAATTGAAACGATATTCAACACTAATTACAGAACTAAATTTTTATGTCATGGTTGTGGTTTGATGTAAAATTGAAACGATATTCAACAAACTTCAAGAGATACCTTATTCGGAGAAGGTTGTGGTTTGATGTAAAATTGAAACGATATTCAACTTGCAATCGAATTTAAAAGGCATTGCAACGGTTGTGGTTTGATGTAAAATTGAAACGATATTCAACCTGTAAATTTGTTTGGTCGCTACATTAAAGTTGTGGTTTGATGTAAAATTGAAACGATATTCAACAACGACCCCACTTGGCGCGAGGCTATCGAGGTTGTGGTTTGATGTAAAATTGAAACGATATTCAACACCTAAATGGTGAGCAAAACCTTCAGCGTAGTTGTGGTTTGATGTAAAATTGAAACGATATTCAACACGATGTCGCTTTAAGTTCGTAACAGTATGGTTGTGGTTTGATGTAAAATTGAAACGATATTCAACCATCGTGCGGTTTTGGAGGAGAATGTCAAGGTTGTGGTTTGATGTAAAATTGAAACGATATTCAACCTAGAAAAATTGTTATCAATTGAAGGAAGGTTGTGGTTTGATGTAAAATTGAAACGATATTCAACGAATGGCTGGTGTTGTCGCGTCCAAAATAGGTTGTGGTTTGATGTAAAATTGAAACGATATTCAACTTAGTACGGTTCTCCATGCTCCTGCTGCTGGTTGTGGTTTGATGTAAAATTGAAACGATATTCAACTCTAAAAACAGCGGGTCGGCCATTAGTTTAGTTGTGGTTTGATGTAAAATTGAAACGATATTCAACCAAACACATAAAAGAGGTTTGCAGGCTGGTGTTGTGGTTTGATGTAAAATTGAAACGATATTCAACCGAATTTGCGGAAGCAAACACCCCGGACCGTTGTGGTTTGATGTAAAATTGAAACGATATTCAACCCATTGCTGGTCGTTGCTTTTTTCTGCCATGTTGTGGTTTGATGTAAAATTGAAACGATATTCAACTGTTAGAAGTAGTGAATCAAGCAATGCACTGTTGTGGTTTGATGTAAAATTGAAACGATATTCAACGAAATGGAATTTGTAATTGTGCCAAACACGTTGTGGTTTGATGTAAAATTGAAACGATATTCAACCTAAAAGCAATCATATTAAAAGGAGGTGTGGTTGTGGTTTGATGTAAAATTGAAACGATATTCAACAAGATTGAGAAAAGGTGATAATGTAACACGTTGTGGTTTGATGTAAAATTGAAACGATATTCAACTCTTTCCTGATTTGGGCATTTGCCAATACCGTTGTGGTTTGATGTAAAATTGAAACGATATTCAACGTACCATCAGATTCCAAAGAAACCCAATCAGTTGTGGTTTGATGTAAAATTGAAACGATATTCAACAAGTAACTTTGAAAGTGAAAGATGCACTGGTTGTGGTTTGATGTAAAATTGAAACGATATTCAACACACCGGCGAATTAATTAACCCGAAGTAAGTTGTGGTTTGATGTAAAATTGAAACGATATTCAACAAAGGCGCGGAAGTCGCCCACACCATCGAGGTTGTGGTTTGATGTAAAATTGAAACGATATTCAACAAATCTGAAAACTTTGAGTATACCTTTAAGGTTGTGGTTTGATGTAAAATTGAAACGATATTCAACCCACAGAACCCGTTGTTGTTTGTCTTACAGGTTGTGGTTTGATGTAAAATTGAAACGATATTTATTTATTCAGACCTTCAAGGTTTCTAAAACCTTGAAGGTCTTTTTTTTGAATTAATACTCCATTTGAAAATAGATCAAGCTTCAAATTGTAATAATGACATAAAACATCCCGATGTGATGATAATCTGTTTATATTTGGCGGCAATAAAAATTCTGGTTGTTTTTCTACACTACAAATTTTAAATCATTTTATGAAGCCTTGTTATTTGTCCTTTCTGGTGATTCTTATGTTATTTATTGGTGGTAATGCTAAGGCCGAAAATGCCGATTCGCTTTATGTTGCAATGCATTACAACGAGTCGGAATACTTTATAGAAATGCGCGACGGCGTAAAGTTATTTACAGTGGTTTATACGCCAAAAGACGAGTCGAAATCGTACCCGATGTTGATGAATCGTACGTGTTACAACGTTGACGGGACACGCCATAACAAACTCCGGGCGCCATCCGCCTACCTGATTCGAGGTGGATATATTTTGGTTTACCAGGATGTGCGTGGCCGTTACATGTCGGGAGGTACTTTTGATAACATGCGCCCCAACATTCCGGGTAACGATGTGAAAAACAAAAAAGATATCGATGAAAGCTCGGATACTTATGATACAATCGATTGGCTCATAAAGAATATTAAAGGCAATAACGGCAAGGTAGGGATTTACGGAATTTCATATCCCGGACATTACAGTGCTGCCGCTTTGCTTGATGCGCACCCGGCCTTAAAAGCTTCCTCGCCACAGGCACCAATTTCTGATTTCTTTTTCGACGATTTCCATCACCAGGGAGCATTTCTGCAATCGTACATGGCCGCATTTCCGGTGTTTGGTTACCAGAAAGATTCGTTAACCAATAAAACATGGTACACTGATAAAATGATGCGCTTGTATAAAGATCGTCCGGCAAATGGTTATGAATTTAATCTGGCGCTGGGACCTTTAAAAAATATTACTAAAAAATATCATTACGATAATTTCTTTTGGAACCAGGTGTGGAGCATCCCAACTACGATGAATTTTGGCAGAAACGTTCTATTCTTCCACATCTAAAAGATATTAAACCTGCAGTGCTTACTGTTGGCGGCTGGTTTGATGCCGAGGATTTGTTTGGGCCGATAAACATTTATAAAACCATTCAGCATAATGATCCGGATGCAAAAAGTACCATTGTTATGGGGCCGTGGACACACGGTGGCTGGTCGCGCGAACGCGGAAAACAAACTGTGAATCATATTTACTTTGGCGACAGTATTTCTACTTTCTTTCAGCTTGAAATGGAAAAAGCCTTTTTCGATTATTACCTGAAAGATGAAGGGAAAATGACTTTACCGGAAGCCTACATGTTTGATACCGGATTAAAGGAGTGGAAGAAATACGATGAATGGCCACCAAAAGATGTTGAAACCACGAGTTTTTCCTTTGGTAAAAATGGCAAACTATTGATGAATACTGCTACCACGGCAGATGCAGAATTTAGCTATGTCAGCGATCCGGCCAAACCGGTGCCGTATCGCTCGGAAATTGAAGGATTAACATTTACGCCGAGAAATTTTATTACCGACGATCAACGCCATGCTTCTTACCGCCCCGATGTGCTGGCGTTTAAAACCGATGTGTTGGAAGAAGATGTTACTATTGCCGGCGAAATTCTGGCGCAGCTGGTAGTTTCAATGACGGGTACTGATGCCGATTTTGTAGTAAAACTGATTGATGTTTATCCGGATGATCATCCAAATTACGAGCACAATCCAAAAAATATAAAAATGGGTGGCTACCAACAGTTGGTGCGTCACGAAGTTTTCCGTGGCCGTTTCCGCGACAGCTATTCCGAGCCAAAGCCATTTGAGCCCGGAGTGCCAACCAACGTAACTGTTCCGCTTCAGGATGTGCTGCATACTTTTAAAAAAGGCCATCGTATTATGATTCAGATTCACAGTACCTGGTTTCCGTATATCGACCGCAATCCGCAAAAATATGTCGATAATATTTACAAAGCCGATGAAGACGATTTTATCAAGTCCGAAATTACTATTCACGGCATGTCAACCGTAAAAGCTGGCGGTGATTTGCCTACTGTTGAATTGATAAGGAAGAAAGACTGAGGGATTGAAGTGTGCAATGTGTGAATGCTTTATTGCAGGAAGGCTTTTATGATTGAGCTGCGTTTTTAATTGGAATAGAGGCAATTTAAAACTTTGCCTATTGCGTTATTGCCAATTGAACTTGCTGACTTTCTATTTCCCTTTTCGCCAACGCCACGTAGCTGTTCGCACAGGGAAAACACCCTCGTTAACAAACTTTACATCTTCTACCGAATAAAATGCTTTCGGGTTGGTCGATTGAACGATGTGCTCCACTTTGTTGATCTCAGAGCGTTTGATGATGCTGTAAATAATACTCACATTTTCGTTTGTTCCATTGGCCTCATGGTGCGTAATTCCGTATCCGGCTTCGCCCAGTTTTTTTATCAGTTTACCGGCTTTTTTGCGGGTAATAATCTGTATTTTAACAATTCCAACAGCCAGCTTTTCTTCAACACGTAAGCCTACATAATTACCCATTCCGAAACCTGCAGCAAAAGCAATATAGCAAACCCAGTTATCAAGGTTTTGGAATATCTTAGAAACGGCAACCAACCAAATAAGCATTTCAAAAAAACCAAGAAATGGCGCCCAGAATTTATGTCCTTTCGAGACCATAACAATTCGGGTGGTTCCGATAGTAACATCTGCCACACGCGATATGAAAATAAGTCCTGGCAATAAAACGTAAGTAAAAAGTGTGCTGTCGTAAAAGCTTGCTTCCATAAGGTAAATGTATCAATTCTTTTGTCATTTTAAAGAAACAGTGACTGACAAATCTTATTTCCAAAGGTGGAGATTTCTCTCCGTCACTTGACGGATCGAAATGACACTTCCTCTTCGTTTTTGCTCCCGATGTTTCAATCGGGATTTCGACCATCAGGCTGTTCTCAACTTTTGCCTTTTTACTTTTTACTTTTTCCTTGGCTGCTTTAAAACTCGGATGTAAAATGGAACTTGATGTCTTTGAATTCATCCTGAGCCATTTGCAAAATAAAAGACGAGTCAGCCATAAACACATCTCGACCAATTTTATCTTTTGCCATTTTCTGGTGTTTGCGTTTTTTAAATTCGGTTAGCACTTTTTCATCGTCGCACTCAATCCAGCAGGCTTTGTGCATCGAAAGCGGTTCGAATCGACATTTTGCACCATACTCATGCTCTAAACGATATTGAATTACTTCGAACTGAAGTTGGCCCACAGTCCCGATGATTTTTCGCCCGTTAAAAGCACTGGTAAAAAGCTGAGCAACTCCTTCGTCCATCAACTGATCAACTCCTTTTGCCAGTTGTTTTGATTTCATTGGATCGGCATTTTCTACAAAACGGAACATCTCGGGTGAGAAACTTGGCAGGCCTTTAAATGTTAGCTCTTCGCCATCGGTTAAAGTATCGCCGATAATGAAGTTTCCGTTATCCGGAACACCAATAATATCTCCCGGGAATGCTTCTTCAACGATCTCTTTTTGCGAGGCCATAAAAGCTGTCGGACTCGAAATACGGAATGATTTACCCAAACGGATATTCTTGTACATTTTATTACGTTCGAATTTTCCGGAGCAAATTTTCACAAAAGCAATCCGGCTTCGGTGATTCGGATCGATATTCGCGTGAATTTTAAAAACAAATCCTGTAAAACCTTTTTCTTCCGGTTTTACCACGCGCTCTTCAGTAGTACTTGGTTGTGGAACCGGCGCAATTTCAACAAACGAATCGAGCAATTCCTGCACCCCAAAATTATACAGCGCACTACCAAAAAATACCGGTGCCAGTTCTCCCGCCAAATAATCATCGCTATTAAATTCCGGGTAAATACCTTCTACCAGCTCCAGTTCTTCACGCAGAACATCGGCATCGTCGCCAATGTGGTCTTCCAAGGCAGGGGCCGATATATCTTCAAATTTAATCCGCTCTTCAATCGCTTGAATATCAGGAGTAAAAAGTTTTAGGCTGCGGTTGAAAATATTGTAAACACCTTTAAAGTCGGGGCCGTTGTTGATGGGCCAACTTAAGGGGCGAACCTTAATTTTCAGCTGATCTTCAATTTCATCCATCAAAGTAAACGGATCCTGTGCGGGTCGGTCCATTTTATTCACAAAAACGATAACCGGTGTTTTGCGCATCCGGCAAACGTTCATCAATTTTTCGGTTTGCGGCTCAACACCTTTTGCTGCATCAATAACAATAATTACACTGTCGACAGCAGTAAGTGTGCGGAAAGTGTCCTCCTGGAAATCCTGGTGACCCGGTGTATCAAGAATATTGATTTTGTATCCGTTGTACTCGAATCCCATTACCGAAGTAGCTACAGAAATACCACGCTGGCGCTCGATTTCCATAAAATCGGAAGTGGCCCCTTTTTTAATTTTGTTGCTTTTTACAGCACCTGCCACACGGATTGCTCCACCAAAAAGAAGCAGTTTCTCGGTTAAGGTGGTCTTTCCGGCATCCGGGTGACTAACAATTCCAAAGGTGCGACGACGTTGTATTTCTTCTAAAAAACTCATTTGCTTATCGTATATATAATGCGGCCGCAAAAATAGGAAAGATATTTTAAACAATCTTATAAAACAGAAAGAGCTGTTCGGTGTTAGTGTTTTAAATACGAAAAGATACTGTTTCATGAACTTGATAGGTGTAGAAGCACAAAATTTTGAAGCTTATAAAAACAATCTGGTGAGTTTGTATATCGACACATTTTCATCAGGTAAAAGCTTTCAATATCATAGCGAGGAAGAAACGGCAGCCTACCTTCAATCGATTTTTAATGTGGGATATGGAGTTTTTGCCATGGAGGAAAATAAAATTGTCGGTGCTATTTTACTTACGCCCTTAAGTTTCGACCGCCGGCTTCCGGAAGAAATTGCTCGGGAGTATGCTATAAATCGTTCGGTTTACGTGGCAGAAATGATGGTGGAAAAATCAAAACAAGGGCAGGGAATTGGAAAAAAGTTGCTGAATCATTTTTTGGAAAATGCAGATCGAAACAAATATAACCACGCTTTTATAAGAGTTTGGATAGAAAATGAAACTGCTGTTTCCTTGTACAAAAAAATGGGTTTCGAGATTTGTGCAAAACTGGTTCAACCCAAATTGTTAGCCGACAAAAGCGCTATTTTCGATTTTGAAAAGGTTTATCTGCAACAGCGGCTTTGCTAGTTTTTTTTTGATTATTATTTATCAATAACTTAAACAATTTTAATCTTCGATTTGCTATAAGCTGACTATATTCGTTATTATTTTGAAATCCGATTTTTGAAGAACACCATAGATTATGAATGATTTGATAGCCCATACAATAGATCTTGTTAACGGAGACCGAGAAAGTAAAAAAGCTGAAATCCGCGATTACTTTATAAAAACATATTCGCTCGACGAAAAACTTTACGAGCACTTAAAAAACGACGAAGCATTTTTTCGTAGAGCAGATCCGCTGCGACATCCGCTAATTTTTTATTACGGCCATACTGCTGTATTCTTTATCAATAAACTGATATTGGCTAAAATGATTGATCATCGTATAAACTCCCATTTCGAGTCGATTTTTGCCATTGGAGTGGACGAAATGAGTTGGGATGATTTAAACGAATCGAATTACGATTGGCCTACCGTAAAAGAGGTGTTCGAATACCGCCAGAAAGTGAAAGATGTAGTATTAAATGTGATCGATTCCACTTCTCTGACTCTGCCCATTAACTGGGAGAATCCGTTTTGGATAATCATGATGGGGATTGAACACGAGCGCATTCATATCGAAACTTCGTCGGTGCTGATGAGGCAATTGCCGCTGGAATTTCTGAAACCCAATGTTTTCGACGTGCCATGCAAGGAATCGGGCGATGCACCTGAGAACCTCATGTTAAATGTTGAAGGAGGAAAAGTGATAATTGGAAAGCCTTATGATCATCGTTTTTACGGCTGGGATGTTGAATACGGCGAACACAAGGTTGAGGTTGATGCTTTTAAAGCTTCGGAATTTCTTATCTCGAATGGTGAGTTTCTTGAGTTTATTAATGATGGTGGATACAAAACGGAAGAATACTGGACAGAGGAAGGCTGGAGTTGGTATCAATATCAGAAAGCAGAATTTCCATTGTTTTGGAGAAAAACAGCAGATAAATACTTTCTGCGGCTTTTTGATCAGGAAATTGAAATGCCCTGGGACTGGCCGACAGAACTGAATTACCTGGAAGCAAAAGCATTTGCTAACTGGAAAACAAAACAAACAGGTAAAACTTATCGCTTGCCAACCGAAGCGGAGTGGTATTGTTTGGCAGAACAAAACGAGATAACCGATGATAATTATGCTACAGTGCAGGCAAATATCGGATTGGAAAAGTATGTGTCGCCATGTCCGGTAAATCAATTTAAGCAGGGCGATTTTTACGATATTATCGGAAATGTGTGGCAGTGGACCGAAACACCGGTTACCGGTTATCCCGGGTTTAAAGTGCACCCTTTATACGACGATTTTTCAACCCCAACTTTTGATGGGAAGCACAATATGATTAAAGGAGGTTCTTGGATTTCAACAGGAAACGAAGCTACATGGCACGCGCGTTATGCTTTCCGCAGGCATTTTTATCAGCATGCCGGATTCCGGCTGGTGGAATCTGAAAACCCGCTGACTATTCGGAACGATTCTTATGAAACGGATTCGGAAGTAGCGCGGTCGTGTGAATTCAATTACGGAAATCCGGTTTTAGGATTTGATAATTTTCCAATAAGTATTGCTGAAATCTGCAAGCAATATTCCGGCGACCAAAATTCGCTAAAACTTCTCGATTTAAATTGCGATACCGGAAGGACAGCCTTCGAATTGTCCAATTCTTTTAAGCAGATAACAGCACTTGATTTTTCAGCGCGTTTTATCCGAATGGCGATTCAATTGCAGGAGCAGGGCTTTATTCGATACATTACTAAAGACGAAGGTGAGTTGGTGCATTATAGCGATGTGCAATTATCAGAGCATGGATTGAACCCAAAAGGTAACCTACAGTTTATGCAGGCCGATGCCAACAATCTGAAGCCAATTTATACCGGTTATGATGTTATTTTAGCCATTAATTTATTGGAAGAGCTGTATAACCCGAAACAATTTTTGTCAACAATTCACGAGCGTTTAAATGTTGGTGGGATTTTTATTCTCGGTTCTACTTACGACTGGGAGAAGAACGGAATAAAACGAGAGAATTGGCCCGGCGCATTTAAAAAAGATGGTGAGCCGGTTACCTCATTCGAAGGCATAAAGGCGCTGTTTCAGGATAATTTTGAATTGGTGAAAGAACCGCAAAATCTGCCTGCAGCGAAAACTGTTTCTTCCCGTAAAATTGAAGTATCCGTGGTTGAAATTACGATATGGAAAAAACGAACGAAATAAGTTTAACTACTAATTTCGTTTTGGCTTTTTCACATCTTTAAAAGAATCAGAAATGTGTTTCCAGTAATCTTTATGAAATTTTACATCCGATTTACCAAGGATATCATGATAAGTTTTTGGCTCATCATCCGGATGGAAGATTTTCAGGTCCATATCTTCGTACAAAGCTGAAACTTCGGGGTGAAACTGAACGGCAAAAACATGCGGGTAGGTGCTATGTACAATTCCTTCAATAATTTTTCCGTCAGGCGATAAACAGGTTACTTCCAATCCTTTTCCCAGTTTTTCAATGGCTTGGTGGTGACTGCTGCATATGCGGGGAGTAGCTTTTTTCGATATTTTTATGGCCGTTCCAAAAAACGGGTTGTCAGTAAATTGTATGGTATGCAGGTTAATGCCCATAAAAAGCGAATCATCCTCAATTAATTGCCAGTAGTTGCGGTGCATGTTGGCACGGCCAATGGCAACGGTTTCTTTGGGTGTTTCGGCATGGTAGATTTCAGCGGGAATGTCCTGGATCATTGTGCCGCCGGTTCCTACATTCATGGTTTGCATGCCCAGGCAAAACCCGGTAACCACATAATCGGGGCGTTCTGCCAGGAATGGTTTAAACGATTCGTTTTGGTAGCCTCCCAGCAAGTGAAATATAAAAGTAGATTCATAATAATGACGTGCAGGTGTGTATACGCCACATTTTGTATTCTCCTCACCGTAAATGGCCGGAGGAATATCGGCACCACCAAAAAATATAATCCCGATTGAATTGTCGAAAACCTTTTTCAGCTGGGCGGTAACATCATTTTCCTGAAATAAATTCGTTTCGTTCAGCTCGCCGGTAATTTCGTGCAGAAAAAAATTGTCGAGCTTGTTTTCTTCAATGTAATCCTGTGTTTCTGAAAAATCGGTTGTTTGTCCTTCGTAATAAACACCCACAAATTTCACCTTGTTTTTATTTACTTTCAGGATATTGTGATCAGTAAGGTATTGAATGGTTTTTATACGATGCACCGACGGATCGCAAAGAATAATGTATTTTTTGCGGGTATTAAAATCGGTATCGAAGAAATGTTGCGCAAACGAAGTGTTAACCACCAGAAACGCAATCAGAAGTAATAACAGTTTTTTCATTTCATTATCATTTTAAATTACCAATTGTACTCGGTGGAACTCGCGAAAAATAATCCTTCTGTACTAAAAACCTTTTACATCCGCGTTTCATGAAATAAAATTAATTAATTTTTTTATCCATAATTTTTCATCACCAAAATTAAAAGATTGCTGCTGCCCGCAATGCTTTATTTACCGTATTTAAATAAAACATAATTTAGGCAGTACACATCCTATAAACTTTGTACATTTGCCTAATCATATTAAAAGAAAAAAGGTTATGAAGTTCAATTTAAAATCAACTTATCTGGTAGTAGGTGTTGTTGTTGTAATTGTTTTGCTGCTTTTTGGCGGCCGAATGTTTCTAATTCTCGATGCTGGAGAGCGTGGAGTGCTTTTTAAACCATATACCTCGGGTTTAGATAAGGAAAATATTTATGGAGAAGGTTTTCATATAATTGCTCCCTGGAATAAAATGTACATATTTCCTGTACGTGAGCAACAACGAGATGAACCAATGGATGTATTGGATAAAAGTGGTTTATCTGTTAGCATGGACATTACCGTGCGTTTTAACCCGATATTTAATGAGATTGGATTCTTGTACGAACAGTTCGGAATTAACTACATAAATGTATTGGTTATTCCTGAAGTTCGTTCAACCGTGCGACAAGTTGCCGGGCGCTACACTGCCGAAGAAATATATTCAACCAAAAGGGCAGAAGTAGAACAGGCAATTATTGATGAAACACGCGAAGTACTAGGTGAAAACTATATTCAAATGAAAGCTTTGTTGATTCGTTCCATTAATTTACCCGAGCAAATTAAATCGGCTATTGAAAGCAAATTGAAGCAGGAACAAGAAGCATTGGCTTATGAATACCGATTGAAAAGGGAAACTTCGGAAGCAGAACGTCGTCGTATTGAAGCAGATGGTATTGCGGCTTATAACCGAATTATTGATGCCAGTTTAACCGATGCGATCCTAACTCAACGAGGAATTGAGGCAACAACATCTCTGGCAGAATCGCCCAATTCAAAAGTTATTGTTATTGGTAGCGGAAAAGACGGACTGCCTATTATCTTAGGAAATAATTAGAAATTTTATAATAGTTGAAAAGCGAGCTGGTTTTTACCGGCTCGTTTTAGTTACGGGAAAAGTGCGCTAAAATTGATAGACCCCCTGTCGCTTCTTCGGCGCTCCTGTCCCCCTCTAGGGGGACAATCGGAACAAAGTGACGATAGGGGGTGAAGAAAAACTAAAGAGAGAATTATTAACGATGAAAAAAATCAGAAATCCCTGGAAAGAACCTAAAAATATCGGTGAATACAATTGTTTTGCATGTTCGCCTTACAATAGTTCTGGGTTGCAGCTCGAGTTCTGGGAAAACCACGACGAACTAATTACAAAATGGAATCCGGAACGTAGTTATGAAGGATGGATTGGTGTTTTACACGGTGGAATTCAGGCTACCTTACTTGATGAAATTGGAGGCTGGTTAGTGATGGTAAAATTGAAAACTGCCGGCGTAACCAGCAACATGCAGGTAAGCTATTTAAAACCGGTAAAAGTCTCAAAAGGTGAGGTAACCGTGAAAGGAAAACTGGAATCGGTAGAGGGACGAATTGCAAAAATCAGTGCATCACTTTATGATGGTGATGGTGAAGAGTGTGCAAAAGCTGAACTTTCGTACTTTGTATTTCCTGAGAATATTGCCAAAGCACGCTACCAATACCCTGGTATTGACGCATTTTATGATTAAATCATCTGCCGCCACTGCTAAGCAATAAAGAATTGATATGTTTATTCTTTATTCTTCCAGTTCGTCGATATCAGAAGAATAGTCAAGCAAATCTTCATCCTCGAACTCGTCGTAGATTGTTAATCTTTGTTTAGAACTTTTGTCACGCGAACCAGCGTACTTTTTTTGTTTTCGGTCGAATTTGTCTAATTCGGGGAGACGGTTTTTGTTTACTTTCTTTTTCATCACGTCAGCAAACCAATGTAATTAATAATTAAATCGTTAGAATAAATAATTTTCGCAGGCAAAATAAAAAAAAATAGATAAAACAATTCTGTCGTTTATTATTTTTATAAAATTGTAGTGTTATACGGAAGCAATTGTAATATGTTATCGATAAATAGATTGAAAAATATTATTTTACTACTTGTTTGTACTACTTTTTGGATTGGTGCACAGGCTCAGGATTCAAAACGTTCGGATAAGTTATTTGAAGAAGCCCGAAAGTATTATGTTGATGATAACTACCCGGCGGCGATTGAAACATCGAATAAGCTTTTAAAAAAAGATCCCGAGTATGCCAATGCGCACCTCTTATTAGCCGAAATTTACAAAGACATTGATTCAACCCGATTGGAAATAAAACACTTAACAAAAGCCGTTGAATTTGATGATAATCCGCTGATTGATTTTAGGTTAGCAGAGTCATTTTATAAGTTGGGCATGTATTCTGAAGCGCTCAGCTTTTACGAAAAATACAAGGAGAACAAGAATATCCCGGAGAAGCGGCAATTTTTATTGGCCTGTAAAATTGCCAGTTGCCGTTTTGCCATAAACAGCATTCAAAATCCGGTAGCTTTTGAACCCACCAATTTGGGCGATCAGATAAATACCTCGAACGATGAATACTGGCCAACGCTGTCGTTAGATGGGAAGCATTTGGTTTTTACGCGTTTACTGAAAGGTAATGGCCGGCCCCAGGAAGATTTTTTTATGGCGGAGATCGATTCGTTTAACTGGGACAATGCCGTGCCAATGAGCGAGGTAAATACTCGGGACAATGAAGGCGCACAAACTTTATCAGCCGATGCGAAAATACTATTCTTTACCGCTTGTAATCGTGAGGACGGTTTGGGAAGTTGCGATATTTATTTCTCGCGATTGGAAAATGGTAAATGGACCGAGCCACAAAATGCCGGAGCACCTTTAAACACTGCATCATGGGAAGGACAACCTTCGCTGTCGTCGGATAATCGTTACCTTTATTTTTCAAGTAACCGAAGTGGCGGAAAAGGGCAAAAAGATATCTGGCGAATTGCTTTCAACGGTTTTGCAGATAATGAAAAACCGGAATGGGGAAAGCCGGAAAACATGGAAGCGCTGAATACATCAGGCGACGAAATTTCGCCTTTTATTCATGCCAATAACCATAACTTTTACTTTGCTTCCGATACGCATGTTGGTATGGGAGGACTGGACCTGTTTACTGCCCACATTAACGACAATGGGCAGGTAGAAGACCTGAAAAATATGGGCTACCCGATAAACACCTACAAAGATGATATGGGGCTCACAATCAGTTCGATTGGAGATGTTGCCTATTTTTCATCGGCACGAGAATCGGATAACGGACTCGATATATTCTCATTTAATCTCGATCGTGGTTTGCAGCCGCGTCCTGTTACTTATATAAAGGCTAAAGTTACAAACAGGGCGACTTCAGCTCCGGTTATGGCCGATATCGAACTGCTTAATCTCAATTCGGCTGTAAGTGATCCACGCGTTGAAAGGGCGGATGAAAAGGGCCAGATTATGCTGGCTTTGCCTGTAGGGCGTAATTATGCGTTTAATGTTTCTGAGGACGGATTTATGTTTTATTCGCACTCGATGCGACTGGCTGATGAAAATTCCTTAACTGAGCCGTTTATTCTGAATATTGAGCTTGAGCCGATAGAAGTTGGCGCAGAAATGGATTTGTACAATATTTATTATGAAACCGATTCGTTTGCCATTCTTCCTGAATCGGAACCTGAACTACAAAAACTGGTCAAATTTCTTATAAATAATGGTGGTTTAAAAGTGGAGATTCAGGGACACACCGATAGCTCGGGTAACGCGGAAAACAACCTTGAACTTTCTAAATTGAGGGCAAAATCGGTGATAGATTATTTGTCTGAAAATGGCATTTCAATCGATCGTTTACAATCGGAAGGATATGGCGATACAAAACCTGTGGCTACCAACGAAACAGTTGAAGGGCGCCGGTTAAATCGTAGAACGACCATTAAAATTGTTGCCAAATAGCGTTTTTGATACCAGTTTGTTTCTGAAAACTACTTATTCTTTCCCGGTAAAGCCGATTAATATGCTGACGTAGAAATTCCTTGGATTGCCAGGATAATAGAAGCGCGGTGGATTGCCACCAAATGACGGGGCATTAACTGCTAACATTGATGCATAATGAATATCAAAAATATTCTGAATACCTGCGCGTAGATCAAATTCAAAGCTACCTTTTTTTCCCTGATACCTGATTTCAGCGCTGGTTAACCCAAAGGCATCTGAAAATGTTGAGTTGGCATCGTTTACTGGCATTTCTCCGTTGTAGCGGTACCAGCCGTTAAGCGAAAAATTTTCGATTGGATTCAGTTTGGTGCCGATGCTGAATGTCTGTTTGGCTGTGCCGGGAAGAAGTTTTCCCGAATAATCGGTTCCTAAATTCACAAATTCGTTAAAATGGTAGTTCGCCAATGTGGCGTTTCCATAAAGAGTTAGCAACGGTTTTTTCTTGTGCGTAATGCTTACCCAGGTAAATTCGGCTTCAAAACCCGGGTGTACCGATTGCCCCGCATTAACACCAATATAGGCATCTTCGCCGGTGCGGTGTGCAACAAGCAGGTTGTCGACATAAATGCGGAAATAGCTCGCCGATAGTTTAAAACGGTTGGAAAATTGTGTCCTGAATCCCGTCTCAAAGCTCCATCCCGATTCAGGTTTTATATCGGGATTGATGTTTCCTTCAGGCATTAAAGTTTCTTCGAATGTAGGCGTTGAAAAACCATGGCTCACGTTTGCAAAGACAGAATTCTCATGGTTTAACAAGAAGTTAATACCAAGGCGTGGCGACAAAACCGGTTTGTAATTTCGGTTACCCGACTGATCGCCATTTGCAGTAAAGAGATCGGTGTATTTAAAACGCGTAAGGTTTCCGTTTAAACCTGCAGAAATAAATACACGGTCTTTTATGTTCGACTCAAGCTGAACAAAGAGATTTTCGTATTGTCGTTTCTCCTTATTATCCGATAATAGCTGGTTGTTGTCGTTATCGAAAGTTTTCCAGTCGTATGTTTCGCGGAACATTTCAATTCCTGTTGTCATTACCACACGAAACTCCTCAGAGGCGATAACTTTTTGAATGTACGCGCGCCACCCGATGTAGTCTGATGATTCTTCCAGTCGATTAAATGGCCGCAGTTCGTCAAGGTTGCGGATACTTCCAAAAACTCCAACTGATATTTTGCCGTCGTTAAGTGTAAAACGATTGAATGAAGCTCCGACCTGTGAATTGGTATATTCCTCAAAACCTTTAATTGATGCCCAATTTTGAGCTGCGCTTTCCGGGTTATTCTGAAACGTTTCCTGGTCAAGTGAGCTGGGAATGTAACCTTTCATTTTGGTGGCCTTGATTAAAAACTGAAGGTTGGATCGTTCAGAAAAATTATAGATTGAATTAATGAGAAAGTTGCCGCGGTTGGTTGAATTGTTTTTGCGGTAGCCATCGCTCGATAGTAATGAGCCAAGTGTATAAATTTGAAGCTTTTTCGTGCTTATTCCGGCCGATAAAGTGCTTTTATACGTACCGAATGAGGCTAAGGTTGTTTTGTTCTTAATAAAATCCTTATCAACTGTTTTGGGGTGAAAAAGAAGAACGCCGGCAAGCCCGGCTCCGTATAAACTAGACGATGGTCCCTTAATGATTTCAACGCGCTGAATAGCCGAGTTTTCAAGGTCTTCCAAAACGGTTTCGCCATCGCCGGTAGTTAACGGTATTTCGCCAAAATAGGCTTTAATTTTGTTGGTGCCATAAGGTGTTCGCGAGCCAATTCCGCGAATAGTTAAACGGTTGGTGTTAAATGTGCCGTGATGCATTAGAACTCCGGGAACGCGGTTTAAAGCATCGATGGGAGTGAGCGCATCGCCCGATTCAAGTTCCTCGGTTTGCACCAGGTTGACAGGGGCCGGCGTATTAAAAATATTGTACGGCGAACGAAAAGCTGTGATGGTAATTACTTCTATCTCATCGCTTAACGGGGTAGTATCTTGGCGTGTTAGCGGTAATTGTGCATACAAAACTCCGGATGGAATACATCCGGAGATGATAAGGAAGAGTAAAATATTATGCCATCTCGCTTTCATCACACGTTTTTTTTGTTTGCTTATCAAAGTTAATGAAAAGAAGCGAATAATTTTAATCCTGTAAAATGCGCAAGAACCGAATAAAATCTTGAACGAAACTGTGTGTTTATAGAATTGACAACTCGTTTAAATGCTTATTTTTTTTAATCCAAGAAGAAAATATTCATTAATACTGGCACCTAATCCGGGTATTTCGGGAATGGTAATTTTGCCTTTCTCGCCATAAAGTATCCCTCCTTCAACCGGATCTTCTTCCATCATTAGCGGCGTATCAAAATCGTAATAAACAATATTCCTGGACGAAAGTGCAAAATGGGCTGCTGCAGTAAATCCCAAACGCGTTTCAAGAAAACCACCAACCTGAATTTCCATTTTTGCGGCTTTGGCATAATTCGTAATTTTTAGTGCTTTGAAAATACCACCTGATTTGCTCAGTTTAATATTTATTAAGTCGCAGGCATTTATATCGATTAGTCGTTTTGCATCGATATGATCGCAGCAGGTTTCATCGGCCATTATGGGAATTGGGCTAAACCGTCTGATATCAGGTAATTTCATGTAGTCCCAACGCGGAATTGGCTCTTCGCAATGTTGTATTTTATAAGGTGTCAGCGCTTTTAAAATATCGAGCGCTTCTTCGGTTTTCCATCCCTGGTTAGCATCTAAGCGAATAGGAATTTTCGGACCTATTGTTTCACGTATTCTTTTTATGCTTTCCACATCTTGTTCTTTCGAGTGGCCAAGCTTTACTTTTACAATTTCAAAACCGTTATCAACAATGCGTTTTGCGTCTGCAGCCATTTTTTCAGGATAAGTAAGACTTACCGTGTAATCAATTTGCATTTCCTTGTTGTTTTGTCCACCAAGAAATTGATAAAGTGGTACACCGGCCTTTTGTGCAGAGATGTCATACAATGCCATGTCGAACGCACTTTTTATGCTTGAATTACCGTATATGGTTTTGTCCATTACATGTGTGCACGACTCAATGTCTTCCGGATTTTTTCCTTTCAGAACTTTTGCCAGGTATTGCCCCACAACAAAACACGTTTCCATGCTCTCACCGTTTATGGTCATAAAAGGACTGCATTCGCCAAAGCCTGTAATGCCCTGGTTTGTGTGAATAACAACGATCACATTTTGGGCGTGATACATAGGGCCCAGAGAAATAACAAAAGGTTCTTTTAATTTGATGGGCGATTGGTAGATATCAATTTTGTCGATAGTAAGGTTCATTGTAAAAGTGCAGTTTTTCACAAAGTTGATGATTCTTTTTTGATGAATATGTATGACAAATGATAAATTTCAAAAGGTTAACAAAAGAATTAAGATTGATCTAAGCTGATTAGAGGATTTAAAAATAACCTTCAGCCTGAAAGATAAAAAAGCCCGTCAGAAAACCTGACGGGCTGGTAGTTTTGGACTGTAGAATTTTTTAATCTAAACTTGTTAAAAAAGCATCGCGCTCTTTCAGGAATTCAGATAAACGCTCGATTGGGTCGCGCATGAGAGCAACTCTTCCCGAGCGGATAAACTGCATAACTTTAAATTCGTTTAATTCCTCGAATAGTGCCTGCGTATCTTCTTTATGACCGGTTTTTTCAATTACCACATAATCTTTTGTAATTTCAAGAATCCGGGCCCCTGCTCTACGCACGATTTGCTCTATTTTGTCGCTTTCGTAAATCGGTTCAATAGGAACTTTATACAGCGCTATTTCCTGGAAGATCATTTCATCGTTGGTGTGATAGAAAGCCTTCAACACATCAATTTGTTTTTCAATCTGACTAACCAGTTTTTTGGCCATCGCATCGGTACAATGCACCACAATGGTAAATTTAAAAACGCCTTGCAATGCCGATTCAGATACGGTAAGACTGTCGATATTTGTCTTTCTGCGTGTGAAAACGTTTGTGATCCTTGTTAAAAGACCAATGTGGTTTTCAGAATAAACTGTAAGGATATATTCTTCTTTCATTTTTTTTACTTTTTTCGTTATTCAAGTTACGAATTTATGGCTCTAAAATTATATCCGAAACTGATGCTCCGGTTGGAACCATCGGGAACACATTGTCTTCCTTCTCAATTTTAATTTCGAGCAGATAGGGACCATCATGATCGATCATTTTTTGGATACTGGCATCCAGATCCTCTCGTTTATCAACGGTATGGCCTTCAATACCAAATCCTTTTCCAATAGTAATAAAATCAGGATTGTGCAGTTCGGTAAATGAATATCGTTTGTCGAAAAATAGCTGCTGCCATTGTCTTACCATTCCCAGGAAGTTATTGTTTAGCAACATTATTTTTACCGGTAATTTGTTCTGTGCAATGGTCCCTAATTCCTGAATGGTCATTTGAAAACCTCCGTCGCCAACTGCTGCAATAACGGTACGGTTGGGTGCTCCAAGTTGTGCTCCCATCGATGCCGGCAAACAAAATCCCATGGTTCCCAAACCTCCTGAAGTTACGTTGCTTCGCGAGTTTTTGAAATGGAAATAGCGTTGAGCAACCATTTGGTGTTGACCAACATCGGTAACCAAAACGGCATCGTGGTTTGTTTTTTCAGATGCTATTCTAACAGCTTCTCCCATCGTTAATCCCGGCTTTGTCGGGTACAGGTCTTTCTGTATAACCTTTTCGTTTTCAATAGCATCACATTTCTTGAACTCGTTGTGCCAGTTCTCGTGGTTATTGGGATTTACATTATCGATAAGCATTTTTAATGCTTTTTTTGCATCAGCCAATACACTCACGTCTGTTTTTACGATCTTATCGATTTCTGCCGGATCAATTTCAATGTGAATGATCTTGGCCTTTTTTGCATATTCGCTAACCTTGCCGGTAACACGGTCGTCAAAACGCATTCCAACAGCGATAATCAAGTCGGCTTCGTTGGTGAGTTTATTAGGCCCATAATTTCCGTGCATACCTAACATTCCCACATTTAGCCGATGGTCGGTAGGCAATGCCGAAAGTCCTAATAGGGTCCAGGCTGCAGGAATTCCGGTTTTTTCGATAAAAGTTCTTACTTCTTCTTCTGCATGGCTGATAATGATTCCCTGGCCAACAAACAGCAATGGTTTTTTAGCTTCGTTTATTAAATCAGCAGCGGCTTTAATCTGGTGCGGATCAATACTGGTTTCCGGTACGTAACTACGAATTTTTTTACATTTCTCGTATTTATATTCCAGCTCGCCAAACTGTGCATCTTTTGTTACATCAATTAAAACCGGCCCCGGACGACCTGTTGTTGCAATATAAAATGCCTGTGCCATTACTTCAGGAATTTCTTCCGGAGTAGTTATCTGGTAATTCCATTTGGTAACAGGTATCGACATCCCCACAATGTCCGATTCCTGGAAAGCATCGGTTCCTAACAGTGGAGATGCAACTTGCCCGGTAATACATACCAAAGGCGTTGAATCAATCATTGCATCTGCAATTCCTGTCATCAGGTTAGTGGCACCAGGGCCTGAGGTTGCAAAAACAATTCCGGGTTTGCCACTGACGCGGGCATAGCCCTGGGCACCGTGAATGGCTCCCTGTTCGTGGCGGGTTAAAATATGTTTTACCTCTTTGTCAAAATCATACAACGCATCGTAAATGGGCATAATGGCACCGCCAGGATAGCCAAAAATGGTATCCACCCCTTCTTCCATAAGCGACAGTATCAATGCTTGTGAGCCGGTAATTTTTTTTGCTGTCATATTGTTTGTTTTTTAATGCCGGTGCTGTAACCGGCTATCTGTTTGTTCTTTGTTTTATTCTTATTCTTTACTAATCAATTAATCTTACGGCTCCCATATCGGCCGATGAAACGAGACTTGCATAAGCTTTTAGCGCTTTCGATACATTACGGACTCGCGTTGCAGGTTTCCACGCTTTTGCACCTTTTGCTTCTTCTTCGTTGCGGCGTTTTTGTAATTCTTCGTCAGAAATTACCAGGTTAATCGAGCGCTCGGTAATATCGATGGCAATTTTATCGTTGTTGCGAATAAGTGCAATCGCTCCGCCACCTGCAGCTTCCGGAGAAACGTGGCCGATTGATAATCCCGATGTTCCACCTGAGAAACGTCCGTCGGTAATCAGTGCACAATGTTTATCCAGTTGCATCGATTTTAGGTACGAAGTGGGGTAGAGCATTTCCTGCATGCCCGGCCCGCCTTTTGGCCCTTCGTAACGAATAATAATAACATCTCCTTTTTGAACATCATCACCAAGAATACCGTTTACCGCATCATCCTGAGAATCGAAAACTTTAGCTGTTCCACTAAATTTAAAGATTGACGAATCCACTCCTGCAGTTTTTACAATACATCCTTTTTCAGCAATGTTACCGAAAAGAATAGCCAAACCGCCATCTTTGCTGTATGCATGTTCAAAATCGCGGATACATCCTTCGGCACGATCGTCATCCAGCTGCTTGTAATAGCTTTCCTGCGATCCCATAACAAGGTTACGTCCACCTCCCGGCGCCGATTTAAATCGCTTAATAGCATCTTCAGTTACCGTATCACGTTTTATATCGTAAGCGGCAATGGCTTCGCCAAGGGTTCTTCCGTCGATGCGCGAAACATTGGTTTCCATCAGCCCGCCACGTTCCAACTCTCCTAAAATGGACAGGATTCCGCCGGCACGGTTTACATCCTGAATGTGATAATGACCGTTAGGCGCTACTTTGCACAAATTAGGAGTAATACGCGAAAGCTGGTCAATATCGTTCATGGTAAAACTAACTTCGGCTTCGTGGGCAATCGCCAGCAAGTGGAGAACAGTGTTTGTTGATCCTCCCATGGCAATGTCAAGTTTCATGGCATTTAAAAAGGAATCGCGTGAACCAATGCTTCGGGGAAGTACCGAATCGTCGCCTTCGAAATAATATGCTTTTGTGGCCGTTATAATTTTCTTGGCAGCTTCTTCAAATAGTTTCTTTCTGTTTGCGTGAGTGGCTAGAACTGTTCCGTTTCCGGGAAGTGCCAAGCCAATTGCTTCGGCCAGACAGTTCATTGAATTTGCTGTGAACATTCCGGAACACGATCCGCAGGTAGGACAAGCATTTTCCTCTACTTGTTGTACATATGAATCCTCAATATTTGTGTCGGCCGCCACAACCATGGCATCAACTAAATCGAGGTATTTATCGTCAATTTCACCAGCTTCCATCGGTCCGCCCGATACAAATACTGCCGGAATATTCAGGCGCATAGCACCCATCATCATTCCGGGGGTAATTTTATCGCAATTTGATATACAAACCATTGCGTCAACTTTGTGGGCATTACACATGTATTCAACACTGTCTGCAATCACATCGCGCGACGGAAGCGAATATAACATGCCGTCGTGGCCCATTGCAATACCATCGTCGACGGCAATGGTATTAAATTCAGCAGCAAAATAACCTTCTTTTTCAATTAAACTTTTTACATACTGACCTATTTTGTGTAAATGAGCATGCCCCGGAACAAATTGTGTGAACGAGTTAACAATTGCAATCAGCGGTTTTCCAAAGTGTTCTTCTTTCATTCCGTTAGCTCTCCAAAGGCTACGTGCCCCGGCCATTCTACGGCCTTGCGTGGTTGTGTTGCTTCGTAATGTGTTATGCATACTTTTTTGTCTTTTTCTGTCTGTTATAGCATTAAAAAAGCCTTTCTCTGTTTTGAGAAAGGCTTATAAATATCTTAACTATCTATACAAATTAATGGCCTTTCTCAGTGTTTCCAAGAATGACAACGAGTAGGACAATAATATTGATAGATAAAATTCTCATTTGTTTTTGTAATGTTGAAGCAAATGTAAAAATTATAATTTATTATCAAAACGAATTGAAATCAAAATATGAGAATTTAAACGAATATTAAACTTATTTGAAGATTTACTTCTGAAATGTAATTGTTTGAACTGTAATTCTAATGAATTTTTCCACTTCTTTTAAAGATTGTATTTGAATGATTTTATTAATTTCAGGATTTACAAAAACTACCGTTTATAAATTAAACATGAAACTGAAAATCGCATTTCTATATTTCTCTTTTCTATTCCTGTTGATTTCCTGTGTTTCAACACCAAATGGGGAAGCTGTAAAAAATAATGAGCCGGTAAAAATATATCCTGACTACAACGATGTGAGAATACCCTCAAATATTGCACCCCTGAATTTTATTGTAGAAGAAGCGGGAGATGCCTATTATTTAATGATTTCTGGTGAAGAAGCTGGTGGTTTTGCCGTTTCATCGCGCGATGGTGTATTTTGTTTTTCGGAAAAGAAATGGGAAAAACTTCTGGCAGAAAACACAGGGGCGAAAATAAACTATCAAATCTATATTGAAAAAGAAGGTGAATGGAATGAATATCCTACATTCAGTAATAGTGTTTCGGCAGAAAAGGTTGATCCGTTTTTGTATTACCGTTTGTTATATCCGGGGTATGAGAGCTGGACTGAAATAAGCATTGTGCAACGAAGCCTGGAAAGCTTTCAGGAAAAAGCAGTTATTGAAAATAATGTTGTGGGGCAAAATTGCGTAAACTGTCATGCATTTAATAATCAGAATGATGAGGATTTTATGTTCCACATGCGAGGCAATTTAGGAGGTACTTATTTTGTAGAAGATGGTGATCTGAAAAAAGTAAACCTGAAAACTAAAGAAATGCAAAATGGTGCTGTGTATCCGCGTTGGCACCCATCGGGAAAATACGTAGCTTTTTCGTCCAATAAAGTTGTGCAACAATTTCATTCTAAGGAGAACAAAAAGATTGAAGTCTCTGATCTGAATTCATCTTTGGTGATGTACGATGTGCAAAAAAATGAAATGATGCAGGTTCCGGTAGATCAGGACAAGCAGTTTATGGATACCTATCCCGAGTGGTCGCCTGATGGTAGCTTCCTGTATTTTTGCCGGGCCCGCCAAATAGCTAAGAATTACGATTATCGCGATATCAAGTATAATTTATACCGAGTTGCATTCAATCCAGAAGAAAGGACATTTGCTGAACCGGAACAGATATTTGACGCAGCAGCGCTGGGAAAGAGCGTTTCTTTTCCCCGTATTTCGCCCAATGGAGGAAGCCTGGTTTTTACGCTGCACGACTACGGTTGTTTCTCCATATGGCATAAAGAAGCTGATTTATATTCGGTAAACCTTGACAGTTTTAAGGTTTCAGAATGCAAATTGAATAGTGAATTTACAGAGAGTTACCACAGTTGGTCGTCGAACGGAAGATGGCTGGTGTTTAGCAGCAAACGCGGCGATGGCTTAACTGCCCGGCCTTATATTTCTTATATCGATAAAAACGGAGATGCAAGTAAACCGTTTGTTTTACCGCAAGAAAATCCGGCATTTTATAAAGAATTTGTCAAAACCTTTAATATCCCGGAATTTACAAAAACGGATGTGGATCTTACTCCGGGAGAAATAAGGGAAGTTGCCAACCAGAAAGCTGTTCAGGCGCAATGGACTCAAAATTAAAAGGAAACAATGAACCAATCAAAATATAAATTAAACCGGATTGTACTGAACTTACCGTATCTCCTTCTTTTGTTGTTGGGAACGTTTTATTTATTCAACTTTACAAGTTATATTTTCTACTATCAGGAAAAATCGTCATTGTTTTTGCTCACTTTTTCTTATTTGCAGGAACACCTGAATCAACCCGGAGGATTTTTAATCTATCTGGGAGAATTGCAGGAGGCATTTTATTATTATCCTTTGCTCGGAGCTGTTTTGGTAGTATTAGAAATTTGTGCGATTACATTTGTTTTGGGGAAAATAGGTTCTGTGTTGACAGGTCGCCGCCTTTATTTTGTTTCTTTTATTATTGGGGCCTTACTTTTTTATCTGCAGACAAATTATCAGTATCAGGCCATAAATAACCTTGGCATTTTAATTCATTTACTTTTGTTTTTGGGAGTAATAACAAGCAAGCCAAAGTCCCGATGGGGAGCGGTAATCATTCTTCCGCTTATTTATTTTCTTTTTGGTAGTTTTTCCTACCTGTTACTCGGAATGTTATCCGTTTATTTTCTATTAGAAAGAAAATGGTTGGTGTTGGCATTCAGTTGGTTAAGTGTTGGTATTTGCTTTTGGCTTGGTAAGGAGTTTTTATTTTATCAAACCACCAGTTCGCTTCTTGTTTTCCCGTTTTCGGTAACCGCTATTGGCGGACAGGTTATTTTGTTTGGGGTAACAGCACTAATTGTACTGTTTGTTCCAATACTTGCAAAAATAAAGGTCAAATCAATCGATCGTTTAAAAATAAGGCAAATGAAGTTTGCCGAACTTTCTCCTTTTCTTATTATTCTGTTGCTTACTGTTGTTGTGTCTCTGCGCATTGACATCAAGAGTCAGCACTACTTTCACGCTGAAAAATTATTCTACGAACAAAAATATGATGAGCTGATTCGATTTAATTCTGTTGAACCAACAAACAACAAACTAACGCTGTTTATAAACAATGTGGCATTGGCCGAAACCGGGCGTTTGGGAGATTCGTTATTCAAATTCCGCCAGAGCAACGATGGAACCACTCTCTTTTTAAAATGGGAAAATATAGGGCAGTATTTACGGTTTGGTGGTTATTATTATTATGCCATTGGTGTAGTAAACGAGGCACAACGTTGGGTTTACGAGTACACTGTGATTTATGGTTATACACCCGAAACCCTTAAAATGCTAATTAAAACCGAGCTGATTAAAGGAAATTACCAAACGGCGGAAAAATACATTACAATTCTTGGTCAATCGCTTTTTTACAAAAACCAGGCACGCGATTTCAGGAATTTTCTGAACGATGATGTAGCCGTATTGAGCGATAACGAATTAGGACGAAAAAGGCAGCAGGATACCAAACTCGATTTTTTTGTAAAAAGCGATGAACCCTGGCTAAACCTGCTTCCTGTTTTGGATGCCGACCCGAATAACCCGATTGCCCTGCAATATAAGCTGTCTTGGCTGATGCTTCAAAAAGATATGAAAGGTATTGTTGAATTGCTACCGGCAATGGAGCAGGCGGGATTAAAAAAGATTCCCAAAAATGTTGAAGAGGCTGTGGTTACCTACAAATTACTGAATATAGGAGAGATACCTGAGCTAAAACAGCTGAAAATTGATCCACAAACCGAACAACGATTTCAACGGTATTACCAGATATATCAGCAAAATCAGTCGAACAAAAGAAAAGCTCAAATTGCTCTTCGTGATTTTGCTGATACATATTGGTATTATGTTTTTTTCAATTAACGATTTGCCTTACTTGTTTTTGTTGATTTTGGATTGAAATTATCTCGATTTTAAGTGTTCATCGTTGTTTTTAAATAACAACATAAATGCGAGCAGTAACACTATCGAACTTAATGTGGTTATTCCCCAAATGGCATTCCAGTCGTAGCCCGCATCGCTTTTGTAATAGGCAATAATTTCGCTGCAAATAAAGTTTCCCACCAGAAGGCCGGCACCAAATGTTACCAGGAAAATAAAACCCTGTGCCTGCGAGCGCAATCCGGCAGGTGATTTTTTATCGATGTAAATTTGACCGCCCACATAAAAGAACCCAAAAATTAATCCGTGAATCAGGATTCCGATAAAATACATCCAGCTTTGGCTGATTGCACCGCCGGCAAAAAACGATAGGTAGCGAACAACCAGTGCCACGAGTCCCAAAACCATTACTTTTCTTAACCCCAGTTTTTTTATGGCTAGAGGAACCAGGAGTAAAAATCCCATTTCTGCTAATACCCCCCAGTTCATGGTTACTGAAATGTATTTGGTATTGATATTTAAAAGGAATTCGGAGAAAAATGAGTAGTACATGGCAAAGGGAATCATCGAGAGAAAGGAGAATGCAATAAAAATGGCAAAATTCCTGTCTTTCATTAGTTCTATGGTGCGTAAGCCAAACGCATCAATTAACGAACCTTTTTGCCCTTTGGCAGGTGGAGGTGTATTCGGCAAAGTCAGGTTGACAAATACAGCTACTATACTAACTGCTGCACCACAATAAAAGGGAATATTTGTTCCGTCAAAATCAAGGTCTAAAAACCGAATAAAAATAATACTGAATAAACCCGAAGCTACCCAGCCAATGGAGCCAAAAACCCTTATCTTAGGGAATTGTTCGGAAGGGAGGTGTGCCATTGCAATTGAACTGGTTAAACTCCAGCTGGGCATATAGCCAAGCATGGCAATAAGCAGGAATACAAATAATAAATCGGGTTGATTTGTTGTTCCGGCCAGTAATAACATTACTGCATTCAGCAAATTTAACGAGGCCAATACTTTTTGTCCGGGGAAAAAACGGTCGGCCAACATACCAATAATAGGAGATCCCAGACAGCCAATAGCCATTGAACTTAATATCATCGATTTTTCGAAACTGCTAACCTCGAGGTTGGTTAAATAAGCAGCGAGAGGAACCCACCAAACTGCATACATCATGTATTGGAGGAGCATCATCAGAGACAGTTTTATTCTAATCATGACAATAGAAATTAGAGCAATAGGCTAATGCCAATGCGTTGGTTTAAATAATAATGTTAATGGGAAGAACCGATTACTTTTTCAGGAACGGTTTATTGAATGTTTGGTGAAATTCCGATTAGAGTATTTAGCGGCTTAGTTAAAGAAATTTGGTTTTCATTTTTTTTATTTTGAAAATACGAAATGTCAAGATCTATATGAAAAAGACCGGCATTTCCAGCCGGTCTTTTTATAACTAACTAAACTTAACTACTAGTTGTAACCGGGATTCTGTTGCAACTGTGGTGCCTTGTTTATTTCAGTACGAGAAATAGGTAACCAGTAGTTGGCATCATTCCATGATCTCAAATCAGCAACTGATTCGGTATCATAAAACCAACGGTGACTGCCATCTTCGTAATGGTAAATTTTCATTGGGTGAACCGTTTTAATAACGTCTTCTGCAATCATCCATTTACGAATCATATACCAACGGTCGCCTTCTCCAAAGAATTCTACTTGTCGCTCGTTACGGTACCATTCTCTGGCTTCGTCCTGGCTTGTAGTCATCTTATCAGGTAATCCGGCACGATTTCTAATCATATTTAGTGCCTCCATGCCTTTTTCTACTTCGTTCAACTCAATACAAGCTTCGGCATAATCCAAAATAACTTCGGCGTACCTCATTTCTATCCAGGCATTTTCGTTGTTAAAGAACTGACCTACAGTTGCCGGATCCTGGTATTTCTTCATATAATATCCGTTTTTGGTACCGTTCCATGCTTCAATTGGTCCCTGGCGGGTATCAACTCCTGCAGTTTGTGTACCATCTGCCGCGATATAATAACCGGTTTGAATACGGTTTTCTGGGTCGAAAGCAACAGCATCATCCGGGCGCTGAATCCATGGTGCACCGTCATAAAATATGCTGGCGTAAAAGCGAGGTTCTCTTCCTACGTATGGATTTATTTCAGGGTCGGCTGCTAACTCGGCAGCTGTGGCTTCTCTCACTTCCATATCGCCCGGGTTGTATTTATCCCAAACAAATGGAGTACCATCTGCCATTTCAAATTTGCGAACAACCGGCTCGTTAGGGCCGTTGTTTCCCCAGTTATGATATCCACATGGTCCCCACCATCTGTTTTGTGTGGTGGTGTTACCTTGCGATTGTAAGTGTTGAACACCCCATATAGCTTCATCGTTCCATTCGCCTCTTTGAGTAAAAATACTAAGGAAGTTTTCGGAATAATCTTGTACATCGGCTTCAGTTAATGGAGATGGAGGATCATCTGTAGATCCTACTAAGGAGTAGTCACCATAGTTACCATCCATAATGCCTTTGGCAATGGTTTGGGCCTGAGCCAATAACGATTCTCTACTGTTCGATTGGAATGAAACCAACGGATCGGTAGAATAAGCTCCGTGCATCAATTCGCCGGTACTCCAGCTTAAAATACGTGATTTTAGCGCCGCAGCAGCACCTTTTGTTGCACGTCCCTGTTCCATCTCATCTTTTGTTGGGAGTGCTGCAATTGCTTTGTCAAGGTCTGCCAAAATAAATTCAAGTGTGGCATCTAATGAAGATCTATTCATTGATAAGAAATCTTCACCTAACTCAAATGGCTGATCAACTAAAACCAAACCACCATAAGAACGCATTAAGTTTACATAGTCGAAAGCTCGGATAAAATATGCTTCACCTATATAAGTTGCCAACTGGGCTTCTTGGCTTGCATTTTCCGTAGGTACGTTTTGTGCATTTACAAGAAATACATTTACGTTTTTGATATTGGAATAGAGGTTCCAGGTAATCCAGTTAAAACGCCAGTTTCCAAAGTGACCCAATTCATCGGGGCTCATACTACCCTTTACAAAAGGATAACCACCTGGGCGGTGAATACATAAAGCTTCATCCGTAGCTCCTACGAGAAGGTCTTCTCTTAAACCTAATAACATATTGTTGTCTACGCCAATAAAGTCATAACATCTGCCCAAATATGCTTTAGTTAGGTTTAAATCTTCAAATACAGATTCCTCGTTAAAGGCGTCTACTGCCTTTTGATCGAGAATATCGTCGCAGGATGTTGTTGCAATAATAAGCGTCAACATCAGTATCGAATATCCTAATATTTTTTCATATTCTTCATTTTTCAATATTCATTATATTACTAAAATGTAACTTTAACACCAAGAGCCAGAGTTCTTACGGCCGGATAGTTCATTGGAGCACCAATTTCCGGATCAAAGTTTTTCTGTGCAGCATAAATCAGGAACAGGTTGTTTCCTGCAAAATATACCTGAGCTCGTGATATGCCTAAATCGCCAAATACAGTATTTGGTATAGTATAGGTAAGAACGGCATTTTTCAATCGGCAATAAGCCATGTTATCCAGGTGGTAAGTACTCATATGGTTATCAAACGACCAATATGCATCATCGCGGTTGTATGCTCTTGCTACATCCGTAACTCTGTTTTCAGGTGTCCAGCGGTCATCGAAACTCCATTGGAAGTAGTTACCTGCTTCACCACGACGTCCATCTGCGATATTCATACGGTAATATTTTCCCTGTCCTTGTGCCAGTAGCGATAAGTGCCAGTTTTTGTAGTCTAAGTCTATAGATAAGCCGTAAGTAACTTCCGGCATATCGGTTTGGTCTACCAGAATCTGGTCGTCGCTGGTAATGCTGCCATCACCGTCTACGTCTCTGAAAATTACGTCTCCTGCTCGTGCTCCGTCCCAATGAGGTTGTGACTCTGTTGGATCGTTTTCAAAAATACCAATGGCGTCGTACATTAACCAGGCTCCGTAAGGGTGTCCGGTACGTTGTTGCCAAGGCACTGCTCTTTCAGGCTCGTCCATAAATACCACTTCGTTGTGGTTGTACGAGAATTGGCCGGTTAGGTCAAGTCTTAAATCAGAAGTAATATTTTTATGGTATCCGGCTTCCAGCTCAAAACCACGGTTGTCAACTTCTGCAATATTCTCGTCAGGTAATGCTAATCCTGTAAATTGAGGAACAGAAGCATCTCTTGAAGCTAAAATATCAGAACGTTTGCTGTAGAAGAAATCACCATCGAAAGAAAATAGGTTATCAAGAATCTGCGATTCGAAACCGATGTTGTAAGTCGTTTGTTTTTCCCAGGTAATGTTTGGGTTGGCTACTCCTTCTTGTTGTACAACTGTTTCAACCTGTTTTCCTGAGCCCATGGTTAAACCGGTACCCAGTACATATTTATTCATGTATTGGAAAGGGCTACCAGGGTCCATACCCATTTTACCATACGATAATCTCATTTTGAAATAATTGATGGCCGATAAATTTTCTTGCCAGAAATTTTCTTCAGAGGCTCTCCATCCTAACATTAAACCAGGGAAATTACCCCAACGGCTGTCTGGTGGGAATTTTAAAGAACCGTCGCGACGGAACAGTGCTTCAACCAGGTATTTTCCTGCATAGCTGTAGTTGGCACGAGCAATGATCGACTTGCGTGCATAAATCCAGCTCCAACCCCAGTTGTCTTTGTCGGTATCCGAACCGGCGTCGATAGTTTGTACTACGTCGGAAATATAGTATCTCCTGAAAGCACCCATTTCGTTTCTGTTTTGGTCTATCTGTTCGTATGCACCAAAAAGAGAAACTGAATGATCACCAAAATCACGCGCATAATTAAAGTTAAAATTTGCTAGTTTACGTATGTTTCTGCGATAGGTTTCGGAAAGCTCTGGTGAAGAGTATCCGCGCAACGCAGGAGTTAGCTCCATATCAACAATATATCCTTCAGAATCATATTCTGCTGTACTCAAATTTTCAGTATACAGCGTCCATGGTTTACGGAATTCTTTTCTGTACCAGTTCGATACATCATAAGAATAATAACCGCTAAGGGTTAATCCTTCAATCATTGGCGGAGTGATAGTTGCCCTAAAGGTTAATTGGTTAATGTAGTCTTTTTGATCGTCGTAACCACCCTCAAATGTAGATGTTACAACCGGGTTATCACCGTATTCAATATCTGGTCCGGGTTTACCGTTTGGCCAGAAAGACCAACGTGTAGGAAGCAGACGTGTTGATTGTCCGTAAATATCACCGGCACCTTTAGTAGGATACAATTTGTTATTTAAGAATCCGGCATAATCAACAGATGTTGTTAACCATTCGGTAATAGGAAGCTCCAGTTTTGCACGCAAATTATATTGCTTGTAATTTGTAGATTCCTGCTCGTATATAGCTTCTTCGTTTTTATAACCAAGAGAAACATAGTAATACATTCCGTTACTTCCACCATCAATACTGAAGTTATGCTTGCTGGTAGTTGTCCAATCGGCAACAAGATCACCAACCCAGTCACTGTTAGGGTGTACCCAAGGATCTCTTCCACTGTAAAACAATGCAATATCCTCATCAGAATAGGTACGTTCTCTGTTTTCGTAATCCTGAAATTCGCTTAACATTGTTGCATAATCACCTGCATTAGTTACTTTAGGAAGAATTGTTGGACTCATTAAGCCCTGGTAGAACTGGTAGTTCAATCTTGGTTTTCCTGATTTTCCTCTTTTGGTAGTAACCAAAATAACACCGTTTGCTGCAGTTGATCCATAAATTGCAGCCGATGCATCTTTCAGAACAGATACACTTTCAATATCAACCGGGTCAACATCGCCTAACGAACGACCTGGTATACCATCAATAACAACAAGCGGAGCAGTTAGTTCCGGGTTGTCGTTACGGTTTCCTAATGTGGTACGACCACGAACAAGAAGAGTAGCATTACTTTGGCCTGGCTCTCCGGTGCTCTGGATTCCGGTAACACCTGACATGCGGCCTGAAAGTGTGTTGGTAACGTCGGCAGCAGGAATCGCTTCAATTTGATCTCCACTAACTGTAGATACAGAACCAACTACATTTGCTTTTTTCTGAGAGGCATAACCCACAGCAATTACTTCATCAAGCCCAATTGCTTCAGCCTCAAGTGTAATGTCAATGGTTGCTTTGTTACCAATGTTTACTTCCTGAGTTCTCATTCCTACGAATGAAAAAACCAGGGTTTTTGCATCTCCGGGAATCCCGGTTAGATTGTAGTTTCCATCAGTATTGGTTACAATACCAACGGTTGTTCCTTTAACAATTACTGATACACCAGGCATCGGCATGCCTTCTTCGTCAACAACAGTACCCGAAATGCTTTTTTCTTGTGGGCTAGCTGTTTCGCTTGCTGATTTTCCGTCATTTTCTGCCGGATAAACAATAACTTGTCGGTCAATTACCTGATAGCCAAGGTTGTGTTGTGGTAAAATTTCGTCTAAAATTTCTTCAACACGGGAATCCTCGGAAGATACCGAAACTTTTTGGTTGTCGTTTACAACGTCGTTGTTGTAAACAAACTTAAACTCACTTTGCTCAGTGATAGTTTGAAATACCTCTTTTAGGCTGGCCTTCTTCATCTTTAAATCGAACTTAACCGATTCAGAATAAGTGCTGGCCTGTACACTAACAACAATCGCCAGTAACAATACCAGGGTGGCAGCTGTTACACGACGAAACTTTGTTAACCATCCTGAAGAACAGGAAAGCTTAGCATTAATGCATTTTTCCATACAATAATAGTTTAGTTTGTTAAACAATAAAATTTAGTTCACTTTATTTTTCTTCGTTAAGAATTGATCACACTCTCTGGAAGATTTTTAGTTTTGATTTTAGTTCATCATTTCTGATCGTGTCCTACTTTTTTTGATTCTATAATTATTCCGTTATTATTTACTTTATAATCAAATTCTTTGGCAACACTCAGTAATTCCAAAATGCGATCCAGCGATTCTTCTTCAAACTCTCCCGAATATTTCATCTTTCCGGTAACTGAGTCGCTAACAAAAATCCGGGTTTCAAAATGGCGCTCCAGTTTTTTCGAAATACTAAACAAATCTTCATCATAAAACCGCAATATTCCATCACGCCATTGTGCCGGTTTTCCCAGGTCTGTATGCAATAGTCTCATTTTTCCGGTGCTGGTGTTGTAATAAGCACGATCGCCCGGATTTAAAATGGCAGTATTGTTATTCGTATTCGGATTTAGCTGAACCTTGCCTTCGTATAAAGAAATCTCATGAATGTTGTCGGTAGGGTAGGCTACCACGTTAAAATGGGTTCCCAATACTTTTGTTTTAAGGTTCGAGGTTTCAATAATAAAAGGCTTTTCGGCATCTGGGGCAACTTCAAAATAAGCTTCGCCAAACAGTGTCACTTCTCTTTTATCGCCAATAAATGGTTCGCTGGCAATTAACAACGATGAGGAGTTTAACCACACTTTTGTTCCATCGCTTAAGGTTACAGTCTTAATTTCTTTGGCTTTGCAACTGTACTGGTTTAATGTTGGGGCCTGCTTTTTTTCTATCATATAGTTAATAGAAAAGGCCATTGATACTATTAATAATACAGAAGCTGCAATTCCGATCCATTTCCAGTTATTAATTTTCGGACTTTCCTGATATGTGAATCCAAGCTTTTTTTCAGTTTGCTGTATTATAGAGTGCTTTTTTGTTTTTGGGAAATACTTCTTCCAGAAGGTATTTAGGATGGAATAATTTCGTGCAGTAGATTTATGTTTGCCCAGCTCATTGATGAGAGTCCGCTCTTCATTCGCATCTATCTCCTCTGTTAGTTTCTTAACAATGAGCTCGTAGGTATTATCTTTCTTCGTCATCTTTTGTCTTTCTACCTAAAAGACGTTTGGATATTAATCTATACCTAATTCAATAATAAAAAAATCATATTTATTTAATTCCTGTCTAAATGAAGAGGGTGAAGTAGCTTATGATAATGACTTTTTTTACCAGGTGAAGGTGAATAAACTGGCTCTTTTTAGCGGTGAGGTTTTAGCTTTCTTTTCAATGCCAAGAGATTCTGTTATTTTTTTGAGAGCCGTAACCAGGTGATTGTTTACTGTTTTTTCGGAGATGCTCATTATTTGAGCAATTTCGCGGTGTTTGAATCCATTAATCTTTGCAAGAGAAAATGCTTCTTTGCATTTTGGAGGGAGTTCATCAATAGCTGTATGTATTTTTTTTAACAAGTCTTTTTCCAATGTCTCATCGTCGTTACTTTCTACGGCATGAAATAAAAAATCGCTGTACTCATCGATGAATACAATTTTTTCGTTTTTCATTTTCCGGAGATGCGACAAGCAACTATTCTTAACGGCAATAAAAAGGTAGGATCTTATATTTTGAATGTTGGGAAGTTCAGATCTCTTTAGCCATATTTTCACATAAACATCACTGACCAGTTCTTCTGCAATTTCCTGATTGCGTACAAAACTTAATGCATAATGAAGTAATTCATCAGAAGTAAGCTCCATTAGCAACTGAAAGCGTCCAGTATTGCCATCAGCAATTAACGTCTTAGTTTTTTGGTCGTTTAGCATCGAGTTTTAGCTAGTCGTGTAAGTTCGTAAAAGCAAATCGTTACACATACGTTTAATTCATGAAAATAAAGGTATTAATCCTACTCGTAAAAAAAAATGATTTTAATAAAAAAACTTCTTATCATTTTGTTGTTATTGTTCTGTAGTTGCCATATACGTTGGCTTTTGAGTGTTTTGCAACCGTTCGGTACTGGTAGGTAATATTTTTATTTTTTACGGGAATGCTGAACATAAAAATATTATCCTCAATTTCCAGATATTTTGTTTCGGTCCATTCGTCAGAAGTTAGCTTCTCGGTAAAGTCGGGTTGTGGCCGATATTGGAAACATACTTTTAGGCCTTCCTCGTCTCCTTTTTCAATAATTTTACCCTTAAATTGTATGTAGGTATTTCCTCCGGTCTGAATAATTTCGGCTTTTTCGGTTACTACAATGGGCGGATTGAACGCAGGTTGAGCTTTTGTAATTTTTAGAACAATGGGGTAGTTCCATTTATGATTGTTATAAAGGCGCTGTGCACGCGCACATGAGATATGCAAGCCATCTTCTTTTTGTTCGAAATAGGTTTGTGCATCGGTTTCAGGCATGTATTCCACAAGCTTGCCCGATTGCCCCAAAACTTCTACCGAAGTATTTTCAGTACTGTTTACCGATCGTAAAACAAATTCGCGTCGTTCGCCTCGAGCCCATTCCGGCTGGCGGGTTAAAATGGCGTATAGGGTTTTTTCTTCCGGTTTCCAGGTAAACCAGGTGTTGCCTTCGTTTGGAATGACCCACGGTTTGGTGGCATGAATTGCTTCGCCATTCACAAAGTTCCATGCAGCAATTTCTCGTAGCCTGTTTTCCTGGTCTTCCGGAATTTCTCCATTGGGTTTTGGCCCGATATTCAGTAACTGATTACCACCTTTTGCGCGTGTTTCAATTAATATTTCCAACAAACGCGTGCCCGACTTATATTTTTCGTTGGCCGGTTTGTACGCCCATTGCGAGCCCATGGTTAAGCATCCTTCCCAGGGTTCGCTTAGCGTGGTTCCGGGCACCGTTTGTTCCGGCGTATTCATTGCTCCGCGTGTAACAACAACATCGGGGTGAAGTTCCCACGCTACTTGTTTGCATTTTTCAACCAACGGTCCTTCGCCTCCGTCGTAAAACAGTATGTCGATATCGCCGTATTTTGCCATTAATTCAATGGTTTGAAGTTCGTTTAACTCCAGGTACTTATCCATAATGTGCGGTGGAATATCGTTAATGTTTGTTCGGCGCACTTCAAGCCCGTTTTCATGTAAAAAATTGAAATCCTCAGGCGAAAAATAAAATCCCACTGCCAGCCCAGCATCGCGTGTTGCTTCAACATATTCTTCTACCAGATCAGTTTTGTATGGTGTGTTGGAAATATTAAAATCGGTTGTTTCCGTATTCCACATGCAAAACCCGGAGTGGTGCTTTGTAGTGAACACAATGTATTTCATTCCGGCAAGTTTGGCCAAACTGGCAATTTCTTTAGCATCAAAATCTTTAGGATTGAAAGTTTTTGGCAATTCATTAAGATATCGATTCTGGAAATCTTCAGAAGCACCAACCATCGAATGGCTGATTACAATGCCAAGTTGGCTGTCGAAACTAAAGTGGATGAACATGCCAAAACCCAGATCTCGAAACCATTCAACGCGTTCGGGTTTATTTAAGTTTAAAACCTGACTGTTAGGATCTTGTGCCGATAATAAAACAGAAAGTATAAGTAGTAAAAATGTAACGCCCGATTTTTTCATTGCAAGAAAGATTGATGTTTTAAGGACTGTTAAAGTACTAAAAAATAACTGGCTACCAAGTTGTAAAAAAGGTCTTGTTTTTTTATCGAATGACAATGGTTTCTTAATCAGAGCACTAAGAATTTTGATAGAGATTTGTTGTGCGAAAAGTTATATAAACGTGTATTTTCTATTAAAATGCTACATTTGTAATACATAGGACAATTAGAAGAATTGTACCACTCGACTAAAATTATAACCAATGGATGAAGTCTTTAGAAAAATCGGGAGTAAGTTAACGCTGAGTCAGAAAATTGAACGGAGAATGGAAGCTGCTATTCGGGAAAAAAAGTTACCTGTAGGATCGCGATTACCAACCGAAAGAGAGCTATGTGAATCGTTTGGTGTTAGCCGAACGGCTTTGCGCGAGGCACTGCGTCGGTTAAGTGCGCGTGGTTTAATTGAAATTACAAAAGGTAGCGGAATGACGGTTACCGGATTGAAGATTGATGATGCCATTGAGAATCTGAATTTGTATTACGATATGCAGTTCGATCATAACCTGATTGCACAAATAATTGAGGTGCGCCGATTGTTTGAGCCCGAAATTGCAAGTCTCGCTGCCAAGCAGCGTACACAAAACGATTTAAGCGATATTCAGGAAAATATTGAAGCATTTAAAGGATGTGATCCGGATAATATTCAAATGGAAGCCGACCTGGACAACAAGTTTCATTTGTTGATTGCCAAGGCTACACATAATCCGATTGTACAAATTTCGATGGAACCCATTTATTCGTTGTTGCCACGCATGCGAAACCTTATTTATGCCAATGTGGAGGGCGAAAAAGATATCACGCTCGAATACCACCTGAAGATTTTTGATGTGATAAATAAACAAAAACGAGAAGAGGCCGCTGAACTCATGAAAGTTCATCTGCACCGGACCATGGAGATTTATCAGAAATACCTTCACAGCTCTATTTAGGCGATATCTATGAGACTTATTAGAAGTTTACTTTTTATCAGTTTGGTAATTTTTACTTGTTCCTGTCAAAATAAAAAAGAGGAAGTGTTCGATTTCAAAAAATATTTGGAGGAAGGAAAATTCAGTGAGGCCAAAGATCTGTTAAAAGAGAAACTTGTGGAGGATTCAGAGAATGAGAAATTTCAGATTCAACTGGAGACTATTAGTCGCCTGCGCAAAGAATTTCCGTACACGCGTGCCGATGTTAAAGAACGGCTGAGTGAATACTACCCAAATTTAACAGCCGAAGAATTGGATAAATGGGAAGAGGAAAAGCAGTTGGAAATGCGCGTTATCGACGGAGAAAAACGATATTTCTCAAGAGCTGTAAGTAATTTTTTTCGTTTAAATGAAGCGGCCGGAAAGATTAAAGACGCAAAAAATGGGAAGGCGTATGATGGTGTTGAGGATTTTCAGCAAACCGTTATTCCGCAGTGGTTTGAGAAAGGAATTGAGCCGCAAAAACCATTTAATAAACAACAAATAAAAGTAAACTATTCCATTACGTTAGATGCCAATGCGGTTCCGGCAGGTGAAGTTGTTAAATGTTGGTTGCCCTATCCGCGAACAGGATCGAAACGTTTACCTCAGGTCGAATTTATGGAAGCCAGTCAGGGAGATTATAGTATTGCTCCGAACGAAACTTTACAGCGAACAGTGTACATGGAGAAAATAGCTGAGCAAGATGAGGAAACGGTTTTTCAAATTTCCTACCTATTTGAAACGGCAGCACAGTGGTTTAATATAAAACCTGACGATGTGCAGCCTTACAACAAGTCGTCGGAGTTGTACAAAAATTATACGGCCGAACGTTTGCCACATATTGTTTTTACTGATGAGATTAAGGCATTGGCGAAAAGTATTGTTGGTGATGCTACAAATCCGGTAAAACAAGTTAAACTTATTTATTATTGGATAAACGATAATATCCCGTGGGCCGGCGCACTCGAATATTCAACCATGTCATGTATTCCGTGTTATGTACTTGAAAATATGCATGGCGATTGCGGTATGCAAACCTTTTTGTTTTTGAGTATGGCGCGCAGTCTTGGTATTCCTGCCAAATGGCAAAGCGGCTGGTATTTGTTGCCGCAAACCAAAAATCTGCACGATTGGGCCGAGGTGTATTACGAAGGTGTTGGCTGGGTGCCGGTTGATCCATCTTTTAAACTTATCGATTCGGAAGACAAGAGAGTAAAGGAGTTTTACCTGAACGGACTGGATTGCTACCGCCTGATAGTGAACGATGATTTTGCCCGCGAATTGGTTCCTCCTAAAAAGTATTATCGAAGCGAACCTTTTGATTTTCAGCGCGGCGAGTTGGAATGGCAAGGAGGAAATCTGTATTTCGATACCTGGAGTTATCATCTTGATTTCGAATATTTGCCAACACCCGAAAGCTAATTGAAACTTGAGGTTAAGGATGTAATTTTCCTATGCTGATTTTTAGGAAATACCTCGTTAAAATTTATATTTGTAATATGTAATACAAATCTTCAAAAGGATGAAATTTATACAAATCATTTTTCTATTATTTATAGTTATGGCGTCTTGTACACAGCAACAATCTTCCGAAATTGAACAGCAAGTTGATCAATTGATCGATCAGCAAATTAAAGATAAACGTTTAGCTTACTGTAATGTAGAAGTATCAGACAAAGATGGTCAGCCCGCCATTACCGGGGCCACTGTTTCGAAAGCGACGTTTGATGCATTGTATACTTTTGCAACAGAGAAAGGCGTTGATTTTAGTGTTGAACTGCTGCCGAGTGAAGATTTTAAAGAAAATAAGTGGGCAATTGTTACGCTTTCGGTTTGTAATATCAGAGGTAACTCAAGACATTCGGCCGAGATGTTGACTCAGGCCGTGATGGGAACACCGGTAAAAGTGTACCGGAAAAAAGGTGGCTGGTATTTAATTCAAACTCCCGATCGCTATTTTGGCTGGGTTGATGGTGCCGGAATTGCATTGAAAACGAATGAAGAACTGGCTGACTGGAAAGCATTTAAAAAAGTACTTTACAAACAACAATACGGTTTTGCATATGTAAAACCAAACGAGAATTCGAGTATTGTATGCGATTTGGCTTTGGATAACCTGCTGAGTGTTGTTGATGAAACAAATGGATTTTACAAAACTGAATTGGCTGATGGACGCGATGCGTTTGTAAAAATAGATGAATGTATCGGACTTGATATTTGGTACAACAAAAGTGTTGCTGCAAGTGATGTTTTGACGACTGCCAAAAAATTTATGGGCGTTCCGTATTTGTGGGGCGGCACCTCGGCAAAAATGGTTGATTGCAGTGGCTTTGTGAAATCGGCTTACTATTATTATGGAATAATTTTGCAACGCGATGCTTCGCAACAAACTCTATATGGCGAGTTGGTTGATACAGAGGACAGTTACGAAGCTTTGGAAGCCGGTGACCTCGTGTTTTTTGGTAGAAAAGCAAGCGGAGATCAACGCGAAAGAGTGACACATGTTGGTTTGTGTTTGGGCGATCAGGAGTTTATTCATGCTTCAGGAAAGGTGCGAGTGAATAGTTTAGATCGCAATAGCGAAAAATACACGGAACATTACGAAAAAGGTTTTGTCCGTGCCCGACGAGTTTTGGAAAACATCGACGGAAATGGAATTGAATGGGTGGTTGATAACCCGTTTTTTAAGCAGATTTTACCTGAATAAAAGCAACAAATTTAGCACATGCAATTACGATTTAAACCTTTTGAACTTCAGTTAAAACACACGTTTACGCTGGCTACCAGTTCGCGCACAACTACGCCTGTAATGTTGGTGGAGTTGGAACACGACGGACTGGTTGGATATGGCGAAGCTTCAATGCCTCCTTATTTGGGCGAATCGCACGAAACAGTTGCGCGCTTTTTAAATAAGGTTGATCTGTCGGGTTTTAACGATCCGTTTCGTATGGATGAAATCCTTCAATATGTAGATTGCACTGAGCCGGGAAACAGAGCAGCTAAAGCTAGTATTGATATCGCTTTACACGATTTGGTGGGGAAAATGATTGGGCAGCCCTGGTATAAAATATGGGGATTGAAAATTGAAGATACGCCATATACAACATTTACAATTGGTATTGACACCCGGGAAATGGTGATTGAAAAAACCAAAGAAGCTGCAGCGTTTAAAATGCTGAAAGTGAAAATGGGGCGCGATAACGATAAGGAGCTGATTGAAACTATTCGGTCGGTTACTGATGTTCCGTTATGTGTTGATGTAAATCAGGGATGGAAAGACAAGCATCAAGCTCTCGACATGATACACTGGATGAATGAGAAAGGAATTGTTTTTGTGGAGCAACCCATGCCAAAAGAACAGCTCGAAGATATGGCCTGGCTAACGGCCAATAGTCCGCTGCCAACCATTGCCGACGAAGCCTTCCAGCGTATACACGATATACCGAAATTTAAAGACGTTTACTCAGGAATAAACATTAAACTGATGAAAAGTACCGGTATGCGCGAAGCCAAAAAAATGGTAGACGTGGCGCGTGCGCTTGGTATGAATGTAATGATTGGATGCATGACTGAAACCTCGTGTGCAATATCGGCAGCTTCGCAACTATCGCCGCTTTGTGATTGGGCCGATCTCGACGGTGCACTACTGATTTCCAACGATATTTTTGATGGAATGAAAGTGATTGACGGAAAAGTCACTTTGAATGATCTCCCGGGAATTGGAGTGGTAAAGATTTAATATTCAGATTAAAGCAAAATAAAAAAGAACCGTTAAGCTGATTATTCAGCAATCGGTTCTTTTCATCTTTCGCATAGATTAAAACCTGCTCATCGCAGATGTTCTTATCTTATTTCTTATAATTATCCAATACGGCACGGACTGATCCGTGTAGCAGTAAAAGACGTTTAGCTTCCTCAAATTCAATACCCAATTCATCAACAATCATTTTCGATCCCCGCTCAACCAGTTTTTTATTGGTAAGCTGCATGTCTACCATTTTGTTGCCTTTTACGCGTCCCAGTTTAATCATCAGCGAAGTTGTAATCATGTTCAATACCAACTTTTGGGCAGTTCCGGCTTTCATTCTCGTGCTTCCGGTTACGAATTCAGGGCCTACAATTGGTTCAATCGCGATCTTCGCCACTTTTGCAATTTCAGAGTTTGGATTACAGGTTATACAAGATGTCAGCAAGCCGTTGGCATTACCATCTTGTAGTGCTCCAATAACGTAAGGTGTTCCGCCCGATGCAGCAATTCCAACAATAGTGTCCTTATCATTTACCTGGAATTTTTGCAGGTCTTCCCAACCACCATGGATATTGTCTTCTGCCTCTTCAACAGCTTTTCGGATGGCACGATCGCCACCGGCAATTAGTCCAATTACAACACCATCGGGCATGCCGTAAGTTGGCGGAATTTCCGATGCGTCGAGAATTCCCAAACGCCCGCTGGTGCCGGCGCCTAAATAGAATAAACGACCACCGGCTTTAATTCGGTCAACAAGTTGAGTGACTAATTTTTCAATCTGTGGAATTTCCTTTTGTACGGCAATATGAATTTTAGCATCCTCGTTGTTTATTCCAGTCAGCAATTCGTTAACCGACATTTGGTCGAGGTTGTTGTATAGTGATGATGATTCTGTAACCCTCATTTTCTTATAAATTGGTATGGTATTTTTTTAGACCGTTAATTGGCTTGTCAATAATGTTTCCGATTCTTATTTCTCGGTTAAACGCGACTTCTTTTAGTAAATCTGAATAATGGAAAGCAATAGATCCTACAAAATTTACAGTATACTTTTCGAAGCTGTTATAGCGCTCAATATTTTTAAAAAAGAAATCAGTAAAACTTCTTTTTATCAAGTTCTGCACATAAATGTGATTTTTATTTTCACTAAGGAATACTGAAAATTTTGCGAGATAGCGACTTGGATATTCTTCACGATAAACTGCATTTAAAACATCGGCCAGTTTAAGATGTAACTCGTTTTCCATCTTTTGTTTAAGATCTTCAGGAATGGCGCGTTTGAAATAGTCGTTTATAAAGAGTTTACCCAGGTAGGCACCGCTGCCTTCGTCTCCTAAAATAAAACCCAGCGTTGGAACTTTGTCGGTAATCTCTGCTCCGTTGTAAAAGCACGAATTGGTTCCGGTGCCCAATATACAAGCGATACCCGACGATTTACCCAATAAGGCACGTGCGGCACCTAAAATGTCGTCTTCAACAAACACCGTCGCTTCCGGAAATAACTTTTGCAGCGGTTCCGATACAACATGGTCGGTTTTGCCTTTTATACATCCCGCACCGTAGAAAAACACTTCGCTTACCTCTTCTTTGTAAATGTCTTTAAACGTGGTTAAAAGCGTGGTGAAAATCTCTTCTGTTTGCTGGAAAAAGGGGTTAATTCCCGGGAGCTTATCATAAATTCTTTTTCAGGACTTATAAATAACCAATCGGTTTTTGATGAGCCACTGTCTGCTATTACAATCATTCTGCTAGTATTGGTTTATTTTCAGCAAATTTGTGTGGGCAAATGTACAAAATCTTTTTGTACTTGTAATATGTAATACAAATTTTACTTACATTTGTTGCCACAATCTTAGTCGGAAAACTATGAAGGAATTAAACCTGACTAAATCAAAAGTCCTAAAAATAAGTAAGAAAAAGCTGGATGTACTGTTTTTCTTGCTCTTTCTTCTTTTTTATATCTCAGCAAGTGCGCAGCAGAAGGGAAATCTGAAAGAACAGTTGAATAAAGAGCTGAAGCAAAAAAGCAGTGCTTTTTTCTATTCAGGAAATGAAAACTACATCAACGGTAAAAAAGTTTCGCTTGATACGGCGTTGTTTTCATCCACCAACGATACACTATTTCTTTATTTTAATAAAGCGTTGGCAGAAATGCCATTTAGAGAGAATAGTTTGTCGGCAGTTAGCGATTCAATCAAACAGGTTTTGCCCGATTCCCTAAAAGAAATTCCACTAAAAATATGGGCTAATCAATTGCTTTTAGAGGAGTTGATTCCGAATTATTACCGGTACGAAATTCCTGTTGATGAAGGTAGGTTAACTTCAACAAATCGAAAAAGAAGGAATGTCGTTCATGAAATTAGACCTTTCCTGATTTCTGAAGGTCTTGATGGAGCTAATATTGCTTTGTGGAACAGTCATGGCTGGTACTACGAAACTTCGCGCGACCGGTGGGAATGGCAGCGTGCACGTTTATTCACCAATCTTGAAGATATTTCGCCGAGTTCATTTATTATTCCTTTTATAATCCCAATGCTGGAAAATGCCGGTGCCAATGTTTTTAATGCGCGTGAACGCGACTGGCAAATTAACGAGGTTGTTGTTGATAATGATCGATCGACAGGCAAAAGTAAATTCCGAAAGCCAAGAAAGCGCAGCGATGAAGAAAAAGGATTTGCTTTTTCAGAGTTAATTAAGGGAGCGAAAAATCCTTTTCAGGAAGGTACGGCAATACAATTCGAAAGCAGAAAAAAGGAAAATGTTGCCACTTACATTCCTGATTTCCTGGCAGCGGGAAAATACGGCGTTTATGTTTCGTATGCAAAAGGTGATGGGGCGGTTACCTACCGGGTAACGCATTCGGGTGGTGTCACCGATTTTTTGGTTGATCAGCGAATGGGCTACGGAACATGGATTTACCTCGATAAATTTTATTTCAACGAAGGCAAAGATAAAAGAGCGGCAAAAGTTGAACTGATTGCACCGGAAGGCGAGGGGAAAATATTTTCGGCAGATGCTGTTCGTTTTGGCGGAGGAATGGGAAATATCGTTCGCAATGGCAGGGCCGGCGGACTTTCACGCTTTTTTGAGGGTGCCCGCTATAATCTGCAATACTCGGGGGCACCTGATACGCTGGTGTGGAACCTGCACAACGGAGAAGATGACTATAAAGATGATTACATGAGCCGTGGCGAATGGGTAGATTGGTTGATGGGAGCCCCATTTGGCCCTACAAAAAACCGAATGACCCAGGGATTAGGAATTCCGATCGATCTGGCTTTTGCTTTCCACACCGATGCAGGAATTTTACCCGACAATAAAATTGTGGGAACGCTTGGAATTTATTCAACCGACCGTGATACTTCTGTTTTCCCCGATGGTCAGTCGAAATATGCTTCGCGCGATCTTACTGATTTGATACAAACGCAGATTGTAAGCGATATAAATTCGGTCTATAAATGTAACTGGACGCGCCGTGGAATGTGGAACGCGCAGTACAGCGAGGCTTATCGTCCGCAGGTGCCAACTATGTTGCTGGAGTTATTGTCGCACCAAAATCTGGAGGACGTAAAATATGTGCTCAATCCGCAATTTCGTTTTGATGTATCGCGTGCCATTTATAAGGGAATGTTGCGTTTTATTTCCGCACAAAACGGTTTGGATTATGTGGTGCAGCCTTTGCCAGTCGACCACTTCGCTGCAAGTTTTACAAATGAAAGTACTGTGAAATTATCGTGGAAACCGGTAGCTGACGAACTGGAACCAACTGCCGCGCCCGAGAAATATTTGGTGTATAAACGAGTTGGCGACAATGGATTTGATAACGGAACACTGGTAAATGAAACGGAAATCACACTTTCGAATATTGAGCCTGGAAAAATTTATGGATTTAGGGTTACAGCAGTAAATGCAGGCGGCGAAAGTTTTCCATCAGAAACAGTGGCAGTGGGTATTGCCCAAAACAGTAAAGGTGAGGTATTGATTGTAAATGGCTTCGATCGTATTGACGGACCGGCCATTTTTGAAACCGATTCGCTGGCTGGCGTTTGGCGCTTTCTCGATCATGGAGTTGCTTATGGATATGATATGTCTACCACAGGCGATCAGTACGATTTTGAAAGAAAATCTGTTTGGCTGGACGATGATAGTCCCGGTTTTGGAGCAAGTTATGCTGATCTGGAAACAGCCATTTTTAGAGGTAATACCTTCGATTTTTCAATGATTCACGGAAAAAGTTTGCTGGCTAACGGTTATAGTTTTGTTTCGTCGAGCGATGAAGCTGTTGAAGAGGGGCTGACCAATCTTAATGATTACAAATTGGTAGATCTTCTTTATGGCGAAGAAAAACAAACGTTTTTACCTGGAAACGACTCCGTTCCTTATTACGAAATTTATACCGAAAAAATGATCAATGCGCTTTCAGCTTACGTTGAAAACGGAGGAAATATATTTATGTCAGGCGCTTATGTGGGGGCTGAAATTCCAAAAGAAAAAAAGCGAAAAGAGCAAATTGAAAACTTGCTGGGATCTAAATGGCGAACAGATCATGCAGTACAGAACGGACAGTTTTATTCCGTGAATTCAAATCGTAACTTTACAGGTGAGTTCAACACCGACTATGTATTGGAGCAATATCCGGTTGAATCGCCCGACGGAATTGAGGCGTTTAATAAAAACGGCGAAACAATTTTCCGGTATACCGAAAACGGAATTAGTGCCGGCGTTTTTTACGAAAATAAATACAAGTCGGTGGTTTTGGGATTTCCTTTTGAAAGTGTAAAAGGGCAGAAAAATCGCGATATCTTAATGCGTGATATACTAGAAATGTTAAATGAATAGAAAGTTAAAATCAACAAATAATGACTAAAATTAACTGTTTTATACCCGCCGCAGCCTATTCTCAGGTATCGGAAATGGTTGGAGAATTACATGCCAATCCATCAGTAAATAAAATATTTTTACCTGAAAATGTGGCAAAAGAGGCCGGCGAAAAAGCTGAGGTATTTTCATTCGAAAAATTAAGTTCTACTGCAACGGTAAAACAAATTGCTGCCTTGTCGGCAGACGTAGACTACATATTATTGCTGACAAAAGTAACTGCTGTAAAACTCGGTCAATTTGCCGTTGAGCGTTTAGTTGATACTGCTGAACAAACCGGTGCCGTAAAAATTTACTCCGATTACTACGAGGTAAAAGAAGGCAAGTTGGCAACGCATCCGGTGATTGATTACCAGGAGGGTAGTTTACGCGATGACTTTAATTTTGGTCCGCTGGTATTGTACAAAGCCGATGCATTTACAACGGCGGTAAAAAATATGACACAGAATTTTGAACACGCCGGAATGTATTACCTGCGTTTAAAAGTGGCGCAGCAAGGCGAGTTGTTCCGTATTCCTGAGTTTTTATACACCATTGACGAAACCGATAACCGCAAAAGCGGTCAAAAGATATTCGATTATGTAGATCCGAAAAACCGCCAGGTGCAGGTTGAAATGGAACAGGCAGCAACCGAACATTTAAAAGATGTGGGCGCGTGGTTAAGTCCCGATTTTACACCGGTTGAGTTGGATGATAAAGGCTTTGATAAAAAAGCTTCGGTTGTAATTCCAGTGCGAAACCGCGAACTTACCATTGCCGATGCCATTGAGTCAGTACTAATGCAAAAAACTGACTTTGATTTTAACCTCATCGTTATTGATAATCACTCAACAGACAAAACTACTTCCATCATTCAGTCTTTTGCTGAAAAAGACGATCGGGTGGTGCACATTGTTCCGGTTCGTGAAGATCTTGGAATTGGTGGCTGCTGGAATCTTGGTGTACACGATACACGCTGTGGAATGATTGCGATGCAGTTGGATAGCGATGATATTTATAAAGATGAAAATACATTGCAAAAGGTGGTTGATGTTTTTAAAGCCGAAAAATGTGCCATGGTTGTGGGAACATACCAATTGGTGAATTTTGGTTTGGAAGAGCTACCTCCTGGTATTATCGATCATAAAGAATGGACGCCGGATAACGGTAAAAACAATGCTTTACGAATTAATGGTCTGGGGGCGCCGCGTGCCTTTTATACTCCGGTGTTGCGCGATGTAAAAATTCCGAATACCAGCTATGGGGAGGATTATGCTGTTGGTTTGGCCATTTCCAGAAATTACCAAATTGGGCGGACCTATGATAATCTGTACTTGTGTCGCCGTTGGGATGATAACTCGGATGCCGCCCTGGATATTGTGAAAATGAATGCACACAATACCTACAAGGACCGTATTAGAACCATTGAATTAAAAGCTCGTCAGAAGAAAAATAATCGCCCCCTTTAGTTCTCGCAAAAGGGGAAGATTGAGTAACATTAAAAGATGAAGGATAACAACTTGCTATAATTTCCTGTTCCTCCCCTTTGGGGAGGTTAGGAGGGGCGAAAAAAGAACAAATGAATTCAATCTCAACAAAAATTAAACAACTACTTACCGATCAGAAAAAGGAATGGGAGCTGGCGGGTAAAAATTTTGCAGGACTGGAACACGTTAAGGTACGCGCGTTTCAATTTGATGGATTTACGATTAAGGTTCAGTTTAATCCGGGACGAATTGTTTCTTCGGCGGCTAAAGTGGATAAAAAATCAATTGAAGCGCGGCCATGTTTTTTGTGTGCAGCAAATCGCCCGGTTGAGCAACGTGGCGTAACTTGTGGCGATTTTGAGGTGTTGGTAAATCCTTTTCCAATATTTCCTAAACACTTTACTGTTCCCACTTTTGCACATACTCCTCAACTGATAAAAGGAAATTTTGTCAACATGCTTGATCTGGCAAAAGCAATGGAAAATTTTACCTTGTTTTACAACGGACCCTTATGTGGCGCATCGGCACCCGATCATTTTCATTTTCAGGCCGGAAATTCAGGATTCATGCCGCTGGATACTGAATTGTATGTTTTAAAAGAAAAATACGGAATTGAGTGGGTGAAAAATGAAGTGAACTACAGTGCCATAAAAGATGGCGTTCGCAATTTCTTGGTGCTGGAATCGGCAGATAAAGCAGCCTTAGAAAATGCGTTTGCCCGAATCTATGCACTTCTTGATCATCATTCGGAAGAGGAGGAACCAATGCTAAATATTCTTGCCCGTTATATAAACGATGGCTGGAGGATTCTCGTATTTCCGCGTGCACTTCACCGTCCGTCGCAGTATTTTGCAAAAGGCGAAGAGAATATTCTTATCAGTCCCGCATCGGTTGATATGGGCGGCGTTTTAATTACTCCACAAGAAAACGATTTTATGAATATCAGAAAAACTGATATTGAAAGTATAATGAAACAGGTTTTATGGACAGAAGACCAATTTGATAAACTAACTACAAAACTTAAATAATGAGCATTCCAAATATTCACGTTGGCATAATGAGTGCCGATCTTGTCGAATTCAATTTTCATGGAGAATACCAATTGGTAGGAACAGATCATGTTTCTTCGGGAGATGGTTCGGTTCGTATCGAAAACGGAAAAATACAACTTGATGATTCAAAAATAAGTCTGGATAAATTGTATTTCGTGCCACTGGAAAGGGGCAAGTCGGAGTTCGAATTAAAAGACGTAACAATTGGCGTAAATTTTCACTGGGAACAGAAAGAAAATCAGAAGTTTCAGGGGGCACTGAAATTTATTATTGAAGAGGATAAAATTACAGCTGTAAATATATTGTCGATTGAAGACTATCTGATCAGCGTAATATCTTCCGAAATGAGTGCTCAAAGCTCGATTGATTTGTTGAAAGCTCATGCGATTATTTCGCGTAGCTGGTTAATTGCTCAAATTGAAAAGCAAGACAAGCTGACCGACGCTGCGGAAACTTACGAGCGTACTTTTGAAACCACTGATGAATACATAAAATGGTACGACCGCGAAGATCATACCCGATTTCATGTTTGTGCTGATGACCATTGCCAGCGTTACCAGGGAACAACGCGTTCGCATAACCCGAATGTGGTAAAAGCTGTTAATGAAACGGCCGGTGTAGTACTTTCCTACAATGGCGTAATTTGTGATGCACGATTTTCGAAATGTTGTGGCGGTATTGCCGAACTTTTCGAAAATTGCTGGGAACCTGTAAATCATCCTTATTTAACAGCTGTGATTGATAACCCTGCAGCACCAAAAGGATTTGATACAGATCTTACTGTAGAGGAAAATGCAGTTCCGTGGTTAAAAAAAGCGCCGGAAGCATTTTGTAACACCACCGATGAAGAAGTGCTGAAGCAGGTGTTGAACGAATACGACTGGACGGCCAAAGACTTTTATCGCTGGACGGTGGAATATGCTCAAGATGATCTTGCAGCATTGATTTTGAAACGCTCGGGATATGATTTTGGGAAGATTCTGGATATGATTCCGATTGAACGCGGCGCATCAGGGCGACTGATAAAACTGAAAATTGTTGGAAGTAAAAAGACTTTAACGGTTGGGAAAGAGCTCGAAATTCGCCGTTGGTTGAGTGAATCACATTTATACAGCGCTGCATTTATTGTTGAAAAACAGGATGTTGTAGATGGAGTTCCGCAACAGTTTATTTTGCAGGGAGCAGGCTGGGGGCACGGTGTTGGCCTTTGTCAGATTGGAGCTGCTGTTATGGGGCACAATGGCTATAAATACGATGAGATACTGCATCATTATTTTAAAAATATAACTTTGGAAAAACGATACTAGCATGACAAAGCGTGCTCTTCTCTTACTGTTTTTTTTGTTTGGTGTGTCACTGAGTTTTGCGCAACAGAAAGTTATTCGGGTCAATCAATTGGGGTATTTACCTCAGTCGGTTAAAGTGGCAGTTTTCCTTTCATCAGAAGCGCAAGATGCCGGGGAGTTTCAGGTACTTGAGGCTTTAACAGGTAAACCAGTATACGAAGCAGAAGTAAAACATTCCAATGGCTCGGACTGGGGAATGAAGACCGCTTTCCGACTCGATTTCTCTGCTGTAACAAAGTCTGGCGGTTATTATCTGAAGCTGGGCGAAACGCATTCTCCGGCTTTTCAAATTGCTACCGATGTGTATAATGGAACCGCAGATTTTCTGTTAAAGTATATGCGCCAGCAACGTTGTGGTTTTAATCCTTATTTGCAGGATTCGTGTCATTTGCACGATGGAATTATTGTCGATCATCCCACAAAAACCGGCAAAAAAATTGATGTTACCGGAGGATGGCACGATGCTTCGGACTATCTGCAATACCTTACCACCTCGGCAAATGCAACTTATCAGTTGCTGTATGCCTATCAGCAAAATCCAACTGTTTTTAACGATGATTACAAGGGAAATGGTTTGCCGGGAGCCAATGGGATACCCGATATTTTGGATGAAGCCAAATGGGGGCTCGACTGGATGGTGAAAATGAATCCATTGGCGGGTGAAATGTACAACCAAATTGCCGACGACAGAGATCATCGAGGGTATCGTTTGCCTAATAAAGATACGGTGAGCTACGGACTAGAGGGAACTTACCGGCCGGTTTATTTTATTACCGGCAATTCGCAAGGACTGGCTGAGCATAAAAACCGAACAACAGGAGTTTCATCGAGTGCTGCAAAATACGCATCGTCATTTGCTTTGGGAGCGATGATGATTAAAAAGTATTACCCGGAATTCGCTAAGCAAATAGAACGAAAAGCTGCCGAAGCCTATACCTTTGCATTGAGTGATTTGGGCGCTTGTCAAACAGCATGTAATGTTTCGCCATATTTTTACGAGGAAGCTAATTATGTGGATGATGTAGAACTGGCAGCCACAACTTTGTATCAGTTAACCGGCAATGAGTATTATCTTGCAGAAGCAAAAAAATGGGGCAGTGTTGAAAATGTTACACCCTGGATGTCGACGGGTTTTGCACGACATTACCAATTTTACCCATTTGTTAATCTTGGGCATGTTTTTTTGGCTCAAAAAGACGAAAACTTTGCCGATTATTTAAAACAAGGATTAACCCATATTTATGATCGTGGAAAGGACGATCCTTTTCTGAATGGTATTCCTTTCATTTGGTGCTCAAATAATCTGGTTGCTGCCGCACTAACACAGGCAAGAACTTACGAAGAAATTACCGGTGACTATACTTTTGTAGAAATGGAAGCTGCATTACGCGACTGGCTGTTTGGCTGCAATCCTTGGGGAACAAGCATGATTTGTGGATTGCCGGCGGGTGGCGATAACCCGGAGTTGCCGCATTCGTCCATCACAAAAATACTGGGCGAAACAACTTACGGCGGATTAGTTGATGGGCCAATCTCGAACACTCTTTTTTCTAGCCTGATAGGAATAAATATTCAGCAACCCGATCCTCTGGAGGATTTTAACATGGGCAAGGCGGTTTATCACGATGATATGGGCGATTATTCTTCGAACGAACCTACCATGGATGGCACCGCAAGTTTAAGCTATTATTTGTCGTCGTTGGAAGAACTGGGAATTGATCAACACAATGAGTATGAAAAAGATGGACAGGGAGCGATTCGACGCATTAATCCATCAGAAAAAAATATTTATCTCATATTCTCGGCACACGATAAAGCAGAAGGTGCAGCGCATATTTTAAAGGTGTTGAACAAAAAGAATTGTAAAGCATCTTTCTTTTTCACCGGCGACTTTTTGCGTGATAAACAATTTCAATCCACAATTAAAAAAGTGGTTAAAAACGGGCATTATTTTGGTGCTCATTCCGATAAGCATTTGTTGTATTGCGATTGGACAAAAAGAGATTCTTTACTGGTTGACAGATTTACCTTTAACCGGGATTTGAAAAACAACTACAAAGTCTTGCAACAGCATGGAATAAGTATTGATGATGCAAGCTGGTTTCTTCCTCCTTACGAGTGGTATAATGCAGCAACGGTAAACTGGGCCGGTGCTCTTGGATTGAAAACGGTAAACTTCTCGCCGGGAATAAGAAGCAATGCAGATTATACAACTCCTGATATGAAAAATTATTTATCTTCCAATCAAATTATAAAAAGCATTTTTCAAGTAGAAGAGGAGCAGGGATTAAACGGCGCTGTTGTGCTTATTCATCCCGGAACCGAAGCGAAACGAACAGATAAATTTTATCTTCGTTTGGAAGAATTGATTGAAAAACTACAAACAAAAGGGTATCGTTTTAAACGTTTGCCTTAGAATTGCCAATACATAAAACTGATTAACCAAAATGGCTAATACAAAAGATCAACGCAGTCCCTGGTCCTGGATTCCCACACTTTATTTTGCCGAAGGATTACCCTATGTAATTGTAATGACTCTTTCGGTGATTATGTACAAACGGCTTGGTATTTCAAACACCGATATTGCATTATACACCAGCTGGTTGTATTTGCCGTGGGTGATAAAACCCTTATGGAGCCCCATTGTTGATTTGTTGAAAACCAAGCGCTTCTGGATTGTTATTATGCAGTTGGTTGTTGGTGTTGGATTGGCGGGTGTGGCATTTACTATTCCTGTCCATAGTTTTTTTCAATATACGCTGGCATTTTTCTGGTTACTGGCTTTTAGCTCGGCAACACACGATATTGCTGCCGATGGTTTTTATATGCTGGGATTGTCGCAGGGCGATCAGTCGTTTTTTGTGGGCATCAGAAGTACATTTTACCGCTTTGCCATGCTTACCGGGCAGGGGCTTTTGGTGATTCTTGCCGGAGCTTTGGAAACAGCTACAGGGTTGGAGCCCCTCGAAGTCAATGTTACAAGTCAAAATATTCCGCTTCAGGAAATTTCGTTTAAGCCTGAAAGTTATCAGCAGTTGCACGAGTCGGGCGATATCTATTTTGTGTCGGAGAGCGACGTAAAAGTGCCCATTGGTTTAATGCCAAAAGAACAGGCCGCTGATATCAAAAAAAGTGTAGATGAATGGAATATCAAAAATAATTATTACGCTGGTGAAAAGGTAGTTGCTGCAAAAGATGAAGGCTGGTGGACTCGAAAAGTGTCTGCTCCGTTAAAAGAAACGCTGAAAGAAAAATTCAATAAAGAAACCGTTGACCTGAGTTCGGAAGTTGGTAACCTGGCAATTATTCCTATTCAACTCTCCACAAAGCCCGAACCCGGTGAGCAGGTAGTGCTTAATTTTGGTTACGAAAAAGGCGATGCCAGTATAAAACTGGTAAAAACTTACCGCTATGAATTTGATGAAACCAACTGGGATAAGCCCGCTTTTGCACTTGTTCAGCTCGATCCGAAACTAAAAAAGGCCACACAAACAACTTTTGTTGGCCGTTCGGGAAATATAAAATTTTCGTGGTCGGTAGTTATGGCTTGTATTGCTGTTTTGTTTGTGGCATTCTCGCTGTATCACCGTTTTGCTTTGCCACATCCAACAACCGATGTTGCCAACAAAACCGAAGGAAAAAGTGTGTTGGCCGAATTTTTCGAAACCTTTGCTGCCTTTTTCCGCAAAAAGGAGATTGTTTCTATCATGTTATTTCTGCTGTTGTACAGGCTGGCCGAGTCGCAGCTGGTAAAGATGGCTTCTCCATTCTTGCTTGATGCCCGGGAGGCAGGAGGGCTGGGAATTACTACCGGAGACCTTGGTTTGGTTTATGGAACGGCGGGAATGATTGCGCTTACCATTGGTGGAATTCTTGGCGGTATTGTAGCCTCGCGAAAAGGTTTAAAATACTGGCTTTGGTGGATGGCACTAGCCATTAATCTACCCAATCTTTGTTATCTTTTGCTTTCATTGTTTAATCCCACATCATTATGGTGGATATCTGCTGCCGTTGTGGTTGAACAGTTTGGTTACGGCTTTGGATTTACAGCTTATATGCTGTTCTCCATTTATGTTTCGGAAGGAAAACATAAAACCGCGCACTACGCTATTACTACCGGTTTTATGGCCTTGGGAATGATGATTCCCGGAATGTTGAGTGGCTGGTTACAGGAAATAATCGGTTACCAGAGTTTCTTTGTGTGGGTGATGATCTGCACCATTCCGATCTTTTTGGTGTTGCCTTTTGTAAAAGTCGATTCGAAGTTTGGTATTAAGGAGAAAGAGTAATTCGGGGTATTAAGTTGTTTGAAAATAGCGTGATGTGCTATTTTGTAAGCTCTCTGCAAAGACTTTAACCATCCTGTGGATTTATCATTTCTTGTTGCGTTGGAATGGGGAATAATGGAACAATGTTAAAGTTGCGACGATTCTTCTTCGCTACAAACAGACCTTACGCAAAAATAAATTCAGCAAGAACAAGCAAGAGAGCCGTTTGTTCTATAAAAAAACAAGAAATGGAATACATTCAACAATATATTGGCGAGTTATGGTATTTAGTAATGGAAATGGCGCCCTGGCTATTATTGGGCCTTACTTTTGCAGGAATTTTCAAGGTTTATTTTCCACAAAAACACATCGATCGTTACCTTGGTAAATCGAACTTCAAATCGGCATTAAATGCATCATTGCTTGGTATTCCAATGCCATTGTGTTCGTGTGGTGTGATTCCAACAGGTATTTCGTTTTTTAAGAACGGAGCATCAAAAGGAGCCAGTAATTCGTTCCTTATATCCACGCCCCAAACCGGTGTAGACTCTATATTCGCAACGTATTCAATGTTGGGGTGGCCGTTTGCCATTTTGCGCCCGATAGTAGCATTTGTTACGGGAATTGCCGGAGGCGTACTTACCAATGTTTTTGTAAAAGACAAACCAGAGCCAAAATCGACTTTTCCATTTGCAAATTTATCGATAGATGTTGCCACCGTTAAAGGAGAGGAAACCTGCGATGATGATTCTTGTGGGTGTCATGATGACGAAAAAATTGATAACCGACACGCATTGGTTCGTGTGGCCGATTATGCTTTTATCGAAATGTTACAGGATATTGCCAAATGGTTGATTCTTGGATTTTTGTTGGCAGCTTTAATTTCTGTAGTTCTGCCAGACGACTTTTTTGGCCGTTTCCAGGGACTGGGCATGGTTGAGATTCTCGTTGTTTTGCTGGCGTCGGTTCCTATTTATATTTGCGCTACAGGATCGATTCCTATTGCCGCTGTTTTGTTAATAAAAGGAGTATCGCCCGGTGCTGCGCTGGTATTTTTAATGGCTGGCCCGGCTACCAATGTGGCAACCATTACTGTGCTTGGAAAAACAATGGGACGTAAATCCCTGATCGTTTACCTTGCGACAATAATTGGTGGAGCTGTATTTTTTGGTTGGTTAACGAATTTGTTAATTCCTGCCGACTTTTTATTAAGCAAAGTAGCCATGTTGCACGATGGTGCGCATGAACATGAAGTATTGCCAAAATGGTTGCAGTGGTCATCGTCTGTTTTGCTTATTGGTTCTATGCTTTTGGGCTACTTCCTCAAAGACTTTTTCAAAAAGCGGCGGATTGCCCAAAGCACCGGAGAAACTTTTCGGGTGGAGGGTATGACTTGTTCGCACTGCGAAGCAAATGTGGTGCGTAATCTTCAGAAAATTAAAGGAGTAAAATCGGTTGTTGCTGATAATAAGAGTAATACGGTAAAAATAAGTGGTTCAGGATATAAAACTGACAAGGTGAAAGAAATCGTAAATGAATTAGGCTATCGTTTTATTGGATGACGTTGTCATCTTTCGTAATTTTAACAAAAAACATGTCTCGATCAGGTTTAATTCATTTTGTTTTTGTGTGTGCTACTGTAATGCTGTTTACATCTTGTAACAGACCGGCAAAGAACAATAATCAGCAAAAGAAAACTCAGCAATACACACCTAATGTGCCCGAGGGGTGGCAAGCCTTGTTTGATGCGAATACACTCGAAAACTGGAAAATAACCTCATTTGGCACCGAAGGTCCGGTAAAGGTTTCGGGAGGCAGTATAATAATTAATTACGGCGATGGTTGCAGCGGGATTACCTGGACAGATACTTTCCCAAAAGTAAACTACGAAATACAACTGGAGGCACGAAAAATGGTTGGTAACGACTTTTTTTGTGGTATGACTTTCCCTGTTAATGATGATTTTTGCTCCTTGATTGTTGGAGGGTGGGGTGGCCCTGTTGTTGGGCTCAGTAGTGTTGACGGGCAAGATGCTTCGGATAATGAAACACAGGTGCTGAAATATTTTGAAAAGGAAGTGTGGTATAACATTCACTTACGGGTAACCGAAACTTCAATCCAGGCATGGATCGACGATGAAAAATTGGTTGATCTCAATTACACCGATCATGAATTAAGTATTCGGCCTGAAGTAGCGCTTTCAAAACCTTTTGGAATTTGTACTTGGATGACAACTGCCGAGCTTCGTAATATTGCGATGCGGAAATTAGAAAGTGTGCAATAAGACTTATTTTTTCTTTTTCTTCTTCTTTTTTTTCTTTACGTCTTCTAATTCACGATCGTTATCGCGCATTAGTTTCTGCCAATTGAAATCGGTGTCTTTTGTAAAATCAAGCGTTTCTTTGTACACGTTTTTATCAATCTCAAGACGATGAATATCTTTGCCCAAAAATCCCTCAATTTCGTCCAGAATTTCTCGTTCTTCCGGGCTGCAAAACGTAACGGCTTTCCCTTTTTGATTGCCGCGGCCGGTACGTCCCACTCGGTGTACATAGTTTGCTGCAACTTCAGGAAGGTCGTAATTTACAACAAAATCAACGTTCGGAATATCAATTCCACGGGCACTCACATCGGTAGCAATAAGTAATTTTAGTTGCCCACTTTTAAAACGTTGCATGGTTTGGTCGCGTTCTGCCTGATCTTTGTCGCTGTGAATAGTATCACTATCAATTTCAACACGAGTCATCGCCTTTTTCACGCGCTCGGCACGTACTTTTGTTCGTACGAACGCCAGGATTTTTGCTTCCGGATTTTCGCCAACTAATCGTTCCAGAAAAGCTCTTTTATCATCCAATTCAATAAAAGCTACCTGGTGCTCAATGGTTTTTGCCACCGGATCTTTTGGCGAAATTTGAATGCGAATAGGCTTGCTAACCAGCGAATAAGCAAGTTTTTTAATCTTTTTATTGATGGTTGCCGAGAAGAACAAGGTCTGACGCTTTGAAGGAAGAAAACGCATTAAGTCATTGATATCTTTAATAAAACCAAGATCGAGCATGTGGTCGGCTTCATCTAAAATCAGCGTTTTCACATCCTGCAGTTTCAGGTAGCCTTGACTAACCAGGTCGAACAAACGACCGGGAGTAGCTACCAAAACATCGGTACCGCCTTGTAAACGGCTGATTTGTGGATCCTGATCAACACCACCGATGATAACCGTAATTTTTACACCTGTATTTTTGGCAATGGCTAAAAATACTTCACTGATTTGCTGTGCCAGTTCGTGCGTGGGTGCCATAACCAAACAGCTTATTCCCACGTTTTTTTGTTTGAGTTTGCTTTGCTGGATATTATGAATAACCGGAATGGCAAAAGCCGCGGTCTTTCCTGTTCCTGTTTGGGCGATGGCCAATACATCTTCGCCTTTTAATACGGGCGGTATGGCTTTGAACTGAATATCAGTCGGACGACGGAATCCCTTTTTCTCCAGGTTGGTCTTTATGGTGTTCGATATGGAATATTCTTCGAATTTCACTTGTGTAATTTTGTGCAAAGATAACTGAATTTATCAAGCAGAAGTTAAATCGATGAAATGAGCACTGATACTGTGAATTGGTGAGCTGGTGAGACTGTGAGAAGATGCGAAATTGTTTAATTGTATTTCAACTTTTTTCTTTTGCCCTTAACCTTTTGCCTTCAAATTTAAAGCGTTGCCCAAATGCGTGCCAAAGAAAATCCGGGCGCTTTAATATTCAGATCGAGGAAATAGCCAAATGGTGTTTGTGCCGTTTTGAAATCGGCATTTTGCAGTCGTTTTTCAGCCAAATCAAACAGTTCTTTTGTAAAATCAACCGATGCTTTTGATTCTGATAGGTGAGCAAACGAGTGAAGAATTACGCTTTTGCAATTGTTTTTTCGGGCTGTCCATTTCAGGTGGTTTACCAGCTTTTTCTCCCTACTTTTCACATCCTTCTCTTCGTCACTTTCTTCAACCTGGATAAAGGCCAGAATTGAGTCTGAGAATTGCGCACCTTCCGTAATCTCTTCCACGTCATCAAGGTTTTTTCGTGCGGGTTGGTACGAAAACTCCTCAACATACATTACCAATACTTTCATCTTTACATTTTAGGGTAAAGATAGTATTTATCAAAATATTCGTAAAATATTATTCGCTGGCAGCGTTTGCCAGTAATTCTTCGGCCAGTTTTGTGGTCCAGTTGCAGAGTTCGGCAATTTGTTCATCGCTTAACTTTGCTTTCGGGTGGATGGTACGATATGATTTTAAAGGCATGGATTTTCGTTCCGTTTCCTGACAGATTTCTTCCAGAATGGTAATTTTTTCAAAAATGTCCATGGCTGCCCATTCCGAAAAATTGAGTTCGGATTTACCTTCACTAATATGATCATTCACCATCCACGAAACAGGGGCAATATTGTTGTACCACCAATAGTTGGTATGGTTCGAGTGGCAATCGAGGCATGCAGTCGTAAGTATATTTTGGATGTTTTCAGGAACTTGCTCCTGATTAAAAATGTGATTGCTGCTTACTTCACCGTTATTTTTTTCCGGCTGAAAAAACTGGAGAACGATAAAAGCAAGCAGCAATGATATTACTAAAAATCGAAGTATTCGTCGCATATTACATTCCTTTTACCAAGGCTTCTGCTTCTTTTTTCGACCAATTCAATAATAATTGTCTATCCTCTTCGCTCAATGCCTTATCAGGAAATCTTTCCAGAAACTTTTTGGGGGCATCTCATTTTCATCAAGTACTTCTTCAATTTCTTTGTAGGTACTTATCATTTTTATTTTCGACAGGCTGTCGAGTTTCTTGAAATCAAGCTCTTTTTTTCCGTCTTCATTTTTCGAATCAGTGTTGTGACATCCAAAACACGAATTTTCGATGACCGCTTTTACATCATCGGGCATGGCTTTCGCTTTTGTTGGTTTATCCGTTCCAAAGGCAAGCAGAGACAACATAAAGAAGGCAGCAGCTAATAAGGATAATGATTTTTTCATAATTTATATTTAATAGTTAATGATTTTATGCAATATAAAACACAATACTCGGGTTTTTGTTGAAAAGTTTCATGATTGACATGAATTGATTAAAAAATACTTAATTTACGCGGAAATTATATTATTTACCCTGCGAAAACCATTTGAAGATGCGTTCGTATATTCCATTTCTTATTTTACTGATTTTAATATGTAATTCAGTAAGTGCACAGTTGTCGGAAGGAGGATTTCCTTTGCAGGTTGTAGCTTTAAAAAGTGCCGATAGGGCGTTTGTAAAAATGCCGGTACTAAAACAACGTGTTGTTGATGCTGCTATTGCAGCGAATAAAGAATCTGATAATCAGTTAAAAGCACTAACTTTTGCGCATGCTTTTAATGTTGACTTTCGTCCATCAAATTCTGGAGTTTGGTATTCAACAAATTCTGGTTTTAATGTTTGGCGTATTACAATTTCGTCAGAAAATGCCTATTCATTAAACCTTATTTTTAACGATTTTGAGTTAAACGACAAAGGGCGTTTATTCATTTACAACGAAGAAAATAACCATTATCTCGGCGCTTTCACATCACAGAATAATAAAAATTCACACAAATTTGCAGTTGCGCCGGTTGCAGGAGATGTAATTACCGTACAGTATGAAGTTCCCGAAGATGAAGGAACACCGGACGATTTTGCAATTTCTCGTGTAAACCACGATTTTATGGGAATTTTAAAGTTTGACAGAAGACCAATAAACGGGGAAGCGGCCGGTGAATGCAATGTTGATATAAACTGCGAAATTGGCGATAGCTGGAATCAATTAAAAGACGCCGTTTGTCGGTTAATTGTGGATGGCAGGGAAGTATGTTCCGGTACCTTGGTAAACAATACCGCTGAAAATAAAAAGCCTTATGTACTTTCTGCTTCGCATTGTTACGATGAATGGGGCCTGGCTGAAACGAGTGTTTATACGTTTAATTACGAAAGTCCGTATTGTGCACCTTTGGATGGAGATCCCATCCATTCGCTTTCGGGAGCGATTATGAAAGCACATTACGATAGCCTGGATTTTGCTCTGGTGGAATTGGATGATCTTCCACCGCCAGGTTTTCGACCCTATTATGCAGGCTGGGACCGATCGCCGGAACTGCCTGATTCATCAGTTAGTATTCACCACCCGATGGGTGATGTTAAAAAGATATCGTTTGACTACGATGCACCGGAATATGCAACGTTTACCTCGTCGACGATTAAAAATCCAACAAATGGATCGTTAAATATTTTGCGTTGGGAAGAGGGAGTTACTGAAGTAGGTTCTTCGGGCGGTGCATTGTTTAATATGAATGAACAGGTGATAGGAACATTGTCAGGAGGTGCTGCACATTGTGGAAATCCGGTGAACGATTATTTTGCCCGTTTTTCCATGCAGTGGGATTACAGTTCAGATTCAACAAAACAATTAAAATACTGGTTAGATCCAATTGGAAGTGGTGACTTATCATTAAACGGAAAACAATTTAACACCGGTGATGATTTGTGCAATGCTTTCACGCATTTAACCGATGCCGATGAGCATGGAAATATTGCCATTGTCATTTCGGGCGAAATTGAAGGTTATTGGGGCGGAACAAATTCGGTTGGAATAACGGAAATAGTGGAGCGCTTTGCTATTGATGGTGATGAGATTTTAGATGGAGTTTCGTTTGGTGTTGGCAAACTGGTTACTCAGAACAGGAATAGCCGGATAACGGTGAAGGTTTATAATGGTAAAAGTTTTCCGGAAGTTTTGCTCTACAGCAAAGAGGTTACTATTGATAACTGGGCCGAGGATGCCATGAACTTTGTTGGTTTTGACGAAATGGTAGCGCCCTCCGATACTTTTTTTGTAGGGCTTGAATTAAGCGCTGTTAATGCTGCCGACACCTTTGCAATTTATCAGTCGTTGCGCGATTATGAAAATGCCGACAATCATTTGTATTTGCTGCAAAATGGTATCTGGCAAAGTTTCTCGTTGTTGAATACGCAAAACTATGCGATGGTTAATGTGATGGAACTAGTTGCCTGTGATTACCGCGTAATAACAGACACGCCAGTAGTTAAGCAGCCTGAAAATGTTTGGATATATCCAAACCCAACCGCCAGCGAACTGAACATAGAATCGGATAAAGAAATTGATTCGGAGAATGTTGTGGTGTATAACCTAATAGGGCAGGAAATGAGAACTTCAATTTCTCAGAGAGATCCTTACCATGTAAAATTGAATTTGCTGGGCAAAACACCCGGTGTTTATTTCGTTCGCTTTCCTTACGGAAATGCTTTCGTTACCCGAAAAATTTCATTTGTGCCCTGGTAACTATGCTTTTCATGGTATTATTCCGGCTGAAAAGGAAACGACGAATGGTGTAGGTTTAATTTCAGCGAGCCGTCAGTAGCCCGGAAAAAACCCATGGTGTATTCTACTTTTGTTTCCGTTCCGTTGGCATCAATAAAAAAGTAGTTGCCCATAATGATTGCCTGATTAATGTTGGCGATAAAACCATGTACTTCAAAACGTACTTTTTCCCAGGGCTGAAGAGCGAATCCCTGGTCTTCAGGAAACTTGTCATTTTCTCCAACAAAATACGAAAGGGCTTCTTCTTTGTTTGCCCTGAATTGCGGATCGGTAGCTTTTGTAGGCTTAAAAAGAACTTTGCTTTCGCCATAGCCGTATAAGTCGGCAATATGTTCTTTTGCGGCTTTTACATAATCACCTTTTTCCGTGAAAATTTTTCCAATATGAATTATGCCGTTTCCCCAGTCATATTGACGTTGTAAGATGTCTTCTTTGCTGAATTGCTCATTCATAATCCTTTAATTTTTATCCAAGATAACAGGAATGAATGAATGTTAGTTCAATTCATGCGGAATAATTTCTTTTAACTGCTCGATAGTCATTTTTTTGCCGGTAATCTTTTTGTTTTCATCCAACAGGTAAATGCCTGGCGTTTGTCGTGCATCGTACTTAATTTTAAAACGCGAGGAGTGATCTTTATCCCAAACATTAATCCAATCGAACATATTGTGCCGGGTTAAAAATTCGGCCCATTCTTCCTTGTCGTCCATCGAGTAAATGGCGTAAACTTCAAGTCCTTTTTCTTTGTTGGGCAGGTATACTTCTTTGTAAAACTCAGGAACAAAAACTTTGCAGTGCGAACAATTGGGCTCGTAAATAAGCACAGCCGTTATTTTCGAATCGATTTGGTGCAGGTTGACAAACTCGCCGTCAAAACTTTCGAGTGTGAGATCGGGAGCAATTTCGCCAATCAAATTGTCTTTCATAAAAAGTACATTCTCGCGAATTGCCTCAAGCGATTTTTCTGATGCCCAAAAAGCCTCGCCACTTAAATAAAAGTCGCGGGCAATATCAACAAACAAGGCATCCATTCCCATAATATTACTGTTGATGCTGCTGTTCAGAAAAAAAGATGTGGCAAACTGAAAGATGCGTTTATTGGGTTTTACATCTGCTAAAAAATCGTAAACGTAAGGTTTTACAGAATCGTAGTCAGGGTACAATACTTTTGTGAACCAGGTTTCAATCTTCGATTTATAAAAAGGCGTGAACAGGTAGCGTTCGTCTGTATAATCGAAATAATCCCAGTAATGATCTTGTTGATAGTTGAATCGAGCTCGGAGAAGTAATGAATCGTTTTCTGCAATTTCATCTGGCAGTGTCGACTCATCGAGTGCCGGAACGTAATTGGCCGTTATAAATTTATATAGAAAAGAGTCAGGGAACTTTCTATTCACCATTGCCCAGTAATTGTGCATTTCGTCATTTAGCGCTTCGCGTTGTTTAGTAATTTTGTCCTTTACGGCTGCATCTGCGTTTTTGTAGGCTTCATTTAGCGAGGCGCTTTTTTGTTGTAACTCGCCCAGAAAATTTATGTAGTCAATAAAAGCTTCGGATTCCGGAGCGCCTTCAATCTTCGAATCTTTGCCATTAAAAGTGGCATTGCTTAATTTGAAATTCTGGTCGGCACCCAATAAAAAATCAAAATGGGTGTCTTTATCAACCAATATTTTATACAATCCTTGTGTTAAAAGACTATCGCCGGTAAATGTACCTTGTCCGTTTTCATCAAGTGTAGTTTTATCGGCAGCATATATTTTACCAAGGTAATGATAGGCAAGCTGAACCGTTTTATTTGGAGCTCCTTCAAGCTGTATTTTTATGTTGTAGTTTTGTGCGCTAAGCTGAAAACTAAAGATTATAAAAAACAGAAATATTAATCGTGTCATAAGCAATTTCAAATAAAGTCTTAAAAATATAATAATTACACGAAATGGCTTCTTTACATTATAATTGTTTTGAACGCGAAATATTGTAAATTCAAGCCCTGTAAAGAGAAACTATGCTTTCGGTAAATATCCCGGTATATAACATTGAAGTGGTAGATTTGGTGAACAACCTTCAGCAACAGGCCACAAGTTTAGACATTGATTTTGAGATCAGAGTGTACGATGATGGATCGGATGAGATTTTTAAATCGCTGAACCGAATTGTAAAAAGCAAACCCAATGTTGTTTACCAGGAAATGGACAAAAACCTTGGCAGAGCTGCAATTCGCAATAAAATGGGCGCCGAGGCGGAGTTTAAATGGTTGTTGTTTATTGATGCCGACTCGAAAGTTATCAGCCCAAACTACCTTAGAAATTACCTTGAAAATTTGAGTGAGAATCGTGTTTTATGCGGTGGAACAGCTTATTCAAAACAAAAACCGGCTGATCCTGAGAAACTGTTTCGATGGACTTACGGAACAAAACGTGAGGCCGTAAATGCAACGGCCCGTAACCACAGCAAAGGATTTATTATTACCTCCAATAATTTTTTTATTGCAAAGGAACTATTCAAACAGGTGCATTTTAGGGGAGAATTGCGCAAGTACGGGCACGAAGATACATTGCTTGGTTATGACTTGTTTTGTGCCGGAGTTGAAATTTTTCATATTAATAATCCGCTGGAACATACTGGTCTTGAAAGTGCGCAGGCATTTTTGAAAAAGAGTTGTTTGGCGCTTGAGAATTTGAAAAAAATAGGAGAGGAGATGCTTGATGGTGAGCGGACCTTTTATCGACAGGTGAACTTTTTGAGAAAATATAAACGAATAACATTTTTCATTCCTCCGGTAATTATTGGGCGGATTTTCAGAAAGTATCGCAGCAAGATGGAAGCGAATTTAAAAGGTAATCGCCCATCGTTACTGTTTTTTGATTTGTATAAACTGGGCTATTTTGCAAGCATAAAAAACCGCTGACAAATATTGCCAACGGTTTGAAATTATAATGTGTTGATTAAGTTCTATTCATCCAGTTTAATATCGCCGTAACGACTTCTAACTGTAACTTGTCCACCATCTCCCGAGCCAACTTTTCCTACAACTGTACTTTTGTGATTATCTTTTATTCTGTTTCCTGTAAATTCATCTTCGGGGTACGAAACGCCGCAGTAGTCACAACTGGCATCAAGCGAATAACTGGCATCGTCAAGTCCCAGCGAAATCTGACCGTAGCTGTTCGTAATGTCTATGAAATCAAAATTAGGTCCAACTTCTTCTACTTTAATTCCTCCATAACCCGATTCAACTTTTAAGCTCTTCGCCAGTTCTTCAATTTTGATATTAGTATATTTTATTTGTGCAGAGAGCGACTCCAGCTCTTCAAATTTAAATTTGTCGTATTTCGATTCGATTATTACCGATTTACATTCTTCCACGGTAATGTTCGAGTATTTTGATTCGATATTTAACGAGCTTGCTTCTTCAATATCAATAGGTGAGTAACTCACATCAACATCCATGTGCGAAACTTCGCCAATATTTGCGTTACCGTAGGCCAGCGTTAAGTTCAGCGAACCGCTTTCGGGTGTAGTTAGTTCGTAAGCCGTAAAGTTACCGTATTTGCAGATAAATTCGCCGTTTCCGGTAAGTCGGCCAACAATAGTATTGCCGTACTTATTGTTTATCTTCAGGTCTTTATCCGAAGGAATATTTACTTCGTAATCGATGCTGAATTTTCGTTGGCTTTTAAAGTTCCTTTCAATTTCAGTTACAGCTTTTACGAGACTTCCAGATTTTCTGATGTTCACCTCAATCATATCAAGCAATTCATCAGCCTTCCTTTCGTTTGGTGCATCCACTGTTATCTCAACATGGATGATTACTGAATCACCTTCGATATTATTGATTTTAACTTCTCCAAAACGGTTGTCTATTTCCAACGATGATACTTCATTGTTCAACCATGATTCACGGAACTCCTTTGTTTTTTCCTCAGCCAATACTGTTGTTCCGGCGGATAAAACGCCGATTAAAAACAGTGCTGCAATTCTTTTTAATGTTCTCATTTTATTCTGGTTTTAATTTTAATACTACTATTATTTCGTATGCGATAGTCATTTTGGTTAAATGGCCATTGCTTCCTGTTTCGCTTCTTGTGTTTTCTGTTGTACTTCTTCTAATTTTGTGATGATTATATTGATTACACTAAGCTTAGCCTGATAATATTCTAACATGGCATTTATTACACGTTGGTCGTTTGGGTTTGCTGCCAAATCTTTTTGTAAGTTTTGGTACAGTGTTTCAAACTCTGCAAGTTCGTTGTCCATCATATTTTGCTCATCTTCCGATATCATACCTTGCTCAATCCATTTGTTCCACTGATCAATTCCTGTGTTTATAGAGTTGGTATAATAATATTCAACTTCCTGGTATTCCGGCGAAACAGATGCAAGACTTATGCTTGCAGCCTCTGACTTTGAATTAATAATACCCTGGTTATCAGGTGAAAAATATATAAATGCCTGGTTGGTAGCCAGAAAAGCAAATACAATAACTGCTGCAACTTTCATAATCAAGTTAAGACTTATCGTCCTTCGTGCTTTATGTTGTGCATCAAGCTTTGCCTCAAAACGTGCAAAGTGGCCTTCCATTGGTTCGTTATCGTTTAACGCATCAATGTTTTCCAGTATCAGTTTTTCTATGTTATCTCTTTTTTCCATTTTCTTAATTGTATGAAAATATTTCCTTCCCTTTCAGTATATCTCGTAACTTGTTTTTTGCTCTCAGCAGCTGGGTTCTCGAAGCTGAATTCGATATACCCAAAATCTGGCTGATCTCGTCGTGGTCGTACCCTTCAATCAGGTAAAGACTTAACACTACACGGTACCCGTCAGAAAGTTCCTGAATGGCCTGTTTCAAAACTTTTGCATCCAGTTCGCGTGTATCCATTTGGTACTCGGCAATTTGTGCAGTACGTTCGTTTACCTCTTCGAAATGTACTTTTCGTTTCTTTAAATAATCCAATGAACGGTTTACAACAATACGCTTTAACCATGCCCCGAAGCTTACTTCGCCTTTATAGGTGTCGATCTTATTAAATGCACTTAAAAAGGCTTCCTGCATAACATCTTCGGCTTCCATCTGGTCGTTTACGATTCGCACACTGACGCTGAACATGGCTTTGTAATAAAGCTTGTACAGTTGGAATTGTGCCTTTCGGTTTCCTTCCTTGCACTGATCGATCATCTCCTGATGAATATTTTTATAAAGTGTATTCAATCGCTTATTTTTCTGATTCAATGACGATGGCAATAATTCAATGTTGCATACGTTTCGGAATTATTTTTTGTTTTCGAGTATTTTATTGCAGAAAGAGTGAAGTAAATGAATATCATCCTGTGTTAAGAAGCTTATGCGCTCCAGGAAACGCGGGAAGATATTACTTTCTGGTTTAAAGCCGGTTTCAACCAAAAGCCGGTTGACTTTTATTTTTAGCGCGGTAAAACTTTCTTCATTTTTTTGCTCCACAATTTTTTCAGCATAATTTAATTTCGATAATTCGTAAGCATACAGCATAACTGCTTGTGCGAGATTTAAGGATGGGTACGTCGTTTGCAGCGGAACTGTAGTAACGAAGTCGCAAAGTTTTAGTTCTTCATTTTTTAGCCCCGACTCTTCTCTTCCAAAAACTACAGCAACATTTTGAATGGAATTTCTTTTTGCAGTGATAATCCCGGACAGTTCTGGTAGCGCGTAATAATCGGCTTTTACCGATCGTTTTTTGGCAGTGGTTCCAATTATCAGCTCGCTGCCTTTTAAAGCTTCCTGAAGTGTTGTGAATACTTTTGCTTTTTCAAGAATGTCGTTGGAAGCATGTGCCAGCCATCTGGAAGGCGGACTTAAATGATCGCACGGATTAACGAGGTATAGCGTGCTAAAACCCATGGTTTTTAAAGCGCGGGCAGAAGCACCAACATTTTCGGGTGTTGCCGGCTCAACCAGGATAAATGTTATTTCCATTCGGTATCGTTATTTCCGAACGAAAATAGCTTTTTATAATGAATTATAGTACTTCACCAATTCAATCAATTTGTCTTCTTTGCCGGGCTTTACTTTATTCTCTTTTATAAAATCCTCAACTTGATTCTGATGATCGGAGAAAAAATTTCTCAAATCCTTTTTGGATTCCACCTTCACGGCAGCTTCCTCATTAAGTCTTAAATAATAGGAGTGTGGGCGTTCAACAAATTTAGCCGGTTCGGGATCTTTGTAAGGAGCTGCTTCTTTTGGTTTTTGGTAGCGTACTTCAGGGCGTGCATATAAATTTACATTTCCTTCGGTTAAAAGTATAAAGTAACCACGTTTAATTTTATTACCGATTTTATACGGAATATTTGAAATTATATTTTCTCCAACTACAGCTTTTTCAACAATTTCAGGTGCCGCAATTGCCAGAATTTTGTTATCGGGCGTTTGAAACTCCATTTCGTCATTGAAAATATTATAGCGTAAAGGAATGTCGTTAAACTGAATTTTCTGATAGGTATAAACGGTGCCATTAATAAATTCATCATCTAAAAATGGAGAACCATCAATATCATCTTCAGTGAGCGTATTCCGATATTCTCCACGTTGCATTTTGTTCGATTCAAAGAAATCAATTGCGTTACGAATATCATAAATGCTTTGGGCAAAAAGTCCCGCAGTAGAAAGTAATAATATGGCGATTAGAGAAATATATTTTTTCATGGCTAATATTTTATGCTGTTAATAGTTGTGTTATTCATCTGTAATAGCAAAATCGGCAATGGCTTTGGCGTGTAATTCCAGCGTGCTCAACAACGGCTGCTCAAAGTCATCCTGGTTTATCAGTAAAGGAATTTCTGTGCATCCAAGAATCATGCCTTCTGCACCTTTTTCGGCTAGTTTATTCATTATTGCCAGAAATCCGGTTTTGGTTTCCGGCAGAAAAATTTCTTTTAATAACTCATTTAATATGGAGTAGTGAATAAATTCACGTTCTGGTTTTTCGGGTACGATAACTTCGATATTTTGCTCGGCCAATCGTTTTTTATAAAAGTCGAGTTCCATGGTTTCGCGTGTTCCCAGAAGCCCCACTTTTTTGAGCCCTTTAGATTTTATGGCAGCGGCTGTGGCATCGGCAATATGGAGAATTGGAACATCAATTTCATTTCGTAACTGCTCGTAGGTAAAATGAAGCGTGTTGGCACAAAGCGCAACAAAATCGGCACCGGCAGTACAAACTTTTTCGCTGGCTTTTTTAACGATCGAATATACTCCATCGCGGTCGTTTTCCTGGTTACAGGCATAAATTCTGCCGTAATTTACGGAGTACAAAATAATTTCAGGAAAGGTTAATCCACCCCGTTTTTTATTTACCGTTTCGTTAATTATTTTGTAGTATTCCTGTGTCGATACCCAGCCTGTTCCTCCAACTAATCCTATTGTTTTCATTTCTTAAGTTTGTTCTTTCAAAAGTGCTAAATAATTTAGGAAGGTTAAAATATATTATTGCTAATTTTGCCCGAAAATAGATTATGCAAAAACCGGAACTTCTTTTACCCGTAGGAAATCCAGAATCTTTTTACGCTGCTTTGCGTGGTGGAGCTGATGCTGTTTACCTGGGATTAAAACAATTTAATGCTCGCGGAAGGGCAAAGAATTTTACCAACGGCCAGCTTGTTACCATCTTACAAGAAGCAAAAAAGAAGAACATCCAGGTTTATATTACCCTTAATACAGTAATAAAAAACAACGAAATTCCGGAATTACTTGATTCCCTGAATTTTTTGAATCAGGTTGGCGTTCATGGCGTTATCATTCAGGATTGGGGCGTATTTTATATCGCTCGAACGTATTTTCCAAACCTGGTTTTGCATGCCAGCACACAAATGGGAATTCATAATTCTACCGGAGCTAATTATGCACATAAAAAAGGTATAGAACGAGTTGTACTTGCCCGCGAACTCACCTTGCGAGAACTCACCAAAATTTGTAAAAAAAGTGAAGTTGAAACCGAGGTTTTTATTCATGGTGCGCTGTGTTATTCTTTTTCAGGAATGTGTTTGTACAGCAGCTATGCGGGAGGCAGGGGTGCCAATCGCGGGCTTTGTACACAGCCTTGCCGACGCACTTACACAGCCCAAAATGCAAACCAGTACCTGTTTAACCTGAAGGATAATCAATTGATTGATTTGGTTGCCCGTTTCGGGAAAATGGGCGTGAACAGTTTAAAAGTTGAGGGGCGCATGAAATCGGGAGAATACACTTACCGGGTAGCGCAGGCTTACCGAATTGCGATGGACGAGCCTGCTGAACAGGAAAAAGCAAAAGAGCTTTTATCGCTTGATTTTGGACGTGAGAAAACAGCATACTTTATGGGGAAAGACATAAAAACAGCAGTTGCAGAGAAAACAGTTGCCGGTGTTTTTCTTGGGAAAGTAGAACGAATAAAGGGACAGTATATTTGGTTGACTTCGCACATGAACATTGAGCCGGGTTTTCGTTTGCGTTTTCACATTCCGGGCACTGAAAAACAGGAAACAGTGAAAGTGCGCGAAATGGCTAATGAGAATGGATTGTTTCAAATTCATTCGGGAGGAAAACAGGTAAAAGCAAATAGCGAAGTTTATCTGTCGGGGATTAACGATGTAAAGTTTCCATCGAAACTGGAGGATACCCGAACTCATTTTAAGGAACTGAAATACGGGCACAAACAAAAGATAATAGGAGCTTTGAAAGGCAAGGATAATGCCCGGAAAGAGGAATTTTATTTTCGTATTAATTCGATGGAATGGCTGAAGAAAATGAACCTTAATGAAATGGATGGTTTGTTTTTGGCTTTTTCAAAAATTACCTGGAGCCGTTTTGATCCGGAGGTGCCATTCATTCAAAAGTTTAAGGGGAAAATCTATATCGAATTGCCAAAATTTATTCAGCAAGATGCCATACAATTTTACCGCGAATTGATTGCCCGAATGGTGAAATGTGGATTGCAAAACTTTGTTGTCAGTCATATTTCGCAGGTAGATTTGATTCCTCCAAAGTGCCGGATTATTGCCAATGAGAATGTGTATGTTTTTAATGATGCTGCAGCCCATTTTATAAAAAAAGACGGAGTGAGTCGTTTTTCCTATCCACAGGAGATTGATTTTGAGACTTTATTTTCACTATCGCATAAAGATGGAATTGTGCCGGTTTATTTCTATCCCGAGCTTTTTCATTCGAGAATGCCAATTGCAATGAAAAATGGGACTGATGAATTGGTGGATGATATGAATATTCAGTTACGTCGTTTTCGTAGAAATGGTATCACTTCAATTGTTCCTCAGATTCCGGTTTCAATTTCGCAATCGAAAAATAAACTAGTAAAGAACGGATTCTATCGGTTTTTAATTGATCTGTGTTATGAACCGGTTTCAAAACACCGGGCAAAAACGGTAAAAAATCGTATTATGCGTTCAGAACAAATTCAACCTTCGAATTCTTTCAACTTTAATAAGGGTTTAAAGTAGGTGAGAACACCGGAAAGCTGATGTACAGGCAACAAAAAAGCAGGATCAAAACTGAACCTGCTTTTTCTATTTTATTGTTTTTACTTTTTATCCATCGTTCATCGAAGCAAGAAATTCTTCTGTACTTCTGGTTCGCATCAGTCTTGTTTTCATAAATTCCATTGCTTCCAATGCATTCATATCGCCAAGGTAGTTGCGCAAAATCCAAAGTTTGTCGAGCATCTCTTTGGAGAACAAAAGATCTTCGCGACGAGTACTTGATGTTGGAATATCCACCGAAGGGAAAATACGCTTGTTCGACAATTTTCTGTCGAGCTGCAGTTCCATATTACCGGTACCTTTAAACTCTTCAAAAATTACTTCATCCATTTTGGATCCGGTTTCAGTAAGAGCCGTGGCCATAATGGTTAACGAACCGCCTTGTTCAATGTTTCTTGCTGCACCAAAGAAACGTTTTGGTTTATGTAAAGCATTGGCATCAACACCACCCGAAAGTACTTTCCCCGATGCAGGTTGAACGGTGTTGTAAGCACGTGCCAAACGTGTAATCGAGTCTAAAAGGATAACCACATCGTGGCCACATTCTGTCATTCGTTTTGCTTTTTCCAATACAATGTTAGCCACTTTAACGTGTTTGTCTGCCGGCTCATCAAAAGTTGATGCAATAACTTCGGCATGTACGCTACGTGCCATATCTGTAACCTCTTCCGGACGTTCGTCGATCAAAAGTACGATCATATAAACTTCCGGGTGATTGGCTGCAATTGCATTGGCAATATCTTTCAGTAATACTGTTTTACCCGTTTTGGGCTGTGCAACAATCAAACCTCGCTGACCTTTACCAATTGGTGCAAACATATCAACAATTCGTGTTGAAATGTTGTCGTGGCCATTTCCTGTAAGATTAAATTTTTCATCAGGAAATAAAGGAGTTAAGTGTTCGAAAGGTATGCGGTCGCGAATAAATTCAGGGCTTCGTCCGTTAATCTCCTGCACTTTAATTAATGGGAAATATTTTTCTCCTTCTTTTGGTGGGCGAACAGTACCTCTAACCGTATCGCCGGTTTTAAGACCAAAAAGTTTTATTTGCGATTGTGACACATAAATATCATCAGGCGAATTCAAATAATTGTAATCCGATGAACGTAAGAAACCGTAACCATCTGCCAAAATCTCTAAAACACCGGTATTGGTAATAATACCTTCAAACTCGAATTGACGTTGTTTTTGGCGATTTCCCTGATGTTGGTTTTGTTGTTGGTTTCTATTTTGTGGTCTTTGGCGGTCGTCTTTTCCACCACTATTTTGTTTTTGCTGGTTTTGCTGAGATTGTTGATTTCTTTGCTGACCACCACGTTGTTGCGGTTGCTGCTGCTCTTTTTGTGGCTGCTCTTTTTGTTTTTGAACTTTTACTACAGGTTTTTGCTGCTCTTGTTTCTTTTCAGGAGCTTGTTCCTGCTGAGGGGCTACTTTGGGTTCCTCTTGTTTTTCAGCGTTTTCAACTTTTTGTGGTTTTTGAGCTTTCTCATCCTCGGGAGCTTTCTCTCTGTTAAAGCCTTTTATAATGGCTTTAATCTGGTCCTGACGAGTTTGAAAATTATCGTCATGTTTTTTGTCACCTTGTTTCTTTTTAGGACCCGAACCCACTTTTTCTCGCTTAACGGTCTCTACCCTTTGGCGTGGTCGTTTTGAACGGCGCGTTTCATCGGTATTCTGAGGATCTCTATCGATTTGTTTATGACGATTACCAGCTCCTCCTTTTTCTTCTTTAGGAGAATTCTTTGGGCCTTTCTTTTCAGCCTCAAGAACAGCTTGTGTATCTAAAATTTTATAAATGAGATCCTGCTTTTTGTAGGATTCTACACGTTTAATTTTGAGCTCTTTAGCGATCTCTTTTAATTCAGGAACAAGTTTCTTGTTCAGTTCTAAAATATCATACATTATTCTATGGTTATAACTTTTCTCGATTAATAATTGTTGAAAAATATTGGAACAATTGACGAGGAGGGTGATTTTCTTTTGAAATCGTGTGCAAGTATAAATAAATACCCGCTTGTAAACAAAAAATTGAAACTCTTTTTTCTTCCTCTTTCTTATTTTTAAGTAAAATTAAAATTTTTGATTCTTTTGTAAAAAAATATTTCCCAAATACGATTTAATTTAATCAGTAGAAAGTTCTGATTGTAAATACTATACGTTTAACAGGGCCAAATTGTTTAACTTTATATACAGGAGTTTTATTAAAATGCTTATAAAAAGTAGAAAAATAATAATTATTACTTAATTCCTGTTAATCTGATAATTGACGCAAGGCCACGGTGGTAAAGACCTTCATTCAACCGGATCTCAGATTTCTGTGTATTTATCATTCTAAAACTACTGAAATCGTTTTTTAATTCTTTTTCATCAAAAAGAAAGCTGATATCCTTAGGTCCTCCTGTATTTCTGTTAATTTGTTCTTTAGAAAATCCTTCAAGGATTAATGTTCCTCCGGGTTTTAAAAAGGAAGCTAGTTTTTGGTGGACATTGTTACGCATATTTCCCGGCATATGGGCATATGTCAAACAAATACAATCAAAATAACTTTCTTTAAAGTTGGCATTTTGATAATCTATTACTTCGTAATTGATTGAAATATTATGCTTATTAGCTAATAGGAGCGCTTTTCTTTTTCCTTCAATACTAGGGTCGAATGCTGTTACTTCCCATCCTAACTTTGCTGCATATACAGCATTTCGGCCTTCTCCTTCTGCGGGGAACAGTACTTTACCCGGTGCTAGTTTTGGCAATTCCTTTTTCAAAAAATCGTTAGGTGCTTCCCCGTATGCATATTCTGTTGCACTGTATCTATCGTTCCAAAAATTGTTCATTGTTACTAGTTTAAATATAGAGTAAACAAATCATATTCGAAGAGGTTTATTTACGAAATAGACTGGCCACGCTTCCACTTCATACTCCATCTTGTTAAGTGTCGATGTTTTTTTGCTACTTTCAAAAGCAAATAAGTTTATATTTTATTGGTAAGCCGTAAAAATATACAAGGAGTTTTTAACCAATCAGAATATTGTTCAGCGCGAAAGGTGTATTGCACGCATGATTATTTCGTCTTGGAGGAAGTCGCATTTTCAAAGAAGCAAATTTGAGTAAGTTTCATTGAGTACATAAAGAATTATTCATTTTCGTCGCCTCTTTTTGTTTCGATGAGAACGACTCCATTTGCTCCCCTGGAACCATAAATGGCAGAACCACCATCTTTTAAAATATCAATACTTTTTACCGTATTAGGGGGGAGGATACTTAATACATTCCCATCCCGCTCAATTCCATCGACTACAATTAATGCGGCATTGCTACTTCCCAACGTTTTATTTCCGCGGATTATCACTTCATCACCAATTATCTGCACTCCCGAAAATCTGCCCCTTATTAGTTCATACATGTCGGTATACTTCGAAAAATCATCATTGTCGTCCCTTAAACTTGAAATCGCACTCAATTTATCTTCTTCCTGTACATGTCCATAACCTATAGCTAGTGCTTTCCCTTTTTCGCCAGGTTTAAGGTGTAAATTAACGGCAACAAATTTTGTATTTTCTTTTAGTTTTACCTTCTGTTTATTGAATCCATGGGCAAAAAAAATCAATTTATCTTTGACATTACACGCAACTTTAAATCTCCCCAATGTATCTGTTTTAACTAGCTGTTTAGTACTTTTAACCTGAACTTCCACTCCGGATAGGGGAATGTTTTCGAATGTAGTTACTTTGCCCTGAATAGTTCGATCCTGAGCCTGAGTGTTAGTGGCAAACAAAAGAAAAACTAAAAATATTATTTGTGTGAAGAAACGGTTATCCATGGTTTATTGGTTTTGGTTATTTATTAAAATCGAATTAAAATTAATGTAAAAAATTGAATTAATTACCTGATTTGTAAAAAATTATGTCACTTAAAATAACTGGAAAGGACAAGAGATCCTTTAGAAACAATCTTGCAAGTTGCAATTCGGTATTTATCACGGCAGCAGAAAAGGAAAGAGACACAATTCATAATTGTTTCATTGTGGCAATGGGTAGTTTCGTGGTGATTCTGATTGTAGCTTTCGAAACATAAACATTTTCAGTTACCGATAGATTATCCTTTTTCAATTTCCTGTGGTACAGTACTGAACATTCAAATTTACCTGGTAATAATTATATTTTGGTACTTCTATTATAAAGTTGCCAAGTTCTCTTTCTACGATAAAATCATTGATAGCTATCGCTTGTTTGTCAAGTGAGTTGAGACCTGCAATTTCTATATTGGCCTCTGAATCTTCAAGCATCCAGTCCTGATAAAAATTAAAATATATTTTTCCATCAGAGAGATATGTATTACCAATTATTTCTCCATTATCGGCATATATTTTTTGGTTGGATGAAGCAATTTGTAAATAATTTATTCCATCAATAGGTTTTCCGCAATAGGCATTGTGTGGAAAGCAACCGCCTCCTCCTGTTGGATGACAACACACATAAGTAGAGTAGGTTCCCCACCTCTTTACACCAAATGTTGTACCGGCACTCCACGCCGAAAATAGCTTGCTTGTTTGCTTGTTTAGGAGCAATGCATGTGCAAATATGCAAATTACTTTTCCTTCCAGTAACATTTCCGGAATGTCATAAATATCGGATAATTTTATTGAAAAGGTGTAGGTTGATTGTCCACTCGTTTTGTAATCAAATTTACCAGGAATTGGAATGTTCTTCCTGTTTTTAGGTACCTTCTTCGGATCAGTTCCAATCCATAGTTGCACTTCACGTATTGAATAAGAACTGCCAGGTACAAATTCAATTTCTAACTTCGAGTCTCTGTTGGATACTACCAGGTTTCCTACAGTTGTTCTTTTTTCAGAAAATAATGGAATCCATGCCGGATCGCAATCCGGCTGCAAGCGAGTGCTTTTTAAAACAAGATTTTCGCTGGCGACGTCGGCAGGTAATTCAATATTTAAGTCGGTTAGATCTTCACTTGTGCAGCTCAACATAAAACTTATCAAAAGCAAAGCGGAGAAAGAAATGATGTTGTGTTTCATTTTGTTGTGTTTTATTTTCAGTCATCCTCAAATACAGTAATGGGAATTTACTGTGTAACATCTTCAAAAAAAGGGTTTTATGTTTGCGGAAATATCCAGGCACTTGTTTTTGATTAATAAAACCAGAAACTATTGTCTTTTTAGCGTACCGTATAAAAGACATTTAGTAGAAAGCTGACTGGTTTTCCTTTTCAGTACTCTCATTAGGATATAAAAGATAAGTGATTCCTGGATATAAGTTTATGTATTGACTATTAAGTTGTTAACAGTAGCGTATTACAAATAAGATTTTGCCGCTGAAAGCCTTATTTATGAAGCGTTTTGTGAATAAAATAAATTGCACATCAGTGTGAATTTTAAAATACTTATTGTTAGACACTGTTTCTCTGATTAACGAAAAGTAGAGTATGTTGCGCTTTTATTTCAGTGCATTATACAGCACCTCCACAGGATGCAATGCAGTTTTGTTTGTTCCATCTTTTATATGATGACGACATGAAGTTCCCGGTGCAGAAATAATATAATCTTCTTTTGCCGTTCGAACAGCAGGGAAAAGAACCATCTCGCCAATTTGCATCGAGAGTTCGTAATGTTCTTTTTCGTAGCCAAACGAACCAGCCATTCCACAACAACCGGAAGGAATTTCTTTTACAAAATAGTTTTTCGGTAGTGATAACATTTTTTTAGACGGTTCGGTTGAGGCTACTGCCTTTTGCTGGCAATGTCCGTGCAGTAATATATGTTGTTCATCTGCTGTAAAATCTTCTTCACTAATATTTCCTTTTTCAATTTCAGTAGCAATAAATTCTTCAAAAAGAAGTGCGTTTTTTGCCAGTTTTTCAGCAGCAGGTTGCTGGTCTTTTTCCACCAACTCAGGATATTCATCACGGAAAGCCAGAATGGCAGAAGGTTCAATGCCAATTAATGGTGTTTCGTCAGTAATAATGTCTTTCAGAAGATTGATATTCGCAGCAGCTACTTTTTTTGACGTTCGTACCATTCCCTTCGAGAGGAAAGTACGTCCGCTTTCTTTGGTTTGCGGAATTTTAACTTCGTACCCTAATTTAGTTAGCAATAGTATGGCTTTAATTCCAATATCGCTTTCGTTGTAATTGGTAAATTCATCGTTAAAGAGATAAATTTTGCCCTTTGTTTCGGCCTCAGGTTTCGGTGCTCCATTTTCAATCCAACGGTTTAAAGTAATTTTCGACAGCGCCGGAAGTGTCCGTTCAGTAGAAAACCCTATGGTACTTTTCAGCAACGAAGTACGCATCATAAAGTTTGAAATGGGGCGAAAAACCATTGCCAGCTTGTTTAAACGGGGGAGGTAACCGATTAAGCGTGAACGCATAGGAATTCCGTGAATATCATAATAATTTTGCAGGAATTCGGCTTTTAATTTGGCCATGTCAACATTACTCGGGCACTCCCTTTTGCATGCTTTGCACGAAATACACAGACTTAAAATATCGTAAATTTCCTGATGATCAAAAAGATCCTTTTTCTCGTTATTGTACAGAAATTCGCGCAAAATATTCGCGCGTCCACGGGTGCTTTTGTCCTCGTCGCGGGTTGCCATAAAGGTAGGGCAGAGGGTGCCGCCAATAACTTCACTTTTTCGGCAATCGCCCGATCCGTTGCACTTCTCAATGGTACGGAAAAAGCCTTTGTTTTTCGAGAAATCAAAATAGGTATCCGTTTCAGGAATCGCTTTACCGGGAATTACGCGTAAGCTTTCGGTTATGGGCGGTGTATCGACAATTTTTCCGGGGTTAAAAATATTATCCGGGTCCCAGGCCGTTTTCACTGATTTTACCATTCGGTAGCATTGATCTCCCAGCATAAATGGGATGAACTTTCCACGAGCTCTTCCATCGCCATGTTCGCCACTCATCGAGCCGCGATATTTCTTTACCAGTTTTGCAACTTCGTTCATCAGCGTGTCGAAAAGCTCTACATCTTTTGGATCTTTGAAGTTTATGAGTGGGCGGAAATGGATTTCTCCGGTGGCAATGTGCGCATAAAACACACTATCTAGGCCTAATTTTTTCAAAACAACTTTTATATCGGCCACATAATTGGGCAGGTACTCGGGATGAACAGCTGTGTCTTCAATTCCCGGTACTCCTTTTCGGTCGCCCGGAATATTAGCCAGTAATCCCAGCCCGGCTGTGCGAAGCGACCAAACACGTTTTATTCTGTCGGCGCCGGTTACCAAAGGATAATGATATCCCAAACCAGCTTCTTTCATTTCTTTTTCAAGTGCGGCTGCTGTAGCTGTTAATTCTTTTTCGGTCTCAAACGAAAATTCAATCATTAACATGGCACCCGGATCGCCTTCTACAAAAAAGCGGTTTTTAGCCTGCTCTATGTTTTGTTTAGCCGCCTGCATTACCGGATCGTCCATTAATTCAATGGCAGTTGGTTTGTATTTTAATGCTATCAGGTTAGCCAGTAACGATTCTTCCAGTGTTTCAAAATGAGCACAAACAAGCCCTTTGAATTTTGGAGGCAGTGGGATTATGTTCAACTTAATTTTTGTAGAGAAGGCCAATGTTCCTTCGGAGCCGGCCAGAAGCTTGCAGAAATTGAATTTTCCTCCACCTTCGGTAAACGGATTGGCATACATTAATTCGTCGATGGCGTAGCCCATATTTCGCCGGGTAAGTTTTGGATCGGGGAAATTTTTTACAATCTCTTCCCGGTTTTGATTATTGGAAAGCAGATCGTTAATATTCGAGTAAATTGCTTTTTCCTGCTGATTCGGATTTCCATTTAGTTTATCCTGAAATTCTTCTATGCTTAATTCCTTAAATGTCGTTTCCGATCCGTCGCTTAAAATGGCATCAATTTCTAAAACGTGCTGGCGTACACTACCGTAAACCAACGAGTGCAAACCGCACGAATTATTGCCCAGCATTCCGCCAATGACACAACGGTTGGCAGTTGATGTTTCCGGTCCAAATTGCAGTCCCTGCTCAGCCAAAAACAGGTTTAATTCAGCCAGAACAACACCCGGTTCAACAATTACGTAGTTCTCTTCTTTATTGAACTCCAAGATCTTGTTCATGTATTTCGAAACGTCGACAACAATTCCATTTCCAACTACCTGACCGGCCAATGATGTACCTGCTCCGCGCGGAATAATATTCGAATTGTTCTCGCGGGCAAAGGCAATAATCTTTTTAATGTCCTCTTTGTTTTTGGGCTTAGTAACAGCCAGCGGCATTTCTTTGTATTGCGAGGCATCGGTTGAGTAGAGCACCCGTTGTACGTTATCAAAATATAGATCGCCCTCGAGTTGGGCTTTAAGTTGGTTGAATTTATTTGTAGTTGCCATAGTAGTTCGAAAAGTTCAAATTTAGCAATAATTTGTAATTTGTCATACAAATTATTGTACATGATCAGTTTTCTGTTTTTCTGCTTACTTTAATTCAAATGGTGTTGAAATCAAGTAATATTTTTATGTTTTTTGCCGGATCTTTCTTTAAAATTTCAAAACCTTTTTGGGCTTCCGATCCGTGTAATGTTTTTGATATAAGTGCTTCCGGTTTTAGTCGATTGTTTTTTAGGTGCTCAATAGCTTCGGCAAATTCGCCATGGCTAACCCGCGAAGTTACAATGGTTCCTTCTTTCCAGATCAGTTCACGAAATACAACAGAAGTTGGTTCGGCTGCCAATCCCAACACGCAAACTTTTCCACCTCCAACAATCGAACGGATGCAACCTGTTATTGGATTTGCACCATCTTCAATTTCCACGGGGTGGCCAACTGCTTCAAAAGCAATATCTACACCTTTACCATCGGTTTCCTTTATTATGCGTTCAACAGGATCTTCTTTTTTTGCATTTACCGCAATCACATTGTCGTAATATTGCGGGCCAATTGCCAGGCGGTCGTCCAGAATATCAACCATGAAAACTTTATTGTCGGTAACGGTACGAACAGCTTGTAAAATGCACAAGCCAATTTTTCCCGATCCCCATATAACAATGCTGTCGTTTTGCTGAACGTTCGCACGGTTTTTCGCGTGGCAACCAATACTTAGTACTTCAACAAGTGCAACGTGTTCGTCGGGAATATTTGCAGGTACTTTGTACAACATTGAGGGAGGCAGCGAAACGTATTCGCAAAAACCACCATCCATATCAATACCAATGAGTTTTAAACTGGTACAGGCCGGGAAGTGGCCTTTTAAACAAGCGGGGCATTTGCCACACCAGATAATCGGATCGGGGGCAACTTTATCGCCAACGCTCCAGCCTGTAACTCCTTCTCCTACTTCAGCAATAACTCCTCCAAACTCGTGGCCCATTATCAAGGGCAGTGTTGTTCGAGGATGGAACTCGCCGGTATGAATATGTTGATCGCTACCGCAAATACAACCAAAAATTACCTTAATTAATACTTCGCCCGGTTTGCATGTTGGTTTTTCAACATCTTTCCATTCTACCTGATTATATTTTGTGAGGACTGCTGCTTTCATTTTTTTATAGTTTATTGAAAGGTTAAAGATACTGAAAAACAATTTTTTCGGGTAAAGTGAAGATTAAATCCGGGCTCTGACAAGAAAATGAAAAATTATTTACTTCAGAAAACAGTTTTGAAACTAAAGCTGTTGAATGTATTGTTTTGTATTTTACTGACTTATCTAAAATGTTGATATTTAGAAAAGAAACATCGTTTAATGAGTGGCGGCCAATTATAGATTTCACAAGCTATTTCAGGAGAAGTCAACTTTCCAATAAGAATCCAGATCTTTCCAGTCAAGTTCAAATCTTCTCCGGGCAGGAGAACCAGATTGCCAGTATTTTTGGAAATTATTCCAAAGGAAATTCTTTACAAATTTTAAGAATAACTTCTTTTCAATTCATCGTTGATTTTTGAAGTGGTGGCTGCTATATTATAAAACAAGCGTAGTTGTTGTCTTTTTAATCCGGCTTCGGTAATTTTAATTTGATGTTGCAGTGTCATCAAAAGTTCTGAAAGATCGGGGGAAAAATTATTGACATTGCTGTTGCCGGCCTCTGCCAGTTTTTTGTCGAGTTGTTCAAATATCGGATCAATATCGCGGTAGTCTTCGGTATTGGTTTCGCGGTGTGCGCCCAGCGCCGAAATGTGTGAGAGTAGCGCGTGATTTAAATAGGTAATTGTTAGTGCATTGTGCATCATCCGCTGTTTACTTTTGGGTTCCTGTCGCATACTGTTCCATGCTTGTGCCAGCTCGTTATCGGCCAGGTGTGCTTCCCTTCTGGCTATGCGGTACGTTAAATCGTCATTACTCGCTTTTTCATATTCCTGAGCGATAGCCTGAAAATAGTTTCTGTTCTTTTCCAGTGCCGTGGAGATGAGTCCTGGTATGCGACGATACTGCCATCCGGGCCACAAAAAACGTATGGTAAGAAATGACAAAGTGGCTCCAAGCAGCGTATCCACAAGCCTTGGAATCATGATATTTATTCCTCCGTCGTTAGAGACCAGGTTAAATGCACTGAGAACAAAAGTGGTTACAAATATTACAGCAATCGAATATTTCTTTCGTAGCCAATAGAAAAATGCCATTGCCGAGCCTAACATTAATAAAAGTTGTGCCGCGGTAGTTGTAAAAATCTGTAAAAGTGCTGCTCCGATAACAATTCCGGTAACCGTTCCCATTAAACGCTCGAAAAGCCGGCGGCGGGTATCGCTGTATGTAATTTGGCTAACAAATAAGCTGGTTAACATTACCCACTGTCCTTTATCCAGCTCAAAGTAATTTTGAAGAAAGTAGCCTAAGGCAAATGTAAGACTGAGCCGCAAGGCATAGCGCATGCGCGGGTGGCGTAGCGAAAGCTGCTCTTTTAGACGCTGAAATGGAGTTCTTTCATCGCGACGTAATCGAGGTATTGAAGTGCCTTCTTCCAGGTTGTCGAGGTATTTTAATGAAACATGCGAACGATGCAAATTATGAAGAAGCAAAATCAGATCCTGAGCATCTTCGGCAGGCATGTTTTGCAGTTTGTCGTCAATGGCTTTTGATATCCATTCGAGGGCTGGCGGGTGACTGTATGACGTTCCGGTAAGCATATTTTCGGCCACCATTCGCGATGCATAAGCCAACTGACGAAGCATTTCGCCAAAGCCTTCCATAATTTCAATCTGCTCCTGGCTATTTCCAAGTTTATCGTGTCGGTCGTGGGTTGATGCGGCACGTTCGTGAAGACTTTGTAACGACATAAAACGTTGCAAATAGGGAGTCAATGCCTGTGTATCATTCATTTCTCTGGCATAGTTGTTCAATACATCTTTAATACGTTCGAGCGCATTTACAACATTCACGTTTAGCAACGCCAGATCTTTATTAATGCCTTCCTGGTCTTTTTTATCGCTGGGGAAAAGCAGCGCTTTTTTGTCGAGATAATTGGATAATGAGTGAAACCCATTTGCCATTTGCTGGTCGAGTAACCGCCACGGGTTCCGAAAGATTAATAACAAAGTTAAAATGCCATGAAATAGTGCTCCGGCCGGTAAAAGAATAGCCTGCCAGTACCATGCCGGACTGATCTCAATTCCCAGCATAGCATAAATTCCTACCAGAACTGACCCAAAGGTAATGGCACGGTAACGTTCGCCAATTCCTCCAATTAATATAAATACGATGGTGGATAAAATAAAACCAGCGCCAAGAATCCAGGTGTAATTATTTAAGAGGCCTACTGAAAAACTTGAGATAAAGAAACTGAGAATGGTTATCGATAATGATTTTATACGTCCTTTTGGGTGGTCGTCGGTTTCTGACAGCGCGCCGGCCAATGCTCCCAAAGCAAGTGTAACTCCAAAAAAAGGTAGTCCGGCAATAACAAAGGGAACTGCTAAAATGCCCATCGAAATTGTTGCACGTAAAGCAAACAAACGATAGGGATGCAACAAAAATACATCCCTGAAAAATTTTATATTGGTTCGCAAATGTCCCTTTTCCTGGTTCTTCATGCTTAACGAGTAAAAGTGTTTTACAAAGCTAATGAAAGAGAACAGAAATTAATGACTAAAGTTTTTAGGCCTTACTAATAATGTTTTGTAAGGTTGCACGAATTGTGGGGTATTTGAATTTAAAGCCTGAATCCAGTAGTTTTTTTGATGATACTTCGGGTGATTGGGTAAGTAGTGTGGCTGCTTTACCATAAACCAGTTTTAAGGCAAAAGGAGGAATGGTGAAAAATGCGGGTCGATTGAGTTGTTGGGCAAGGCTGTTGGTGAATTCTTTATTTGAAATATTTTCGGGCGCTGTTAAGTTGAATATTTCGTTTTTCTGAAGTTTCTCGGTGGCCCAAAGAAACGCATCTACCACATCTTTCTCGTGAATAAACGGAAATGGCTGTTCTCCTGATCCAATTTTACCACCAAGTCCTAATTTAAACGGAAGCAGCATGTTTTTTATGGTTTTTGCCTCTTTTCCAAAAACAACTCCCAGCCGAAAGATTATAGTTTTAATACTATTGGGTAAAGCTGTTAGTTCATGTTCCCAATCTTTAACCACATCACCAACAAAACCTTCATCAAAATTATTGCTTTCTTCTGTGTGTGTAAATCCTGATTTGTATATGCCAATAGCCGATGCTGACACCACTTTTCCGGGGCGTTCACTTTCGGGTAACTCAATAATCGCTTTTACCAGGTTGCGGGTAGTAACAACCCTACTGTTGTAGATTATTTCTTTATTATCGGTTGTCCAGCGCTGTAAAATAGGTGCCCCGGCGAGATTTATCAGAACATCGGAATTGCGTAATGCCTCTTGTAGGTCGGGTGATGTTCCATAGAGCAAGTTTCGTTTTATACCGGAAACAGTGTGCCCTTTTTTTTTCAGTTCTGCTACAATTAATTGGCCAATATATCCGTTGCTGCCTGTTATTTTTATATTCATTATGCGCTGATTTATTAGGTAAACAAAAACTTTGGGTTTTTAGTTCTTTAAAATTGTTATGAGCGCTTGCTAATTGTTACTTTTGCCAGGTAATATGGCGAAGGGCAGACTGCATTTTTTAGTAAGACTTCACAGGTGGCGATTAAAGCATCTGGGCGAGCGTGGTTTTTTAACTGTGCTTAGTATTGTTATTGGAGTTCTGGCGGGAATAGCAGCAGTAATTATTAAAAATACAGTTCGGTTTACCGAAGAGATGGTGCACAATCTTGTGTCCAGCCAAGTGCATAATTACATCTATTTTGCTTTGCCGCTGGTGGGGATTTTCCTTGCTATTTTAATGATAAAATATGTTATTCGATCGGAAGTAAGGCATGGAATACCAACTGTATTGTACAGTATATCAAGACGTAAAGGAAGAATACGGAGTCATAACCTGTATTCATCTGTGCTAACCGCATCCTTAACAGTTGGTTTTGGTGGTTCGGTAGGATTAGAGGGGCCAACTGTAGCAACCGGAACAGCCTGGGGATCGTGGATTGCTAATATTTTTCGCTTAAATTATAAGAATTCAATATTAATGCTTGCCTGTGCCTGTGCAGGTGCTATGGCCGCTATTTTTAAAGCGCCCATTGCGGCTATTGTTTTTGCCGTTGAAGTGATAATGATTGATTTAACCGTATTTTCACTGGTTCCATTATTATTGGCCTCATCAACTGCTGTGGTAACATCGTATTTATTCCTGGGGCAAGATGTCCTCTACCCGTTTAATGTTGTCGACACTTTCGCTCTGGGCGATCTGCCTTTCTATATTGCCTTGGGAATTGTAACCGGTTTCGTTTCGGTTTATTTTACCAAAATGTATTTGTTTATAGCCGATCTTTTTGAAAAACTTAAAAACAATACGATCAGGCTAATCGTTGGTGGAACCGGTCTTGGTGCGCTAATTTTTCTTTTTCCGGCATTGTACGGCGAAGGTTATGAATCGATTAATGAATGTTTAGCTGGTGATTTAACTTACCTTTTCGATAATAGTTTGTTTTATTCATTACGAGAAGAAATTTGGGCTGCCATGCTACTTATTGTAGCTGTAATTTTGCTTAAAATTGTAGCCACATCGCTTACTTTTGGAGCCGGTGGTGTTGGAGGAATTTTTGCTCCAACTTTGTTTATGGGGGTAAATACCGGAATGCTTTTTTCGTTGCTTATCAACCGTTTGGGAATAAGAGAACTAAATTCAAATAATTTTGCATTAATAGGAATGGCCGGATTAATTGCCGGGGTTCTGCACGCACCGCTCACTGGAATATTCCTTATCGCTGATATTTCAGGAGGTTACAAGTTGTTTGTGCCACTAATGGTAACAGCCACTTTTGCCTATTTAATAGTACGGACTTTTACGCCTAATTCCGTTTATCATATTCAGCTGGCCAAACGTAAAGAATTGCTCACCCACGATAAAGATGCAAATGTATTGCAGCTTATGCAAGTGCGAAATCTTATTGAAACTGACTTTGAAGTGTTATCGCCCGATGCTACTTTGCGCGACCTTACCAAAGCCATTACCAAAGCTCATCGCGATTTATTTCCCGTGGTAAAAGACGATGGAACAATGGTGGGCATGGTAAAAATGGATGACGTTAGAGAAATGATTTTTGATCATGATTTATACGACATTTTAAAAATAAGTGAATTAATGTATATGCCCGAATTTTATATTGATCCGAATGATAGCATGGAAATCGTTACCAATAAGTTCGAATCATCAGGGCGTTATAATCTGGCTGTTATTGAAAATGGTAAATACATTGGATTTATTTCCCGGGCTCGTGTTTTCACCCGTTATAGAAAACAGATAATTAATGTTTCTCATGTTTAGAATATTGCGAATTAACAAGTTGATAATAAATCGATTATTAAATCGGCTTGTTGCGTGGAGGATTGCAAAAATACCGGAACGTAACTTTTTGTACTTGTTGAGTTTAATTGTAGGGTTGTTAAGTGGATTAGCAGCTTTGTTGTTGAAAAACCTGATCCACTTTGTTGCTGAAGAGTTAACCCAAATGATTTCTGTTGAGGGATTTACTTATCTCTATTTATTGTATCCCTTTATTGGAATATTGCTGACGGTTTTGTTTGTTCGTTATGTAATTCGCGACGATATCGGGCATGGAGTTTCAAAGATTCTTTACTCGATTTCAAAAAAGAGTAGTAAACTCAAGCCTCATAAAACTTATTCATCAATGATTGCCAGCTCCTTAACCATTGGTTTTGGAGGATCGGTTGGGTCGGAGGCGCCAATTGTATTAACAGGAGCCTCAATCGGATCAAACCTTGCACGCATTTTTAAGCTTCGGTATAAATATATAACGCTGATGGTTGGATGCGGAGCTGCCGGTGCAATTGCTGGTATTTTTAATGCCCCAATGGCTGGCATTGTTTTTACACTTGAAGTGTTGATGCTTGACCTTACCATGGCTTATTTAATTCCATTGCTTATTTCGGCAGTGGCAGCAACAGTAATATCATACTTTTTTATGGGCGAAGGCGTAATGCTGCATTTCTCGCAAGTAACACCTTTTGACATTAGTATGATATGGATTTATATTCTGGTAGGTATTTTTACCGGTTTGCTGGGAATATATTTTACCCGTGGAACCATGTTTTTAGAAAAACGTTTTGCAGCTATAAATAATTGGTTTGTGCGCGTTGTTATAGGTGCCGTTTCATTGGGGATTTTGATTTTTATTTTTCCTCCGCTTTGGGGGGAAGGATACGAAAGCATAAATTCGGTATTTAATAACCAGGGAGCTGATTTATTGAATAACTCAATGTTTTTCCAGTGGAAAGATAACCCCTATGTAATTTTGCTTGTTTTAGCCGGAATACTCATTTTTAAAGTGTTAGCCATGTCGGCAACAACGGGCTCAGGCGGTAACGGAGGTATTTTTGCTCCCACATTATTTACCGGTGCTATTGCCGGCTATTTCCTCGTAAAATTATTGAATACCTTCTTTAATTTGGGTGTCCCCGAAAATAATTTTGCGCTTGCAGGAATGGCAGGAATGATGGCTGCCGTAATGCACGCACCTTTAACAGGAATATTCTTAACTGCCGAGATTACTGGTGGCTACGGGTTATTTATACCGCTGCTAATTACTTCAACGGTAGCTTATGTAACGATTATGCGTTTTGAACCACACTCCATTTATACCAAACGCCTGGCAGAATCCGGAGAACTCATTACACATCATAAAGACAAGGCTATTCTTCGGTCGATGGAGGTAAAGAAAATGATTGAGAACGATTTTGCAATTATTTCTCCCGATGCTACTTTAGGCGATTTAGTTAAAGCTATCTCAAAATCGAATAGGAACCTTTTTCCTATTGTCGACGAAGAAGGCTACCTGAAAGGAATGGTGAAACTATCGAAAGTAAAGAACCTAATTTTCGAGCACGAACTTTACGATACGGTAATGGTAAAAGACCTGATGTTTATGCCTGAATTTTATATTTCGTCAAAAGATAATATGGAAACGGTAGCCAAAAAATTTGAGACATCAAATAGATATAATCTTGCCGTTATTGACGATGGTAAGTATCTGGGATTTATTTCGCGTGCTATTGTTTTCTCGAACTACAGAAAAACACTGGAATATTTTTCCAACGAATAGGAAGTGTTTATTATCGCTTTAACTACTTTACAAGTTATAAATATTTAAAATTTACGGAGAGTTGAGATTTGGAATTTATTTTCTTTATTTTTAAAATAAAATTAATAAGTCACAAGTTATGATATCCCGACGTTCCTTTTTAGCAAAAAGTTCGTTACTGCTTGCTAGTGCCGGCATGGCCACTAAATCGTTTTCAAATTCTGTTTTTCAGTCAACAAATAAATGCCCGGTTGTTATTTCAACATGGAATCATGGTATGCCGGCTAATGAGGCAGCCTGGGAGGTATTAGCTAAAGGAGGTCATTCGCTTGATGCCGTTGAGGCAGGAGTGCGCGTACCGGAAGCCGACCCGAATGTAATTACTGTTGGAAAAGGTGGCATTCCCGATGCGTGCGGAAATGTTACGCTTGATGCCTGTATTATGGATGAAAAAGGACGAGCAGGTAGTGTAGCTTATTTGCAGAAAATTGTTCATCCTGTTTCGGTTGCTCGCCTGGTAATGGAGAAAACGCCGCATGTAATGTTAAGCGGAAAAGGAGCTTTGAAATTTGCACTTGATAATGGTTTTCAAAAAGAAAAGCTGTTAACCAAGGCACGCAAAAAAGAGTGGAAGCAATGGAAAAAGAAGAATGAGGAATTTCGTAACAAGATAAACATAGAGAATGTTACTGAAGATAACCACGATACCATTGGGATGCTGGCTATCGACGAAAAGGGCCGTATTTCCGGAGCGTGTACCACCAGCGGAATGGGCTATAAAATGCCCGGAAGAGTGGGCGACTCGCCAATTATTGGAGCCGGTTTATTTGTTGATGGCGAAGTGGGAGGCGCAACAGCAACCGGATCGGGCGAATTGGTAATGAAAACATTGGGCTCGTTTTTGGTGGTTGAATTAATGCGTGGTGGAATGTCGCCCGGCAGAGCTTGCGAAGAGGCTGTTCGGCGTATTGCTAAAAAGATTCCTGATTACCAAAGTCACCAAATTGGTTACATCGCACTAAATACCAAAGGCGAATATGGTTCATTTTGTATTCAGGCCGGATTTAATTTTGCCGTAAAAACAGCTGAGCAAACTGATTTGATTGAGGCAGAAGCCTGGTTAAAGAAACTGTAAAAAAATCGCTCGTACATTCTCTTCTCCAAAAAATTGGAGAAGGAATTCAGCCGTCAGCTTCTATTTTAAGATACGTTTTAAGCAATAAAAAAAAGGTGCTCGTAAACCGAACACCCTCTTTTAAATATCTTACCGGAAGCTTACCACCGGTTACCACCGCCTTCTCTGCGGTCGCCACCACCACCGCCGCGGTTGTAGCCACCGCCACCGCCGCCACGGTTGTAACCACCGCCACCACCACCGCGGTTGTAGCCACCACCGCCACCGCGGTTAAAATCACGACGTGGTCGTTCCTGTGGAGGATTTGCTTCCTTAACTACAATTTGTTTTCCTTCAACTTCGCTTTCGTTAAGCGAAGCAATCGCAGCATTAGCTTCTTCTTCGTTTGGCATTTCAACAAAACCAAAACATTTCGAGTTTCCCGTTTCTCTGTCAAAAATAACTTTGGCAGATGCTACTTCTCCGTGTGCAGAGAACAGCTCATTTAAGTAGTCACCAGTAATCGATGAGTCTAACTTTGCAACAAATAAATTCATAAAAAATAGAAAAATATAAATGTATAAATGTAAAAACTGGCGGTATTACACCGCTTTATTCTTAAATAATTATTGTTAAATTTAGAGAACGCATCAGACATTAAAACGGAAAAACACGCGATGGAGTGAAGAACGAATTAAAATCTTATATCAAAGTAAAGGACTAATTATTAGATTATCACAAAAAAATTGTTGTTTTTTAATTAAAATCTCAAAAAAAATATTCAAAAAACAAAGCCTCTCCGCAGAAAGGCCTTGGTAAGGTGAGATTTGAATTAATTTCTTCTGATTTTCAGAAGATGATATTCCGTTAATTGTATAGGCTAAATTAATAAATTTATTAGAAGTCGTGATGAGGAGAAATGATTTTTTTGTTTCGTAATATGTTAATTACGGCATCTACGATTTGATCGTCTTCAAGTGATGCATAATTAAATATTACATCAAAATCTTCGTTTTCGGCTGTTCTGCCAATTATTTTTTCAATAAAGGCATCCCTTTTTATATCTGCTTCATTAATGTATTTCTCTGCTTCGCTTCTGGTCATATCTTTTATTTGCATCATTCGGTTAATTCTCCAGTCGCTTGGAGCCTCCAGCCTGATGTTTAGTTTGTTAGGTATGTCTTTTAAAATTGCACCCGACGATCGACCCACAATAATTGTACGTCCCTGGTGTGCCAGTCTGCAAATAATTCCTTTTAATGTGGCAATCAGTTTATCGTCAGAAATGTCGTAGATGGTTTCATCCGAAAACGCGCGGCCAACTTCTTTTAAAAAGCGAATCGATTCTTCCGCATCCTCATAATCACCAGATTTTACTTCTTCTATCATTTCCTGAACCACGCCTAAAAACATGTCTTTATCAACCCATTTCCACTCCACATCGGTTTTTGTTTCCGACATATAACTGTAACCGGTAAGAATCTTTGAAAGCTTAATAGCAATGCGCTTTGCAGAACATCCTGCCTGGCGCGAGATGGTAAGAAATGGTCCGGGGTAGTCACCTGTTTCGAGGTTAATACATTTGGATTCCAGTAGATAACTCTTCAAAAAATTTTTCATATGATTCGGATTGTTAGTTTTTAGTGGTATCATATGTATCTCGCAGTTTGATTTGTATTTTATGGGAAATTAATGTTTTAGTTCGTTTCATAAGCAGAAAGTGTTAGTAAAGTTTATCAGACTAATTTACAATCAAAATTTGTGGAATAGAAGCTAATGTGTTATACAATACCATGTTTAGCGAATGTTATTCAGCAACTTTTGTCCGGAACACTTATTTCTGTATTTTTATTGATGAGAATTTTGCGTTTAATGAATCAATTCAATTTGAGAAAATGAAGAAACAGATTGCAGTTGCTTTGGCCTCTTTTGGTATGTCGGGACAAGTATTTCATGGACCGTTGTTGAAGGTGAACAAAAATTTCAGAGTAAAACTTGTTCTCGAACGATCCAAAACCTTATCGCAAGAATTGTTTCCTGACGCAAAGATTGTGCGAACATTCGATGCTGTTTTAGCAGATACCGAAGTGGAATTAGTGGTTATAAATACACCTGATAAATTTCATTACCCGATGGTGAAACAGGCATTGGAAGCCGGCAAACATGTGGTAGTAGAAAAACCAGCCACATTGCGGAGTGCTGAATTAGAAGAGCTTATAGAACTGGCAAAGTCAAAAAATCTGGTTTTTACCATATTTCAGAATCGCCGATGGGATGGAGATTTTAGAACAGTACAAAAAGTGATTAAGGAAGCGCGTTTTGGAAGATTGGTTGAATTTGAAGCGCATTACGACCGCTACCGAACCGAAATTACACCGGATACCTGGAAAGAAGAAGGCGATGAATATGGTGGTGTTTTGTATAATCTGGGATCGCATATGATTGACCAGGCTTATGTTTTGTTTGGCCGGCCTCAAACGGTTACTGCCCATTTAAAAACGGTTAGAACAGGAGGGAAGGTTTCGGACTATTATGATATCCGACTGGACTATGAAGGCTTTTCGGCTTTGCTGAAATGTTCTTATCTGATAATGGATCCCAGTCCCAGATATATGATCAATGGCGAATATGGCACCTTTAAAAAGTGGGGAATTGACGGACAGGAAGAATTATTAAAAGCAGGTAATTTACCTGCAGGTGACGACTGGGGAAAAGAAGAATCTGACTGGTGGGGGACACAGGTTTATACAGAAAACGAAGAGCATGTGGAAGAGCTGGTTGAGACTATTCCAGGAGATTACCGTATTTTTTACGATAACGTTTTTGAGGCTATTCGCAACAATAAAGAATTGCTGGTAAAACCACAGGAAGCATTGGAAGTACTAAAAATTTTGGAAGCCTGTTTACTGAGCAATAGAGGCCGACAAACTGTAATTCTCTAAGATGCAGAACTAAGTTTCGCGTGATCGAGCGCTTTTTCAAACGAATCTTCCATATCAATGTGGTCAAGTACTTTGGGGCTGAGTCTCTTTTTTAGATCATTTTTTAGTTGGGAAGAAACGCCCGACAAAATAATGTTTACCCCTTTTTTCTGAAGTATTTTTAATGAACTCTGCAGGTTTTTCATTCCTGTTTCATCGATAAACGAAACATGGCGCATGCGAAGTATTAGCGTATTGCTATCTTGACCGATTTCCTGAATAACTTCAGAATAGCGACGTGCTGATGCAAAAAACAGCGGACCACTAATTTCATAAACCGAAACTCCTTTTGGCAGTTGCGAGTAGTCTTCAATTACATCGGTATCAACAATATTGTTGATGCGTTTTTCGCTGATGTCTGACATACGTTTCATAAAAAGAATGGCCGAAAGAACTACACCAACTTCAATGGCTACGGTTAAGTCAACCAGAACAGTTAAAATGAAGGTAGTTAGCAATACAATAATATCGAAAACTGAACCTTTAAGAATAGAAACAAACGAACGCCATTCACTCATGTTATAAGCAACAATAATCAGAATACCCGCCAGGCACGACATGGGAATCAATTTAGCCCATTTTCCCAAAAACAGCATAATCAGTAACAAGGTAACGGCATGTGCAATTCCTGCAATTGGTGTGCGCCCTCCGTTTTTTACATTGGTTGCTGTGCGTGCTATCGCGCCGGTGGCCGGAATTCCACCAAAAAACGGGGTAACGATATTGGCAATTCCCTGCGCAATCAATTCGGTGTTCGAACGGTGTTTGCCACTTATCATTCCGTCGGCAACAACAGCCGACAGCAATGATTCAATACCACCAAGTAGAGCAATGGTGAGCGCCGGTTCCAGATAATTTTGCAGGTCGTTGAACTGTATCTGCGGAATGGTAAAATGTATGGTATTGCTGATCTCACCAAAATAAGTCTCAATTGTTGCAATGGGGATTTTGAAAACCTGAACGACCAGTGTTACAAGGATGATAGCAATAAATGATCCCGGTACTTTTTTTACAAATTTTCCGCTGATTAATGTTATGCCAATTGTTGCAAGTGTTACTAGTAAGGCAGCAATGTTTAGATTGCTTAGGTTGCTAATATATACGTGCCATTTTTCAATAAATCCCGAAGGCAGGTCGTTAATGGTTAAACCTAAAGCGTCTTTTATTTGGGTAGAAAAAATTACTAAAGCAATACCACTTGTAAATCCAACAATCAGCGGATGAGGGATAAATTTTAGCAATGTACCCAGTTTTAAAAGGCCAAAAATGATAAGGATTATACCGGCTAAAATAGTTGAAATGATGAGGCCGTTCACTCCATATTGTTGTACAATTCCGTAAACAATTACAATAAAAGCTCCGGTTGGACCACCAATCTGTACCCGGCTGCCACCTAAAAACGAAATTAGAAAACCTGCTACAACAGCTGTAATCAACCCTTTTTCGGGAGAAACACCTGAAGCCACGGCAAAAGCGATTGCCAGTGGCAGTGCAACTATACCAACAACAACTCCGGCAAGTATATCCGAAGTAATTTGTTTTTTACTTATGCCATTTTTAAAAATTGTAAATAGTTTTGGCTTAAAAGTTGAGTTCATTGTACGATAGAAATTTCGCACAAAAGTACACGGAATCTTGCCTTATTGTTCTGAACTTAAGTTATAAAATCGGGGTGTTCGGTATTGCTCAGTATGCCAGTGTGTTACAGTGTTTAGATGTGCTTAACATTGGCTTGTGTCAAAAAAAATATAGAGGTGTCGCCACAACAATCATTAGTAAAGTTTCTTCAGTTCAGTATCCATCCGCGAAATGTAATTGTCAACCTGGTCTTTTGTCTCAAAACCAACAATCATCATATCTACACAGCCCAAACCAAGAACAAAACGTAACGAATTATCGATTTTTTTACTGTCGTTTCGTAATTGTCCGTTACCCACCAGTTTCATTCCTATAATGCCTTTTCCTGATTGGTGTAATCGTTGAATTACTTCTACAACTTCTTGCGGATCTGGTTTGTCCATTGCAATTCCATACGGATTGATACGTGCGTGTAAAACATCAACCCAATGGCTTTCTACGGCAGCTTTCATCGCATCAAGCGAATGCACAGATACACCGTGTGCTTTTATAATCCCTTTCGCTTTTAGATTCGAAAGAATTTCCATTTGAGGTTTTAATGTTTCAGTCCAGTCTTCATCAACCATACAATGAATTTGTACCAGATCGATATAGTCGGTGTTCAGTTCTTTCCGGAATCGGTCGACCACAACATCAGCATCAGGACGCTCTTTCTCGGGAATTCCGCCTGGTCGAGTCCAAATTTTTGTCGCTAATGTTAGCTCCTCCCGGTTCATTTTGGTCATTGCTTCAGCAAAAAGTCCGTGCGTACCGTAGGTATCGGCCAAATCAAAATACCGAATGCCTTTATTGTACGCATGATCCAATAAATCAAGGCTGGTGTTTTTATCCTGCTTTGTAAGGAAACTGCTGCGGTTGGTAGCATGAACACCGGTTCCCATTCCCAACAGGGTGGTTTTTATCCCTGAATTCCCCAAATCAACTAATTGAAACGGATCTTGACTCCTGGCCGGAATACTGCCCGCATAGATTGGATTAGTGAATAAAACATGTGCTGTTCCCGCACTGAGGGCTCCAATAAATTTCCGTCGATTCATTTGAAACTTGGCCATAAGGATATTTTTAAGTTATTACGTTCATATAAAACAAGAAATAGTGGAATTTGTTGAATGCAAATGGTTTACCGCTTGTGGTATTTATGATAGCAGCTTGGGACGGTAATGACGTTTTAGCCAGCTAGCTAAACCATCAAGTCCGGGAAAAAGTACCCGCTCGCTTATATTTGCCTGGTCGAGTTTGTCGCGAACCTCCCATTTTAATTCGGAAGGAATAATGATTCTGCGGTACAGGTCAGGATGTTTGATCAACCACTCATCAAAAATCGATGTTGCATTGGTCATTACCGAAAACAAGGCAAACTGATTTACAATCCGGTCGTCGATTGATGGCGGTTCAAAAAACAAAGCATGTCCGCTTCCAATGGTTTCGTCGAGTTTTTGTATTGTCGGAAATTCAGACTCCAGCATTTCAACGGTAAATGCGTTGCATTTTTCGAGGGTAAGCAATCGTTTTAAGGGCTCAGGAATTAAATGGTTTACTTTTACAAAATCTACTTTCCATATTACTCCGTCGATATCGTATTTTTCAGTGTTCGACGTGGCAAAATGCATTGCTATAAACGGGGAGTAGGTCCAGTCGAGCAAACGAGTAGCCAAACCGTGGTGTTGTGCCAGCACCAATGCCCGTAGTGGCGTATTGGCCAGAGAGAAATCGTCGATACGAGCATATTTTCTGAAATTGCGTAACATATGGTATTCCAGCTCCGGGCGTTCTCCGCAGTTGCGTACAAAGCTGTTTGCCAGCTTATAACGGCAGTCTGAGAGACCCCGAAATGCAAAGTCTGACCGAAATCGGCCAAGATCCGGTTTCCATGATTGGTGATAAACTTCCTGTGCCAACTCTTCCCAACTGTTAACTCGAATATCGTTTGATGTGATCTGGCAATCCATAATAAAATAGTTCAGATTTTAAAGTTACCTAATGTACAAAAAACAAAACAGGAAACCATTAAATGATTTCCTGTTTGCTGCTTAAATAATTCTTTTTATTTCTATGGTAGGATGTTATTCCATACTTTCCTTGGCTATTGTTTTTTCTTTTTTCGGTGTTTCTTCCTTTGTGTTTGATTCGAAAGTTGCATTTTTCTCCGGCTCAGCAACTTTTACATTGTGGATAATAATTTTCTCCACCGGGTTCGATTTTTTCACCAGATCGATTTTATTGCTGATTTTTAATCCGAGAATGTAAAAAATTGATGAGATGAGGATAAGAGCTTTCATGGTGTTTTCTGTTTTAATTTGAATACCAAATTATGCAAACGTCAGTAAATAGCGAAATTATATCTGTGAACGAGCTGATTTATTCTACCAACAGCATTTTTAGCTCTGCGAGTGGACTCACCCTATCGATTACCGGTTTGGCCGCAAAGGAGAAAATCACGCAAAATTGATCAAGGGGATTGAAGTTCTCGTGTCATTTCAAAGTTTTAGTTTTGCCAGGTAATCGTTTTGCGTGCCTTTTTCAAGCAGGGTAGAGGTATAGCCTATTTCGCTGGCAATAAGTTGCAGCGTGTTGAAATCGATAAAAAGCCAATCGAAATTAGCCACCGATTTCCGAAAACTTACTTTATATTGCATTTCGCCGTAATAGTTGTTGTTTGCCAGATCAACCCAGTGCGATCCGTCTTCTTCGTCAAAAAGGTATTTAATATCTGACGAATCAATTAGAATCTGTCCACCATCGAGCAGAAGGCTTTTTAGGTGGTTAAGTAACTTTTTTAAACCTTCAATCGTTCCGCCAATACCCGATCCGTTCATCAGCAACAAAATGGTGTTGAATTGTTTTTCGTTGTATTCAAAAATATCGGCATGAACCACTTTTACAATTCCCTGCTTTCTCATTACTTCAGCAGATATTTCCGATTTTTCCAGAGCCGTAACGCTATATCCTTTTTTCTGTAGAATGAGCGAATGGCAACCCGCTGCTGCGCCAATATCAAGAATACGGCCTTTACAATTTTTAAGTGCAACTTTTTCAAGTTTTGGGAGCTCCTTCTCGTTTCTAAAAAAATACGACGGGGCAATTGTTTCGCCTTCTGTATAGTTCGAATCTACTTGAATTTGAGGCGCTTTTCCTCGTTCAAAATACTCTTTAATGGCTATGCCAATCGGATCATTCATTTTTCAATTATAAATATTGTATGTGAGTGCAGTTTTTCAATTATTTTCACCAAAAATACGACTTTCGTTTAAGTACATTTATACCTTTTTTCCAATTATCTTTAATAAAGTTTTAACTGCTCTTTTCCTGATAAAAAGCGAAACGGGATAAAATGCTAAATATTAATGGTTCCTACCAAAAAGGTTACAGCTTTGCCGCCAATCTCTACACGATCGCCAAGTTGCCTGCATTTTAATACACCACCTCTTTTTGATATCTGTTTGGTCAGTAGGGTTTTTTTATTCAATTGAGCCGACCAGTAGGGAATTAGCATGGTATGTGCCGATCCGGTTACCGGATCTTCATTAATACCAACCGATGGCGCAAAATAGCGCGACACAAAGTCGTATTTTTCTGATTTGGCCGTACAAATTATACCTCGCGATGTGGCTTCTAACATTTGAGTGAAATCGGGTTCTAAATTGGCAATGTCATTTTCATTCTTAAAAACCAAAAGTAAGTCTTCACGTCCTTTAAAACATTCATGCGGATGAATACCAAAAGCTGTTTTTAATCCGGTCGGTATATATTTGGCTTCTACTTCTGATGCAGGAAAGTTTAGAACCAAAAGATCACCTTCCTTGTTTACGCTGAGTTTTCCACTTCTTGATTCAAAACAAATGCTATCTGCAGCGTAATTTAAATGCTGGAACATCACATGCGAAGTGGCTAATGTTGCATGGCCACAAAGATCTACTTCAGCTTCAGGAGTAAACCAGCGAATATGGTAACAGTCATCTTGTTTTATAAAAAAAGCTGTTTCTGACAGGTTGTTTTCCATTGCCAGTTTTTGCATGGTAGCATCCGGTAGCCATTCATCTTGCAAGGGAATAACAGCAGCAGGATTTCCTTCAAAAATTTTATCGGCAAAGGCGTCAACCTGGTATACAGTTAGGTTCATATAGTAACTAATTAAGTTGTTTTGCAAAGTTAAACGAATCGATACAATAGTTCAAATCAGGGGAGAAGTGTCCCAAAGTCTTAATGTTGCTTAAACATTGCATTATGTAACAGATGGTTTATGTGTTTGAAATTTAGAATTTTAACGTGAGTTTTAAGTTGAATTTTCGGGATGTAAGATAATTCGGAACAGCATATTGATCGCCATAAATACTCGACACCCAGAAATACGAAATCGTATTGTTGATATTCAGAATATTAAAAGCTTCCAGGCTAAGCCACATGTCGGTTATATGCCTGAAAAAAGGGCTGCTCGAACGATTTGCCGGACTTATAAATACTTTCGAAAACCCTAAGTCGATACGGCGGTACGGCGGCATACGAAATACATCCTGGTAACGCTCTCCATTCGGAGGTCCGGTGGGCAGGCGCGCTCCGTAAAAACCTGATAGTTGCATTTTATAGCTTGGATTACCGGGCAAATAATCCTGAAAAAACATACTAAAATTCATCCACTGATCGGTTGGGCGGGGAATCATTGCGTGCCCGTCGCCTTTAATATCTTCTTCGGTTTGCAGGAAGGACAAACTGGCCCACGATTGCAGCCCACTTACAAACTCTCCATTAATTTTAAAATCAACTCCGGTGGCATAACCCGTTGCTTCCTCTTCGGCCAGGTAGCGAATCCGAACATTATCGACCTGGTAAGGAATCAATCGGTTCATGTGTTTGTAATACGCCTCGGAAGTAAAACGAAACGGACGATCCCAGGCCGTAAATAATAAATCGGTGCCACCAACCACCTGGAAAGAGCGTTGCGCTTTTGAATTGTAATTGATGTAGCCGTCACTTTTTTTCAACTCTTTAAAAAATGGCGACTGATGATACCAGCCGGCAGATAAACGGAACGACATTTTTTTCTCCCACTCGGGAAATAGTTTAATGTGGCGCGCGGACTAATGAGCAATTCGTCGTTAAAATCCCAGTAATTGAAGCGAACACCGCCCGTTAAATACAAATCGCCATTTTCTACGGGCACACTCCAACTATCCTGAACGTAGCCTGTTATCCGGTTCGAACTGATTTTGTTTTTTGCATTTAGTATATAAAATAAATTTACCTGGTTGTCAGAGTAGGGGATAGAATAACCGGCTGAATCGCGGTAAATCCACTCGTTTAGTTCGTCGTTTATTTTTTCGTGCTGAAATTTAATTCCCCAGTTGATCAGGTGTTTTTCAGAGTTAAATGCGCCTTTGTGCGCAAAACTGTAAACCGTTGCGTCCAGGCTGTTTCTGGCATGGTTTAAGAATGTGCCAACACCCAAGTTAAGCGAGCTATCACCAAACTCTTCCGAGCCCATATTTCGCTCCAGCTGGTTTAAATAATATTGTCCCTGAATATCGTAAGTTTCTTTTTCTTTGGCATGGTAAGCTGATGCAATAAACTTCAGGTTTAGGTAGGCATTGGGATGATAGTTGGCAGTTACCGCACCCAAGTAGGTTTGAAAATCGTCCTGTTCCTGTCCATCAAAATAAATTTTAGTATTGAGCGGATTTTGCCAGGTGCCAAAAGTTGTTTCGCGGGTTTGCGGAATAAAATTATATTGGTTCTGTGCCACGTTACCCAAAAATGAGAGATCGAATTTCTCGTTAAATTGATAGGTTATATAAGTTTGAAAATCGAGAAAACGTGGATCGTATTCACCTTGTTCATCCAAACTCCCCAACATGTAACGGTTGGTTTTATAACGTAATCCGGAGATATGCGATAACTTTCCGTTTAGTGCAACATCTTCGAAATGTGCCGATGCGCCAAGCATACTTAATGATGCCGACCCTTTAAAATTGCTTGGTTTGCGGTATTTTATATCGAGCACCGACGACATTTTATCGCCGTATTTGGCATTAAAGCCACCTGCCGAAAAATCGATGGTAGAAACCATGTCGCTGTTAATAAAGCTCAACCCTTCCTGTTGTCCTGACCGAATCAGGAAAGGCCGGTAAACTTCAACATCGTTTACATACACCAGGTTTTCGTCGAAATTACCACCCCGAACGGTGTATTGCGAACTTAATTCGTTATTTGATGCAACGCCCGGCAAGGTTTTTAAACCGGCTTCAATTCCTCCCGAAGCACTCGAAATGGAGTTGATAATTTTCGGGTCGAGACTAACAATACTTCCTCCGTTACGTCGCTGCTCCCTTACAATTATTTCAGCCAGTTCAAGATTCATTTCCGGCATTTCTATTTTCTTGATAATGGTTTCCTCTCGTTTGGCAAAAACCGAATCCTGAAAAGTTTGGTACCCTAATGATGAAAAAATAATGGTGAGCTGTTTTCGTGCCGGAATCCGAAGCAGGAATTCGCCGTTGGCATTTGTTGTGGTTCCCAGTGTTGGATATTCTTTTAATACCACATTTACCATATCAATCGGAACTCCGTTCTGATCTTTAATAACACCTTTTAACGTTGCGTTGTTACTTTGCCCAAAAGCAATGGTTTGGGTTAGCAGTAATAAGAATAGAAGGGTAAAGTTTTTCATTCGTCTGTTATCGCTTATTTTAATTGTGACTCATGTAACTCGCACAACGGGCATTTTTATGTGTGTGAAAATTTACTGTGCTCGTTTCATCATTGGCACAAAACTATGCAAACACGTTTTATAATCAACAATATATTAATTAATAAATTGTACGATCGAGACAATTTTATCTATAATTTATTTTGTTATTCCCGGCCATTCATCGGTTCTGAATGGATTGGCTGGTAGCAATTCCAGATTATACAGGTTTAAATCATCAGGATTATCGGCCCAGCCAAAACGCACTGCTACCGGATCGGTAACCGCGTACGAATAAACAACAACCGTATTATTATTGATGATCTCGGCTTTAGCCCAGTGGAATTCCTTATCTACACCGGCAATTGCAAATGCTTTTACATAACCGTATTTATCCTTCACTGCCAAACCTGAACCTGTTTCGCTGAAAGTGATGTAGGCTTTACCATCTTTAAATTCTACCGATTCGAATGAAGGACCAGTGTACACTACATCTTTATTGTAAGCTACTTTAAAAGCATTCAATGCCAGCCGTTTTCCTACATCCTGCTTGTTTTTGGGGTGAATATTATTTGCTTCACCGATATCTATTGCTGATGCCATTCCGGTATTTGGCAGCTCCAAAGTCATTGTTTGTGCCTCGCGTAACTCTGCCCACTCGCTATCGCCGGGTTTTTGTACAGGTTTCATATAATTGGCCAGTTGCACGAATAAAAACGGGAAATCGCCCTGGCTCCATTGTTTACGCCAATCATTAATCAGGTTGGGGAACACGCGTTGATATTGTTTTGCCCGGCTAGCATTTGCTTCGCCCTGATACCAAATTACACCTTTCATTCCGAAAGGTACAATTGGGTTGATCATACTGTTGAATAACAGTGTTGGATACGAATTTGGCCCCAGATCAATATTCTGCATTACAGCTTTCGAAATCTTAAATTTCCAATCGCCTGATATATCAATTTTTTCCTGTCCGATGGCCACGTACTGATCTTCCGGATCGCCCCAAATTCCACCACCGCCGCCGGTATCGTTAACACGAACAACGATCATATTTTTGCCCGGATTTAAATATTTTTTATCAATGGTGTAAACTCTTTCTTTGTCGTATTGATTTTCGGTTTTCCCGATTTCAATCCCGTTTAGAAACGTAATGTCCGAATCATCTATTTTCCCTAAGTGCAGGTTTAGGTTCGTTTGTGTTTGGTCTTCAGTAAGGTCAAGTTCTTTGCGGTACCATCCAATTCCGTCAATGTCGATGTAGCCCTGTTCTTCCCATAATCCCGGGGCAATAATTTTACTCCAGTCCGTGTCGTTTAGTTCCGGATCCGACCACACCGGCTTCCCGTTTTGCATGCCTTTGTCATCAGAAGGAATTTCACCGCCCAGTATTTCTCTTATTTCAGCCTCCTTATTCTTTTTGTATTCTTCAACATCCATTTGTTGCAACTCAATCATCAGTTCTCTGAAATCCGGATCGTTTTGAATCGTTTGCGCGCTGGTCCATGTTTCGGCAACGGTGCCGCCCCACGACGAGTGAATTAATCCGATAGGAACATCAAGTTCTTCCTGCAAAGCCTTGCCAAAAAAATACCCGACAGCTGAAAAGTTATGTGCTGTTTGCGGCGTACATTCCATCCATTCGCCACTTTCCAAATCTTTTTCAGGAAATTGTGCCACTTTTCGTGGTACGGTAAACAAACGGATATTCGGATGTTCGGCGGCAGTTACTTCTTTATCAGCATTTTTCACCTGTGCCAGTGGCCATTCCATGTTCGACTGACCCGAGCACACCCAAACTTCACCAATCATAACATTCGTTAACGAAATGGTATTTTTTCCTTTTACTGTTAAGGTGTAAGGACCACCATACTTTTGTGCTGGCAATTTTACATTCCATTTACCATCTTCGCTGGTAGTTGTTTCTAAAGCGTCAGTATTTAATTCAACAGAAATCGTTTCGCCCGGATCTGCCCAGCCCCATACCGGGATTTTAATTCCTTGTTGCAATACCATGTTTGAGCTGAATATTTTGGGGAGCTTTACCTCTGCATTCACACTAATCACTGCAGCAAAAAGTAAGGCACATAGCACATAGACTTTTATCTTCATTTTAAATAATTTTCGTTTTCTCAAAACTAATGAATTGAATGGTATTTTCAGTCAATTCAATATGGATTAAACGCAGAACTATAAATAAAACGGTGAGTGAGAATTAAAGTTTTCTGGATTTTTGAAAATATTCAGAAATTGCTTCCACGTAATTTTCGTAGGCGTCAATTCCTTTTGGCGTGATGCTTAAGGTTGTTAAAGGATAGTTTTTTCGGAACGATTTTTTAACCTTGATATAACCACCTTCCTTTAGCTTTGTGATCTGGAAACTGAGGTTGCCTTTTGAGGTATCAATATTTTTGAGCAAATATGAAAACTCCGCTGATTTTACATTTAAAAGAATGGTCATTATTGCCAGCCGCACCTGTGAATGAAGAAGTGAGTCGAGGCTTCTAAACATGGATTAGCTTTTTACTTTGCAAATACATCAAAACTCCCGGGATTACAAAACAAATAAAGTTGGCTATTGCCCGAATAAGATATTGGTCAGCCAGTTCTACCCGGGCGCACAATACTGCTGCAATCCACATTATAACACCGCTTATTGATAGTAACTTGTAGCGATAAATTCCGCCTGTAACAAAAAGTGCAAAACCAAGTAGCACCATTTGTAGCGGATGAATTAGTGCAAAAGTAACTTCTTGCAGCAGACTTTTAGTTACAATAACATTCAGATTATGGGCAATAATGATTCCTATCCAGACAAAACGTGTGGAAATAGCCGTATATGTGCGAAATTTTGGTTTGCGTAGGAATAGATAATAAATGGAAAATCCGATTAATAACACCGCTGCTATAATATTTAAAGAATCGATGAGATTACGTGTACTCCGCACTACAAGGTGGGTGGATTTATAGTAATTAAGGAAGAATCCAATTGTAAATGATGTTCCCCATAAAATGAGTAGAATCCCATCTTCGTATAAGGAACGCTTTGATGTTGCAACAGCTGTTTTAAGCGTAGCAAGTAATTGTTTGTCGCTTAACTGGTCCTGGTTTATTATTGAGTTTTCCATGGTTTATTTTTGTTTATAAATTTAAACAAGTTTGTATTACAAACCAAATATGTTGATCAAAATAAACTATTTGTGGTGGTTGAATTCTGTATTTTATCTAATTTGATTTAATAATGCGAGTGACAAAATCTTTTGTCCCCACCTTTACTCGCACGATGTAAACTCCTTTTTTTAGGTGCGCTAAAGACATGTGGTGTTGATTTTCTTCGAATAACTCCAGGTGCTCCAAACTCCCCTTCATATCATAAATTTTTAGCGAGTATTTGATTGCTGGTGTGTTATCGTTTGTTGGAAGCACAATGGTACATTCATCAACCACCGGATTTGGATAAACAAGTATTTCATTTTCGCCGATTTTTGCAAATTGAGGTTCCGCTTCAATGACGTAATTATACGGATCGCGCCAGTCGCGAATATTGTTTGTATCATTATCGGGTAGTGGACTGTTACTCCCCATAGGGTTTAGCCTCGATATTGCACAGTTGACAGTGTCGCAACTGTTATCAAGCCCATCCGAATCATAATCCAGATTTGAAAAATTTAATGCAGGAAGCTGGTCGTTGTCTATGTCATAGGCTTCAATAAAGTCTGGTATTCCATCGTTGTCTGAATCAATATCCTGAAAATCGGGAATACCATCAAGGTCGGTATCTGTTTGCTCGTAATAATCGCCCCCTTCATCAGGATCAAAAGCAGCGTCCCATCCATTGTTATTGTTGTCGTTCAATAGTAACGATTTGCAAAATCCTTCCATTTGCCATTCGGTAAAATCCGTAATACCGTCGTTATCCGAATCGATGTCGAGATAATCCGGGATTCCATCTTCATCAGTATCTACTGTTTCATCACCTTCATGAACATCCAGAATCCCGTCGTTGTCGTCATCCATGTCAATCATGTTTATAACCTGGTCGCAATCGTTATCGTCATCCACTATAATGGAGAGCTGTGCTTCGCAATAAATGGATGCATTGGCGACATTGCTTAGTCGGTAGGTCAGTGTTATATTTCCCCTGAAATCGGAAGGGTTGCTATAGGTAAAATTGCCAAGTGGACCGCACGAAAAATTGCCAAAAGCAGGAGGCTCAATTTCGCTAAGCCAAAATGAATCCTGAGTATAGGTGTCGTTACTTAACAGGTTGCCCGAAATCGTATTATTTCCGCAGCCTATGCCCAGAATAAATGTGTCGTTAACCGCAATTGGTTGATCAATTGTCGACTGGTGTGAGTGATAGATATAGGGATAACAAGAATCGTTAAAATTCGTAAGATCCGATGCGAATGCCCATGAGAATAAGTTATGTGTCAATACACATAACATACCCAAACCTATTTTTTTCATCTTGTTTTTTATCTGGGCGCAAATGTATTTTACTTGTATTAATTACAACCGTAGAATGGCTTTAAATAGGCTCTAGTTATTAACACCGAATGTTTAATACCGTTATATATTCAGAGTTTTAATTTTTCAGCTTTCCGGTAAAAATAAAAATGGAAACCACCGAATAGTTTTATCTTTGATGGAAAATTAATTTAATCGATTTTACAATGGCAGATTTTAAATACCAAAAACCATTTCCAATTTTAAAAGACGATACTGAATATCGTTGCATTACAAAAAATTATGTGTCGACCGTGGAGCTCGATGGCCGCGAGATTTTAAAAGTTGATCCAAAAGGTTTGGAGGAACTGGCAAAAGAAGCATTTTCTGATGTTTCGTTTTACCTGCGTTCTGCTCACCTCGAGAAACTGGCCAAAATACTTGAAGATCCGGAGGCAACCGATAACGATAAATTTGTAGCACATACCATGTTGATGAATCAAGCTGTTTCTGCCGAAGGCGAACTGCCTACATGCCAGGATACAGGTACAGCAATTGTGATTGGAAAAAAAGGTGAAGATGTGTACACCGGTGCAAACGATGCAGAAGAGTTGTCGAAAGGTATTTTTGCGACTTATGCCGATAAAAATTTACGTTATTCGCAGGTTGTTCCTTTTACCATGACAAAGGAAAAGAACACGGGTACTAACCTTCCTGCACAAATTGATTTGTATGCCGAGCAAGGGAATAAATACGAATTCTTATTTGTAACAAAAGGTGGAGGTTCAGGTAACAAAACATTCCTTTACCAGCAAACAAAATCGCTGTTGACTGAGGAAAATCTCACCAAATTTGTACAGGATAAAATAATGGATCTGGGTACTTCTGCCTGTCCACCGTATCATTTGGCATTGGTAATTGGCGGAACTTCTGCCGAGGCTACTCTTGCTACCGTGAAAAAAGCATCTGCAGGTTATTTAGATCATTTACCAACCGAAGGTAACGAAGGTGGTCAGGCTTTCCGCGATTTGGAATGGGAAGAAAAAGTAACCAAAATTTGCCAGGAAAGTGGAGTAGGTGCGCAGTTTGGCGGAAAATATTTCGTGCACGATGTTCGTGTTATCCGCTTGCCACGCCACGCAGCTTCGTGCCCGGTAGGTTTGGGAGTGAGTTGTAGTGCCGACCGTAACATAAAAGCAAAAATTACCAAGGAAGGTATTTTTGTGGAGCAACTGGAAAAAAATCCTGCACGTTTCTTACCGGCAAAAGCACCATCAATGAGTCCTGCGATTGATATCGATCTGGATCAGGGAATGGATAAAGTATTGGCCGAATTGAAAAAATATCCAACAAAAACGCGTTTGAATTTGAGTGGTACTTTAATTGTAGCCCGCGACATTGCACACGCGCAGATTAAACAAATGCTTGACGAAGGCCAACCAATGCCGGAGTACTTTAAAAACCACCCAGTGTATTATGCAGGTCCTGCAAAAACGCCAAAAGGTATGGCTTCAGGAAGTTTCGGACCAACAACGGCTGGTCGGATGGATCCATATGTTGAGGAGTTTCAGAGCCATGGCGGTTCGATGATTATGTTGGCAAAAGGAAATCGCTCGCAAGCTGTTACCGATGCCTGTAAAAAGCACGGAGGATTCTATCTGGGGTCAATTGGCGGACCGGCGGCTATCCTTGCCAAAAACAGTATTAAATCTGTTGAGGTTGTTGATTTTGAGGATCTTGGAATGGAAGCGGTTCGTAAGATTCGTGTAGAGAATTTCCCCGCATTCATTATTGTTGATGATAAAGGAAACGACTTCTTTAAGGAATTATAAAGACATTTCGTTTAGAGATAATAAAACCTTCAGTGTCAATCTGGAGGTTTTTTTTATGACCAAAATTCGAGGTATAAAAAGCGTAAATAAAAGAAAACGGAAAGTAGTCAGCAGCCACTCTCCGTTATCAGTTATAAATCTATGCGAAAGATTTTGCTAAATATAATTGAATGTTTGAGTATTTTAAAAAATACATGTCTGTAATCGTCCTGTTATTGAGCATGTTGTAAAAGAGTTATTGGTACTTTTTATAAAGAAAGAGAAATAGTGGTAGTGTCCTAAGTTTTGGGAAATCAGCGTAAACAGAGCAGAATTTGTTTACTTTTTTATAAAAGTCAACTATCGATTATTAGCTTTTTAAAGAGTAAATAGAATCAATATAAATAGCGACAATTGAATTAGATTATTGTTATTTGAATGATTTTGCTGAATGTCGATAAAACTTTAGCTTTGATGTACATAAAATAATCGTATGAAAAAAGATATTTCAATTGGTTGGATTGGCACCGGAGTAATGGGAGTTTCTATGCTCGGCCACTTAAATAATGCAGGTTATTCTTGCACTACTTATACCCGAACTAAAAGTAAAGCAGAAACATTACTGGACAATGGAGTAAAATGGGCCGAGAGTCCGGCGGAAGTTGCAGCCGTTTCTGATGTTGTTTTTACGATTGTTGGATTTCCAAAAGACGTACGCGAGGTATACTTTGGCGAAAATGGAATATTGACAAAAGCTAAAGCCGGGGCAGTTTTGGTTGATATGACAACTACCGAACCAAGTCTGGCAGTGGAAATCTATGAAGCTGCAAAATCCAAAAATATCCAATCGGTTGATGCACCGGTTTCAGGGGTGATGTTGGTGCTAAAAATGGGACATTGTCGATAATGGCCGGTGGCGATAAAGAAGCTTTTGATAAGGTAATGCCGCTGTTCGAAATTATGGGAAAACAAATCGTTTACCAGGGCGAAGCCGGATCGGGGCAACATACAAAAATGTGTAACCAAATCACCATTGCCGGAACAATGATAGGAGTTTGCGAAGCCTTATTGTACGGACATAAAGCTGGTCTCGATTTACCAACCATGCTCTCGTCAATAAGTGGCGGAGCTGCCGGTTGCTGGACACTCGATAATCTGGCTCCGCGTATTGTCGATCGTAATTTCGACCCGGGATTTTTTGTAGAACATTTTATAAAAGATATGGGCATTGCTTTGAAAGAAGCAGAAAATATGAACCTTTCGCTACCCGGGCTGGCGCTCGCTAAACAACTTTATCTTGCAGTACAGGCACAAGGCCACGGAAAGTTGGGAACACATGCTTTAACTTTGGCTTTGGAAAAATTATCTGGAATTTAGGATCATTTCAGAAGTGAAATAATTCCGTTTAAGAGCTTTCAGAAAGAAAATTATTAATTGTTTCATTGACGCAATCTTATAGATTCCATCGGAAACTATATGACCAGAGTCTGTACAAGCCAATATAAACAGCCGGATTTGGTTTGGCGATATTATAATTTGTAAATCTTTATTTGCCCCTGAACATTTATTATAAACGTTTGTTGTAAAGGATGTTAATAAAAGCATGTAAGAATAAATATATCTTAATATGTCGGCTTCATAGCCTAACAAAAACAACTAAAAAAGCTTAAAATCAACAATCAAATGGCAGTATTTAATCTAAACATCAACGGACAATCGCAACAGGTGGATGTGGATCCATCCACTCCATTGCTTTGGGTACTCAGAGATCATCTTGATTTAGTAGGGACAAAATTCGGCTGTGGAATTGCACAATGCGGTGCATGTACCATCCTTGTCGATGGTTCTGCAGTACGCTCGTGTATCACCTTTGTCGATTCGGTAGGCGACAAGGAAATCACTACAATCGAGGGGCTTTCTGAAAATGGGGATCACCCGCTTCAAAAAGCATGGATTGAAAAAGATGTACCACAATGTGGCTACTGCCAAAGCGGACAAATTATGAATGCTGCAGGATTGTTGAAATCGAATCCAACACCCAGCGATGAAGAAATTGAGGGAGCCATGAATGGTAACATTTGCCGATGCGGAACATACACAAGAATAAAAGCGGCCATTAAAACTGCAGCTAATTCTTAATCGGAATAATTAAAATTCCTTTCTTTTCTGGATTGAATAATAAAATTAAAATCATTTCATATGACAACTGTTAAAACTAAACTCAACAGACGTTCCTTCATAAAAAGTTCTGCTTTGGCAGGTGGTGGTTTACTGCTCAGCTTTAGCTGGTTTGCTCCGGCTTGCACCACCGATTCTCCAAAACAATTAACCATGCCGGATGAATGGTATGAGTTAAACGGTTTTTTGAAAATCGGAAATAACGGAGCAGTTACAATTATGTCGCCTAACCCCGAAATTGGACAAAATGTAAAGACATCGATGCCAATGATAGTGGCAGATGAGTTGGATGTTGACTGGAAATTTGTAATGGTAGAACAGGCGCCGCTAAATACCGATATTTTTACCCGACAACTGGCCGGAGGTAGCCAGTCTATCCGGCAAGGATGGAACGGACTTCGGATGGCTGGTGCAACGGCCAGAAGGATGTTGCGTGAAGCTGCCGCCCACGAATGGAAAGTGTCGGTAGATGAAATTACAACAGAAGAAGGAGTTTTGTATCATAAAAGCAGTGGGAAAGAAGCGGGTTACGGAGAAATGGCTGCAGCGGCTGCTGAATTAACGGTTCCCGAAGAGGTAGAGTTGAAAGATATAAATGATTTTACGATTATTGGCACCTCCAGAAAAAATGTAGATGGTCAAAAAATAATTACTGGACAACCCTTGTTTGGGCTCGATTATAAAAAGGAGGGAATGCTGATTGCCATGATCGAACATCCTCCGGCTTTTGGAATGAAACTGAAATCGTTTGATGCAACCGAAGCAAAAGCCATGCCCGGAATAAAAGATGTATTCTCCATAAAAACTTATAATGACGACTATGAACTGCAATGGTCGGATATTACTGCTTTTACAGAATTGGTGGCAATCGTTGGTAGTTCAACCTATGAAGTGATGAATGCCAAACTGATGCTAAATGTTGAGTGGGAACCTATTTCTGATGACAATGCGCAAGGTGTTCCTGCCGGTTTTGAAAGTACAGCAGAGCACTACAAAAAAATGGAGGAAGCAGCCGCCAGTTCCGGACGAGAAGAACGTAGGGACGGAAATCCGGAAGAAGCGTTTAAAAATGCAGCAAAAGTAATTGAGCGAACCTATACGGCTCCTTTCCAGGCACATAGTCCTTTGGAGCCCATGAACTTTTTTGCCGACGTGAAGGAGGATTTTGCACAATTGGCAGGACCGACACAAACGCCTGAGTTCATGGAGAAATCTGTTGCCGCGCGGCTTGGACTTCCACTCGAAAAAGTGGATGTGAAAATGACCCGCATGGGTGGTGGTTTCGGACGTCGTCTGTATGGCCATTTTATGGTGGAGGCGGCCGTTATATCGCAAAAAATGAAAGCACCCGTAAAATTGATATACTCGCGCGAAGACGATATGTCCTACGGAATTTATCGTCCGGCTTATCATGCTTTATATCGTGCAGCGTTGGATGCCGACAATAATCTTATTGGTTTTCATGTACGAATGGGAGGTATCCCGAGTAGTCCTTTACATGCCAATCGTTTTCCGGCAGGATCGGTAGATAACTACCTTGCTGAAGGCTGGACTGTGGATTCCAACATTAGCACCGGAGCTTTTCGTGCTCCCGGCTCCAATTTTAATGCCGTAGCTGAACAATCGTTTCTGGATGAAGTGGCGGAAGCTGCCGGTAAAGATCCTATTCAGTTTCGTCTCGACTTACTAAAACGCGCACAGGAAAATCCGGTGGGAAGCAACAATGATTATGATGCAGCCCGCTATGCCGGGGTACTCGAACAGGTTCGCGAAAAATCGGGTTGGGATACAAACTCGGAAGGCAAAAACCGGGGTGTTGCCGCTTATTTCTGTCATAATTCTTATGTGGCAAATGTGGTAGACATTGCCAACACTAGTGACAATCCGGTAATCGAAAAAGTATATGCTTCGGTAGATTGCGGGATTGTGGTAAATCCCGATGCTGCTGTAAACATGACGGAGGGAAGTATTGTAGATGGAATCGGTCATGCTATGTATAGCGAAATTACCTTTAACGAAGGTGAACCGGAACAAAATAATTTCGATATGTACCGTTTGATCCGGCATACTGAAGCACCAAAAGAAATAGAAGTACATTTTGTTAAGAATAATATAGACCCGACTGGATTAGGGGAACCACCTTACCCTCCGGTTATGGGAGCGCTGGCAAATGCCTTATACAAAGCCAACGGTGAACGGTATTATCATCAGCCATTTGTAAAAAACAGTATTGGCTAGAAATGAAATCTACGTGATATCACGTAGATTCTTTTATTTAAAAAATAGGAGAATTTAAAACCGAAACAGATTAAAGCGGTTATCACGGATATTAAAAACCAATAGCTTTCCGCTGATTACTTCGCCGTAACCGGTAATGATTTTGATAATCTCATTGGCTTGTAATGTTCCGGTTATTCCGGGCAGGACTCCAAGGAGACCAATGTCATCTTCGTTATAAACTCCGTCTTGAGGTGTTGTTGGAAAAAGATCGCCATAAACAGGGCCATTTTTGTAATTGAATACACTTATTTGCCCCTCAAAATTTAGCACCGAAGCAAAAGCCAGTGGTTTGTTCAAACCTGCCGATTTTGTGCCAATTAGCTGGCGGGTTTTGTAATTGTCAGTGCAATCGGCAATTACGTCGTATTGTTGAAAAAGGTCTTCTGCGTTGGATTCATCCAGTTTTGTGTCAAAAGTCTGAATTTCAATTTCGGGGTATAATGCTTTCAGCTTTTGGCCAGCGATTTCAACTTTTATTTGCCCCACTTCTGCCGAAGTATAAAGAATTTGGCGTTGAAGATTTGAGGTGCTGACAATATCATCATCTACAATGCCAATGTTGCCAATTCCCGCGGCGGCCAGGTACACCATTAAAGGACTTCCCAGACCCCCGGCACCGATTACCAATACACGTGAATTCTTTAATTTTTTCTGCCCCGTTTTGCCAATTTCCGACAGTGAAAAATGACGTGTAAACCGCGAAAGATCTTCCTTATTCAGCTCTTTCATAATGATTATGGTGATCGTGTCCTTCGGTATTGCAATCGCAGTTTTGACCCCATTCGCTGGTACCGTCAGCAAAAAACTCGTGTTTCCAGATGGGTACTTCACCTTTTACCCGGTCGATGATGTAACGATTAGCATCATAAGCTTCTTTCCGATGGCCGGAGCCCGTGATCACCACAACTGCACATCCACTGATCTCAACACGCCCAACGCGATGAACACAAGCTGCCTGGTTAAGTTTAAAGCGCGATTTGGCTTCCGCTAAAATTTCACTGATCATTTTATTGGCCATCGGTGCGTAGGCTTCGTATTCCAAATGTGTTACGTCGCGGCCTTTGTTATTATCACGTACTTCGCCGCTAAACAATACAACTGCACCACTTAGTGGATGCCTGAATTCATCGAAAAGTGCGCTGTAATTGATCTTCGTATTTTGTATGTGCTTCATATCTATTGATTTATCCTCCACTTGAGGGAGGAATTAAAAACAATGTGGTTTGGTCATTTATCGTTTCGTTTAGCGGAACAAATTTTTCGTTCACAGCAATCCGGCAGCTGGTGAGCACCTCTTTTGCTTCCGGGTTTAATTCACCCAGTTTTTCAAGTAAGTTGGCATAACTTTCTTCCGGTGCCATTTCAATGCTGGTTTCGTCGCCAAAGAACTTTTTAAGTCCTGCAAAACATACAATCTTTCTATTCATTTTTAGCCTCCTATATTTCTCATTGATAATTCGCTGCCGTGGAATTTAACCGCTTGTTTAAGCAGCAGTAATCCTTTCAGTTTCTCAGCAAGTAGCTTGTCGTTATGGATATACGGCATCAGTTTTTCGCCATGAGCATTGCTCAGACAGCCAAAAAAGTAGCCGTTGCTATCTAGTCGTAAACGGTTACAGTCGTGGCAAAATGGCGTCGATTCATTGGCTATTATCCCAAAAACACCTCCGTTTGAAGTGCGCCAGTAATTTGCTGTTGATGCGTGTTCTCTTTTAATTTCTTCAATTTGGTATTTATCCTGAATCGTTGAAAGAATCTCCTTCTCCGAAAAGAAAAGGCTGTTCTCCGAATGGTATAAATGCCCCATTTTCATTAACTCCAGATAGCGGATCTTTACTCCCAGTTCTGTCGCATAATCAAGTAGCGGAACAATCTGCGAGTCGTTTTTCCCCCGCATGATAACCGCATTCAATTTTACGTTCAATCCTGCATTTATGGCTGCTTCAATTCCCTGGAAAACCCGTGATGTATCGGATCTTCGTATTATTTTTCCAAAGGTTTTATTATCGATAGCATCAACCGAAATATTAATTGATTTTACACCAGCATTAAGCAGTTTTTCTGCATTTTCTTTTAGAAAAAAAGCGTTGGTGGTTAGGCGAATATCGTTAATTCCCAGCTCTTTAATATTCTCGATAAGTGGGTAGAGATTGGAGTAAAGCAAAGGTTCACCACCGGTTAACCGAACGCTTTTTAAACCAGTTAATCGATGCACCGCCTGAATTAATTGAGTAAATTCTTCTACTGAAATTGGTTTGTCGGTACCGTTTTTATCAATTTCAATGTTCGCACTTTCATCAAACTCACTATCAACACAATAAATACAGGAAAAATTGCACGAGTTCAGCAGACTTATTCTCAACTTTTCGAACCTTCTGCCCAGCTTATCTTCAATTTTCAACATGCTTATTTAACTTTAAAAGCGCCAATTTGTTCAGTTTATTTAGCCATTCAGGTATTTTAATAAACGCGGTTATTTTTTACTAAAAATTTTATGTCATTGATTGACTTTTTATTGAACAGTATTAATTATTTTCTTGTTATAATGTTGGTTTATAAATATTTGGTGTATTTTTATTTAGTTAAATTCAGGTAAGTGCATTCTCTGATGGCTTTGCCCAGCGTAACTAACCTTTAATATTTTTGAAATGACGCACGAACTAAAGTTACTGTTTGACACATTAAAAAACTGGCAGCAGCAAGGTAAAAAGGCTGTATTTGTTTCGGTAGTCGATCTTGAAGGCTCATCGTACCGCCGGCCTGGTGTCAGGATGTTAATCTGCGAAGATGGTGAGTATGCAGGAGCCGTTAGCGGCGGTTGTGTTGAAAGCGAAATCGAACGTCAGGCACAAAGTGTTTTTCGCACGAATACGCCCAAAGTAATTACTTATGATGGCCGTTATCGGATTGGCTGCGAGGGGGTTATTTATGTATTAATAGAACCCGTGTTACTATCAGAAGCTCTTTTGGGAGCTTTTGAAAGTCAGTTGAAAAGCAGGAGGGCTTTTGAAATGAATTCATTTTTTTATTCTGAAGTAGGAGAGTACGATAAAATTGGCTCGGTACTTAATTTTAATGGTACAGAATATTCGCTGAATCCTGATTTTAAGAGTGACGAAACGGATAACCAGAAATGTTTTTCGCAAACCTTCGAGCCTTTGTTTCAACTGTTTATATTTGGTGCTGAGCACGATGCAGTTCAGCTGAGTCAGGCTGCTAAATTGTTGGGATGGAAAGTAACGATTATCGCATCGCCTGAAGAGTCAAAATCATGTGATTATTTCCCGGGAGCAGCTTCTTTGCTTACTCCTTCTTTTGATGATATTGATACCTCGGCCATTGATGAACAAACTGCAGTTGTTTTAATGACGCACAGTTTTAATAAAGACGTGCAATATTTAATGGCTTTAAAAGAAATCAATCCGGCCTATATTGGTTTGTTGGGGTCGGTAAATCGAAGGGAACGTGTAATTTCAATGTTACTGGAACAGATTCCCGATCTTTCGCTTGAATTTATTGAACAAATCCATGGGCCGGCTGGAATTAATATCGGCGCTGAGAATGCTGCAGAGATATCGGTTTCTATTCTGGCAGAAATATTAAGCGTGGTACGCAAACAGAAGCCCCTGGCTTTGCGCGAAAAAGTGGGAGCAATTCATGAATAACATTCCAATAATTTTACTTGCAGCAGGTGCTTCCCGAAGAATGGGGCAGCCCAAACAACTTCTGCCTTGGGGGGAACAAACTTTAATCGAACACCAGGTAAATATATTATTAACGACAGGTCATCCTGTGGTGGTTGTTCTGGGAAGTTGTGCAGAAGGTATCATCCCAAAACTTAAAGACTTACCAATTAAATTCACCATGAACGAAAACTGGGAAAAGGGGATGGGAACTTCCATTGCCGCCGGAATTAAATTCGTTGAACAACTATATCCTAATTGTAAAGGAGTGCTGATAACATTGATCGACCAACCACTTGTTACAACTACTCATTTAAACAAACTGTCTGAAACTTTTGAGCCGGAAAAACAAGAGATAATTGTATCGCAATCTGAATCGGGGTGGCAGGGCGTTCCCGTTTTATTTGACCGTTGTTACTTTGATGAGTTATCAAAATTAAATGGGAAACAGGGCGCAAAAACTGTCTTTCGGTATTATTCACAACATGTAAATGCCATACAATGTGGTGATATATTGGAAGATATGGATACGCCGGAGCAATATAATGCGCTCAAGAATAATTGATAGGCTCAAAATATCTATCGATTTCAATTCCGAGTTCTTTGTTTGTTATTAATCGTTTGCCAAATTAACAATATGACAGGCAACAACTCCGGCTGTCTCGGTTCGTAAACGTGCATTTCCAAGCGAGATAGCCTCAAAACCATTTTCTTGCGCCAGTTTCACTTCTTCCGTACTAAAATCGCCTTCCGGACCAATTAAAATCAGCACGTTATCGCCACATTTTACACTATTTTTCAGGTGTTGCTTTTCGCCATCATTACAGTGAGCGATAAATTTTTTTGTTTCTGTGGCTTGTGAAATTACATCGGGGAGTTTTGTCAACTCATTTAGTTTGGGCAGGTATGCTTTAACCGATTGTTTCATGGCCGAAACCAATATCTTCTCCAAACGCTCGGGTTTTATCACTTTTCGCTCCGAATGTTCCGAGAGAATAGGAGTAATCTCGTCAATTCCGATCTCGGTGCATTTTTCCAGAAACCACTCAGTGCGATCGATGTTTTTGGTAGGGGCAATGGCAATGTGTAAATGAAAATCTTTCTTACCGAATTCGGTTTGCGAATCAATTATGTTGAGTTCACATTTTTTCGGATTGGCATCGATAATTTGGGCTTTGTAAAAGCCGCCTTTGCCATCAACAAGCTCAATGTCGTCGTTTTCTTTTAAGCGAAGCACACGAACGGCATGTTTCGATTCGGTTTCATTTAAAACAACTTCGGCACCTGAAATCGTTGGAACATAAAATAACTGCATGGATTCAAAACTTTTCAAATGCCAAAGTTAGTAAAATTGTTATTCTGATCTTTTATAATCTAAGAAGTCGGTTACAAACCATAAAATCCAGTTGTTCCCTCAGATAGAAAGTAGATAAATGTATGTTTTACGATTCCGGTTCTTCGCTGAATTTAAATGTTTTATACAGGTATCCCATGGCCGGGAAAATAATCAACACACCAACAACCAATGCAATCAATAGATAAAACTGCGTTTGGTGCGGTGCTTTTGCAGCTTGTATTGTAATATCGTGACCGCTGTTTGTTTTTACCAGGACCGGAAACTGAATGGCAAACCACCCTGTTACGAGCAAGATAGTTTGGAATCCTGCCGTTAGTCGCAGCCAGTTGCCTTTGTTTTTGTTCAGAAAATACCAGAATGCGGGCAGCGCCAGCGTTGCTAAAACAATACAGGTTACACTTATGGAGGAGTTTATAAAGTCTTTCAATAACGAATGACCAGCAAGTTTTGCTGTTGCAAAAACAATTGATCCCATTACAACCAAAGCGATTAGCAAACGTTTGGTCATGCGTGTGAAATAGATAATGTAGTCTTTGTCCTCTATTTCGCTAACGGTAAAAATACCTGCCAGAAATGCAAACAAAAGTACCACAAACAAGCCCATGCTTACTGAAAACCAGTTAAGCCACGGATGGATGTATACGGCATAAAACCCAAGTTGGTAATTCATCGAGATTTCACCGAGGATAAGTCCGCCAACGGTTACACCTAAAAAGAACGTGGTAAAAACACTGGAGAAGCGAAAAATAGCTGAATATATGGCTTTCGTAGGTTCCTCTTCAATATCGTATTGTCTGAAAGTAAAAGCTGAACCACGCATGATAATGCCAATGAGTACCAACAGAACAGGAATGTGCAATGCCGTAAGAATAGTTGAATATACCGATGGGAATCCAACAAAAAGGATTACAACCACCAGAATTAGCCAAACGTGATTGGCTTCCCAGACCGGTGCTATGGCACGCGATACAATTTTTGATGCTTTTCCACGCGATAACAGTTCGAGAATGCCACCGCCAAAATCGGCACCTCCAAGTATAACATAAAGCAATAAACAGATAACAAGTATGATGAGATTAGCTTCAGCCATTTTGCAGATATTTTGATTGTAATAGTTTAATTTGGCGGCTCAACAACCAGATAACCACAAAAGTTAATATGGCATAAACCGCAGTAATCGTATAAAAAGTATACTGTATGCCGGGCATTGGAGTTAATGAATCTTTTGTTTTCATTATGCCATAAATAATCCATGGCTGACGGCCCACTTCGGTAACGATCCAGCCGGCCTCGACAGCAATAAAACCCAGTGGCGTGGCTATGGCCAGCATACGCAGCCACCATTTTTGTTCAAACCAGTGTTTCCATTTGTAGGTTCCGGCAAAAAACAGGGCGGCTATCAGCATTAAAAACATTCCGATTCCAACCATCAATTGAAAAGAATAATGGGTAATGGGAATAGGTGGCCATTCTTCTTCCGGAAACTCTTCCAGGCCCTTTACTTCGGCATTAAAATCGCCATGCGCCAGAAAACTCAGAAATCCGGGCAGTTTGATCGCGTATTTTACTTCGCGGTTTTCCACATCAGGAATTCCACCAATAATAAGCGGAGCTTTTTCCTGCGTTTCGAAATGCGACTCGAAAGCAGCCAGTTTTGCCGGTTGCAGTTCGGCTACGTTCTTAGCAGCCAGATCGCCACTTAAAGGTTGCAAAATAGCTGCCACCGATGCAAAAGCCAGGGCAATGGTAATGGCTTTAGCGTGAATCTCCAGTTTGTTTTTCATGTATAAAACAGCATGCACTCCGGCCACCGCAAAACCAGTTGCCGAAAAGGCGGCTATAGTCATGTGATGAGCCTGCGAAAACCAGGCTTTGTTAAACATGGCTTTAACCGGATCGATGTTAATGGCTTGTCCATTCACCCAGTCGAAACCCGACGGAGCGTTCATCCATGCATTAGCTGAAACTACAAAAATTCCTGATAAAACACCGGAAATTCCAACTACCATTCCGGTGTAAAGATGTACCCATTTGTTTAGGCGTTTCCAGCCGTAAAGAAATAATCCCAGGGCAATGGCTTCTACAAAAAAAGCTGTTCCTTCCCACGAAAAAGGCATCCCGAAAATAGGTCCGGCATGCTCCATAAACGTGGGCCATAACATGCCCAGCTCAAACGATAATACAGTTCCTGAAACCGCTCCAACGGCAAAAAATATAGCTACACCTTTTGCCCATGCTTTTGCCAAATCAAGGTAAACCGGATTTTTTGTTCGCAGCCATTTCCACTCAGCAACAAACATAAACCAGGGCATTACCATTCCTATGCAGGCAAATACGATATGAAATCCTAACGAAACGGCCATTTGCATTCTGGCAGCCATAAATTCATCCATGTTTTATCCAGTTTTTCTGTTTTTATTGTATGCCATCCTTAACAACAATTACCTTTTGTAGTTCGAGGTTTTTTTTAGATTTCTGCATTCTATATAAGTATTCTGCCTCAAAATATTGATTGATTGTGATATAGAATAAAGTTCTGTCACAATTGTTATGCTAATTTAGAAAATAAAATCGACCGATAATAAAGATATTCGGTGTTTTTAATAAACTAAAGTTTAAAAAGTGCAGTATCAAAAGGAATTATTTAAACATCCGCGGAACCAGATGGAATTTCAGTTTGCCACTTCGTGCTTCTACTTGTTCCCAATTATCAACATCGAAATTTATTCCAACGGTTGATGTGGTGGGCATGTCGCTGAAAAATTCATCGAGTAAATTGCAGACATAGTAGTAAAATCCCGGATTATGACCAAAAAAGAATACGGTGTTGGAACTGGGAGGTAATTTGTGTATCAACTCCAAAAACTCGTGGGTGCTTAATCCATCGTAAATATCTTCAACAGTAATAATGTCTTGTCGTTTGAAATCAAGATTTTCGGCAAAGATCATGGCTGTTTTATATGCACGCTTGGCAGGACTTGAAATAATTGTATCTGGAATTACCCCTTGTTTTTTAAGATCCTTGCTTACCAGTTTTGCGTCGTTTTTACCACGTTCACGCAGGTCGCGTGTAAAATCATCTTCGTACCCGTAAGGTACAGCTTTGCCATGTCGTACGATTACTACTTGTTTCATCTGTATAGATTAAAGGCCGTTACCGTAATCAAACGGCAGCGGTCTGGTTCGTTTTTTTTATACCAGTTCGTAAACGTCAATACTAACTTCTCCCAATTCTCCAATTTTAGGAACGGTACTGGTAAAATGGGGTGTATTGTTGTGGTAGCTAATTGCTGCCTGATCTTTCCATTTCTCTATCAGGCAAAAGGTTAATGGATCGTCTACCTTTTTATGCAAAACATACTCAATATTTCCTTCCTCTGCACGCGATGCTTCTACCAATCCATCAATAAGTTTCATAAATGTTGATACCTGTGTTTTATCCACTATAAATTTAGCTACTATGGTAATCATAATTTCAGTTTTAGTTTGATGTTATAATATTTAATCTTCTATGCCAAAACGGAATTAAAAAAGAAAATTCTGCTTTTGAATAAGCTGTAGAAGTTGTCTTTAACAAATTTAACTTAATTTGTAGCAATAAGACAAATTTTAATGAAACGAATTGGACTGTTATCGGACACACATGGATTTATTCATGAACGAGTTTATACCTTTTTCGACAAGGTGGATGAAATATGGCATGCCGGCGATTTTGGAAATATTGAAACTGCTGACCAATTGGCTGCTTTTAAACCTTTGCGTGGTGTGTACGGAAATATCGACGGGCAGGATGTGCGTATAGTACATCCAATGCACCAACGGTTTAAATGCGAGGAGGTGGATGTTTGGATGACACACATTGGTGGTTATCCGGGACGTTATGAACGCTATGTAAAACCTGATATTTATAACAACTCCCCCGATTTGTTTATCAGTGGGCATTCGCATATTCTAAAAGTGATTTTCGATAAAAAGCTTAATTTTTTGCACATCAATCCAGGTGCTGCCGGTTACAAGGGCTTTCATAAAGTTTGCACTGCCTTGCGTTTTGTTATTGATGGGAAAGTGATTCGCGATCTTGAAATCTGGGAGCTTCCACGCCATGAAGCTGTTCCGAAAGTTTAATTTGGTGCAGATTATTTTAGTTTTGGCAGCTCAAATAACTCCGTCCAAAGCCGGTTAAATTCTTCATTGTACTGTTTAACAATCTCAAATTTTGTAGTAGCTACCAGGTTTTCCTGGTTGTGTTTGGTGGCAGTATAGGTCCAGTTAAAACTGCCGGTTATAGCAATCTGCTTATCGATAATACCAAATTTATTGTGCATGTGATAATGCGAATGATCGGTTTTTACAGGAATACCAGCCAGTGCCAATATTAAAATCTCTGAGCCGTAATCTGCAATTTTTTCATCGTCGGTAATGATGCGTACTTTCACTCCACGATTATGGCAGGAAATTATTCTTTTTGCGAGTTCGTTATCGGTAATAGTAAATATGCATAAGTCGACTGTTTCTGTTGCGTGATCGAGCAACTGTTTAATTTCGTTTTTAATCTGGTGGCCCGGACTGAAAAATACGTGGTTAAAGTGAAAGGCATGCTGGTTAATGAGTGTAATACAAGTTTCCAGCCAGGAAATAACATGCTTATGCCCGGATGCTTCCAACTGTTTTCCCTTTTTAATCAGCAGGCTTTTTAATGCTTCTCTGTCGCGCCGGTTAAGTTTTTTTAGTCGGCCGGTAATGGAGCCGGGCACCTCTTTTTCATTCAGCGAATCGCAACGCTTAACGAAGTAATTAAAAAGGTCTTGCATGGTTTTTAAAGTTAAGGTAATAGTTTAAGGTAAAAGTACAAAGTTAACTGTTGCAATATTCAATCTCATTCAATCATAATTAGGAGCTACAAGTCATATTCCTTCCTTTGCCATTATTTCAAAATCTCACCGTCTCAGCGCTCAATTTTTATCAATCCGGTTTCACAAATGTATGTGCCACCCAATTATTCTTCTCCATAAATCCGGCATTGGTCAGTCCCAGCTCTTCGGCTTTTACAACTATATCCTGAATGTCCTCGGTGTAAAACCCACTCATTATCAGTGTCCCTCGTTTTTTTAATACTGAATAATAAGTTGGCATGTCGTTCAGCAAAACATTTTTATGAATGTTGGCAAAAATCAGGTCGTATTTTTCTTCTCCGAGCAGGCTGGCATCACCCAGTTTTGCATTAATATTTGTGATCTTATTCAGCGCTGCATTTTCTTGTGTCCCCTCGTACGACCACTTGTCAATGTCGATGGCAGTAATTTGTTCGGCACCTTTCATCGATGCAAGAATACTGAGAATTCCTGTTCCGCAGCCCATATCGAGGATTGTTTTTCCTTTGAGATCATTTTGTAAAATCGACTCAATTATGGTGGCGGTTGTTTCATGGTTACCCGTGCCAAAGGCCATGTTTGGCTCAATAATAATTTCGTATTTTGTCTCGGGGTATTCAGTGTGAAACGGAGCTCTGATCAAACATTCGCCACCGATTACCAGCGGTTTGAAATAGTTTTTTTCCCATTCTTTATTCCAGTTTTGGTCAGCAATGAATTCCGATTCTACTACGAAAGAAAAATTATCTGAAAAAGTTTCAAGAACGGTGCTTAAGCTTTCTTCTGAATAGCTGTCCGAGGGAATAAAAGCTTCAAATCCGGTTTGAGTTTCAATAAAACTATCAAAACCAACTTCCGCTAGTTGAGCATTTAAAACGTCGCGTAACCACTCCTGGAAAGGAGTAATTTGTATGCTTATTTTTAGGTAATCCATTGGTACGGTATTTCGCGCGAAGGTATAAAAAAACGGCCACGGGAGAGTTGCTGACTGCACAACTCATTTTTTTAATCAATAAATTTATTTGGAAATACGTTTACGGCGATAAAACCAAAAATTCCGCATATCCCAATTAGAAGTAAATCAATAAGCTGGGTTTTTATTTTTTTCTTTCGTTTTCTGATAATCAGGAATTGAGTAATGATGAGTAAAAAGCAAATTATTAGCCAACTAAAAGATTTATTTGTGCTGACAAAGAAATTTATATAACCTGAGTTGCTGTCGGTCATTTTAAGTTGAGCAGGGAAAAGCAATTGTGCAATTTGACCCTCGGTTCGCTCAGTTTTTGTTTGCCAGGTTTCTGAATATTCGTCAACTTTTTTATAGTCTCTGTTCAGTACCTGAGTTCTGATAAAACCGTCGCCAATGGTTGTTACATTAAAATTAAAATAATCGCCGTAAATTCTGACTTCATATTTATCCGGATTAATATTATCTGCATCAAATCTCTCCAGCAGATAATCGTATTGTGTTAGCACAAACAACTGGTTATTTTCGGTAAATAGATAAGCATAATAGAGCTTGTCGCTAAAATCGACACTCTGGATGGTTTTTAATTTCATCCCTTCCGGTAGTTCAACTTGGCGAACAAAAGGTAAACCCTTTTGCATTTTAATATGGAAAAGCTGGTCGGCTGAATCGATAACAAAATAACCTTCGTCGCACGATTTACGAGTGGTTGGAATTCCGTTTATTGATTTTGCCGGAAACTGAAAACCACGTTTATAAAGTACTGCCGAGAACATCCGGCTTTTTTCCTCATGTATTTTATTTGTTTTGGCATCAATAAACTCCATGCGCCAGGTAATGCGAAAAAAATCGTCGGGCATATTGAGGTTTGCACGGCCCGATTGCGATTCAAACAAAGGAAATAGTTTGGGTTTTGGGGCATGAATTTCTTCCGGTTTTACCCTGAATGAAGACCGAAAAGTGCTGGCATGTTGAATATTGATTTTTAGGCCATTTACGGAATCAGGCATTGATCCATTCATAACCAGCTGTTGCGTATACATTAGTGGTAATTTCTTTTCATACACGTCACGTGACAATACTTTTCCCTCCGAGTTTGACCATTTTGATTCTTCGCCCGAACGAAAGATCATAAAATCATGATCAATGCAGCTATATTGAATAAACGGGGGTCTGACGGGTTTTTCAAATGCCATCCAATACAGTTTTGGCAGCACAATTGACAAACCTACAATGGCTAAAAAAACTAAAATATATCTGCTGATTTTTACCATATTACATTTCTCCTTTTCTGAACCGGTATCCCGAAAACAACAATACAAATGATAAAAGAACAGCGAAGACAATTAACAGCGGCAGGGCGGGGTAATAAGCTCCTGTTGTGGCGGTTTGAAGATAAATGGGGACGAAAGTTGCAGCCACTAACAGGTATAGAAAACGATATTTCCATACCGGCTCCAAAACGATTAAAGCGGTGAAAAAATAAACTACAAATCCACACAAAAACCAGGGCGCCACAGAAATTAACGAAGCTTGAATGATCTCAGCAGGAAAATAAGCCAAACTCAGTGCGGCAAACAGCAGAACGATAACTGTACCAATCGCGAACAGGCAAAATGCACCGAACAGGATCATAATCAGCAGCACTTTGTTTTCATTAACAGGTAAATGAAATGTGAGCTTAATTCGTTTGTTAACGGTCTCCGGAAAATATTGGGCTAAGGCAATTGCCAGCCCTCCGGCAACAGGTACAAATTTGAACAAACTGTAGGCAAAGAATTGATGCCCTTGGAAAAGGATGCTATACCAATAGTTTGCTGTTTCGTTAAACACAAAATCGTGCTGAACTTTTAGAAATATATTTCCAACGACTAAAACGCCGAGTGCTGCATAAATAGTTGTAACCCATCTGATTTTTAGCCATTCTTTATATATAATCGATTTCCACATTTTGCTAATATTTTCCGGTTAATCCAATAAATGCATCTTCCAGTCCCATTTCAATTTTTTGAAAGTTTTTGTGCGCAATCCCATTGTTTTTCAAGAAGTTCAGAATCCTATCTTCCGATTCGTAAGTGTAGAGTTCAATTTTATTATTTACTTTCTCAATATTACTTACAAAGTCTTCTCCCGAAAGATCGATAGACGGATTTTCAAGCTCCAGGTAAAACTGTTTAAATTCCTGCATAAACGAATTTACATTGCGTTGCGCCAACACTGTGTTAAAATCCATAATTAGCAGATCATCGATCAGGCGTTCCATATCCTGGATAATATGTGAAGTGGTGAAAATGGTTTTGTTTTTAGCTTTGGCATATTCGCGTAAGTAATCGATAAACAAACGGCGGTACCCGGGATCGAGGCCCATCGAAAAATCGTCGAGGATAAGCAAATCGGGATCTTGTGCCAAAATAAGCCCAAGCGCTACTTGCGAACGCTGCCCACACGACATGGTAGATATTTTTTGCTTTGGCGAAACCTGAAGTTTCGACATTAATTGCCAGTAGGGTTCGTTATCCCATTTAGGGTAGAATTTCGAGTAAAATTTCTCGATCTGATGGATGTTCATAAATGCATATTGAACGTGTCCTTCAATAAGAAAACCTATTCGGGCTTTGTTCTCCGGCGAAAGATGTTGTGTGTTCTCGCCATAAATCAGGCATTCGCCACTTTGCGGCTGCAAAAATCCATTTAGGATATTAATAGTGGTTGTTTTTCCGGTGCCATTTTTCCCCAGCAGCCCCAATATACTTCCACTCTGAACGTTAAAATTCAGGTTTTCGTAAACCAGCTTTTTGCCGTAATAGTGGGTTAGGTTTTTACATTCAATTGCGTTCATCTTATTCTGATTAGCAGTTACTGGAACATAAATCCAAGTTTTATAGTTAAAATTCCATTTTCTTCATTCGAATGCGATACTTGCTGATATTGGTATACAATTCGTAAAAAAAGTTCGTCAATATTTTCCGATTTTGACAATTTGTAACCCCAATTTACCTGGGTAGCAATATTGAAATAATCGGCTGTATCGATTTCAAAATCGCGGATATAAAGTTGTTTGTTTTGTCGACGGGTAATTGTTTCGTCGTTTGAAAGATTAAGCTCCTGATCAAAAGTGTAACGATATTTCAGTCTAATCTCAGGGGCAAAACGAAATTTCCCAAAGTAAAAGTTCTTTTCAAAATTTACTCCCAGTTCAATATTTGAATAGTTGGCATTAAAAATCTCAGGAATGTAATAATACTTTTCGGTGTTTAACTTTAAACGAGAGAATACCGAACTTTCCCAGTTTATTTGTTCGTAGTCGTAAAGTTTTAAATAGTTAAATCTCACGCAGGTGTTAAATCTCTTCTGATTAAGTTTTAGGTTTTTTGATAAGGTAATGTATTCAGTAGAATTATCATCATTTAAAATAGCATCTTGTATATATTCAATTCCGTCTGCATTAAAAAACGATGTGTTAAAGGTAATTTTTTGAATCGTATTATTGGTCTGTTTGGTAAGCTGTTGATTTAGTTCAACTTCAAAAGTTTTCCAATCGCCGGCATCTTCTTTTTTAATTGTATTTGATCCGTCCTCCGTTGTTTCCTTGCCGTATGTTCCTCTAATTTCTGTTAACGACCGAAATCCGAGTAATTTAGTGTCATACTGTGCTCCCGCTGATAAACTGTTATGATTGTAAAATCGCGATTTTGATTGTCCTGTTTCTGAAGTAAAAAATCCCATTCCTTTAAACATAAAATATGTAGGATCAGGATCATCTAATACTACTTGTTTATAATCAATATCTTCTTTTCGATTTCGGTAAGCCAGATCTATACCAAGATTACTGTTTGAAATAGGTATAATAATTGATGGACGCAGTGAAAAATCGGAAACGAGTGTGCGAGGGCGCGGATCTTTTTGTTTTGCACTTTTTCCAATGTGGTAATCAGCTATTAATCCAACCGAAAGTTTATTGCTAAGTTTTGTTGCAATACCCCCGAAAGCTGAAAACTTTCTTTGTGAATGTTAGCACCAGGAATCGAATCTCCGATAATATATGGATTTTCTCTGTAGGGATTAAAAAGCCCGGTATATAAATTCCCCGTTTCATCACTGTTTTGGTACGCAAATTTTCCATAATAATGAATTTTATTTACTACCAGGTAACTTTCGGAATAAAGTGAGTAGTTTTCCAAATGTGTCGCCTCCCGCACCTTTCGGAAATCTCCATCTGACAATTTATATTCCCCGAAAACTTCACCAATGTTTTCGTTGGAGTTAAAAGTTAAGCCAGCCAAATTTCCACTGTTAAGCCAATGGTTTTTTAGTTTGAAAAGTTTTAATGAATTGAATGTACTATCCTTTGGTGTGTTATTTGCCAAAATCCTTTCTGTAGTAAAAAAGGATAAAGTCAGAATAAAAACAATCTTAAGTTTAGTCATCTCAAGCAAAACATTTATAGTACCCACCTTTTGTAATGGCAGGCGATTTCTATTGTTTCTGAGTTTATTCTTCTAAACTTGTAGGATGTATTCCTGGAGTTGGAACTAAATCATGCAAAAAATCCTCTGAAGAATTATTGGTGTCTTTATAAATTACGCGGCTACCTATAATCATTTTTGCTTTACGTCGAACGGATAATGATGAATAAGTGCCCGCCTCTATATAGGTATAACCTGCATCCAACTCAACAGGAAGACGCTTATAAATATCATCTCTGTCAACACGAGCACATTCAACAGCATCAATAACAAATTCTCTGTCAATCATGAGGTACTCAGTAGACGAAGAACTTCCTGGTTTTGTCATAAAATTACCGGTATCAGAAACGTAGCTTTCCCAATCATTATTAGGGAGTCGGAAAAGAACTTCTGCAGGGCCGAAAACTGAAGTCGACCAATCGTGCATGGCAGTATTCGTTGTATATATCATAGTGAGGTTTGGTACTGCAGAAGCATCCAAATCTTTGCCTGAAGATTCAACATAAGTCTCCCAATTGGCATCTCCAAGATTAACAGGTGAATTTGGATTTCCATTTTCATCGGTTCGATGATCGATACCATCAAGAGCAATTACAAAACTTTCACCAGGGAAAACAGGGTATTCGGTGCCATCACCCGGTACTATCCATGTATGAAAAGTTAAAGGTATTCTATCAAGTAATTCATCATTGTCGTCAACCCAGCTGGTAAGTGTTGAGGTTGAGGTTTGGGCATGGACTGCAATGCATAATCCATCAGCATATAGCGTATCTCCCGAGTTGTTATATATTTCATGAAACTGATCGGAGTAATAAAATTTATCTTCAGGTGTTCTTGAACCGGAATAATAGATTTCTTTAAATATGAACCCACCGGTATTATCTACCAAAATCAAATTCATTGCTATATCCGATTCTGCCATTAAAGAATAGTTAGATATTATTCCGTTAAAAATGTATTCCTCCCCATCGGTGCCAATAACAGAAAAGCTTGCTGTAAAATTATAATTTCCTTCAACCAGTTCAAAAATGGCGTTACCATCAGAAGTTGCTGTTACTGAAGTGGTTCTTGTGTTATTTGTGTTGGTAGCTGTAACAGTAACATTCTCTGGGAAATCTGCTACAGTAAATCCTTCAGGGTAACCTACCTTTACCGTAGTTATATAGCTGGGAGTAACATCATCTTTGCAGTTTGTTAGCAATAAACACATTAACAAGGATATGGTTATAAGTACAAATTTTCTCATGATATAAATTATAAATCGGTTTAAATATTTACAAACTAAATGTTAGGTTTGCTCCGAAGTAGGCAATTTGGTTTAATCTGGCATAGGTGCCGCTTCGTTTCACTTTATATAATGGCCGGTGATTAAACAGGTTGTATGCAAAAAACGACAACTTCGCAAATTTTCCAAATTCCTTGGTTAATTTTAAATTGAGTTGCCAGGTTATCGGATACGATTCCTCGTCATAAAAATCATCATCTTGCTTTTCTACCATAGTTGAGTAGGGGCTTCATACGAATACTTATCCTGCCATTTGTGGTAATCCATATCCATGTCATAAAAACCTACCGGATCCACATAAATGATTTCCCCAGCAGAAAATTGGCCGTATAGCTTTTCGTTTTTCTCGCCTCTGGTATAGGCAGCAGGTGTTCCGGATTCGTTTTCCCAAAAATTTTCAAACTTATTCATCCAAATTGTTTGAAGGTTGAGTGAAAAAATCATTTTGAGTTTAGGAATATGGGTGATGGTTTGGATGTTGGAATTTAAACGTTGCGTAATAATGCCAGAGTTTCCCGGCAAAACAGAAAGATATGGATAATAGTCTCCCTGGTACGATGAAGTTATCCTTTCCAAAAACGGTACAGCATGCCTGGATCTTTTTATGTGATAATAAGCACCGTCAACCATCAACTCTGTTTTTATCGGATTTATACGACCAAAGTTAATAACATATTCAATTCCTTTCTTGTCGACGCTATAGTTATTTATCGGTGACTTGTATCTTTCGAATTCATTTTCCTGCCCATAAGGCAATATTCGGATGTCTCCATTCTCCTCGTAGGTAATTTCTCCGTTATCAAAAACCGGTAAGAATCCCTTTCCCAAATCATCCCATTTTCGGTAATTTATTGAAAAGTATTGGTATTCCCAGCTGTAGCCATTTCTGATTCTCTCGCTAAATCCGGTAACAATAAATTTTATGCCTTTAATGTTGAAGTCGGCTCCCAATTCATATTTTTTATTTGACATTGGTTTTAAGCTCGGATTGCTGGTGTCTTCAATAACTTCTGTTGTTGAAACAATTAATTCCGGTGAGTAATTAAAACTCAGTTTGTCAATATAAGCGGCATCCGGATACATGTGCAACATAGTAGGTGTTTTTGATGTTTTTCCGAAGCCACCTCGGAGTGTAAGGTTGCGAAGTATTCTTTTTGTGTCGTTATCTGTTATTTTGTAGGCGACATTTATTCTTGGTTCCAGAGCGTTAAATCCATTGGTAGAGAAGATCCCTTTTGGAAGGAAATTGTTGTAGCGTATCCCTATTTGAGCTTCCAGGTTGTTAGTGCCAATTGGCAGGTTTATTCTATCTTCGGCAAAAAGAGCCAGTTTTTTGCTTGCCGGAATATCTTTAAATGCACGGGGCCGGGTTTCAATTGCATTTCTTGGCGGCCGGGTTAGGTCGTACAGCCTGCCTTCTCCATTATTGCCTGAAACCCGCCAGTCAAAACCATACAATACTTTGTGGCTCATTTTTCCAATTTTCCATCTTGAATCGAGTTTAATTGTTGCAAAATAATTGTAAGGTTTACCATCAACGTTTAGTTCGGAATAATAACTCGATGGTAAAATATTTACAGCATATTCTCCTGCTAAGTAGCTTGTTGGGATGGGAGTAGCAGAAGTGGTATTTAATGTATAGTTGTAAAAGTTCTGCTGTTTAAAGCTACCCGATAAGTTATAAGATAAGTTGCCAAGCCACCATTTTTGAAGCGACCATTTTCCGTAAATTTTCAAATCTAAACCAGATTCTCTTTCGCGCTGACGTTCCAGTTTTCGCTGGTCCGGATCTTTCTTTTCGTCATCAAGTGTGCGAAAATAATTTCCCTTAAAATTTATACTTAAGGGATTATGTTTCTTAAAAAGGGTATTTGAGTAGCCAAATTGTCCGTTTATTCTTTTATAAATACTTGCAGGTTCTCTCAAATCATCATATGAATGGGTATAGTCAAATTCAATATTTACAGCTCCTTTGTTTTCACCTTCAAGCAAAAATCCTTTGGAAATTGCGACTTGTTTAATTTTTGGGTCGGTTTTCACTTTTCCTTTAAGAGGCGTTTTTCCTGATTTTGTTTTTATCAGCACTACACCAGTTGTTAAATCGCCGTATTGTACTGATGGAATTCCCCGGATAACTTCTACGGATTCGATAAAATCCGTTGATATTTGACGAATATCTATTCCGCCTCCAGCTGTGGAATATGCATTTGATTGACCTTGTGTGGTTGTATTTACTGATTGCATATTTGCATCATTGTCCATTGGTGTTCCATCAATAATAATTGCAGTTCCTAAAGCATCATTGGAATTAGCTGGTCTGGTTCTGTCTTCTCCCGAGTAGGTGTTTATATCCCTGATTGTTATTTGATTGGCCTTTGACAAATCGGGATTTAAAGAAATCTGGCCGGGAGCCAACTGCATAATATCGGAAAGACTTGTAGGCTGTGAATGTTCAATCGCAACATTCTCGATGGTTGAAGATGAACTTAAACTGGTATTCTCCCGGGCTACAACAGTTATTTCATTCAATCCGAGAGAGCTAACCTCCATAGATATATTGTAGCTCGCAATATTTCGTTTAATTTCAACTGGTTTCTCGTACCTTTCGTAACCTAAGCACGAAGCTTGTATCGTATATATTCCTTCTGGAATATCATCAAAATTAAACTCACCATTTAAATCCGATGTTGTCCATCGATTTAGCTCCAATAATTGTATGGCAACTAAACCTATTTGGTCTTTGGTTTCGATGTGCTCAACCACTCCGGAAAAATTATAAGTATTTTGAGCAAACAGATATAAAGGTAGTGTTGTAATTACCAGGGAAATTATATGCTTTAAAAATTGGTTCATATGTTCACTCGAAAACGACTCTTTTACTCTGTTCTTTTAATACCACTTCATTATTGTTTTAATTGTGGAATTTCCTGTTTTTGCAATAAAATTTTAAATATAGTCAATATTTGAGGTCAACGATTTGTTTACGTACAATTTGAGAATATACGTCTTCTAAAAAGAATTGTAGAAAGATGATGAGGTAATTGTAAGGTTAAATTTATTTACTGAGAAAAAGCAGGGAGATTTTCAAATTAAAACAGGGTTTAGTTATCCTGTTGGTAAATATTCATCTTTTCAAGTGCCTCAATTGCTTCATCGATCGAAAGATAAAGGTCACCTTCTTTTTCGTCCCATACCTGGCCTTTGTTTATTCCTCTTAAACTGCAATCTATTGTTTCATTCAGAATTACCGTTTCAATGGCTTTCATTTTTACCGAATTTTCGTCTATTTGAACCACTTTGGCTTTAACGGGTTTCCCTTTCACCGGTTTATCATTTTTAGTTACCTGAATAACCAAACCATAGCAAATTCTCCCTTCTTCTACCCACACCGGAATCTTTGCTTTTAAGGAATCGCTCATTTCTACTTTTTTCTCACTGTAGGTGTATGAGGCTATTTCTTCCGATTTTTTTGAAGAATCACAACTGATAATGCCTATTGAGGTTAACAGACCAACAAATAATACCAGTTTTTTCATGCAATAAAAAAGTTTGACCCAAAAGAATAATGCAATGTTCTTTCTTATAATACCCCGGCCTTAGCAGATGTTTCTTAAGAACAGAGGTAAATGTAGCAAATATCATCGAAACATGGCTTGGGAGTGGTTTATTGTTAACGAAAAAAGCCATTTCCTAACTGAGGAGGAAATGGCTTTTCAATATTTTTTAATGGCTTATAACCTAGAATCCGTTGATGATTCCAATAAAGTCTTCAGCTTTTAATGAAGCACCACCAATTAAACCACCGTCAACATCTTTGTTGGCGAATAATTCTTTTGCGTTGCTTGGTTTACAGCTACCACCGTAAAGAATCGAAGTTCCTTCAGCAACTTCCTCGCCAAATTTGGCCGTAATTGCAGCGCGAATATTAGCGTGCATATCCTGAGCCTGGTCAGAACTTGCAGTAACACCTGTGCCAATTGCCCAGATTGGCTCGTAAGCAATAACGATTTTCTTGAAATCGTCGGCTGACAGTTGGAAAACTGTTTCTTCCAATTGGTTTACAACATATTCGTTGTGTGTGCCTGCTTCGCGAATATCCAAAGCTTCACCACAGCAATAAATCGGAGTTAATCCGTTTTCTAACGTAAGGGCTACTTTTTTATTAAGAATTTCACTTGTTTCACCGTAGTATTCACGACGCTCAGAGTGACCTAAAATAACATATTCGGCACCGGTTGATTTTACCATTTCAGCAGAAACTTCACCTGTGTAAGCTCCTTTGGCTTCAGCAGCACAGTTTTGAGCTGATACACCAATTCTGTCAGTATTAACTGTTTCAACTACTTTTGTAATGTGTGTAAATGGTGTTCCCAATACAACAACTACATCGTTAGCACCTTCGCTCGCTACAATGGCGTCAACAGCTTTTGCCAACTCAACACCTTCTTGCAAGGTGGTGTTACATTTCCAGTTTCCTGCAACTATTTTTTGTCTCATATTATTGAATTTTAGTTTATTAGATTTTCAAAAATCGATCACAAATTTAACCGAATTAATTGATTCGCGGGCTATTGAAAATAATGCTTAAATACAATTAACTATTTGTTTACGGAATTTAAAGCAGTAAGCACGGGTTTTATTCGTTTATAAACTCGCTTTCAATTTCTTGCGGAGTTGGAATATCATTGTAATGCCATTTTCCCAGAATCGTTCCGTCTTTCATTACAATCAAGCCCGGGTTGGAACGAATCATTGTTTTTAAGGTAATTTCGTCAGCATTAAAGAATTCGTAAGGAGCCTGATTTTTTTCAGCAAATTGCATCGCTTCGTCTTGCAAAGTTGAGGTAAGGCAAATAAACGAATACCCCTGATCCATTGCCCAATGCGCCAATGCATTTATTTTGTCCTGCGATTTAGTGCTGGTTTTATGCAGATCGTAGGCCACCAATATAAAAACATAATTCTCGTCGTAAATAAAAAAGTCTTTTATATCATCTCCTTCGGGCGATTCAATTATAAAATTATGAATTGGTGGTTCATAGCCCTCCTGCACCAAGTTTGATTCCATGTCGTGATATTCCCAGTTTACAGTGTCTTGCCACGGGTAGTTGTCTTCGGTGAATTCTTTCACCTCGCCGCTGTTTTTGTTTTTATAGTAGAATATATTCTCATAGATTTCCTGTGGTGCATCATCGGGGATACTCATTGCTTCAGGAATATTGGTACCCACTTTATAAGGTCTGAAATCAAAAATTGGTAGATGATTGTACGAATAGAAAACAATACCAAAATAAACGATAAAAACACCAATACTCATAATGGCCGGTACTTTGCTTTTTACTTTGTCGGCAAACCAGTTGCGGTTAGCTACAACAATAATGGCCAGCACAATAAATACCAGGTTTTTATAAAATGTTTCCCAGTTTGAAATTACCAGTGCATCGCCAAAACAGCCGCAGTCGGTTACCGGGTTTTTTAGTGCGATCCAAAGGGTAAGCGGCGTAAAAAAGACCATAAATGCCAGCCCCAGCCACGAAAATAGGCGCATCCGCCAGTTAAATAAAAAGGCTACACCAATGGCAAACTCGGCAAAAGCCAGGAGAACGCCCAGCGGAAAAGCTGCCCAAAGCATCCAATCCAGACCCATGGCATTAAAGTAGTCGGTAAATTTGTAGGCCGAACCCCAGGGATCAATTCCCTTTACAAATCCAGAAAAAATAAAAACAATACCAAAAAGAATTCGGGCGAGCTGTTTTACAATATTCATAGAGTGATTTTATTCTTCGTTTTCAAATTCAATTTTAATCATGGCAAATACAGAATAGTTTATCATGTCCATGTAGTTGGCATCAATACCTTCCGAAATGAGTGTTTTGCCCTGGTTATCTTCTATTTGTTTTGTACGTTGTATTTTCATTAAAATAAGGTCGGTGTACGAGCTGATTCGCATATTTCGCCAGGCTTCACCGTAATCGTGGTTTTTATTCATCATCAGCATTTTGGCCTCGTTGAAATACTTGTCGTAAAGTTCCTGGATTTTTTCGTTTGGAATTTCGTGGTCAGACGGTCCCAGTTCCAGCTGAATCAACCCCATAATGCAGTAATTGATAATACCAATAAATTCTGGTTTTACACCTTCGTCAACTTTTGATATGCCTTTTTCTTCAATGCTTCTAATGCGCTGTGCTTTAATATATATTTGGTCAGTAAGTGAGGTCGGACGCAATATTCGCCAAGCGGTGCCGTAATCGGTCATTTTCTTTGAAAAAATAGTACGGCAGATTGAAATTACCTGGTCGTATTGCTTATTTGTTTTGTCCATTGTTCTTTGTCTTTTTTCTTCTGATTGAGCCAATTGTGCTAAATTCGCTATGTTCTGTCTGTTTTTGTATGCTAAAATTGCCGGATAAAAGTATTAAAAAATGACAAATTTGGCCCGTTTTATTCTACATTTGTAGTTAACGACAATTAATAGTTCGTTAATAATTTGTTAAACATAAAAGCTCAGTTCTTATGTTGATTACGCAGTCAGCCGGTAAGTTCCTGAAACGAAACAGTACATTACATCTTGGTGAAAAAGAAGTTGACCTATCCATTCCTGTAGTTGCCGGAATTGTGAATATTACGCCCGATTCGTTTTTTGATGGTGGAAAAATGGAAGACGAAGCTACGATGCTAAAAGCCATTGAGCAAATGATAGCTGATGGTGCCGGCATTATTGATGTAGGTGCGGTTTCTACACGACCAGGGGCAAAAACTGTTTCTACCAAGGAAGAGTTAGCACGACTTTTACCGGCAGTAAAGGCTATTCACAATGCATTTCCCGATCTTGCTCTTTCGGTAGATACGTTTCGTTCGTGGGTGGCTGTTCGTGTTATTGATGAGGTGGGGCCCATAATTATTAACGATATTTCGGGGGGTACACTCGACACAAATATGTTTGAAACTGTTGGCAAGTTGCAAGTCCCATACATTCTGTCGCACATAAAAGGAACTCCGCTTAACATGCAGGAGGATCCTCAATACGACGACCTGATTCGCGAAGTAGCGCAGTATTTTGCCGAGAAAGTAAAAAAACTAAATAAACTGGGTGTAAAAGAGGTTATTCTTGATCCTGGATTTGGTTTTGGAAAAACACTCGACCATAATTTCGAGTTATTAAATAAACTCGATGCGTTTAAGGTTTACCAATTGCCGGTTATGGTAGGCTTAAGTCGTAAATCGATGATATGGAAAGCACTTGGTGCATCCCCGGAAACGGCACTAAACGGCACGTCTGTTGCGAACACATTGGCATTAATGGGGGGGCTGATATTTTGCGTGTGCATGACGTAAAAGAAGCTATTGAAGCCGTGAAAATATTTTGTGAAATTAAAGCAACAATCATTTAATGCTTGCATTTATAACAATACGATTTCTGGATATTCTTGATATTCTGCTGGTGGCATTTTTACTGTATCAGCTTTATCGTCTTATAAAAGGAACGGTAGCTTTTAATATTGTTATCGGCCTGTTTTCGCTCTATTTGGTTTGGTTAATCGTTCGGGCGCTGAATATGCAATTGCTGGGATCGATAATGGGGCAGTTTATTGGTGTTGGTGTTTTGGCACTGATAATTGTTTTTCACCCCGAAATAAGGAAATTTCTGGTGTTTATCGGTACCAATTATAATGTGAATAAAATACTGATGCTTGACAAGTTGTTCGGTCAGGGAAAACCAAAAAGTATAAAACATCGCCAGATCGAGAATATTGTTGAGGCCTGTCAGGCCATGGGGAAAACAAAAACCGGTGCACTAATCGTTATCGCGATGGAAACCGAGTTAAATGAGCAGATTAATACCGGAGAAAAAATTAATGCAAAAATATCTTCGGTGCTTATTCGTACCATATTTTTCAAGAATTCGCCACTGCACGACGGGGCTATTATTATTAAAGGAAACCGGATTGTTGCGGCTGGTTGTATTCTTCCATTAACTCAAAAAGATTTGGACAAAGCTTTGGGACTTCGTCATCGAGCAGCTATTGGAATGACTGAAAATTCAGATGCGTTGTGTATTATTGTCTCTGAAGAGCGTGGATCGATTTCGGTGGCACAAAAAGGGGAAATTAAAAGGCGGGTATCAAAGGAAACCCTTGTTCAAATTCTGGAAGAGAATATTTTTTACGATGACAAAACTACCAGTAAGAAAAAGTAGTTACAATTAGTTGTTCAACCAATCTGCACATATTTTATTCCCATTATTTTATAAACCTTGGCGAATGTTAAATCGTTGAGCTAACTACATATTTGTAATTTCACAATCTAATTTTTTGAAGACAAACAGATGAATCGTATTTGTAACTTATTCCATATAAAATATCCTGTAGTACAAGGCGGAATGGTTTGGTGTTCAGGGTGGAAGTTGGCTTCAGCAGTGAGTAACAGTGGCGGACTTGGGCTTTTGGGAGCCGGATCGATGCACCCCGAAACGCTGGAAGAGCACATCGTGAAAATAAAGGCAGCAACTGATAAACCTTTTGGAGTGAATGTGCCGTTGATGTATCCCGAAACCGAACGTATTATGGATATTATTGCAGCACACGAAGTGCCTGTGGTTTTTACATCGGCCGGTAGTCCTAAAAAGTGGACCGGGTGGTTAAAAGACAAAGGAATTACGGTGGCACATGTTGTGTCGAGCTCTTTTTTTGCCGGCAAATGCGAAACTGCCGGTGTTGATGCTATTGTTGCCGAAGGTTTTGAAGCCGGTGGGCATAACGGTCGCGAAGAAACCACAACGATGGCACTGATCCCATCGGTGCGAAAAGCTACAAAGTTACCATTGTTGTCAGCCGGGGGAATTGGATCGGGCGAAGCCATGTTAGCGGCAATGGTTTTAGGGGCCGACGGTGTGCAAATCGGATCGGCATTTGCCGTGTCAGAAGAATCGTCGGCACATCCTGATTTTAAACGCATGGTTACTGAATTGGGCGAAGGGGGAACAAAACTGGCACTAAAAAAACTGGCACCGGTACGATTAGTAAAAAATAACTTTTTTAATCAGGTTGATGAAGCCGAAAAATCCGGTCAATCTCCGGAAGCTATGCTTGAGCTACTTGGAAGGGGCCGTGCTAAAAAAGGAATTTTTGAAGGGAACCTGGATGAAGGTGAATTGGAAATTGGCCAGGTATCGGCACAGTTGAATACAGTATTACCTGTTGAAGAAATTATGGAAAACATCATATCTGCTTATCAGGCTAGCCGAAAAGAAATGGGGCAAGGGCGGTTTGGATTCTAGAACATGAGATGGTGAGTTATAAGATGGCGCGGTACACAGTTGGTTGTTGTTAGGATGATTAGCTGCGAGTTGCGTAAACACAAAACTCAATCTAAATCTCCATCAATTTGCATCGTTTTTAAACTGGTGTAACCAGACGGCAATAATTAAATTGGTGACAGGACAGCTAAAAACTCAGCAGAACGCGAAAAAACCTTGCAGTAACGCAAAAAAATGTTGCAGGACGGGAAATTACCTTGCCGGACGTTGATTTTCTTGAAACTTTGTCAGCCTAAAAACCAATTTCCCGACAAATGCGCCGATCGCAATTTTTGGAAAGCTTTTTGATATTTAATAGTCTTTCGAGTAATACCGACTATTAAAAACATTGAGCCAGTGGTTCGCAAACTCTCAATCATTTTGTTTTTATATATCGGCATTATTATCAATTAAAAAATAATTATAAAATGATTTAATCATTTTTATAAGTGGTATAACTTTGATAAGCTATGAACGAAAAGGACCTTAAAATAAAATACGATACGATCTGTCAGAATCTTGCCGATCGGAAACTAAAACCTGCTTTTGATCGGTTAGAAAAACTGATTCGCGAAAACGATTTGTTAATTCATCTCGACGAGTGGCGCAACCTGGAGCAGAATTACAGCTACATGTTAAAATATACGGTAGAGGGAATTCAGGACCCGGAGCGACAGAAGGTGTATCAAAAACTTATTGTTTCGGTTTTTGAGCTGTGCGACAAAATTCATGATGAGGTGTTACAAAAAATATCCTCGTCAGTTACTTACGAAAAAAAACGTGGATTTAATCCTGAACAAATAAATTTCAAAACGCTTTTAGATGAGTTGGAGGATTTTTATCTGCAAGAGGAATTGGTTTCGCTGGTTGACGATGCCGAGGTGAAAAAATCATCAAACAGAATTAATCCACGCGAGCACCAACAAAAGTTCGTGTCTTTGTTTTACTTTTTTTGGTTTCAAAACGAATTGAGTAATGAACAAACCGCGTTTTTAAACGCACTGCTAAAAAGCGAACTGATTGAAAAACCGTATAAATCGTTTATCGTTTCGGCTGTGCTGATGAGTTTGTTGCGATACTTTGATGAGGCTAAATTTTCGATACTTTTTGATGCTTACGACCACGAAGATATGGAGGTAAATCAGCGAGCTATTGTTGGTTTGCTTATCGGATTTTACCGCTATCACAATCGTTTGCCTTATCATCCATCAATAACCGGACGATTGAAATTGTTGAATGAAAAGCCGGAGTTTAAACGAAACCTCGAACAGGTTATTATTCAGCTTATAAGAAGTAAGGAAACAGAAAAAATTCAGAAAAAAATTACCGACGAAATTATTCCGGAAATGATTAAGATTAGTCCGAATCTGAAGGACAAAATCAACCTTGATAGTTTAATGGATGATTCACTGGGTGATGATGAAAATCCGGAATGGGAAAAGATATTTGAAGACTCACCCGGATTAATGAATAAAATGGAGGAGTTTTCGGAGCTGCAAATGGAAGGAGCCGATGTGTTTATGAGCTCGTTTGCGATGCTGAAAATGTTCCCGTTCTTTAGTGAGTTTGCCAATTGGTTTATGCCATTTTTTCCTAAAAATCCGGAGATTGATTTTGTTGTAAATCGCGACGATAGTGTTACTGATCGGTTTGTAAATGCCATTGCCTTAGCTCCTGTTCTGTGCAATTCCGATAAATACTCCTTCTGTTTTAGCTTGCAGAATATTCCTGCCGAAAACCGCGAGTTTATGGCTGAGGGTCTGAATGCCGAAATGCAGCAGTTTGAAGAGCTGAAAAATGATGAACAGTTGACCGATCCAGGGAAAATGGCGGGTTATGTTTCAAACCTCTACATTCAGGATTTGTACCGTTTTTTCAAATTGCATCCGCGGAAAGCTGATTTTGAAGACATTTTTAACTGGCGATTCGATTTCCATAATAAACAAGCGCTTGGCGAAATTCTGAAAGAGGATAATAACATCATTCGAAATATTGCCGAATATTACTTTTCAAAAAACTATTATAACGAGGCAGCCGAAGTATTTTCTTACTTGCTTGAGGAAGAAAAAAGCGGTGAGTTGTACCAGAAATTGGGTTACTGTTACCAAAAATTAGGTGATTTTGAGGAGGCTTTGAAAGCCTACAAAAGTGCTGAGCTTTTTGAGTTGAATAAGAAATGGAACCTAAACAAAATAGCACTGTGTTACCGCAACCTGAAACAACCACAAAAAGCCCTGGAATATTATCGCGAGGTAGAAGTGCTGGATGAAGAGAATTTGAATGTTCAACTAAATATTGGACACTGTTTGTTGGAGCTGGAGCGTTTCGAAGAGGCTTTGAAAACCTATTTCAAAGTAGAATACCTGATGCCTGAAAACAAAAAAGTTTGGAAACCCATTGGCTGGTGTTCGCTGATAGCTGGTAAGTTTGAGCAGGCAGAGAAATATTTTACAAAACTTATTGACGACAGTCCGAATAAACACGATTTAATGAACATGGGACACGTGCAGTGGTGTCTTGGCAGACGAAAGAATGCCTTGGATTATTACAAGCAATCAATCGTTAAAACCGAATTTACCGAGCGCGAGTTTTTTGAGGTGTTTCACGAGGATTTACATTATTTGGTAGAATTGGGAATTAATAAAGATGATGTTCCGATTATGCTCGATCAGCTGCGGTATTTTGTAGAAGAATAGCGGGACACATTGAGCACTGAGACTTTGAGATTGCAACTGCGAATCAGATTCTTTCTCTGTAGTAGAAAGAATGGTTAAATTAAAAAACTGTAAAATTGTAAATCGTGGTTGTGTTCACTGAAAACTGCGATTGAATACTGAACGCAGCTTTCAGTGAACTCAAAACATTAATCAGCTTTTGTGACTTAGCGTTGTTTTGTTGTCGATCTATTTCATCCATTTCTTCATCGCCTCAATATTCATTTCATTAATGATGTTTTTGGCTCCTGAAGTGTATAAAAATTCCAGCTCTTTAGCAAAGTAAGCAGTAACTCGGTCACGCACCATTTTCATGGTGGCATTCAGCATTTTATTGTCGGTGGTAAATGCTTCCGGTAGCACTGCAACTGTGGCAGGCAGCCAGCGTTCAGGGAATTCTCCCTCGTACTTTCCGCCTTTTTTGTATTCATTAATTTCTTTCTGTATGATCTCAATTGCTGCTCTGGCGGCTTCATCGCTTCCTTTTTCAATTCCCCGATTCTTCAGTTCACGGTTAATGGCTTCCATATCGGGAACAACCATTCCAACGGTGTAAGTATTTTGGTTGTTGTAGAGCATAATCTGCTGAATGAATGGCGATTGATCAACAATTGCTTCTTCAATTCCCTCAGGGCTGTATTTCTCGCCATCGTTGCCAATCAGCAGGCTTTTAAATCGTCCAAGTACATATAGGAAGCCGTTTTTTGCCATGTATCCCATATCGCCGGTATGTAACCATCCATCTTTAAGGCTTTCGGCAGTGGCAGTTGGATTGCTCCAGTAGCCCAGCATTACGTTGTCGCCTTTTATAACAATTTCCCCTTTTTTTCCGGTAGGCATGTCGTTGCCATTTTCATCAAGAATCTTTATTTCAAGGTCTTTAACCGGTTTCCCTGAAGAGCCAAAAACAACATCGTGTGGCACATTCGACGAGATTACGGGAGCTGCTTCAGTAAGTCCGTAACCCTGGCAGATTGGCAGACCAACTGCATAAAAGAAACGTTGCAATTCGATATCGAGTAATGCGCCGCCACCAACAAAAAACTGCAGGTTGCCGCCAAATCCTTCGCGAACTTTTGAAAACAGAATCTGGTCGAATAGCCAGTAAAGCGGCTTGAGGAAGAAACGCCAACCTTTGCCGCGGTTGTTTCCATAACCGTTGTGCGCGTAAGCAACTTTTAGTGCAAACTGAAATATTTTGTATAGAAATTCACCCTTTTTGCGAATACCCGCCTCAATATTTTTCTGAATGTTTTTGAATAAGCAGGAACACTCATCATTAGAGAAGGCTTGATTTCCTTAATATTTTTTGGAATATTTTTCAGGGTTTCCATCGGCGAATTTCCGATTTCAACCGATGCAATACTTGCCCCTTTGTACATAAATACATACAGGCAGGTTGTATGCGCAAAAGCGTGATCCCACGGCAAAATAGCCAGTGTAATCCATTCCGATTGCAAATCGAGCAAAGAATTCGATTGTACAACATTGGCTGCATAATTCAGGTGCGACAGCATAATTCCCTTCGGATCGGCTGTTGTCCCTGATGTATAGGAGATGTTGGCAACATCATCCGGTTGAATTGATTTCCAAACGAGTTCGGTTTGCTCGGTATTTTCTTTTCTAAATTTTGCTCCGGCAGCTAAAAGTTCGCGGTAATCGATGTCATTTTCTCCCAAATTTTCTTTGCCATCGATGTAAACCACTTTTTCCAGATCAGGAAGTTCGCTGCGGATTGCTTCCACTTTTTCTGCATGTAGTTTTGATACAAAAATATATTTACTTCCACTGTGTTTTATTCGAAAAGCCAGCTCGTTGTTTTGTAAACGAATAGAGAGGGGACGTTTATACCGCCGGCATAAAGCATTCCTAGTTCGCTTATAATCCAGTCGTTTCGGCCATCAGCAACCAATGCTGCGCGGTCGCCCTTTTTGAAACCAAGTTGGATCAGTCCTGCGGCCAGATCTAAAACTTTCTCGTGGGTTTCTTTGTAGGTAGTAGGTTGGTATTCACCTTTTGTCTTTTCCCAGAGATATGGATTGTCGGGGTAGTTAGCAACAGCGGTTTCAAATAGCGCAACGATGGTTTTCATAAGTTGTTAATTAGATAAGAGATCCTGGTTCGATCTTTAATTAATATTCACACAAAATGTAAGAAGTCAAAAATAAGAAAAATCCCTTACGAAGATTTTTTTTAAAGGTTTCATAAAAAAATGCCCTTTCGGGCATTTCTTTTATTCTGTTATAAATTTGTAGATTGTTTTCTGATCGTAAAGCTCACCGGGCTTTAAAACCGTAGTTGGGAATTTGGGGTGATGCACCGAATCAGGATAATGCTGGGTTTCCAGCGCGATACCCGCGTAACTGCCAAATTTCTTTTTACCATCAATTGTGAACTCTGGAATCCAGTAGCCAGAATAAACCTGCATTCCCGGCTGAGTGGTGTACACTTCCACCTTACGTCCGCTTTTTGCTTCGCTTAATGCTCCGGCCATAATCAGGTCGCCGTCTTCGTTGTCAAAAACAAAGTTGTCGTCGTAACCCATTTCAAGGCCTTCGGCGTTAATCTTTTTGGGTGAAGTAAAATCAAATGCGGTTCCAACGACCGGAAGTATTTTCCCTGTTGGAATTTGCTCCACCATATCTGTCATTTTTGTGGCATTCAGTTCCAGTTCGTGGTTCAGAATATTTTCTTTTCCTCCGGTTAGGTTAAAGTACGTGTGGTTCGTAAGGTTTATCACCGTAGTTTTATCTGTCTCGGCATAATACTGAATTGCCAGATCATTTTCTTCATTTAATGTATAAATGCAGGTAACTTTTAGGTTGCCCGGATAATTCTCTTCTCCGTTAGGACTCAAGTAACTTAACTTAACACCAACTTCGTTTGGTGAGTCAATAATTTCGGCATCGAACAATTTTTTGTCGAATCCTTCCAACCCGCCATGCAAATGGTTGGGACCATTGTTTATCGCCATTTTGTAGGTTTTTCCTTCAATCTCAAGGTGACCTTTTGCAATGCGGTTACCAAATCTGCCAATAATTGCTCCAAAATAAGGACAACTTTCCAAATATTCATCGCTTTGGTAAGTTTCCAGTTTTTCAAAACCACAAACTATATTATCTATTGATCCATTTTTATTGGGCATATCAATTGCCGTAATAATGGCACCGTAGTTGGTTATTTTGATCTTTAGTGTATCGTTGCTAAGGGTAAATAGTTGGGCCTCACGGCCATCCTTTAATGTTCCGAATGTTGTTGTTGTTATTTTCATTATAATCTAATTATTTTGTTTTACTATTTCTTGCAACCGGGCTAATTCCCCGTTTGCTATCTTGCTCTTTTTCTTAAAAATTATACCGGGTGCTATCTTGCTCTTTTTTTCTGAATTTTCATTCAAAGGTATTCAAGTCAGGCATTATATTTTAGTTTTGCTTAAAATATGTAGTGGTTTTAAAGTTTTGTTGCATGTTACATCGTGTAAATATGCTAACCAACTGTTAACTGCAAATTTTGAAAGAGCAAAAATGCAAAAATCAAAAAATTAACTGGTAGGTACTGGTGGTGTTTTAAAACATCATTTTGTAATAAAAAACTACTAGCTTTGTGTAAAGCTTTACTAAATGCCAAAACGAAGAGTAATTTCGATCAATCCAAAATCATCGGTGCCAAAATACCGCCAAATAATAGATACGGTACTAAAATCAATTGAAAAAAAACGTTTGAAAAAAGGGGATAAAGTTCCTTCAATTAACCAAATATGTTCCGAATTTAGTCTTAGTCGCGACACGGTAATGTTCGCCTTTAACGAGCTAAAATCGAAAGGTATATTAAAAAGCCAGCCCGGAAAAGGGTATTACATTGCCAGTACCGAGATAAAAGTTGAAGAACGTGTTTTTGTGTTGTTCGACGAGCTAAACGCTTTCAAAGAAGACCTTTATAATTCACTAATCAACTCGCTTAAAGGCAAGGCCACCGTCGAAGTGTATTTTCATCATTTTAATTACAAGGTGTTCAAGAACCTGATTACCGAGAGTATCGGGAATTACACATCGTATTTAATTATGCCTGCTACTTTCGATAATACGGGGCATTTATTATCAAAGCTGCCGCAAGACAGGGTTTATATTATTGACCGCCTAAAACCTGAATTGGCAAAATATCCGGTGGTTTACCAGGATTTTGAGCAGGATTTTTATGATGCTTTGGTAGAAGGGAAGGAGATGATTGAGAAATACCGAAGATTGGTTTTTGTAAATCCCGGAGGTAAAGAACCTGAAGAACGATCAGAAGGATTTAAACGGTTTTGTGAGGAGAATGATTTTAGATACGAGATTGTAAAATCGCTTGATGGAGTTAAACCATCATTATGGGAGGCTTATTTTCTGATTTCAGACCGGGATCTGGTAGAAATGGTGAAAATTGCCAAATACTGCAAGTTTAAGTTAGGCAAAAAGTTTGGCATAGTTTCATTTAATAATACCATGCTAAAAGAAGTAGTTTCGGGTGGTATTACTACCATTTCAACTGATTTTACCGAAATGGGAAGAACTCTTGCCAATATGGTTGTAACACGCGATAAGTCGCAAGTGCGTAACAACGCACGAATGATTGTAAGAAATAGTTTATAAATGTTAAATCTGCTGTGCAACATCTATTGATAGCGTTTGCAGGTAGCATTTAAAATTATATTTGTACCCACCAGTACCTACCAGTTGAAAAATAGATATTAAAGTATATAAATCAATAACAGATTATGACTAAGATCAACGTATTAAATGAAAAAATTAACGGAGGAAATAACCCGTTATTCAAAGAGTTATATGGCAGTGATGTTGCCGAATTAAAAGGTCAGGCTGAACGTTATGCAGACCTGATGGGAGATTTTGAGGAAACTTTTGGTGGCGATGATGTTTCGTTGTATAGTTCACCCGGTCGAACCGAAATTGGTGGTAACCATACCGACCATAATTACGGACGTGTTTTAGCAGGTGCCGTAAACCTTGATAATATTGCAGTGGCAGCCAAAAACGGAACGAATACCGTTCGAATTAAATCGGCAGGTTATCCTGAATTCGAAGTTGAGTTGAGCGATTTCCAACCCAACGAAGATGAATATTATACATCAACTTCATTGGTAAAAGGAATTGCTGCAAAAATGAAGGAGAATGGTTATGCGATTGGTGGTTTTGATGCTTGTATTGAAGGTCGTGTACCAAAAGGTTCGGGATTGAGTTCTTCGGCATCGTTCGAGGTGTTGATAGGAGCTATTTTTAGCGAACTTTTTAACAATGGGAAAATGGATGCCGTTGAAAACGCGATCATTGGTCAGTGGAGTGAAAACAACTATTTTGGAAAACCATGTGGTTTAATGGATCAAACAGCTTGTTCTGTTGGTGGTTTAATTACTATCGATTTTAAAGATCCGGCTAATCCAATTGTAAAAGAAGTTGATTTTGATTTTGTATCAACAGGCTTCTCATTGGTAATTACCGATGTTGGTGGTGGTCATGACGATCCTGCTTCTCAGGCAGAATATGCTTCGTTACCTACTGAAATGAAATCGGTTGCTGCTGAGCTCGGAGCCGAAGTGCTTCGCGAAGTTACGCTGGAGCAAATTGTAGAAAAGATTCCTGAAATAAGAGAGAAAACCGGCGATCGCGCTTTGCTTCGTGCCTATCACTTTCAGGGCGACAATGCACGTGTTGTAAAACAGGTTGAGGCTTTGGAAAACAATGATTTTAAAGCTTTTCTCGATATGGTTGTTGAGTCGGGTTACAGCTCGTACATGTATAATCAGAATATTTTTGATGTTGTTCATAAAGACGAACAAGTAGTATCGCTGGCACTGGCACTAAGCGAAATGGTGTTAAAAGGAACTGGTGCATGGCGTGTGCATGGCGGTGGATTTGGTGGTACTATCCAGGCATTCGTTCCACAAGATAAGCTTGATGAATACGTAAAAGTTTTAGAACATGTTTACGGAAAAGGAAGTTGTCATAAATTGTTTATCCGCTCTAAAGGTTCTGTAAAACTTGACTTTTAGGCAGAGAAATGTCATCCTAAGTGGTAAAAGATAGTGTGAAAAAAAACTTCTAATTTGCTCACTATTTCAATTGATATTTTAACTTTGAGGCCGAATATTTAACTTATCCCGATCTAACATTCGGAATAAGTTAGTTTTTCGGCCTAAATTATAACTGACATAATAAATCAGATGAGTTTTAACATTGAAGACCATCCTCATAAAAGATATAACCCATTAAATGGCGATTGGATTTTAGTGTCGCCACACAGGGCCAAAAGGCCTTGGCAGGGACAGGTTGAAAAACCGGTTGTTCAAAAACGACCGAAATATGATCCGAATTGTTACCTCTGTGCAGGAAATGAAAGAGCCGGAGGAAAAGTTAACCCCGATTATAAAGGAACCTTTGTATTTACCAACGATTTTAGTGCTTTGCTTACCGATACTCCTGATGGAAGTATTAATGATGGCGAATTGTTTCAAGCGCAAAGCGAAAGTGGAATTTGTAAGGTAATTTGTTTTAGCGAAGATCACAGTCTTACTATTCCAGAAATGGAAGTTTCCGATATTCGAAAAGTGGTAGACCTTTGGTGTGAGCAATATTCCGAATTGGGCGAAAATCCGGCTATCAATTATGTGCAGATATTCGAGAACAAAGGTGCCATTATGGGGTGTTCTAATCCACATCCACACGGGCAGATCTGGTCGTCGAAAGGAATTCCTACCGAACCATCAAAAGAGAGTAAAACACAAAAAGAATATTTTGAAAAGCATGGTCGTACTATGCTGCTCGACTATGTAAATGCCGAACTGGAAAAGAAAGATCGTTTGCTCGATCAGAACGATTCGTTTGTGGCATTAATCCCGTTTTGGGCGGTTTGGCCGTTCGAGGCCATGATAATCAGTAAACGACCAGTTCAGAATATTTTGGAGCTAACCGAAGAAGAACGAAGCGACTTGGCAGATATTTACAAAAAACTGACTCTAATGTATGATAACCTGTTTGAAACATCGTTTGCGTATTCAGCCGGTTTGCACCAGGCTCCAACTGATGGTGAAGACCATCCGGAGTGGCATTTGCATATGCATTTTTATCCGCCATTATTACGTTCTGCAACCGTTAAAAAGTTTATGGTAGGTTATGAAATGCTGGGGACTCCACAACGCGATATTACTGCTGAAGGAGCTGCTAAAAGGTTACGTGATTTACCTAAGATTCATTTTAAAAAGAACTAATTATTAATTACAAAAATCAATAAAATTATTATGGAAGCTAAAAATCAAAGTTACACAGTACCTATTATCATGATGATTCTGCTGTTTGGTATGATCGCATTTGTTACCAATCTGGCAGCTCCAATGGGTGTTGTGCTAAAGTCGCAGTTTGGTGCGAGTAATTTCCAGGGAATGTTAGGTAACGCGGCAAACTTTATCGCTTATGCTGTGATGGGAATTCCTGGAGGCCTTTTACTTCAGCGAGTTGGTTATAAAAAGACTGCATTAATTGCAATTGCAGTTGGATTTGTTGGTGTTGGAATTCAATATTTATCAGGTCATGCAAGTGAAACTTCTGCATTTACTGTATACTTGATTGGTGCATTTGTTGCAGGTTTTTCAATGACACTGTTAAACACAGTTGTAAACCCTATGCTTAATACACTTGGTGGTGAAGGAAATAAAGGAAACCAGTTAATTCAGGTTGGAGGTTCATTCAACTCGGTAATGGCCACTTTTACTCCTGCCTTTGTAGGTATTTTAATAGGAGAGCGTGTAGCTCAAGCCCGAATTACAGACATTTTTCCGGTGATGTATATCGCACTTGGAATTTTTGCTTTGGTTTTCTTTGTTTTACTGGCTGTTAATATTCCTGAGCCTAATGTTAAATCTGCATCGGACTCACTCAAAAGCCTGATGACAGGAGCCATGAAATTCCGTCACTTCATTTTCGGTGCTATTGGAATTTTTGTATACGTAGGTGTTGAGGTAGGAGTACCCGGAACACTTATTTTCTGGTTGACAGACCCGGCGCTTGGAATAGGTGCAGGTACTGCAGGTTCAGTTGCCGGAACTTATTGGCTGCTAATGCTTGCCGGACGTTTGATTGGAGCATCAATAGGTAGCACGGTTTCAAGTAAAACGATGTTAACTTTTGCTTCATTCGTAGGAATGGTATTAGTTCTTTTGGCAATTTTATTACCTACATCAACCATGGTAAGCATGCCAGGATTCCAGGTTCAAGGTAGTTCATTGTCATTTGTGTTCGCTGAAGTTCCGATTAATGCGATGTTCCTTGTTCTGGTAGGATTGTGTACATCCATCATGTGGGGTGGTATATTTAACCTTGCTGTTGAAGGTTTGGGTAAATATGTTGCTGCTGCTTCCGGTATTTTTATGACACTTGTTGTGGGTGGCGGATTGCTTCCTTTGGCACAGAATGCTGTTGCCGACGGTTTAGGATTCCAACCTTCGTACTGGGTGCCGTTCTTAGGATTGGCTTACCTGTTCTTTTATGCAACAATTGGTAGTAAAGTACATAAACGTGCCGAAAGCGTTAGGATTTAAAGGAAATTAGAACCTGACTTGTTCAGGATTTAAATATCAATTCGGGATTAACCCGGGAAGCCACTTGCTTTAGCAGGTGGCTTTTTTTATGGTGCTAAAAAAGAACTTTAAAAAATTAAGGTGTTGCATACACTTTTTTTTATTTTAGCACCACTTAATTACTAGCAACCTGAGTTCGATTTTAAATCTTTCCTCAGTTTGAACTAATTCTTGTATAAATTGGTTCAGATTTTTGAAGGAATATCGGGATAATTCAAAAAATTATGAACCAATTTATACAAGAATTAGGCAAATCCGAAGGAAAATACATAAATACACAATCTTTGAACCCAAAATATCTTAAAATAGCCCGCTATTCTCGCGATATTTTTAATCCAAATCTTGCATATCTATGAATTCCTGAGGCTAATATTTAAAATCGAAATCAGGTTATTATGTACGATATAATCGGCGATGTTCATGGTTATAAAGCCCAGCTAAAAAAGCTATTGCTCGAGATGGGCTACCAAAAAGCGAATGGTAGTTATTCGCATCCTACGCGTAAGGCAATTTTTGTGGGCGATTTTATAAATCGTGGTCCTGAGATCAGGAAGACAATCCGAATGGTCAGGGCTATGGTTGAAAACGGCCATGCATATGCGGTGCTTGGTAATCACGAGCTCAATGCTATTATCTATCATCTGAAAGACAAGCAGGGGAAGTCAATTATCTCCAAACCCAGTAAATATTTTTTGTCGCTTTTTAAAACTATCAACGAATATTCACTTGGATCAAAAGAGCTGGATGAGCAGTTGAAATGGATGCGTACATTACCCCTTTATCTCGATTTGGGCGAAATAAGAGTTGTACACGCTTGTTGGTCTGATGAGGCGATTAAAGTAGCCGATTCTTTGTATGAAGATGGCAGAATAAGAAAAAGAGTTTTTCGCAAGGTGTATAAGAAATCAAGTTCGGAGGAGGCAAAAAGTGTGTGGCAGCTTACAAAAGGTGTAAACTTGAAATTGCCCTCTGATTTGAGAGTTATGAGTAACAAAGGTGTTTCACCTCGTTCGTTCAGAATCAGATGGTGGGATAACCTGGAAGGAATGACATTTAAAGAAGCTTCGTTTGAAAGCAAATATTCGATGCCTTCGTATACTATTCCATCAGAAATTGTACCCGGCACCTTCCCTTATCCCGATGATGCCCCGATTGTTTTTTTCGGACATTATTGTCGAGGGGCAGGGCCATACATAATAAAACACAATGTTTGTTGCGTTGATTCATGTGTTGCCGGTACTAAATCTCTTTTAGCCTATCGATGGAGTGGAGAAAAGGAGCTAGATATGAATCATTTAGTAAAAATATAGGATCAAAAAATCGTGCATTGTGCTGATATTCAGCGGAATGAATAAAATGTCAAAAAAATATTTTTTTGTATTGCAAGTAAAAAAAGAAAGTATATATTTGCATCACCTTTGCAAAGGGCTTCAAGCCACTTGAAAAGGTAAAAGTTCTAAAAAAACGGTGGCGTAGTTCAGTTGGTTAGAATGCCGGCCTGTCACGCCGGAGGTCGCGAGTTCGAGTCTCGTCGTCACCGCTTATTTTTTATAAAAAAGTTTAGAACATCATTTTATTGGTGGCGTAGTTCAGTTGGTTAGAATGCCGGCCTGTCACGCCGGAGGTCGCGAGTTCGAGTCTCGTCGTCACCGCAAAAGCAGCTTAACAGGCTGCTTTTTTGTTATGAAATATTACGTTTATATCATCTATTCTTTAAGTACCGACACTTACTATAAGGGGCAAACATCTTGTCTTGACTCCCGTTTGTCGCGTCATAACTCTGGTTACGAGAAATCTACACAACATGGTGCTCCCTGGAAATTAGTTTGGAGCACAACAAAAGCAACAAGAGGAGAGGCTTTATATCTCGAAAAGAAATTGAAAAATTTATCGAGGCAGAAAACACTGGAGTTTATAAAAAAGTATAGCTGAAGAAGGTCGCGAGCCCTGACGCCTTTTAGGGTCAGGATGCTGACCAAAGCGTCAGCATTCGAGTCTCGTCGTCACCGCAAAAGCAGCTTAACAGGCTGCTTTTTTGTTTTACAGATAATTTGATTTTACCACAAACAAAGCCACCAGGAGTATTTTCCACTGTTTTCCATAAAATTTTATATCTTTCCACTTAAATTTACAAACCCAACTTTAAGTTAATTACCATGAAAAGAACCGCTTCGCTTTTTATTATTGCATTGTTTGTGCTTACTTCTGTCAAAGTAATGGCACAATATCCATCTGTTACATTCTTTGGAGGTGCAAATATGGCCACTACCGATTGGAAATTTGGAAACGAAGATACGGATGTTGAAGATTCGTATAAGGCCTTGTACGGAATGAATATTGGCGCGCTGTACGAATATGTGTTAAACAAAGATAAATCGCAGGAAATCGCGGTGGAAGGCGGTTTGATTTTTGAAAATAAAGGTTTTAACAGGAAGTCGACAGACAACAAAACCACAATGTACTTTATAGATGTTCCCTTGTATGTAAAATATCTGCATCGGTTCAGGAGTAGAAATAAGTTGTATGTTGGAGCCGGTCCTTTTGTAGGAATGGGGCTGTTTGGTAATGCTGATTTATCCAATGATTCAGAATCGCTTAAATTCGGAAATGATCCCATTGATCATGATTATAAAAGACTGGATTACGGAGTTACCGGAAAAGTAGGTTTCCTGTTTCTAAACGGTTTTAATATGTGTGTGTCGTATGATTATGGTTTTGCCGATATTAAACCAAACGAGATTCAGGAAGCAAAAACAAAAGTTTTACGTTTATCGCTTGGTTATACTATAAGATTAGACGATTAGAAATAACCAGGGGCTACATCTATAAATTAAGTGAAAGCAGATTCTGAAAATTTACCGGTATACAGCTTGCATAATTTTAGTTCGGAAGAACGTGCAAGTCAGCAGTTTCAGGTCGAAGTATTTGATGCCAACCGGCATTTTGCGGTAAAGTACCCGCATCGTCACGATTTTTTTGAGGTATTGCACCTGCAAAAGGGAAGTGGCTCGCATGTTATCGACGGAAATAAATATAATATTGAGCCGCCCTGTGTGTTTTTTATGTCGCCGGGTCAGGCCCACAAAATTGAGCTTTCAAGCGATATTGAAGGTTTTATTTTTATTTTTACCTCTGATTTTTACCTTCTAAATCAGCGAAATCCTAACCGTTTGATTGAGTTTCCGTTCTTTTTTACCATTCGGCAAGATAATCCGCCTCTACTTTTAACGAATACGAATGATAAGCTATTTCTGGAAAGTTTATTCAGAAAAGGCGTTGACGAAATCGGTAAGCCCGAAGGTTATTCCATAGAAATTTTACGATCGGTTCTCGATCTTATTCTAACAACGTGTGCCTCGCTGTATCCATACGATGATAACCGTTGGAAAGGAAAGGGGCATATTGTCGTAAAAAAATTCTTTCAGTTATTGGAAGAGCATTTTCATGAGAATCTTTCGGTGGCAGAGTATGCCGATATTATGGCGATAACGCCTAATCATTTAACCCAAACAGTAACGCAATTAACCGGAAAAACGTCATCGCAGCTTATTAAATCGAAGCAGATTATTGAAATTAAACGATTGCTGGTGCATACCAATCTTAATGTTTCCGAAATTGCAACAAAGATGAACTTCTCCGATCAGAGTTATTTTACCAAGTTCTTTAAGCGCGAAGTAGGTTTATCTCCTTTACAGTTTCGTGCACAATCTCTCTGATATTGGTAAAATTCCATTTTTTTAAAATTGTTTAAGCTGTTGAAAATTAGTCTCGTAATTTTAATGCTTAAAATATAGTTAAAACCTAAATCCATGAAAATTACCTAAAATTCATGTAATTTTACATTTTAGGCTTGCAGAAATTTTGTTGCTTTGTATTCAGCTTTGTGTATTCAGGTATAAACAGCGGAATGTTACAGCTTAAAAGTATATTAATCGTAAAAAATAAAATATCATGGAAAATTATTTCAATACATTACCACTTCGTCTTCAATTAGACCAATTGGGAAAATGCGACTTTATGGATGAGTCGGAATTTGCAGGCGGAGTTGAAAAACTTAAAGGAAAACAAATTGTAGTGCTGGGCTGTGGTGCACAGGGATTAAACCAGGGATTAAATCTTCGCGACAGCGGACTGAATGTAGCTTATGCGTTACGTCAGACTGCAATCGATGAAAAACGTGCATCGTTTGTAAATGCTACCGAAAACGGTTTTGAGGTAGGCACTTTTGACGAATTGGTGCCAAAAGCAGATTTGGTACTCAACCTTACTCCGGACAAACAACACACGCCTGTTGTAAATAAGGTGGTGCCTCTGATGAAGAAAGGAGCATGTTTGGCTTACTCACACGGTTTTAATATTGTGGAAGAAGGAATGCAGATTCGAGACGACATCACTGTAATTATGGTGGCACCAAAATCTCCGGGTTCAGAAGTGCGTGCTGAGTACCTGCGTGGATTTGGTGTGCCAACCTTAATTGCTGTTCACCGCGAAAATGATCCGAACGGCGATGGTTTGGAAATTGCCAAAGCTTACGCCGTTGGAACAGGTGGTCATAAAGCAGGTGTTTTGCATTCGTCGTTTGTTGCCGAAGTAAAATCGGATTTGATGGGAGAACAAACCATTCTTTGTGGTTTACTGCAAACCGGTTCTATTTTGAGTTTCAATAAAATGATTGAAAAAGGAATTGATGCCGGTTATGCATCGAAACTGATTCAATATGGTTGGGAAACAATTACCGAAGCATTAAAATTTGGCGGAATTACCAATATGATGGATCGCTTGTCGAATCCGGCAAAAATTGAAGCTTACAAATTATCAGAAGAATTAAAAGAGATAATGCGTCCGTTGTTTGAAAAACATATGGATGATATTATGAGTGGTGCTTTCTCGTCAACCATGATGGAAGACTGGAGTAATGATGACAAAAATTTGTTAGGATGGCGAGCCGCTACAGGCGAAACGGCTTTCGAGAAAACACCGGCAGGAGACGTTGAAATTACCGAGCAGGAGTACTTCGACAATGGAACTTTAATGGTTGCCTTTGTAAAATCGGGCGTAGAACTGGCTTTTGAAGTGATGACAGAATCGGGCATTAAAGAGGAATCGGCATATTACGAATCGTTACACGAAACACCGTTGATTGCCAATACAATTGCTCGTAAAAAACTATTCGAAATGAACCGTACAATTTCTGACACTGCTGAATATGGTTGTTACTTGTTCGATCACGCTTGTAAGCCATTATTGGCCGACTTTATGAGCAAAATAGATACCAAAGTAATTGGCAAAAACTTTAATGAAGCAATTGAGGGACATGTTGACAACAAAGAACTTATTGACGTTAATGATGCCATTCGTTACAGCGATGTTGAAATTATTGGTGCGGAGTTACGCGAAGCAATGGAAGCAATGGACGCGATCATCTAGAAAGTTTTATTTTTTGAACGAATAACAACCGACGAACATATATAGTCGAAGCTGGCTCTGCCTTTTAGGTAGGGCCAGTTTATTTTGCACGAGTTACTGCGGTTATTGTTTTGACTGGAAGCAGTTAATGCGGCACTTCTGGAAGTATACGAAAGCCGCAAAATGGTGGTTTGTTCTTTGTTTATCAGTTAGTTAGATGTTTTTTATTTTTTCTGTCGGTGATGGCTTTTATTCGTTCATAAATGTTACTTGCTTCCATTCAAAGTCAATGGTATCATTTTTTTGTGGAGCACCGGGAGTTGTTCTTTTGTAATAAATGCGCCACTGTTGTTCTATTTCGGGTGATCAGTGCCTTCGAGGTGCCCGTAAGAACACCCGATTTTAATGTGCTGCGCCAATTGTATCGCCCGGTAAGAATGCCGTACCGGGGTGTACACACAACGGATGAGGTGTGAGCGTCGGTAAATTGTATGCCTTCAGCTGCCAGCCTGTCGATGTTTGGTGTGTTAATTTTACTCTGCTCGTTAAAAACGGATACATCACCATAACCGAGATCATCGGTTAGTATATAAATGATATTCGGATTTTTGTCTTTTCCCTTGTGGGAGGAACATCCACCAACAAGAAAAAAACAATTAAACAAAAAGGTAAAGTTAAGTGCTTCATTGGTTTATGCTAATTCTTAAAATTGATATAAATGAAAGTCCGTTCAAAGATAAAAGGTTCGGACAGATTATTTCTGATCGTTTTATTTTTCAACAATTTTTTAGAAAGTAATTGCCAAACCTAAAATGAATTCGCATTGGCAAGTAACACCAATTTAAATTTTACAGGCAATATGTACCGAAACCCTATCACTTAGCGCATAATTCGTATATTTGGTCTGCATAAAAGAAAATAATGAAACGGATAGCGATACAAGGAATTGCCGGCTCTTTTCACGAGGATGCGGCGCGAAGATATTTCAACGATGATATTGAGGTGGTTGAATGTAAGACATTTACAACCGTTTGCGACATGATTGATAACGATGAGGTGGATTATGCCGTTATGGCCATTGAGAATTCTATTGCCGGTAGTTTATTAAATAATTACCAGCTGATTCGCGATTATCATTTACGCATTATTGGCGAAATTTATATCCATATTCAAATGAATTTGTTGGTGAACGATGGTGTAAACCCGGCAGATATAAAAGATATTCACTCGCACCCCATTGCGCTGCGCCAGTGTATGGAGTACATCGAGCATAATTACCCGAATGCTCAGCTGCATGAGAAATTGGATACGGCAGCTTCATCGAAACTGGTGGCTGATAAACAGCTGAAAGATGCCGCATCTATCGCCAACCTGCGATCGGCAGATTTGTATGGGCTCAATGTTTTGGAAACCGGTATTGAAACCAATAAGAAAAACTACACCCGCTTTTGGATTTTGTCGAAACATGGCAATCCAACCGAGGAATCCAATAAAGCATCGGTGTGTTTTGAAGTTGGACACTTTCACGGATCGCTGGCGGCTGTATTGAATACATTTGCCAAGAATGAAATCAACCTCACGAAGATTCAATCAGTACCGAAAATTGGTAAACCCAACGAGTATACATTCCACGTTGATATTGAATGGGAGAAAGCGGAAAACTACGACAAGGCGATACATCAGGTGTTGAAATGTGCATCGAGCTTGTCGATTTTAGGCGAATACGAAAAAGGCAACCTACATAACGAATAAAACTTAAACGATAAGATATGAGTAAAATAGCAATTTTTTACGGTCCTCAAGGTGGATCAGTAAACCACGTGGCAGACAAGATAAAAGAACTGATCGGCGAAGATAAAGTGGAGATGGTAGCAGTTAAAAATGCTTCGGCTGCCGATCTGGAAAAATATGATAAAATAATTTTTGGTCTTTCAACTGTTGGTAAAGACACCTGGGATTCAAATTATTCGACCAACGACTGGGGAAAATTCCTGCCCGAAATATCGAAAGTGGATTACAGCGAAAAAACAGTAGCTATTTTTGGCTTGGGCGACCATGTAACTTATGCGAAGGCATTTGTTGATCACATAGGATTGCTGGGCAAAGAGCTGATGAAAAATGATGCTGTTCTGGTTGGTCCGGTTGATACTGATGGTTACGAATACGAAGAATCTGACGCTGTGATTGATGGAAAATTTATTGGTTTGCCGCTTGATGAAGATTTTGAATCGGAGATGACCGACGAACGTTTGGCAGCCTGGATTGAGCAAATCAAACCTGACTTCGGATTTTAGAGACTGTGAGCACTGAGGTATAGACACTGTGAGATTGTTAAATTCTGGTTTTAGCTTTCTATCATTTTCTGTGCGAAACTCTGTGACTTCGCTGTGCAACTCTTTGGTATAATTAATTATTGAATTGTATTACAGGTTGATTTATGCCTGGATACTGAACTCAAAACATTGAACCTAAAAGCATGAACAATTCACCTCTCGACAAAAAACTTGTTGAAGAAAAGATAGCGCAATTGCGCATTCCCGACATTGGTAAAGCATCCATTCGCGAAATTGTTGCGTTGGTAAATCTGGTTGAAGAAGCCAGTAATTTTAAATACGTACGCATGGAAATGGGCGTGCCCGGATTGCCGCCCGCGAAAGTTGGAGTTGAAGCCGAAAAAGATGCCCTCGACCGTGGTGTGGCAGCCATTTATCCAATGGTTGACGGGATAAAACCCCTGAAAGAGGAATCATCAAAATTCATTAAAAACTTTATGGATATTGATGTGGCACCGGCAGGATGTATTCCAACCACCGGATCGATGCAGGGAACTTACGCAGCTTTTATGGCTGCCGGTAACTGTGATAAGAAAAAGGATACTGTTTTATTTATCGATCCCGGATTTCCGGTGCAGAAACAGCAAATGATGGTTTTGGGCCAGAAGTTTGAAACCTTCGATGTATTTAATTATCGGGGCGAAAAACTGAAGGAGAAAATGGAATCGTTTCTTGAAAAAGGAAACATTAACTCCATAGTTTATTCCAATCCGAACAACCCGGCATGGATCTGTTTTAATGATGAGGAATTGAAGATTATTGGCGAGTTAGCCAATAAATACGATGTGATTGTAATGGAAGATCTGGCTTATTTTGGCATGGATTTCCGAACCGATTTCTCGAAGCCGGGCGAATCGCCTTATCCACCAACGGTAGCCAATTACACCGATAATTATGTGCTGTTTATTAGCAGCTCGAAAATTTTCTCCTATGCCGGTCAACGAGTTGGTATAATGGCTATTTCTGATAAATTGTTTAACCGCGATTACTCCGATTTGCAGGAACGTTTTAAAGGAACAACTTTTGGAGCAACCATAACCTTGCGATTGCTGTATTCGCTTTCGTCGGGTACCAGTCATTCGGCCCAATGGGCGCTGGCAGCAATGTTTAAAGCAGCTAACGATGGTGAATTTAATTTTGTAGAAGGCGTAAAAGCTTATGGCGAACGTGCTAAAAAAATGAAACGACTTTTCCTGGAAAACGGTTTTGAAGTAGTTTACGAAAACGATTTGGCTGTGCCAATTGCCGATGGATTTTATTTTACCATTGGCTATCCCGGAATGTCCGGGAATGAGTTGGTTGCCAACCTACTTTTCTACGGAGTAAGTGCCATAGCGCTTGATAATACCGGTAGCGAGGAGGAAGGAATTCGCGCCTGTGTTTCGTTTGTGTTGCCGCACCAGTTTGGCGACCTCGAGAAGCGCCTGAAATTGTTTAACGAAAATTTTTCAAAATAAACTTTTGTCATTTCGAACGAGAGTAGCGAGAGAGAAATCTGTTTTGAAATAGATTTCTCGTCGTTTCTCCTCGAAATGACAGGCGAGATATAGAACGGAATGGACAGAAAAAAGATAATCTCACGATTTGAGCATACCCTGAGTCTGATTGATACTTTCAATTTGAAAAATGAACCGGTGGTGCTTAAAAAAGGCGAGTTATTTATCGATTACGGGGAAAAGAACAAAAAGCTGGGAATTCTGCTTGATGGCCTGCTTTATGCTTCTTATTTATCCGATAGTGGTTCTGAGTGGGTTTCACGTTTTTTCTTTCCGCCCAACAATTTTATAGTAAGTAACCATCGCGGATTTGTATTGGGCAAAGATTCAACCGAAGCCATTCGTGCCTACGAAGATTCGAGGTTGCTTTTTATTGAAAAGGATGAGTTTAAGACTTTGCTTGATAATAACCACAAATTTGAACGAACGGTACGCATTCTTGCAGAAGAAAGCTACATCCAGGCGATGGATCGTATTCACTCGTTTCAATCGCTGAATGCCGAGCAACGAATCCGCAAATTTTTTGTGGAATATCCCGAGCTGGCACAAAAGTTACAACGGCAGCACATCGCTTCGTATCTTGGTATTCATCGAAATATTTTAACCAGGATTTTATATAAGTTGTAGTTTTATTCGGTGCCTTGTTTCGTATTCATAACCGGAAACGGTTTTGTTGCTTCGCCCGAATACAAGGTAACATGCGGGAATGGAATTTCAATATCTTCTGCATCAAAACGAGCTTTTATCTCCTGAAAAATTGAGTTTTTCACCTTCAGGTAGTTTGGCTTTTCAAACCAAACGCCCAGCAAAATATCAATGCCGCTGGCACTAAAATCTTTAAAAACAATAAGCGGTTCGGGCTCGTCTAAACTAAGTGGATTTGCTTTTGCCACTTCTTCCAATACATTTTTTACTTTTCCCAGATCTTCTTTGTAGGCAACGCTAACGGCAAAATCAAGGCGGCGTATGGGAAAGCGTGTTACATTTATCAGCTCAGTTGAAATAATTGTCTGGTTTGGAATTCGCAACAGCTGGTTATCGAAAGTTCGTATTTTTATCGAAAGCAGATCGACGCTGAAAACGATACCGGCTTTGTCGCCAACTTTTATAACATCGCCAATCTCGAACGATTTTTCCCCAACCAGAAAAAAGCCACTTACAATATTGCCAATACTCGTTTGCGAGGCCACTCCAATTATTAGCCCAATAACGCCTGCTGCACCAAAGAATGGAGCGAGGTTAATCTTTAACTGTGCAATAATAATGAATGCCAACAACAGGAATCCGGAATAATACACTAAACGTTGGATGATCATTTTTCGTTGTTGCGACAGCGATTTTGGCAGTAGTTTTTTTACGATGTACGCGAGCATGTAGATAAAAGCAACTCCTACCACCAGAATGATAAGAGCCCACATCAATCTCTCAAGATTTGAAGCGTTAAAATATTTTGAAAAGTCAAATTCCATTATTCTGTGCGATAAATGTTTTTAATAAAATGAAAGTTAATCTTAAGCATACTTTTGCCTTCCGGGTTTCTTGGTTTGGCAATTATTTCGTGATTTTCGCCATGAAAAGCTTTCGCGAATCCATAGCTGGCCGAACTCAAATAATCTTTGCCTCTGTATTCGAGCTTAACCTGGCTGGTAACAAAGTGCTCTTTAAATTTTAACAAGTGCATATGATCAACACGAATGATCAATCGTTCGATTTGAAGAGGAGCGTTGTCGTTATTAAAAATAGTTATGGGGCAAACGGCAAATTTCTCATCATTCTCAAGCGCGGTTATATCCAGGAAATGTTCCGATTCAAGCGCAAACGCAGCTTCTCCCTGTATAGGTTCGCCAAACCAGGTGTTCGATATTTGTTGCAAGGGAAACTCTGCCAGTAGCGTTTCATCCTGCTTTTTACTGGCGTACACCTGAAGTATTAGCGGAATCTTTACAAAAAAAGTTAATCGCTGATTTGGCGATATTACCATTCGGCTGCCCTTAAAAACCATGGGTTTAACAGGAAGAGCAGGAGAAAGAATAAGTTTATTCGATTTCCCTGAGTGGTAATAGGTCCCGTCATTTATTTCTTCAGTGTCCGGATCCTTATCTTCTTTTTTATTATCAAAGGATTTTAGGTGCCATCCTTCATCGTTGCGTTTAATTCCCAACGTAAAGTGATCGCAGTTTTTTAAGACACTTTCTCCAGGATTTATTTGTTTCGTTCCGTATATTGATACTTTCTCCATAATCAAAATTTGATAACTAAATTACCATTTTTTTAAACTGACCAACCGCCTCGCGTAAAAAAAATCCGGTGAAGCCGGATTCTTTTCTTACATCTTATGCTAATATAACCTACACTGTAATCTTTTGTTTCTGGTTGCAGAGAATTTTACCTGTACAATCAGTTTTATATAATTCTTCTGCCAAAAGGCGTAAGTGTCAGCGACGCCATTTTAAAATGTTGTTTTGCCCACGGAATGCCAATAATTGTTATTCCTAAAAGTAAACCAAAAAGTACGTGAGTAAGCATAATCCAGATTCCACCGATGATGAGCCAAATAATATTCATGATAGTTGACAGACAACCCGGGGCATAATCCATGTATTCGATTTTTTGTCCGAAAGGCCAAAGGGCGAGTACACCTAATTTAAACGACTGAATACCAAATGGAATACCTACAATTGTAATGCACAGGGCAAGGCCTGCAAGCATGTACTCAAGAAAAATGGCAAAACCGCCGAAAATTAACCAAATTAAGTTTCCTAAAATCTTCATTGTTTTAATGTTAGCTGTATTTTATATATCTAATTTCTGTTTATAGAAGTCAATTTTATTGATTGTTCTAATTTAACAGAAAAACGCGATTGTGAAGGGAAGTAAAAAGGTAAACCACCGATAATTAAAGACGAGCGTTAAATAATTAGGTTTGAACAGGAATAATTGTTTCGGCAGTTAATAAATACTTTTTACTTTTAAGCTATAGAATAGAAAACAATAATTATGATTGAGCAGACAGAAATAACACTTCCCGCATTTGGGCGCGGATACCATTTAATTACCCGTTTAATTGAAGAGCAATTACCGGAGTTACCCGAGGAAGGGTTGTTGCATATTCTGGTAAAACATACCTCGGCAGGGATTACCTTGAACGAAAATGCCGACCCTACTGTTCGTACCGATTTTGAGAATTTTATTAATAAAATGATCCCCGAGAATGACCCGGTGTATGTGCATACTTACGAGGGACCGGATGATATGCCTGCCCACCTCAAATCGTCGGTAATGGGAGCCGAAATAACGATACCAATTACCCGCCATCGATTAAATTTAGGCACCTGGCAAGGAATTTATTTTGGTGAATTTCGCGATTCTGGAGGCGCTCGTAGATTGGTATTAACAGTTTATAGCTAACAGGCAATTAGCTATTGACAGTTACTTTCATTTATTGGTAGATTGGTACAGCTAGAACAATATATTTAGGAATAATATTTATTTATTATTTTGATAAGATTGTCTTTGTCAATCGGTTTCGTAATAAAATCATTGCATCCAGCTTGTTTTGCTTTTTCCTTATCTTCCCTAAATGCATAAGCTGTTTGAGCAATGATAACAATATTGTTATTAAATTCTCTGATTCTTTGTGTGGCTTCAATTCCACCCATTTGTGGCATTTTTAAATCCATTAGTACCAAATCAATATTTGAATCATTTTTGCACTTTTCAATAGCTTCAATACCATTTTGTACAAAAAGAACATTTGGTGTAATTTCTGCGAGAATAATGGAAAGATGTAGCAAACTTACTTCATCATCTTCAACAACAAGTACATTAATCTTTTTCTTATTTGAGTTAGCACCTGTATCCTTTTTTAAATCATCTTGTTCTTGCTTTTTTACGGGATTATATGGCAACGAAACATAAAATATTGAACCCCTTCCTTCTTCTGATTCAACCCAAATCTTGCCACCCAACATTTCAACATATGATTTAACAATGGCAAGACCTAATCCTGAACCTTGATGTGCTTGTTTGTCTTCAATATCTGCCTGTTCAAATCGGTTAAATATCGCTTCCTGTCTGTTTTTTGGAATGCCAATGCCAGTATCTTGACAGGAAAAGAGTATTTGGTTGTTATTAACATTTAAGCCAACTTTAATCGTTCCTTCATTTGTATATTTGATGGCATTTTTAATGAGATTCGATAAAATGGAACTTAGCTTGGTTTTATCTGTTTGAATAAATAAACCGTTCCCATCAATATTATTTTGCACGATAAATTCAAGGTTCTTTTTCTGGGCTTCAGGTTTAAAAAATGTAACAAGTGTGTCCAAGTATCCGATTATATCAACCTCAGATTTTACAACATTTATTTCACCACTTTCAATTTTTGAGATTTCTATTATATCATTAACTGTATTTAAAAGACGGTTACCACTTTTTTCAATTATATCAATATAGTTTCTTTGATTTTCAACCGACAAATCAGCTTCTTGAAGCAAGGTCGTGAAACCTAATATTCCGTTCATTGGAGTTCTTATTTCATGGCTCATGTTGGCTAAAAAAGCAGATTTTAATCTGTCTGCTTCTTCTGCTTTTTCTTTGGCTTTAATTAGTTCTTTATTTTTTATTTTAAGTGCCAGTTCCGCTTGTTTACTTTCAGTGATGTCCTGAATAGCACCATGCATTCTGATGGGGTTTCCATTTTCATCATACACGAGTTCTCCTGTTCCATGAACCCAACGTTCTACACTATCGTTTATACGAATTATTTTGTATTCACGACTGAACGATTTTTTTTCTAATACAACAGATTCATGGTAAGCAACCACATCATCACGATAGTCAGGATGAAGAAAACCAATCCACCCTTTTATCGTATGTGGGTATGTTTCATCTATTCCAAATATTTTATAAAATTCAGGTGAGCAAACCCATTGACTTTTATCAATATCGGTTATACTCAAATTTGTAGAATAAGAACAAATATTAGCCAAAGACTGGGAACTTAGGAGCATTTCCTGACTGTTTTGAAGTGCTTCTTCATCAAGTTTCCTTTCAGTAATATCATGATAATTGCCCAAGAATCCATCTATGTCAGGGTCATATTGTAAGTTTGAAATAGTTATTTCAATCCATCTATATTTACCATCTTTTCTTAAATAACGCAACTCGGTGGTTATCGTTTTTTCAGGCTCATGCTCTAAATCAGAAAGCAATTTCTTTGCCCTTTCTATATGGTCAGGGTGAACCTTCTCCCATGCACTCTTCCCTACTAATTCATCCACTTCCCAACCAAACTGTCTTTTTACGTTTGGACTTTTATAGCGGTTTATTCCATTTTTATCAATAATTACAATTACATCGCCAATATTTGCAACCATTTTTCGTTGAATAGATTCACTTTTTTTTAACTCATTTTCTGCATTTTTCTTGTCAGTAATTTCTTTAATAAAACATACGAATCGATCATCATTACTTTCTTGATATTGAACGCCCAAATCAACATCATATATGGTTCCATCTTTACGTACATGTTTTGTTTCAAAACGTAATTGACCTAATTGTTTAATTCTTTGTATATTTTTATTTATTTCTTCTGGTGATTGTATCGCTTCAACATCACTTATTTGCATAGAAAGAAGGTCTTCTCTGATATAACCACTCATATTACAGTATGTGTCATTTACATTTAGGAAACGACCATTTATGTCGACTACCCAATAACCATCCATTGCAGTTTGCAGAGTAGTTTTGAGAATTTCCTCACTTTCTTCTGCTTTTTCTTTAGCTATAATTAATTCATTTTCTATTTTTTTTGTTTCTGTAATATCCCTTACTGCTCCAATCATGATATTCTCTTTTGGAAATGGCTGAGAGTTCCAAGAGAACCATTTTATTGAACCATCTTTACAGATATATCTGTTTTCAAATTTGTAGATTTCTATACCATCAACAATAACAGATTTGACATTTTCGGTCTTTTCTATATCATCGGGATGCACAAAATCATTCCAAGGTTTTGATAGTAATTCTTCAATAGACCAACCAAGTGTTTTTTCCCATGCAGGATTCAGATATTTAAAATATCCATCGAATCCAGCAATACAAAACATGTCAAGAGACAAATTAAATACTCTGTCGCTTTGTTTTAATTTCTGTTCATTTTCTTCGACTTTTGTTGTCGCTTTTTTTACACGGTGTCGTAGCAAAAAAATAAACACAACTAATAACATTGCAATTCCAAAAATTGAATACAATGAGCTTTTGAGCCATTTTGGAATAAATTGAATTACTCCAACTTTTTCATGCGACCATTTTTGTCTCGATGTATTATATACTGAGTTTAAATCATATTTCCATGTTTTTAGATATTTTGTAACTAGGTTTAATAATTCGGTATTCTCATTCTTTTTAACCGTAACATAAATATCGAATGGATTAAAAACTATACCACTTGAACGTATGTCGTATTCTTCTGATTTGCCCGCTCCAAATGTGCTGTTTACTACTCCTGCATCAACTTCTTTTGATACAATACTTTCAAATATTTCCTGAAAATCAGGCTTCTCTAAAAAAATACAATTGATTGACATTTTTTTCGTGAGAACCTTTAATTGTTCTCCATTCATGTCAGATTTCATAACAGCAATTGTTTTACCTTCCAAGTCTAAAACACCATGGATTTCGGAAGATTCTGATGTGTACACCTCGCCCCAAACAGTAATCAAAGGCTCAGAACTATAATCCAGATAAGTAGCACGTTCCTCAGTATGAGCTACACTAACCATCATGTCAATTTCTTCATCCTGAATGCGTTGAAGGCATTCATCCCAAGTCCCAAAAACATATTGGAATTCAATATTTTCTTTAGCCTCAATTTCGTGAAAAGCATCAACGTAAAAACCTTTAATCTCACCATCAGTATCCTGAAAAATTGCTGGATAAAAGTTAAACGCACCAACTTTAACAACCTTTTGAGAATAAAGGTTGTTGATAGCTATTATGAAATAAATTATAATGAAAATTATTTTTCTCATATTTTAGTTTTTCAAATAGCATATAATTCTTCTTGGTATTCCATAAGTTGGGCATTTAGTTTCGAAATCTGTATTTCTACATTATTAGTTAATAATGTAGAATTTGGGTTTTCTTTTTTACCCATACTTCAAGAATTTTAAAGTTAGAATAGGAAAGACTAAGTTATAAAATTTTGGTACAAATTCGTATTTGTTTAATATTTGCAAAATATCAAAAATATCTCTTTTTTACTTTGCCATGATTAATCTATTACAGGTCAGGGCATATAAAATTTCACAAACTATTTTGAGGAGTATTGTTTGATTTATTGAAGAATTGCCACAGAAAAATAGCCCGTATTCATCGGAACACAGACAATTAAGTATAAATATTTTGTTTATTAATATACCAGATTGCCAAATGTATACTTGTTTTCAGGTTAAATTCTTATTGATTAAACTGCTTTCATTCTCAATTGCTGTTGGTTGAACCAATAGAAATATATGTATTATAGGCATAACAATGATATGCCTGCCCACCTCAAATCGTCGGTAATGGGGCCGAAATAACTATACCAATTACCCGTCATCGATTAAATTTAGGCACCTGGCAGGGAATTTATTTGGAGAATTTCGCGATTTTGGAGGTACTCGTTGTTTAGTGTTGACAGTTTATAGTTGATATGATGTGCAACAAAAGAAGATGATTATTTTTAAGCGCTGCTAGTATTTTTTTACTTTGTAATTAAAATTGAGACTCATGAAAATTTCGGTTGACAATTATTCCAACGAAGAATTACAGGAAGAGGGAGTTTTTGAATGGCCTGTTCGTAAACTCGATGAAGAAAAAATAGACTGGTATTACGAGGAAACAGAGTTGTGTTATATTGCTGAAGGAGAAGCGGTAATAATAACAGAGTTTGAACCCGTAACAGTGCATGCCGGAGATTTTATTACTTTTCCAAAAGGGTTGGAATGTGTTTGGGACGTAGAGTCCGAAATAAAAATGCATTATTCCGGTGAATGATCATTTTTGCTTTTAAAAAATTTACAAAGTTTGCAGCAGAATTAACTATTGATTTAAATAATATGCGAAAGATTCTGTTTTTAGTGGTGGCCTCAATTGTGTCGTTTACTGCCTATTCACAAGAAATTAGTAAAGAAAAACAGAAACGGATGCAATGGTTTGGCGATGCTAAACTAGGGATTTTTATTCACTGGGGAATTTATTCTGTTAACGGTATTGATGAAAGCTGGTCGTTTTTTAACGACTATATTTCATACAACGATTATATGAAGCAACTTGCCGGTTTTACTGCGGAAAAATATAATCCTGACAGGTGGGCTGAATTAATTGCTGAAAGCGGCGCAAAATATGCCGTCCTAACCACTAAACATCATGATGGAGTGGCACTTTGGAATACCAAATGCAACGATTTAAATGTGGTGGATAAAACTCCTGCCGGTAAAGATTTGGTAGCGCCGTTTGTAAAAGCCCTTCGTAAAAATGATTTAAAAGTTGGATTATATTATTCTTTGCTCGATTGGTCGCATCCAGATTATCCAAACAAGTCACGAAAAATAAAACGGTACGAAAATGACTCGGTTCGTTGGGCAAATTTTGTCGACTTTAACTTTTGTCAGTTGAAAGAGCTCTCGAAACAGTTTAAACCCGATTTGTATTGGTTTGACGGCGACTGGGAGCAATCGGCAGAAAAATGGAAAGCAAAAGAGTTGAGCGAGTCGTTGCGAAAATGGAACAAAAATGTGATTCTGAATAGCCGGATTCAAGGATATGGCGACTACGCCACACCTGAACAAGGATTACCGGTAACACAACCCGATGAACCGTATTGGGAGTTGTGTATGACCATGAATGACAGCTGGGGATTTCAGCACAATGATCACAACTATAAAACACCAAATCAGATAATTCGTATTTTGGTGGATTGTATCAATAAAGGAGGGAATTTATTGTTGGATATCGGCCCAAAAGCTGATGGTTCAATTCCGGAAGAACAGATTGATATTTTAAAAGAACTGGGACGCTGGACCAACAAACATGCTGAAGCAATTTACGGAACGAAGGCAGGAATTCCTTACGAACACTATTACGGCCCAACAGCATTGAATAAAACAGGAGATATTCTTTATTTATTTGTACCACACAGTCCAAACGGTTCGCTGGTGTTGAAAGGAATTAAAAATAAGATCAACCGGATGTGGGTGGTTGGCAACGGGACCAAATTAAATTGGGATGTGAAAATGAAACAATACTGGAGCTCCGTACCGGGAATCGTTTATATTGATGTTCCTGAAAAAGTACTGGACCAACAGGTTACGGTAATTGCCGTTTTACTCGACGGAAAGATCGATCTCTACCGTGAGCAAGGGCAGGTGATTGAGAGTAACTGAACAATTATTAGCTGATAGTAAGAATATCGCCGTCTTTTTGTACGTTATATTTTTTTAGACTGGTAGTTGCCGGACCATTTAATACGTTCCCACTTGTTGAAAAACGCGATGCATGACAAGGGCAAAGAACATCGCCATTTTCATGACTATAAGCCACTGTACATCCCTGGTGAGTGCATATTTTTGAAAGTGCGAGGTAGCTGCTTTCACTGGTACGAAAAATCATTATATCATTTTCGTAAACAGAACCACCTATTGTTCCCAGATCGGCATAAGCTGAGCTGCTAAGATCGATGGTTAAATCGTTACCTGGCTCATTAGGATCATCAGGAACCAAATCTTCATCGCCGTCTGAACAAGCACTAAAAATTACAGGTGCAGTTAAAAGTATGCTGCCAGCGTAAGCAAACTTTTTGATAAATTCTTTTCTTTCCATAATCGTTTTGTTGGATGTTTGAAGATATAAACACCAAAATATAATTTATTGTTCGTGAGGTAATAAGATTACAGAATTTATTTTAGGTCACATACTTTTTCTAACTCACCGGAGTGTAAATACCATAAATAGCCACTCACCTTCGAAAAGCCGGTGCTTTGCAATACTTTGGCATATTCTTTCACCTGGTACACGTATTTGTCTTGTCGCTCACCGGTTTTGTAATCAACAACAACGGCTTCGTTGCCCGAGAACATTATTCGGTCGGGGCGCAGAAGTTTTTCAGAAGTCAGAAGATCGCGTTCATTTAACACTTTGTAACTGCCATCAAACCACTTTTTAACAGCAGATAGCCTAAGGTTATTTTGTAGGCTTTCCTGAATTTCCTGAAACTCTTCTTTCGATACTTTGCCATCTTGAAGTGCTTGCAAACAAGCATCGTGGGCATCATCGGCCAAAACAATTTTTGATAATATATCGTGAATTATTTTTCCGGTGTTTTTAACAGAGTGTTGTTGCTCATTTTTAATCAGAAAATCGTCACCATTTAGTCGTAAACTTACCCTATCCGAGATATCATTAAAGTTATATTGCTCAATTAAAATTGCTTTCTGTTCATCGTCCTCACTATTTTGCAGGTTAATTTTTCCAAATTCAAAACGATTTTGATCCTCATTAAAACAATCGGCAAATTCGTCCTGTTTGCTTTGGTTAGCCAGCGCTTTATGCAACAAATAATGAATTGGTTTGCCCGAGCCCGAATTATTCCTGCTCTCTTTTGGCATGGGGCAATTGGCAATCAGCACCGATGCAGCACGTGTAAAAGCTACATAAACCAAATTCAGTGTGTCGATGTAATAATTCATTTTTTCCTCGAAATACATGGGGGCAAATTCGGATGTTTCCATGTGTTTCCCGGCTTGAATTGGAAGTAATGGAAATTTGTTGAACGGTTCTGAAAGTGGTTTGCACCAAAGCAGCGGCGCCGTTGTCCCGCTCCAGCTTGTTTTCCAGTCGAGGTAGGGGAGCAGTACCGCTTTAAATTCCAACCCTTTTGACTTGTGCACAGTCATTAGGCGAATTGAACTCACTTCTTCGTTTACATTTACTGAAGTGTTGCTGCCTTTATCATTCCACCAATACAACAGGTTCGACAGGTCGTTTGATAACGATATTTTTAACTCGCCTGCTTTGTCAATAAAGGTTTGCAGGAATGGCAATTCAGATTCAAAATTGAATAGACCAAAAAGCGAACAAATATGTGTGATGGTTTCATCCAGCGAGGTCAGCAAAACTTTATGTTTTACCTGTTTCAGTTTCTCTGCTAACTCAGCTTCAAATTCTTCTTCAAAACCGGGTTGAAGATGCCAGTCGGAATAATCGTTAAAATCAAGCAGACTCTGTCCGTTATTTGATTGAACAGGAATCCCCATATTTTTTAAACCGGGTTTTAGCCAGCTTTGCCAAAGGTGCAACAAGGTAGCCTGAGTAATCTTGTTCTCAGGATCGATCAGCAGTTCGATGGTGTTTATCACAAACAAAACTGCTTTTGATGCATATAGAAATAATGATTCGTTTGATAGAACCGAAAGATTATATTTCTTATTCTCTTCGAGTTTTGCAGCTGCTAAAAAGGCTTCAATAATAGGGCCGCCCTCTTTATTTTTACGAATTAAAATGGCAATATCTTTTGCTTTAATTCCCTGATCCTGCAAAAATTTTATCTGCTCAACCAAATGCTCAGTGACGTTTTCTTCAAACTCATCTTCAGGTAAAAAATTAACTTGTGTAAAACCTGTTGCTTCTCCTTCGTTTTTGCCGGCTTCCTGTTGATACGACGAATAAATATGATCGAATTTTTTAATGTAAGCTTCCCTGTTTTCAAGTGAACCGATCAGATAGTCTTCAAAAGCTGTTTTTAGCTCGCCAAAAATGGCATTGTTAAAAGCGATGATGTTTTTATCGCTTCGCCAGTTTTTTTCAAGCGTAAAGTCTTGTTTTTGTTCGGGCGAAAACTGAGCGTCAAGTTGCTCAGCTAAAATACTCCAGTCACTGTTTCGCCAGCGGTAGATCGATTGTTTTACGTCGCCAACAATCAGGTTGGCATTTCCTTCGGCCAGTGAATTCTCAAGCAGCGGTCTAAAGTTTTGCCATTGCAATCCCGAGGTGTCCTGAAACTCATCGAGCATAAAATGTTTGTAGTGGGTGCCAATTTTTTCGTAAACAAAAGGCGAGTCACTTTGCCCAATAATTTTACTCAGCAACAGGTTGGAGTCGGAAAGTTGCAAAGCTCCTTTCTCCTGTTGTATTTTTTGTATTTCTTCTTTTAGGTCGCTAAGAATCCCCAGCATTCGCAACTGTCGGAGCGCCGCTTGTGCGGTGTTGTATCGTTTTGAGTTAGTAACGTAAAATGCTAACAATTCAATTAATCCGGGTTGTAATTTACTGTCTACCAGGTTATGAATATCAGCAGCTTGTTTGTGTTTAGCCGAATACCATTTTTCCGCGTCTTCGCACGCTGTTAGTACGCGTGATCCGGGCTCTTTTATTTCGCCATTTGCAACAGACTGAATATAACCGGCAACGCCCGATTTTTTATACGAAAAGTCATCAACCGAAAAACCATAATTGATGATCTCCTTAAAAAGTGCCAGTGCTTTATCTTTTAAACCTTTTTCAAATTGACGAATAATCTGGCGCAGTTCTTTTCCAAATTTATTGAGGTTTTGGCGGTTGTAAACCGACTCGCCTTCATCCGGAAAAAATACCTGAAACGATTCTTTAAAAAGTTCCTTCCCAAGGTTTTTTATATCGTCGTCGATGCGTTGACTGCGGTTGGCTTCAATCTTTTCTTTACTGAAATCGCGCAACCATTTTAACAAGTCTTTATCATCGTTGATTCGTGCCAGCAGGCGGTCGGCAGCCTCTTGTAGCAGCATGTCGTTGTCGAGTTCAACCGTAAAATTAGGCGAAATTCCCAGTTCGCGGTTAAAGGATTTTATCACTTTCTGTGTGAATGAATCGATGGTATTAATGGAAAAACGGTTGTAATCGTGCAGAATATTTCTGAGTACTTCTTTGGCACGTTGCCTAATGAATTGCTCGGTGTAGTTATTGTCTTTTTGTAGAGGTTTTATGTAGGGCGAATCTTTTTCGATGGCCAGCAAATGCAGTTGTTCCAGAATCCTGCTTTTCATTTCGTTGGTGGCCTTGTTAGTAAAAGTTACTGCCAGAATGTGTCTATAATTGTAGGGATTATTCAGAATAATTCGGAGGTACTCAACAACCAGTTGAAATGTTTTACCTGATCCGGCAGAAGCTTTATAAACAGTAAGCATGAAAGCGATTTTTGCGATTAAAGTTCAGTGTTAAAGGTAAGATTTTGTGTGGAGGAAACAAGATTAAAATCCCGGAGGTCCCTGCCTGTTTTGCTGAATGCTGATGCTTGTTTCAATTTTGAATTTCTTTGAAACCTTGTACTGCATAAACATGGTAGAACCATAGGCATCAAAATAGCTGGAATTCTGATTGGGCAGAGGCGCCGACAAAACGGAATTTGCTCCGTAGCTAAAACCTCCAATCATAAACTTATCACCTAGTTGATAGGCCGCAGAACTCAACATTTCAGCATTGTAGAAAAAAGGAGAAATAAAATCAGTGCTACGCAAGGAGAAACTGGTAGAATTAAATTGGGGAAACATATTTATTGACAGGGTATAACGACTGTGATAAACATGTTCCAAATTAAATTCGGGTAGTTGTAATTCCGGCTGTAGAGGATTTACATTCAAGCCTCCGTTAATGAAATTGTAATACTCCACCTGGCGCTGCAGCAGCACTTCGCTTGAATCAACTTCACCAAAATCCATTTGAAGCCCCTGCTGGGCAAATGCCTGCATGCCAAAAAACAGTAGAATTAGGATTAAAACTGATCGCATAGCTTTCTTTTCAATGTGCTATACAAAAGTACCACTAATAAAAAGGAGAGTCAAAAAATATGAGTCTAAAAAGCGTTAATTATACAATAGTTTGTGGCGCTCTTTTATTTCATTGTACAGTCCGTCGCTGATTTTGTATAAAGGCAATCGCAATAAGTTTTCGATGGTGCCTTGAATGTTCATTAGCGCTTTAATTCCACCCGGATTGCCTTCGCGAAACATAAGCTGGAACATCTCAATTAGTTCGAAATGTATTTTTCGTGCTCCGTCAAAGTCATTGTCTAGTGCCAGGTGAATCATTTTGCTAATTTTATCGGGATAAGCGTTTGCTGCAACGGAGATTACTCCTTGCCCGCCAATGGCAGCAATGGTAATGGCTAACAAGTCGTCACCTGAAATTACGGTAAAATCATCGGAAGTATATTTCCCAATTTTTGTCATTTGAGAATGCTCTCCTGAAGCCTCTTTAACAGCTACAATTTTATCCGATGCTTCAGCCAAACGTCCAACAGTTGTTGCATCAAGGTTTACACCTGTTCGCGATGGCACATTGTAAAGAATAATTGGTACGGGACTGGCTTTGGCAACTTCCAGGTAGTGGTGGTACATGCCTTCCTGCGAAGGTTTGTTGTAGTATGGAGTAACTACCAGAATTCCGTCGATACCTTCAAAGTTAAACTTGTCGATCTGGTTGCACATGGTGCGGGTGTCGTTACCACCCATTCCAACAACAACCGGCAAGCCATTGGCTTTTTCTTTCACCAATTCAACCACATGTGCTTTTTCATCGTTGCTCAATGTGGCAGTTTCGGCAGTGGTACCCAAAGCCACCAAATAGTCCATGCCACCTTTTACCTGGTTATCGATTATGGTTTCAAGTGCCTTGTAATCAACCTGATCGTTTTTTGTAAATGGAGTAATTAGCGCTACTCCCGCGCCTTTGAAATATCGACTCATGAATCTGTAGTATTGTTAAGTTGCGCAAGATAGAAAATTTGTTGCTGAGCCAGAAACATTGTATCCTTATTTTGGCCAATCTTAATATTCAAATCGAAGTATGAATTATCGGTTTCAGAACTACCTATTTTAAATTTGGCATGCGATAAAGCCGTAATGTAATCAACTGCGTAATTTTTCTCGGAAGCCAGACAGAGTAACAGATCCAGCTTCATTTCAATAAAGTCGCTAACTTTTTCAGGCTTCGGAATTCCCCACCAGTTGAGGTCGTTTATGGTTAACGAATTGGCTTCGGTTGCCGGATTAGAATCGCTGTCGAAAATGCAGTAATCGCGAAAAATAGCCCCGTGCTGGTTAAAATAATTGCGTAAGTATTTTACCGCCGGTTTTTCTGAAGGTTGCCAGATAACACCTACTTTCGAATGCAATGAAAGTTTTGGAATTATTGGTGTGCGCTGTTGCTTTGCTATCAACTGTTGGAGTTTCCGAGAGGCATATTTTTCTTTAATTCCCATGTTGCAATTCCTTATTTTCTTTTCTTCTTTTTGGGATTACACGTTTTACAAAAGTCACCAAGGTTTTCCAGTTCCTCAAGCGACCACTTCATCCACTTATCAATTTCCGAATCGAGCGTACCGTTAAAGGTATCACGTTCTACTCGTGAAAGTAGTTTGGCATGTTCTGTATAGGCTTCCTGGTGCAGTTCAGAAGGACCTTTTGTTAGCATCGTTTTGCGTTCTTCAAAAAACTTTTTGCGGAGATTACGGGCTTGAATTTCATACAAATTAAAAATCAGCTGCTGATAGCGCAATAAACGTGCTGTGGATTCTGCTGTCCCATCGTCAATATACGAGGCATTTTTTTGAAAAAAGCACGAAACATTTTCGTTCAGGTTACGGTTGAAAACCAGGTTTAATCCACCTGTTTCGTACTCTACAGAAAAACTTCCTGATGCCGTTTGCATTTGCCCGCTATTTGGGGCTTCTGCCTGAAAATCGCTTTTCTGAAGTTGATAATCGGCCGACCACTCGATAATTTTCTGAGCATTGGTCGCAACTGATAAGAGGAGTGCTATTGATAAAAGAAGAATTGTTTTTGTCATATTAAAAGCGTCGTATTTAGCTTCAACTGTAATTTTTTTCGTCATTATTCCCGATAAACTATTCGATCATTTTTAAGAAATCTTTCTCACTGATCATTGGAATACCCAACTTCTCAACTTTTTGAAGCTTGCTGGGACCAACATTACTTCCGGCAAGCATATAACTTGTTTTTTTCGAAATGGAACCCACGTTTTTCCCTCCGTTTTGCTCAATCAGTTTTTTAAGCTCATCGCGCGAATTTTGCTCGAAAGTTCCCGAAATAACAATGCTCAAACCTTCCAGTTTGTTGGTTTGTCCCTCCAGCTGGTCTTCGCTGATGGAAAACCGAAGTCCGTATGCTTTCAGGTTTTCGATAAATTGTAAATGTTCTTCGTTCGAAAACCAATCCACAACACTTTCCGCAATGCGGTCGCCAATTTCATCAATTTCTACCAACTGTTCTTTGGTTTGCTGCTGAATATTTTCAATTGTATGCAGCTTTTTTACCAGCGTTTTGGCTACTGTTTCTCCAACAAAACGAATTCCCAGCGCAAAAAGTACCCGCTCGAACGGAACTTCTTTTGAAGCTTCCAAACCATCGAGAATTCGTTGTGCCGATTTATCTGCCATTCGCTCAAGGTTTAACAGTTGCTTTTTTTGCAATTGGTAGAGCTGGGTAATGTTTTTTGCCAAACCTTCGTTGTAAAGCAAGTCAACAGTTTCCTGCCCAATGCCATCAATGTCCATTGCCTTTCGGCTCACAAAATGCTCCATCTTGCCTTTAATTTGTGGCGGACAGGCATCTTCATTCGGACAATAATGGGCAGCTTCACCTTCTTTTCTAATTAGTTTGGTTCCGCACTCGGGGCATGTTTCAATAAACTGCACCGGCTGAAACATCGGATGTCGTTTGGCAGGATCAACTCCCGTGATTTTCGGAATAATCTCGCCTCCTTTTTCCACAAAAACAGTGTCATCAATATGCAGATCCAGATTATTGATAATATCAGCATTGTGCAGCGATGCGCGTTTTACAATGGTTCCGGCAATTAAAACCGGTTCTAAATTAGCCACCGGCGTTACAGCTCCTGTTCGCCCTACCTGGTACGAAACCGATTTTAGCAGAGTAGAAACACTCTCGGCTTTAAACTTGTAGGCAATAGCCCAGCGTGGCGATTTGGCGGTAAAACCGAGGTTCTTTTGTAATCTCCGCGAATTTACTTTAATCACAATTCCGTCGGTGGCAACCGGCAGTGAAAATCGTTCGGTGTCCCATCTCTCGATAAAAGCAAATACGTCATCAATATTTTTACACAATTGCGTGTGCTCCGAAATTTTAAATCCCCATTCGCGTGCTTTTTGCAGACTTTCGTAATGCCCGTCTTCCGGTAAATTTTCGCCAAGTACGTAATACAAATAGGCATCCAGTTTTCGCGAGGCAACAATCGATGAGTTTTTCATTTTTAGTGTTCCTGCCGCTGTGTTTCGAGGATTTGCCAATAGCGGTTCGCCAGCTTTTTCCAGTTCAGCATTTAGGTTGTTGAATACTTCAAAAGGCATCAAAATCTCGCCGCGAATTTCAAAACTATCCGGATAATCGTTTCCGCGTAATTTTAAGGGTACCGATTGGATGGTACGCACATTTGCAGTTACATCATCACCTTTCACTCCGTCGCCACGAGTTACGGCACGCACCAGTTCGCCATTTTCATAGCTTAGGCTAATCGACGAGCCATCGAATTTTAACTCACAAGCGTATTCAAAATCATCGGTACCAATAATTTTCTGAATGCGGTTGTCGAAATCTTTTAGCTCCTCTTGCGAGTATGCATTTGATAGCGACAACATATTGTACTGATGAGTTACCTGCTTAAAGTCTGAACTTAAATCGCTTCCTACGCGCTGTGTTGGCGAGTTAGGGTCGTTAATATTGTATTGTTTCTCAAGGCGTTCCAGCTCTTTTAATTTCATGTCGAAATCAAAATCACTGATAGATGGTTGCGCCAATACGTAATATTTATAGTTGTGTTCGGCCAGTTCGGCCTGCAAATCTTCAATTCGTTGGATGTCTTGTTCGCTGCTCATTCGTGCCCTAATTGTAAATGTTTCAAGATGATTTTTCAAAGATAATTTGTTGCGGTAAAAAACGTAAGGTTTTTCAATTTTTAATGGTACGAAGCTTCGGTACGGAATAACCAAAGTTTTGTACTATCTATTAAACAATTTTCATTCAAGATACTTTTAGTAGTAAAAGAAGATAATATTATGGCATTTACACTCGAAATAGGAAAAAAAGCGGTCTACTTTGATCTTTCGGCAACTGATGGGAAAATATACACGCTTGACAGTTTTAAGGACTCGAAATATCTGGTGGTGTTTTTCACCTGTAATCATTGTCCTTATGTGATTAACAGCGATGAAGTTACCCGAAAAACGGCTGAACGGTTTAAGCCGCAGGGAGTAGAATTTGTTGGAATTAACTCGAATAGTAAAAATACTTACGAAGAGGATGATTTCGACCACATGGTGGAGCGCATGAAAGAACACCAATTTCCGTGGACATATTTGCACGACGAGTCGCAGGAAATTGCGCTGGCATATGGAGCGCTGCGGACACCTCATTTTTATGTGTTTGACGAAGACCGCAAACTCGTTTATACCGGTAGGGGTGTTGATAGTCCGCGTGATCCATCAAAAATAAAGGTGAACGATCTGGCAAATGCACTTGAAGAGTTGACCAGTGGAAAAGAGATTTCTGTTCCGGTAACCAACCCGATTGGCTGCAACGTAAAATGGGATGGCAAAGAAAAACACTGGATGCCGGCTGATGCATGCGATTTGGTTTGGTAATGTTTCAAGGCAAAAGTAAAAAGGCAAAAGTAAAAAGGAAGAACTTTCGGCGCTCTGTCATCTCGAAGCAAAGCGAGAGATCTGTTGCGATGAAGCGTTTATTGACCACAAGTTATGGAGCGAGTGATCTTAGGTTTTGCAATTTATCAATTTAACCATTCAACAATTAATTTTTACCACAGAGTTGCACCGAGGAGACACGGAGTTTCACAGAGAGGAGGAAAAAGTCGATAACAAAGGGTTTCAATTTATCAGTTTTACAATTTAACAATTCTTTCTACCGAAGAGAGGAAAAGTCTCAGTTGTAGTTTGTCAGTCTCAGTTTTCAGTCGCAGTTCTCACCGTCTCAGTGCTCAATCTTCTTCAATCTAAAAATCAATCTTTCTTAAAAGCTTGTTAATAACTCCCTTTTTCTTCGCAATTCAATACTTGTATATTTGCAGCACTTATGATTGTTTGTATAGCAGAGAAACCAAGTGTTGCCAAAGAAATTGCTCAGGTTATTGGGGCAGGTTCGCGAAGAGACGGTTATTTCGAAGGAAACGGTTACCAGGTAACCTGGACTTTTGGCCATTTTTGTACGTTGTGGCCGCCCGAGGATTACGATGCGAAATGGAAACGCTGGGATCTGCAAACACTGCCCATGTTGCCCAAACGTTTTGAGACCAAGGTGATGACAGGCGATGGCGGGGTAACCAAACAATTTAATACCATTAAAAGCTTATTGGATAAAGCCGAACAGGTAATTAACTGCGGTGATGCCGGACAGGAAGGTGAACTTATTCAGCGCTGGGTGATGAAAGAGGCAGGTTACAAAGGAGAAGTAAAGCGTTTGTGGATCTCGTCGCTGACTAACGAAGCTATAAAAAATGGCTTTCAGAAACTGGAACCGGCAGAAAAATTTGATCACCTGTATTATGCTGGTAGCTCACGCGCTATTGGCGACTGGCTGCTGGGAATGAATGCCACACGTTTGTACACGTTAAAATATGGTGGTTACAAACAGGTTTTGTCCATCGGACGGGTGCAAACACCAACGCTGGCGATGCTGGTAACGCGCCATTACGAAATCGAGAATTTTAAACCCGAACCTTACTGGGAGTTGCAAACCACTTATCGCGACACGGTTTTTAGCAATACCGAGGGAAAGTTTTTCAAAAAAGAAGACGGTGAAAAACTGCTTAATCAGGTTTTATATAAGGACTTGTACATTACCGAAGTTGAAAAGAAAGATGGGAAGGAATATGCTCCCAAACTTTTCGACCTGACCAGTTTACAGGTGCATTGTAATACGCGTTTTGGATTAACGGCCGATGAAACCTTAAAAACCGTGCAACGTTTGTACGAAATGAAAGTGGTTACCTATCCGCGTGTTGATACCACTTTTTTGCCTAACGATCAGTATCCAAAAATACCAGGAATTTTAAAGGGACTAAAAAGTTATAGTGAGTTGGCGCAGCCATTGTTGGCAAAGAAAATCCGAAAGTCGACCAAAATTTTTAACGATAAAAAAGTTACCGATCACCATGCAATTATTCCAACAGGTGAAGAGAAATTGCTGGGCGGTAACGAGAAAAAGGTTTACGATGCTATTGCACGACGTTTTTTGGCTGCGTTTTACCCCGATTGTAAAGTGGCCAAAACGCAGGTGAAGGCCGAAGTTGATACGGTTCAGTTTGTAGCCACCGGAAAACAAATTCTGCAACCGGGTTGGCGGGTTGTTTTTCAGGATGAGAATTCGAAGAGTGGTGACGGTGATACAATTCTTCCTGTTTTTGAAAAAGGAGAACATGGGCCGCACGAGCCGTCGTTTACCGAAAAGGAAACAAAACCGCCGCGTTATTACACCGAGGCTTCGTTACTGCGTGCCATGGAAACTGCCGGAAAAAATGTTGATGACGATGAGTTACGCGACCTGATGAAAGCGAATGGAATCGGGCGTCCGTCAACTAGGGCTGCTATTATCGAGACCTTGTTCCGGCGTAAATATATAGAGCGTCAGAAAAAGCAGATACATCCTACAAAAGTGGGAATTCAGTTGATTGATATTATTCATAATGAACTATTAAAATCGGCAGAATTAACCGGACAGTGGGAAAAACGATTGCGTGACATTGAACAGGGAGAATACAGCGCCTCGAAATTTATTTACGAGATGAAACGTATGGTTTACGATCTGGTGGTTGAAGTGTTGAGAGATCGCAACTCGGTAAAACTGGCTGCTCCCGAACCGGAAAAAAAGGAAAAAGGCAAAAGAGCAAAGGCAAAAGGGCAAAAGGCAGTTGATACCGGAAGTGAAGAAATGACTTGTCCGAAATGTTCGGAAGGAAAAGTGCTAAAAGGTAAAAATGCATACGGCTGTAATCGTTGGAAAGAAGGTTGTGATTTCAGGCTGCCATTCGTTTTTATGGAGAAAAAGCTTACCGACAAACAGGTTGAGCGTTTGCTGAAGAAAGGTGCCACTACTAAACTCAAAGGCTTTAAAATGGGGGAGAAAAAGGTGGAAGGTATTTTGCAGCTTACCTCGGATTGTAATGTAGAGTTTGTGGATAGATCTCCGGCTGATAAGAAAACAGTTGATTCTGTTCCCAAGTGCCCGAAATGTGGGGGAACAATAATAAAAGGAAAAACGGCTTACGGTTGTAGCAACTGGAAAGAGGGTTGTGATTTTAAATTCTCGTTTGATGCCATCCGCGAAAAGGCTGCCGGAAGAGAATTGACGAAGGAATTAGTGCTGAAAATTCTGCAGGGAGTAGATTAATTCAAATAGTAACTTTTGTTTGTGTCAGTCTGAGCGAAGTCGAAGACTAAATCACTTACACTTCGACTTCGCATAGTGTGACTCAGCTTTCTCTTAAATCAAGTGATAAAGAATATTCAAATTATAATTCGTCCTCTTTTTGCAGCCGCTCAAAGTAGGCTATTGTTTTTGTTAAACCTTCCCGAAGCGGAATGGTAGGCTCCCAGCCATCCAGTTTTTCTTTAGCCAAAGTAATATCCGGCTGACGTTGTGTGGGATCGTCTTGTGGCAGTGGCAAGTAAACTATTTTGGATTTTGATCCGGTAATATCAATAATTTCACTGGCCAGTTCAAGCATGGTAAATTCGCCCGGATTACCAATGTTTACCGGCCCGATAAAATCGTCGTCGGTTTTCATCATACGGATCATGCCTTCAATTAAATCGCTTACATACTGAAAGCTGCGGGTTTGTTGCCCGTCGCCAAAAATAGTAATGTCTTTTCCCTGTAAAGCCTGCATAATAAAGTTCGAAACAACGCGTCCGTCGTCCGGCTCCATTTTGGGGCCATAGGTATTAAAAATGCGGATGATCTTGATCAAAACGTCGTTCTGTACATGGTAATTAACGAACAGCGATTCAGCACATCGTTTCCCTTCGTCGTAACACGAGCGCACTCCAATAGGATTAACATGGCCCCAGTATTCTTCGTTTTGCGGATGAATATCGGGTACACCATAAACTTCACTGGTTGATGCCTGCAGGATTTTGGCCTTTATACGTTTGGCCAAACCAAGCATATTTACAGCGCCCATTACCGAAGTTTTGATGGTTTTTATCGGATTGTATTGATACTGAACTGGTGACGCCGGACATGCCAGGTTGTAGATTTCGTCCACTTCAATGTAAAAAGGCTGTGTAATATCGTGCCGTACCAGCTCAAAGTAAGGATTATCAAGTAAATGAATAATCTTTTGCTTTTTGCCGGTAAAATAGTTGTCGAGGCAAATAACTTCGTTGCCATCGTTTAACAGCCTTTCGCAAAGGTGCGATCCAACAAATCCTGCTCCTCCCGTTACCAAAATTCGTTTCATATAGTCTATTTTGTTTTTCTACCGATAGCAAAATATTCAAAACCCAATTCTGCCAGTTCTTCCGGATCGTAAATATTTCGTCCGTCGAAAATAATTTTATTTTTCAACAGTTTCTCCATCACTCGGAAATTTGGCAATCGGAATTCGGACCACTCGGTAACCAAAATCAAAGCATCCGCATCAATTATTGCTTCGTATTCATCTTTTGCGTATGATATTTTATCTCCCAGAATACGCTCTGCTTCGTTCATCGCCACCGGGTCGTAAGCCACAACAGAAGCACCGGCTTCCAACAGTTTCTCAATAATAACCAAGGCCGGAGCTTCGCGCATATCGTCGGTTTTGGGTTTAAACGCCAGCCCCCACATCGCGAATTTTTTGCCTTTCAGATCACCATCAAAACGTTTGAATAGTTTGTTAAACAACACCTCTTTTTGACGATAATTAACCGCTTCAACTGCTTTTAACACATCTAGTGAATAGTTTTTCTCATCGGCCGTGCGAATTAGTGCCTGTACATCTTTTGGGAAACATGATCCGCCATAACCGGTGCCGGGATAAATAAACTTATTCCCGATACGTGGGTCCGATCCAATTCCGCGTCGAACATTGTCAACATCGGCACCAACAATTTCGCAAAGGTTGGCAATGTCGTTTATAAAACTAATTTTTGTTGCCAGCATCGAGTTGGCAGCGTATTTCGTCATTTCCGAAGAAATAATATCCATAAATAAAATGGGATGCCCGTTCAGCAGGAACGGTTTATATAAACGCTTCATTACTTTTCGCGCTCTTTTCGATTCGGTACCAATCACAATCCGGTCGGGTTTCAGGAAATCGTTTACTGCACTTCCTTCTTTCAAGAATTCGGGATTCGAAGCCACATCAAACGGAATATTCTCACCGCGTTTTTCGAGCTCTTCCAGCATGGCCTGTTTAACTTTTTCAGAGGTACCTACCGGAACCGTACTTTTTGTTACAACAACCAGGTAATGATCCATGTTTTTACCGATCTCGCGGGCCACTCCCAAAACATATTTCAGGTCGGCACTTCCATCTTCATCCGGAGGTGTTCCAACGGCAATAAAAACGGCATCGGCATCTTTAATACTGGCACCAAGATCGGTGGTAAATTCCAGACGGCCTTTTTCCACATTCTTCTTATAAATGTCTTCCAACCCCGGCTCGTAAATAGGAATTATTCCGTTATTTAGTTTCTCAATTTTTTTCTCATCAATGTCTACACAAGCAACATTAACTCCGGTTTCGGCAATACATGTTCCTGAAACCAATCCTACATAACCAGTGCCAACTACTGAAATTTTCATACGATTAAAATTGTTTATTTATGCGTGTCAATAAAAATAATGAGCTCGTCATTACCGGGCATATTTTTATGCATTCAATTTGATTTTTATAAAACGGGAATAAAGATAATTGATTTCGTCAGAAACAATCAATGATAATAGTTAGAATGCCCTTTTTATGCTGTTTTTTCTAAATAAGTTTTAAGAATGATGGCAGGATTGCAATTGAGAAATAACAACAAATTAGCATATTGAACTTTTGGCAATAATTGATTTTTATTTACTAAATTTGATAAAAATCAACCGGCTACTTTGAAATACCTAATTTCTGCCATATTAATTTGTTCTATCTTCTCTTTTCAGTTTTCAGAACTGTTGGTTTTGTTATCGTTTAAAATCAACCAGGATTATATTGCCAAAAACCTTTGTATTGAAAAGGATGTGGAAGGATCGACATGTAAAGGCTGCTGTCAGCTGAAAAAGAAAATGCACGATCAGGAAGAACAGAAAAAAGAACTGCCGCCACAACAAAACGAAAAGCAAAATATTGATTTCTGTGTTCATAAATCAGCGGTAAAAGTTGATTTGTATCCCAACGAAAAAAGCACAGAATTCAAATTTATTTCAGAATATTCGTTTCTAAACGTAAGGAAGGTCTTTCATCCACCCGCAATTTTTATCTAAGATTTATTTCCCTCGAATGCTAATTCAAACATTTATAAATCATTTTGGAATGAGAAAGATCTTATACAATTCCGGAATTAGATTGATGTACTCACTACTTTTTTTGTTGCTGGTGCATTCTTCTTATTCGCAGGAAAAAACAATTCAAATAATAGACAAGAAAACGGAAGGCGGAATTCCTGACGTACACTTTCGGTATAATAAAACGCGGGGGTTTTCTGATAGATATGGGAATATTGTTCTGCGACTGGAAGACGGGACCGAGTTGTTTTTGTCGCATTTGCAATACGGAAAGGTAGCATTCATTTCAAGCGAAGTAGAAAAATTGGCCGACAAAGGAGTTGTTGCATTGGAGAAATCGTCGACATATTTACCAGCAACAGTAGTATTGGTGCATCCAACTGCCGGTGACAAACGAAAAATGGAATTTACGGTGCAGAATAAACTTGCGCATGATGCCGGAAATTTGCTGGAGTCAGTTCCGTCAATATCTACAATAAGGAAAAGTGGCGCTTATGGTTTCGATCCGGTTCTCCGTGGTTTTAAATACGACCAGATTAACTTGGTTTTGGATGGAAGTCAAACGGCTTCAGCAGCCTGTCCAAACCGAATGGATCCGGCTGCAAGCCAGATTCCAATAAATATGATTGCCGAGGCAGAAGTGTTAAAAGGACCGCACAGTTTGCGTTATGGAAATGCTTTTGGCGGAACAATAAATTTTAAAAGTACATCGCCCGAATTCAAAGAAAAAGCAACACCTGTTGGCCGTTTTGGAACGAGTTACGAGAGTAATGGAAATATTTTCAGAACTGAAGGAGTAGCAGGAGTTTCCGGTTCAAAAGTTGACTTCCGAATGTTTGGTGCTTATTCCACAGGAGACGATTATACCGACGGTGAAGGAGTGGATATTGCAGCGCGTTTTAACCGATTGAATTGGGGCGGAAAGCTCGGTGTAAAACTTAGCCAAACGCAAAAACTGGGTGTGCTGGTTTCGAACAACGTTGCTAAAAATGTTGATTTTCCGGCCTTGCCAATGGATTTGCGCGAAGACAATACATGGCTGGTAAATGCCAGTCATTCGGCAGTTTTTTACGATAAAACGCTTACATCGTGGAATACGAGTGTTTACGGAACCATGGTGGATCATCGGATGGATAATTACGATAAAATACTCGATCCGCGAATGGTAGACGCAATAACAGATGCAGAAACCCGGAATTACGGTGGCCGAACCGAAATGCGTTTTGATTTGGATAAAAGCTATTTGTATGCCGGTGTCGATTATCGTTTTGAATCAGCTGATGGTTATCGCGAGCGAACAATGCTTATGGGACCAATGGCCGGGAAAATACTAACTGATAATGTGTGGCAGGATGCCGAAATAAAACGAACCGGTTTTTTCGGAGAGTGGCACATTGCACAGCCGGGGTTTCAGTTTGTTATTTCGGGGCGCCTCGATATCAATTCGGCAAAAGCCAATAATGCAGATCCGCGTTTCGAAAGTATTTATTCCAGCCTGGAATCGTCACATGTGCATCCTTCGCTTAGTGTTGGCGGAACAAGATTGTTCAACGAAAACATTTCGCTTGGGTTGTGGATGGGCATGGCCACTCGCAGTCCGGGTATTGCCGAGCGTTACATTAATCAATTTCCCATTGGGCTCGATCCTTACGAGATGTTGGGAAATCCCGATCTTGATCCGGAAATTAACAACCAGTTGGATTTGGTTTTTCGCTACCAAACAGAAAAAACCAACCTTAATATAAACGTGTTTACTTCGGTTTTGCGCGATTATATTTCATCCGAAATTCGTGAGGATTTGCAGCCGGCCATGAATACTTCTCCCGGTGTACGTCAGTTTGTGAATATAAAAAAAGCCTTGATGACCGGTTTTGAAGCCAGCTGGACGCAGCAATTCAGTTCTTTTATTAGTCATGATTTAGGCATTGTTTATACACACGGTCAAAATCAGGAACTGGACGAACCATTGCCCGAAATTCCTCCGCTGGAGTTTCATTATCGACTAATGGGAAGTTTAACAGGTGATAAAGTAAAACCGGAAATTGTGTTTAGGCATGCCATGAAACAGGATCGGATTGCTAAATCGTATGGAGAGAATGAAACACCTGCTTTTAGTGTTGTGGATGCAAAAGTATCATGGTTGATGAATGATGTATTTACCACAACCGGTGGTGTGCAAAATTTGTTTGACAACGCTTATTATGAGCACCTTTCAAGGTCGGTGCGAAGTGTCGGGGCACGACCAATTTATTCGCCTGGAAGAAGTTTTTATGTTACTCTAACCATTAGTTTTTTGTAAGTAGAAAATCGTTGAACTTAGATTATTAGATCTGAATCTTTAATGCATAAAAAAATCCGCTTCAAAATGATGCGGATTTTTTTTATGCTCAACTATTTCGGTCTATTTTTTTACTGCTGGAGTAGGAAAGGGGGGAGGTGTTATCTCTTTTATTCCTTGTCCTTGAACCAATTTTAGTACCTCCTGTACCGCACGTTCTAACTGAGGATCTTTTCCTTCCTCAAGTGATTTAGTGTCTTGTTGTACCTCAATATCCGGAGCCACGCCCTTGTTTTCAGCAATCCATTCGTTGTTTATCGGATCGAAGACTGCATTGTCAGGTGCAGTAAGTGCTCCACCATCAACCAGACTATAATGTACCGATGATTTTACCAGACCTCCCCAGGTAGTTGAGCCAATAAGTGGTCCGGCTTTTTGTTGGCGGAAAACCCATGGAAAGAAATCGCCGCCTGAACCGGCTTTTTCATTAATTAACAAAGCTTTCGGACCAAGGATTCCTGCAGGCAGTCTGAACGGTTTGCCGTTTGGCACTTCGTTGGTAAGTCCTGCGCGTAAATTCCGTGTCATCAGGTCAACCATATAATCATCCAATAAACCACCCCCGTTAAAACGTTCGTCGATCACAGCTCCCAGTTTATTTTGTTGTGCAAAATAGTAACGGTTAAACGAAATAAAACCAGGAGAACCGGTGTTTGGCACCCAGATATAGGCTAGTTTCCCATCGGATAATTCATCCACTTTTCTGCGGTTATCTTCTACCCAGGCGCGTTGCCGTAAGGCATTTTCGCTACGAATTGGTTTCACTGTTATTGTCCAGGCACTTTCAAAATCTGGTTTGTCATTAATATGCAATACCGTTTGTACACCCGAGGTGCCATCTAAAAATTTAAATGGATTGTCGGTGGCAGTCATTTCTTCGCCATTAACTCCAACGATAAAATTACCTTCAGTAACTTTTAATCCGGGTTCTTCCAGAGGACTTGACAATTGTGGATTCCAGCTTTCTGTACTGTAAATACGCTCAATTTTCCATGCTTCATTTTCGGGCACAAGATCTGCTCCCAACATACCAACTAAATTGCTTTCGGTATCGGGATAGTCGCCGCCCATAACAAAACTGTGACCAACTGAAAGTTCCCCGTTCATTTGGTCAAGAATATAGGTGAGATCGGCACGGTGCTTAACAAACGGAATAAGTGGTGCATAGCGTTCATGAACTACTTCCCAGTCTCTTCCGTGAAGATTGGGATCGTAAAAGTAATCACGTTCGTATCGCCATGCTTCCTCAAATATTTGAGTCCATTCTTTTGAACGATCGAGTTTGGTTTTTAAGCTGACTTTTAATGATTTTCCATCTTTGCCGGAAGCTCCGCTCGTCGACATTATTTTCCACGATGAACCAATTTTTGCCAACATTTTTTTACCATCGTTTGATATGGTCATGCTGCGCGCTGCACTTACAAATTCTTTTGCTTCCCGATCTTCAAGGATGAACTTCTGAATTGTGAAACCCGGTTGGTTGGGAACCGATTCTGCAATAAATATATTTCCTTCTGCACCAGTTACTATTTTTCGGTATTTTCGGTTTGGTATAGGTAAGGGAATCGTTCGCTCAGTAATATTTTCAAAGTCAATTTTCATCGACTCATCTTTCTCTTCAGCTTCGGCATCGTCTTTCTCGTCCTTTTCATCCTCCTCTTTTGCTGATTCTTTATCGTCATCTTCTTTTATTTCTTCTTCGTCGCTTTTTAGTTTAAATGGCGACTCGCTATTTTTTTGAAGATTTACAACATAAGCGCTGTAGTTGGCATTTGCAGTCATTGAACTGGTGTTGGCCCAGCCAGAACCCAAGGCCAGATCAGTACTGGCTAAAAAGTAAAAATGATTTTTGTCTTTGTCCCAAGCGGGTGAAAAGGCATCGGCAAAAGTGTTGGTTACTTTGTGGGTGGTTTTGTCTTCGAGCGACCAGATCGTAATTTGCCTGAAATTATTCGAGGCCGATTTTGTATAAGCCAGCCATTTAGAATCGGGCGACCAGGTAAGCCCCATATCTCCGCGTTCCATATTGTTTCCTCCAATAGCAATGGTTTCAATTGTTTCTTCGTCAAGGTTTACAACACGTATGCGTACATCGTCGTCGGTAAAAGCAATGTATTTTCCATCGGGCGACCAGGTTGGTTCCCAGCCAAGTTTCGATTCGCCAATTGAAATGCTTTTAGGTTCTTCCAAACCGTTTTGATTGGCTATTAGTAAAGCGTAACCTTTTCCTCCTTTGTCTGAAAACCAGGCCAGTTGATCGCCTTTTGGTGACCAAATAGGAGCGCGGTCGGCCACATTTGACGATTGGGTGATATTACGTGTATCTCCATGTTCTTCAGGAACAGTAAAAATTTCGCCACGAGCTTCGAAAATAGCGCGTTTCCCGGTTGGCGATAATGATGCTGATCGTGCTGAGGAGCTTACATCTTCCCATTTTGTTTCAGCCCAGGGGAAATCGCCAATAACATTAATCGATAGTTTTTTTATCGCTTTTGTGTTTATATTCATAAGGTGCAAATAGCCTTCGCGCTCAAAAACAAGCCGGTTGTCTTTTCCGTCCAGCCATTTTACATCAGAGCCTGCAAACTTGGTCAACTGCTCCAATTGTTTTGTTGCCGGTGTGTACGACCAAATATTCGCTACAAAATCGCGGTCGGAAATAAAGTAGATTTTATCGCCCAGCCAAAGCGGCTGAATATCGGTGGTTTTTTCGTTGGGAATAAATTCTTCCGAAAAATCTTCCAGGTTGAGAATAACAAGTGGTTTATTTTGTCCACCGCGATATCCTCTCCACTCTACATCCCAGCGCGAAACGCGATCGATAACAATTTTCTTTGCATCCGGCGAGAAAGATCCATCGTTTCCGAATTGTTTGGTAAGCAAACTTGCCGGGCCACCATTTTTTGAAATGGTCCATAAACGTGCGAAGCTGCTTGGTGCGGTTTCGCGTGCGGAGGCGTACAGAACTTTCTCACCATCGGGCGACCAGCCACGAACTGTCGCCCCGCTTGGGTGCCAGGTAATTCGAGTGGGAGTGCCACCTTCAACCGGAACAGTATAAACTGATGAAACACCGGAACGGTTGGAATTAAAAGCTATGATTTTTCCATCGGGAGAAAAACAAGGTTGGCTTTCAACTGCTCCTGTGCTGGTGAGTCGGGTGGTGAGATTCGTTGCCAAATCGCTTACCCAAATGTCGCCTCCATAGGCAAAAGCAACCTGTGAATCGCTAATTGTTGGTTGACGCAATAATCTGGTTTCCTGCGAAAAAGACAAAAAGCCAATGGCAAGAAACATAATCAGAAGTGCTAATTTTTTCATAGTAAATATTTATAATTTGAATGTTATGACGTGTAAATCTTATAAAAGATACATAATAATGATAAAGATTGTTCATTTTAGGGTATTGGTAATTCATATGTTAGATAAATTACAGTAAGCGTTAATTCCTAAAATAATTCGTGCTGTCCGAATAGTTGATGTCGCTTGTGGTGTTCTCAAGAAATTTGATAATTGTTTCGCCCGCCGTTAATGGGTGTACTTCTCTTTCTTCAGGGAAATAAGGCGAATGTACGGCAGGGATGTAATCATTAATTCCAACGCGCAAAATTTCATCATCGTGAAGGTAGTTTCCCTATTCATCGAAGATAACAACTTTCCGGTCGGTCTTATCAATCCGTATCCCGGAATAATATAATCGGGAATAGCTAGATGAAAGCACTAATACAAGAAAGTGTTTGTTAACAGATGTTAAAAATTTAGGGGCTGTTTTGATATTGTGTTTCGTATCACTTAACCATAAATTTATATCTTTTACCTTTGGATTTTAATTATGTTGTTCTTAAATACGGCAGTTGAGTTAATAATTTTTAATTTTAACTGACTGTGAAAAATAATTATGATTTTTAATTCTTCGTTCGAAAATATTTACCTGATTTTACCATTAATTGGCTTTTTAATCGGACTTTTTGGTACCATGCTTGGTGGAGGGGGAGGTTTTTTCTTTTTACCGGTACTTACATTAATTATCGGAGTTCCGGCGCATACGGCTGTTGCTACATCGCTGGCAGCAACCCTGCCAATTGGTTTGGTTGGTTCGTGGGGACACTACCGAAAGGGAAATATCGATACGCGAACGGGATGGTTGTTTTGTATAGCCGGAATTGTTGGAGCATTGCTGGGCGCCCGTTTAACAAACTTTATTTCGGGGCCGCAGTTGAAATTGTTTTTTGGTGTTTATTCCATACTTATTGCCGTTAATATGCTTGTTACCGAAACACGTAAGAAGAAGGAGAGCCTTGCTGCTGAAAATAATAATAAGTTAAAGCCAGGCAAGATTGCGAAAGGCTCGTTTTTTGGCTTAACGGCAGGAATGATTTCCGGAACCTTCGGAACCAGTGGAACGGCGCCAATTATTGCCGGACTGTTTTCGATGCGTTTGCCCGTTAAACTTGTTGTTGGTACATCGTTGCTGGTGGTTTTGGTGATTACGATATTTGCTGTAGGAGCCCACTTTTTAGTAGGGAGTATCGACCTTACACTTATTGCTTTTCTTACATCAGGTTCTGTAATTGGTGCCTTTTTGGGCCCTCGCTTGTTTTCTAAAGCTAAGATAGGAAAATCAGAAAAAAAAGTGCAATATGTATATGCAGTTGTTGTTGCAGCAATAGGTGTTTTAATGATAGTAAACAGATAGCATGATTTTAACGATATACATTTTTATTTTGTCGTATTTTTTGCTTGGTGCAATTGGCTTCTTTTTTATTAACCGGAAAAAGGAAAAAGCAGTGGCCCGAAAAAGCTGGACGAAGTTTATAGCTTATTTTTTTATTATCCACATTTTATTTTTTAGCATCACTGTAAAACCAATTTTCTTTCAGGTTTTGGTTGGAGTAATATTGTTAATTGGTGCTTTCGAACTTTTTGGGCTATATAAAATGGCAGGCTATAAACATTCAGGGTTTGTAATCGTTTCCATTCTTATCTATGTTGTATTAGGGGCAGGATTGTGGATGTTTGGGACTATGGATAATAAACTGGTGCTTTTTGCTTTTTTGATCTTATCGATTTTTGATGCGTTTAGCCAGATCTCGGGACAGTTGTGGGGAAAAACGAAAATTGCACCAGAAATCAGTCCAAACAAAACCATTGGAGGATCTGTTGGAGGGGCTTTGTTTGCATTGGCGAGCGGTTTTCTTCTTCACGGTTTATACAACAACAAATGGTATGTGGTTGCCGGGCTTACACTCGGAATAATCGTATTTGCATTTTTAGGAGACATTGCGGCATCGTTTTATAAAAGAAAATTTGATGTAAAAGATTACAGCAATTTAATTCCCGGGCACGGAGGAGTTCTTGATCGTTTTGATAGTTTAATTGCCGGAGGAGCCTGGGTGACATTTTTTTTTCTAATGATTGGTTATTAACTTGAGCATTTCAGGAGAGTATAATGACAGTTCGATCAATAAAAACAGAAATGAAACTAATCTGGCTATAGCTTTGCTTATTGTAAAGAGAGAGAATTGAACGGGGAGAAAACCAGAGGCTAAAATATTTTTATGGGAAATACTATAACGTTGTCAGTAGTATATTTTTTTGCGATAATTTTATTGCTGGCTTTTAACGAACTTAACTACAGAAGGCTAAAAATAAAAGGTGAATTTACACGTAAGTTTGCGCACTTTACCGCAACCATTGCAGTGGTTCCGTTTCCATATATCTTTTCAAGTCATTGGTATGTGTTTGTGTTGGCGCTCATTTTTTTTGCTGCATTGTTTATAACGCAGTTTAGTAAGCAATTGAATTCAATCCACGATATCGACCGGAAATCGATTGGAAGTTATCTTTTACCGGCATCCATTTACCTCACCTTTTTAATGTCGGATTTACTGGGTAGTAAATTTATTTTCATATTACCGATGTTGATTTTGGGGATTTGCGATCCGATGGCAGCCATTGTAGGAATAAGCTTTAAAACGAATAATCACAAAATAAAAGTATTTGGCATTGATACCGGAAAATCGGTTTTCGGGTCGGGAGCATTTTTAATGACCAGCTTTGTTATTAGTCTGTTAGCCTTATACTTTAATCGTGGTGTTTTCGATTTGAAAACATTTTATATTGGTATGGCAGTAGCTGTGGTAAGCACGCTGGCCGAGTTGTTTAGCTGGAGAGGATCAGACAATTTAACCATTCCTCTGGGGGCCGCTTTTACACTTTTACTTTTAAGGTAAATATGTAAAATATATACCGGGAGCTAGCATTTTTAATAAAAAAAGAGTAATTTGTATATAGAAAATCAAATAACAGAGAAAACTGAAATAGCTAAGTAGAGACTTGTTAAAGTCTTCGAATCAAATATTACGTCATGAAGAAAATTGTTATAAATGGAGCTAACGGATATGTAGCTTCTAATTTTATTAACGAATTATTGTTGGAGAAGCATCAGGTGGTTGCACTCGCACGCAGTAACCAAAAATATACTGCAGAGGAGCGTGTAAAAGCTGCCGTTACTGATATGAACAATGGAAAACAAGTTGATTTCACTAACCTTGAAGTTCACGATTATTCGCTATTTGAAGAAAATTTTGCCTTGCAGGATAGCGAATTGAAAACCATTTTTGGAGGAAACATCGATTACTTTCATTTTGCAGCAAGTTTAAAATTTGATATAAAATCAAAAGAAGAGATCTTTGGAACAAATTTACAGGGAGTAACTAATTCGATAAATACTTTTCAGAAATTTTCAGCAAAACAATCGCGTTTCTTTTTTGTGAGTACGGCTTATTCGTGTGGTCGGATAGAAGTATCCTTTAAAGAAAAGTTTTACGAAAATGCTGAAATCGATGCATTCAGGAATTACTACGAGCAATCAAAACGCTATGCTGAAAATGTAATAAAAGATTACATAGACAATAAAGGTTTAAATGCTTGTATTTTGCGTTTATCGCAAGTGGTTGGAAACAACAAAACTGGTGTTACAAAAACCGATTATGGTATTTTCGATTTCTCGAAGCGAGTACAAAAGCTGGCAAAAAAGTATCCAAATAGTGTAATCCGTCTGAAAGTTGACCCCAACTCAACTCAAAATCTTCTACCCATTGATACAGCGGTAACTTACCTGATGAGTGCAGTAAAAGCTGAGCAGGTTCCTGAAATTTTGAATCTGATAGCCAAAAGCTCGGTGAAAAATAAAGATCTCTTAGGCAGCATAAGCGAACTGTTACCTATTTCGCTGGTTCCCGATATGACATTGGAAAAAGAGCAGATGAATTCTTTGGAGCGGATAATGGCAATTGGAATGTCGTTTACCGGAGCTTATATTGATACAAATATTATATTCGATACAACTAATCTGGATTCAATAGTAGAACAGGATATAAGCGAAGTTTCTGCAGAATCGGTACATCGTATGCTTTCTTATTTTCTGAATGGTGATTCAACCGCGAAAGTTAACGGAATAAAAGCTGCTGTATAAAATCTTGCAATTACACAAACTAAATTTTAGGTTTACACCCAATTAGGTTGAAGCTTAAGTTTTACTATTATTATGAAGAAAATTTATGTACGTGGCGAGAATATTGTTAATCTGCCGAATGCCATTAGTTTATACCGTTTATTAGCATTTCCCGTAATATTTTATGCTGCCCTTATTGGCAACGAGTCGCTGTTCGTATGGTTGCTTTGCATTAGCCTGGTAAGCGATGTGGCCGACGGAAACCTGGCACGTTACCTGAAACAGCAAACCCATTTTGGGGCCGCACTCGATAACCTGGCCGATATTTGTACATACGCAATGGCCATTTTAGGTTTATTTGTATTTAAATGGAACGATATTGAACCGCATAGTTGGTTTTTATTCCTGTTTCTGGGATTGTTTGTAGTCAGTTATATCGTATCGTTTGCACGTTTCGGAAAAATTCCGGGGTTGCATTTGTACTCTGCAGTTTCGGCCGGATATGTGCAAAGTGTATTCTTTTTTGTACTGTTTGTTTTTGGATTTTATGCATGGTTCTTTTACCTGGCAGTAGGATGGGGAATTGTAGCGTACATCGAAAAAATATTAGTTCTCTTTAAACTCGATGATATAAAGATTGGGGTAAAGGGGCTCTATTGGTTAATAAAAGAAGATAAAGAAGCTAAATAATTATAACGCCACATTCTTTAGGATGTGGCTTTTTTTTGTGCATAAAAACAGCATTACACTTAATGCTTGTTTTTAGAAAAGAAACATCGCCTGATGAGTGAGCAAACAATTATAAATTTCCATAAATCGAAAGATGAGCTTTTTTTTTAATGTTTGAGTTGAGTTGTGTAAGTTGCTGACTGGATGTTCTTTGCACTAGTCGCTGAGACCTTCGCGCTAACTCCGGAGTCCTTCGCACCAATCACGGAGTTAAATTTGCAATCTCTATATTACAATTCTTTAACTGCGGAGTTAAATTCTTTAACCTTGGAGTTCTTCGCACCAACTGCCGAGTTAAATTTGTAATCTCCGTATTACAATTTTTTAACCGCGGAGATAAATTCTTTAACTTTCGAGTGCTTCGCACCAATCGCGGAATTAAATTTGCAATCTCCAGATTACAATTCATCGATCGCGGAGTTATTTTCTCCCCCTTCGGAGTTCTTCGACCTGTTTAACGTGTTGGTTTCCTTATCTTATGCGTTTTTCGAGCTAACTGCGGAGTTAATAATTGCGTTCTTCGCGATTAGTACATTTCCACCGTTTACTTCCCGGGTGCTTTGATTAAATTTTGCAGTTAAAATCAATGGTTTCATTTACCTTTCACCAGACTAATGGAGTGAATCTAACGATCTGCTTTTGTTACCGATATCGTCTGAAAAAGCTGTCTAGTTCGTCGGTAAGTCGTTTGTAAATAGGCCGCGTAAATTCGATAAACAAATCCTGATGTGCGGGAAGCGGAATGGCTTTTTGTTGTGTAAGCGCATATTGTTCATCACTCAACGCCTCCTGGTCTCCGGCAAAAATGGCATATTGGTTTACCCAGGTAAAAGAGCCGGGAATAAGGTTGTCGCGCAATAATTTATCATTCTGAAAATCAACAATCCGGTAATTCAGTCGGCCACCCGAAATAACTTCGTCGGTATAAGTTTTCAGTTTAGCGCGGTATGTTTTATTCACAAATGTTGAATCGGTAACCGGAATTTTTACTCGTTTGGCGAGGTTTTCTTCTTTTTCATTGCGTGTTAGGTTACCTACTGAGAAATCGTAAAATTCCATTCGTACAACAAAGTCAGGATTTAACTCAAAGTTCTCGGCCTGTTGTGGCGAAAAAAAGTTTACAAAGCCATCTGACGGGAATTTGTTATTTAAGTATTCAAACACCTGATTATAAAAAAACTCGGAACTTAGCTGGTAGGTTTTTGTACGAACGGTAACTGCTTCAACCACCACATTTACAGTTGCCAGCTCTTTGGCAATGGCCATTTTTTCATCTACATCTTTGTATCCGGGAATCCACTGGTCAGCTCTTTCAAAATGATCATAAGCAGTTCGGGCACTTTCGCGAAATTCTTGTTCCAAAAAATGCAAACCTGCCTGGTAACGGTCTTCGGCAGCTTTTTCATGCGCCATATTCAGTTCCGAACTGTATGATTTCGGATTCGGGAAGATATTACGGGCAGCCGGTGTACTTCTTATCAGGTCGTTCATTCGGTTCACCTGGTTCATAATCGAAATGGTACGTTCCCATTTAAATGCTTCGTTTGAAGTGAGGGTTTGGTCAATTTCTTCCTGCGACCACTCAACGGCCATAGGATAGCCCTCTTTTAATACATTTAAAGCTTTGTCGTTGCTTGGGTTTGATTTTAAACGCTCAACAGCTTTTGAAATCGCCTGATAATAATCGCCACGTTGCAGTGCTTTTTTGCCTGACGAACATGAAAATAATAGTAAGGGGAGCAGAAATAATAAAAGGTAAGGTTTTCTCATTTTTGTGTAAAAACAGTTTGTAGGGCAAATATAGAATTTTAACAAAAAGGAACGCTGATGACGCGAATTTAAATGATTCTTGCAGTTTATGCGAACTTCAATACTAGCTGCATCATCGGCATTCCTTTCTTAAATTTGATCTATTCTTCTCTCCATTTCGAACGATTTGGAGGAGCAGGTGCTTCCACTTTTTTAGCCGGATTTTTCTCCAGTTCCTCCAATAGGAATTCAACTGCTTTTTCAATCCCCGGATCTTCGCCTTTAGCCAGCTGTTCAGGTCGGTCAACTACTTTAATATCCGGTGAAACGCCAACACCTTCGATAATCCATTCGCCTTCGTCGTTAAAAATACCAAAGCGAGGAACGGCAATAGAACCGCCATCAACCAGTGCTGCATTTCCTGAAATACCAACTAAACCTCCCCAGGTTCTGGTTCCGATCAATGTTCCCAAATTTTTCTTTTTGAAATAGTAAGGGAAAGCATCGCCACCCGACGATGAATAGCCGTTGATGAGCATAACTTTTGGCCCGTCGTGTGCGATAGCCGGTGTTTTCATCGGTGTTAATCCATTTCGTTGCCAGTAGCTCAGTGTTTTTCTGTCGAGCAGGTCGGTCATTACATCGGGGATAAATCCACCTCCGTTGTATCGGTCGTCAATAATCAGCGCTTCTTTGTTGTGGTAGGCGTACATGCCTTTAAACAGTTCGCGGTTACCTTCAATAGCTGTGTTGGGCACGTGAATATAGCCAATTCGTCCGCCCGAGAGTTTGTCAACCATGGCGCGTCTTTCGATTACCCAGTTGTAGTAGCGCAGATTTTGCTCGCTCGTAACGGGCTTAATCATCGACGAGCGGGCTCCTTCGGCTTTTGGCTCCGTATTTACTTTTATTTCAATACGTTTGCCCGCTGTATTTTCCAGGGCTAAGTAAGGGTTATCGTCAGTTGTGATATTTTTGCCATTTATACTAATAATGTAATCTCCTTCGTTTACGTCAATTCCCTGTTCTGTAAGAGGCGAGCGAAGCGATTCATCCCAGTTTTGGCCTTCGTATATTTGCACTATTTTATAACGTCCGGCTTTGGTGTTGGCTGTAAGTTTTGCCCCCAGTAAGCCGCCTTCAACTCTTTTCACTTGCTCAAAATCGCCCCAATTGGCATAAGCATGACCAGCATTTGCCTCCGAAATAATTTCATGGAAAATATAGTCGAGATCGGCGCGGTGACCAACATAAGGCAGGAGTTGCTGATAGTTTTCTTTCACCGCTTCCCAATCAACACCGTGCATGTTGTTTACGTAAAAATAGTCGCGGAAAATTCGCCAGCCGTCTTTATAAATTTGTGCCCATTCCAATTTCGGATCGATCTTCATTTCCAGATCGTCGAGATTTAATTTGCCATCTCCTGATTTTATTCCGGGTTTTATTTTTGCAATCGCAAAATCGCTGCCCGGACGGTATAATATCGATTCTCCATCGGCAGAAACAATGACCTGTCGTGCGCCTTCCACAATAGTTTCTTCTTTGCGGTCTTTTAAATTGTAACGTTGTAATTTACCACTGTTGATGTACATTACACCATTTTCAACGGCTAGCAGGTTACGGTAATCGCCTGCATTTAGCGGAAGAGCGATAACACGCTGATTAATGTCCTCAACATCAATTACCACGGCCTCGTTCTCTTCTTCATCGCTGCTGTCTTCCGTTTTTTCTTCGTCAGATTTTATGGGTTCAACATCATTCTCGAATTTAAAAATGTTTTCGCCATCTTCTTTTAATATCATGGCATAAATGCGGGTTGCATTTTTGTAGAGATAGCTAAATTCAAAGCTTGAAAAATCAAGGTTAAAATCGCGATTCGACAGGAAAAACAGGTATTCTCCATCGGTTGAAAAAACAGGCGAATAATCGTTAAATCTATTGTCGGTTAATTGAGTTGTGTTCCCACTTTCAACGTTGTATACCCAAATCGAGGTTTGTCCGTTAGCTGATTCTTTTTCGTAGGTTACCCATTTTGAGTCAGGCGAGAAGTTATAAGAGCGAATTTCACTTTGTGCCGCGTGATCAATCGTAACTTCTTTTTTTGTTTCAACGTTCAGCAGTTTCAGGTTTAAGGTACGATCTGAATAAACCATGTATTTGCTGTTTGGCGACCACTCGCTGTCGTATTTCCATGCCGATGAGTTGTTGGTGATTTGTTCGGGTTTGGCACCTTCTTTATTTTCCAACAAGTAAATTTCGTATTCGCCGCTTTCATCCGAATAATACGATATGTATTTCCCGTTGGGCGACCACTGTGGGTAAATTTCACGAACACCTTGTGTTTTTGTTAAATTTTCGGTAATTCCTTTTTCTGCCGGAACAGAAAAAATATCGCCACGGGCATCGAACAAGGCTCTTTTTGCCGTTGGTGAAACGCTGTAACTGTGAATATTGTCGGCTACATTTTTAAAGTAAGGCAATAAGTTCGGATTGTCGAAATGCAGGTTAACGGTAAGCTTTGTTGTTTCTCCGGTTTTCAGGTTTGTTTTATAAATGTACCCGCCATTTTCGAAAACAATCTGCCCGTTTTCGCCGGATGGCCACATCACGTCAAAATCCGAGAAATTAGTGATTTGTTTTACCTCTTTCGATTCGGTGTTGTAGCTGTAAATATTGAATTTCAAATCGCGGTCGGAGGCGAAAAGTATTTCGTTTCCAAACCAAACCGGCCACTGATCGGATCCTTTAAAATCAGTTATTTGCTCCGAAATATCTTTTTCCAAATCATAAATCCAAAGATCGGTAGCACGACCTCCTTTGTATCTTTTCCACGAACGGAATTCACGGTCAACCGGAGTAAAACATAGCTTTTTAGCATCAGGAGAGAAAGTCGCAAAACCACCATTCACAATTTGTAATGGTTTTTCTAATCCTCCTTCAATATTTACCAAAAAATACTTACCGTTGCGTTGTCCCCAGATGGTGCGGTTACCACGTATTAGTATGTTTTTACTGTCGGGAGTCCAGTCGAGCACCACATTGTCGAAACCTCCTCTTGGCGGCATCATTCCTACCGAGTTGTAGTAGGTAAGCTGTTTTGGAGTTCCTCCTTCGGCAGGCATAACATACACCTGGCGCGTTCCCGAATATTCAGCAGAAAATGCTATTAACTTTCCATCAGGGGAAATTTTTGGGAATAATTCGAGCCCTTCATGGGAGGTTAATCTTGTGGCGTCGCCTCCGTTTGAGTTGACAGTCCAAATATCGCCGGCATAAACAAATGCCACGAGGTTGTTATTAATATCGGGATAGCGCAGTAACCTCGAGTCATCTTTTGCATCAACTCCGGTTGCGTAAACAAGTAATAAAATAAGTGATAATGTTTGTAGTACAATTTTCTTCATGATAACAAATTTGAAATAGAGTTTAATTGTAGAAATATTTTTTAAAATCAGCAATGATAATTTATAGGTATAACAACCTACCCAATTCGCCCATAGCTTCTGTAGCTTTCATTTGCAGGAAGATATCGGTTACTGTATCGGTGAAATGAGATGGTTTTATATTTATTTCGATGATTTTTGCGCCATTCTTTTTGGCCACCACCGGAATTTCAGCAGCCGGTAAAACCTCTGCATTGGTACCGATTATTAGCAGAACATCGGCTTTGGCCGCCTCTTCAAACGAACGTTTTTTTGCAAATGCAGGAATGGGTTCGTTAAAGAAAACCATGTCGGGTTTTAATATGCCTTTGCACACGAAACAAGTAGGTGGGAGGTAATTCAGGTCGGCAAAACTCATGTCGTATTCCGAGCTACATTCGGTGCAAATTAACTGCTTGTAAGTGCCGTGCAATTCGTAAACATACTTACTGCCGGCTTTTTGGTGAAGATGATCGATGTTTTGTGTAATAACGGTTTCTACAAAACTGCGCTCTTCCATTTTGGCCAGCATTATGTGCGCAATATTCGGTTCGGCATCACCCAAACTATCGTAAAATATTTCTTTTATTTTTATCCACGATTGCAGGGGTTTTTTCTGAAAGTATTCAATCTCAAGAAAAATGGGGTGGGTAGTGTTCCACAAACCATTTTCGCCCCTGAAAGGCGGAATCCCACTTTCAACAGAAATGCCTGCACCGGTAAACGCTACGGCATACTTTGCTCCACGGATAAGATAAGATGCTTGCCAGAGTTTATCAATCAGCGATTTTGTTAGTTTAGTAGAACTCATAAATTTAATCCGCATTATTCATTCAAATACCCAATTAGTTCAAAACGACGTAAGTCTCGTACCCATTTTTTGAGTCTCAAAAAATGGACTCAACTAAGTCGGGATTAACCCGGAAAAACATGACTATCGCTATAATCGAATGAATTATCCGGGTTAAAACTCCCGGAAACGTTGCTGTTTACCGGAAGATAACACTATTTATACTAAAAGGTTTTTATTCTTCCTCAAGGTTCTTGCTTACCGAAACGGTGGTGTCTTCGTTAAAACGGATTTTAAAATTCAATTTTCGAAAAACTGAAATCATTGGTTTATTGTCGCGGGTGGTTTCTGCTGCCAGTCTTTTTATTTCGCGCGCCTTTGCAATTTCCAGACAGTAACTGGTTAATGTAAAGCCAAGCTCCTTTTTTTGCCACTTATCGGTGATTAATACTGCGTATTCCATTATTTCCACATCGGGGTCGGCAATCAAACGTCCAACGCCGATTAGTTCTTTATTGCCATCTTCTTTTTCGTGTTCGGCAACTATGGCAATTTCACGGTCGTAATCGATAAAACAGAACTGCGAAGCTACCTCGTGCGAATCGAAATAAAAATCGTAACGGAAACGGTGGTAGATGGATTCTTTCGAACAACTTGCCAGCAATTCAAGCCACATTGGTTCATCTTCCGGACGAATCGGACGCAGCGTAATTGGCGTGCCATCGCGTAATTTTGACTCTTTTATCAGACTTTCCGGGTACGGGCGCATTATCAGGTGCGAGTATTCTTTTACCGGTGTTGTCAATAATTCTTCATCAACAACAATCCGTGCATCAAGTGCAATCACATCTTTCGGGGTAACAATAAGCGGGTTAATATCCATTTCTTCAATTTCGGGGTAATCAGCTGCCAGGTAAGACATGCGAATGAGTACCTCTATAAGTTTGTCGATGTTTTTAGGAGCATCGCTACGCCAGCCTTTAAGCAGCGGATAAATTTTTAACGATTTAAGCATTTGGCGTGCCAGGTGCTCATTCAAAGGTGGAAATTCCAAACGCTGATCTTTAAAAAGTTCGGCGGTTGTGCCGCCCATTCCAACCAGCATTACAGTTCCAAAAATAGGATCCTTTTTTGTCCCGACAATCAATTCGATACCATCCTTGGTGTCCACCATTTTCTGCACGGTAATACCTTCAAGTTTAGCATCAGGGCGTTTTTCTGCGGCCGTTTTCATCATGTTTCGGAATGTAGCCCTCACCATCTCTTCGTTTTCAATATTCAGTGCTACGCCGCCAACATCCGATTTGTGGATAATGTCTGGCGAATATATTTTCAGAACAACCGGATAACCTTTTTTTTCTGCAATTTTTACAGCCTCATCTTCGGTAGCTGCCGGGGTGGGGTGAGTAGTATCAATACCATAGTCGTTAACCAGCATTTTTGAATCGTCCTCGTTAAGAACTTTGGCTTTTGGGAACACCTGAGTTAGGTATTTTTGACGAAGCACGTTACGGTCATACTGGAACGAAACCGGGACCTCACGTGGCGTTTCGTATAACATTTCCTGATTTTCGGAATAATCAGAAAGTGTCATAAATGCGCGAATCGCCTGCTCCGGTGCCGGGTAATTCGATATGCCGTTTTTGTTCAGGTGCTGAATGCCTTCGTGCATTGTTGCACCTCCCAACCAGGAAGTCATAATCGATTTTGTCGTATTTTTCGACATATTGGCAATTGCCTGTGCAGTGGCAGTAGGATCGGTCATAGCCTGTGGAGTAAGCAGCACCAATACTGCATCTACTTCTTTATCTTCCAGAACAATTTCGGTAGCTCTTGCAAATCGTTGAGGTGTGGCATCTCCAAGTATGTCAACCGGGTTGCCGTGTGACCAAAATGAAGGCAGATAATCGTTTAGTTTTTGCATGGTTTCATCCGACAACTTGACAAGGCTGCCGCCCATCGAAAGAAGCGAGTCGGTTGCCATTACCCCGGGGCCACCGGCATTTGTGACAATAACCAGCCGATTTCCTTTTGGAATTCGCTTGCGGCCTACCAGGTCGGTAAAATCAAAGATGTTTCCGAAATCGAAAACTCTTGCCAGTCCAGCTCTGCGGAATACCGCATCGTAAACGGAATCTTCCGATGCCATTGCTCCGGTGTGCGATGCTGCTGCTGCTGCTGATTCGGGAAAGCGTCCTGATTTGTAAACGATAATCGGTTTTTCGCGCGAAAAAGCCCGTGCTGCCGACATAAACGTACGGGCATTAACAATGGATTCAACATAAAGAACAATGGATTTGGTGTTTGGATCCTGTCCGAAATAGTCGATCAGATCGCCAAAACTTACGTCCATTGAGTTACCAATTGAAACAAAATTGGAAAATCCAATATTTGATTCGTGAGCCCAGTCGAGTACGGAGGTACACAGCGCGCCCGATTGCGAGATAAAAGCAACGTGTCCTTTTTTAGGCATGGCTGATGCGAAACTAACATTCATGTTCAGTCCCGGAACTAAAATGCCCAGGCAGTTAGGACCGACGATCCGCATATCCGGGAATTTGGCTTTTTCAGCTTTCACCTGTTCTTCCAGTATTTTACCTTCTTTGCCTGATTCCTTAAAACCGGCAGACATAATAATAATCCCATGAATTCCGGCCTCGCCACAATCTTTTACCAATTGTGGTACGGCCTCTGCTGCTGTCATTATCACAGCCAGATCGGGCGTTTTTGGAAGGCTTTTTACATCGGGGTAACAAGGAATTCCGAAAACAGCTTCACGTCTTGGGTTTACCGGGTATACAACACCGTTAAAACCTCCTCCTACTACATTTCTTAAAGTGATACCGCCAACACTGTCGGGATTATTTGAAACTCCAACCAAAGCGATTCGTTTCGGTCGGAAAATACTGTCGAGTTTTTTTATAGCCATGTTTCTTAATTTTTTGGTTGATTTTGGGTATCAGCTTTCAATGATTTTTAAAGTTGGCTGAATTACGTTATAAATTTCATGAAAAAATACCAAGTTCTAAAATATTTGGGAATCTGGCCTTTATCTTGATTGCAGATGTAAGGGTAATTGAACTAGCTAGTTACAGGTTTTGTTTGTGAAATAAAGAAATAAATTATGCTGTAAAACAATAATAAATTGCCGTGTTCTGTAGCATACCTCGCCTAAAACCAGTGGTTGTAACCCAAAAAAGCGCCTTTGCAGACGCTTTTTCTATCTCTTTATTTTGGCGGTTTTGTGAGTAAGATAATAACACTACCAAGTAAGCAGGCAACTCCTGCGATAATAAAAGGAGCCATCCAAAATATCGGTCCTGATGATGCTGTTGCCGAATCTTTAAAATGGCCGGCAAGTTGTGGCCCTGCAATACCTGCAATACCATAGGCGGTAAACATCCAGCCATAGTTTTTACCAACGGTGTGATTTCCAAAAAAGTCGGCTGTAATAGCCGGAAACAATGCAAAGTTTCCACCGAAGTTAAAGCCGATAATACAGGCGCTGGCAATAAATCCTGCGGTAACGCCCATGCGAATAAAAATATGGTAAATCATCAGCATGATTACCCCTTGAAAAAGTGTCATAAAAAATATGGCTTTTTTCCGCCCCAGTTTATCGGAAATCATTCCCCAAACAATTCGTCCCAAACCGTTGAAAATAGCATACCATGCCATGGCCGTTCCGGTAACTACTCCGGCATTTTTAATTCCGTTATATTTTAAAGCATCAATTCCAAAAAGTTTTATACAGTAAATTACCATCAATCCGGCAAGGGCAGAAAATATAAACACTAGCCAAATGGCATAAAATTGTTTTGTGCGAAGCATATGGCCGGAGTCAAATTCAACTCCTCCTGATGATTTTGCTGTGTGATTAACTGGAGGTTTCCATCCCTCGGGTTTGTAACCCGCAGGTGGATTTACCATTACAAGAGAACCCAGCACTACCATTATTGCAAATACAACTCCGTAAATAACAAATACGCTTTGAACACCGGGCAGCCCTAATATGCTGCTTGTGTGTAATAAGCCGCCAAACCACGATCCTGCAAGCTTTACCCAAATGGTTGCTCCAAAGCCAAAACCAGCTACGGCTAAACCGGTTATAAGTCCTTTTTTATCAGGAAACCACTTTACCCCAACGGCTATCGGTACAACGTAGGCTAATCCAATTCCGGCGCCTCCCAGTGCGCCAATGAACAGTAATTGAGCAAGAAATGAGCTCCCAAATATTCCTCCTAAAATATATCCGGCACCTAAAACGAGGCCACCTGTTAGGGCAACAATTGTTGGCCCTGATTTGGCCTGCCATTTTCCGGCAAATACCATTACCACAGCAAATGTGGCCAAACCAAGCGAAAAAACCCATGCAGTTTGTGTGGCCGAAAAACCATAGTTGCCACTGGGTTCAGTTAATAATGCAGTAAATACAGACCAGGCATAAATAGCGCCAAGAGCCAATTGTATAAGAATTGCTCCAACAACTACAATCCATCGGTTAGTAATTTTTAGTCCATTCATTTTTTTATTGTTTACATCGTTTGATTTTTGGAGAACAAGCAAAAAATACTAAAATGCCTTTGCTTGAAAAAGAGCATTTTATTACTAGTCAGGTTTTACTAATAAATGAAAGGTTGATTAAAAAGAAAACAGACACCTTTTTGAGAAGATGTCTGTTTGTTTGCGTTTATCGTTTTACTTCAACTTTTGCTCCGTCGATAATATCATCAACTACACCCGGATCGAGTAATGTTGATGTGTCGCCAAGGTTGGTAGCATCGCCTTCTCCGATTTTTCGCAGAATGCGCCGCATAATTTTTCCCGACCTTGTTTTTGGAAGGCCGCTAACAATTTGGATTTTATCAGGCTTTGCAATTGGCCCGATAAATTTAGTAACTGTCGCTTTTATTTCTGCTTCAATATTCTCCAACTCTGTATCGGTCATATCTTCGCAAATAACATAGGCGTAAATGCCGGCTCCTTTAATTGCGTGTGGATAACCAACTACGGCCGATTCAACAACTTTTGGGTGTTGGTTAATGGCATCTTCTACCTCGGCAGTACCAATCCGGTGACCAGATACATTAATTACATCATCAATACGGCCAATTATGCGGTAGTAACCCTCTTCATCACGCTTGGCGCCATCGCCGGTGAGGTAATAGCCGGGGAAAGATGCAAAGTAAGTTTGGTAGCATCTTTGATGATCGCCCCAGGTAGTGCGTAACATGCCGGGCCACGGGTGTTTCATGCACAGAATTCCTTCAACACTGTTGCCTTTTAATTCGTTTCCTTCATGATCGAGCAATACCGGCTGAACTCCCGGAAGCGGAAGTGTTGCCAGCGACGGTTTGGTAGGCGTGATTCCTGCCAGTGGAGTGATCATTATACCACCGGTTTCGGTTTGCCACCAGGTATCTACAATCGGACAACGTCCTTTTCCTACAAGGTCGTGATACCAGCGCCAGGCTTCTTCGTTGATGGGTTCACCAACAGTTCCAAGCACTTTTAACGAGCTCAGGTTATGTTTTGTCACCCATTCGTCTCCCTGTGCCACTAATGCTCTAATTGCAGTTGGTGCCGTATAAAACTGATTTACTTTGTATTTATCAACTATTTCCCAAAAACGGCCGGCATCGGGCCAGGTGGGAACTCCTTCGAACATAATAGAAGTGGCTCCGGTTAGCAGCGGGCCATAAACAATATACGAGTGCCCGGTTACCCAGCCAATATCGGCGGTACACCAGTAAACATCGCCATCGCTGTATTGGAATACATTTTTAAAGGTGTATTCAGCGTAAACCATGTAGCCGGCAGTAGAATGCACAACTCCTTTTGGTTTTCCGGTTGAGCCTGAAGTGTAAAGGATAAAAAGTACATCCTCGGCATCCATGGCTTCTGCTTTATTTTCGCAATCAACATCAGCAATCAAATCGTGCCACCAAATGTCACGTCCTTCAAACCATTTTATGTCTTCCTCAGTACGTTTTAATACCACTGAAGTTTTTATTGACGGGGTCTTTTCTATTGCCTCGTCGACAATTCCTTTAAGAGGAATTGATTTAGTTCCCCGGAATCCTCCATCCGAAGTAATTACAACTTTAGCTTCCGCATCGTTAATACGATCGGCCAGTGCAGTAGCAGAGAATCCTGCAAATACAATGGAGTGTATGGCGCCAATTCGGGCACAGGCCAGCATGGCAATTGCCAGCTCCGGAACCATGGGCAAATACAGGGCAACACGGTCGCCTTTTTCAACTCCAATCTTTTTTAATCCATTGGCAAATTGTTTTACTTTCTCGAACAATTCGCCATAGGTGAGTTTTATTTCCGGTTCTTTGGGGTCGTTGGGTTCCCAAATCAGCGCAACCTGGTCTTTTCGCATAAACATGTTGCGTTCAAAAATATTCTCGGTGATATTTAGTTTGCCATTGACAAACCAATTCACATCCGGAGCACCGTCTCCATCAAATTTGTAATCGAGAACCTTATCCCATTTCTTTTGCCAGTAATGGCTTTCGGCTATTTTTCCCCAAAAATTATCAGGGTCAGCCACACTTTCCTTGTACTTTTGGAAGTACTCGGCTAGATTTGTGATTTTATTTTCCATCTCAGCTATCTATTGGTTAATTAAGAAAATGATTCGAGTAGAATAATGGCCCAGTAAAAAAAATACCGGAGCCTTAAAAAATGCCGTTTGCACGGTATATTCCTATTGAAAATAAGTTTTGTTTTTTCCCTGAAAGATTTGCTTCGTGCGATGTGTCGAAGAAAATTAAGGATGTGGAGTACGGTAGTTTTGAATTCAAGTTGAACATGTATAAACAACTTAACATTACAGGTTTTGAATTTAGTATAAAATCTGTTTTGATGGAAAGATTTTGATATATTGTAAAACACTATCTTATTAACTGAAAAACATAGGGTTACTTTTGATTAAAACAAGATTTTTCCTTACTTTTAAGAGAATCTGCTCCTTTTTGAAAGCGATTTGTTTTTGTGTCGTTCATTCTGAAACTTGACAAACTTTGTTGATGAAGATTAATCTCAATAAAAGTTGAAAATGGCAAAACCCAAGTTTTACAGGTTAAATTATTTCATATTCTTATCAAAAAGTAAATCGTTGGATACTAATTCAAAGTTTAAAATATTTTAGTGTGGTTTATAACATAAAAATAGCTGAGAAAAGTTATCGCCTGAGAACTTAGGGAGCCGTAACTTCGGGCAAAAATATCAGACAATGAGTATAACTAATTTTACTGAACTTCTTGAAGTAGTAAAAAAACAGCCTCCGAAAAGAGTTGTGGCGGTAAATGGTGTTGATTTGAGTACACTGGAAGCCATGCACGATGCGGTTGAATTGGGATTTGTAACTCCGATTATAACCGGCGACAGAATGGTTATTGAAGAATCATGCAAAAAGCTGGGAATCGATGTTTCGGATTATCAGATCTACCATGCCAAAACAATCAGCGAAGCTACCGAAAAAGCGGTAGAACTTATTCATGAAGACAAGGCTGATATTTTGATGAAAGGACTGGTATCGACCGATAGGTTTATGCGTACTTTATTGAAAAAAGAATACAACCTGGTTCCATCAAAAGGTACATTAAGCCATATTTCGGTGATGGATAATCCGAATTACCACAAACTACTTGTTTTTAGCGATGCTGCCGTTTTACCATATCCTGATCTGAAGCAAAAAATATTAATGACAAACTACCTCATTTGTGCAGCAAAATCGTTGGGTGTAAAGCAGCCAAAGGTTGCGGTTATTGCGCCCACCGAGCAAATCATAATTTCAATTCAATCTTGTATGGATGGCGCGACTATTGCCAAAATGTCGGAGCACGGCCAAATAGAAGGAGGCTTGGTTGACGGTCCAATGGCACTTGATGTGGCTATTAACGCCGAGTCGGCCGAAATAAAGGGGTTTACTTCGCCGGTTGCCGGTGATGCCGATTGTTTGCTTTTTCCAAATATTGATGCAGCAAATGTATTTTATAAAAGCAACTCAAAATTGGCAAAAGCCGAAATGTCAGGCATTATTGCAGGTGCGAAAGTTCCTGTTGTGGTATCATCACGCGGTGATAGTAGAAAAACAAAGTTAAATTCTGTGGCACTTGCATCCATTGTGAGTTACCAGGCAAGTATAACGTAAATCATTTTATGCATCAGGTTCTTGCAATAAATCCAGGTTCTACCTCTACAAAATTTGCTGTTTACAACGGAACTGAATGTGTTTTTACGCAAACCATTCGACATCCGCTGGAGCAACTTGTTCGTTATAAAAATATTGTCGATCAGTTTTCTTTTCGAAAAGGTGTGATCATTGACGCTTTGGTTGAAGAAGGAATTGAGGTGGATGCTATAAAATATATCATAGGTCGAGGCGGGCTGACTTATCCGCTGGAATCAGGTGTTTACAAAGTCAGTAACTTAATGCTCGATCATTTACGTGAAGGAGTGATGGGACATCATGCCAGTAATTTGGGAGGTATGCTTGCCGATTATATTGCTTTGCAAATTCCAAATGCCAAAGCTTTTATAGCTGATCCGGTAGTAACCGATGAAATGGATGATGTGGCTCGTTTTGCGGGTCATCCACGATTTCAGCGGCAGTCGATTTTTCATGCATTAAATCAAAAAGCAACGGCTCGTTTACATGCCAAAAAAATGGTAAAGAATTATAATCAAATGCGTTTAATTGTTGCTCATTTAGGTGGTGGTATCTCGGTTGGGGCACATAAAAACGGACGGGTTATTGATGTAAATAATGCGCTTGACGGGGAAGGAGCTTTTAGCCCGGAACGATCAGGTACTTTGCCGGTTGGTCAGGTTATCGATCTTTGTTTTAGTGGCACGTTTTCGCAGGAGCAAATCAGACGAATGGTAGTTGGCGAGGGGGGCTTTGTGGCTTACCTGGGCACCAACGATGCTATGGAAGTGGAGAATCGAATGAAGAATGGCGATGCAAAAGCAAAAGGCGTTGAGGAAGCTTTGTTCTACCAGGTGGCCAAAATGATTGGAGAAATGGCCGTTGTGCTGGAAGGAAAAGTAGATGGTATATTATTAACCGGTGGTTTGGCATACAACAAACAACTGGAGTTGTACATTCGAAATAAAACAGGATTTATTTCAAAAGTGTTTGTTTACCCGGGAGAAGATGAGCTGGAAGCGCTTGCGATTAATGCACTTCGTGTTGCCAATGGCGAAATTGAGGCTAAAGAATATAATCCTGTCCATTAATAGTCTGCCATTCAAAAAACAGTGAATAATTTCTGAAATTTATACCTCCATCTTGCCGTGGCTTATCGGGGCAATTTATTACATTGCAAATCAAAATTACATTTTAGTAAAAATTTAGCGTGAGTATTTATTCATCACACTTAAAGGTGAATTGAATTATACACATTTTATCCGGCATTTTGATAAACTTAGAATTGAAATCATATGAAAGATCTTTATACCCTAATCATGGCAGGAGGATCGGGAACACGATTCTGGCCAAGCAGTAAAACGGTAAAACCAAAACAATACCTGAATATTTTTGGTGATAAATCGCTCCTTCAAGATACTATTGAGCGATTTGCAACTTTCACCAAAAAAGAAAATATATACATTGTTTCAAGCGCCACACAGGCAAAAATTCTGGAAGAACAAACACCAATGCTTCCTAAAGAAAACCTGATATATGAGCCAATTGGAAGAAATACTTTGCCGTGTATTGGTTTGGCTGCTATGTATGCCGAGCGCGAAAATCAGGATGGAGTGATGGTTGTTTCTCCTTCCGATCATTTAATAAAAAATAATGCCTTGTTTGAAGATACCGTTTTGGCTGCTGCAAAAATTGCAAACGAACGCGATGGAATTGTAACGTTGGGAATTACGCCAACTTATCCGGCAACGGGTTATGGTTATGTAAAAACTGCTGAGGATATTACCGGCGATGAAAAAATAAAACAGTTTAAAGTTGAACGTTTTGTTGAAAAACCGGATGAAGCAACAGCTACAAATTACCTTAAACAAGGTGGTTTTTACTGGAACAGTGGATTGTTTGTTTTCAAGGTGTCTGTTTTTCTGAAAGCTGTTGAACAATTTGCCCCGGACTTGTATGCTGATTTACGCAAAATTCAGGCTGATTTAGGAAATCCAGGTTATCCTGAAACACTGGATACTATTTACCGTGCTGTTGAAAGTATTTCTGTAGATTATGGCATTATGGAACATGCCAAAAATATTTATCTGGTTGAAGGAAATTTTGATTGGAATGATCTGGGCAGTTGGGAATCGGTATATCAGACTGATGAAAAAGATGAAAATGGAAATGCCGGAAAAGGGGAAGCTATCTTTTTAGATTCGAATAATTCTTACGTGTCTACCGACGACGGTCTTGTTGCTGTTGTTGGTTTGGATGATGTAATTGTTGTGCGCGATGGCAATACCACTTTGGTTTGCAAGCGTGACAATGCCGAAGACATTAAAAAGATTGTTGAACAATTAAAAGCTAAAAACAAATCGGAATATTTATAAAAAACTTTGCCCGGTAATGTTTACCGGACAGGTCTCTAATCTATACTAACTACCAATATTTGGTGGTTTAGTTAAACTATTGAACCAATGAACAAGACTAAATCAATCGTGGTGGACAAGAAGATTCTTGTTCCGTTTATACTAATTACCAGTTTGTTTGCGCTTTGGGGGTTTGCCAACGACATCACCAACCCAATGGTGGCGGCATTTAAAACGGTAATGGAAATATCCAATGCAAAAGCCGCGATGGTGCAGTTTGCATTCTATGGCGGGTATGCAACAATGGCAATTCCGGCCGCATTAATTATTAAACGATACTCGTATAAAACCGGAATTCTAATCGGATTAGCCTTATACGCCATTGGTGCCTTGTTATTTTTTCCGGCAGCAAAATACGAGTTTTTTGGTTTTTTCCTGGTTTCACTTTACATCCTTACTTTTGGTTTGGCTTTTCTGGAAACAACAGCCAATCCCTATATTTTATCCATGGGCGATCCTGCAACCGCGACACGACGTTTAAACCTGGCACAGTCGTTTAATCCATTGGGGTCGATCCTTGGGATGTTTATTGCTTCAAAACTAATTTTATCATCATTAGAATCAGACATGCGCGATGAAACCGGGAATCTGATTTTTGATACATTAAGTGCTGCAGAAAAAGCGGTTATACGCACAAACGATCTGGCTGTAATACGCGATCCGTACGTAGTTTTGGGCTTTGTGGTAATTGTAATGTTGATAATAATTGCCGTTGCAAAAATGCCAAAACGCGAAAGTGCAGATCACGAAATTCATCCATGGCACTCGGCAAAAAGGTTGTTCCGGAATAAAATATACCGTGAAGGAGTAATTGCACAGGTATTTTATGTGGGAACACAAATCATGTGCTGGACTTTTATTATTCAGTATGCTGATAATTTAGGAATTCCAAAGGCTGAGGCACAAAACTACAATATTATTGCCATGGCAATTTTTATAATCAGTCGCTTTATCAGTACCTTTTTAATGAAGTACCTGAACGCCCGTTATATGTTGTTGCTTTTTGCCATGGGAGGAATGCTTACAACTGCTGGTGTAATTTTGATTCAGGGAATGATGGGATTGTATTTACTAGTGGCAACTTCAGCTTTTATGTCGCTAATGTTCCCGACAATTTACGGAATTGCTTTGGAAGATGTTGGCGACGATACAACTCTGGGAGCTGCTGGTTTGGTAATGGCAATTGTGGGCGGAGCTTTAATGCCACCATTGCAAGGTCTTATTATCGATCAAGAGACGATCGGGCCGATTCCGGCAGTTAATTTTTCGTTCATTTTGCCGTTTATTTGTTTTATCGTAATTGCAATATATGGAAGAAGATCTTATCGTGAATTTAAAAAAACGCAATAAAAATGGAGTACAATCGCTACTGTAAAACTTTGCAATTGGAAGACAATCAGGAATTGATTGAGCAGTATAAAAAAGTTCATACTCCGGGTGCAGTTTGGCCGGAAATTACCCAGGGAATGTTAGATGTTGGGATTATTGACATGGAAATTTACCTGTTGGGGAATCAGCTTTTTATGATCATGGATACCGTTCCCAATTTTGATCACGATACCGACATGAGCAAATTAGCCAAAAAACCACGACAGGCAGAATGGGAAGCTTATGTGTCGCAATTTCAAAAAACCGCTGATACTGCAACGGCAGATGAAAAATGGCAATTAATGGAGCGTATTTTTAAGTTAAGAAACTAAATATTAGGAGTTAGTTTTCTAGTACTTGCTGGGTATGAAATGATTCCATCAGTATTCTAAACAAAAGAAAGAGGCCAGCCTTTTTCATAAAAACAATTGTACAATCCAACTGTTTGTTTAACTTAAAACAAATATCTCTTTATGAATGCATACCTCTTTTTAATTGGCCTTTGCGTCATTATTATATTATCCTTTTTTACAAATATGTTTGCACGAAAAACCAATGTGCCTAGTGTGTTGATCTTGATATTATTAGGTGTTGGAGTGCAACAATTAATGACCTACTTTGAAATGGAGCCCGACTATTTTTGGGCACTGGAAGTATTGGGCATTGTTGGTTTAATAATGATTGTACTTGAAGCTGCTCTCGATCTTGAGTTGAAGAAAGAAAACTGGCCGTTAATATGGAAATCATTTACCATTGCCTCTTTATCGTTGGGATTAACAGCTGTTTCTATCGCTTTTGTTATTCAGTTTTTTATTCCTGAAATAAATTTTTTACCCGCATTGGTATATGCGCTGCCCCTTTCAATAATGAGTAGTGCTATAATTATCCCAAGTGTTGCCAATCTTACAAAATACAAGAAAGAATTTCTTATTTATGAAAGTACCTTCTCTGATATTTTGGGCATTATGGTATTTTATATGATTGTTGAAAACCTTAATGTGGAGGGTATGCGCCAGCTTAGTTTTGCCATTGGAAGTAACATTGTGCTTACGCTGGTTATTTCGGTGGTGTTATGTTATGCTTTGCTCTATATTATTCAGAATATTAAAGGCGATGCAAAATTTTTCTTGTTTTTGGCAGTACTGGTTTTGTTGTATGCTGTAGGAAAAATGTTTCACCTGTCATCGTTGATTATTATTCTAATGTTTGGCTTGTTGTTGCGTAATTATAAAGTTTTACTTTTCGGAAGGCTGAGGGAATGGTTGAGCGATTCAAGAATTGATGGTCTTTTCGATCAGTTTAAAATGATTACTAAGGAAACAGCCTTTTTGGTACGCACCTTCTTTTTTGTTGTTTTTGGAATGACATTGCCGCTGGCTTCGTTATATAACTGGAAAGTTTGGCTAGTAAGTGTAATCTTTCTGGTAGTTACTTATGTGCTGCGGTTTGGATTATTTTACGTTGTTGAGCGAAAGGATACACTGCCGCAAACTTTTATTGCTCCCAAGGGCTTAATAACTATTTTGTTGTTTTTTGCTATTCCCGAATCGTTACGGGCTGAAAAATTTGAAGGTGCAGTATTATTTGTAGTAATTATTTCTACCAGTTTAATTATGGCCTGGGCATTAATTGCAAGTAAGAGTACCAATCCTAAAAATGGAGAAGAAGGGGAGGAAGAAGTTCAGGAAAGTGATGCGGGAGATAAGCCTGATGTAATTGAGATGCCCAATTGACTAAAATAAAAAAGGTTGCCATATTTAAATGACAACCTTTTCTTTTTCTTCTTAGCCCAGATATGTTTTTAATAATTTGCTACGCGATGTATGTCTTAATCGTCTGATAGCCTTTTCTTTTATCTGTCTTACCCGTTCCCGGGTTAATCCAAATCGTTCACCGATTTCCTCTAATGTCATTTCCTGGCACCCTATGCCAAAAAATAGTTTGATGATGTCACTTTCTCGCTCAGTCAAAGTTGCTAACGCGCGGAAAATTTCTCTTGCCAAAGATTCGTTGATAAGGCTTTTGTCGGCATTTGGCGAATCGTTGTTCACCAAAACGTCAAGAAGACTGTTGTCTTCTCCATCAACAAAAGGTGCATCAACCGAAACATGTCGGCCAGAAACTCTTAAAGTATCTGCAACTTTATCAGCAGGTAGCTCAAGAGATTCTGCTAATTCTTCAGGCGATGGCTTGCGTTCGTGTTCTTGCTCAAATTTTGAAAATGCTTTGTTGATTTTATTCAACGAACCTACCTGGTTCAGAGGCAAACGAACGATACGCGATTGCTCAGCAAGCGCTTGAAGAATAGATTGGCGAATCCACCATACTGCATAAGAAATGAACTTAAAACCGCGGGTTTCGTCGAATTTCTCGGCTGCTTTAATCAACCCAAGATTGCCTTCATTTATTAAATCGGGTAAGCTAAGTCCTTGATTTTGGTACTGCTTTGCCACCGATACAACAAATCGAAGGTTTGCTCTTGTAAGTTTCTCCAAAGCCGCCTGATCGCCTTTTTTAATCCGCTGTGCTAACTCCACTTCCTCTTCTACAGTAATCAGCTCTTCTTTACCAATTTCCTGCAAATACTTATCTAAAGAGGCACTTTCACGGTTAGTGATAGACTTTGTGATCTTTAGTTGTCTCATATATAATCCTTAAAAAACGTGCAAATATAGAACATTAATATCTAATGGTCAAAGAGAAAGCGTATCGTATTTTGTAATTAATACAAAGTTAAAGGTATAAGCTTAACATGTTAGCGTTCAACGCCAAAAACATAGTATGCTGATTTTCCATTCGGATATACTCCTTCAACCAATATTCCTCCTCTCGCATTTCCAACTTCTCGCTTAAAATCTGATACCTCGTAAATTGGCTTTTTGTTTACTGTGGTAATGATAAACCCTTTTTCGAGGCCAGCATCTTTAAGTTTTCCTTTCTGAAGATTAGTAATCATTATACCGTTTCTGATTCCCAAATCTTGCTTAACACTGTTACTCACTGCTTCAAACTCGGCACCAAGTACGGTTATATTGTCGCGTACAATCTCGGTGTCGCCGTGTTTGTTACGTAAGGTAACGGTAAATTGTTTCTTTTCATTGTCCCTAATTACAACAATATCTACATTGTCGCCCGGACGGTACTGACTAACTCTTTCCTGTAGCTCGGCTGCTGTTTTTGTTTTCTCGCCATCAACACTAATGATAACATCGTCTTCTTTTATGCCGGCTTCGTTGGCAGCTCCGTTTTCAACGACTCTACCTATATAAACACCTTCCACCTTGTCAAGGTTCAGTTCTTCTGCAATTTCTGCATTTACATCGCCAATGTTTACACCCAGTAATGCACGTTGTACCTCTCCAAATTCTTTGAGATCTTCAACTACTTTTTTAACAATTGATACAGGTACGGCAAAAGAATATCCAGCGTATGATCCGGTACGTGAAGCAATTGCAGTGTTAATGCCAACCAGGTTGCCTTGTTGGTTAACCAATGCTCCACCACTGTTTCCGGGGTTTACTGCTGCATCGGTTTGAATGAATGACTCAATTCGGTACTGGTCCTGGTTAATTCCCAGGTTTCGTCCTTGAGAGCTAATAATACCGGCTGTTACTGTTGAAGTAAGGTTAAACGGATTACCAACTGCCAAAACCCATTCGCCAAGTTGAAGATTATCTGAATTGCCATAAGTTAAATAGTTCAAATCTTCTGCTTCAACTTTTAATAAGGCGATATCGGTTGACGGATCGGTACCTACCAATCGTGCTTCAAATTCCCTTTTGTCGTTTAGTATTACTTTAATATTCTGAGCGTTTTCAATAACGTGGTTATTGGTTATGATATAACCGTCTTCCGACATGATTACGCCCGAGCCAAAACCTTGTTGTACTTGTGGTTCTCTTTTTTGTAATCCAAAAAACTCATCTAAATACGGGTTGCCGCTCGACCATTGACCGGTTCGAACAGATTGTGTGGCAATATGCACTACTGCGTGAATTGATTTTTCGGCAGCAAAAGTTAAATCGGGTAACTTTTGGTCGCTGTCTGCGGGGTAATTAACAAATTGTGCTGCTTGTTCTTCTTTTACTGTTACAACTTGTGGCTTATCGAAAAAAGTGCTGTAAGCCCAAACTCCTACAAATGCACCTGCTATAACAAGTAAAAATATCAGCGAAATTCTTCCTACTCTTTTCATAACTTAAAAATTTTATACGTTCTTGTTTTCTTTTCAGGCTATTGAGAACGCAAATTTGCTGCCACTGTTTTGCTGGCCTGCCACTTAATGCTTCTATTTTGCATAATTTAACACCTAGCTATGACTAGTGTTAAAAAGTTGAAACAAAAACTGCCTTCTCTGAAACTATGTCATTATGGCTTGACAGAACATGCAAATAATAGGACAATTTATCGCTTAAATAATTACAGGTGCAATTAATTATTTTTCAGGAACTTTAAACCATTTCAGATCGATTTCTACAGCCTTATAGTTTTCAATGTGTTTCATTGCTTCTTTAGGTGTTTCAGCAACAAAATATAATTGTCTGTAAATATCTTTTGCAAATAGTTCGACATACGAAAGCTCAAATTGTTTAAAGAGGTGGTCGAAAAAATTATTTGTATTCACAAAAACAATGGGTTTTGAATGATAGGAGAGTTGGCGAAGTGTAATTACCTCCAGTATTTCTTCGAGTGTTCCGAAACCTCCTGGTAATGCAATAAACGCATCAGACATGTCGCGCATTTGTGCTTTACGCTCCATCATATCTTTAGTAATTATAACTTTATGAGTGTTGTTGGATGCCAACGAGCGACCAATCATCCGTTCCGGAATAATACCTATTGTTTCAGCACCTGCTTTACTGGCAGAAATAGTAGCAGTTTCCATCAATCCGACATTGGCGCCACCATTTATAAGATTATGGCCTCCTTTGCCAATTAACTCTCCCAGATTTTGAGCAGCTTCAAAGTACTTTTCGTTTATGGCATTGCTCGATGAGCAGAAAACACAGATGTTCATATTTTGGTATTTAGCAGAGCGAAAAAATCCAGGAATGTATCCCGGATTTTAACTCAATATTTTATGAAAATTGGCAGCAGTAAGGAATGACTCGCTGCGCTATTTGTTCTTCAACCTTATTACGCGTCAATATTTGCGTAAGTGGCATGGTCTTCAATAAACTTACGGCGAGGCGGTACATCGTCGCCCATGAGCATTGAGAAAATGTGATCAGCTTCTGCGGCATTATCAATGGTTACCTGTTGTAGCATACGTTGCTCCGGATTCATTGTTGTTGACCAAAGTTGCTCAGCATTCATCTCACCCAAACCTTTGTAACGCTGCGTATGCACGGCACTTTCGTTACCATCGGCCCATTCTTCAATCAGCTGTAGACGCTGTTTCTCGTTCCAGGCATATGATTCTTTTTTACCTTTTTTTATGAGGAAGAGTGGAGGAGCAGCGATGTAGAGGTGCCCTTTTGTAATCAGGTCGTTCATGTATCGGAAGAAGAAGGTCATAATCAGCGTGGCAATGTGACTTCCGTCCACATCCGCATCGGTCATTATCACAATTTTGTGGTAGCGCAGTTTTTCCATGTTTAGGGCTTTCGAATCTTCTTCGGTACCAATGGTAACTCCAAGCGCTGTGAAAATATTTTTGATTTCTTCGTTTTCAAAAATCTTGTGTTGCATGGCTTTTTCTACGTTCAGAATTTTACCACGCAACGGAAGAATAGCTTGTGTTCTGCGGTTACGACCTTGTTTGGCTGTTCCGCCTGCCGAATCTCCCTCGACAAGGAATACTTCGCAAAGAGCAGGATCTTTTTCAGAGCAGTCACTCAATTTTCCCGGTAATCCACCACCCGAAAGCGCATTTTTACGTTGCACCATTTCGCGGGCTTTACGAGCCGCATGACGGGCCTGAGCTGCCAAAATTACTTTTTGTACAATTTGCTTGGCTGCCTTTGGATTTTCTTCCAGGTAATTTTGTAAGGCTTCGCTGGTGGCCTGGTCAACCGATAAACTAACCTCGGAGTTACCTAGTTTTGTTTTCGTTTGCCCCTCAAATTGTGGTTCGGCAACTTTTACCGATATTATTGATGTCAATCCTTCGCGAAAATCGTCGCCACTGATATCAAATTTCAGTTTTGAGAGCATTCCACTTTGGTCGGCATAATTTTTAAGGGTACGTGTTAATCCACGTCTAAAACCGGTTAAGTGTGTTCCTCCTTCAATGGTGTTGATATTGTTTACATATGAATGAATGTTCTCGGAAAAAGAAGTGTTATACTGCAATGCAATTTCCACCGGAATACCATTCTTTTCAGTAGTGATGTGTACCACCTCCTCAATCAGCTTCTCACGTGTTGTGTCAAGATATTCAACAAATTCTTTTAATCCTTCTTCTGAATAAAAGTTTTCTTTTTTGAAATTTCCTTCCTCATCCGTTTCGCGTTCGTCAATAATCGAAAGATTAATTCCGGCATTCAGAAATGCCAACTCACGTAATCGTGCAGCCAGTATTTCGTATTTGTATTTTGATTCTAAAAATATCGAAACATCGGGTTGGAAAGTTACTATTGTACCAGTAATGTCGGTTTCTCCAACGATTTTGGCTTCGTATTGTGGCTTTCCTATTTTGTATTCCTGAACCCAAATTTGTCCGTCGCGGTGTATTTCTGCTCTCAGGTCAGACGACAATGCGTTCACACACGAAACACCTACACCGTGCAAACCACCCGAAACTTTGTACGAGTCTTTATCAAATTTACCACCGGCATGCAGCACAGTCATTACAACTTCCAGCGCCGATTTGTTTTCTTTTGTATGTTTTTCGGTTGGAATTCCACGGCCGTCGTCTCTAACGGTAATGGAATTATTTTCATGAATAATTACATCGATATTGTTACAATATCCTGCAAGCGCTTCATCAATTGAGTTGTCAACCACTTCGTATACCAAATGGTGTAACCCTTTTTCGTTGGTGTCGCCAATGTACATCGACGGCCTTTTTCTTACCGCTTCTAATCCTTCAAGTACCTGGATACTATCTGCTCCATAGTTTCCCTTGCCGATGTTTAGGAGGTCATTTTTTTTACTTTCGCTCATCTCTGTTTGTTAAAATTAAATCTGCTAAAACAAAATAGTTTTCTCCGCTAAAAAGAATTAAAATCTTTTCGAAGAAAACTAGTTGATCTTCAGGCTTTTATCGTGATTTTAAAACGATCTTATAATCATGTCACAAATATATAAAAAATAGGCAGAAAATCACCTTTTTAAATGGCTTAAAACGCCTGTTTTTTTAACAAGATATTAACCTCAAAATGAGCGCAAAGACGCCGGTTTTTATTTCGTAGAACAATGGATGGGAAAAACGACAAAAAGTGGTATTGTTTTTATCTAAAAAAAGGGAAGCTTAAGCCTCCCTTTTGATCGAATTGATTGATTGTTGCCGGTTAAAAAGAATAACTTATTCCGGCCATCATATTAAAGCTTTGCACCGGGTATCCGAACCAGCGTTGATATTTTTGAAAACCAAAATTGTTAAGCTGTGCAAACACCGAAAATTGGTTGGTGATCTGGTAGTTGCCCTTTACATTTAAGTCGAAAGCAGTGTCGAGATTGTTTGATTTGTAAATTGGTACAAGAGCACTAAACTGTCTTGGATCTCCGGGATATTCAATTATCAGTGCTTTTCGTTCGCCCATTAAAAAGATGTCGGCCGACAAACTAAGTTGTTCACTTACTTTGTAGCCAATATTTAAGTTGGCATCCCATTTTGGTAGGTTCCAGGCTTCTTCCTGCTCATCGAGCTTGTAGTTGTAGTAATTAACGGATGCCGTCAGGTCAACTTTATCTGATGAAGCGTGAAAGACCTCCACATTTAGTTTTAACCGGTCGATATTATCATATAAAACCTTAAAAGTATTGTCAACAATCGATGGAGCGGGATTGTATGCAGGATCAAAATATAAAGCTTCACTCAGATAATAGAACGGCTGGTTATCGATCATGGCATATTCTGCCGAAATTTTAAAGTTGGTCTTTTTTGAAAGTTTGCCATCGAAACCACCATAAAAACGAAATTTCTGGAACGAATTCATTACATCGTGCACCGGATCCACAAATGGATTTTCGTAGGCAATTTTTGAATAGTAATTGCTGATGTGGTCGCCATCAATTCCAGCGTAAAGATTGATCAGTTCCGGAACCGGTGCCCAATTGGCGCGTACATTTGGTGAAATCTTGGCTTCGGTATCTTCATCAGAAACCATAATAAACCAGGTATTAACGCCGAGTGTAATATTGGCTGTTTCGTTGCCGATAAACCAGGCGGGTTTGGCGTGTAAAATTATTTGCGAGCCATCAATATTAATTGAGTCTGTAGGCAGGCGATTGTAACTGGTTTTTGCATATAAAACGCCGCCTTCAAGCAGTCCAACGCCGGTAACCATAGGTTGTTGCACATTCAGTACAAAATTAGCGTAATGCTCGCGCTGATCGGTTTTTGTGCCAAAATAATGGTAAGTAAAATCAAATCCAACTGTAGGATCATCGTATTCGGCTGTCGGGTTTTTTAGCCCGATGTTGATTCCGCCTTTTGCAAACGACTGCTTTGTATCAAAATAATTGATGTTTTGATCGTCTTCCAGCAGCGGATCAGGCACGGCAGTTAAAGGATAGCCATAGTAATTAAAAGCATCGTGTTTAAAATCGAGATTCACCGAAAGTACATTGTCACGAAAAAGGTGTTTTACAAACAAGTCGACCTCGTTTTTCATAAACGGCGCATCCACTTTATTGCCGCCTTCCAATTCAATATCGTCAAACGACGAAAGGTGCATGGCATGAATGCCAAACAATGAGTTTTTAGAATTCTGATTATTAAAGAAAACCTCGCCATAAGGACGGAATGTGGTTCCCAGTCCGGCACGTACCAAGCCGTATCCATTATCTTGGTCCTGTGACGTTTCAACAATGGCTGCTTTTAACGGATTCACAGAAAACGTACTAAAAACCGGCTTGCTGTTGATGTTGTACTTAAATGTTGGTTTCTGATGTTCTGTTTCATCAATAGTTGGCATGCTGTTCAGTTTGTTCGCATCAGAAAGGGTTGGCTTGTAGGCTTTTGTAACCTCTACTTCCTGTGTAAGCGTGGTGTCGGTTTGCGCCTGTGCAAAAATGACAGTGCCAACAAAAAATAGTGTTAAAATATATCGAGCTGTTTTGAACATGTTGTGCATTTTTAGTTTTGTTTAATTTCCATTTGGAACGAACTGTCGACCGCATTTTGCTGTTGTTGCGCTTCTTTGGCCAGAATAACATCGAGGCGTTTCCGGGCTTCGGCTTTCACTCCGTCGTTGTCGTTGTTATAGTTTTCTGCTAAACTTTTTAAAGTGTGTTTGGCCTGAAATTGATCGCCGTTATCTTCGTAAATACTGGCCAGTAGTAAAAATGATTTTCCCAGCCAAAAAGTATAGGGCGTTCCTTTGTCAATAAAATCAACAATTTCTTCTTCAGCCTTGGCTTTGTTGTTGTCGCGGTAATAAATTTCTGCCAACAGGTATTTGGCTTCTGCTCCCTGTTCCAGTTTGGTATCTTTTGCCACATCGCGTAGGGGACTAATTGCTGAGCTTAAATTGCCCAGTTCGTAGTTTGATTTTCCAATGGCATAATCGGATTCCTTTTTTAAAGCGTCGTTGGCCACATCCGATTTATTTACCTTTTCGGCAGCCACAATTACCTGCTGATAGTTCTGATTGATGAGGTGACAACGCATTTGACCAGTGTTGGCACGAAGCGAATTCCATTTTCCGGTTGCTTTTTCTTCAAGGCGATTAAACAGCTCAAGCGCGGTATTGTAATCGCCGGCATTGTAAGTTAGTTCCGATGCTCGTGCAAGTGCCTGTTCGGTAAAAATATTATCGGGCTGGTTGGCTACAAACGAGTAGTGCGAATTGGCTTCCTCGTATTTACCTTCCTTGTAACGAGTTTCCGCTAAATAGAAATGTGCGTTAGTAACGTAAGCTCCGTTTGGATATTGATTAAGGTACTGTTGCAGTTGAATATCTGCATCCTCATTTCCGGCCATATAAACACGTTCTGCAGCTGAATAGGTTAACTGGTCTTGTTCCGATGCGCTAACGCTGACATTGCCTCCCAGTTGACGAACGTAAGCAAAATAAGCATCTACATTGTTCAGTTCCACATAACAATTTTTTATCCCTTGAAGAGCAGAATTTGCTTCGGGTGTGCCTTTGTAATTTTCTGCCACTTCTTTGTATTGGTGCAAGGCTTTGTTAAAGTCGCCGTTGTTATAATTTACCAATCCTAATTGCAACAATGCATTACGGTAAAAATTACTGTTCGGATGGTTCTCAACAATCTCCTGGTACTGGCGAACGGCCTCAAAGTTATTCCCCATTCGCTCGTTCGCGCGCCCCAGTTCGTACAAAGCATCATCGTAGTAATCCGACTCCGGAAACTCACGTAACAGCAGGTTCAGGTTGTTGATTTTGTCTTGCTGTTTACGCTGAAGTCCCTTGCAAAATGCAATTTGCAGCAGTGCATAATCAGCTTCCAGCATTTTTATATTGTAGGCACGCTCATAATTATCGATGGCCTGTGCGTAATTTGTATTCAGGAAATAATAATCGCCAATACGGTTGTAGGCATCGGCAATCTTCGGAGTTCGTTTGCCCTGCATTTTTTCTACATACTGGCGGAAATGTTGTTGTGCTGCTTCCTTGTTATCGGTTTTCAGATAAGCATAAGCCATGTTGTAATCGGCACTTAAAGCTTCAGCATCGGTTGCCGATGAAGAACTGCGTGCGAATTGGTTGTACGAAGCAATTGAATTGTTATAATCGCCTACGCGGTACAAAGCTTCCGACTTCCAGTAGAGTGCCCTCGATTTTATTTCGTTGCTGTAGCTTCCGTTGGCCAGCGACAAGTCAAAATTCTCGATTGCCTCGTTGTACGCCAGGTTATTGAACAGCTCCAGACCACGGTAAAAGGTTACCCGCTGATAGGCTTCTAGAATATCGGGTGTTTTGTTTTGTATTTTTTCAATCGATTCTATGGCGTCCTTATAGTTTTTGGTTACCATATAAACTTCACCCAGTATTTCGTAAGCTTCGGTGTTTTTTGGCGAATTTGGGTATTCCACAATGTAGCGGTCAAAAGCTTTTATGGTTTCGTTAAAAGGAGAGTACGATAGCTCGTAAGTTAGTTTGGCGTAACTGAAAAGCGCATCTTCTTTTATGTCCGCATTAAAATCGTATTCCGAAGCCGCGTTATAAGCTGTTTTTGCTTTTTCCTTTTCATCAAGTTTTATAAAACAGTCAGCCAGATGATAGTAGGCATTTTGTGTCATTTCATCTTCTCCGGTAGCTGCTTTTTGCAACAATTCGGCTGCCTCAGCATATTTGTCGGTGTGGTAATAACAAAAGCCAAGGATGTAATTTTCTTCCCTTGTTTTTGTCCCCGATGTTTCGAAATACGTTTCTAAGTACGGAATGGCATTTTCGTACTGACCTAAGTGAAAATATGAATCGCCAACTATTTTTGCCAGTTCTATTTGATGTTCTTCCTGCACATCGTCAATAATCGGCGTGGTGTAATTTACTACTTCGTTGTATTTCTGCTGCTTGTAGTAAATGTGGCTTACATACAGCGGAATTACCTGCGAATAGGCCGGATCGTTGTTTAGCGCAGTAAATCCTTCAAGTGCGGCATCGTAATCCTCATTCAAATATTGAATATGCGCACAATAGTAAGTGGCCGGTTTGCTGTACAAATTATTGGTATTTCGGATAGCCATAAATTCCTGATAAGCAACGTTGTTATTTCCTTGCTCGAGGTTGGCAAATCCGTTTTGGTATTGCAGTTCAATACGTTCGTTTTCCGACAAGTCGCTACGATCGACTTTTGCAAATGTGCGAACGGCTAGCGAATATTGTCTTTTTTCAAACTGATTTTTACCCAGATTAAATTGTGCGCTGTTCATGTACGGACTTTCAGGATAGGTTTCAACAAAAGTTCGAATGAGTTTGTCGCCCGACCGGTAACCGGCATGAAGTGCCGAAACCGCTTTGTAATATTCTGCTTCGGAATACAGTTCTGATTTGGGCTCAACACGTTGCTGAATCTTTTCGAATTGCCGGTAAGTAGAAATGTATTTTCCTTTGTTGTAGAGTTCTTTTGCGATGTCAATATCCTTTCTAACATCATCGAAATAAGCCGTTTCCTGCGCCGTGACGTATTGAAAAGAACCTAAAATGATAATAAGAGATATCCAAATCTGAATTGTTCTCATGCTTTATGCTTTCGTATTAATGAATTAATTCCTGTAAGCCGTTATTCTCTGCTTTTGTAACGACCAACTAAAATAGCTATTCCTTGTTTGCTAAACTGTTGTTAATGCTTGTAATTCTTAACAAAAAACTGTTTATTTCTTTCCTTTATTATATATGTGGGTAAGAAATTTCAAACTATTTTAGTTGCAACACATTTTTTATGGACAAAAAAACAGTCATAAAGTTGCTTGATGCCAGCATTTATCAGTACGATAATCTGGTTCTTTCGGGCGTTGATGTTGAGGTACAGGAAGGCGAGTTTATTTATGTGGTAGGGAAAGTGGGGACCGGAAAAACCAGCCTGATAAAAACCTTGAATGCCGAAATACCTTTGGAGTTTGGTACCGGAAAAGTGTTGGATTTTGATTTGGTTGGATTGAAAAAACGAGAAGTTCCGCATTTGCGAAGACGTTTGGGTGTTGTTTTTCAGGATTTTCGTTTGCTTACCGACCGGAATGTGAATGCCAACCTGGCTTTTGTGTTGAAAGCTACCGGCTGGAAAAATAAATTGGAAATTGAAAACCGGGTTGATGAAGTGCTGAATAGGGTTGGAATGTTGCATAAAAAGGAGAAAATGCCTCACCAGTTAAGTGGTGGCGAGCAGCAACGTGTTGTTATTGCACGAGCTATTTTAAACCATGCTGATATTATTTTGGCTGACGAACCCACCGGGAATCTCGATCCTGAAACCTCGGAAGATATTCTGGATCTATTTATTCAGTTGAACAACGATGGGAAAACTATTTTGATGGCGACGCACGATTATGCGGCTATTGCCAAGAAACCTGGACGAACATGGGTTTGTGTAAATGGAAAATTAAACGATTCGGCAAAAAATACCGATGAACTTGAGTTTGAAAATATCCTGGATAAGAATGTATAGCTTATAGAAACGCTGAAAAAATACTTTTTAACACCTTTTCTTCGTTTTTCCAAGTTAATTCTTTGGCTGCCTGCATTAGGTTTTCCATCCAAATTATTCTTTTGTCTGAGTTTATAAGTGCCTTGCTTATCGATTGGGCCAAATCTTTAGGATGGTGCGAATGGCTGATTTCCCCAATATTGTATTCCTCTACAATTGCGGTCATTTCAGGTAAATTACTCACAAGTACAGGAACTCCGGCATGAATGTAATCAAACAATTTATTGGGAAGGGCAAAACGGTAATTCAGTCCCAGATCTTCTTCAATCGATAATCCAAGATCGGCAGTTGGCGTAAGTTTTGCTAATTCCCCGATAGAAAGCCGACCGGTAAAACGCACTTTGTTTTCCAATTTCTCAGTGCTGACTAATTCTTCCAGTTGCTCTTTTATATCGCCATCGCCGGCAATTACAAGCTGTGCATCATCAATAAAATGCATGGCTTTAATGGCTTGTTCCAGCCCACGGCCAATGTTTATGGCACCCTGGTAAAGAATGATTTTCTCCTGAGTACTTTTCTTGTTTTTATGAGATTCTACATTTCCTACAGGAATATTTCTTACAACCTTAAATGCAGTGCCGTATTTTTCATGGTAAATAGCGGCAATTGAATCGCAAACGGTGTAACAATGTTTTAAGTTCGGAAGCATTTTACTTTCCAGCCACTCCCATATTTTTTTTACTCGCGGGCGATCGATTAATTCAGGAACTTCGGTAAAGTATTCGTGGCTATCGTACACCAACGGTACGCGCTTTATTTTTGACGCAAGATAATTGGCGGTCAGAGCATCCAGATCGTTCGCCAACAATACATCGGCTTTTCGGAAAAGTAAAAACAGGAGAACTCGGAAATTGTATTCGGCATAAAAACAGGCGCCTTGTGTAAAAAACAAATGCATACGATGTGTCGGGTAGGTTCGGGTAAGTTCCGGGCTGGTTTTTAATTTTCTGCCCACCAGCAAAATTTCGAATCCCATTTTCTCCAGCGATGTGCACACTTTATGCACCCGGTTGTCAGAAACCAGGTCGTTTGTTACCGAAACAATTATTTGCTTTTTGCGCTTCAAGTGAATGAAATGATTTTGTTGTAAAGATAGAAAAAGTAGAAAGCCCAAAGACAGAAGTTGGAAGATTCTTGATGCGGATTCAATCTCCATTCAATTACCATTTATTTTTAAACCGCATAGTTGGCCCGAAGTTTCACAAAGGGAATAAATACTCACAATATGCAGTTTGGGAATAGGCAGTTGGCACAATACAATCGGCAATAGTAGTGGATTAATTTGAGAACGTGCTCTGCATACAATATATCAGTTTTACAATTTTTCAATTTTGGCAATCCAGCATTGGTACAAATATTAATCCTTAATCCTTCATCATTAATCGATGGAGCTTTTATCTTTGCGCAAAATTTATTCTATGATCCGCTTTTCTGAAAATCATTCGCTAAAGGCACACAATACATTTGGCATCGACGCTAAGGCAAAATATTATTTCGAATTTACCGAACTGGAAGACCTGGAGGTGTTTCTGAATTCCAATAAAAGCTGGAAAGACGAGAAGCTGATCGTTTTGGGTGAGGGCAGTAATATCTTGTTTCTGAATGATTTCGACGGCTTGGTAATTCATCCAAATGTGCCGGGAATGAATTCAGTTTATGAAGACCGTCAGCACGAATGGATTGAAGTTGGCGCCGGTGAAGTATGGGACGAGTTTGTTGAATTTGCTGCGAATCAGGGACTGGGAGGAATTGAAAATCTATCGCTGATACCCGGAAAAGTTGGAGCTGCTCCGGTGCAAAATATTGGTGCTTACGGACAGGAGGTTTGCCGCGTGGTGGAAAAAGTTAAAGGTTTCGATCTGAAAAAAGGCTGTGCCGCTGAATTTACTGCCGACGAATGTCAATTTGAATACCGCAACAGTATTTTTAAAAACTACCTGAAAAATCGTTTTATCATTACTTCTGTGATTTTTCGTTTAGAGAAATTTCCCGAGTTTGATCTTGGTTACGGCCACTTGCAAGAAAAGGTAAAAGCAAAAGGTGAAGCAAACCTCCAAAATATTCGTGAGGCCGTAATCGAAATTCGCTCATCAAAACTTCCGGATGTAAAAGAACTAGGCAATGCAGGAAGCTTTTTCAAAAACCCGGTTGTCGATAAAAAGCTGGCAGATCAACTGCTGGTTACAAGTCCGGACATTCCTGTTTACCCTGGAGAAGAAGGAAAATATAAACTGGCTGCAGGCTGGTTAATTGAACAAGCCGGCTGGAAAGGCAAGCGTATTGGCGATGCCGGTGTTCACGAAAAACAGGCCTTGGTTTTGGTAAACTACGGAGAGGCTTCCGGCAAAGAAATTTACGCGCTTTCTGAAGCAGTTTGTAATTCGGTGGAAGAGAAATTCGGCGTTACCTTAGAACGTGAGGTGAATTGTATTTAAAATTGATTCCGTTTCCTGCCCGCAGATTTCGCGGAACAAAGCAGATAATTCATTAATACTAGTAGAAAGTTTTTACCCCATAAAAAAATCCCGGCGTCCAAACCGGGATTTTTATTCTTTATTGATGTTGTGTCCTAATTTCTTAGGTGGATTTGTGCTTGCAAAAATAGCTGTCGTTTTTTAAGTCAAAATGATCATTGTCATGTACAAATTATCAAAAAACGAAATTCAGGAAACCAATTTCGAATTTTATTGTTCTTCAGAAACAAACGTTTTTGAACAGAATCAAGCGGAATTCTGCTTGTTTTAAACAATTTATTTTGATTATGTCACATACAAATGCGCTTATAAATGCCACATCGCCATACCTTTTACAACATGCTCATAATCCTGTAAACTGGCAGGCCTGGAGTGAGGAGTTAATTCAACAAGCAAAAGCCGAAGACAAATTGATTTTGGTAAGTATTGGTTATGCTGCCTGCCATTGGTGCCATGTAATGGAACACGAAAGTTTTGAAGACGAAAACGTGGCAGCCGTAATGAATGAAAATTTTGTGTGCATTAAAGTCGACCGCGAAGAACGCCCCGACGTGGATCATTATTATATGAGTGCGGTGCAACTGATGGGGCAGCAAGGTGGCTGGCCGTTAAATGTTATTGCGCTGCCCGATGGAAGGCCAATTTGGGGTGGCACTTATTTCCCGAAAGAAACATGGGTGGAGAACCTAAAAACAGTGGCGGCATTCTGCAAGGGGAAACGAAGTCAGGCAGAAGAATATGCTGTTCGTTTACAAGAGGGAATCCAACAGGTTTCGTTAATGCCCGAAGTGGAAACCGAGGTTTCTTTAAGTAATGAACTGTTACAACACGGTGTTGATGGTTGGAAAAAATATTTCGATTACGAAGAAGGTGGCAGGGCAGGAGCACCCAAATTTCCGATGCCGGTAAATCTTGACTTTCTGCTTTATTACGGATTTATGAATTCGGATGAGTCTGTGCTCAGCTTTGTTGAAACCACTTTGCTGAAAATGGCTCGCGGAGGTATTTACGATCAAGTGGGTGGTGGTTTTGCACGTTATTCGGTGGATGAGAAATGGAAAGTACCGCATTTCGAGAAAATGTTGTACGATAACGGGCAGCTCATAAGTCTTTATTCAAAAGCCTATCAGCATTTTAAGCAAGAGGAATTTAAAACGGTGGTTTACGAAACAATTGCTTTTGTAGAACGGGAACTGATGGACGATAGTGGCGCTTTTTATTCGTCGTTAGATGCCGACAGTGAAGGCGAAGAAGGAAAGTTTTATGTATGGCGAAAAGATGAACTTCTGGAAGTTTTAGGAGAAGAATATGATTTGTTCGCTGACTATTATAATGTAAATAGCAAAGGATTTTGGGAGCACAATAATTACATTATGCTGCGCGATATTTCCAATGAAGAATTTGCCGAAAAGCATGGTTTAAGTTTACACGAGCTGCAGATAAAAGTTGGAAAATGGAAATATGCCCTGATGAAAGCACGGGAAAAGCGCGTGCGTCCCGGGTTGGATGATAAAACCCTGACATCGTGGAATGCATTGGTGATAAAAGGATTGGCCGATGCCTACAAAGCTTTCGAAAACGAAGCGTTTTTAAGTTTGGCCCATAAAAATGCCGGGTTTATCGAAAAAAAGCTGTTGAAGGAAAACGGACAACTTTATCACAGCTGGAAAAATGACATCACTTCTATCGATGGATTCCTGGAAGATTACGCGCTATTGATGGAAGCTTTTCTTGCGCTGTTTGAAGTTACCGGGGATGAAAAGTGGCTGGCCTTAACGGATAAAATGGTGGAGTATGTTTCTACACATTTTTACGACGAACAAAAGCAACTATTCTATTTTAATCGATTTAATACCGATGCGGTGATTACGAACCATTTTCAGAAAGAAGATAATGTTATTCCGGCTGCCAACTCGGTAATGGCGAATAATCTGCATCGCTTGTATTTAATACATGGCAAGCCCGGGTTTCTGGAATCGGCAAAAAAGATGTTGCAATACATAACGCCGCATTTTATCAATTACCCAATGGCTTATGCTAACTGGGGCGTGCTACTATTAAAATTAGCGGCGCCATACTTTGAGGTGGCTGTTTGTGGTATCAATTCCAGGCTGTTACTCAAAAAAATGCAAAATGGTTTTTATCCGTATGTACTTTGGGCTTTTACCGAAACAGAAAGTGACGTTCCACTGCTAAAAGATCGTTTTAATCATACTTCCGATTTGATTTATGTATGCCAAAACGGTACTTGTGAATTGCCGGTTGAAGAAGTAAAAGAGGCAGCCAAAAAGCTTCGCATAAAATGAAACAGAAAGAAGTTTTAATTGTAGGGCAGGGATTGGCCGGAACCGTGCTGGCATTTGAGTTGCATTTTGCAGGTGTGGATGTTTGTATCGTCAACAATCCGCAAAAAAGTGCGGCATCGCGAGTAGCGGCGGGCATGGTAAATCCGCTTGTGTTTAAGCGAATGACCAAAAGCTGGATGGTAGACGAACTGCTACCGGTAATGAAAAAACGTTACCGCGAACTGCAAGAATTACTGGGCGAGCGCTTTTATTTCGATCTACCGATGATCAAACCATTGTCGGAACAAGAAACAGAACTGTGGCAGGAACGGAAAGCGGATAAAAGATTTGCGCCGTTTATTGAAATTGTCGATGAATCCTGTCCGATTGATTATCTTCAGGAATCACATACGTATGGAATTGTAAAAGGATCGGGATATTTGAATACCGGTCGTTTTCTGGATCGAGCCAGGCATTTTTTTCAGCAAAATAAAATGTTGATAGAAGCTGATTTTCCTGTTGATGGAAAAGGTTTTGAAGATCGTATTTTTCAGGATGTTGAATTTGATAAAATTGTGTTTTGCGAAGGGCACCATCTGAAAACACATCCACTGTTTGATTTTATACGATTACAACCCGCAAAAGGTGAAGTGCTGCAGATTTATGCTCCAGACCTTTCGGAAAACTATATCATTAACCGGCGTGTATTTGTGTTGCCAATTGGCAATCATCGGTTTAAAGTTGGTTCAACCTACGAGTGGGAAGACCTGACTGATACGCCAACTGAAAAAGGGAAAACATCGATTGTTGAACGTTTAAAAGATCTTATTCATGTTAATTATACGATTGAAGAACATTGGGCAGGAGTTCGGCCAACAGTTGCCGACCGGCGACCCGTGTTGGGGAAACATCCCCAACTTGAACATACATATGTCTTTAACGGTTTAGGAACAAAAGGCGTAATGTTGGTGCCTTATTTTGCTTCGGAAATGAAACAGTTGATTTTGGATAATAATTATCGGGTTTCTGATGAAGTTAATTTGAAACGATTTTTTAGCTTTTAGTTATGTCTACAAACTTTTATTTATAACCTTTGTTTTAATTTTCTTAATTTCAATTTCAAATAAATTACCAAACAATATTCGAAATGAAAAAATTACTGATTTTATTATTTTTACTACCTGCATTTGCGTTTGCACAACAAGAAAAAAAAGATACCCTTTGGACAACAAGCGGAAGCACAACACTTAATTTCTCGCAGGTTTCGTTAAACAATTGGGCTGCCGGTGGAAAAAGTTCCATGTCGGGAGTGATGATGTTAAACCTGTCAGCCAATTACAAAAAGGATAAGCTGAGCTGGGACAATACCTTCGATTTTCGTTATGGTTTTTTAAAAGAAGAAGATCAGGAATTGCGGAAATCGGATGATATGATCGATATCAGTTCGAAACTGGGTATAGAGGCAAAAAAGAACTGGTACTATACCGGTTTGTTGAGCTTTAAGTCGCAGTTTGCTGCAGGTTATAATTATCCTGATACCGACAATGCCATTTCTAAATTTATGGCGCCGGGTTACCTAAACCTCGGTTTGGGTATGGATTACAAAACCGATGGTTTTTCGGTAATGATGGCACCTGTTTCGGGCAAATTTACTTTTGTTACCGATGATGACCTGGCCGCCGATGGCGCATTTGGTGTTGAACCCGGTAATAATTTAAGGGCAGAATTGGGAGCTACCGTAAAAGCTCAGTTGAAAAAGGATATTATGAAAAATGTAACACTGGATACCAAAGTTGATTTTTTTTCAAACTACCTGGATCAGCCCAAGAATATTGATGTTGACTGGACATTTAAAATTATTATGAAAGTGAACGACTACCTGTCGGCTAATTTGATTACTCAGATGATTTACGATAACGATGTAAAAATTCAGGGAGATGATCCCGAGAGTTCTCCTTCACCTGGCTTACAGTTTATGGAATCGTTTGGAGTAGGACTGACGTTTAAATTTTAATAGATATTAAAATAGATGAAAAGGCTTTCTGCAGTTTGTGGGAAGCTTTTTTAGTTTAGCTGCGAGTTACGAGCCACCAGCTACGAGTTACAAAACCGGAGAGCTTAACTGAGAAAATAGATTGTTGTATTGATCCAATTTGACAATCTTATATCAATCTCCATCAATCTTTTTGCTCGTGGCTGGTGGCTCGTAGTTCGCAGCTTTCCTCACAACACCGTTCCCAAAGTAATCAGCAAAATCCCTGTAAGAATCCCAACCAGGTACAGGCCTTTCTTTTTCAGGTTTTGTTCTTTAAACAGCACCCCGCCAATTACAAAAGCAACCAGAACACTTCCGCGGCGAAGTGCCGAAATTATTGAAATAAGTGCATCTTCGTTACTTAGCGCATAAAAGTACAGGTAGTCGGCAATAACCAAAAACAGCCCGATAAGCGGAATCGTCCAGCGCCACTGAAAATGAATGTTTTTGCGTTTCCTGATCTTTTCATTCAGCAAAACAAAAGGCAGTAAAATCACTACCTGGTAAACCGAAAACCAGGCTTGCACGGCTACGCGGTCGATACGTTGTAGAATAAACTTGTCGTATAATCCGCTACAGGCGCCAAGCAGCGTGCCTGCAACAATAAAATAGATCCATTTATTACGTTTAAAATTGATGCCCTCCAGTTTACCGGCCGTTGAGAACAGATAGAAAAACAACAAGGTAATTACGATTCCTATCCACTGATAAACATTCAAACGTTCGTGAAAAATAATTAATGCACCAATTAATGTCCACAGTGGCCCGGTAGCGCGGATTGGCGCAACAATGGTAATGGGCAGGTGTTTCAAAGCAAAAAAGGCAAGCACCCAACTCGATACAACAATGGCCGATTTCAGCAACACCTGAAGATGCTCGAAAGCGGTAAGTGTTGGAACGTACAACTCGGTGTTGGCAAGCAGACCGGGCGACTTAAACGATATAATAATAAAAGGGGTAAATAACAAAGTGCTGGCAACGGTAGAAAAAAACAATACGGGCATAACAGCGTTGTTGTTAAGCGATTGCTTTTTAAAAATGTCGTAAATGCCCAGAAATAAGGCCGATGCCAATCCAAATAGTGCCCACATAATGTTTTATAAAGCTGTCAAAAGTAGCCGTTTTCATTGAGCCCAACATTTCCTAAAAGTTATGATTTCGGTGAAATCTATTTGCAATCACTTTTTTCAATGTTTATTTAAAAACTAAAATTGCTTGTCGTTGTTTCAAAGTTGTAAGAGAGATAAAAATGAAGTTTATAAAACAAAAGCAGTTGTCCCTTATTTTATTAGTTGTTGGTGCCGTTGGAGGCTTCCTGTACTGGAAATATGTGGGATGTTTAAGTGGTACCTGCCCGATAAAGTCAGTGTGGTACTGGAGTACTTTATGGGGAGCTGCAATTGGTTACCTGTTGGGCGATGCCATAAATGATTTTATTGTAAAGCGCAAAAATAAAGCAGAACAGAATGATAGCTAAATTTAAAAATATTATAAACTGTAAGCGTCCGGTTTTGGTCGACTTTTATGCCGATTGGTGTGGTCCGTGCAAACAAATGCCGCCTATTTTAAAACAGGTGAAATCGGAACTGACAGAAAATATAAAGATCATAAAAGTGGATGTCGACCGTAACCCGAATATTGCCTCAAAATACAAGATAAGAAGCATTCCAACACTGATGTTGTTTAAAGATGGCGAACTAAAATGGAGCGGTATGGGTGTGCGACCAGCCAGCGAGGTAAAAAGTATTGTTGAACAATATTTGTAAATTTGCCTATGGCCGATACTCAAAATACTTTCTATACCTCCATTTCTAATTATTATTCCGAGATATTTCCGTTTAATCCCATGCAGTTGAAGTTTGTGAAAAACAAGCTCGGTGATCTGTACGAAAAACATATTCTTGATATTGGCTGTGCTACCGGTGAGCTGGCGGCACAACTGGCCGCGGGTGGGGCAGATGTTACCGGTATCGATTTGAATGAAGATTTGCTGCAACAGGCGATCAACAACAAAAAACACGACAAACTCACTTTTCAGCAGGGGAATATGCTGGAACTGAAACAGGACTTTAACCCACAACAATTTGATGCCGTTTTGTGCTTTGGAAATACGTTGGTGCATCTCAATTCCGAAGCACTTGTTTTGCAGATGCTGGCAGATGCTAAAACCGTTTTAAAACCCGGCGGCCAATTGCTGATCCAGTTGCTGAACTACGACTACATTTGTAGCGAACCTATTGAGGTATTGCCTGTAATCGATACGCAAAATATTAAGTTTACCCGTCGTTATCATTTCTCCGACAATTCTGATCTTATTGGTTTTCAAACCGATCTGGAGATAAAAGCTAAAAACCGCATCATATCGAACGAAACCCCTTTGCTGGCAATAAAAAGTGCCGAATTAAAAAAGCTGCTCGAAGAAGCCGGTTTCCGAAACATTCAGTTGTATGCTAATTTTAAACAGGAAACATTTGGTGGCAAACATTTGCCCTTGGTGGTGAGTTGCGAGAAAGAGATTTAAACTTGTGCTTAGTGATACCCTCACTTCTCGTGAGGGTGTCACTGGTTTTCAAATGTTGGCGATTCTTTATTTATTTTTCAGCAATAATAACGCAAACAGTAAAGCTCGCTCAATTAAACTATGTCTTACTATTCTTTCATTCTCCGAGGGTAAATATTCTCCAACAGGACCAAGTCCGTCAATTATTGGCATGTCTTTTTTGATATGACAGATGTCTGCCGAACTCCACCGGTGTTCTTCAGTAATTCGAACATCTATTTGTTTTGCGATATCAACAATTGATTTATAGTAGTCTTTTGATTTCTCAGAAACCAACATTGCCGGACGCTTTAAACCTCCCTCAATTTTCATTTGGTAAATTTTACTCCTCTTTTGAGTAAGCATTATCTTCTTGATTTTCTGTTCTATTTTATCCAATACTTCCGGTGAATTATACCGAACACTTATTCCCGCCGAACCATAGGCATGCACTTTAAAAATATTACTCTTAAATTCAATGTTAAAAGGAGCAATTATGTTATTGCTGTCGTTTTGTGAAATGTCGGTAATTGATGCCAATGTCTTATTAAAATTCATTGCAGTACCTGACACATTTTCCGGGGTAGTTTTATTAATCAATTTGGTTTCCAGGCGATACAAGGCTGAACCGGAACGCGATAGAATTAGCCCTCCTTCTTTTGACGCGCCACTTAATGAAACGACCGTTTTTGCTATTTCTGTTTTTTGTTGAATGATGGGTTTCGAATACCTTCCGTCAATTGAGGAGTCTGTAATTAACAATATGCCAATGTTTAACTTTCTAAGGTTTCTTGAAAATTTCAAGGCCTGCAATGCTGCTATCAATACGGCAATACCACCTTTGTTTTCCCATATTCCGGTACCTTCAAGATGTTGTTCCTGCTCATTATAATTTTCATGCTTAGCTAGTTTAATTCGATTATCCAAAGGTTGGATGACAAGAAAGTCGATCTCCTCATTGAATGAATTCGATAAATACAAGATATTACCAACTTCAAGCTGAGGGAATACTTCTTGTGTAAACCCAAGTTGACTTAATTCAGTACTAATTAAACCCGAGCAGTAGTTTACTCCTTCAACATTTCTTACATGAGTATCTGTGTCTACCAGATTCTTCAACAGTTTCTCCGTACGTTGTTGCCTGGTTTTTACAAACGTACGCATCCGGGATGTTTGACTTGTTTTTGGTGTGGATTTTTTATTGTCGGTTTGAGGAATTGTATTGGTAAAATAACGCACCGATGCCACATCCAGCATTTTGTTTACTAAAGATTCAAAATCGTACCCCGCAACTTTTGCTGCCGTTGGATATGAACCTGATTGGCCAAGACTTGCCATTGAATTAATTTCCAATAAGTAGATATTGTCGTCTTCATCCAGGCGTATGTCAACACGTGCAAAATCTCGCAGGTTTAGTGCATTAAATGCTTCAATACTGATTTTTTGCATCTTCTTAGTCAGTTCTGCTGAAATATGTGCCGGACAGACTTTCTTTTTGGGTTTTTTCTGCTTGTCATCAACGGTTTGTATGGCATCGGGGTCGCCTTCCAAATCAATCTCAAGTACCGGAAATGGCTCTACTGGTGAGTTGCCAATTAATCCAACACAAAACTCCCTGCCACGAATAAACTGTTCAACCAATGCTTGTTGGCCGAATTCAGTTACAATAAAATGAACCGCTTCCTTTAAATCATCTACGTCGTAAACTACCTTTAAACCAAAAGAAACACTTTCCATTTTTGGTTTTACAATAACCGGAAACTTCACCGACGACATATCCTCATCGTAGCTATTAAAAACCCAAAAATCAGGTGTTGGTAAATCGTTATTTTTCCAGATAATTTTTGTTAGAACTTTATCTAATGCCAGGGCATGCCCCGATGGTGATGAGCCAACATAGGGGAGGCCTAACATTTCAAGCATACTGGGAATATGCGTATATCGGCTTTCTCCCTGTATGCCATAGGCCATATTAAAAATCATACCCATTTGTTCGCCCTCGTTTACGCTGGGCATAAAATTCTCAAGTCGGTCAATTATTTGCTTGTTACCATCTAAAACAGCAACATTATGTCCTGCTTTTTCAAGGCTTTCAGTCACTTTTTTAACTGTTTTTTCATTGTAGAACTCTTTGTTCTGCATACCAAAGGTGTTGATTACACCACTGATGTCTTTATTGTATATTAATGCTACTTTCATTTAGATAATCTTACAAATTTTTAAAAAATTCTTTACCATTAACATTCCGTCTTCACCTGATACTTCGGGGTGCGACTGAAAACCATATATGGGTTTGGTTTTGTGTTTTATAATTTCATTCGAACAGGTATCAGAAATACCAATACTCTCGAATGATTCAGGCAATTCCGATACATGGAATGCATGTCTTTTCACTAAGGATACTTCTGTTTTTTCCAAGCCTTCAAATATCGGATCTTCCGGTTTTGTAATGCTTATTATTTCTTTCTTTCCATGATATTCCGAAAGTTTTTTAATTCTACCCCTGTAACTAACTGCAATAATTTCATGCCCTAAACAAAAGCCAATAACCGGTACGTTAAAGTTCATTAATGCCACATAATTTGATGTGAGATTTAAGGGTTCATATGGATTACCTTTTCCGCCGGATAAAATTATACCCTTAATTTTTGTTTTGGCAGATAAAGTAACCGGTTGATTATGGTCGAAAAAAACATAGTCAAAATCTTGCTCTGAAAGAAATTGTCGTTTGAATTTCTTTATAAAAGCACTCTGATTATCAATAATTAATAACATCTTATATTCTTACGTTTATCTTCGCAATATAGTTCTTTTTTATTCTGATGTACGAAAAAGCAGTCAGCGCTTAACGGATTATCGATCATCTTTTTTTAGAATTGTTTTGTTGGAGTCTTCACTGAGTGGTTTCACACTTTCTTCATCGTGTGTTACCTGGCGAAAAGGTCTGGTAAGGGCAAAAAAATCAATTGTTTTAAACGAAAAGGAGCTTATTTTTCAATTCTTTTTATGTTAGATTTTCCTTCTTCAATTTTAAGCATATTGTTGAGAGAATAGTTGTATTCTTTAAAGTGGGCAAGCCTATAGTTCCTGTTTTTATCCCTAAAAACAAGGCTATGTTCTTCATCTTTCGGGGTAGAGTTTTAACCAACCCCTCTGCCAAAGCTAAACATCTTATGGCATCGTAAATGCGAACATAGTGAAGCAATCTTCTTATTCAAAATTGTTTTTACCGGACACCAATGATTAAAAATGAAGAAATGTCGGCATTTGTTTTTGTACCTACAAACCTTTTCTTGTTCGGTTATTTATCATCAAAACCATGATATAAATAAATAGCGCCATAAGTCCAATTGGAGCCTTGCATTCCCGGGTAATTAAATCTGTCCATCATTAATGCAACGTATTGAAAAGGGTAGCCATTTGGTAACTGAACAATATTTGGCCATACCCGCGAGCCTGATTTATCGTCCCATGGCGGTAGGTCCATCATTAAACTGCCTGCTTCTTTAAGATCCGGATAAGTATATATAAAGATCTTACGTTCTGAACTTCCTGAAAAGCAATATAATTTATTTCCAATTTTTTGAATGGATGTCCCGGTTGAATTATGATCGACCGGCCCGGCTATTTTTTCGTAGCCTTTATTCCAATGTTCTGATTCCAAAACAATGGCTTTATAACCGTTGTTATTTTCGCATGTAAGCATCCTCCATTTTTGTGCTTCTGAATCATACAAAATATGTGGGTCTTCAATGTCTCCAACCATTCCAAAAGGAACGGCATTCATTACCGAGAAACCAAAGCGAGGATCTGTTTCACTCTCGATGGCAAGCAGTTGTTTTTTTTCTTTATCCGAATAAGCATAGGCACTAAAACCGGTAGTTAAACCCCGCCAAATTTTATCTTTTCGGTCGTAGAACAAATGTGTGGCGATTTCATTTCTTAGTATACCATCCTGGCGATCAAATACTATTATGCCTTCGAACTTTATATCAAAGACAGTAGGATTCATGCTAAATACACCCTGGATGTGATGAGGTAAAGCGCGTCCACGAATCGACATGGTGTACCATAACCTTCCTTTATCGAGCATTGGATCTCCGTTTTCATAGGTAATAGCACGGATATCGGCCAGGCCAACCCCCGTAGTAAGCGCCATTTCAGCCTTTTTAATTTGAACCCGCCCACCATTGAGTTGTACAAAGAGGTTGGATTGAAAAGCCTGTATATACTGCTTTTTACGTAAATCGACATAGGTATTAAAGTTCCTTTGCCCAATTACTTTGGGGAGTCCCGTGTTCTGCATGTACAATACAAGTCCGCTTCCAAGTAGTTGAAGAATTATTTTGCTTTCAATCTTTTTATGCTCGGCAAGGTTTACGGCAATCGATTGGTCAACTACAACCTTAAAATCTTTTAGCACTTTTAATTTTACTCCGGTGAGTAATGAATCATTAAATTCTACCTTAATAAAGAATTGTTCTTTCTTGCTGGCGTCTGAAAACTCAATTCCAATTTCGCCTTCTCCAGATGTGGAAGCCAGTTCGATCGTGTAGGTGGCAAAAGGATTAAAACCTCCGAACCATATTCCTGTTTGGGTTTCTTTATCAGACTTAATAAGCAGTTTGTCTTCATGAATACTAACATCAGCATGTTCTGTAGAATAATTACTTACAGGATGCATCGCAGATAATCCAACAATATTTGCAGGCTCTAGTTTTGCTAACGGAATGGATTGATCTTCATCAAATATCATTCGTTGCACACCTTGTCTTATAAAGTTTATCTTATCAGGTGAAGGCTGACTTAAAGCAGCATGGTTTACCGCAGTTGCAAGAAGAAGTATGGAAAGAAAGACGTAGTTCATGATTTTCATGGGCAATGTTTTTTTACTTCATAAGAGTGTGTTATTATGGTTGCTGACGTATGTGTATTACTCTTATTTCGCTTATAGCTATAATTGATATAATATCTTTTAATTCAATGATTATCAATTAAATATTCGTTTGTAATTATTTATAAGTGTTTGTAAATGTTACCAACGGATAATAAATTTTTTCCGGGCGGCTCTGCCCCGCTGAATCTTCTTCCTGTGTCGCCGGGTGAAAAGGAAAGATAAAAGTAAAAATAAATACTATGTAAAACAAAGCAGGTGAATAAAATTGGATAAATACTTTTAGGAGAAAAGGGCTGACGATTGACCTCTGGCTAGTGATACCCTCACTCGGTCCGAGTGAGGGTATCACTGGTTCTTGACGGCTTTAACCGAATACACCAAAGGAAACTTATTTTCCAGCCCTTTAATTTTGTATTTCCCTTCTTGAACCTCAACTAAATTTTCGAGGCAATCGTAGGGTGAATAGTTATATTCTTTAAAGTCGGTAAGTGTGAGTCCGGCTTTTATCAACGAGTTGATAACGGTGCTGAGTCCGTGGTTCCAGCAAACCGACTTCCCCTTTATCGGCGCATCACTATCGGTATAGGTGCCTTCCAGTTCTTCTACAATCGCTTCCGATTCCATATAGTCAAACTCCACCCGTTTAAAATCGTAGCTAAACATCCAAACAATGGGATGAAACTCCACGAACACCAGTTGCCCCCGGGTTTTAAAAAGTGCTCAATCATTGTTGCCCACTTTTTCATGTCGGGCAACCAGCCAATTACGCCGTACGACGTATATACGATATCAAACTTTTCATTCAGCACTTCCGACAATTTGTAAACATCGCTTTGAATAAACCGTGCGTCGGTACCAAGCTGTTCGTTTAGTTGCCGCGCCTTTTCAATAGCTTTTTCCGAAAAATCAACTCCTGTTGCCTGGGCGCCGTGTCGAGCCAGCGAAATAGTGTCTTGTCCAAAATGACATTGCAGGTGAAGGATCTTTTTTCCCTCGATATTTCCCAACAATTCAAGTTCAATGGGATTTAATGAATCTTTGCCTTTTATGAAGGCGTTAACATCGTAAAAATCCGATTTATAATGAATGTCCGTTTTATTGTCCCAAAGTTTTTTATTGATGTTGATGTAATCCATGTTATTGCGATTGTGTGTTGTTAATAGCCCTGCGAAGAAGCTTTTCAATTAATCGCTAAGATAGAATATTATTTTATCCGCTTTTCTCTCTTTTTACGAAATACCATCCACCAAAGAAAGAATCCGCTGATGATTACCAGCATAAGACAGATGCCGGCCAGCGGTACAAACAGAATATAAAAGCTACCTACGAGGTGCTCGAAAATACGCCCCGTGTGTATTTCCAGTGCTACATTCCATAACGACATCGGCGCGGCTTTTCGTATTTCATCGGGCATGGCGCTAAACGTACTTTTTTCGTTTTGCGCATTTAGTTCGATAGCACCACCGCTGTAATCGAACCACCAGCTACGCTTGTTACTTTGTACAAATCCGGCAACGGTGTTTGCGCCAATTGGGTTTACCATTCCTTGCGGGGCGCGGTATGGCTGGCCGCTAAAAAAGTCGGCTGCCATTCCTGTTTGCGGATTCCACACATACATCCCGCTAAACGATCCCACCATAAGAAAATCTGCTCCAAGTGGCTCAAGCACATTACAGCCCATAACACTAACCGGTGGTTGCGATGGGGCAAGAGTAAGTTTTTTACTCAGACTTTCTTCTGCAAAATAAAACCCATCGGTAGTGGAAAAGATATAACGCTGGTTGGCCGCATCCCAGTGTATACGCCTCAGTTTGTCGAACCACGGATTTGGGCTGTCGAGATGCGTGCCCGGAATAATACCAACCTGTTTGCTCGCAATGGCAATTAACAATGGTGGCCGCAGGTGCATCCCCGAAAATGTATTGATCAGCAGAAATAGGGCAAAAACATAGCCCACCACATTGTGCCAGTGCAGGTTTTGCTTTTTTGTTTTCACCAGCTTGTTGATAGAAGCATTCTTAACCTTATCTCCGGAAGATTTGTTACTCCGGTTACCCCCTTGAGGGGGAAGGGGTGATCTTTTCCCGTCTGCTCCTGAATTCTTTTCTTCCTGCGTTTAATAATTTTCGGAAAGAAAAAATGCAGCAACCCGGTTATCGAGAGCAGAATGGTTACCAGTCCCAGCAAATCGACAAACAGTTTTCCGGCCAGTCCGAATAACTCTCCGCTGTGTAATTCCCAAAAGGTATTGAATAAACCGGTTTTACGTTCGTAATTTACCGGCTCGGGTAATTGTATTTTTTTGAAGTTTTGCCCGTCGGTACTTTCCAGCAAATAATTACGTGTGAGCACCAACAGTTTATTGTCTTTGATTTCCAGGTCGGCAATACGTTTTTTTTCTACCGGAATTTCCAGTTTTTGCCAGCTGTCATTTACGTCACTTCGTTTGTATAATCCCATATGCGTTCCGGCAAAAAGTATGTCCTTATACTGAACGATGGAATAGATTTTTCGGTTGTCGATTCCTTTCGGAAATCCCTGGTTATAATCATCAAATGTTTTAAGCTCATCATCCGATTTCCAAACACCGATATTCCCAAACATTAAAACAGTATCATCCAGATGGATAGAACCGCGAACTGCTGCCAGGTTCCAGTTTTTGTAGTGATAGTTTTTGGGCAGCAGATTGCTCGAAACATCTACACCGGAAAACAACTGCCGGTGGTTCATCACAATTCCCGATGCAGCAAAGAGTAGGGCAATAAAGGCAATAACAATTGCCGGCCATTTATGTAGTTTTTTGAATGTTTTTATCAGTCTTTTACGGGCCATTTTGTTGTTTTTGTTCCGCAAATATGTTTAACATTTGTAAATCATATTGTAACAATTGGTACAAAATGGGAAACATAATTGATGTTGCACCACTTCTCCAACTCCCGCGGATTTATGGTGCAAACGAGGGGTAGGTTAGAAATTCGTGGATAGTTAATTTTATTTTATAAACGAAGGCGTAACCGAAAGCATTACATAACCCCAGTAATGAGTAGCCGAACTGTCGCCAACTTTTAAAATCTCCATCGAATCGCCTGCAAACATTGATGAGAATCCAAACGAAATATTTGCCATAGGATTTACCGCCCACGACAAGGAAAGATCCAGTTCGGTTCCAAGATATTTGTCAGCATCGGCAGCAATATCTGCAGCTGCCGCAAAATAATGCAAGTGCGCATTAAACCCAATTTTATCTTTGCTGTATTTGTATTTCAAATACAAGTCGTTAAGACCAACCGATCCCATGTGGTTACCCACAAAAAAATAGTCCATAAAACCATTGAATTTGTGGTTGGTTCCGTAAAATGGAGTAAAGGATTTATAATCCGATTCGCCGAAATCAGTTCCTGAAAGGTGCTCGAAACCCAGCGTAAAAGCATCCATCGAAGCTTCGGCCAGAAAGTTTAATGCAGAAATGTCGCGGCCGGAAATATGTTCACCGGTTTGATAATACAGGTTTGAAGCCACTTTTACCCCTCCAATATTACCGGAAACACGGCCTCCAATTGTCTGGCTGAATTTTGTTTTTTGCTCACCATTTTCCAAAGTTGGTATGCCGTTGTTTAGCAAAAGCAAACTTAATGAAGCCTTCTCCCACGAGTTGTTAAACCACACAAACTGCATATCTTTATAGGCATCCGGTCCGTCGTAATCGCTGTTGGTTAAGTCGCCGTTCTCGTGATGTGCAATACCAAAATGCAGTTTAATGTCTTCTTCATATTTAAACAATGCCACATCGTGCGAGCGTGCCTGATGTGCCCAGCCCACATTTCCTAAAATACGCGAGTCGTCGTATACCAATTCCTGTCTTCCGGCTTTCAGTGAAAACTCCGGAGAGAAAAGTACCTCTGCCCAGGCCTGGTGAACGGATACTGCATAATCTTCGTTGCTAACCAGCTGTGGCTGATTTCCCCAACGGCGTACATCCTGAAGCACCAGGCCGGTTTTTATAAATTCGTTTGAGAAACCGGCATTTAAGCGGGTGCGTTGTGCCGTTATTGTTGAAGCATCCTGATCTTCAAAAGCCAAATTTTTATAACCGTGGCTCATTTCTGTTCGTGGTCTGAATTCCCCCGATAACGTGAATTGTGCTTTTGAAAATTGGGCAATAAAAACACCCAATACGATCAATCCGATGTATTTAAATCTTTTCATCTTAGTAAGCTTGTGTTGTTTTTGAACTATTTTTTGTGGAAGTGAGAATTCACCGGATGACACTATTTAACGAATTTAGCGTCATCCGGAGAATACTGCAGGCCATTAGTCCTGCAAAGATGTAGTCATATCGTACCCTTTTTCGCGCTTTTCTGCCTCTTTATCCCATTCGGGAACAACAGTTTTTAAAAATTCTTGTTTTTCCGACTTTAGTTTGTCCATATCCAGACCAATAAATTCCTGAGCTTTTGCTTTGGTCGAGATATCGGGGTAGGGCACTTCCTCGTTAAACCCAAGTTCGGCTAACAAACGGGCCAGTTTTATGCGGGTTTCCTGTGCAATGGTAATTGCTGTGCTGATTACTCTTCCCGTTTCAAGAGGCGAGTGGAACGAACCACCATGGCTGGCAGCTGCATAATCCCAGCGCCATTGCGAGTGGCGAATACCTTGCAAAATAGCTGTCATCTGTTCGTCGTTAGCTCCCAGATCCCATGCTTTTTTAGCTTCAACATGAGCTCTAACGATCAGCTCTTCCAGCTTGTCGCGGTTTTCAATAATTTTATCCTGACGTTCGTATACGTTGGCCATTAAAGTGCCTGCTTCTTCGCGGTGGCAAACCTGGCACGAGTTGGCAATATTATTCAGTGGCGACTGCATTTTATGATCGGTAAATTTTTGACCACCCTCACTTTTGTAAGGCATGTGGCAGTCGGCACATGAAACACCGCGTTGTGCATGAATTCCGGTCATATAAATTTCGTATCCCGGGTGTTGTGCTTTCAACATTGGAGCTTTACTCAATGCATGTGTCCAGTCCGAGAACTCCATGTTGTCATAATATTCTTCCATGGCCTCGGCAGAAAAACCATTATCCCACGGAAAGGTGAGGTAGTTGGCTCCGGGCGCTGTTTCTTTATTGAAATAATATTCCACATGACACTGCGCGCACACCAAACTGCGCATCTCCTGATGGCTTGCTTTGGTAATGTCTTTTCCCATTCTTTCAAAGGCTTCTATCAGTGCCGGGCGCGAGATTCTTAAATTCATCGTCTCTGCATCGTGACAATCAGCACATCCAATCGGATTCACCACTTCTGCTCCCAACTCGGCCCATTTTCCGGTATAAAATTGTTTCACCCCAATTTCGTTCATTAGGCGCGGAACATCGGGGCTTTTACACGTCATACATGTCGATGGCATCGGCCCATCTTTTGGTCCTTCGGGAGCGCCGGTTCGTAAGGTGTTGCGTAGGTCGGTAACGGCATAATAGTGTCCGCGGCCCTGGTTGTAATCTTTTGAAAAACCATATCCGGCCCACAGAACAACCATACGTGGATCAACTTCCAGCATATCAATCATGGCATTGCCATTATATTTTGTTCTGAAAGATGTATCGGCAGTTCCGTAATACGATTGATATTCGCGCGGGTAATTTTCGCCCCACACTTCGTTTCGTGGATCAAACTGGTCGATATCGGTTTTTGGAACATTCACATAAGCTGCTTCGGTTCGTCGTTCCAGAATTGATGAAGCTAGCAGTCCGAGGAGAAATACCACAACTATAGTTGCAAGAAAAATTCCCCAGTTGAGTAAAGGATGGCGTTTTGATTTTGTAGTCATAAGAATTATTTTTAGTTGTTTTTTATATACGATTCTAACCAGTCGGGAACAGGACTTTCAGGTAGCGGCACCCGAGCATTGGGTACGCTCGACAAACTGTTTACCCGGCCATGTGGTATCTCTCGATGACACTCCCAGCAAGGGCGGTCCTGCATATGTGCAGTATGGTTGTGAACCGATGAGGCAAGTTTAGGATCGGTAATTTGTTGCTTATGACAACGTATACAGTTATTATGCACTACTTTTTGTCCCGCTTCGTGAATAAAAATTACCTGAGGTTCTTTGCGCAAAGTAAATATGGTAGCATGGCGTAAGCCGTCTTTTGCCTTAAAATAGTATTTATTAAATACATTATTATGCGGTACGTGGCAGTCGTTACAATGAGCCACCTCGCGATGCGAACTGTGGTTCCAGGTGGCATATTGCGGAGCCATTATGTGGCAGTTGGTGCATGTTGCAGGATTGTCTGAAAGATAGGAATGTGCTTTTGAAATATAAAAGATAAAAATGATGAGACCAACAAAAATACTTGTTATTATTAATACTGGTAATCTCCATTTCGCAGGTGGTAAAAGTCTCCTTAGCATAGCCATAAATTCGGTTTATTCTGAGAGCAAATATCAAATAAGTGTGTACCAAATTTTGTAACAGTTGTTACAAAATCACACAATTATTATTTTGTTAGATACTATTTTGTAATGATTTTAAATAAGACAAGTGCAATGTGTTTTAGCATAAATCGTTAGTTGAGTTTGGACGGGCTTCTGTTTTGTAAATTGTCTGGCAATTTTGCAAAACATGACAATTCTGGTTGTATACAACCCTCAAATTCATACTTTTGTTGGCTTCGAAAATTAAACCAAGATGCAAAAGAATCTATTTTTAGGAGTTGAAGCTATTGGGCAGGGAGCCATCGATGGTGGAATCTCAGGGGTTTATGCCTATCCCGGAACTCCTTCAACAGAAATAACTGAATTTATTCAGGAGAGTGAACAGGCAGTAGAAAAAGGTATTCGCAGTAAATGGTCGGCCAACGAAAAAACAGCTTACGAAGCCGCTTTGGGTATGTCGTATGCCGGAAAACGTTGCATGGTTTGTATGAAACATGTGGGGTTAAATGTGGCCGCCGATGCGTTTATTAACTCGGCAATTACCGGAATAAACGGAGGCATGGTTCTTACCGTTGCCGATGATCCTTCGATGCACTCGTCGCAAAACGAGCAGGACTCGCGTTTCTATGGTAAATTTGCCATGATACCGATTCTGGAACCCAGCAATCAGCAGGAAGCTTACGACATGGTGCGTGAAGGATTTGAGCTTTCCGAAAAGCTGGAAGTTCCGGTGATGGTGCGTATTACAACCCGTTTGGCACATTCGCGTGCTGGAGTTATTCGCAGCGAAGTTCTGGCTGAAAACGATATGGTTTTACCATCGGATCCAAGTCAGTTTGTGTTGTTGCCGGCGATTGCCCGACGAAGATACAAAGGACTGCTTGAAAAACAGGAGCTGTTTGAGAAGACAGCCAAAAAATCGAAATATAACACATACACCAAAGGCGAAGACAAAAGTTTTGGAATTATTGCCTGTGGAATCGCATACAATTACCTCAAAGAAAATTATCCGAAAGACGATTGTCCATATACAATATTGAAATTGTCGCAATACCCGGTTCCGCAAAAGTTTTTGGATAAAATGGCCAAACATTGCGAAGAGGTACTGGTATTGGAAGAAGGATATCCGGTGGTGGAAGAGCACATTAAAGCAGTGTTTAAAAAGGATATTCAGGTTTCGGGACGCTTAAGTGGGGCTTTGCCACGCGATGGTGAATTGAATGCCGACCTTGTTGGAAAAGCACTGGGAAAAGAAACACAATTGGGTGCCGATGTTCCGGAACTGGTAGTAAATCGCCCGCCGGCATTGTGCCAGGGATGCGGTCATCAGGACATGTACAAATCGTTAAATGAAGCGCTGGATAAATACACCAAAGGGCGCGTTTTCTCTGATATTGGCTGTTACACGCTGGGTGCTTTGCCACCATACAAAAGTATTTACTCGTGTGTTGACATGGGGGCTTCGGTTACCATGGCAAAAGGCGCTGCCGATGCAGGTTTGATTCCTGCCGTGGCTGTTATCGGCGACTCTACTTTTACGCACTCCGGAATAACTGGTTTGTTGGATGCCGTTAACGATGAGGCAAATATCATAGTTGTTATTTCCGATAACGAATCGGTATCGATGACTGGTGGTCAGGAGTCATCAGCACTCGGAAAGATCGAAAGCATTTGTACCGGAGTTGGTGTTGATCCAAATCATATTCGCGTATTAACACCGCTGAAAAAATACCACGATCTGATGGTGGAAACTTTCGAAGAAGAAATTGCTTACGAAGGTGTTTCGGTAATTGTTTTTCGTCGCGAATGTATTCAGGCAGCGGCAAAACGATTGCGCAAGGAAAAGAAAATGAAAGATAACCCCACTAAATAAGTAGAAATGAAGACAGATATTATATTAGCCGGAGTTGGCGGACAGGGAATTCTTTCCATCGCATCGATAATTGGCGATGCAGCCATTAACGAAAATTTGTTTTTAAAACAGGCTGAAACACATGGGATGAGCCAGCGTGGCGGCGCGGTGCAGTCGCACCTGCGTATTTCCGACAGTGAAATTGCTGCCGATCTTATTCCAATGGGGAAAGCCGATTTGATACTTTCGGTGGAACCGATGGAGGCTTTGCGTTACCTGCCTTTTCTATCGCCCGAAGGTTATGTGGTAACAAACACCACCCCTTTTGTTAATATCCCGAATTACCCGGATGTTGATGCTGTTTTGGCAGAAATAAAAAAACAACCGCGTTTTGTGGCTATCGATGCAGATAAAATTGCGGCAGAAATTGGCAACAAACGTGCATCGAATGTGGTGATGTTGGGGGCTGCTACTCCTTTTCTGAATATTGAACCGGAAAAAATAGAAGCCGGAATTGCACATATTTTCAGTAGAAAAGGCGAGGCTGTGGTCGAAATGAATCGGAAAGCTTTTAAAGCCGGACTTGATTTTGCAATGGCAAACAAATAAAAAAATCATAACCATCACAATAAGAAACCCGTTCCGGACAAGTGTTCGAGAACGGGTTTTTTTATGTATAGTTTGAAATCAAAATAAATAAGCTTGATTTAGCTTCAAATTGCAAGCATAGCGTTGGGCAGGCCTCTAAAATTGCTAATTTTGAACCTCGTGTTTGAGACAGCAACATATTATTTCTTATTAGATTACTTCTGTTCTAACCCGAAGAACTGATTCTGGAACTTCGGGTAATCAATCTATTCAATCAACAAAAACAACTAATCATCTCATAATGAAAAAACTTATAGTTATAGTTTGTAGCATGTTCCTGTTTTATTCAGGATTATTTGCCCAGGAAAAACAATTTAAAGCCGAGGTCTACGGATTTATTCGTAGCGAATTCTACCATGATTCTTACAAAGGTATCAATGCTGCAATGGACAATTTTTATCTGTTCCCGGCTTATGCTGGATTAGATCCTGCGGGAAAAGAAATCAATAAAAACGGAATGACCAATTACACGGCTATGGCCACACGTTTTGGTTTTAATATCAGCGGTCCTGAACTGTTCGGGGCAAAATCATCGGCCAATTTTGAAACCGACTTTGCAGGAATTGTAAGCGAATATCCGGAAGTATTACGGTTGCGAAAAGCATTCGTAAAACTCGATTGGGAAAACGTATCGCTTTTGGTGGGGCAAACCTGGCACCCATTGTGGAACGGAATGGGCGGTAATTTTCCTCAGGTTGGTAACCTGAATACAGGAGCACCTTTTAATCCGTTTAACCGTTCGCCACAAATTGACTTTGATTACCGAACAGGCAATGTTACATTTTCGTTTACAGCACTTTACGAGCAACAATATGTTTCGCGTGGATTTTACGCAGCACCAAACAGCAACAGCAAAAACCTGGCAAAACGTAATGCCGGAATTCCTGAGTTGGTAATTGGGATTAACCACAGTAAAGGTGCGGTAACTGCCGGAATTGCCGGACAGTTTAATGCTATTCAACCAATGTCGATTACCGATATGGGCTATGTTACAGAAGAATTAAACACCAGTTTGGTGGGAATGGCTTACCTGGCTTATAAAAAGGATAAATTGTATCTACTTGCCAAAGGATTGTACGGGCAGAATATGGCAAATATGCTAATGTTGGGTGGATACGGAGCCAAAAGCTACAACACAACCACCGGAGAAATGACCTATACCAATTACAACAATTACAGTGCTTTATTTAATCTGGTTTATGGTACGAAAGTACAGTTGGGATTGTTTGCCGGAGTTGCCGGAAACCTGGGTACGGTTGATCCGTTATATGATTTTGGTGGAAGCGCCAAAATCGCTGGTTTGGCAACGTCGTTAAAAAATATGTCGCGAGCCTCAACCTATATGGCTTATAATATTAAAAACTTAAAGTTTGTTGCCGAATATGAAATGACAACGGCAGATTGGGGAGCTGGAAATTTTGATTTCTCGGATGGACTTTATGACGATACAAATAGTGCAACCAATCACCGCTTTCTGTTAATGGTGATGTATAATTTTTAGAGGATGACGTTAGAATTTTGGCAGGAGGAGTTTGAGACCCTGGAGAAGAAAGATTTGCAACAGCTTCAGCTTGAGCGACTGAATAAAACAATTGAGAGTGCTTGCCGCTCGTTGTTTTACGGTGAATTGTACAGCAAAAAGAAAATAAAACCGGGTGTTATAAAGGACATTTCGCAGATTACGGAATTACCTTTTACCACAAAACAGGATCTTCGCGATAATTTTCCGTATGGCTTTTTAAGCTTACCGAAAAAAGACATTATCAGGTTGCACAGTTCAAGTGGAACTACCGGAAATCCAACTGTAATTTTTCATAACCGCCACGATCTGGATTCGTGGGCAAACCTAATGGCACGCTCACTGTTTTGTGCAGGAGTTCGCGATACCGATGTTTTTCAGAATATCTGTGGCTACGGCTTGTTTACCGGCGGATTGGGTTTTCAGTATGGTATTGAAACGCTGGGCGCTTTAAGTATTCCTGCCGGAGCAGGAAACAGCTTGCGCCAGATTAAACTGATGCGCGATTACGGAACAACAGCGGCACATGCTATTCCTAGTTACCTGGGGCGTTTGTACGAAGTTTTTGAGGCTGAAGGTCTGGATCCGAAAAAGGATACACAACTAAAAACACTGGTTATTGGAGCTGAGCCACACACCGATGCACAACGCAAACGTATTGAAGAAATGTATGGAGTACGAGCTTTTAATTCGTTTGGACTTTCTGAAATGAATGGCCCGGGCGTGGCATTTGAGTGCACGCACCAAAACGGTCTGCACATTTGGGAAGATTCGTATTTGGTGGAAATTATCGATCCTGAAACACTTCAGCCCGTTCCGGACGGCGAATATGGGGAACTGGTAATGACAACGCTCGATCGTGAAGCCATGCCCTTAATTCGCTACCGAACCCGCGATATTACTCGAATTATTCCGGGAGAATGTGAATGTGGACGCACACATCGCCGCATCGACAGGATTACCGGCCGATCGGACGATATGTTCATTATAAAAGGTTGTAATGTATTCCCGATGCAAATTGAGGGTGTATTGATGAAAATTCCTGAGGTGGGATCGGATTATATGATCAACCTGGAAACGATGAACGGCGCCGATGAAATGGTGGTAGAAGTGGAAGTGAAATCTGATTGGTTTAGGGGAGATATAAAACGCCTGGATAGCCTGAGCAAAACCATTACCCGCCAGATTCGCGACGAAGTGCTGGCAAAACCGATAGTGAAGCTGGTGGAAGCCGGGTCCATTCCAAAATCGGAAGGAAAGGCTATTCGCGTTACCGATAACCGTAAAAACGGACTTTTGAATTAGTTGACAGTCACAGTTAACAGTCAACAGTATTGAGATAAAAATTAAATCAAACCAATAAAAAATGGAAGAGCAGAAAAGAATGGAAAAAGGAGCTGCCGTTTAAATACAGGTAGTTTGCTTCTGTCTTCCAGCTTTAAAACTATGGCTTACGAAGTATCAATATTTCTCGAAAATAAGATCGGTCATTTCGAACGGATTACAAGTGTGTTGAAAGAAGCTCAAATCAATATCCGGTCGATGGCAATAAACGATACCGCAAACGGCTGGGGAATTCTCAACCTGATTGTCAACGACCCTAAAAAGGCAAAAAAGGCACTTTCTGAAAAAGGAGTGTCAGTGGCGCTGCGCAAAGTAATAGCACTTGAAATGCGAGATGAAGCGGGTGGCCTCGATGATTTGCTGATGGAAGTGGCCAGGGCCGAAGTAAATTTCGACAATGCTGTTGGCCGCGTGATCACTGAAACACAAAAAGCTATTCTGATATTGAATGTTGATGATTATGCCGAATCAATAAAAAAACTGAAAAAACAAGGCGTGCAAATCATCGACGACCAAACCGTTTACGGAACCAGTCAATAAAAAAACTCAACCAAAAAACTAAAAAACTTATGCTTGGAATCAACGATCCCGGGATAATTCTCGGCTACCTTTTATCAGTGGTAGGTTTAATTGCCTGTGTGGTTTACGGGGCATTAAACTGGAATAAAGGAATGGAAACCAGTACCGACGAAATTCAGCGCGACCTGGATTGGGAAGAAAAAGACGAACATTTAAAAGACGAAATTTAAAACAACTGCTATGAACACTTTTACCTTGGGATTGGTAGTTGTAATCTACCTTTTAGTTATTGCTTATCTCGGATACCGGGGCTACAGCCAAACAAAAACGGCAAAAGATTATTTACTTGCCGGAAGAGATATTCATCCTTTTGTGATGGCTATGTCATACGGAGCCACTTTTATTTCTACCTCGGCTATTATTGGTTTTGGTGGAATTGCCGGTGTGTACGGAATGGGATTGATTTGGTTAACGGCGCTAAATATAATCATTGGCGTATTTATCGCTTTTATATTTTTTGGGCGCGTTACCCGAAAAATGGGGCATAACCTCGATGCTCATACGTTTCCCGAATTCCTGGGAAACCGTTTTCAGTCGAAAAAAATTCAAATGATCAGTGGGGCTGTAATATTTGTTTCTATGCCACTTTATGCCGCCGTAGTACTTATTGGTGGTGCTCGTTTTATCGAAAGTATTTTTGAAATTGATTTTTCGCTGGCACTCACTTTTTTCTCCATTATAATTGCAGCGTATGTAATTGCCGGTGGATTAAAAGGAGTAATGTACACCGACGCACTGCAGGGAAGTATTATGTTCCTGAGTTTGTTTTTCCTTTTGATTGTTACTTACCAGAAACTCGGCGGTGTTAGTGCTGCTCATCATGCACTTACCAATATGATTGATTTAGTACCCGACAACCTCAAAGCCGCCGGTCATGAAGGCTGGACAGCTTTCCCGAAAATGAATTCGCCGTGGTGGTGGGCTTTAACAACGAATATTATTCTAGGCGTTGGAATTGGGGTATTGGCTCAACCACAGCTTATTGTACGTTTTATGACTGTAAAAAGTAACCGCGAACTGAACCGTGCGGTACTGATTGGTGGTATCTTTATTTTTGTGGTTACTGGTTTTATTTATACTGTGGGAGCACTTTCCAATGTGTATTTTTACAACGAATCGGGGCAGTTAGCTATTCAGTTTGCCCAGGGAAATGTCGACCTGATTATTCCTGAATATATTAATGCGGCTATGCCCGAATGGTTTGTTTACCTGTTTATGCTGGCATTACTTTCAGCCGGAATGTCAACCCTTAGTTCGCAGTTCCACGCAATGGGAACTTCGCTGGGCCGCGATTTTATTGAAAATGTTTTTCCTAAAAAGAAATTTAACTCCATGCTGTTATCGAAATTATCAATAATTGTTGCAATAATCATCAGTATAATAATTGGTTATAAACTGCCGGGAAGTATTGTTGCACGCGGAACAGCCATTTTCTTTGGTATTTGTGCGGCAGCCTTTTTGCCGGTTTATTTTGCGGCACTGTACTGGAAACGGGCAACAAAAACAGCTGCCGTTTGGAGTATTTTGTCGGGCCTGGTGGCGAGTGCTTTTGCCCTAACTTTTATGCATGCAAAAGAATCGGAACCACTGGGTATTTGTCAGGCACTTTTTGGAAAACCTACACTGGCAAACGAGTTCCCGTGGATGATCGTCGACCCGATTATGATTGCAATGCCGGTATCGATTGTTGTTTTGGTGGCTGTTTCTATGTTCTCTCAAAAAACATCCGACGAACATTTGGCAAACTGTTACCACGGAATAAAATAGAAGAAAAGGTTTTAATTGCAGTGAAATAATGATTTTGATGGGGAATCTTTACCTGAGAAACTTTATTTTTACAGTAATCATGTTGAATAAACTAAAAAACTACAATTATGGCATTTGAAATATCAGTATTTCTAGAAAACAAAATCACACATTTTGAAGCGGTTACTGCGCTGTTAAAAAAAGAAGGAATTAATATTCGTACGCTTACTTTAAATAACATGGCACACGGCTGGGGCGTATTAAGTTTGCTGGTCGATCAGCCCGATGAAGCCTATAAAATTCTCGCCGATCATGGAAACTCGGTGGCCATGAAAGAGGTAATAGCTCTTGAAATGAAAGATGAAGCGGGTGGCCTGGATGAAATTCTGATGAAGATTGCTCGTGCCGGGATTCATATTGAAACTGCTTACACACGCCTGATTGCCGAGAATAATCTTGCGGTGCTGTTGCTTGAAGTCCCCGATGTTTTGGAGGCTGTTCGTCGTTTGGAAATCAACCATGTGAAAATCCTTGAAGACAAAGTAGTTTACGGAAAATAGCATCCGGTGAATGCCAGATTGTAGAAAAAAGACAACATGTAAAACCAAAGATCAACAAAAATTTTATGATTTGGAATGAAAAGATAGAATGCGCCTCTCGCGATGAGATGGCCGCTGTTCAAAGCGAACGGTTGAAACAAACTGTTCAGCGTATTTACCACAATATACCCAGCTACCGCGCAAAAATGCAGGAAATTGGGATGCTACCCGGCGATGTTCGATCTGTGGAAGATTTAAAAAACCTGCCGTTCACCAACAAAACCGACTTACGCGATAACTACCCGTTTGGAATGTTTACCGTACCCATGAGCGAAATTGTGCGTGTCCATGCCAGCTCGGGAACTACCGGAAAACCAACCGTTGTTGGCTACACCCGAAACGATTTGAGCATGTGGGCAGAAGTGGTTACCCGCTCGCTCTGTATGTCGGGTGTTACGCGCAACGACATTGTGCAGGTGGCCTATGGTTACGGACTGTTTACCGGTGGTTTGGGGTTGCATTACGGAACCGAAAATCTTGGTGCAACGGTAATTCCAATTTCAGGTGGAAATACAAAAAAGCAAATTCAGCTGATGCAGGATTTTGGTTCGTCGGTAATTGCCTGTACACCATCGTATGCTTTGTTTTTGGCGGAAGTGATGCAGGAAATGGGTATCGACCCCGAAGAGCTGAAACTGCGTGTTGGAATTTTTGGTGCCGAGCCGTGGAGCGAAAGTATGCGTAAGGAAATTGAAGCAAAACTGAAGTTGAAAGCCATTGATATTTATGGTTTGAGTGAAGTGATTGGTCCCGGCGTATCGTGCGAGTGCGAGCACCAAGTTGGCATGCACGTTAACGAAGATCATTTTATTCCGGAAATTCTCGATACCGAAACGCTGGAGCCTGTGGCGCCGGGTGAAGTAGGAGAGCTGGTGTTTTCAACCATCACCAAAGAGGGGATTCCAATTTTGCGTTACCGTACCCGCGATCTTACCCGCTTAATTTACGATAAATGCGAATGTGGACGTACACTGGTGCGTATGGAAAAATGCAAAGGCCGTTCGGATGATATGCTGATTATTCGCGGGGTGAATGTATTCCCGTCGCAAATTGAAAGTGTATTGCTCGAGATGAGCGAAACAGAACCACACTATCTGCTAATTGTAGAACGCGAAGGAACACTCGACATACTGAAACTGATGGTGGAAGTGCAGGAGCAGTTCTTCTCGGATGAAGTGCGCGAACTGGAGAAACTGAAAAAGAAAATCACGCATAATATTCAAAGTACGCTTGGTATTTCGGTAGATGTAAAACTGGTGGAACCAAAAACTATTGAGCGTACCGCCGGAAAAGCAAAACGTGTAATCGATAACCGTAAAATCTAAACACCATGATCATAAAACAAGTATCCGTTTTTTTAGAGAACAAAAGTGGAAGATTAAACGAAGTAACTCAAATATTGGCCGATGCCGGTGTTAACCTGTCGGCTTTTACCATTGCTGACACATCCGATTTTGGAATCCTGCGTATGATTGTTTCCGATCCCGAAAAGGCATGTACGGTGTTAAAAGAAAATGCATTTTCAGTTAAAACCACAGAAGTTGTTTTGGCCAAAACACCAAATAAGCCGGGAAGCCTGAGTAAACTGCTCGATATTCTGCAACAGGAAGAAGTATTTATTGAATACATGTACGCTTTTTCGATGAAGGATGAAGGAGCCGTTACTGTTATTCGCCCTACACGTGTTGAACGTTGCGTGGAAATGCTGCAAAAACATAAAACCGAACTGATTCGGGCTGATGAACTTTATCAATTCTAGTTCATTCTGCGAAGAAGATACGGAAGCGGATTTTCGGGAAATCAATTAAAGATTTCTGCCCGTAAATCCGCTTTTCTTTTGCCTCTTTCCGGTCCCCGGTTAATAAATCTTTAACCGCTAATTTTATAATCTTTTCCAATAACCCGATGTTTATCGTAAATTAGTGGTTCAAAACGATAAAAACATGGAAGTACTAGGAATTGATTTTGGAGGATCGGGAATTAAAGGAGCAATTGTGGATACCAAAACCGGTGAACTGGTTACAGAACGACACCGAATTGAAACTCCGCAACCTGCAACTCCTGATGCTGTGGCGGAGGTGATGGCACAACTTACTGAGCATTTTAACTGGAAAGGAAAAGTTGGCGTTGGTGTTCCCGCTGTAGTAAAAAACGGCGTGATGTTAACCGCAGCAAACATCGATAAAAGTTGGATCGGACAGGAAGTAAATAAGAAACTATCAGAAAAAACCGGTTGCGAGGTGGAGTGCGTTAATGACGCTGATGCCGCCGGAATTGCCGAAATACATTTTGGTGCCGGAGCCAAAGTAAAGGGAATGGTATTTTTACTAACTGTCGGTACCGGAATCGGAACCGTTATTTTTATCGACAAGCACCTGGTGCCGAACCTTGAGTTGGGACACCTTGAATTCAAAGGCAAAACCATTGAACGCTATTCGGCGGATTCGGTTCGAAAACGAAAAGACTTGTCGTGGAATGAATGGGGATCACGATTTAATAAAGCACTGGATTATTACGATAAGATGTTTAATCCCATCCTGTTTATTATTGGTGGGGGAGTGAGTAAAAAAATGGAGAAATTTCAGGATTGTATCAAACTGGATACACCGGTAGTACCTGCCGAAATGGAAAACAACGCCGGTATTATCGGCGCTGCTTTAAATATGGTTTATAAGTAATGAGTTGCCGGTGAATTCCATCAGTGGGCATCATTATGTTTCTTTACGATTCTCACAACCCGCCTGTATACAATTTCCATTATACTCCATTCGTATCCTTCAAAATCGGTAGTATTTACAAATTGAATAACAACCGTGTCGATGTCTTTGTGGTATTTGGCAATACTCATATATCCCGGCATTAACCCGGTGTGATCGTACACATAAATGGAGGAGTAGATTTCCTGCTCGCCATCGTTAAACACCGATCCATCGTTTAATGCACGCAGGAAAATGCCAAGGTCTTCGGCACTGGCAACCATCGATGTAAGTTTGGTTCCGTAATCTTCGGCTTTAATATCTTCTTCAATCCCAACATAATAACCACTCATTACATCGTCGAAATTTTGCTCGTTAACTGATCCATACGTATTTTTCAGCCCAAGTGGATTCAGAATTTCCTTTTTAATTATTTGAAAAACATCTTCTCCTGTCACTTTTTCAATCAGCATGGAAATCAACAAATAGTTGGTGTTCGAGTATCTATACTTTGCATCGGGAGCAAAGTCGGCCGGTAAATCAAGTATGAGCTCAAGTGCCTCCTCTCTACTCGATGGTGGAGTAGCCCAAAAGTTTGGCGTATCGGTTAAATTCGGAATTCCGCTGCGGTGCTGCACCATCATTCTTAGTGTGATTTTGTCAGCGTTTTCAATTCTTCCTACCAATTCCGGAAAATAATCGGCCAGTGTTTTATCGAGCGACAAACGTCCGTCGCTAACCAATTTGGTAACGGCAATCGCATTATACAGCTTACTGATACTGGCAATTTTGAACAATGAATGAGGATCGGCAGGAATCTTGTTTTCTCTGTTATTGTATCCGGAAGCATAAAAAGCAGGTTCTTTTCCGGCTTCGTCAACGTAAACGATTATTCCGTCGAAACCATATTTTATGCTTTTATCGAGTTGGCCCTGAACGGTATCAGGGAGTGGAGTAAGCATAATTTTCAACAATAACCACGGAACAAAAAATAGTGATATGGCCGTTCCTGTAAATAGCATAATTCTGATTATTAGTGTTGTTTGTTTCTTTTTCATTATCGCAATATTATATTGGATGAAGCATTTTATACTGCCTTCTGCAACAGTCTCTTCCCAATTTTGTTGAATTTTGGTTTTAATCCAAACAGCGGTCTTAAAAACCCGATTCGCCTGATCATAAACTCATAAATAAAATAACACATGGCGAATGTAAATGCTGTTATGGCAATGAATTTTAACATTGGCGGCAATTGCAGAGGCAGAATTAATAGTGAGCCTGCATATAAAACAAACATATGAATTATATATACAGGATAAGCAGCCTGACTTAAATAGCTGAGCGCCTTACTTGGTCTGTTGAGGTATTGGTAACCCAGACCAAAAACGCCAAATATCCAGCAATTTGATTCGATGGCCATAAGATAATTGGGTGACGTTGTTTCGAATACCATCAATCTGATTACATATAAAACCACAGCTAATCCCATGTACAACCATTTCCATTTCGATACGGTTTGCCAAAATACTTGTCCGGTGTACACAAACAGAAAGCCAAAAAAGAAGGCAAGCAGGCCGAGAAAAAATCCATGCCATGTTTCAGCGTAAACTGAATAAATTTGAGGATTTACAATGAGTGCCTCCAAAACAAAAAAGATGGATAATGCCAAAGGGGTAAGTGGATTTTTCATTAAAAAGGATAGCCCTTTTCTGAATTTCCCTTCTTCCTTTTTTTTCAGATAAAAGAAAAGAGGAGTGAGAATTAGCACATAAATGAAGATATTTCCAAGGAACCATAAATGTCCGGCATGAGGGTAATAACTCATGGGTAAATTGTAGAATTTCTGAAATATGATAAAATGAAGCGGTGCGATGGCCAGCACCCCAAAAATTAGGGGATCAGAATCCGGCGTGTACGTTCGGTAAGCAACTGTGGATAATTTCGTTTTTGCATGGCAAAAAATAAACCCATACCAGATACATAAAATAAAAGCGGAATTCGCCAAATATTTAGCAGTGTCATCGGTTTCCATAAATTTTCAAGAGGTTCGCTGCTTTTAATAAAGCCAACAAACATAGCCCACGGCTGGAAAACAATGGCTATGTGGTAAATGAGTAATAAGCCAATTGCCACAACACGCAACCAATCAATATCGTATCTTCTCTCTGTTTTCATATTCATTTAGCTTTAATTTGATTACTGCAACATCATGGCAACTACAGGGCGGTTTTTTTCCACTTCTGCTAAATCGATTGTTATACCGAGCGGCTGTAATTGATGCTGCATCATTTCGTAGATAGGTTTCATATCAGCAAATGGGGCCAAAACAGATTCGCGGGCAGTTGCGCCGAAATTGTTTTTTAATGTTTTATCGGCATTGGCATCCATAAGCATTTGCACAATTTCGATATGGCAAAAAAATGCGGCGGAGTGCAAAGCAGTCGATCCGTCATTATTTTTTAAGTTCAGATCTGCACCTGTATCAATTAGTTCTTTTGCAATTTCTTTACGGCCAAACGATACCGCCGAAATTAATGGTGTTGATCCACTCATTTGATCTTTTTTATTAATATCTGTTCCGGCTTCAACGTGTTGTTTAACGGCTTCCAGGTTGCCCGACATAATTGCGCTATGCAAATCAACTTTTGGTTTTTCAACGCTCGACTTTACTTTGGTATCATTTCCTGACTGAAGATTATTGTTACTACCTGAATTAGCACATGACGTAAAGATTAAAAGTAAAATGAACAAAAAATTTACTACTGTTTTCATTGAAATTCTTTTTAGTGTCTTCATCTTTTAAATTTTTAATGTTTTTGATTTTGAAATCTGTTTGTACAAAGATCAGGGTTTCGCAAACGCTTGATTTAAACCATATGCAGCGATAAGTGTTAAGTTTGAATCGGGCATGCAACTTATGATGCAATAATGCCACATTTGAAGCAACAGGGCTTTTTTGCGCTAGCATTTTCATAAATTTTTCTACTTTCGGGTCAATTAAATTCAGCATGTCGGACACATCAATTTTCGGAGCAGATTTTATCGAAAAAGCGGAAGCGATCATTCTGGAGAACATCTCGAATGAGCAATTTGGCGTTTCTGAACTGGCCGAGCTTATGAATATGAGTCGATCAAGTTTACTCCGAAAAATAAAAACGCACACCAAGCTCTCCGCCAGTCAGTTTATTCGTCAGGTACGCGTTACAAAAGGTCTGGAGCTGCTAAAACAAACTTCGTTGACTGTTGCTGAGATTTCGTACGAGGTTGGTTTTGGAAACACCTCGTATTTCATTAAATGTTTTCGCGAACAATACGGTTATTCTCCCGGCGAAGTACGGAAAGGAGTTTTAACGGAGGAGAGCGAAAATGTTCATGAAAGTCTTTTCAATAAATACAAATGGTATGCGCTTGGGGCAATGGCTTTAGTGGTAATGGTTCTATCTGTTTTTCTTTTCAGCAGAAAAAAACAAACTCCCGTTGAGTTAGAGAAATCGATTGCCGTATTACCTTTTGTAAACGAAAGCAGCGATTCGCTAAATCTTTATTTTGTAAACGGGCTCATGGAATCGACTTTAAACAACCTTCAGAAAATTAGCGATCTGCGCGTAATTAGCCGAACCTCGGTAGCCAAGTATCGCAATACGGACAAAGGTATTCCGGAAATTGCTGATGAGTTGAATGTGAATTATTTGGTTGAGGGGAGTGGACAACGTTTTGAAAACCAGGTTTTGCTCAATATCCAACTGATTGAAGCAGCCACCGACCGGCCAATTTGGGGCGAACAATACAGTCGCGAAGTGGATGATGTTTTTACGCTTCAGAATGAGGTGGCACGAAAAATTGCCGATGCTATTGAGGCTATTGTTACTCCTGCCGAATTAAAACAAATTGAGAAAATACCTACTGAAAATCTGGAGGCTTACGATTATTACCTCCGGGCGCTGGATTATTCATACACCAGAACGAAGGAAAACCTGGAAACAGCGATTCCGTTATTCGAGAAAGCCATTGAAAAAGACAAGCAGTTTGCGCTGGCTTACGCCAATGTGGCTATAGCGTATTACTTTCTCGATGTAAACCAGAAACAAAAACAATATACCGAGCAAATCAACAATTTTGCTGACAAAGCGCTGCTTTACGATTCACGATCTGCTGAAAGCTTGATCGCCAAAGCACTTTATTATATGCAAGTGGAAGAGTATAAATTGGCTTTGCCACATTTGGAGAAAGCGCTGGAATACAATCCTAATTCATCATCAGTGGTTCAAATGCTTGCAGGCTTATATGCCAGTTCTATTCCCAATACTGATAAATATCTGGAGTACGCTTTAAAAGGAATTCAACTCGATATTGCTGCTAACGATTCCATTGGTAAAAGCTATATCTATTTGACTCTGAGTAATGCACTCATTCAAAACGGTTTTATTGATGAGGCCACAACTTATATTAATATGTCGCTGGACTATAATCCGGAGAATTATTACGCACCACTTTTAAAAGCATTTGTACTTTATGCCAGGGACGGAAATACTGAGCAGACTAAAAAACTATTAAAGTATGAATGGTCGAAAGATACTACCCGGCTTGACATATTGCAGGAAGTGGCTAAATTCCACTATTACGAAGAAGAATATGACAGTGCTTTTTATTATTATGAAAAGTTTGTGAACGCCCGGGAAGAATATGCCTTGGATATTTATCCTCATGAAGATTTGAAAATTGCCTGGGTTTACCAAAAGATGGGGCGCGATGAACAGGCCACAAAATATTTCGATGCGTATGCGCGGTATTGCGAAAAGGATCAATCGATTTACAAAAGTGCCAGCATGGCGGTTAAGTATGCGTACGAGGGAAAAAACGAACAGGTAATTGATCAACTAAAAATCTTTGCAACACAAGATAATTACCAGTATTGGATTTTAGTATTTATAGAAGAGGATCCTATTTATAATCCACTAAAAAATCACCCGGAGTTTGAAGAAATCCTACAAAAGATAAAAGACAGGTTTTGGAAGAAACATGATATTCTAAAAAAGCAATTGGCGGATAAGAAACTTATATAATAGCTATCAGTGGTGTCCGGTAAACATTATACAAATTTCTTGCTTCGCTGCCAATTACAGATTTATTTTTGAGACCCTGAAACAAGTTCAGGATGACGTTCTTAACTTTTTTTAGACATTGCCAGATTCGTCATGCTGAACTTGTTTCAGCATCTCTGTCATTCAGAGCTAAATATAATGAAGCGAACCTGCCTGCCCGGGGCAGAGAATCTATTCATATTTGAATTATTTAACCAGACACTAGTGAATAACTATTCAAAGACTTTTGTTTCTGCCCTGAAAAATCGAATTTCAATCAAGACTTAAAACTTTGTATTTTCAGTGCATAGTGTTTTATTCTGCCCTAAAATCGAACCACAAAATAATCGGGTAACTATCGTCGCCCCGGCGTTCAGAGAACACTCCTCTTTTTGCTGTCGGTCCTAATCGGTCGGTTTGATAGAACTTGGTTCCAATAGCCGGGATTTCGTAAAGGAATGAAATATCACCTTCAGGAAATGCAGGGAAAGTACCTCCGGCCACGTGTTGCGGTTTTGCCGGTTTAAACAGCTGGAAATATAGGTTTGGCGTTTCCGAAATAATCGTTATCGGGCTTTCTGTGGTTTCAAGTGTTGCCCAGAATAAGTTTCCATGATAGCCTTTAAACTCGGGATATACCATGTTGTTAAAACTTTCGCCTGTAATTGTATTGTTGTAGTCTTTTTCCCAAACACCAATATTAGCACCTTTCATCCGGTTTTTCCATACACGGTAAGGTCCGCGGCCCATCCACTTAACACCAGTACATTTACTCTCGGGGTAGTTAAATGAAATACCCACAAAATCAATATCAGATATTCTATCGCGAAGCGGATTGGCCTCCAGTTCAAGTAAGCCACTTTTCTCCAGTGTCCAGGTCATTTGACGGGGATATGTTTTGCTGGTAATCTCAAACCGGAAATTACCTTCGTTATCCATTTCCCATTTGGTGCCGGTAACTTCGTGATCTACGCCGACAGCAACAGGACCACCAGTAAACGATACGTTTCCTTTACCGTTTTTCACCGATAATAGTGTTCCGTCTTTTTTGTTGAATTCAATTTCTATGTCAGCAACAGCAGCGGTTACAGACTGTTCAGTTTCCCGGATTGAAATCTCAGAACTTCCGGTGTTAAGTTCAGCCAACAGTTCTTTAGCTTTCTCTTTAGGCTGAACGACCGGCCAGCTCCAGGTATAAAGTTCTGCCCCATGTGGATCGATGGCTGTAAATCGAAACAAATCAGCGTTTTGAAGCATGTTGTTTATTTCAATTTCTACCCGGGCAGTTTCACCCGGTTTGGCATCAGGACTTTTGACTGTTCCCGAACCAACTTGTTTTTCATCTTTAGGATTGAGACCGGTTTTAACCGCCTCCCATTTAAATGTACACTGATTGAGGTTGGTGTAGATATATTTGTTCGAAAGAAACAGTCTTCCATTCCAGCTTTTTACAATTGACACGGGCTCAATCTGCACCGGCGACCAGATTTCTTTGATGGTATAAAAACTACCTTCTTTTTCTCGGTAAGGGCCTACAATTCCATCAGGAGCATGGTTGCCATCGCCATCGAAAACGGTTCCCGGTTTATCGGTGCGCAAAATGGCTTCGTCAGCAAAAACCCATAAAAACCCACCGGCGTGGAGCGGCGAAGTTTGGTAGTTTCTCCAGAAATCTTCCAGCCCGGCACCATGGCCACCGTCGTACAATCCGTGAAGTAATTCGGTTGGCATAAACGGATCGTTACCAGAAGTGTATCTTCCAATGGCGTAGTCAAATTGAGGATAATGGTGCGTATCAACACCGTTACGTAACAACCATGGGTAAATTATCGGGCGGTGCTGAATATCGTATTCATGAAAGGTTTTTTCGTTTCTGAAATCCCAACCACCTTCATTACCGTGGTCAAGGATAACAACGCTTGGGTGATTTTCGTCTTTTAAAATCGTTTCTTTAATCAGTTTCGGGCCAACAACAGTATCGTAACCTTGTTGCCAGCCGGTAACTTCGTCGAGCACAAAAAGTCCCATCGAATCGCAAAGATCGAGAAAACGTTTGTCGGGAGGGTAGTGCGAACAACGAACAGCATTCATGTTCATTTCTTTCATCAGGCTAATGTCTGTGATATGATGCTTGTCGCTGAGAGTGCGACCTGTTTCGGGCCAAAACGAGTGACGGTTTACTCCTTTAAAAATAACCTTCTCGCCGTTAACGAAAAATCCATCGTGTTTACGCAATTCAACGGTTCGGAAACCAATTCGCTCAGTAACTTCGTGCAAAACAGTAGTTCCTTTTTTTAGCGAAATTTTCATGTTATACAAAGTTGGCCACTCCGGATTCCATGCTTTAATATTTTTAAATTTTCCCGACACCCAGGCTTCTTTGTTTCCTTTCTTAATCGTTGAATGAACAGGCGATCCGATTTCATTTCCTTCAAGATCGAATAATTCTACAGTGGCTGAATAATCCGATTTTGATTCACTTAAATTGATCAAAATGTTAAACGAACCATCTGCTTTTGGATCGATGGCAGTGCGGCTCATATGAATTTCAGGAAGTACTTCAAGAAAAACCGGACGATAAATTCCTCCGAAAATCCAAAAGTCGGCCTGGCGCTCGGCGCGGTTAACTGATTCGTTGGCCGAATGTTTTGCAACGTCAACCTCAAGCAAATTGGTTTGGCCGTACTTTAACAACTTACTGATGTCATATTTAAAGCGATAGAATCCTCCCTGATGCATTTCCCCGGCAGATTTACCATTAACTTTTACCTTAGTGTCGGTCATCGAACCATCAAAAACAATATTGATAGTTTTGCCTTTCCAGCTGCGTGGTACTTCAAACTCGTGTTTGTACACGCCGTGTTCTTTTCCCAGTTTAATATCTTCGTTGGTCCAGTCGTGGCCATAATTGTAGGTTCCAAAACCCTGAAGCTCCCAGTTTGATGGAACCGGTATTTTAGACCATTCATTGCTGTTTCTTCCATCAGTGCAGAAAAAGTTCCATTCAACAGTATTATCGGCATCGGTACCCGACAGGTAAACTATTTCTGTACTTTGGGAAAAGCCCGGAAGAAACGCGAAAAGAGAAATTGAAATGAGCAACAGTAATTGTTTCATAAGTGTACTTAATTGTTTTGGTTTTAAATAGCTGATTTCGGCAAGCTTTTTTTGAGTAAGCTAGTCGGTCAAGGTATTTCTCAATATTAGTGAATAATATTTATAGTAAAAATAAAATTTTTAACCGGTAAAAGTACACGTGATGGCATTTTTAGTTGATATAAAACGGGTTCTATGAGAAGTTTAGATTAAAAATGCTTACTTAAATTGCTTTCTAAACATTATTATGCTGATTGCATGCTTGCTCTACTGGTGGTGTATTATGGTACTTTGCAGAAAAGTGATTTACCGATACCGATGGGCATCGATTATCTGTTTTTCTTTTATCGTGAATATCAGAGAATCTAATTGTTTATTATATCGTTAAACTGATCAATCGGCAATATTCGTGGTTGATAATCAATTCCTCTTTTTCTTAAATTATGAACAAAAGCCCTAAGATGGTTCTCAGAACCACTTAATAAGTTTTCGTATACCTGAATAATATTTTGAATATCTGTTGCCTTCACCAGAATAGCAATATCTTCAATATCAGTTTCTTCAATAAGCGCTCCCACAATTAATGCTGAATCCAGATTATTATCACCCAATGTCATCAACTCATCGAAAAGTGTAGCCAGAGATGGATCTTTAAATTCTCCGATTACGTCGATAAAAGGATCATGCAGATTGTAATAATTCAATAACCTCAAAATAGCGTCGGTATGTGTTTGTTCGCTTTGCGAAATATTATTGAAAACCTGGTGCTCATATTTTGAGAACAAAAGAAGATAAGCATCGCGCGCCAATTTTTCTTCTTCCCGCATAAAAATTAAACTCAGGCTGTCTGTTTCTGTTAATGTCTCAATCTGTAACAGCGTATTGTTGTTTAACGATTCTTCTTCCGTATTATCGGAAAGTATAATATCTTCATTCTTTTGACTATCAGTGCAAGCTGCAAGCATCAGAACGATAGCCAGGATAGCAAATTAAAATAACAATTGTTGTGGTTTCATGACATGTATTTTAGTTATTACCTAATTACGCATCTGCAGCCTTAGTCGATTTTCGGTTGCAGAATAATCGTTTCTATTCTTTTAATTTATATTCATGTTCATAGCATATTACAGTTTTAGGAGGCAAATTCGCGCCGTTCGCAGGTTGGTTTTTATTTTTATGAAATAAACCCCCGATGAGAGAAATGATACATCAAAATAGGAAGTTGTTGTTGCCTGCTCGTTCATAAGCATCTCACCGGCTGTACTAAATAATAATAGCTCGTCAATTGATTCATTTTGAATTAATTGTACCGTAAGTCCCTTGCTTGTGGGATTTGGATAGATTAGTATTTCTTCGTTATTTTTCAGCTCCGAAACAGCATTGAAATTCTCGACGGTAACCAGAATCGTGTCCGAGGAATAGCAAGAGTTTTCATTGAAGACTTTTACCCAAATCGGATGGATGCCAAGACCGAGTTCGATGGCTACAATGGTGAGATTGGCTTCGGTTGTTCCATCGCACCAAACTACAGAACAATTAAAATCAGAAATTTGAAGCGTTAGTGAATCTTCAATTCCCAACACCTGATCTGGACCAAGATCGACGAACATTTTCTCATAAACAATAACCTGGAATTCGATTTCACCTGTGCAGTTGTTTTCTGTAACCGTGTAAGTTAAAGTATGCGTTCCTGGTCCTGCGTAAGTAGGATCAAAGTAAAGCTCAGAAACACCTTCGCCGGAAAGCACTCCACCTTCGGGAACTGCTTCTATTAAAATGGGTTGCTGATCTTCGCAGAATGAAAGGTTTTCATTCAATATTTTGGGGTGAATCATAGAATCTACTACTACCTGGAATTCGGTTTCACCTGCACATTCATTTTCGCCTACCGTGTAAGTTAACGTATGAGTTCCCGCTCCGGCTATTGACGGATCGAAATAAAGCCCTGACACGCCAGCCCCGGAAAGTATACCACCTTGGGGAACTGCTTCTATTAAAATGGGTTGCTGCTCTTCGCAGAATGAAACGTTGTCATTCAATATTTTGGGGTGAATCATAGAATCTACTATTACCAGGAATTCGGTTTCACCAATGCAGTTGTTTTCGGTAACTGTGTATGATAACGTATGCGTTCCCGCTCCGGCCACTGATGGATCGAAATAAAGCCCTGACACGCCAGCCCCGGAAAGTATACCACCTTGGGGAACTGCTTCTATTAAAATGGGTTGCTGATCTTCGCAGAATGAAACGTTGTCATTCAATATTTTGGGGTGAATCATAGAATCTACTATTACCTGGAATTCGGTTTCACCAATGCAGTTGTTTTCGGTAACTGTGTATGATAACGTATGCGTTCCCGCTCCGGCCACTGATGGATCGAAATAAAGCCCTGACACGGCAGTACCGGAAAGTATACCACCTTCGGGAACTGCTTCTATTAAAATGGGTTGCTGATCTTCGCAGAATGAAACGTTGTCATTCAAAATTACAGGATAAATCATAGAATCTACGACTACCAGGAATTCGATTTCACCAATGCAGTGGTTTTCGGTCACTGTGTATGATAATGTATGCGTTCCTGCTCCGGCTATTGACGGATCGAAATAAAGCCCTGACACGCCAGCCCCGGAAAGTATACCACCTTCGGGAACTGCTTCTATTAAAATGGGTTGCTGATCTTCGCAGAATGAAACGTTGTCATTCAAAATTACAGGATAAATCATAGAATCTACGACTACCAGGAATTCGATTTCACCAATGCAGTGGTTTTCGGTCACTGTGTATGATAATGTATGCGTTCCTGCTCCGGCTATTGACGGATCGAAATAAAGCCCTGACACGCCAGCCCCGGAAAGTATACCACCTTCGGGAACTGCTTCTATTAAAATGGGTTGCTGATCTTCGCAGAATGAAACGTTGTCATTCAATATTTTGGGGTGAATCATAGAATCTACTATTACCTGGAATTCGGTTTCACCAATGCAGTTGTTTTCGGTAACTGTGTATGATAACGTATGCGTTCCCGCTCCGGCCACTGATGGATCGAAATAAAGCCCTGACACGCCAGCCCCGGAAAGTATACCACCTGGGGGAACTGCTTCTATTAAAATGGGTTGCTGATCTTCGCAGAATGAAACGTTGTCATTCAATATTTTGGGGTGAATCATAGAATCTACTATTACCTGGAATTCGGTTTCACCAATGCAGTTGTTTTCGGTAACCGTGTATGATAACGTATGCGTTCCCGCTCCGGTCACTGATGGATCGAAATAAAGCCCTGACACGCCAGCCCCGGAAAGTATACCACCTGGGGGAACTGCTTCTATTAAAATGGGTTGCTGATCTTCGCAGAATGAAACGTTGTCATTCAATATTTTGGGGTGAATCATAGAATCTACTATTACCTGGAATTCGGTTTCACCAATGCAGTTGTTTTCGGTAACCGTGTATGATAACGTATGCGTTCCCGCTCCGGTCACTGATGGATCGAAATAAAGCCCTGACACGCCAGCCCCGGAAAGTATACCACCTTCGGGAACTGCTTCTATTAAAATGGGTTGCTGATCTTCGCAGAATGAAAGCTCTGAATTAAGAATTTCCGGATGTGGTACGGAATCTACAACTACCTGAAGCGTTGTTTCTCCGATGCATCCATTCTCGTCGGTAACGGTGTAGGTTATGGGGTATGTACCGGGCCCGACAAGAGCAGGGGAGAAGTAAAGTCCTGTAATACCTTCACCGGAAAGTTCTCCTCCATCGGGAATTACTTCAATGAGAATTGGCTGCTCATCTTCACAGAAAGTAAGGTCAGATGTTAAGATTGTTGGTTGCGGAATTCCGTATGCTTCGATGGTTTTTACGAATGAATTATTGGCTATGTTACTGTCAATTGGACTGGTTAGCAGAAATTCAACTATGTAGTTCTGTTTTTCGCTCAAGTCCAAATGACTGCTCATTTCATGTATTAGAACTTCGTTTGGTAAAAGCTTTTCGGTAAATACCACTTTTTCTTCAACGCTTTCATTCAAGGTGCAATTCATTTGTATCGTTAAACTATCGCCTGCTAAAGCTGTGTCTGGTCCGAGGTTTTTGATTGAAACAGACACCTTTTCATCGTTGGATAAAACGCACGAAGAGACCGGATAATTCAAAGCTGTTATTATTAGGTCAGTAACACGTGGTTCTCCTTCGCCCGAAACGGAAATATTATCCAATCCGGTGCCCATTCCCCATTGATAAAGATCGTCGTAATAAAAGCCCAATTGAGTGCCGTTTTTACAAATTTCAGGGGGCAATTCAACTGTTTTATGTGCCCAGTTAAAAGCGCTTTCCAAATTTAGCCATTCGTGCCATTCCGTTTCTTCCTGGATTTTGTAAACCACGTGCAATTCATCAATAGCATCATAAATTTCTGTTTTTAATAAATAGTCGAAAGAAAGAGTAATTTCTGAATAATTGGCAAGCAATAACGGGGGAGTTGCAGCAATATCGGAAACATGTACTGCTTCCCCTGCTGAATAGGAATCAGCCGCAATAAACTTGGAGGTGTTGGTTGAAAAATCGAGGTAATAACAATTCAGTGATTCGCTATCTCCCCATTGCCATCCTGAAATGTTGTCTTTAATCTTTATGTCTTCTTTACCAGTTTCGAAATCAGCGTTATAAGGCAAAGAACGAGCTGTTCGGGGATAAACTATAACTTCATTGGTTTTAATGCTTTCAGTTTCTTCGTTGTTTATGGTGTAGACGGCTGTTACGAAATACGAATATTCATTATCGAAAATAATTGATGCATCGGAATAAGCTGTCGTATTGTTTTCAACCAGAAATGAACCATTTCGGTAAATCTTATATTTTTCAGGAACTCCGGAAACAGGAGGATCCCAGCTGAGTAAAATAGCAGATTGTTCAATAGCATAACTTAAGTTTTGAGGAGGGTAAATTTCCGATTGTGTTTCAATTCCGGTTATTACCAAACTGAAGATTTGTGAACCACCTGAAAGTGCTCCAGAATGCGAAATTCTGATATTAAAATCATTTTCCCCAGGATTTGTGAAATATACCTGTTCAACATTATCCATATGATTTGTTCCATGCGTAGCCGAAGCTGCCGGACTCTCAACATTGAGCATCCAGGGTAGATAAGATTGGCCGGTAGTTGTATTTTCTACCGTTAAATTAAGATCGTTTACCAGTTTGCCGGTTCGTTGATTTAAAGCGGGAGAGGAAGCTTGTCCGGCCGGATCTGTCCAACAAATTGTGGCTTTTAAAAATGGGGCTTCGCTAGCCGTTTTTACAGGAATTGTTAGTACTTCTCCTTCATTCAATACTTCCTCATATATATTTTTCCCCTGATTGTTTGAATTGTTATAAATAATATCGGCTGCAGCTTTTATATTTATCAGGCCCCAGCCAAAACTGTAATCCGGACCGGGATTGCCTAGATCGCCGGCCGAATGTATTAAGATACTTTTTAGTGTGGAAGACCTTAATTTTACCCCGGGCTGAAGCAGGTTTTGGAGTTCAAGCAAAAGTGCAATCGAACCCGTGGCAGCTGCTGTCGACATTGAGGTGCCGGTGTAAGTATCATAACTTGTAATTGTTGAAGAGACAGGCGAATAAACATCAACGCCATCCGAAACCAGATCTGGTTTTATTCGCCCGTCATCAGTTGGCCCGAAGCCACTAAAAACAGTCATATTTTTGGCATCATCAACAGCTCCAATGGTTAATATATTTTTGGCTACCGCTACCGGCGACAAACAGTCGTAGCCATCTTGGCCGCCGTCAGGATCGCGTTCGTCAGTAACCAATACCCAGTTTTCGTCCCACACATAATGAGACACAGCCGTTTCCGGACCGTCGTTTCTATCGTTTCCGGCCGATTTTACGATGAGGTAGTAGGGAGCAAGGTTCGCAATGTAATCGAGTTCGGCACTTACATCGCTATAAAAACCAAACTCGTAATCTTCGGTAGCCGAGATTTCAGGATCACCGTACCAGTACCAGTTCTCGTTTTGTGCATTGTAATACCAACCACATAGTGGCCCGTACGAATGATTTGAAATGGCTATTCCATCAGCGGCGGCGCTGGCCATTTCGGCAATATCATTGTCTAAATCCCATCCTTTTAAAAGGGCATGCCCGGCCATTCCTTTGGCTTCAGATTTTTTCCCGGAGGCAATCATTGTCCCGGAAATATGTGTGGAGTGATCGGACACCGGTAAATCTAAATCACGCATTGTAATTCGGGATCCATCAGAACTTTGAAACTCCTGGTGAGTTGTCAAAACCGTTCCACCATCCCATAGGTTTATTTCAACACCTTCGCCTGTAAGTTCGGGGTATTCGTTGCTGGCCGACCAAACCTGATCTACCGCAAGGGTTGCAGCAACACTTAAGTTGTCGGTGGCGTAATAAACAGGTTGGTTGTTGTGCCCAAGTCGCTGAAGACTAACTACGCGGCCGGTTTCTTCAATATAAAATGTAGGCAAATTGAAGCGATTGGCAATAGAATCTGCAGTCCGCTTTTGTGCGGTCCAGGTAGCATTTTTTTGCCTGGCAAACAGAATTAATTCTGTTCTGTTTGATTCGGCTTTTAACCTATTTGGTTGTGCGGGTAAATTTCGTGAAAAACCAAAAAAAAAGATAAAAAGCATGCAGCCTTTTAAAAGAGAAGTCATGGTACAATGTGTAAACATATTGCCGGATTTTAGAGAACCATCTGCCAGGGAAAGGCAGATGGCTACTCTTCAGATTACTACACGGAAAAATTTTGATAAACCCACAATTGCCTGGTGATTAAATAGTTTTAAGGTTGATAATTTGGTAAGAAAAGCACATTTGAATCACCGTGTACAAAATCCAGAACCTGCACAGCATCATCAACGGCTATTGCAAAACCCTGTACTTTTGTATGATCAAAATCGCTCCATCGATAAGTAAATTGCGGCTGGGCTCCTATTCCTTTAAAGTCTTCCATACCCTCAAAAATGTCGTAAATTGAGAATACCGGACCTTCTGAAACACCGTCCTCATTTACAGGATAGTAAGCATTATCCCAAACCAGGAACTGGATATACCGGTCTTGATAAACCCCACGGTTGTATTGAAACTGAGCTTCTCCTTCGAGTGGCTCTGTAAAATTCCAATAGTAATTGTTATCGTGGTTAAAATCGTAGTCATATTCGTTTAAAATCGGATTCAGTCCATAACAATCAAGGAAGCCATTAATGTAAACAACTTCATCAATGTCGACGGTACCGGTTTTATCCGACCCAGCTGAAAAACAACCTGCAGCAAGCAATAGCGGATCGATTTGATATCCGGCTAAGAAAGCCATACGATTGGCGTAGTTATTTTCAACAGTATTTTCGTACATATACTTCATTAAGTATTGGTACATGGCCATATTTTCGCGTGGGGAGTCGATTGTCTTGGTTACTACCAGTTCGCCAAATTCATCATAATTCCAAATGGATAGTCGGCCACAGAAATCAAGCGTAAAGTCATCACCGGCTTCAATAACTTTCATGGCCTCTTCGAAGGCCTGATCTAAAACCGACTGAGGTGAACGAACAATGTTTAATCGACCAAAGTCCACTTCAATTGGGTTTGCCGATTCCGGAACTTCGCCATATTGATCGAGCTCAATAACTGATCCGGTTAGTGCGTCGATTGGTTGCACAAAGTGTTCATCATCTTCAATTATACCATCCTGGTCAACATCAACTTCTGTCATTTCGGGGACACCATTGTCATCTCTCAGTAGTACATATAAATCACCATAGTCGCCACCACGGGTGGTTCCTGATTCATCATTTCCTTTTATGTGTTCATTTGATTCCGTATTTCCACCAGCCCATTCCGGCCGGTCAGAGTCATCATCAACGTTTGGGAAAAAATCACCTTTCTGGCAGTTACTTAAAAGAATAGTTAAGCAGCTCATTAAGAGCAAAATAAAAAGATAGCTTGAATAACGGATAATTGTTTTCATGATTTAATATTTTTTGGTTAATAATTAAACCCTGGTTTTGGTTCTGACTTAACTAATGAGGAATAACAATTTAACAAAATTGTGAAGGCCAGACAATCCCTGTTTTGTTGATTCATTCTGAATATAAGGCTAGAAAAAAGTGGACATTTGGGGTTGGAGTATAGACAAAACTGTAGTCTGTTTCAACAAAAATCTAGTTTGGAATAAACAGTTGAATAGATATTTTTTGTAACTTGTATAGTAACTGTTTGTCCAGTTTGCCATGATTTCGAATGAAGGAATGAAAATATTAGTTGCCTACGATCAGAAGTTGGTTGCTGATTGTATCAGCTCTTATCTGATACATCATAAACATATTCAAATTGTAGGTATGGTAAATAATCAGAATAACACATTTATAACGATAAATGAATTACGTCCAGATTTAATCATTCTTGAATTTATGTTGTGGTCTGCCAAAAATTTTGAATACATTTCTAAATTAAAATTACAGTTTCCAAATGTAAAATTACTGGTAATCTCTGAGTTAATATCTCACGAACTTATGGAGATGATAATGCCTTTAATTAATGGGTATGTTGTTAAGACCTGTTCTGCAGAAAAAGTCATTGAGGCCATTCACGAGATTGTAAATTCAGGAAAATATTTATGTCCGAAGGCAGTAGACAAATTTTTTAGTTGTTCCAAACATGATCAAAGTGAATCGACATTGACTTACCGGGAAAAACAGGTGCTTAGTACCTGGGTTACAGAGGAAACTCATAATGGAATAGCAAATTCCTTGCATATCAGTAAGTCCACCGTTCGTACACACCTAAAAAATATTCGTGAAAAACTGGGAATCGTTAATCATCTACAGATGATGATTTATGCCTGCAAATACAATTTGTTAGGGAATCAGCACAAACCTATCTGCCCGAATTGCAGGTTTTCGGTAAGTACTTCCTGAAAATTGAAAGGTTGATTCCCAACCTTATTTCCCGTTTGTTTTGTGTAATGATCAGATAGTTAGGAGTTTGTCTAATTGTGGGAGCCTTTTTACATTTTAACCCGGCGCTTGTTTACTGATGTTATATCCAATGATTACGTAACTGCTGTGGCACATAAGGTACAGGGGAAATAGGAATAGGGGAGAAAGGTGGTGTTTTATTTATATGTTAAAATTCTATATTGAACTTTTAAAAATTACAGTAAATGAAAAGTAAAAGATGGTCAGTTGATTTTTACTACAACTATTCCTGGTAATACCTTGGGTACTTTGTGTTTATCAGCAGCGTCTGAGAATGAATATATTGACTCGAATGGATATGAACAATTTAAATTCGAAAACAGAATAGCTGCTTATCAATAAAAATCCGGCGACTACAATTTTCTTAGCAAATAATTAAAACTTTTTTTCATATACTATTTCGGCATATTCAGCCGCCAAAGGAGGATTACTGTCTTTTAATCCATTAATTTCCCTGGCCATTTTGTCGACCCAGCTTTTGTCGTGATTTTTTTGATGGAGCAACAATTCAATTTTATGCCCGGGACCGATTTGGGCAAACAAAGGTACATTTATCAGCATAATAAAAAGCCCTCCAAGTAATAGCCGACCTGAACATTGCATAATTCTCGTATCCATAAAGCTCATCAAATGTCTAATATTCTTTCTGAAAATTACTGTCAAGATAAACATTTCTACAATAATGCTACAATTGGCATCTGGTAAAAAGCTATTTGAATTATGTTCCGAAATTAGATATAACAAGCACATTCAGGTTCTATTATGGTCTTCAGAATAACCTTGCGTTTGCCTGCATTTTATTGCCTGTTTTGAAAACAAGAGAATCGATATTAAAGAAATACAAAGAAATGATGTAGTTCTATAGGATTGTTTTTGTATTTTTATTTCAAGTTTCTTTTTTATATAGAAAATCTGACATGTTAAACATAATGCAAGAAAATTTAAAAAACCACCTTCTTAGAAGGTGGTTTTTTAATTGTTTGGGAAAAAGTTTGGTTCTAAAAAGGGACAAACAATGTAACAAGTAAAATAGCGAACCGATTATAATAGGAATCCTTACGCGCAAATTATGCGGATTCCGGAGGAGAGGGAGTTTTGTTTTTCGTTACTCCCATTTCCAATAACCATTATCTTCATTTTTCTTTTCGCAATATTATCATTTAATGTTATGCGTCTTTCCATCGGGTCGGTCGTTATTGTTTTGGTGGCATAAAAAGGTAGTGTTTGAAAATGCAGGTTTTTTGTGGAAAATACTATCCGATGTGGGAGGATGGAGATTTTTTACAAAACCGGAGGCTTGAACTTGCATTTCTTTAAAACACGGATTTACCTTTGCTGCCGGAATAATAATGACCAGGTGGGAAGGCCATTTTTTAAATATTTCGACAAAAAGAAGAAATCTATAAGACGTTATTCATAGGACTTCTTGTAGGAGAGAACATGTTGTTTTAAGATATTATAATAGTTCTGAAGCTGATATGTTTGGTACAGAGGAAACTTATGATTCTTTTAATAGCATTGTCAAGTATCTTGTGCAAAATACTTGACATGGTGTTTTAAATACTTACCTTTGTGATGTTATAACAGATACTGATTTTACTTATGAAGGTTGCCGAAAAGATAGAGAAGAAGATAAAACGTATGCCGGAAGGGACTACGTTTAAGTATCAACAATTAGGTATAGCAGCTACTGAATATAGTGCAGCCACGAAAGCAATTGAACGGCTAATCGAAAAAGGAGTGATAAAACGGATAACTACAGGTGTATTTTATAAACCTAAGAAATCAGTTTTTGGGGAGCTAAGACCGAGGGAAACAGAAATCATAAAACCCTATTTATACGAACAGGGAAAGAGAATTGCATACATTACAGGAACAGCCCTGTATAATAATATGGGGTTGACTACACAGGTTCCGAAAATTGTAAAAATTGCCAGCCGGAGCAAACGGATATACATTGATTCAGGCAGTATAAAAGCAAAGCCCGTAAAAAGTTACGTTGATGTTACCGAAGAAAATTATCCCCTGCTCGAAATTTTGGATGTATTAAAGGATTTCACAAAAATACCTGACATGGACAAAAAAAGCGGAATCCGGTTTTTGCAGGATAAACTGAACAGCTTATCTGAAAAGGAAACAAATACGCTGGTTAAATACGCATTAAAATACCCTCCCCGTGTCAGGGCTTTCCTGGGGGCAATATTAAATGAAATATCCGGCCAGGAAAACAGCAATTTAAAACAAAGCCTGAACCCGTTGACAACATACAGTCTCAACTTAAACGAAAACATTTTAACAACTGCACCAAACTGGAACATAAAATGAAGTTACACGAAAATAAAGAACTTTTTCAGGAAGCTGTTTTAGCTACATCTCAAATGATGGGAATACCTGAAATCTATATTGAAAAAGACTATTGGGTCACATTTGCATTATACCGGATTTTCCATTCTGAAATGGCAAAGGAAGTTGTTTTTAAAGGAGGAACAGCACTTTAAAAATGCCATAAATTAATAGAAAGATTCTCTGAGGATATTGATGTTGTTGTTCTCCGGCATGAAGGTGAAAACGACAATCAAATGAAAAAGAAAATCAGGGCTGCAGGGAAAATTGTTGAATCGGTTATGCCTGAAATAGACATTCCCGGCCTGACAAATAAAATGGGAAATATCAGGAAAACAGTTCATCAATATGAGAAGATTTTCAAAGGTAATTTCGGTCAGGTTCGCGAACATATCGTTTTTGAGACGACCTGGCTGGGAAGTTTTGAACCATTCACAATAGAGCCCATAAACAGCTACATTGCTGAAATGATGAAACGAAACGGACAAGATGAATTAATAAAAGAATATGGTTTGGAACCTTTTGAACTTCCGGTTTTAAGCAGGGAGCGAACCATCTGCGAGAAAATCATGAGCCTTGCAAGGTTCTCTTTATTGGAGAATCCCTATGAAAATCTGGCCAATAAAATCCGTCACATTTATGATATTCACATGATGCTGGGAAACAGTGAAATCAAATCCTTCTTTGAGAGTGACCGGTTTGATAAAATGATGATAACAGTTGGCAATGACGATGTTGTTAGCTACAAGAACAATAACGAGTGGTTAAAAACGCATCCGGCAGAAGCAATTATTTTCAGTCAGCCGGAAAAGACCTGGGCAAATATTAAATCTCCCTATCAAACAACATTTAGCGAGTTGGTTATTGGAAAATTGCCTGAGGAGAAAGAGTTAATTGAAACTCTGAAAACAGTATTTAGCCGTCTCCAAGAAGTTAAATGGACACTGCAATTTTCTATAGGTTGACTATCACTCATTGTCAAATCACAGTGTGAGTTATAGCCTGTTTCCACTGATTAAAAGAAAAACCACTTTGTTGATTAATATCAGAAAATCAGACTAATGAAGACTGGATATAAATCGAACCCTGGAAAGGCAGTACTTTTTGCCACAAAAATATGTCTCAACCCATTGGCATTATGGGGGAAATCGGATTTGAACAGCAAACGGATATTTCAAAATATATTGTTTCCTGAAGGAATTATCCATAACCGAAAAGCCGACCAATATCGAACTTTCAGGATAAATTCATTTTTCTCTTTGGTTCCGCAAATAGCAAGGGATTTAAAAGGACATAAAAACGGGGATTCCATCAAATTTGATAAAATCCCCGCTTGAGTGGAGCTGGCGGGAGTCGAACCCGCGTCCAAACGAGGAAGCTACAAGCTTTCTACATGTTTATCTCTGACTTAATTTTCGAATAGCAGCCGGATCAAAGCCACCAACTACTACCTTATCTCTTTTAATTTCGCAAAAACGCCAGAGCCTCGTTTATGCTAGCTTCGATTTATTTGCACCACCTGATCGGACCGCTTCAAAGCATTAGCATCCGGGCGATGTCTTGTTCCAAAACCTTGTTTCGGAATTAAGTGTAACCTACTTGATTCGGTTACGCCGCAAGAGCGTAATTGTTTTCGCCAATTAAAATTGTGATCATTATTTTTTACAGGTCAACAATCAAAACCCGACATGCTTACTTGTCTCTTCTACCCGCTGTCAAAACCAGTCAGCCCCGTAGAAGTTGTATTTGTTTTAAATACAGAACGTTGGAGAAGGGTGTGAATCGAATGACTAACAAACTGGTAACAAAATGTTAAAGTTTTTTACTTACGATCAATCCCTAATCCGGTGCAAAGATATTTATTCTGTTAGAAATCCTGCAAACTATGTTCTTTTACTTAATAAAAGAATTAGTGATCGGCAATCTTAAATTTAATGCAAAACAAATAATTTGATTATTTCCAAAGAATAAATTTGTTTTTTTAAGCATCTCCAGCACTTAAAGATGAATTCTTTTGTGCAATAGGGAATATAAGTAGCAAATAGCGGCGAACCGGATGAAACAATTCTAGGCCGAAGTGTTAAAATGATATTAAGTGTTGTGATAAGAAGAGGAATAAAAGCTTACAATTTTTCTGACAAATAAAATCTGGAAAACATTACCAAAAAACAAGGCCGGTTGACACAGAAGGTATGGTGCTTCTGAGAAATGAAGGTAATACCCTGCCAATGGCTTTTTTCTGAAACTCCTTGTCAAACTTTTTCTCATCTGATTCAAAATTGTTACGACCTTTAAAGTTTTTGAGTAGCTCTTCGGTCCTTTTTACAAACGTTGATGTTGAAAATCGAAGAAAAATATTTTTTCCAAAGGCGAATGATAAAACCTGTGTTACGCTTTTTGCGTCTTGCCTTTCTTATTTTTTCAGGCACCTGTACTGGCATTTGATCGGTTTTAATATAGCCCTGCTGCACACAGACAAAGAATCGCTGTAATGAAGCAAATTACAGCGACTTTTCTTTTTTATAGCTTTCAACTATCAGAATATTTCAAAATTGATAATAACAAACTTTCTGGTATGTCTTGTTGTTTGGATGTATGAAATCAGTTTTATTATGCGACTTATTCTTTTACTTATTTTTAAAAAATTCAATGTTAAAATTTATCGTCTTTTCGGTCGAATGGTTTTGGTAACCATTATATGTATTTCACTAACCTACTGTTCACCAAAAACTACAAGTATTAATTTACCTATAGATACGCCTGAAAATTTTTCAGTTCAGGGAGTTACTGAAACTCCCGACAAATGGTGGACAGTTTTTGAAGATGAGCAATTAAATTCATTAATTGACAGTGCACTTCAAAATAATATGGATCTGCAAACTACGTGGTACAGGCTTCAGGAATCGCAGGCTATTATAGATCGGGTATCTGCGGAAATGTACCCTTCATTCGACGGATCGGCACAGGCAGAAATAAACAACAGGCAGTCAGAATTTCAGCAAAGCCAACGGTTCAGGATCGGGTTGTATTCTGAATATGAAATTGATTTATGGGGAAGAATAAATTCGAGTGTTGAAGCACAGCAGTTTCGGGCAGCAGCCTCATTTGAAGATTACCAGACAGCAGTAATTTCTCTTTCGGCCGAAATTTCCCGCACATGGTACAATTTAGTTGTAGCGACAAATCAACTACAGCTCGCCGAAAACCAGGTAGAAACCAATGAAAAAACGCTAAGCCTGATAAAAATCCGGTTTGGCAGCGGACAAATTCGGGGAGTCGACATATTGCGGCAAATCCAGTTGCTTGAGGCAACAAAAGAGCAAAAAATAAACGCTGAATTAAATGTAAAAATACTGGAGAATCAATTAGCAGTTTTGGTTGGCAAATCGCCACAGGAAAAACCAGGCTATTTACTGCCTCCACTTCCCGAGCCACCTGCATTGCCCGATCCCGGCATTCCGGCTACTCTGATTCAACGCCGACCCGATGTCAGAAGCGCGTACAATCTTTTACAGGCGGCCGACCGCGAGGCAGCGGCGGCAATAAGCAATAAATATCCACGACTTACTTTAAGCGCATCAATTTCTTCCGGTGCTTATGATATTGAAGATCTATTTACCGATTTGGGACGTGGAATTGCCGCCAATCTTCTTGCTCCGGTTTTTCGGGGTGGAGAATTAAATGCAGAAGCAGACCGTGCAGAGGCATTAAAACAACAGCGGCTTTACCAATACGGGAATGTGGTTTTGACTGCTTTTCGTGAAGTGGAAGATGCACTGGTGCAGGAACAAAAACAAATTCAAATTATCAAGAGCATACAGGAACAGGTTGAACTGGCGGCTAAAACTATTGAACAGTTAAAAACAGAATATCTGAATGGCATGAGCAACTATCTCGACGTGCTAACCGCTCTGGATGAGGAACAACAATTACGGAGGGATTTGCTCCGGGCAAAGCTGGCATTAATTGAATATCGGATCGCATTGTATCGTGCACTGGCCGGGGGACTCGAATCTCAACAAAATCTGTAAAAAAAGTCAAAATCATTATGACAGAACATACACATTCATCGCAAAAAGAAGATAACCCGGTAAACAGAAAAAAGACGATTATCATTAGTTTGGTGATTCTGCTTGCCGCCGCCGCTGTTACAGCTGTAATTTTTTCTACTGAGCCAACGGCAAAACGTGGCGGTGCAACAAAAGAAACCGCTATGCTTGTAGATGTTGTTCAAGTAACCCGAGGCAACTACCGCCCAACTATTATTACTACCGGAACCGTTGTTCCCGCAAAAGATGTCTTTTTAAGTCCGCGGGTAAACGGCGAAATTGTTAGCCGTTCGGATAATTTTACGCCCGGAGGATATGCAAAAAAAGGCGAGGTACTGGTAAAAATTGATCCGGCTGATTATGTGAATGCATTGCAACTGCGGCAAAGCGAATTGCACCAGGCTCAGGCCGATCTCGAGATTGAAATGGGGCGTCAAAATGTTGCCATGAAAGATTACCAGTTGGTTGAGGAAGAACTTGCTGGAGAAAACAAAGCTTTGGTACTTCGCGAACCACAGTTAAATGCCGCGCGCTCGCAAGTTGAAGCTGCGGAAGCAGCAGTTAACCAGGCAGAACTCGATTTGCAGCGAACTGCTGTAAAAGCACCTTTCGATGCACATATTATTACCCGGAATGTTAATGTCGGATCTCAGGTTTCACCTGGCGAAAATCTTGGCCGCCTGGTAGGAATGGATATGTATTGGGTGGAAATTACGGTTCCGCTTTCGAAATTGCCATGGCTGTCGTTCCCGGAATCGGAACAAGAAATGGGGGCGCTGGTTAAAATAAGAAACCGCACAGCTTGGCCCGAAAGTTATTACCGAACCGGCTATTTGTACAAACTGGTTGGTGCACTTGAAAACCAGACAAGACTGGCCCGGGCGATTGTAGCAGTTGAAGATCCGCTGGCCCGTCAAACTTCTTCTAAACAAAAACAACCGCTGATAATAGGAGCTTTTATGGAAGCCAGCATTGAAGGCGATGAAATAACAGACGTTATCCGGTTAAACCGCGATTACATCAGAAAAGATGAAACGGTGTGGGTAATGATTGATAACAAACTACAGATTCGGGATCTTGAAATTATTTTTCAGGATGCAAAATACGCGTATATCAGTTCCGGGCTGAAGGAAAATGAAGCAGTGGTTACAACCAATCTTTCAACCATAACAGAGGGAGTGAGCCTGCGCGTGGAGAGTGAGAACAACGAGGCGCCAGCCGATACCTCCGATAATATTCAAAACGAAAATTCAGGAGGAATGCAATAGATGGGAAACGGCAAAACAAATAAGAAAAAAGGGAAAAGCCACAAAGGTGCAATTGCTTACATGGCCCGAAATTCCATTGCAGCTAACCTGCTGATGATTATTTTAATCGGCGGTGGAATCTGGACGATGTATAATATTCAAAAGGAAGTATTCCCAAATTTCCAGCTCGATATTGTTGAAGTGAGTGTGGTTTACCCAGGCGCCGCACCATCGGAAGTGGAAAAAGGAATTTTAATGCCGGTTGAGGAAGCGGTAAGAGGGGTGCAGGGAATTAAAGAAATTACTTCGACAGCCCGGGAAGGTTCAGGTACAGTGTTGATAGAACTTGTTACCGGTGTCGATCGGATGAAGGCTTTTCAGGAAATCGATCAGGCAGTCAACCGGATTCGAACATTTCCTGATGATATTGAAGAACCCGAAGTGCGTTTGCAGGATCAGCAGCGCGATGTAATGGAAATTACACTTTACGGCGATGTTGACATCTGGACACTTCGAATTCTTGCAGAACAACTGCGCGACCGGTTGCAGAACGACGAAGGAATTACCCAGGTTGAAATTGGAAATGTCCCCGATTATGTAACTCATGTGGAAATTCCGCGGCATATTTTGCGAGAATACAACCTCACACTTGGCCAGATTTCCGATATCATTGTCCAGTCGAGCGAAGACATTCCTGCGGGCTCTGTCGATACCAATTCAGGTGAGATTTTACTGCGCATGCAGGAGCGAAAGCAGTGGGCCGAAGAATTTGGTAAAATTGAAGTGATAACTTCCGACGCAGGAGCTACAGTTACATTGGCTGATATTGCCAAAATTACGGACGGATTCGAAGAAACCGGATTTCACGGACAGTTTAACCAGCAATATTCAGTTAGCATAGAAATCTTTCGTGTTGGCAAACAGTCTCCGCTTGAAATAGAGAAAACAGTGAAAGAAATTCTTGCGGATTTTGAAAATACGCTGCCTCCGGGCGTAAACCACAGAATTGACAGTAACCGGGCTGAAGACTACCGCGAACGACTATCATTGCTCCGTGAAAATGGACTACTGGCAATTGTCATCGTTTTTTTCATATTAGCGCTGTTCCTTGAATATCGCCTGGCATTTTGGGTAATGATGGGAATGGCAATTTCGTTTATTGGCAGCATTGTTTTTATGCCATACATCGGTATCAGTATCAACATGATTTCGATGTTTGGTTTTCTCGTTGTACTCGGAATTGTTGTTGACGATGCAATTATTGTTGGTGAAAATATTTATGAATTCAGGCAGCGCAAAATGAGTCCGGTAAAAGCGGCAATATCAGGCACAAAAAATATTGCAAGACCGGTGGTTTTTAGTATCCTAACCAATATGATTGCGTTTGTTCCCCTGTTGTTCATTCCCGGCACCACAGGTAAATTTTGGTGGCCGCTACCGGCAGTGGTAATTACAGTGTTAGCTGTATCACTGGCTGAAGCACTGTTTATTTTGCCGGCGCACCTTGCACACAGTAAAAAGGAGTCGAAGATGAAGTTTAAACCCGTGGAATACCTTGAAAAATGGCAGCAGTCGTTTGCAAAAGGATTCAACCGGTTTGTCGATCGATATTACCGGCCATTTCTGGAATTGAGTCTGCGGCACAGATACATTACAATAAGTATTGCAATTGCATTGTTTATAATAGTAGGCGGATATGGTTATAGCGACCATATGGGTATTATTATGATGCCGGAAGTGTCGGCCGATGAAATAGAAGCAGGCGTCAGATTACCTGTAAATACTACGGTCGATCAGGCTGCAAAAGTGGCGAACGAAATCACGGAAGCAACACAGCGCATGTTTGAAGAACACGATTTATACAAGGTTGCCGATGGAATAAAAACAAATGTGAGGGCCAGAGTTTTATCGATATTGAAATAGTGATGAAGCCACCAGATCAACGCGATATGAAAGCCCAGGATGTGATTGAACTATGGCGCGATGAAATTGGCGATATTGAAGGTGTAGACCAGATAACTTTTGAAGCAGAAAGAGGCCCCGGAGGATACCAGCAGGACATTAGTGTTGATATCAGCCATTCTGACATTGAAGTTTTGGAACATGCCAGCCAGGCATTTTTTGAGCGAATGGAATCTTTTGAAGCAACCCGCGACGTAAGCGATAATTACGATAAAGGCAAAACCCAGTTCGATTTCAAGCTTTTGACGGAAGGCCGCAATCTTGGGTTAACTCCAAATGATGTTGGCCGCCAGTTAAGAAACGCTTTTTACGGGTCGCTTGCAATGCGTCAGCTACGCGAAACCAATGAAATTGAGGTGCGTGTGAAACTTCCGCTTAATGAGCGCCAGGATATTTATAACCTGGAAGATTTAAACATCAGAACACCCGGCGGAATTGAAGTTCCGTTATTGGAAGTTGTAAATCTGGAAGAAGGAGAAGCTTATACATCCATTAACCGACGCGACGGACGAAGAGTGATAAATGTAGGTATGGATGTGGAACCTGCCAACGCCGTAAGCCGCGTGTTGGCTTCCATTAATAATGAAGTTCTTCCGCAGCTTCGTGCCGATTTCCCGGGAATAACCTGGAGTTTTCAGGGAAGCCAGGCCGAAATGCGCGAATCGACACAGGCGCTTTGGGGAGGTTTCGCTATGGCCATGATGATTATTTATGCTTTACTGGCAATAGCCTTCCGAAGCTATCTGCAACCTTTAATTGTAATGACAGCCATTCCATTCGGAATTGTAGGTGCAGTTATCGGTCATATTTTACTGGGCTACGACCTTTCGTTAATCAGCCTGATGGGTGTAATCGCACTTTCCGGAGTGGTGGTAAACGATTCACTGATTATGATTGATTATGCCAATCATAAACGAAAGGAGCAATCGGTTTTTGATGCCATTCACGAAGCCGGTCTGCGACGTTTCAGACCAATAATTTTAACCACGTTTACAACGTTCGGTGGGCTTACCCCGATAATTCTGGAAACTTCTCGGCAGGCATATTATCTCATCCCAATGGCTATTTCGCTTGGCTTTGGTATTATTTTCGCCACGTCGATTATCCTTGTACTTGTGCCTTGTTTGTATTTGATTTTGGAAGATATTGTAGGAAAAGTGAAAAGCGGAATTAATTATTCTTAATGAACGGAATTCAATAATGCGAGTTTAACATTGCGGGGTTGGCTTATTGTATCGGGAAAATAAATTCCGACTTTACCAAACCATCCATGCTAACGCGTACAGGCTCAGGAGGCTGATATTTTTCTTGCATATTCATTGGAACTGATATGAAGAGAAACATGAATACACTGGTCATCAGTTCAATATTACCCCAAAAGCCGTGTTGAATGCAGCAACTTTTCATTTGTCGATAAAGATGGTTGGTTAGCATTCCGAAAAAAGTGGAATACATCGGAATTGCTTCTCCGGATGCTATTGCTTTAGGCAAATAAGCGAGGAAATTCTTTAAAGACCCGCTGCAAATTCTTTAATCCACATTTTCATTTCTTCACCTATTTCAGGATCTTTTAATCCAAACTCAATATTTGTTTTCAGAAAGCCCAGCTTATTACCAATGTCGTATCGTTTGCCATTAAATTTCATTCCGTACATCGGATGAGATTTTACCATTTCTTTCATGGCATCGGTAAGTTGTATTTCGTTGTTTTTGCCGGGAGTTGTAGTTTCCAGATAATCAAAAATTTCAGGGGTAAACAAATACCGGCCTGCAACAGCCAGGTTTGAAGGAGCCTCTTCAATCGATGGTTTTTCAATCCAGCCTTTTGCCTGCACCACACAATCAGAAATGGGTGTGCCGTCAATCACTCCGTACTTACTTACATTCTTCGGTTCAACTTCTTCCAAAGCAATCACCGAACCTTTATTTTTATTGTACACATCAATTAGTTGTTTGGTAACCGGACCATCTTCGCTTTGCACTAGTGTATCACCCAGCAGAATAACAAACGGTTCGTTACCCACATGACATTTGGCATGTAGAATAGCATCTCCCAGTCCATTCATCTCTTTTTGCCAGACAAAATGTATGTTGGCCATGTTCGAAATGGACCGGATTTTATCGAGCATTTTCAGGTTTTGTTTTCTCAGGAGCGACTCTTCCAGGATAGGACTCCTGTCGAAATGTTCTTCGATGGCTCGTTTCCCTTTACCAATAATCATTAAAATATCTGTGATTCCACTTTCAACAGCTTCTTCAACAACATATTGTATTACGGGGGTATCTATAATTGGAATCATTTCCTTAGGCGATGATTTGGTTGCCGGCAAAAACCGGGTTCCGTAACCTGCTGCCGGAATTACTGCTTTTTTTATCATTTTTTAATTGTTAACGATGTTTGGTTTTATTACTTCAATGTTATTATTATTAAGTGTACCTTTTAGTTTACTATACATAAGTTCGTCTTTATACGTGCCAATAATTGCCCCTCCCGAACCGGTAAACTTTGCGCTGGCACCGACTGACCGGGCCATTTCAACCATTTCAATATTTCCTTTGCTAATGGTGATTAATGAACGACGCAGATCGAAGTTTTCATCTATCAATTGGTGCATTAATTCACAATCATTATTATACAAGGCTGTTTTAAACTCCTCAGTAATTTGTCCCCAACGATTCATGGCCTCAAGCACTTTTTCTTCGCCAATATTAAAACGTGCTTTCAAATTATTATGAATTGTTTCCGTACCTTCCGAAAGATCTTTCCGAAAAGCAATGTAAAAATTAGGGAAATTGGTGGTATTTAAAACCTTATAATTACCATGCCCTTTTTCTTCCATGGTTTTCTTATTAAAATCCATAAAAACGGGTTTTTCAAAAGCTTGAGCAACCCGGTCTTGCAAGCCGGCTGAAATACCTAACTCTCCGTTTTCAACCGAAAGTACCAGGTTGGCAAATGTAGCAGGATCAATGTACACTTCATAAAACAAACACATTGCTTTTAAAAATGCCGATAAAATTGCACTTGATCCGGCTAATCCTAATCGTAAAGGGATATTTGATTGATAGCGAATTGTGAAATTTTTGCTGGCCAACTGAATGTTATTCTTCACACAGTGCTCATAAAATACCTTTATCATTCCCTTTAGCAAACGCATACCTCCATAATAACCGGCAAAGTTAATGTCTTCAACCAGCGATTGCATGTCTTTGTATGTTGTAATATCCAGGCGCTGTGGCTTAATTTCTAACTCGGGGGTCTGATAGAGCTGAACATTTGCCATAAAATTGGAGAATACAAAGGCGATGGTTTTGCCATAATATCCATCCGATGGATTGCCAATAACAGCCGCTCTGGGGTATGAAAAGGTTTCAATTATCATTCAGGTTATTCTTTTTGATGCGTAAAACTAATACTTTTTTATTTTCTTACGAATTTAGAATCACCCGTTAAACAAATAAAATAAAGCCTTTTTGGGTTAAGATCTCTATAACCTGAAATTTTAAGGGGGAACAAAAAGGGTTTAATATATCGCCAATCTGTTGTTTTGGATTCGGCAAAAATCCCGGCAAACCAGCCGGTAATTTCTTTATAAAATAGATTTATAAATAAGTTAAACGAGTACCACAATTATTGCAAATATCAGTCCGGCGAGAGCCACCTAACTACCTGTAGTTAAAATGTGTGCCTGATGACACTTTCAGATCATTTCTTCTTCATTTTTTTAAACCACATGTATTCTCCTTTATTATAATACTGGTTTTCCAGCTCGGGATTTATTTCTAATTCATCCGATGTGTAAGGTTTGTGCGGAACAAGAACATCGTCTCCGGGTTGCCAATTTAATGGGGTAAGCACATTTTCTTTTTGTGTAAGTTGCAGTGCTTCAACCGTTCTTATTATTTCATTCATATTTCTTCCCACACTCATCGGATAAAAAGTAATGGCTTGGATAATGTTATCCGGATCAATAATAAATACACCTCTCACGTCTCTTTTGTCATTTGAGGAGTGATGCAACATTCCGTATTTTTTCGAAACTTCTCCTGAAAGATCAGCTACAATTGGGTATTCTATTTGGGTGGCTACATTTTCTTCCTTCAACACTCTTTCCATAAATTCTTTCCACAGTAAATGTCTTTCAACTTCATCAATTGATACTACGGCTATTTTTACGCCCAGCGAATCCAGTTTCTTTTGACTTCGGGCCAATCCGCATAATTCAGAAGTACAAACAGCTGTAAAATCCAGTGGGTGGCTAAATAATATTTTCCAGTTAGTCCCAAAATCTTCGGGAAAGTTTAATATTCCATTTGTTGATTTTTCGGTAAAAGAAGGAGCTTTATCTCCAATTAACGGCATCGGATTCTTTTTTGACCAACTTGTTATCGAAAAAAGTACTATCAAAACTGTTAATGCAAATTGCTTCATAATTTTAGTGATTAATTTGTTTAAAAAGTTGTCAAAATAACATCGTTACTAGTTAGTAACATATTTTTAAAATGAAGGTTCGTTAACAGATTGTTATTTGCCAAATTATGGCGGAATAAGTGAATTTCAGTTCGGTCCTTTCCAAAAAAAATGATTATCAGAGGCTGTAAAAACCGCGTATTTTGAATTGTATGACCTTTTTGGTATTTCACGAAAAAATAAAAGCGCTTAAAATCAGGCTTTTGCAGCGGTCTGTATTTTTTGTTCTTGATAAAGTCTCACTTCTATTTCAACTAAGTTACTTTCTATATAAAATATACAAAAATGAATTAATACTTAGTTACAGCACTTTAGGAATCAGGATATCTTTGTCCGTGCTTCCCCAGAAACCAAAATCGTTAATAAGCGCGTCCTTGTCTTCTGCTCGTAACTCGACAATATCGTTTTGTATGGCTTTTAGCAGGCCGCTGGTAATCACCACATCGGCACCTTTCTGCAACTGCTTTTTCATTTTGCTAAAATAGGCACTGGCTGCCATTATTCGGGAGTGGGTTCCAATCTAATGTCGCCATTAGTGACAATACGGTTTCCGTGCATAATCAGCGAAACACCGCCCTGATGTCCTTCAGGATAAATATCAACGAAGGCCATTACGTCCAATCCATGGTTTTGAAAATAACCGGATGATGTAAGTTTAAATTCCTGTGCGTTGAGGTTGTTAATGCTGATTACTAACAGAAAATAGAAAAGGAATGAAAGTTTCTTCATGATTCAGATTTTAGGTTATTGG